>CAWAIJ010000012.1:0-40669 GCA_963782075.1 uncultured Actinomycetota bacterium
AGAAGCACTCCCTGACGGTCGCGCTGGTGCGGCCCACACCAACCGGCGAATGTCGTCGTCGACCACGAGCATCAGGTACCGGTGTCCCCTTCTGGTAGGAGATCTCATCGATTTGCGATCCGCCGCAACCCGCCCAGACGATTGAGCTGGGCCTCGATGTCAGCCCAGACGCGGGTGATGATCGCCCGACCCTGCGCCACGCGATCCTCATCAGCTTCGTGGCCGTGGTCTTCGAGGCCCGCGTCGCCAACCAGGCGACCTTGTCGTCGAAGGCCAGGGTGTGACCGGCGTCGTGGCGAGCCCAGGGGACATGGGCCGCGACGACACCATGGGTCGGGCAGCGCACCCGGGTGCGTCGGCTTCCACCATCGCGACCGTCGTGCTAGATCCAGCGACCTCCGCCACCGCCGCCGACCCGGCCCGGCGTCATAGCCCAGACAGCGGCGTCGGCACCTCCCGCACCGGCCCCGCTGCCGGCTCACCGGCCGCACGTGAGCGACCAGCACCTGCGCGTCCTCGTCGTACTCGACCCGCTCGATCACCGTCTTCTCGACCCCGAGCAGACCCCGCCATAGGCTGACATCACGCACGCCGCTCTCCTGTGCACCTGGTTCCTGTTCCTAGACAGCTCAGAAACCTAGACAGGAAGCGGCGTGTGCCTTGTTCAGGCTCGCTCAGACGCCCACAGGTACGTCAGGAGAGCCGGCAACGTTCACTCGACCGCCGCTTGTCAGACGTCCGGCTTAGCATGCTGAGAGCTCGCCTGATTGACGGGCGGCACGTGGTCAACGGTGGGAGCCTGGCCAGCAAATCGGCAAAGGGGGGATCCGTGGGCGCGCCTGTGCGTGATCAGCTCCGGCACAGCCACGGCTATCACCCGGTCACGACGGATCTGGCTGGCGTTCTGGAGACCGGCCTGTTTGATCAACTACTCGTCTTCGGTTCTGGGCTGCCCGATGTCATCGACCACGTGGTGGAGGCCCGGCTGGTGACTGGCCTGCCCGTGCAGTTGCCGCAAGGGATCTATTGGTTCGACGGGATCGAACCCTCGCTCGTGCTCTTGGTCACCTCGGGAAGCCCCGCCGGCCCGTCCCTCAGTGTTCCGGCCGACGCCGTGCCCCCAGGTTCAGCTCTCGACAACGCACTTGCCTGGGCGGACCAGTCATGGGACGGCGCTTCGGTGGTTCCTCGGCCTCTGTTCGCCGTTGGCTCTGAGGTCGTCGTCAGCAGCACCGGGCACGACGGAATCGTGCGCGAGGGCCGCATGTACGTCGGCGGCGGCTGGAACTATCGAGTGTTCGCGGGCGGGTCGACTGCCCGTCGTGACGAGGGGGCGCTCTCGGCCCGACCGATGGAAGATCGCGCGTCCGCCTGGGTGGAGACGAAGCCGGTGTCACCACGTAGGTTCTCTGCGACCCTGACGCGAGCGAAGCTCACGGGCCGGTTCACCGACACGGTCTTCTCGTTCCGGGCCACGCGCACCATCTTTCGGCCCTACCAGTTCAAGCCGGTCCAGAAGCTGCTCAACACCGGCACGCTGCGGCTGCTGATCGCCGACGAGGTCGGTCTCGGCAAGACCATCGAGGCTGGTCTGGTGTGGACTGAGATGGAGGCCCGTCGTCAGGCCAACCGCGTGCTCGTCGTCTGTCCCTCGGCGCTGGTGACCAAGTGGAAGCGCGAGATGGAGGAGCGGTTCGGCTTCGACCTGGTCGAGCTGGACGGCGACGGGCTTGCGTGACCTGTTGGACCGCGTGGAGTCGGACCGCTTGCCGTTGCGTGCGGCGTACATCTGCAGCATCGAGCGCCTGCGCATGTGGGACGGGATCGAGCGGGCGACCGAGCTCGACCTGCAACTTCGACCTCGCCATCGTCGACGAGGCGCACGCCTTCCGAAACTCCGACACCCGCAGCTACGAGCTGGGCGAGCACCTCTCCACCTGGGCCGAGGCGCTGGTCATGCTGTCGGCGACCCCGGTGAACCTGCGCAACCGCGACCTGTTCAACCTGCTGAGCCTGCTCGTCCCGGGCGAGTTCGAGGACCTCGAGTCGCTGGAGGAGCGCCTCGCCCCCAACCGGGTCCTCCACCGGATCACGAAGTCCACTGCTCGACCCCGACGCGACGAACGACGCAGCGCCGAGCGTGGCTGGAGGAGCTCGTCCGCGGACGTCTTCGGATCCATCCTCACGCTGCGTCCCGACTACGCGCTGCTCCGAGAGCTCCTCGCGAAGGACGCGCTCGAGCCCGCCGACGCGGTGCAGATCAAGCGACTCTGCTCGGAGCTGCACGGACTGTCCGCCGAGGTCACCCGGACCCGCAAGGTCGAGGTCCAGGAGTTCAAGGCGATGCGGGAGCCGCACCACGTCCCGGCACTCTTCAACGACGCGGAGGCCGCGTTCTACGACGCCTACCGCGGCTGGTGCGTCGAGCGGGCCGCCGTCACCGGCTCGCCCGCTGCACTTCGCGATGCAGATGCCGCTGCGGCTTGGCTGGCAGCTGTCTGCCCGAGGCCGCCCGCTCGGTACTGGAGTGGGGGCGTCAGAGGGCTGCCGACCTCGAGGTGGACGACGGCGTCGCCGCGCAGCCACGAGCGTCACGCGACGTCGCTCCCGGTCCGGAGCTCGTCAAGCTCGCGCGCGCATCTGTCGACCGACACCAAGTTCGACCAGTTCCGGATCGCTCATCGACGACCTGGTTCGCCAGGGGAAGCGCGTCATCGTCTTCACCCACTCCCGGCGCACCCTGCGCTACCTCGAGTCACGCCTGCGCGGCGACGCTCGGGTCGTGGCGCTCCACGGCGACGTCGGGCCGCCGCAAGCGCGACGAGGTCATGGCTGCCTTCCGCAGGGGCGCGTACGACGTCCTGCTCGCGACGAGGGTCGCGAGCGAGGGTCTCGACTTCGAGTTCTGCTCGGCCGTCGTGAACTACGACCTGCCCTGGAACCCCATGGAGGTCGAGCAGCGCATCGGCCGCATCGACCGGATCGGGCAGACCGAGGAGAAGCTGGCGATCCTCAACTTCCACACGCCCGGCACGATCGAGTCGGACATCATCGAGCGGGTCATGGATCGGATCGGCGTCTTCGAGCACGCGATCGGCGAGCTGGAGCCGATCCTCGACTCCGGTTGGAAGCGGCGTCCAGGACATCCTGTTCGACTTCTCCCTGTCACCCGAGCAGCGCGAGCAGCAAGAGCCGCGAGGCGATCCTGGCGCATCGAGGAGCAGGCCCGTGGCCCTCGCCGAGGTCGAGGCCGCCGCCCCCACGCTGGTCAGCAGCGACGGCGCCGAGATCGAGGGGCTCGAGCAGGACCTGCTGGCCAGCGGCCGATACGTCGGTCAGGACGAGCTGGCTCTCTTGGTGCAGGACTGGGCAGAGACCTTCGGCGGCGCAGGTCGAGCGGGAACCGCAGGTGCTGCGCCTGCGGGGCAACGACGAGATGGCGGAGCACGTGCAGGCTTTGGTGCGCACCCACGAGCGGCTGAGCGCCGAAGTCACCGAGCTGACCACCGCGCTTCGATCCGGCATGACGATGGCCTACTCCCTCGACCAGGAGTTGTCCCGTGTCTCAGGTCTGCCGTTGCTCACGGCCACGCACCCCGCAGCCCGAGCCGCAGTCGGCACACCGGGCTACAACAGGGCCGATTCACGCTCCTGCGAATGACGTCCGGCCATCGCCGGTGTGCCTGGGGGAAGTACCTCGTCCTCCTGGCTGTCGTCGACTGGGACGGGATTCGTGAGCTACACGAGGTCTGGAGCGTCGACAGTCGACCTCGCGTCGCTGTCAGACGCAGGGCCGGACGTCGGACTCGCAGTCATGAAGGAACTCGCTCGAGGAACTCTGGTTGCCGGGCCGCTTCGCGACCACGCCAACCTGGAGGAAGCCGTGGAGATGGCGACCTTCAACCTCGAGGTCCGCATCGGCGAACGCCGCCGCGAGCTGATGGCCGAGAACGAGGCCTTCGTGGCCACCCGCCGGCAATCATTCGCCCAAGTACACGAACGCCGCCTGAGATCGCTTCGACTGACCCTGGCCACCCACCGGAACGAGGCAACACGCGAGCGATCCCGCTGACGGAGGCACGGATCCGCAAGCAAGAGCGACGGTTCGCCGAGCAGCTCGCCAAGCTCGACGTCGCAGGTCAACCCCAGCTGAAGACTCAGGACCTGGCGGTATGCGTGATCGAGGTGAACGCAGTGACACAGCACCCAGACCTGCCATTACGAGCAGGCGAAGAAACTCTGAGTACCTCGCTCGTCTGAAGGCCAGAGCGTCGCGAGGCGCGCAAGTGAACGTCGCCCGGAGCCGGAATTGGGTGGATCCGTCGGCGATCAAGCTGCCCGTCGGAATCTCCGATCACCCACTTGTCGGACGGATCGGCTTCGACGCCGAGGATGAGCTCCTGGGCCGCGCCTGCTACATCGGGCCAACCCGCCTGGACGACGGCAACTTCCAGGTCGTCAGCTGGGACGCACCGGTATCCCAGCTGTTCTTCGGAACTGGAGACGAGGGCTTCACCGTCGATGGCGAGCTCGCGGTGCGCAGGACCTTCGACCACCGCCTCAGCGACATCGCCGACGTCGACGACGAGTGGCTCACACGGGTCGACCCGTCCCCGTTCGATGCAGGCGACCTGCAGGTGCCGGCGCCCAGCACTCCGCGAGCGGACCGCCGGGCGCGGCGCGTCTCCCCAGACAGCCAGCCGAGTCCCGCCGCTGACACCGTTGAGCCCACAGGCGAGGCAGACGCTGAGCCGCCTGGTGAGGATGGGTCGGCAACCCGCGGGCGGACACACCGCGACCGCGAAACACAAGTCCAGCGACTCGCTGGGATGCGATCCGCCGAGACTGTGCTGAGGAAGCTGGCTGCTCCGCGCTCAGCTGCCCTGCAATCGGTGCTCGCCACCCTGCAACCGGACCAGTTCGACGTGGTCTCGCGCAGCCCCCACGAGGACTTGCTCATCCAGGGACACCCGGGCACCGGGAAGACAGTCGTCGCCGCATATCGGGCGGCGTACCTCGTCAGTGCCGAGCGAAAGGAAGCACAGGCGCAGACCGTGCTCCTCATCGGCCCGACAAGTGACTACGTCGCCCACGTCAAGGGCCTGGTGCGGCCGCTTGATCCAGAAGGCCGAATAGTCGTCACGCACATCGCGGAAGTACTGGATCGGATCGTCGGTCTGAAGACCAACTGGTCCGGAGGCATCGGGGGAGAACACAACGACATCGACGCGCATGCCCGGCAGTTCGCTGCCCGCGCGGAGACGATCCTCAAGCGTGCCAAGACCGTCGCCTTCCGGCCCGACGGCACGGCGAGATCACCTCGAGGCCGTCTACTCCCTCATCCAGTCCAATGGGCTCCCGGGGCAACCGGTCTCCGACAACCCGGAAGACTCGGCCTGGATGGCGCGACTGCCCCGGTTCGACAAAGCAATTCGCATGCGCAGATATCTCCCCTGATGGCTCAGGCCACGCTCGCCTTCCAACCTGTCCCGTTCACCGACCAGTTCGCTCATCTGCTGGTCGACGAGGCACAGGACATCTCGCCCATCGAGTGGAACGTGCTCGAGCAGTACCTTCGCCCGGGTGGTCACTGGACCCTCGTCGGCGACATGAACCAGCGTCGCTCCGACACCACCTACGCCACGTGGGCCACATCTCTGACCACCTCGGCATCGGCGATGGCGACGAACCACTGCGACAGACGCTGCTGCGCCGCGGCTACCGGTCAACCACGCCGATCCTGCAGTTCGCTGACAAGCTCCTCCCGTCATCTCAGCGAGGTGCGACCTCGATCCAGGTCGAGGGGCCCAGGCCCGGCGTGCGAGCACGTCGCCGGACCTGACGCGCTGTTCCCGAAGGCTCTCGAGGCCGCGCGACGGCTGATGAGGAACTACCCCAATGGGACTGTCGCCATCATCACCGTCGATCCCGGTCGTCTGATCCAATTGCTGGGCAAGGAAGGCTGGCGTCGCGGTGAGACGCTGAACCTCTGGACTCGTGGCGACGAGCTGCTCAGGGTCCACGTCCCCGAATCGGCGCGCGGCCTAGAGTTCGACGGCGTCGTGGTCGTGGAGCCTGGTGACTTCCCTGAGAACCTCGGACGCGAGGGCCAGCTGTATACCAGCCTCACGCGCGCGAACCGAGAACTGGCGATCGTCTGGCACAAGGGCATGCCGGACGCGTTGCGGAAGGCAGCGCGGCGTTGACCACAACGTGGGTGAGACCGGACTCTGCCGACCACCATCCCCACCACCCCGAGACGTGGCTCGAGACGCGGCGGCGTCTGTCTACTGATCCTCAGTTTCGCGCGCGAATGCGGAGCCATGCCAGTTCAACAGGGGGCATGCGCTGCTCCTACCCGTAGGTCGTCCCGCTCAGGAACAGGGGTCGAGAGTGATCGGGAGATCGCGCAATGAGCAGTTCTGAGTTCGAGTTCATCATGGCCGCAGAGGCCGAGCAGGCGTGGACGAGGTGCCGAGGCAGATTGGGTGCTCATCCAAGTCGACACTCACACCGCACTGGGGTTCGGTGAGGTCTCGTCACTCGGCCTGCACGTCGGCCGCTGGTTTTCGATTTCGCCTCGTTCAGCACTAGCGACGAACTGGCTCAGGCGACGGCCTGGGCCGATCACGGCGCGCAGCGCCCAAACAGGCTTCCCGGGATTGAGGGCATGCACCAGAGTCGCTCAAAGCGCGCGCGAACTCTGCAGTACTCGGTGTCCTTGCCGCGCCGCGAAGTACCAAAAGCGATTCCTCGAATGACGATAAAGCATCGCGAATTCCACTGACCACTCAGCCGGCCGCCGGGACATGGCAAGAAACTCGCGGTAGCGGTGCTCCAGACGCCTGACGTCGGGTCGTGCGGCACGCTCTCTGGCAGAGAATCTCGAGGCCCTTGTCGTGGACACTCTGGATGCCGCCTCGGAGCATCCAGCCGTCGACCTCCTCGAGCACGTCTTGCCTGACGTGAAGGGTGAGGTCCGGACGGACGCCGAGGATCTTGTGGTCGAACGCGGCGTGGTGGATCTTGCACAACGAGAAGCCCGTTAGGAACGACGGGCTCTCCGTTCGGTTGACCGTCGGCGATGATGTGCGCCGCGTCCAGCAGCTCGGTGTGCTTCAAGCGGCAGATCGCGCACTTGCTCTCGTAGGCCAGCAGCACTTGGGAGCGGAACACTCTTTGATGCAGGCGGGTCTTGGTGAGGCGCTCGGCATAGCGGCGCATGTCGGCGTCGAATGATCCGGGGTCCATGTAGCGCTGGGCCTGATCCACCGCGAGCGTGAACTCGAGTCGCTCCGGGGCGTCGCCCACAATCCACACGGGGTAGATGGGCTCGTAGAGGCCCTTGCCGACGCCCACGAACCAGATGATCGGGAGCTTGGCGTTCATCGCGTTACGCAGGGCGACGTTCTCGGAGTGCATCGGGTCGTCGCCTCGGTACTTGTAACGCTGAAGCCCGTCCGACCCGATCGCATCGACGTACGGCGGGGTCCTTCCAGGCTCTGTGAACGTCGTACGGATAGCGAGTGCGGCGCTCATGCCGGCCGGCTTCCGGATCCCGCGCTGCCGGTCCATGAGAGGGATCGGCTGCCCCTCGTACTCGAAGCCACGCAGCCTTGCGTAGTCGACTCGTGGCTCTCGCCTCCGGTCGAGCCACGCCATCGCCGACTCTCGAACCGCTCGCTCCTGCTCGGTGTCCACCCTCTGGTCCTATCAGAGATCGCTGGAAGTCTGCGGGAGTTGGTCGAGGAGGCGATGTGCAACCACCGGAAGGTGCTGGTCTACTCCTACTACCGCGATGTCATCGACGCCGTACGTGCGGAGCTGGGGGACCGGGTATTCGGCGTCATCACAGGGTCGACAAGTCCGGACGAGCGACAGCGGCTCGTTGACAGGCTGACTGAGTCACGTGAGCCAGGGGTCCTGATCAGCCAGATCGTCGCCGGCGGTGTCGGCCTCAACATGCAGGCGGCGTCCGTCGTGATTCTGTGTGAGCCCCAGGTGAAGCCGAGCCTGGAGTCACAGGCGATCGCTCGTGCGCACCGCATGGGCCAGGTGCAGGCGGTGCAGGTGCACCGGCTGCTCACCACTGACAGCGTCGACGAGCGGATGCTCGAAATCCTTGCCCGCAAGTCGGCGCTCTTCGAACAACTGGCGGGGCGGAGCGAGGTCGCCGAGACCAGCGTCGACGCCAAGGACATCACCGAGGCTGCGCTGGCCATGCAGGTCCTTGAACGGGAGGCCACCCGGCTCGCAGCAGAGCTGCGCGAGCGAATCGCCACCCGCCCCGCCGAGGAGGCTGCAGACCGCTCGACGTCCGAAGGCGAGGATGAACGGCGAGACGAGGTGGCGACCCGCTTGCCGGAGGCGCCGGCACGTCCGGCCTCGGAGCCGCCTCCGGCGATACCGGCCAGGCGCCGGCAGCCGCCGCCCACTTCACGGATCTCAACGCCCTGGCCCAATCAGACTCAGCCCGAGACCACCATCTGCGGTGCGTGCGACAAGCCGATCGACGCGCTGAGCCACTGCGGCTGTTCCTGACGTGGCGAGCTGTCGCGCCTCAGTAGGCTGTCGGAATCCGAGGACGGGGGAGTGCCTTGTGCCGTGAGTCGATGTCGAGTCATCGTGATCGACTCTTACTCGGCCGCCGTCGGGGTGGACTCGCTGGCGGCCTTCTTCGCGCCGATATCGCTGCAGCGCTCTCGCCACGATCGGCCGGACTACACACCTGGGGCGCCGCAAGACTCGCGACGCAGGAGGGCTGAGGCAATGTCGAGGTGGGAGTGCGACTACTGCGGGAGCGAAGGCATCGCTTCGGACGCTGACCCGGTGGAGCAGATGGCGTGCCCGAACTGCGGAGAACCAGTGATGGAGGTCGGTTGAGCCGGTCCCAGCCAGTGGCTGGGTGCATCGCCTCTCGGAGACCTCATAAGCCTTTTGGCCTGGCGTGACCCGCAGGTGGGTCACGATCTTCTTGTGTATCGCGCGAGCTGAGACGCGCGAAGGTGGACCCTGGTTGCGCGGTGGCGAGAGCGTCGAGCAGTTCGGGAAGGTCATAGGCCGACCGCTCGAGTGCGGGTGCTCTTGCGAACCATTCTGCGGACTCTCTCAACCCGCGTCGTGTCAGTGGGCACGGCTAGCGTGAGCAACGAGCAAAGGGGGTCGAGATGACGGATGGGCTCGGGCGTCGTTGGGACGACGCGCTGGAGGCGGCCTGGACGGGCTTCCGGGTGCGGCTGGCGGACCGGCTGGCCGGGATGGACGACGGGCGGTCGTTGCTCGTCGGGCTCCCGGACGAGGAGCTGTTGGATGCCGCGCCGTACTGCCAGGTGATGGTGGACCAGGGTTGGCTGCGAGTCGAGGCGGTGAGCAACGAGTTCCTCGACGCCCAGCACGTGCTGGACGGCGACCAGGAGGTCGCGCTGGTCGAGCTGGGCTTCACCGAACCCGAGCCGGAGGAGTCACCCAACTTCTGGGCCGACCTCGAGCAGCGGGAGGCCGACCGGGCTGCCTGGCTGATGGTCAGCGCGCTGCGTGACGTGTACGGCGTGATGCACCCGGTCTACCTCCAGGCAGACGGCCTCGAGCAGGCGCAGGGGGTTTCGAGGCCAGCTCCGCTCGCGCCCCAACCACCCGTCGGGCGAGCTCGACGAGACGACCCGCTTCCCGCAGTCGAGCGATGAGCTGATGGCGGCGCTGCAAGAGGTCGTGGGTGACCTCACGGGGATGGAGGCGGCGCTCGACGAGGACGGCGACCTGCCGATCTCGACGGAGAAGGCGGTCTTCTACGTCACCGTCTCGACCCGGAGGCCGCGCATCTTGATCCACGGCACGCTCGTGGTCGACGTGGTGGACCAGCAGCGGGCGATGGTCGAGATCAACCTCCTCAACGTGGACGAGTTCGGGCTGACGTTCGTGCTGGCCGATGGCGCGGTGACGGTCAGGCGCGAGCTGCCGACGACAGCCTTTGTCCCCGACGACGTGCGCACGGAGTTGATCCGTCTGACCGGTGGGGTCGAGCGCTGGGTGAGCGAGCTGCTCACGCGCGTGGGCGGACGCGTCGTCACCGAGAAGGGTGACGTCCAGCAGCCGCTGGACCGGCAGTCGGCGCCGAGGGCGGACGAGCCAGCCGACGATCGTTTCACCCAGGCGCTACGCGTGCTCCGCGAGCTCGAGGGCGAGGAACGTGGGTCTGTCGACCCGGCCACGATGGTGAGGGTCTTCCACGGCGACCGCGACCTGTTGCTGGCGGCGGGCCGGTGGGCGATGTCCCGATCTGTCCGCTGGGGTGATCGGCGACGCAAGGCTGACGATGAGGGCAAGGCTGGTTACGCGAAGCTGTGTCGCGCCCAGCAGCGGTACCACTATGAGCTGCGGGGCCGTCTGCGCCAAGCGTTGCGGAGCGTGGTGCAGACACCGGTCCGAGCGGGAGCGGGCGGCGCAGCTGTCCCTGTTCGCCGAGGACGAGGCCGGCGCGTGACACGGCGAATCCCAGCGGATCCGAAGTTCGCGTCCCCGTCCGAGCGGGAGGTCTGGCAGCTGCTGGTCGGTGCCTTGCCCGGCGATGCGACGGTCATCGCCAATCAGCGCCTAGTCGACCGGGACTTCGACCACGAGGCCGATCTAGTCGTCCTACTGCCCGACCGGGGTGTGGTGGTGCTGGAGGTCAAGGGGGGTTCGGTCTCCTACGACGGCGAGTGGCACCAGAGCGGTCACGTCGTTCACCCCACTGAGCAGGCGCTGCGGGTGAAGTACGCCTTGCGCGACTACATCGAGGGCGACTCGCGTTGGAGCCGCGGGCGCATCGCTTGGTCGCACGGCGTGGTGGCGCCGTACTCCGACTTCCCTTACGACTTCCAGGCTCCGGACTGTCCGCGGTGGGCGCTCCACGACCGCGAGGACCTCCACGACCTTGCGGGTCGGGTCGAGCGCAACGCCGACGAGGCCCGGCGAGGAGCTCGTCCGCCGACCCACGACGACCTGGACCTCCTGGTTGAGATCCTGCGAGGTCGGGGGTTCACCAGTCCCGACCTCAACGCGGACGCAGCCGAGCGACACGCCCAGGCCGACCGGCTGACCGCCGAGCAGGCGTCACTGCTCCACGTCACCCGCCTCCTCCACCGGGTCGAGGTCCGGGGCGGGGCGGGCAGCGGGAAGACCATGCTTGCGCTCACCCAGGCCAAGGAGCTGACACGCGGCCGGCACGACGTCCCGCCGCAACGGGTGGCGCTCCTGTGCTACTCGATCGGTCTCGGCCAATTCCTGCGGCGGGAGGTCGAGTCCTGGCCCAAGGGCGACCGTCCGGCGTACGCCGGCACGTTCCACGAGCTCGGACGTCGCTGGGGGGCGCCCGACGGTGACCGGGAGGACAGCGAGTTCTGGGAGGAGCAGCTGCCCGAGCTGATGGCCAACCTTGCTTCCGAGCTCTCCGAGGGGGAGAAGTACGACGCGATCATCGTCGACGAGGCGCAGGACTTCGCCGACAGCTGGTGGGTGCCCTTGCTGCGGGCGCTCAAGGACCCGGAGCGGGGTGGGATCTACGTCTACTCCGATGAGAACCAACGCATCTTCGCGCGCTTCGGTCAACCGCCCGTACCCCTCGTCCCGCTGGTGCTCGACCACAACCTGCGCAACACACGGCAGATCCACGAAGCTTTCGGACCGCTCGCGCCAACCCGGATGACCTCACGCGGGGGTGACGGGCCCGAGGTCCACTTCATCCCGTCGGCAGACCCCCTCTCGGACGCCGACGACGCGGTCGACATCCTCCTCGAGGCCGGGTGGCACCCCGGCAACATCGCACTGCTCACCACCGGCTCCCGCCACCCGGTGCAGGTCGAGCTGACCGAGCACCGTGGCCAGGTCGGGTACTGGCGCACCTACTGGGAAGACGAAGTCTTCTACGGCCACGTCCTCGGGTGCAAAGGACTGGAGCGGCCGGCCGTCGTGCTGTGCGCCAACGAGTCGAAGGCACGCGACCGCTCCCGGGAAAAGTTGTACGTCGGGATGTCGCGGGCCACCGACCACCTGATCGTCGTGGGCGATCCGGAGGTCGTGCGGGAGATCGGTGGTTCCGCCGTCGCCGAGCGGCTCGGGATCGGGGAGGTCAGGCCATGAGCCGGCCTTGTCATGAGTGTCCACGCAACTGGGTCGCGCGATGAGCGGCCAGTTGCGCTGGCCAGACGTCGCAGACCATGCCGACGGCGACTTCGTCTGCGTCGCGGGTGAAGTGGGGCGCGTTCTGCTGGAGGCAACTACCGACGGCAGGATCTGGGCCGACTTCGACCTCGTCACGGATCCGCGGGCCCCTCGGTTGCGGTGCGTGGCGTTCTCGGCGGCGTACGACACCCGGCCGATCCCGTTCGAGCCAGGGCTCTGCTGCGGAGTCGCGGGTCGGATCAGCCTCGGCAGGCCCTCCGGCCCCGAGTTGCACGTCACCGAGTGGACCTGACGGCTGTGCCGAGTCAGGAGAACCTCGGCATTGGCGTGGTGGGCACCATTGCTCAACAGAGCGCTCCCGGGACTGGGTACTGGGTGCGCGGACAGGCTCTCTACCGGATGTCCGGGAGCCGAGACCTGATGGAGCACGACCGGTGGTCGGGGGTGGCGTGGACCCCTTGGCCGGACTTCCTGCGTGAGTTGCTCAACGGTGAGCCGGGTCTTGATGAAGTGTCAGCGTCGGAGGCTCGTAGCCGGTTTCCCCAGGCCTTCCGAAAGGTCGGCGAGTAGTCGGCTCCGTCCGTGTGCAGGGGGAGCTCAAGAGGGGAGCCGGTAGCGCCGCTACTCCTGTGGGGCTTCTTCGGTAAACGTGACTGTAATATCGAGCGAAGTGAACAGGCCGGTCAGCATCGTCTTGGTGTTCTCCTCGGCTTGTTGCGCGAGCACGGACTCCTCCGCCGCAGTCACCAGCTTCAGTTCGGCGAGCTGGTAGAGCTCTTGCTGATCTTCCGTTGAGAGAGCGTCGCCAACTCGGTCGATCAGGCCTCGATCCTGGGAGAACAGATACGTCCGGTCTTGGTCGAGGTTGGGCTTGTCCAACTGAGCGTCAGGTAGGCGGATCTCCACTGACTGCCCGTCATCGGACAACACGAGGTCACTCTCGGCCAGGCCGGAGAAGTCGACATAGGCGTTGACCGTGCCGGCCGCGACGAAGAGGGATCGCTCACCGGCGATGAAGCTCGGCACCCAGCTCACGTCTTGCTCGTAGTCGAGCACGACCTCGAAGTTGCCCACCGCCGCGTGAAACTGGCTGATGTCTTGGATCGATTTCAGGAGCACGGGCTGGCTTCGGTCAACCGACGTGGACTCGAACGGGTTCTTGAGCCCGAGCAGCCCTGCCGCGCCGAGCCCGGCAATGAACACAAGCGTGCCAGCGATGATGAGCGACGCGATCCGAACCGCGATGCGCATGAGAGGTCCCTTCGATGGACTCGTAGGTGATCGAGTCCCGAGAGCCAGGGCGCGACCGGATTCAGGAGGAGGCGTGTGGTCACCTGGTTTCGAGGACCATCAGCCGCGAGTATGCCTGACTGGTCAGGCAACGCCGGTAATCGAGGGCGGCCATGAGGTTCACTTCGCGGGCGGCCCGGGGCTGAATCCGCTGCGGGACGTCCAGGCCCCGTTTTAGCCTACTGCGCATGACGGGGAACGAGGCGGGCCACTCGGCCCGGGAACAGGCGCGGCTGCGGCGGGAGAAGATCCAGCGGCTGGAGCGGTCGGCGGCGGCGTGGGAGGCCGGGGCCACCGGGGAACAAGCGACCGGTCAGGTGCTGGCGCGGCTCGACCCCGCGGTGTGGACCACGTGGCACGACGTCCGGTGGCCGGGGCGGCTGCGGGCCAACATCGACCACGTGGTGGTCGGTCCGCCGGGGGTCTTCGTCATCGACAGCAAGAACTGGTCCGGCACGGTGACGATCACCAACGACGTACTGCGGCAGAACGGTCGGTCACGCGAGACCGCCATCGTCGGCGTCGCCGAGGCGGGCCTGGCTGTGCTGCAGATCGTCCCGGACGTTCCGATCCACCCGGTGCTGTGCCTGGTGCGCGAGGAATCCGTCACCGGCTGGGCGAGAGACGTGATGGTGTGCTCGACCGGCAACCTGGACGTCATGGTGCAGACCCGGCCGCACGTCCTCACGCCCGATCAGGTGCGGGCGACGGCCGCGCGGCTCGGAGTCGGACTCTCGCGCGGCGGGCGTTCCCAACTTCCGTCGACGAAGCGAGTGCCTAGGGCGCCCGCCCTGGCCTCGTCACGCGGTCGCTCCGTGGTGAGGCCGCTGGTCGGACTGCTGCTGATGCTCCTCTTGTTCACGGGGCTCCAGACAGGCGTCTACGCCGACGCCGGGACCTGGATCAGCGAGAAGTACATCGGACTGTTCATCGATGACGAGGATGACTCGGTGGAGCCCCAGGAGAAGCCGCGCAAACGAGAGCGCCCTCGGCAGCGGAGGGGCGAACAGTAGTTCCCGTTCCCGCACCCTTCTGGGGCCGGAAACCGTCCACAGTTCAGGCTTCTGCGTCGTCGTCCACAGGGCTGGCAACGCCGTCCGGAGATTGTCGGTGGGGGCGTCGAGCGTGGGGGTATGAGCCAAGCAGCGATCCCGATGCAGCACCCGCTCGAGCGGTGCGTCGCCGAGGTGGGTGCTGCCCTCGACCAGGCTGCGGGGAGCTCGCCGACGTACCTCTCGACCTCGGCGAAGCGGGAGGTTCTCGGCAGGCTGTCGCGGCAGATCGCGCGGCTCGAGGGTCTGCGTCTGGCGGTGGTGTCCGCTGCGGGTGACGTCGCTGAGGAGGATGCCGCACGTTCGGCTGGAGCGTGGGTGGCGGTGGATGCCGGACTGGAGCGGTCGGAGGGACGGCGGCTGCAGAACCTCGCCGACGCGCTCGACCGGCGTTGTCCCCGGGTGGCCGCGGCGCTGCTGGAGGGGGAGGTGTCGCGACCGCAGGCCGAGGTGATCGTGGCGGCCATCGACGCGCTGCCCGACACCGTCGGTGCCTCACTACGCGACGAGGCGGAGCGCCACCTGGTGGAGCAGGCCGCGGAGTTCGGACCTCGCGACCTGCGCAGGCTGGGTTGGCGGGTGCTGGAGGTCGTAGCGCCCGAGGTGGCCGAGGAGCACGAGGCGCGTGCCCTGGCCGCGGCCGAGCGACGCGCCCGCCGCCGGATGTCGGTCAGACGACGCGAGATCGGGAACGGGCTGGTGCGGATCACCGCTGACCTTCCCGTCCTCCACGCCGACCTCCTCTGCACCCAGCTCCACGCCTACGCCTCGCCGCGGCGCGACCACCTCGAGAACGTCGACCGACGCGACCCCGAGTCCGGCGAGCGGGTTCCCTACACGCGACTGCTGGCGCACGGCTTCTGCACGATGCTGGAGCGGCTGTCACGGCAGACGACGCCCTCGCAGAGCGGGGTGTCCGCGACCGTGGTGGTGACCATCGACCAGGACAAGCTGACCCAGGATCTCGCGGTGGCGGGCCTCTCGACCGGCACCAGGATCACCGCGGGGGAGGCCCGGCGGCTGGCGTGCAACGCGGGGATCCTGCCGATGGTGCTCTCCGGCAAGTCCCGCCCGCTCGACGTCGGCCGCAAGAAGCGCTTCCACGACTCCGCCCAGCGCACGGCGATGGGCATCCGCGACGGGGAGTGCCGTGCGGCGGGCTGTGACATCCCGGCCGCCTGGACCGAAGCACATCACCTACGACCGTGGTCCGCCGGCGGGCGGACCAGCGTCGACGACGGCGTACTCCTCTGCGGCTTCCACCATCATCGAGCCCACGACCGGCGCTACGACATGACGACGCTTGCCAGCGGGGACATCAGGTTCCATCGGCGGACGTAGGAGGCCGAGAGGCCTAGTTGCGCGTTCTGCGCAAGTTACTGACACGTAACGCTTGCGGTACGCAGGTGGCGCAGTCCAAGATGCTGGGAGGTCCCACTCGGGGGCCGCCATCTTGGAGGTTTCGGTGGATCTACAACTCTTACTCGCCCTTGCGCTCGGCATCGGGACGATCATCTTCCTGGTCCTGCGGACCCGGATCGACGCGTTCGTGGCGCTGCTCATCGCCGCGCTGGTGGTCGGCTTCGTGGCCGGGTCGCCCGCGTCGGAGACGATCGCGTCGATCACGCTCGGCTTCGGCAACACGCTCGCCTCGATCGGCATCGTGATCGGGCTCGGGGTGGCGATCGGGAAGATCCTCGAGGTCTCCGGCGCCGCCGACCGGCTGGCCCGCACCTTCGTCAAGGCGCTCGGGAAGGGCAAGGAGCACTGGGCCATGGCCGGCACCGGTGCCGTGGTCTCGATCCCGGTCTTCTGCGACTCCGGCTACGTGATCATGAACCCGCTGGCCCGCTCGATCGCGCGCCGCATCAACGGCCGCTACGTCACCCTCGCGCTGGCCCTCGGTGCCGGCATGACGCTGACCCACCACCTGGTCCCGCCGACCCCCGGCCCGCTCGGCGTCGCCGGCATCCTCGGCGCCGACCTCGGTGGCCTGATCCTCGCCGGCCTGGCCTTCACGCTGATCCTGCTCCCGGTCGTCGTCCTGTACGCCGCCTGGGTCGGACCCAAGCTGGAGAGCGAGATCACCGACGACATGAAGGTCGCGGTCTACGGCACCGTCCCCGCCCAGACCGGGTCGGCCGGCGGCACCGCCACCGCCACGCTCGAGCGCGACCATGACGAGACCGACGCAGCGCGCGCCGACGACGGTGAGCCCGTGCACCAGCTCGGCGAGCCGCCCGCCGGAGGCAAGCCCCACTCGGTCTCGTTCGGCATCGCCGCCCTGCCGCTGCTGGTCCCGCTGGTGCTGATCGTGCTCAACACGGTCGCGACCGCGATCGACCGCAACAGCCAGGGCGTGCTGTCGCCCGAGGCCGACTACACCCCGTCGCGGTACGCCGAGATCCTGGCCTTCATCGGCAACCCGGTCGTCGCGCTGATCATCGGCATCGTGCTGGCCGTCTACGTGCTGCTGCCGCGGTGGACCCCGCGCAAGCAGGTGCACGACTGGATGGCCCAGGCAGCCGGTGCGGCCGGCCTGATCATCCTGATCACCGGCGCCGGTGGCGCCCTCGGCCAGGTGCTGCGCGACTCCGGGGTCGGCGACGCGCTCGCCGAGGCGATCGCGGACATCAGCCTGCCCGGCGTACTCGTGCCGTTCCTGATCGCCTCGCTGGTGCGGGTCGCGCAGGGCTCCGGCACCGTCGCGATGATCACCGCCGCCTCGGTGAGCGCGCCGCTCGTGGACGGGCTCGGCCTCTCGGCCCTGGCCGCCGCGCTGGCCTGCTGCGCCGGCTCGATGGTGTTCAGCTACTTCAACGACTCCTACTTCTGGGTCGTCACCCGGTTCACCGGGCTCGAGGGCACCGCCGCGCTGAAGGGCTGGTCCGGCATCACCACCGCGGTCTGGCTCGCCTCGCTGCCGCTGGTGCTGATCGCCGGCGCGGTGCTCTGACCGTGGCCGACGTGCTCGTCGTCGCGGACGACCTGACCGGTGCGAACGCGGCTGCGGCCGGGTTCGCCCGGTCGGGCTTCCGCGCCGTGACGGCGAGCGCCGCCCAACGCGCCGACGTGGTGGCCGAGATGGTGTCCCGCTTCGACGTGGTCGTCGCGACCACCGACAGCCGCCACCTCGACCCGGCCGTCGCCGCGGACCGCGTCGCCGACGTGGTCCGGGCCGGCTGGCCGGCCCGGCTGGTCTGCAACCGCATCGACACCACGCTGCGCGGCAACATCGGCGCGACCACCCGCGCGCTCGCCGACGAGGTCGCCGCCGCCAGCGGTGCCCGGGTCGTCGTGCTCTGCGCGCCGGCCCACCCCGCCGCCGACCGCCAGACCATCGGCGGCATGCAGCTCCTCGGCGGGCGACGGCTCGAGGAGACCGAGGTCGCCCGCGACGCCCGCACCCCGATCCACACCTCCGACGTGGTCGAGCTGCTGCGCGCGCAGGCCGACCTGGCCGTGGCCGTCGTACCGCTGGCCTCGGTCACCGGTGACCGGGACGCCCTGGTCGAGGAGGTACGCCGCGCGCTCGCCGACGGCGTCGACGTGGTCGTCTCCGACGCCACCACCGAGGACCACCTCGACCGGATCGCCGACGCCTGCGTCGCGGCCACCGCCGGCACCGACACCGTCTGGGCCACCAGCGACCCCGGCCCCGCGTCGGTCGCGCTGGCCCGCGCGCTCGGGCTCGGCGGCGGCTCCGCGGCCGGCTCGCCGCTGCTGGTGGTGTCCGGCTCGGCGACCGAGCTCACCCGGATCCAGCTCCAGCAGCTCACCGCCCAGCGGGACACCGTGACCCGCCGCACCGTGGGCGACGGCGCGGTCCCCGACGTCGACGCCACCACGAAGGTCCTCGACGAGGCGCTCACCGCCGCCGGCCCGCAGGACGTGGTCGTGCTGGCGACCGTCCTCGACGCCTCCGACCTGCGCCAGCCCACCGCCGCGGAGGCCGACGAGATCCCGCGCGCGCTGGCCCGCGCCGTACGCCGCAACCTCGAGAGCCACACCGTCGACGGCCTGTTCACCACCGGCGGCGACGTCACCGCGGCCCTGCTCGCCGAGCTCGGCTCCCACGGTCTCGAGATCTCCGGCGAGGTGGTCCCGCTCGCGGTGGCCGGCAGCCTCGTCGGCGGACCGTGGGACGGCCTGCCGGTCGTCACCAAGGGCGGCCTGGTCGGCGATGCCGGTACGACGGTCGCCTGCCTCGACCACCTCCGCAGCAACGCCGACGTGCACCGTCGCCAGGTGACGGCCGCGGAGTCCCGCAACCCCTACTGACCCCACCCTCGAAACGGAGCACACCCATGACTCGCCACGTCCTCGCGCTGACCCTCGGTGATCCCGTCGGCATCGGCCCCGAGATCACCGCCAAGACCCTTGCCGAGCAGGCCGGTGCGACCGGCCACCACGGCGTCGCGGTCGGCGACGTCGCCGCCCTGCGCCGCGGCGCGGAGGCGATGGGCCTCGACGTCGAGGTGCGCGCCGTCGACGGCTTCGACGTCGAGCCCGCCGAGGGCGTGATCGACATCGTCGACACCGGCGTCCTCGGCGACGACCTGCCGGAGTGGGGTGTCGTCGACAAGCGCGCCGGCCAGGCCGCCGTCACCGCGATCGAGGTCGCCACCCAGGCCGCGCTGGACGGCAAGGTCGCCGGCATCGTCACCGGCCCGGTCAACAAGGAGGCGATCTGGGCGGCCGGCTCCAAGCACCTCGGCCACACCGAGATGCTCGGCGAGCTCACCGGGGTGACCAAGCAGGACACGATGTTCGTGGTCCGCAACGCCGCCGCCGAGAACCACCACCTCCGGATCTTCTTCACCACCCGCCACGTCTCGCTGCGCACCGCCCTCGACCAGATCAACCAGGAGCTGGTGGGGGAGTCGATCCGCAAGGCCCACACCGCGCTGACGGTCTTCGGCGTCGACAACCCGCGGCTGGCCGTCGCCGCGATCAACCCGCACGGCGGCGAGAACGGCGCCTTCGGCGACGAGGAGATCGTCCACCTCGCCCCGGCGGTGAAGGCCGCGCAGGCCGACGGGCTCGACGTCGTCGGCCCGGTGCCCGCCGACTCGGTGTTCCACCAGGGCCTGGTCGGTCGCTTCGACGGCGTGCTCTCGCACTTCCACGACCAGGGCCACATCCCGGCCAAGACCTTCGACTTCGACGGCACCATCTCGGTGACGGTCGGGCTGCCGATCCTGCGCACCTCGGTCGACCACGGCACGGCCTTCGACATCGCCGGGTCCGGGAAGGCCGGTCACGGCACGATGCTCTCGGCCTACCTCGCGGCGGTCGACTACGCGCCGTACGTCGACAACATCCGGGCGACCTACACGCCATGACCGAGGAGGCGACGGTACGACGCGCGACCCGCGACCGGCACGACGCGATGGTCGCGCTGGTCCGCGACGGCGTCGACGGCGTCGAGGCGCTCGCCGAGCGGCTCCGGGTCTCGCCCTCCACCATCCGGCGCGACCTGTCCCAGCTGCAGCGGCAGGGACGGATCGCCCGCACCTACGGCGGTGCGCTGGCCCCCGACGTCTTCCACGAGCGGCCCTTCACCGAGAGCCAGCGGCTGAACCAGGGCGCCAAGGCCGCGATCGCCGCGGTGGCCGTCGAGCTCGTCACGCCGGAGGCCACCGTCTTCCTCGACGCGGGCACCACCTGCCTGGCGCTGGCCCGGCTGCTGGTCGACCGCGGACCGCTCACGGTCGTCACCCGCGGGCTCGAGGCGGCCAGCCTGCTGTCCCGCGCTCCCGGCATCGACGTGGTCATCACCGGCGGCCGGGTGCAGCCGCTGAGCCACGGGGTCATCGGGCCGCTGGCCTCGTTGGCGCTGGACCGCTACCGCTTCGACGTGGCGTTCCTGGGCGCCGACGCCATCCACCCGGTCCGGGGGTTGGGGGAGCCGACGGTGGAGGAGACCTGGGTGAAGGAGCAGGCCGCGGCCCGCGCCGACCAGGTCGTGGTGCTCGCCGACTCCTCCAAGCTCGACCAGCCCGCCCCGGCCTGGCTCGACATCGAGCCGCCGTGGACCGTGGTGACCGACGCGGCGATTCCCGGCAGACGCGCTCGACCAGCTGGAGGGCCGCGGGGTGCGGGTGCGCACCGGCTGACGCCTACTGTCAGATGGTGTTCGCGCCCGGCGTGAAGAGGGTGAGCTGCATGCCGTCGGGGGCTTGGACCCGGGCGTTCCGGTCTCCCCACGGTGTGTCCACAGCCGGCGCAACCCTGGTGGCACCGCCCGCGACGAGCTGCTCGGCGGCAGTGTCGCTGTCGGAGACCTGCACGCACAGCCGCACCGGGCCGGAGACCCGGCTGCCGACCTCGACCTGGTCGATGTGTGCGGCCTGGGCGTGGTCGAACAGCTCCAAGGTCGCGTGTCCGGCTTCGAGCAGGACCACGCGCCCGTCGTCGCCGCTCCAGTCCTCGAGCTGCCGCAGGCCCAGTGCGTCGCGATAGAAGGCCAGGGCTCCGTCGAAGTCGTCGACGGTCAGGGTGACGCGCAGTTCGCTCATGACGTCATGCTCCTCCTTCCACCCCTACTCGCGCACTATGGCGTTGCGGACGGCGCAGGGAGCCGCCACGAACACAGCTCGTGGTTGTTCTCGCAAGGCGGCTGGGTCACGTACACGGCGTACACCGATCCGGCGGGACCGCTGGCGAGATTGTTGTTCAAGGTGTCTGGTGCGAGATCGAGCTCACCGACCTCGACACAGTCCTCCCCGGGCAGGCACCGCCAGTACCGCTCGATGCGAGTGGTTCCCTCGGTCGTGGTTGCCTCGCCGACGACGCCGACCACCGCGACGCCGTTCGCGCTGCTGGTCAGGTTCTGCCGACCGTAGTAGTCGTTGTCGAAGGTCTCGTCGGTCAGTTGCTGCCACCCATCCACCAGGCTCCCCGCGGGGTTGATGCGGCCGACGGACACTTCCGTGCCTGTCCTGACGATGACGGTGCGGCCCGCGTCGTCGATGGCGATCCCTGGATCGTCCTGACGGAAGGTGAGCGGAGCGCTCCAGGCCTTGCCGTAGGGGCGGGTGCGTACCACCGTGGGCAGGCCACTCAGGTTCTTCGGCTGGGAGTAGGCCAAGGTCACGTCACCGTCCGGGTTGGCCACGGCCGTGGCGCCGCCTCCCACGACTGTGCCGAGCTGGCGGGGAGGCGACCACGAACCATCACGCCGCAGCCTCAGCTCGGAGAGCGGCCGTCCAGCCTCCCCGGGAGGTCTCGCTGAGGTGACGATGATGTGCGGCACGCCCTGACGATCGAACCAGGCGCCGGCGATTTCGATCCGCCCCAGCGGAAGCCGTTGGGAGACCCGCCAGGAACCGGAGGGGCTCCGGACGGCCATGTGGGCGGGGGCGGGCACTCCCTGGCGGGTGCCTGCCACCAGCCAGCGGCCACCGTTGGCACGGTCGGCCACCTCGGGGGTGAAGGAGTCGAACGGCAGCAGCATCCGGGGCCCGGGTGAGCCGTCGTCGGAGACGCGCCAGGCATACGTGCGCTCGGCGGCGGCGACGGTGGCGAAGACCACCGCTGCACCGGAGGGGAGCGCCATGACCGGGCCATCCTCGAGCAGGTTGTTCGCTGATCCCTGCAGATGCTGCGGCTCTGACCATGCGGCCTGGGGCCCTGCTGCGCGATGGGCGACGACAAACCGACCGTCACTCCACAGGGTGAACGCGCCTGAGGCGTTGGCCACGACGGCCAGGAGCCCGCCATCATGGTCGGAGTTCACCGTCTGGGGGCCTTGCCATTCCCCCGTGTCAGCAGCCACTCCCGGCGCACCGGCCAGTACCAAGCTCATTGTCACGGCCAGTGTTGCGACGACGCCCGAGTGCTTCATGTCCTCACGATAGGCGCACGTCGTGGCGATGACTCCCGAACCCAGAGGCCGCTGCTCCCCGTGCAGCGGCGTTCGTGGCTCGGCAGACGTAGGGTCAGGACGGTGACAAGCACTCCCGGCGACGAGGCCTACGAGGGGCGGGACTTCTACTGTGACGTAGCCGTTCCCAACGCCACGACCCTCCGAGTCGAGCACGACGACGAATGGGTCCTGGCCTTCCACCACACCCGGCCATTCTGGAAGCACCACATCGTGGTCGTCCCGAAGCAGCACATCGACTCGTTGTCGACCGTGACCGGCCAGGACGAGGAGTCTGTCCGGCGATTGCTCCGCGTGGTCCAGGCGGTCGCAAGCGACCTCGAACGCCGAGAGGGCGCGGCGTCCGTCGTCACGAACCTCGGGCGGTACCAGGACTCAAAGCACCTACACGTGCACATTCACAGTGGTGGCCACAGGGAGAACTAGCCGCCGAGTCACGCCACTGCATGGTGCGCGGTCGCACCGATGAGCGGGCGTTGTTCTAGGTTGCGACGTGCCGGCTCTGGAAGTACCCGCCAGTGAGTGTTGCTCGACCTTCTGGGTGTTGACGTAGTACCGCGCGGATGCCGTGCGATGACTACGTCAGGAGCCGCATGTACCGACGGAGCGTCACACGGCCACGTTCTCGCAACGCAGAAGTCAGCCGAGCGCCGGCGACCTGAGCTCCCCAAGAAGCCCCCTCCGGTGTCGGTCAGACCTCGGCGACCGGGCCCTGCCCGAAGTCACCGCTGTCTGACCCGGCCCTCGAGTCAGTTCGAGGGCCGGGTCAAACAGTCAGCGCGGGTTGTCTACTTGTTGGCGTTCGGGTTTGCCTGAACCCAGGAGACACACTGCCCCTGGTTGCTGAACCCGTAGCTCGCGTAGCCGCCGTTCTTGCAGTCGTCCTTGGTCACGTCGGCGGCCAGGTACAGCTCATGGTTGTCCATCTCGACGCCGCCGGCCACGTTGTTCGTGGCGAACCAGCCATAGCGGTTCCCACCGACGAGGCTCATGACGTCAGCGGGGTTGGACCGCGTGGTCTGGAAGACCACCTGACCGTCGCTGTCCAGCAGGGTCAGGTCGACCGCAAGCACTCCGTTGTCGTCGCGGAAGGTGTGCTGCATCGTGTACCAGCCCTCCTCGGTGATCTGCGTCCCCTGCGCAGCGATGAACGCGTTCCCGGCGGCGCCGTATACGTTGTTGTCGCCGTTGACGCGCAGGCCGTCGACGGTGCTCGCGATGTGGAAGACGAAGTCCCGAAGATGTCCCCCGCTGCTGTTGCTGGAGGCGACGGTGTACTCGAACCCCTGCCCCACCGTCCAGGCCGGGTCGAGGTAGACGTCCAGTTCAGCGACGTAGTCGCCCGGGAACTGGGATCGATACTCCCCGAACCGGGAGAACGCCCCGTGGCCGGCCGTGGCCGTGCCGTCGGTCGCGTTGTGCACCACGGGTCCCTGCCAGTCCGTCGTGTCGGTCGTGAAGTCCTGCTGCCACAGGTAGTACGTCGCTGCCGACGCTGGTCCGTTCAATGCCAGCGTCATCAGCAACGCCGCTATCACGACAAGTAGTGCGCGTTTCATAAGTCCCCCGCTAGGTCAAAATCCCGGTGCCCGTTAGCCCGAGTCTGATTTTCGCAAGGTAGCCGATCATGTCGGGTTTGCACAGAGGATGTCAGACCCACGGCCGAGGCATTCACACATCTACCATCGGTTGCTGCCGCACGCAGCCGAGGCTGAGTTTTCAGGACTTCGCCCCGACTGAAGTTCACCTCGCCGCGGTTGACACCTCAGCGGAGGACGCGCTTCGCCGCGGAGTCGAGCATCATCCGGCCAGAAACGCCGGGAGGATGGGGCTCCAGGCGCTCGCACGGGCACCCGTCGTCAGGCCGCAGACGTCCCCACATGCCGCGAACCTCGCGCTGGTGCCTGCAGCAATAGGGACACACCCAGTTAGGTCAGGTGCGCGATGAGCCGCGTCGCGGCCAGCTCCTCCAGCAACCTGGCGGCCTCGCGGATGCTGGTCTCCGGATCCGGCTCCAGGTCGGCGAGGCGGTAGACGGCGGCGATGTTCGCCTGCTCGAGGTCGGCCGGGCCCAGCTCGCTGACGCCGCACACCGCGACGACTGTCGCGCCGACCGCGGTCGCTCGCCTGGCCACGCCGACCGGCGCCTTGCCGTGCAGGCTCTGCCGGTCGAGGGAGCCTTCCCCGACGATCACCAGCTCGACGCCGCGCAGGTGCTGCTGGAAGTCGAGCAGCTCGAGCAGCAGCTCGATGCCCGGCTCCAGCCTGGCCCCGAGTACGGCGACCGCGGCGAACCCCACACCGCCCGCGGCGCCGGCACCGGGCACATCGCGGTGGTCGCTCGACGTGGCCGTGGCCAGGACGTCGGCCAACCTGGCCAGGCCCTGGTCGAGCAGGCGGACCTGCTCGGGGTCCGCGCCCTTCTGGGGACCGTAGGTCGCGGCCGCGCCGGTCGGGGCCGGTCAGCGGGTTGTCGACGTCGCAGGCGACGACGACGTCCACGTCGGGCAGCCGGGGGTGGAGACCGGACAGGTCGACGGTGGCCAGGCTCGCCAACGCCTCTCCGCCCGGGCCGAGGTCGCGTCCCGCTGCGTCGAGGAGGCGTACGCCGAGCGCCTGCAGCAGCCCCGCACCGCCGTCGGTGCAGGCGCTGCCGCCGATGCCGAGCACGATCTGGTCGACGCCGGCGTCGAGCGCCGCGGCCACCAGCTCGCCGGTGCCGCGGCTGGTGGCGGTCATCGGCTGCAGCCGCCCGCCGGGCAGCCGGTCCAGCCCCGAGACGTCGGCCATCTCCACGACGGCCGTGCCTCCCTGCCGTGCCCAGGCGGTGGCGACGGGATCGCCGACGGGGCCGGTCGCCTCGACGGCGATCCGCTCGAACCCGGCGGCGACGACCGCCGCCAGGGTCCCGTCGCCGCCGTCGGCGACCGGCAGGCACGCGATCTGGTGTTCGTCCGACGAGCCGGAGAGCAGCCCGCGTCGTACCGCCTCCGCCACCTCGCTGGCCGTCAGCGACCCCTTGAACTTGTCGGGGGCGACGAGCACGCGGGTCATGCCGTCATCCAAGCACTCGGCCCGGGACACGGGTCAGAGGTCGAACGGCCGCAGCACGGTCCGGACGCCGTGGGCGATCTGCCGGTTGCCCTTGTTGACGTTCTTGGCGGCGGGCAGGACGAAGGCGTTCTTCGCGTCGCCGTCCTGGTCGATGAGGTAGACCAGTCCGGACTTCTTCCGGTAGTCGACCTTCACCGTCGCGCCGTTGGCGGTCTCGAGCATGGCACCGTCGGCCTTCTTGGCGGCGCGGTACGTGATCGGGGCGCCGGGGACGACGTGGTAGAGCAGGACGCTCTCGATGGTGTCGACGCCGACGGTGGAGAGCAGCTCGTAGGTCGACGCCTCGTCCTCGGCCTTGACGCCGGCGACGGCGCGGACCAGCTTGCGGAAGGCGCGGTCGGTCGGTGCGAAGGCGGTCAGCTTGACGGTGCCGTCGGCCAGCACGGCGAACGCGCTCTCGGGCTTGGCGGCGATCACGTCGTTGACGGCCTGGTCGAGGATGTCGAAGTCCTTCCAGTTGTCGTCGAACTCCAGGCCGTCGGCGGCGAGGACCTCGGCGACGCTGGTGGTGCCGCGCGGTGCCGCGGCCTCGGCCGGGGCGATGGTGAGTGAGGCGGTGGTGACGGCGGCGGTGGCGAGGGCTACGGCGGCCGCGAGGTGCTTGCGCATGAGATTTCTCCCTGTGTGAGTGGTTGTGGTGAGAACGACCATACCTAAACAAGAACTTAAACACAAGATATAGGTATAGTGATCGGCATGGACCCCATGACAGACGCACCGGCCTCCGGGCTGGCAGCATCGGCCGACGTGAGCACTCCTTCGGACGAGACCCTGCTGACCATCGGTGAGCTGGCCGAGCACACCGGCCTCTCTCCTCAGCTGCTGCGGACCTGGGAGACCCGGTTCGGCTACCCCGCCCCCACCCGGCTGCCCAGCGGCCACCGCCGCTACACCGGCGCCGACGTCCGCGGCGTACGACGGGTGCTGGACGAACGGGACCGCGGGCTGCGGCTGGAACAGGCCATCGACGCCGCTCGTCGTGCCGAGGACGTCACGCAGAGCGGTTCGATCTACGCCTCGCTCAGCCTCCGCCACCCCGAGCTCACCTCGTGGACGTTGACAAGAGCACGCTGCTGGCGCTCTCGTGGGCCATCGAGGACGAGGCCGTTGCCCAGTCCGCGCGCGGCGTGCTGGTGGGACCTTCCAGCGCGGTCGCTTCTTCGGCCAGTCGGCCGAGCGGTGGCGCGAGTTCGCGCGGACCGCGCGTGGGGCGCTGGCCATGGCCGACTTCCCCGAGCACGACGACCGGGCCCGGCCGGCGCTGGTCGCGCTCGCGCCGGACTCCCCGCTGCTGCGCGAGTGGATCGTGGTGCACGACGCCCCGACCTTCGCCGCCGCGCTGGTGGCGTGGGAGCTGCCCGGGCAGTCCGCCGTGGCCGACGCCGACCGGCACTTCGAGGCGCTCTGGACCGTCGAGGGCAGGATCGTCCGCGACGTCGCTGTCACCTGTGCCGACGCCGCGGTCGCGGCCGGGTCGGGCGCCGGGCGCGACCTGCTGGAGCTGCTCGAGGAGTCCTCGGTCCCGCACGCCACCTCGCTGCGGAGCACGACCGCGATCTTCAACCGGATGATCGCCTACACCGACGGCACCACGCTGCGGACCAGACGCGCTCGCTGAGCCAGGCCCTACTTGCCCATCCCGCCCACCAACCCGGTCACGATGTGGCGGGTGAGGAAGAGGAAGAGGATCACCAGCGGGGCGGTGGTGATGGTGAGGCCGGCGAAGACGGCGCCCCAGTCGGTCTGGTACTCGCCGAAGAAGTTGGTGAGGCCGACGGGCAGCGTGTACTTCTCGGTGGTCCGCAGCAGCACGAGCGGGAAGAAGAAGTCGTTCCACAGCTGCACGAACTGGAAGATCGCGACGGTGGCGAGGGCGGGCTTGACCAGCGGCAGCATCACGCGCGCGAAGATCCGGAACTCACCGGCGCCGTCGAGGCGGGCGGCCTCCTCGAGCTCACGGGGGAGGCCCCGGAAGAACGCGGCGAGGATGAAGACCGAGAACGGGATGCCGGTCGCGGCGTAGACGAGGACCAGCCCGAGCCGGGAGTCGACCATGCCGAAGGAGCCCAGCAGGTAGAAGATCGGCACCACGGCCAGCTCGATCGGCAGCGTGAGGCCGGCGATGAAGTAGGCGGTCAGCACCCCGTTGCCGCGGAAGTCGTAGCGCGCCAGGGCATAGGCCGCCAACGCCGAGACCACCGTGCACAGCACGACGCCGGTCACCACGACCAGCACCGAGTTGGAGAAGTACGTCGCGAAGTGGGCCTCGCGCCAGGCCTCGACGTAGTTGCCGAAGTAGAGCTCGGTGGGCAGGCCGAGGGGGTCGTTGAAGATGTCGGCGCTCGGCCGGAACGAGTTGAGCAGCATGAACAGCAGCGGCCCGACCGCGACCACGGCGTACCCGGCGAGCAGCATGAGGACGGCGATCCGCCGCCAGGAGCCGGGCGCCCGCGGGGACGCGGTCGGTGGCGTGCTGAGCGGGGCCGGACGGGACGGCGCGAGGGTGGTGGTCATGACAGCTCCGCCTCCTTCCGGCGCAGGAACCGGTTGGCCACCAGCGCGACGCCGAAGATGAACACGAACATCAGGACGGCCAGCGCCGACGACATCCCGATCGCGTTGACGCCGCCCTCGAAGGCGGTCCGGTAGAAGACCAGGCCGAGTACGTCGATGGAGCCGGCCGGGTCGCCCTTGGAGCCGCCGACGGCGTAGGCCAGCGCGAACAGGTTGAAGGAGCCGATGAAGGTCAGCACGGTGACCGTCCCGATGGCGGGAGTCAGCAGCGGCAGCGTGATCCGGCTGAAGGCCTGCCAGGGCGAGGCGCCGTCGACCCGGGCAGCGGCCTCGTACTCCTCGGGGATGCTGGCCAGCGCGGCACCGAAGAGCAGCATCGGGAAGCCGAGCCACTGCCAGGCGTTGATCAGGATCACGACCGGCAGCGCGGTGCCGGGATCGCCCAGCCAGGGCTGGGACATCGACTCCAGGCCGATGGCGTCGAACATCGCGTTCAGCACCCCGAACTGCGGGCGAAGCATCAACACCCACAGGTAGCCCACGACCAGCGGGCTGACCAGGTAGGGGAGCGTGAACAGCGTCTGGAAGATCCGCTTGCTGATCCGCCGCTTGTAGAGCAGCACCGCGAACGTGAGGCCCAGGGTGTTCTGGATCAGCATGGTCCCGACGAAGAAGACCAGGTTGTGGCCGAACGCGCTGACCAGCTGCTCGTCGAGCGGGAACGTGGTGAACAGCGCGACGAAGTTGTCGGCCCCGATGAAGCTGCGACGGACGGTGCCGGTCCAGTCGAACAGGCTGTACTGCAGCGCCGAGAACAGCGGGTAGACGACGAAGACGCTGTAGAGCAGCAGCGCCGGGACGAGGAAGGTCGCGAGGACCGGGAGCGGCGGGGCCGGGCGCCGGGTGGTGGCGCCGCGGCCCCGCCGCGCCGTCACGCCTCGGGCTCGAACCACTGAGCGATGCCCTTCTGCAGGTCGGCGGAGATGGCCTTGGCGTCGGTGTCACCGAGCAGCATCTTCTGCAGGCCGGCCGCCATCAGGTCGGTGCCGGTCGGCTCGCCGTACCGGAAGTCCTGCAGCAGCAGGTAGGGCGTGGGGGACTCGCTGCGCAGCTCGGAGATCTCCTGCAGCAGCGGGTCGTTGGACGTGACTCCCTCGACCGGGTTGAGCTGCTTGAGCTCGTCGCTCACCATCTGGCCGAAGTCCTGGGTCGCCATCCAGCGCACCAGCTCCAGTGCCTCCTCCTTGTTCGGTGAGTCGGCGTTGACCCCGAACGACGCGTCGACCCAGCCGGGCGTCAGCGACTCGTCCATCACGGCTCCCGGGCGGCGGCGGCACCGCGAAGACGCCGAGCTCGAGGTCGGGGTTCTGCTGCTGGAAGAAGGCGAGCTCGAAGGACCCGCCGGGGTACATCGCCGCGCGCTCGCTGGTGAACAGCGTCTGCGCGGTCGCGTAGTCGACGCCGACGACGTCCTCGGGGAAGTACGGCGTGACCTGCTCCATGGTCTCGATCGAGGCCACGTAGTCGGGGTCGGTGAAGTCCTTCTCGCCGCTCTGCACGGCCGCCTCGAACTCCGGTCCGCCGTAGCGCGGCGCGGTGAACAGGTCGTGGAGCATCGGCAGCACCCAGTTGTCCTTGCCGGTGACGGCGTACGGCGTGATGTCGGCGTCCTGCAGGGCCTTGCTGTTCGACATCAGCTCGTCCCAGGTCTCCGGCTCCTCCAGCCCGTTCTCCTCGAAGATCGCCTTGTTGTAGTAGACGACCAGGGCCTGGCTGGCGAACGGCACGCCGTAGAGGCCGCCGTCGCTCTCGCACCGGGCACCGCCCAGCACCTCGTCGGGGATGGCGGAGGTGTCGACGTCCTCGGCCTCGAGCTCGACGAGCCGACCGGCCGAGCACACCGGCTGCAGACCGCCGTTGGCACGCAGCTGGGCCACGTCCGGACCGCCCTTGGCGCTCAGACCGGTGGAGAGGATGGTGTCGTACTCGGTGGCGACGTAGGGCTTGAACTCGATCGTCACGCCCTCGTGCTCGGCCTCGTAGGCGTCGAAGATCTTCTCGTACTCATCGACGTCCTCGGTGCGCCAGGACCAGACCTGGAGGGTGGTGCCGTCGCCGTCACCTCCCCCCGCCGACTCGTCGGTGGACGGTGCGCACGCTGCCAGCAGTGCCACTCCGAGTCCTACGGCTACGATCCCGAGCTTCGACCGCGTCGCCATGAGCATTCCTTTCCTTGTCCCCTCAGGGACCGATGGATTCTTGTCCCGTCAGGGAGTGATGGGTTCTTCGAGGTGTCGCAGGGCGGCGCGGACGACGCCGTCGGTCGCGTCGAGGGCCGCGCGGGCGCGGTCGGCGTCGACGTCGCCGAGCAGCCGCACCATCGCCAGCCGGAGGTCGCCGTCGCACTCGACGAGCACCTCGCCACAGACGGCGAGGTCGCGGCCGCTGGCCTGCGCGAGGATCGCGACCATCCGGCCGTGCAGCTTGGCGTTCTTGGCGACCACGCCGGTCATCAGGTTGGAGTAGGTGTGGCCCAGCCGGACCATGAGCGCGGTGGAGAAGGCGTTGAGCACCAGCTTCTGGCCGGTCCCGGCCTTCATCCGGGTCGACCCCGACAGCACCTCCGGGCCGGTGTCGACGCAGATGTGCACGTCGGCCAGGTGGGCCGCCTCGGCCGACGGGTGGGAGCTGACCAGGACGGTGTGGGCGCCGACCTGTCGCGCGTGGCCCAGCGCACCGGCGACGTACGGCGTCCGGCCGCTCGCGGTGAGCCCGATCGCGACGTCGCCGGCCTGCAGCGCCTGGGCATCGGCCGCGCCTGAGGACTCGTCGTCCTCGACGTTCTCGAGGGCCTGGCCGAGTGCCGCGGCGCCACCGGCGTGGTGGGCGATGACCCGCTCGCCGACCGCCCCGAAGGTCGGGGGCAGCTCGGCGGCGTCCATCGCGGCGACCCGGCCGGAGGTGCCGGCGCCGAAGTAGTGCACGGTGTGGCCGGCGCGCATCGCGGTGGTGGCGAGGTCGACCGCGGCCTCGACGGCGGGCAGTGCCGCCGCGACGGCCGGGGCGACGAGCGCGTCCTCGGCGTTGATCATCCGGAGCAGGTCGGCGGTCGGCAGCAGGTCCAGGTCGTGGGTGTGCGGGTGACGCAGCTCGGTGGGGGCCTGGACCGGCGCCGGCTGCCGGGTCGCCGTCACCGGCTCCCCTTCCGGCCGACGCGCCTGCTGCTCACCGCGTCGTGGGTGAGCTCGAGGGCGCGCTGGCTGGTGTCGTAGGTGCGCTGGGCGAGCCCGACGAAGACGCAGTCGATGACGGTGAGCTGGGCCAGCCGACTGGCGGTCGCACCCGAGCGGAACGTCGTCTCCCGGGCAGCCGTGGTGAGGACGTGGTCGCCGAGGACGGCGAGCGGGGAGCGCGGGAAGTTGGTCACCGCGACGGTGGTGGCGCCACTGCGCCGGGCGAGGTCCAGGGCGTCGAGGGTGTCCTGGGTGGCGCCGGAGTGGGAGATCGCGACGGCCACGTCGCCCTGGGTCAGCAGCGCGGCACTGGTCAGCGCCATGTGCGGGTCGGGCCAGGCGAAGGAGACCCGGCCGATGCGGTGGAGCTTCTGCTGGAGGTCCAGCGCCACGAAGCCGCTGGCGCCGACGCCGTAGACGTCGACCCGCGGCGCGGTCACGAGTGCCTCGATGACGGCGTGGAGCTCCTGGAGGTCGAGCTGCTGGGCGGTCTCCTCGACCGCGCGGGCGTCCGCGAAGGCGATCTTGGCGACCACCTTGTCGAGGTCGTCGTCCGCGACGATGTCGCCGGTGAGGTCGCGTCCGTCGCCGGCCCCACTGCGGCCGCCCTCGGCGGCCAGCGCGAGACGCAGCGCGGGATAGCCGGTGAAGCCGACCGCCCGGCAGAACCGGATGACCGTGGTCTCCGAGGTCCCACACGCGGTGGCGAGGGCGCTTATGGTGGACGCAGACACCGCGGCAGGGTCGGTGAGGACCCGGTCGGCGACGCGCCGTTCGGCCGGCGCCAGGGTCGGCAACAGGGCGCGGATCCGGACCGAGGTGTCCGTAGCGGTGTCGGGCATGTAGGAAAGTTACCGTCCGTCGGGTGAGTACGGCAATGACCTACCGAGAGTTTTGGCTACGGTGACGCCCGTGGAGCTGGTGATCGGGGTCGATGCGGGCGGTACGTCGACCCGTTGTCAGGTGGCGGCCCTCGACGGCGGGCCAGTCGGTGTCGGCACCGCCGCGGGCCTCAACCAGCGCTCCAGCGGCGGCGATCCGGTCGATCGGCTGGTGCAGGCGATCGGCGCCGCGCTCGGGGAGTGTGACCGTTCCGCGGTCCGCGCCGGGGTGCTCGGCGTCGCCGGGGCGGGCGCCGCCGGCCTCGCAGAAGTACGCCGGCAGGCGGCCGCGGCCTGGCAGCGGCTCGACCTCGCGGGCGAACCGGAGGTCGTCACCGACCTGCTGGCGGCCTTCGCCGCCGGGACCGCCGAGCCGACGGGATCCGTGCTGGTCGGCGGGACCGGTGCCGGAGCGGCCGCGGTCGTCGACCGGCAGGTGGTGCGCCAGGCCGACGGCGCCGGCTGGCTGCTCGGCGATGTCGGCTCCGCGGTGTGGCTGGCCCGCGAGGCACTCGTCGCCGCGGTGGCCGCGCTCGACGGCCGCGGCCCGGCCACGGCCCTCACCGACCCGCTGCTCACCGCGCTGCTGGGTCGCCCGGCGCCGTACACCGTCCAGGACGTGATCGCGGCGGCCTATTCCGCCGCGCCCGCCTCGATCGGTCGGTTGGCGCCGGTGGTCACCGAGCTCGCGGACCGCGACCCGGTCGCCGGCGACATCGTGCGGCGGGGCGTGGCGGGCCTGCTGGCCTCGCTCGACGCGGTGCGGACGACCGCGCCCGGCCAGGTCGTGCTGGCCGGCGCCCTGCTCACCACGCCCGGGCCGGTGCTGGCCGGCGTCACCGAGGGAATCGCCGCACGCGGCCTCGGTGCCCCGAGCCCAGCCCACCAGCCCGCCGCCGGAGCGGCGTGGCTGGCGCTGGTCTCGCTCGGGGTCACCGAGGAGCAGGTGCACGCACGGCTCAGTTCGCCGACTGCACCCACCCGTCCGCAGTGAGCCGGTCCTCGGCGAGGGGCTTGCCGTCGACGCGCACCCGGTCGACGTACACACCGCGGCCCTGGGTGGTCGCGTCGTTGGCGTAGCGCCAGCGCACGAGCACGTCGTCGGCCGCGGGGAGGACCGCCTCGGCGGAGTGCCAGCGGCGGTCGCCGTACCCCGACAGGGTCCCGTCGACCCTCACCTCGTCACCCAACGCGAACGGCAACGCCGACCACGTCTCGCCGCCGTCGGTGGACGACTCGAGACTGAGGACGTCGTAGCCGGCCTCGGTGTCGAACCACAGCCCGAAGGACAGCAGCCGCCCCGACAGTGCGGGAGTCGACAGCGTGACGGTGCGAGCGTCGCCGATCTCCGAGAACCACGCGGTGCGCCCCCCGAGCGGGCGCACCGCGAGGGCGCGTCCGAGGTCACGCGCGACCGCGCGACGGGCGGGGTTGTTGCTGCCCCAGTCGCGGGTCGGGTGCACTCGGTTGGTCAGCAGGATCACGAACGAGTCCGACAGCGGGTCGATCACCACCGAGGTGCCGGTGTAGCCGGTGTGCCCGAAGGTCACCGGCGTCGACAGCCCGTCCATGTACCACCGCTGGTCGAGCTCGAAGCCGAGCCCGTGCGAGTTGCGCGGGAACTCGGCGTTCTCGTTGACGAGCATCGCGCGGACGGTGTCCTCCTCCAGGATCCGGGTGTGGCCGTAACGGCCGCCGTTGAGCAGGGTCCGGGCCAGCACCGCCAGGTCGTGGGCGGTCGAGAACAACCCCGCGTGACCGGCGACGCCGCCCAGTGACCAGGCGTTCTCGTCGTGCACCTCGCCGCGGATCATCTCCCGGCCGGCCCACGGCTGCTCCTCGGTCGCCGCGATCCGGTCGACCAGCGAGGCCGGGGGGTTGAACATGGTGTCGGTCATCCCCAGCGGGCCGGTGATGCCGTCGGCGATCACCTCGTCGAGCGGCTCGCCGGTGACCTCCTCCACCACCAGGCCGAGCGTGATCAGGCTCAGGTCGGAGTAGACGTAGGCCTCGCCCGGTGGGGTCCGGGGCTTGACGGCGAGCACCGCGGCGAACCGCTCCTCGACGGTGTCGTAGGCGCTGTAGAGCGGGAGCCAGGCCGGCAGGCCACCGGTGTGGGTGAGCAGGTGGCGGACGGTCACGCCCTCCTTGCCGTTCTCGGCGAAGGCGGGCAGGTACGTCGCCACCGGCTCGTCCAGCGAGACCAGGCCGGCCTCGACCTGCTGCATCACCGCCAGCGTCGTGAACGTCTTCGTGACCGAGGCCAGGTCGAAGATCGTGTCCCGCCGCATCGGCACCTGCTCGTCGGCGGGCAGCTCGGTCTCCCCGTTGCCGTAGCGCACCGCGTGACCCGCCGCCTCGTGCACCGGCACCACGCCGTGCCGCGAGGCCAGGACCACGCCGCCGGCGTACATCGGGTGCGTCGGCGACGGTTCGAGGAAGGACCGCAGGTCCTGCGACATCCGGGCCAGGGGCTCGGCCAGCAGGCCCGCCTGTCGGGGGCTGCCGGCCCGCAGCTTGTGGTTCTCGAACCGCAGGTCGTCGGGCGTCACGCCGGTGGCGTAGGACGCCGACCGGGCCTGCTTGGCCGCCGAGGCGACCGGCATGGCGGCCGCGGCGGTGGCCAGGGCGAGCACCCCGACCGCCAGCACGTGCACCGTTCGGGCGCGCCTCATCACGGACGTCCCGGGTAGAGCAGGTGGCGCGCGCGGATCGCGCGGAACTCCGCCAGCTCCTGCTGCCAACCTGCCACGACCTCGTCCGCGCTGGCGCCGCTGTCGATGGCCAGCCGGACCTGCTCGGAACCGGTCAGCCGGTCGATCCAGTACGGCGCCGTCGACTCCCGCCAGGCGAACGTGTCGGGGTAGAGCTCCCGGCAGGTCACGATCATGGCGATCGCGGTGGGGATCGCGTCGAAGTCGTCGCGATCGGTGACGTGCAGCTGCACGCCGCCGCAGGACTTGCCGGAGTGCTTGGAGTACAACGGCGCGAAGTAGGCCTCGCGGAACTCCACGCCCGGCAGGTCCTGCGCACTCAGCGCCTCGGCCCACCGGTGGTCGACCCACGGCGCGCCGATCAGCTCGAACGGCCGGGTGGTGCCCCGGCCCTCCGAGAGCGTGGTCGCCTCGAACAGGCAGGTGCCCGGGTAGACCGCGGCGGTCTCGACCCGCGGCATGTTCGGCGAGGGCATCACCCACGGCTGACCGGTCTCCTCGGCGTACATGCTGCGGCGCCAGCCGCGCATCTTCGACACCGCGAGCTCGACCGGTCCGTTCGCGGCGGAGTCCTCGGGGAGGAACTCGGCGTTGAACAGCCCGGCCAGCTCGCCCACGGTCATGCCGTGCTGCTGCGAGATCGCCTTGCGGCCGACGAACGTGGAGTGCTCGGGGTGGAGCACCGGCCCGTACGCCGCCGTGGCGCCGATCGGGTTGGGTCGGTCGAGCACCACGAACCGGACGCCGGCGATCGAGGCGGCGACCATGCAGTCGTACATCGTCCAGATGTAGGTGTAGAAGCGCGCCCCGACGTCCTGGATGTCGAACATCACGGTCTCGATGTCCGCGTCCCGGAAGTAGTCGGCGATCTGCTGCGGCGACTTGGTGTAGGTGTCGTAGACCCGGACGCCGGTGCGGGGGTCGGGACCACCCGGCTCCGACGCGCCCGCCTGGGCGCTGCCGCGGAACCCGTGCTCGGGCCCGAAGGCGGCGACCAGGTCGATGCGGCCGTCCGCGGCCATCACGTCGACCTCGTGGCGCAGGTCGGCGACGATGCCGGTGGGGTTGGAGATCAGCCCCACGCGCTCGCCGGCCACCAGCTGGTAGCCGTCGCGCGCGAGGGTGTCGAACCCGGTCAGTACCCGACCGCCGCTGCGGGAGCCGGCGGCCCCGGCGTGCGCGGCGGGCGCGGCCAGCACGCCGAGACCGGCGGTGCCGGCGGTGGCCTGGAGGAATGTGCGTCGTCTCATGTCAGTACCCCAGTCCGTGGCCGTAGCGGTAGAGCGCCTTCTGCTTCTTGCCGTCGCGGTCCTTGGGGATGGTGACGGGCAGCCGGCCGCTCGGTTCGAGCTCGCCGACCAGCACCCGGACCAGCGAGTCGAGGGCGGCCGCGGTGTAGGAGTAGGTCGCGAGGTAGCCGTCGACGTCGGGGAACTTGTTGACGTCGTAGGCGTCGCGGGCAGCGACCGCCACCACCGGCGTCCTGGTCCCGTTCAGGCTCCGCACCAGGGCGGCCTGGCCGGCCTGGCTCTCCAGCCACGCCCGGTTGGTGACCACGACGACGACGTCGTTCTCCTTGGCCATGGCCGTGACCTCGTCGATGGTGGCCTGGTTCGGGTTGGTGCCGGTCTCGCGCACCGTGGTGTCCGCGCCGCGGTCGGCCAGCCCGCCCGCAACCGTGGCCGTCGTGGTGACGCCCCAGCCGGTCACGAGGACGTCCTGGTCGTCGTCGTCGACCTCGAGCGGCAGCAGCCGCTTGTGGTTGCGGACCAGCGTGGTGGTCCGGTCGGTGATGCCCTGCACGGTGGCGAGGTGGTCGGGGGTGCCGACGTGCTCGGAGACCGCGGCCGGGTCGACGTAGGGGTCGTCGACGATGCCGAGGTCGTGCTTGAGGGTGAGGATCCGTCGCACCGAGGTGTCGATCCGCTCCTCGGTCAGCTCCCCGGACGCGACCGCGTCGAGGACCGCGTTGTAGGCGACGTCGAACTCCGGCGGCATCAGCAGCATGTCGACGCCGGCCTTGAGCGCCAGCACCGGCACCCGGTCGTTGCCGTAGGTCGCGCTCGCGCCGGCCATGTCGAGGGCGTCGGTGATGACGACCCCGTCGTACCCCATCTCCTCGCGCAGGATGCCGGTCATGATCGGCTCGGAGAGCGTGGCCGGGTCGCCCGACGGGTCGAGCGCCGGGACGGAGATGTGGGCGGTCATGATCGCCGGGACGCCGGCGTCGATGGCGGCCTGGAACGGCGGCCGGTCCATCTGCTCCCACTCCGCGCGGGTGTGGTCGACCACCGGCAGGCCGGTGTGGCTGTCGGTCGCGGTGTCGCCGTGGCCGGGGAAGTGCTTGGCCGCGCCGGCGACGCCGGCGGAGAGGTAGCCGCGCGTCTGGGCGGCGGTCAGGTCGGCGGCCAGGTCGGGGTTCTCGCTGAAGGAGCGGACGCCGATGACCGGGTTGGCCGGGTTGACGTTGACGTCGGCCACCGGGGCGAAGTTCCAGTTGATGCCCATCGCCGACAGCTCGTCACCGTTGATGGCGGCGGCCTCCTGGGCGTCGGCGGCGCTGCGGCCGGCGCCGAGGGCCATGTTGCCGGGCAGCTGGGTGGCGGGCGCGCCGATCCGCGCGACGATGCCGCCCTCCTGGTCGATGCCGACCAGCGAGGGGATCTCGGCCGGCTGCGCGAGCGCGGCGTCCTGGATGCCGTTGGAGAGCCCGGTGATCTGCTGCGGGTTCTTCACGCTGTTGGTCCAGGCGAAGTAGATGATGCCGCCCGGCTGGTACTTCTCGATCAGCTGCTCGGCGTTGTCGACGCCGTAGAGCTTCTGGTTGGCCGCGACGTCCGCGGGCTCCTGGGTGTCGGCGGTGGTGCCGTAGGCGTGGGTCATGAACAGCTGACCCACCTTCTCCTCGAGGGTCATCGAGGCCAGCTTGGTCTCGACCCACCCGTCTCCTGGGGCCGCGTCCGGGGCGGCCTGGGCCTCCGGCGCGCGGACGCTCAAGGTCGAGAGGACGAGCGCCGCCAGCGCGAGAATCACCCCCGCTGCTCTCCGGCGTGACAGGTTCAGCATCCCGAGCTGCATGTGTCCTCCAACGTTGGCGAGCCGTCAATGAATAACGGCATTGCATCTACGTTGGTGAGTTTCCTACCAAGTGGCCGAGAGGTCAATGGGTCTGACTGGGCTCAGGGTCCAGCATCGCCGGGTGCCGGCCCGACCATGTGGTCATGAGATCGGTCCAGCCGTGCTCGGTGACGAGGATCAAGTCGGAGTCATAGATCGGCGCCAGATGGTTGGAGTAGCGCCAGCCGGCGAGCCACACGCCCTCGTTCGGACCAAAGATGCAGCGCCCCGGACGAACGATGACGGTGACCACCGCGTGCTGCGGCGGGCGGACATCTGGAACGGCGAATGAGCGAGCGAGGTCGCACAAGTCGTCGCTGATGTTGTCGTCGTCGTCCAGGAGTGCGGGAAGGTCGAGGGTTCTGACCTCGATCACCTCCTGAGTGGTCGAGGGGGCGCGCACCAGGACAACGTGCGCCGTGTCTTCCCCGAGATCCACCTGCTCAGCGACGTCGGTGATGAGCTGCTCTGGATCGCGGATTTCGAAAGGTTCCAGCGTCATGGGCCCACCGTGCCCCAGATCGAGAAAGGACGTTGTGGGCTATCCACAGGCGCATCAAGAGGCCTTCCGACAACGGGCTCCGGCGGGAATGCTCGAGGGCTCGAGCAGAGGAGACCGAGATGGGCTACACGACCGACTTCGTCGGGAATCTGACGATCACACCGACCCTGAACGAGCACGAGATCGAGTACCTCGATGCTTTCCGGTTGTCACGGCGATGTCTTCGGGAGGGGGGTCCGTACGCCGTTCCTGGGAACCCGCGTGCCGAGGACTCCAGCGGTTTTCGAGGCGACACCTACAACGTCCGGGCTGCCGGTCAGCCGAACCTGTGGTGCGACTGGGAGGTGTGCTGGGAGGGCGAATGCCTGGCGTGGGACGGCACGGAGAAGAGCTATTCGATGGTGCCGTGGCTGCGCTATCTGATCGCGCACTTCCTCCAGCCAGCCGGCAAGGCGCAAGGACACCCGGGGTTCGGGCAGTTCACGTTCGATCATCGGGTCTCGGGGATGGTCGTCGGTTGCCGACGAGACACCAAGGAGCTGTTCGCCGTGAGGGTCGTCGACAACCAAGTGAGTGAGCGCGTTCTCAATCCCGGTCACCCGGAGTGGGCGGCCTATCCCGATCTCCCCTACGAGGCCGAGATCGACCGCTCGAAGGTGCGCCGCCGCCGTCGACGCCCGTTGCCGTCAAACGGGACCGTGATCGAACTCGGTGGACGATGACGCTTCAGGAACGCTGGCGTGAGCGACCGGGGCGACAGTATTCGAGCCGGAAGTCGCAGGGGTACGCATCGACGCCCGGTGGTGAGGTGAGGATCAGCTCGGCGTGGTCAGCGCGGAGGCGATGGGTCCCGGTGTGGTCCACGAGGTAGCAGTCGCCGTACGGCGTCTGCCAGAGGTGGCGACCGGGTCCGGATTGTCGGCAGCGGTAGCCGCCGTGTGTCTTCCAGCGGTGATGTCGTCGCCGCAGTGGGCTGGAGTTGTGGGTGCCGGTCTGGCCGGGCGGGCCGTCGGGGTCGTAGGGCGCGGGGTGGTCGAAGTCGACGTCGCGGCGGGTGGCCGTGCGCGGTGAGAACGGGAAGGTGTCGCCGCCGGTGAGCAGCCACACCTGGTCCTTCAGCGAGGAGGAGTGTTCGTACTGGTCGGCGCGGACCCGGCCGTTGAGGTCGATCACGGGGGAGAGGGTGACGTCGGCGTGGCCGAGCAGTTCCGCGAGGCACTGCACGAGGAGCGGTCCGTCTCCCTCGACGCGGGCGATGCCGGTGTGGTGGCGGAGCGCGTCCTGGCTCAGGTGCACGAACACCTGGGCCCGGCCGCGGAGCGAGGCCAGCTTGCGGGTCGAGAGGCCGGCCAGCCGCTCGACGGTCCGGGCCGTGTGGGTCGGGGGTCCAGGCCGGCTGCTCCGGATCTGCGTCCTCGGAGTCTTCGGCGTCGGCGTCCGGCGTGGGTGTGGTCGAGGAGCAGCTTGAGGAGGTCCGCTGGACGGGCCAGCCACCCGAGCGCCATGGAACGCAGCTCGTCGTGGGTGCTGTCGTGGCCGTGCGTCGTGGCCAGGATGTCGGCCACCCGGTCGATCATGGCGTCGAGCCAGGCGGCGTCGCCGGAGGTGACCCGGGCGATCAGCTGTCGGTAGCCGAACTCGTCGGACCTCGACAGCGACACGTAGCGACGGTGCCGGTCGGCCTCGCGGCGCATCGCGAACGCCTCGGGGTCGGCCTCGATCACCTTGGCCTGCGCGATCTCCAGCACCGTCGACGGGGCGTGGCCGGTGATCGCGGCCGCGACCGCCCGGTCGACGATCGCGATGGTGGCGGCAGGGACGGCGCGGGAGATCGTGGCCACCTTGCGCGCGACCCACGGCTCGCAGTCGAGGGCGATGACCGTGCGCCAGGTGAGCGGGAGTCGGTGCTGGAGGTCCAGGGCATCGGCCAGCAGCGAGCGGGTGGTGAGGGCGTGGGTCTCGCGGGCCATCGCCAGCTCGGGCACACAGAACTCCCGGACCGCCGGCGTACCGTCCCCGCCCGGGCGTGGTCATCGGGTCCCGGTCGTCGCGCGGCTCGCCGTGGAGCACCGCCCAGTGACTGGCGATCTGCAGCTCCTCGACCTCGGCGGCCCGCCGCGTCCGGACCCCGGCCCGGGCGGCGTCGAGGGTCGCCCGGGCGGAGCCGGTGTCGATGGCCACTGCGTTCATGGAGCCATCCTACTC
>CAWAIJ010000013.1:0-88223 GCA_963782075.1 uncultured Actinomycetota bacterium
CCGGTGTGGTCCACGAGGTAGCAGTCGCCGTACGGCGTCTGCCAGAGGTGGCGACCTGGTCCGGATTGTCGGCAGCGGTAGCCGCCGTGTGTCTTCCAGCGGTGATGTCGTCGCCGCAGTGGGCTGGAGTTGTGGGTGCCGGTCTGGCCGGGCGGGCCGTCGGGGTGGTAGGGCGCGGGGTGGTCGAAGTCGACGTCGCGGCGGGTGGCCGTGCGCGGTGAGAACGGGAAGGTGTCGCCGCCGGTGAGCAGCCACACCTGGTCCTTCAGTGAGGAGGAGTGTTCGTACTGGTCGGCGCGGACCCGACCGTTGAGGTCGATCACGGGGGTGAGGGTGACGTCGGCGTGGCCGAGCAGCTCCGCGAGGCACTGCACGAGGAGCGGTCCGTCTCCCTCGACGCGGGCGATGCCGGTGTGGTGGCGGAGCGCGTCCTGGCTCAGGTGCACGAACACCTGGGCCCGGCCGCGGAGCGAGGCCAGCTTGCGGGTCGACAGGCCGGCCAGCCGCTCGACGGTCCGGGCCGTGTGGTCGGGGGTCCAGGCCGGCTGCTCCGGCTCGGAGTCCTCGGAGTCTTCGGCGTCGGCGTCGGCGTGGGTGTGGTCGAGGAGCAGCTTGAGGAGGTCCGCCGGACGGGCCAGCCACCCGAGCGCCATGGAACGGAGCTCGTCGTGGGTGCTGTCGTGGCCGTGCGTCGTGGCCAGGATGTCGGCCACCCGGTCGATCATGGCGTCGAGCCAGGCGGCGTCGCCGGAGGTGACCCGGGCGATCAGCTGTCGGTAGCCGAACTCGTCGGACCTCGACAGCGACACGTAGCGACGGTGCCGGTCGGCCTCGCGGCGCATCGCGAACGCCTCGGGGTCGGCCTCGATCACCTTGGCCTGCGCGATCTCCAGCACCGTCGACGGGGCGTGGCCGGTGATCGCGGCCGCGACCGCCCGGTCGACGATCGCGATGGTGGCGGCAGGGACGGCGCGGGAGATCGTGGCCACCTTGCGCGCGACCCACGGCTCGCAGTCGAGGGCGATGACCGTGCGCCAGGTGAGCGGGAGTCGGTGCTGGAGGTCCAGGGCATCGGCCAGCAGCGAGCGGGTGGTGAGGGCGTGGGTCTCGCGGGCCATCGCCAGCTCGGGCAGACAGAACTCCCGGACCGCCGGCGTACCGTCCCCGCCCGGGCGTGGTCATCGGGTCCCGGTCGTCGCGCGGCTCGCCGTGGAGCGCCGCCCAGTGACTGGCGATCTGCAGCTCCTCGACCTCGGCGGCCCGCCGCGTCCGGACCCCGGCCCGGGCGGCGTCGAGGGTCGCCCGGGCGGAGCCGGTGTCGATGGCCACTGCGTTCATGGAGCCATCCTACTCGAACAGGTGTTCGAACGCAAGGAGAGATTCAGGGTATGGACGCAGAAACTTCTCCTCGCGGGTGGCATTGACCTGCGCCGAGGGTGCCTCGGCCCTACGGTGCGCCGTACCCCCATCAACTGAAGAGAGACGGACCCATGACTGCCTCCGACGAAGTGCGCCCCTCCACCACGACCGCGACCCTCGCACCCAGCCCAGCCGGTCCGGTCGGCCAGGTCCGTGACACGGGCACCTGCATCCTGCTGACCGTCGTCACCTTCGGCATCTACGCCCTGGTCTGGTACTACAAGACCCACGACGAGATGAAGCGTCACTCCGGGGTCGGCATCGGTGGCGGTATCGCACTGGTGCTGGCGATCTTCGTCGGCATCGCGATGCCTTTCGTCACTGCCAGCGAGGTGGGCGGCCTCCACGAGCGCCGCGGCCAGCGGGCGCCGGTCAGCGCCTGCACCGGCCTCTGGTACCTCTTGCTCGGATGGTTCTTCCTCGTGGGCGCCATCGTCTGGTTCGTCAAGGTCAACGGCGCACTCAACGACTACTGGCGTTCGGTCGAGGCCGCCGCCTGACACACCTGGCTCGCGCCACCCGGCGACTGGGCACCCTGCCACTGCGACTAGTGAACCGCCTGCGCGGCACGTCGCAGCAGGTGCGCGCACCGATCGAAGGTCCCCGACATGGACCAGAGGCGATCGTTGAGCTGGTGGTAGACCGGGCGGAGCTTCTCCCGGATCGCGGCGATCTCGGCGGCGTACTCTGCCGGGTCGGTCAGGCCGTCGGCGACCTTGGCGGCGATGGCGTGGTACTCCTGCCACAGGTCGACGTACGGGCTCAGGTGGGCCTGGCCGCCCCACTGGAGCCGGTCGGAGGACGGCTCGTGGCGGGCCAGCTCGGCGACGTAGGCCTCGTAGGCGAACAGCCGCCCGGGGCTGGTGAGGCCGGTGCGCCGGACGTAGCTCTCGTTGGCGGTGGCCGGGTCCCCGGCTTCGAGGGTGTCCACGGCCAGCTGCATCCGGGTGGCGTCGCGCTGCAGCTGCTGGTGCGGGAAGACGTACTGGTCGAACACGTCCAGCGCGACCAGCTCGGTCAGGATCAGCCGCTCCGCCTCCATCATCAGGCTCCCCACCCGCCGCGAGCGCGACCTCCGGCCGCGGGCGAGCCGGGCGTCCAGCGCGTCCGCCGCCTCGGAGAAGCGCTCGACGGAGGCGGCCAGCTTGTCGGCCGCGCGCCCGCTGACCCCGGGTAGCGAGTCGAGCGTGACGTCGGGCTCGGCCTCGTAGGCGATGCGGGCCTGCGGCCTCGACGGCGCGCGCGACGAAGTCGAGCAGCGGCAGCGTCAGCACGGTCGTGGTCGACCCAGATGTCGTTGATGACCGCGATGTTCTGCGCGAGGTAGCCGAAGTTGACGTTGGAGACGATGTCGTAGTTGGTGTGGTAGTTCCGCGTCAGGTACTGCGTGCCGACGGTGTTGAAGTAGAGCCCCGGGATGCCGGCGGCGGTGAGCGTGAAGTGGTCGGCGTTGGCCCAGACCGTGTTCTGCGACAGCGTCCCGAACGGCGTCCGGTCGGTGTCGCTCTCGAGGTGCTCCACGGCGTGCGCGAGCAGCTCGGAGTGCGTCCGGATCAGCAGCCGCTCGCCGGGGTCGCCGGTCCCGAGCAGCTCGAAGTCGAGGCTCAGGATCGCGCTCTCGCCCCACTCCGGGCGCTGCTGGGTGACGGCGTACCAGCAGCCGACCAGCCACTCGTAGTAGGCGTCGGTGTAGCCGTACTCCTCGTTGGTGCTGGCCAGGAACAGCAGGGTACGGCGCGGCCGGAAGCCGGTGTCCTTGATCGACTTCGCGATCGCCGAGCATCGCCGCGATCGCGGTGGCGTCGTCGGCCGCGCCGCGGAACCAGGCGTCGTGGTGGCCGGTGAAGATGATCTGCTCGGCGCGACCGGTCGGTGCCGTGGATGGCGCCGAGCACGTTGTAGCCGACGCCGCCGTCCTCGGCGCGGGTGAGCTCGACGTTCGACGTCAGGGTCACGGTGGTGGGGCCGGCGGCGATGCGGGCCAGCAGGTCGTTGGCGGCGTTCCTGGTGACGAAGACGAACGGGACCCAGTCGTCGTCGTAGGTGCCGTCGAAGCTCAGCAGCCCGTCGTCACGCTTGTTGTAGAAGGCGCCGTCAGCGGTGGTCCCGGTGTAGAAGATCACCGCCAGCGCGCCCTCGAGGGTCGCCTGGTGGCCGTGCCGGTTGACCCAGAGGTCGCCGAAGGCCCAGTTGACCAGCACGATCTTGCCGGTCGCGTCCACGCCCTCGTAGTCGGCTGGCCTGGCCGGCTCCGAGGTCGAGCACCTCGGCGGTGATGCCCCCGGGGGCGTGCCGGGTACGCCGCCCCACGAGCTCGCGGGAGTGGTGGGACCGCCGTCGACGGCGACCGAGGCGCCGCGGAAGACCCAGCGGTCGATCGGGACCGGGAGCTTGGCGACGTGCCGCAGCCCGACCGACTTCATCTCCTCGGCGATCCAGTCGACCGCACGCAGGCTGGCGGGCGAGCCGCCCGGGCGCCAGCCGTCGGCGGTGTCGCCGAACCCGGCAACCGTCTCGGTGACCCGACGCAGGTAGTCGACGTCGATCGCACCGGTCAGGGAGGCGGCGTCGCCCCGCCACGGATGGCCACCGTGCCTGCCCCGACCCGGGCCGGCGGCGGCGGCCCCACCGGCCCCGACCGCGGCCGTGCTGAGCCCGACCGCGCCGGCGACCAGCGCCTGGCGCCGGGAGATCCGTTGCTCGACGTGGCTGCGCAGCCGGGCGCTGACCGCCTCCGGCTGACCCAGGTCCGCCGGATCCGGGGCGTCGGCACCGTGCCCCAGCGTCAGGCTCAGGTCCGGCTGGTCGCGCAACGCCCACCAGGGTGGTGCGGCGTGCGGCTGGCTGGTGGGAGCGGTCGTGGGCTCGTACTCGCGCATGGTGACGCCTCCGGGACCGTGGGCGTCGCCGACAGGAGGCCGGGGCCACCCGAACGGCTGTAGGTCTTTCGAAACTAGACCCGGCTTCTTCGCCGGTCAATCGCGGCGCGTGCCGTCTTCACCCCCGACGTATCATGGACAGCACACTCACGAACGGGTGGAACGCATGTGGTGGTTGGCCTGGCTGGTCCTGGCCGTCGTCCTCGGCGTGGCGGAGTCGTTCACGCTGACCTTGGCGCTCGGCCTGCTGTCAGGTGCCGCCCTCGTCGCCTCGATCACTGCCGGCCTCGGCGCGCCGGTGGCCGTCCAGCTCCTCGCCTTCGCCGCCACCGGGGGTGTCGGCCTCGTGGCGGTGCGACCGGTGGCGAAACGGCACCTGGCGCGCCCGCCGGCCCTGCGTGACGGTAGCGACGCGCTGGTGGGTCGGTCGGGGTTGGTGACCCGTGAGGTCACCGCGACGGGTGGGCTGGTGAACCTGTCCGGCGAGGACTGGTCGGCGCGGGCGTACGACGAAGACCTGGTGATCCCGGCAGGAGTGCGGGTCGACGTGTTCCTGATCGAGGGCGCCACGGCGTTGGTGCACCCGCGGGAACCGCTGCCCGACCCGTCGGCTGGAGAAGGGTGAGCACGATGGAACTGATGGTGCCGATCATCGTCCTGGTCGCGCTGGTCACCTTCGTGGTGGCGTCCGCGATCCGGATCGTCCCGCAGGCCCGCCGCTACAACATCGAGAGGTTCGGCCGCTACCAGCGGACGCTGCAACCCGGCTTGAACCTGCTCATCCCGCTGGTCGACCGGGTGAACACGAAGCTCGACATCCGCGAGCAGGTCTACTCCTCGGACCCGAAGCCGGTGATCACCGAGGACAACCTGGTGGTCGCCATCGACACCGTCCTCTACTACCAGATCACCGACCCCCGGGCGGCGGCCTACGAGGTGGCCGACTACCTCAAGGCCATCGACCAGCTGACCGTGACCACCCTGCGCAACCTCATCGGCTCGATGGACCTGGAGAGTGCCCTCACCTCGCGGGAGACGATCAACGTCAGGCTGCGAGAGGTGCTCGACGCCGCGACGGGCAAGTGGGGCATCCGGGTGAACCGGGTGGAGATCAAGGCGATCGACCCGCCGACCAGCATCAAGGAGGCGATGGAGAAGCAGATGCGGGCCGAGCGGGACAAACGTGCCGCGATCCTGCACGCCGAGGGGGAGCGGGCATCGTTGACCCTGACCGCCGAGGGCACGCGCAACAAGCAGATCCTCGAGGCCGAGGGCAAGCAGCAGGCCATGATCCTCGAGGCCGACGGTGAGGCGAAGGCGCTGGAGCGGGTCTTCCAGGCCGTGCACGCCAACAACGCCGACCCGAAGGTGCTGGCCTACAAGTACCTGGAGATGCTCCCCAGCCTCGCCGCGAACGGCAACGGCTACTTCGTGATCCCCGGAGAGCTGACCGAGGCGATCAAGACGGTGACGTCGGCGTTCGCGGCCGACCACGGCGTCACGGCGACCGACGGTTCGGCGCAGGCGACGGGGACCTCCGGCCGTCCGGAGGCGATCGAGGCGGCTGAGCAGGCCGCCGACACCGCCCGGGCCGTGCTCGAGGAGGCGCGGGCCGAAGCCGATCGCGCGGAGCGGAACATCCTGGGCTGAGGCCGCGGCGGCCTCGGCGCCTAGGCCAGACCGTGCTCGAACGCGTACGCCGTGGCGGCCGTCCGGGAGCCGACGTCGAGCTTGCCGAAGATGTTGGAGAGGTGGCGCGCCACGGTCTTCTCGCTCAGCACCAGGTCGGCCGCGATCTCGGCGTTGCTGCGGCCGGTGGCGACCAGCCGCAGCACCTCGACCTCGCGGGCGGTGAGGCCTGCGGGGTGGGTCCCGGGAGCGAGCAGGGAGTCCGCCTCGTCGGCCGCGGGGTCGGCGCCGAGCCGGCGGAAGGTGTCGCGGGCCGCCTCCAGCTCGCGGCGCGAGGCGAGCTTGTCGCCCAGCAGCCCGAGCGCCCGACCGATCTGGAGCCTGACGCAGGCCCGCTCGTAGGGCGACTCGACCCGGGCCCACAGCTGCTCGGCGTTGCGGAGGTAGGGCAGTGCTCCGCCGGCATCGCCCGCCGCCAGCTCGACGCATCCGGCGGCCTGCGCGGCCCTCGCCGTCAGCGCCAGCGAGCCGAAGCTCGCCGCCACCTCCTCCAGGTCGGCGGCCGCGACGCGGGCGCGGTCGAGGTGTCCGGCCGCGAGCAGCACGTCCACCGCGCCGGGCAGCAGTCGGCAGCGCTGCACCGGTCCCGAGGGTTCGGCCAGCAGCCGGTCGAGGGCGCCGACGGCGGCCGCCTCCTGCCCGCGCGCGAGCCACAGCAACGCCAGGCCGGGCTGCGGATCGAAGCCATGATCGGCCGCCCGGCCGTAGGCCGCGTCCGCACCGTCGAGATCGCCGCGCAGCCGCAGCAGCTCGCCGGACTCGTACGCCGTGACCCCGACCGCGTCCGGCGCGCCCACCTCCCGGTAGCGCTGCGTGGCCAGCTCGAACTCCGCCAGCGCCTCGGACCACGCGCCGCGCAGTCCCAGCAGCTGGCCGCGGTGCAGCGCGCACTGACCGGTGAAGGTCAGCAGTCCGGGCTGGGCGGCACACCACCGCTCCAGCGCCGAGGTCCACTGCGCCATCCGGCCGAAGTCGCTGATCTCCTGGCACCCCTCGATCGCGGTGCAGTAGACGTGTCCGGCGATGATCGGTGACGTCTCGCCGGCGATCACTCGCACCATCGCCTCGTCGAGCAGCGACAGCCCCTCCTCGACCCGGCCGGCGTACAGCGCGAGCCGACCCTGCGAGCAGACTCCCAGCGCGACCAGGTCGGGGTCGTGGTGGCGTCGACCGATCGCGGTGGCCTCGTCGGAAGCCACGCCGGCCTCGGCGTACGCACCGGTGCCGAGCGCGCGGAACATCCGGAGGAACGCGGCCCATCCCTGTTCGGCGCACTCCTCGCCGATCTCGGCGACCAAGCCTTCCGCGCGTGACGTCCAGCCGGCCGCGAGAGCTGGTTCGCCATGGTTGGCGGTGGTCATCGACAGCCGGAACGCGCAGCGGACGGCGCGAGGCAGGTCGCCGTCCCGCTCGCAGCGCACGAACGCGCGCTGCAGGGACCCGACCGCGTCATCGTGCCGGCCGATCAGCACGGCCGCAGTGGCCAGATCCTCCAGGTCGGGGACCGGGAGCGTGTCCGCGTCGACGGCCGACCACGCGGCGAACGCCTCGACCCACTCGCCGCGCTCGAACGCCACCCGTGCCTGCTCCGGCTCGGCCACCGTCATCGCATGGACCTCCATGACCGAGCCTACGGCGCTCAGGCGGCCAGGTGGTCTGCGACGTACGCCGAGTCCGGGCCGGCACCGGCGATCAACATGGAGGTGAACGAGTACTGGAAGCAGAGGCCGCAGAAGTACAGCCCGGGTGCGTCCTCGACCACGCCGCGGAACTCGCGAGGCCACCCGTCCTCGCCGAGGATCGGCAGGTGGATCCAGTCGAAGGTCTGCCGGAAGCCGGTCGCCCAGACGACGGTCGACACCTCGCGCGGGGTGCCGTCGACCACGGGCAGACCGTCGCGGACCTCCTCCACGCGGGAGGTGACCCGCTCGACGCCGCGGTCGGCCAGGTCGGATCGCTTCACGCGGAGCATCGGTCCGCCGTGGTGCCGGATCTCGGGCATCTCCTTGCGCCCGATCGGGGTGTTGCGGTTCAGGACGCGCCGCCAGGCGAACATCAGCACCGGGAACAGCACGTGCATCACCGGCGACTCGAGGCGTGGCGGGATCTGGCCGCAGTCGCGTCCGGCCAGGATCGTCGGGTGCGACGTCGCTGCTTCGTAGGCGATGTCGGTGCCGGAGTGGCTGGCCCCCACCACGAGCACCGGTCCCTCGCGCAGCTGCCCCGGGCGTCGGTACTGGCTGGAGTGCAGCTGCAGGATCGACGGGTCCAGCTCCTCGGCGAGGTCCGGGACGTGCGGCGTACGACCGAAGGTGCCGGTGCAGACCACGACGTTGCGGCAGGCGTACTGACCCTGGTCGGTGGTCACGAGGTAGCCGTCACCCTCCGCGTCGAGGCTCTCGACGCGCACCCCGAACCGGATCGGCAGCTCGAAGGTGCGCGCGTACGTCTCGAGGTAGTCGGCGACCTGGTCCTTCCCGGGGAACGACCACCGGGGTGCAGGGAACGGCAAGCCGGGCAGGGCGTCGTTCTTGGCGGGGGAGTAGAGCGCGAGGCTGTCCCACTGCCGCCGCCACTGGTCGCCGACGCGGGTGCCCGCGTCGAGGATCACGAACGGCTGCCCGCGCTGCTGCAGCTGGTAGCCGGTGGCCAGGCCGGCCTGGCCGGCGCCGATGATCACGGTCTCGATGTGTGTGGTGTCCATGCGCTCGACGCTAGGAACACGGACGGGCCCTCCGCATCGGGAGGACGACGCATCTGCTCCGACGCGGATGTGGGTGGATGTGCGCAGTCGGTTGTCCACAGCTCGCCGAGGGCGGGTGGCGGAAGGTTCGCCGGCCATCCATGCTGATCGGCATGTCAAGAGCGGTGATGTCGTGGGTGTGAGCACGAGCAGCAGCGGGCTGTCGTCGCGGCAGTTGTCCGCCAGGTCGCGCACGGTCAGCGGCAGGCCGACCGGGTGCAGGTGTGGGCGCGGGTGCTCGAGCGCCAGGTGCGACCGCACGAGTTGCTCGAGATCGTGCTGGCCGACGTCGTGGGTGACCTCGTCGACGACACCCGAGCCGGCGGTTGGAGCCCGGACGACCTGACCCAGCTCGTACGACGCAACGCGGGGGAGCGCCACCTCTCCGTCCTGACGGCCGTCGTGGCTGATCGGCCGGTGCTGCTTGCCACCACCGACCAGGTGGCCTCCGCGCTCGCGGTGGCGGCGCTGCTGAGCACAGTGCCGCTGCTGGCGGCCGGGGGCGCTGCCGCCGGGCGCGACCAGCACCCCACGATCGACCACCCGAAGCTGGCGCGAGTGCGGGCGCTGCTGGCCAAGGCCGAGTCGACCGAGTTCGACGAGGAGGCGGAGGCGCTGACCGCGAAAGCACAGGAGCTCATCAGCCGCTACGCACTCGGTCGCCTGGTCGACGCCGCGCGACCGGGGGCACCCGCGGGGAGTGATCCGGCGATCCGGCGGGTGTGGCTCGATGCGCCGTACGTGCGCCAGAAGGCTGCGCTGGTCTCCGCCGTGGCGGAGGCCAACCGCTGTCGGGCCGCGGCTGCTGAGCGGTTCGGGTTCAGCATCGTCGTGGGCGATGCCGCCGATCTCGAGGCCGTCGAGCTGCTGGTCACCTCACTGCTCGTCCAGGCCGACTCTGCGATGCTCCGGCTGGGCCGACGCCGCGACGGGTCCGGCGCCTCACGGACCCGGTCGTTCCGGTCCTCGTTCCTGTTCGCCTACGCCACTCGCATCCGGGAGCGGCTGTCCGCAGCGACTGCCGAGGCGGTGGCGGCCGACGGTGGGGGCGACCTGCTGCCGGTGCTGCGCGACCACGAGACGCGGGTGCGGGAGGCCTTCGACACGATGGTTCCGCACACCGCCGGTCGCGGAGCGCGCATCGCCAACGGAGAGGGGTGGTACGCCGGACTCGCCGCGGCTGACCTTGCTCAGCTCAACGTCCGCGGCATGGTGACCGACCGAACTGGATGAGTGGCCGCCCCACCGAAAAGCCTCCTGACCCTCACCACAGCGAGCCTGAACCGTCTCGCCATGCTCGTGTCCTAGCCTGCGCACATGACCCCCGACACGAGCGCTGTCGAGGCCCTCGGGGCACTCTCCTTGCGTGGCTGGGTCGTGCTCCGCGACCGGACCCTGCCCAGCCGGCGTGGCGGGACCCTCGACCACGTGCTGGTGGGACCGGGCGGCGTCTTCGTGATCGCCCGCACGAAGTGGCCCGGCCCCGTGGCCGTCGTCGCTGGCGTCCTGCACCTGGGCGGGCGGCCGCACGAGCGAGAGCTGCTGGAGCTGGTCGAGGCGTCCGCTGACGTGTTCGCGCTCCTGCGGGACGTGCGGGTGAACCCGGTGTTCTGCATCGAGCGGCACCAACCGCTCACGGGGTCGGTGCGCAACGTGATGCTGTGCTCCTCCAGCAACGTGGAGGAGATCCTGACCTCGCGGCCGGCGGTCCTGGGGCCCGAGCAGGTACAGCAGGTCGCGGAGGTGTTGGCGTCCCGGTTGCTTCCGGCGCCGGCGCCCGTAGCCACGGAGTCGGACGCAGCCGCGCCGACGCGGGGCGCTGCTTCCTGGCCGATCAAGATCCTGGTGCAGGCGGCCGCGATGGCGGTCGCCGCGCTGCTGGTGGTCGGCGTGGTCGCGTCCGGCGTGGTCGACCAGATCGCCACCGTCGTCGGCAACTTCGTCACCGACGTCGGGACCGACAACGACCAACCGGTGCAGGACGAACCGCGCGAGGGCAAGAAGCGGGACCGCATGCCAGAGTGATCGGATGCGAGTCCTGCGCACCACCGACGACCGTTTCCGCGACCTCCCCGACTACCCGTTCGAGCCGCACTGGACCGAGCTGGCCGGCGGGTTGCGGATGCACCACGTCGATGAGGGGCCGGGCGACGCCGATCCGGTGCTGATGCTGCACGGTGAGCCGACCTGGAGCTACCTCTACCGCCACATGGTGCCGGTCTTCGCGGACGCCGGGCTGCGCGCGATCGCCCCTGACCTGGTCGGGTTCGGCAAGTCCGACAAGCCGGGCGCGCGGAGCGACTACAGCTACCAGTCCCACATGGACTGGCTCACCGAGTGGCTGCTGGCGCTGGACCTGCGGCGGATCACGCTGGTCTGCCAGGACTGGGGATCGCTGCTCGGGCTGCGGCTGGCCGCGGAGCACTCCGACCGGTTCGACCGGATCGTGGTCGCCAACGGGTTCCTCCCGATCGCCGACCGGCCCGCGGGGCGCGCGTTCCGGCTCTGGCAGCTGTTCGCGACCAGGACGCCGGTCTTCCCGGCCGGCCGGATCGTTGCCGCCGGCACCGGGCGCAGCCTCACCAAGGCCGAGCGGGCGGCGTACGACGCGCCGTTCCCCGGTCGCTCCTACCAGGCCGGCGCTCGGGCGTTCCCGGCCCTGGTGCCCACCAAGCCGGACGACCCGGCGGTGCCCGCCAACCGTGAGGCGTGGCGCCGGCTGGGTGAGTGGGAGAAGCCGTTCCTGACCCTGTTCGGGTCCGGCGACCCGATCCTCGGCAAGGCCGACCGGCCACTGCAGGCCCACGTGCCGGGAGCGGCCGGGCAGCCGCACGACCGCCTGCGCGGCGGCCACTTCGTGCAGGAGGACGCCGGTGTCGAGATCGCGCGTCGGACGCTGGCCTGGCTGGGCCGCTGACTCACAGCTCGACGAGGACCTCGTCGAGCGGCTTGCGGCCGAGATCGGGGACCCGCGCGTCGGCGGCGGGGTAGCCGACCGGAATCAGCACGAACGGCCGCTCGTGGGCGGGTCGTCCGAGCACCTCGGTGACCCACCGCATCGGAGACGGCGTGTGGGTCAGCGTCGTGAACCCACCTTCGTGGAGGGCGGTCAGCAAGATGCCGACCGCGATCCCGACCGACTCCTTGGGGTAGTACGGCTTGGGCGTCGTCGCGCTGGCATGGACCTCGAAGACCGCGATCACCACCGGCGCGTCCTCCAGGAACGGCTTGCGCCAGTCCGTCCCGAGCGGAGCCAGCGCACGGAGCCACTCCTCGGAGGCACGGGTCTCGTAGAAGTGCCGCTCCTCGTCCTCCGCTCCCTGCCGCAGCAGCCGCTTGCGCTCGGGATCGGTCACCACGACGAACCGCCACGGCTGCAGGTGGGCGCCGCTGGGCGCGGTCGCGGCGGCCCGGATCGCCTCGCGCACCGCTTCCAGCGGGATCGGGTCGGTCGAGAAGTCACGGACCGTACGCCGCTGGGACATCCGGTCCGCGAACTCCCGGCAGACCTGGGTCGACTCGTCGGCCTCGAGTCGTGGCGGCTGGGGGGCAGGGACGGTCGGGAGTGCTGCGCCGTCGTCATGGGTCATGCCGACATCCTGCCTGCTTGAACCTCAGGCCGACGCGGCCAACACCTCGTCCATCGGGATCGGAACCAGATCGACATCGCACGCCCGGTGCACGACCTCGACCGGTACGCCGGCGAGGCGGCCCGTGTCGTAGAGGGCCTGCGCCCAGGCACGGTCGTTGCCGGTGATCCCGGCGGCACCGGGGCGGGAGCGCAGGAAGGCGATCCGACCCTGGGGCACGAACTCGTCGAGGAGCATCCGCAGGGTCTCGGCGAGCCCCGCCGTCCACTCGTCGTCCGGTGGCGCCGCCGCCTCCTCGATCTGGGTCAGGTGCGGGATGGGGCGGTCGTCGTGGTCGATCATCATCAGCCACACGCTGTGCCCCGCGAATCCGAGCGGCCCCATGAGGTGGGACCACGCGTCCTGCAGGTCGGACTGGGAACGAATCATCGGTTGGAAGGTCATCCTCCGACCCTGCCTCCGATGCCGCCGTCGCGCGAACGGCTATCCACAGGTGCAGGTCGTGCCGCCGGCGGCGTGAGGCTCAGCCGTCGTTGCCGCTCAGCTTCTCGAGGCGGGCCTGCAGGGCGGGGACGCGGTGGGAGTTGCCGGTGAGGTCGACGTACTGCTGGCCGAAGATCGCGAGCAGCCCGTCGTCGAGACGGCGGACGGCGCCGGCGGGGTGCTGGTAGCCCATCTGCCGGATGACCGCGTCGGGGTCGACGGAGGTGAGCAGGCCGGCGAGCTCGTCGAGGGAGGTGATGCCGAGCTCGAGGAGGAGCCCGGCGATCCAGCCGTAGTGGTCGCTGTGGGACCAGCCCGCGTCGGAGTACTGGCCGGCGAGGAACGCGGCGAGCTCCTGCCCGGAGATGCGGGGGTCGGCCGGATCGGCGGCGGGGGTCTCGGTCGGAGCCGCACCCTGCAGCCGGGCCCGGATCGCGGAGAACTCCTGGTCGGCGAGCTCGAGCAGCCCGGCGGCGAGCGTGAAGCGTCGGTCCAGGTCGGGGGCGTGCTCCTCGGGCACGGTTCCCTTGTAGCGGATGTCGTGCTCGAACTCAGCCCACGCGTGCTGCAGCACGGTGCGGACCTGGATGCTGGCGCGATGACCGACCAGGTCGTCGTACGACTCGGGCGGGGTGTCGGCGACCCGCACGAGCAGGTGCCGGCTGGCGTAGCCGAACCGGCCCTCGCTCGCGGTCTCCTCGCCCATGTCCCGGTCGTCGAGCAGCTCGAGCTGGTCGTCGAAGAGGTGCACCACCGCGTCGACGTCGCTGTGGACGTAGGTGATGACGCGGACGCCGATCTGGTCGGTGATCTCGGTCATCGGGTCCGGGTAGAGGGGTCGACCGTCGGTGGAGCGAGCGGCCTTCGCGGCGAACGACGCGACGCTCTTCGCGCGGCCGTCGACGGTCAGGTAGTTGATGCCGGCCTCGTCGAGCAGCGTCGTCACCATCTCGGTGTAGCGGCGGGTGGGCTCACGCAGGCTCGGTTGGAGCAGGGCGTAGGCGCGCACCGCCTCCCGGACGGGGGCGTCGGAGTGGGCGTCCATGGGTACACCCTGCCGCATGTCCAGGTCGTATCTTCGGGACGTGGACATCGACATCGAGTCACTGGTTGCGTCCGACCGTCGACCGCGGGGCGCGTTGGAGCGTGGAGGTGCGGGACCTCAGTGGTGACCGGGTGCTCGCGTCCCACGACGCTGAGGCTCTGCTGCGGACCGCCAGCGTGGCCAAGATCTTCCTGCTGGTCGTGATCGCGGAACGGATCGCGAACGGCGAGCTGGACCCGCACCAGCCGGTCGACCGCGACTCGGTGCCACCGGTGGCCGACTCCGGGCTGTGGCAGCACCTCGCGACCTCACGGTTGCCGCTGGTCGACGTGGCGATCCTGGTCGGCGCCGTCAGCGACAACTGGGCGACCAACGCGCTGCTGGAGCTGGTGGGCGTCGATGCGGTGCAGGAGTGTGCCCGGCGGCTCGCGCCGGGTGGGTCGGTGCTGCACGACCACGTGCGCGACGAGCGTCGGCCGGGCCAGCCGCCCACGCTGAGCGAGGGGTGTGCGAGCGACTGGACCCGGGTGCTGGCCGGCCTGGACGACACGGTGCTCGGGTGGCTCGCGACCGGTGTCGACCTGTCCATGGTCGCGGCGCCGTTCGGCCTCGACCCGCTCGCCCACGCCGAGTCCGACCGCGGCGTCAGGCTCTGGAACAAGACGGGTACGTCGGAGGGGGTGCGCGCCGACGTGGGGCTGGTCGAGATCGGTGGGCGGCGCACGGCGTACGCCGTCCTGTGCACGTGGCCGGTTGACGGCCCGGACCTGCGCGACGACGTGTTGGCGGCGATGCGAGGGATCGGCAGCGGCGTCTACGCGGCCACGGCGCGGCGGAGTGCCAGCCGCGCCACCGGGACGTAGGGCAGGACCAGCAGGCGCGGCGCGTGGATGCGCACCCAGGCGCGGCTGCCGGTGGGTGAGTCGTCGACGCCGTGCTCCATCCGGAGCCCCACCGGGCCGATGCCGACCCGCCACGACCAGCGTCGGGCTGCGTGGTCCACGTCGAGGATCTCGAACGGGACGCGGAGCAGCAGTGGGCCGTGGACCACGCCGCGTGAACCGGCGCGGATCGGGTCGTCGGGCGTGTCGACGTACCTGATCTGCGGCGCCCAGCCCGGCCACGCGGGCGGCGAGGTGTAGCGGCGCCACACCTCGGCGGGAGCAGCGGGGCCGTCGACGGAGATCAGCACCGTTCCAGTGTGCTGGCTAGGGTGAAAGTCGAACGAGGGAGACCCCATGAAGATCCAGCGCACGATCGAGACGACCGCGGCTCCCGCCGCGGCGTTCGCCTACCTGAGTGACTTCACCACCACCAACGAGTGGGACCCGGGCACGATCACCACCGAGCTGGTGGAGGGTGACGGCGGGGTCGGCACCGTCTACCGGAACGTCTCCGAGTTCAACGGCAAGGAGAGCGAGCTCCGCTACGAGGTCGTCGAGCTCGTCCCCGAGCGCCGGTTCGCGCTCGCCGGTGAGGGCAAGGTGGTCCACGCCGACGACACCATGGAGTTCGAGCCGCACGGTGACGGCACCCGCGTCACCTACACCGCCGACATCCGCTTCAAGGGCGCCCTGAAGCTGGCCGAGCCGTTCCTGGGCAAGGCCTTCAAGAAGCTCGGCGACGAGGCCGAGGCCGGGATGCGCGAGGCGCTCGCGAAGCTCTGAGGGTCCTACTTGGTGGACGCGCGAGTGTACGACGCCAGTTCCGCAAGCCAGGTCCGGTAGGTCCCATCCTTCGACCACGGTTCCACTTCGCATCCAAGGCGCGTGAGGAGTTCGTTCAGCTCTGCCTCGGGCATATCAGTTCCCAGGAGGCCGTCGATCTCGTGAGCCAACCCGCGGCCCAGCTCGGGGTTGTTGTGCAGGAACGCCGACACCACCGCTCGGTCGTCCTCGCCCATCAGGTCGTAGTCCTGATTGAAGTAGGCACCCATCAGGTGTGTGAGGGCCGGATAGTCCACGGGTGCTCCTGTCCTGGTGCGTGTTTGACGGGCCCGGTCTGCGATGGCTTCGAGCCAGCCGCGGTAACCACCGTCCGCGGTAGACGGCACGATCTGGCACCCCATGCCTTCCAACGCGGCCTTGATTGCCGTTTCTGACGGCAACGCCCGGAGCAAGTCGCTGATCTCGCCCGGCAGCCGGGATCCGAGCTCCGGTTCGTCGCGCACGAAGGTGTCCACTGCGGCCAGCGGCGTCGGCCCGAAGAGGTCGTAGTCCTGGTGCAGGTAGGCGCCCATCAGTTGATCGAGCGCGAGGTGGGCCTTGGGCTCAGGTACTACTCGGCGCGCGCGTTCGGCAATGGCTTCGAGCCAACCGCGGTAGCCGCGTCCGCCCGCAGCTGGCGTGTAGTAGGAGCCGATCGACCAGAGGTAGTCACCGAGCGCCTTCTCGGACTCGAAACGAGCCAGTACTTCGGGAATCTCGTCGGCGACAGCTGCGGCTCCGGGCTCGTGATCCAGGAAGTCCTGCAGAGTGGCCCACTCGTCTCCGTGCTCCTCGAACCAGTCCTGATGGAAGTACGCACCCATCAGGTGCGTGAGTGCTGGATAGTCCACGGGTGCTCCTGCCCTGGTGCGGTACGGGTTCAGAGATGCGCTTGACGGGCGTGGTCAGCGATCGCCGCCAGCCAGGCTCGGTAGCTGCCGAAACGTGGGCCAGGAAGGTACTCGCATCCCATCGAGTCCACGAGGCGCTGCAGCTCCGCCTCGTCGCTGACGGCACTCAGCACACCGTCGATCTCCGGAGCGATCTCGTCACGGAGATCCGGCGAGCCTGTGAGAAAGGCGGTGACGACCTGCTCCTCCGATCCGGCGAGGTCCCAGTCCTGGTGGAAGTACGCGCCCATGAGGTGTTCAAGTGCCGGCAGTTGGGTCACGACGACTCCGATCAGGGCGTTGGGTAGGCGGTCAGTACGCGATAACCCTGTGGCATTGCTGCATCCTGGACAAGCACCACTCGCACACTGTGCAGTGTCTGGACAGAACCCTCGGCGCTAACTCCCATGCCGGCCTGAGGGATCCGGGTCGTGATCACCAGAGCGTCGGCGCTGGAGGCGAGCCATTCTGTGACCCGCTGCTCGCTCTCAACAAGCGCACGCGCAACGCCCCGCTCAGCCGTAGCCAGGTCGCGGAAGGTCGAGGCGCGCCTGAGACCGGGAGAATCAGCAAGTCGGCGCCGCAGCTCATCCTCGGTCTTACCTACGTGCCTACTGAGCGTGTGGCTGCCGGCGCGCTCGTGGCGGGCCAACCAGCCGGGGCGGAAGTGGGTGGAGCCGAGCGAGAGCTGACCGGCCTCGGTCCGGACCGGGACACCGAGGAAGCGCTCGAGGCGGGTGCGGCGGAGGCGGAGGGCGTCGCGGGTGACGCGGACAGATGTGGCGATGGCGGCCGTGGTGCCGCGGAGTGTGGTGAGGAGCGACGTGAACCGGGGGCTCTGGGAGGCGACCCGGGCGACGACGGCGCCGGAGACGGCGGCGGTCCCGGCGCCGGCGGTGACCGCGCCGATCACGGCGCCGACGACCATCCCCTCCACGACGAACAGCAGGATCTCGCGGACCAGGGACAGGATCGCCGCGCGCTGCTGCTCGACGGCGTCGGCGTACGTGTCGCAGTGAGCGGCCAGCGCCTCGCACGAGGTGGCCAGGTCACCGATGGTCCCGCCGAGGTCGGCGACGGCGGCGGTGGCGAGCGGGATCTCAGGAGATCGTTGCGTGTCGAGGGCGACCGTCACCCGGCCGCACTGCTCGGCCAACACGTCCAGCGTTCCCGCCGTACGACGCCACAGCCGGGCCGCTTCGCGAACCCGGTCGACGTCGGCGTCCGGCCACACGAATCCTTCGATGTGGTCGAGGACCCAGCTCTCCTGTGGTGTGAAGCCAGGGGCGTCGCCGCCGAGCGAGGTCGGTGGTCGGGCGCGCAGGACCGAGCGGTGGGTCGACAACGGCGCCCCCGCATCGGGTCCGGACACCACCGCGCCGACCAGGATCGACCGCTCCTCGGCGTGCTCGTGGTTGCGCAGGGACTGCTCGGTCAGCCGCCCGAGCGTGGTGAAGGCGGCGACCACATCGACGAGGGCGTCACCGGCCTCGGTTGCCGCCTCGTCGTACGCCGCCGCGAAGTCGGTCGCGGTCGCGTCGTCTCCGGCCATCCCTCCCAGCCCCGACCAGCCGGCCACCAGCTCGCCGTGCAGCGACGCGGCGAGACGATTCCCGGCCTGCAGGCCCGCCACCGCGTCGGCGTACCCGGCCGGCTCGACGGTGAGGATCACGAGACCTGCTCCCACATCGTGATGTTGGTGGCGGCGGCTCCCTCATAGTTGTCACGCGCGGTCGCGGCGGCCGCGTGCATCGACCGGAGCGCCGATCGCATCGTGGCGAACCCGGCGTCCCAGTCGGCCTGCGCGACGAGGTGGGCGGCGGCGGCCGATCCGTCCCACCGTTCGTGCAGCCGAGCCAGGTCGTGGGCCAGAGTGGTCGCCTGCAGCTCCAGACCCTCGTGACCGCGCGCGAGGTCGGCGAGCAGGTCGGCCAGCTGGTCGAGGTCGGCGTGGAACATCAGCCCAGCCGTCCCGCCAACGTCGCCGACTGCTGTGCGGCCGCGAGGTCGGTGGTGCGCAGATCGCGGTCGACGGCGCTCATCACCTCACCTGACGTCGGCCAGCCCACGCGACACGACCGCCGCGCCGTCGAGCCAGTCCTGCCAGGCGTCCGCGAACGCCGTGGCGGCCCGCCCGGACCAGCCACCGTCGAGCACCCTCTCCACGTGTTCGGCGGCACGAGACCGTGTCGCGTCCACCGAGTCGAGCGCCCGGCGTACGCCGGCCACCGCATCGGTCAGTGCGTCTTCCCCGAGTCGAACATCCATGGCTCGAGGATGTCCCGGATCGCCGATTGACGTCGGGCGTTGTCCACAGGTCCTCGGCGGGTCACCTATTCGCAGGGGATGGCGCCGAGTCGGGCCAGGCCCTCGAGGTCGCCCGGGCCGTAGGACGTGCGACCCAGGTTGGCCTCGGTCATCAGCTCGCCGGCGTCGCGGACGTGGTCGAGTCCGACCAGGTGGCCGAACTCGTGGTCGACGATGGCCTGCAGGCTCGCGCGTTCCGGCCCCTCCGACGGTCCGTCGAAGACCGCGACGTCGAGGGCGATCGAGCCGGTCACGTAGAACGTGCGGCCGAAGCCGTTGTCGATGGCCAGGCTCCCACCGACACCCGCGACGTCGCCGTCGAGCTCACTGTTCGCCGCGGCGTCGGTGAAGCCGATGACCACGGGCCGCCGGGATCCGGACAGCCGACCGAACGGCTGCTCGTCGGTCGTGCCGGCGTACTCGAACCGGAGACCGGTCGCAGCGGCAGTGTGGTGCGCGGCGGTGTCGACCAGTCCACGCCAGTCCGACGGCGCGCGATCGATGTTGACGACGTACTCGATGATGCGACACGGGTCGTATCCGACCGGTTCGGCGGACCCTCTCTGTGTCTGCAGGAACGCGAAGGAACCCTCACCCGCCACGAACCCACGAGGCGCGGACATCCGTTCCGATCCGAGTCCGGCGAGTCGACGGACCGTGTCGAATGCGCTGCCGGGCGCGGCCATGACGACGCCACCGAGCAGCACCGCCGTGATCGACAACCCCACGACGGTCGGCGACGCCTCCCGCTTTCCCCGTGACCTCGGCACGAGTGAAGTATCGCCCGCGTGGAAAAGTTTCTGGAGCGGCGCTGTCGATTCCGGGCCGCCTCGTCCGTCAGGGTGGTGAGGTCGCACCCGCGGCCCGACACACACCCAGGAGAGACACCCGATGAGCCGTTACCTGATCCTGCTGCCGGCGCCCGAGGCGGAGTGGGCGAAGCTGCCGGAGTCCGAGCACGAGAAGGGCATGGTCTCGCACGAGCAGTTCCACCAGGACCTGCGGGACGGGGGCCACACGCTCGTGACCGTGAGCCCGCTGGAGCCCTCGGCGCAGGCCACGTCCATGCGACCGGACGGGCAGGGCGCCGCGTTGGTGACCGACGGCCCGTTCACCGAGTCGGTGGAGCAGGTCGTCGGCTTCTACCTCATCGACACCGACGACGAGGCGGACCTGCGCGCGGCCTGCGAGCGGTTCGCGTCCCGTGGCGAGCACATCGAGTTCCGACGCCTGGTCGAGAGCTGAAGCAGCTCTCCTCTACCCACCGAAAGGGACAGCGCCATGAGCAGCTATCTGACCGAAGCCGACGAGATGTCTCGCCGCTACGAGCTCGACGAGCGCCGGCACCACCACGTGCCGGCCACCCAGCCCACACCACGCCGTCGCACCCGCGTGGCCGCCGGCATGCGCCGCCTGGCCGATCGTCTGGAGCAGTGAGGAAGCCATGACTGAGTACGTAGTGCTGATCGTCGGGGACGAAGACCGCTGGTGGTCGGCGAGCGAGGAGGATCGTGCAGCCGGCTACGCCGAGTTCGAGCGGTTCGCCGCGGAGGCGGTCGGGCGCGGCCACACGATCACCGGAGGCGCGGAGCTCCACCGGAGCAGTGAGGCGCGGGCGATTCCCGCCGGAGGCGGAGACGCTACCGACGGACCTTTCACCGAGACCACCGAGCAGGTCGGCGGCTTCTTCGTGATCGAGACCGACGACCTCGACGACCTGCTCGACTGCTGCCAGATCATCGCCAAGCTCGGCGACGGCATCGAGGTGCGGCGCACCGTCCAGCCGAAGGAGCGCGCGGGGTGAAGCGCTACGTGCTGCTGCTGGCCCACGAGCCGGGTGGCTGGGAGGACGCGGACGAGGCGGAACGACTGGCCTACTTCGACGCGCACACCGCCTTCGAGAAGTACCTCGACGAGCACGGGAAGCGGCTGTCGTCGGTGGCGTTGGCCGACGCCGACACGGCGACCACGGTCCGGCACCGCGACGGTGCGCCGGTGGTCTCCGACGGACCCTTCGTGGAGACCGCCGAGATCGTGGGCGGCTACTACGACGTCGAGCTGCCCGACCTCGACCACGCGATCGAGGCCGCCGGGCTGCTGCCGCCGTCGTACGCCGTGGAGATCCGGCCGACCGTGGTGATCGACGGCTACGAGCCCGCCTGATGCTCGAGTCGGTGGTGCGCGAGGAGTGGGGACGGCTGACGTCGCTGCTCCTCGCGCAGTACCGCCGCCTGGACCTGGTCGAGGACGCGCTCGGCGATGCGGTCGAGGCTGCGGCGCGCCGCTGGCCCACGGACGGTACGCCGGACAGCCCCGCGGCCTGGCTGCTGACGACTGCGCGCCGGCGGGTGCTGGACCGGTTGCGGGCCGAGTCGATGGCCCGGCGCAAGGAACCGCTGCTGATGACCGATGCCGAGCAACGCCAGGAAGGAGGCCGAGCCATGGCCGATCCGGGCGACCTCGTGGAGGACGACCTGCTGCGGCTGGTGCTGATGTGCACCCACCCGGCGCTGGCCACCGAGTCGGGCAGCGCGTTGGCGCTGCGGCTGGTGCTCGGCGTCAGCACCCACGACATCGCCCGGCTGTTCCTGGTGAGCGAGTCGACGATGGCCGCCCGGCTGACCCGCGCGAAGAAGAAGGTCGTGGCCGCCGGCATCCCGTTCGCGGTGCCCGCGGCCCACGTGCTCCCCGACCGGCTCGAGACCGTCGCCCACACCGCCTACCTCGCCTTCACTGCCGGCTACGCGCCTGGCAGCGGGCCCGACCTGCTGCGCGCAGAGCTGGCCGGCGAGGCGATCCGGCTGGTGCGGGTCGTGCTCGGGCTGCGACCCGACGAGGCAGCACTGGTCGCCCTGCTCGCGCTGATGCTCCTGCAGCACTCACGCCGCGATGCCCGGGTCGACGACGACGGCACGCTGGTGCTGCTCGCCGACCAGGACCGCGAGCGGTGGCGCCGCGACGAGATCGCCGAGGCCCAGGCGAAGCTGGCGACCCGGTGCTGGCCCGACCGCTGAGCCCGCTGGCCGCGTCGTACGCCGTGCAGGCGCGGATCGCCCTCGAGCACGCGACCGCCCCCGCTGCCGACGCCACCCGCTGGGACCGGATCGTGGGCCACTACGACCTGCTGCTGGCGATCTCACCCAGCCCGAGTGCCCGGCTGGCGCGTGCGGTCGCGGTCGCGGAGGCCGACGGTCCGGCGGCGGGGCTCGAGGCGCTCGCGGGCGTCGAGGTCCCCGGCAGCCACCGGGTAGACGCCGTGCGCGCCGAGCTGCTGACCCGCGCCGGCGACCTGCCGGCCGCGCGGGCGGCGTACGACGTCGCGATCGACGGCTGCCGCAACGATGCGGAACGGGACTACCTGGTCGGTCGGCGAGCAGACCTGGCGCCAGGCACCTGAGTCACTCGAGCTCGCTGACGTCGTCGGGCACGTCGACGGAGTTCTCCTGCAGCACCTCGATCGGGATGATCTCGAGGGCGCGGTAGTTGGTCGAGGCGAGCACGACCGGCGCCGCGACGCCGGCTTCGAACGACTGTCGCCAGCGCTCCGCGACCACGCACCAGCGGTCACCCGGTTGCAGCCCGCGGAACCGCCATTCCGGGCGCGGCGTGGACAGGTCGTTGCCGACCGCCCGTTGGTGGTCCAGGAACTCCGGGGTCATCACCGCGCACACCGCGTGCAGCCCGGGATCGATCGGCCCGCAGGTGCAGCTCCCGTCGCGGTAGAACCCGGTCATCGGGTCGGTACTGCACGGCTCCAGCTCACCCCCGAGAACGTTGCGCTGGGTCACCGTCGGCTCGCGGCGGCGTAGATCTCCTGGGTGCGCGCGGCGATGGCACCCCAGGAGAACGCCTCGATCGCGCGGGCTCGCCCGGCTCGCCCCATGGCGGCGGCACGGTCGGGGTCGGTCACCAGCGACGTCAGGATCTCGGCGAACGCGGCGACGTAGCCGTCATCTGGCTGGTCGAAGGGGACCAGCAGCCCGGTCTCGCCGTCGACGACGACCTCCGGGATGCCGCCCACCGCGGTCGCCACGACCGCGGTCTCGCAGGCCATCGCCTCGAGGTTGACGATGCCGAGCGGTTCGTAGATCGAGGGGCAGGCGAACACCGTCGCGGCCGTCAGCAGCGCGACCACGTCCGGGCGGGGGAGCATCTCGCGGATCCACACCACGCCGGTGCGGGACGCCGCGAGCTCGGCGGCCAGCCCCTCGACCTCCGCCTCGATCTCGGGGGTGTCGGGGGCGCCCGCGCACAGCACGATCTGCACGTCCGGCGGCAGTGCGGCGCAGGCGCGGAGGAACAGCGGCAGCCCCTTCTGCCGGGTGATCCGGCCGACGAACACGACGCTCGGGCGGTCGGGGTCGAGACCGAGCTCGCGCACCCGGTCGGGCGCATGGACCGGTGCCCAGTCGTCGGTGTCGATGCCGTTGTGGACGACCTGGACCCGGTCGGGGTCCAGGGCCGGGTAGCAGCGCAGCACGTCGTCGCGCATCGCGGCCGACACCGCGATCACCGTGGCCGCGCCCTCGTAGGCGGTCTTCTCGACCCAGCTCGACACGGCGTAGCCGCCGCCGAGCTGCTCGGCCTTCCAGGGCCGCAGCGGTTCGAGCGAGTGGGCGCTCACCACGTGGGGCACGTCGTGGAGCAGGCCGGCGAGGTGACCGGCCAGGTTGGCGTACCAGGTGTGGGAGTGGACCAGGTCGGTCCCGGCGCAGCCGTCGGCGATGGCGAGGTCCACGCCCAGGGTGCGCAACGCCGGGTTGGCGGTCGTGAGCTCAGCGAGGTCGGCGTACGACGCCGTCAGCTGCTCGTCGCGCCGCGCCCCGAACGCGTGCACGTGGGTGTCCAGGTCCGGCAACCGACGCAGCGCTCGGACCAGCTCGGCGACGTGCACGCCGGCACCGCCGTAGACCTCGGGCGGGTACTCCTTGCTGAGGATGTCGACGCGCATGCATCGACGCTACCTCTGGCAGTGGCTAGTTTGGGAGCATGAGCCGCGAACCGAGACGCAATGTGCTGGCCATCGTCCTGGCGGGCGGCGAGGGAAAGCGGCTGATGCCGTTGACCGCCGACCGAGCCAAACCCGCCGTCCCGTTCGCGGGCATCTACCGGCTCATCGACTTCGCGCTGTCGAACGTCGTGAACTCTGGCTACCTCAAGATCGTGGTCCTGACGCAGTACAAGTCGCACAGCCTCGACCGCCACGTCACCCAGACCTGGCGGATGTCGACCATGCTCGGCAACTACGTGACGCCGGTGCCGGCCCAGCAGCGAGTGGGCAAACGGTGGTACCTCGGCAGCGCCGACGCGATCTTCCAGAGCCTCAACCTGATCAAGGACGAGCAGCCCGACATCATCGTCGTGGTCGGCGCCGACCACGTCTACCGGATGGACTTCAGCCAGATGGTCGAGCAGCACGTCGAGTCGGGCATGCCCTGCACCGTCGCTGCGATCCGGCAGCCGATCGAGATGGCCGACCAGTTCGGTGTCATCGACGTCGAACCCGATGACCCGAGCCAGATCCGCGAGTTCCTCGAGAAGCCCACCGACCCGGTCGGTCTCCCGGACAGCCCGGGGGAGGTGCTGGCATCGATGGGCAACTACGTCTTCGACGCCGACGCACTGGTCGACGCGGTGACCCGTGACGCCGATCTCGACGACAGCGCCCACGACATGGGCGGCGACATCGTGCCGGCGTTCGTCCGCCGCAACCAGGCGGGTGTCTACGACTTCAAGAACAACCTGGTGCCCGGTGCCACCGACCGCGACCGCGGCTACTGGCGTGACGTCGGGACGATGGGGTCCTACTACGCCGCGCAGATGGACGTCGTCAGCCCGCTGCCGATCTTCAACCTCTACAACTTCGCGTGGCCGATCTACACCTCCTACGGCCCGCAGCCGCCGGTCAAGGTCGTCCAGGGCGAGGGCGGGCAGCATGCCGAGATCGGCGACGCGCTGCTCTCGCCGGGGGTCGTGGTGACCGGCGGGGCCGTGACGCAGTCCGTGCTGTCGCCCGACGTGCGGGTCGACGCCGGCGCGGAGGTCAGCGACAGCGTGCTGCTCAACGGCGTCAGGATCGGCGCCGGTGCGATCGTGCGCAACGCGATCCTGGACAAGAACGTCGTGATCCCGCCGGGGGCCGAGGTCGGGGTCGACCCGGCGGCCGATGTTGCTCGAGGGTTCATGGTCGAGGACGGGCTGACCGTGCTGGGCAAGGACCAGCCGTTCGGGGACGTCTAGAGGATTCCGGCCGCGCGGGCGGGCTCGGCGTAGGCGAGGGCCAGCGAGTCGACGGTCTCGTGGGCGTTGAGCCCGCTCGGGTTCGGCACCACCCAGAGCTCGGCGCCTCCCCAGTCCTCGGGCTGGCGGCCCACCGCCGCACGGCGCACCCCGAAGGCGGAGCGGTACGCCGTGATGCCCGCGACCGCGACGACGCGTGGTCGGACCCGGTCGACCAGCTCGGTCAGTTCCTCGCCGCCCGCGCGGAGCTCGGCCGCGCTCAGCTCGTCGGCACGCGCGGTGGCGCGGCGTACGAGGTTGGTGATCCCGATGCCGCGGGCGATGACGGCGGCCCGGTCGGCGTCAGTCATGCCGGCGGCGGGGTCGATCGGGTCGAGCAGGATGCCCGCCCGGTGCAGGGCGGGGTAGAAGCGGTTGCCCGGATGGGCGAAGTGGGTCTGGGTCGCGGCCGTCCAGAGCCCGGGGTTGATCCCCACGAACAGCAGTCGGACCTCTGGTCCGATCAGGTCGGGGACCTCGGCGTCACGGAACGACTCCAGCTCGGCGCGGGTGAAGCGGGGCACCGGGCAAGGCTGCCACGTCGGAACCTGAGCGCGACCGCTAGCGTCCTAGTGTCATGAACACTCTCGGACGTGCCCTGATCGCAGTCCTGCTCGGCGCCCTGCTGCTGGCCGGGTGCGGGGACGGGTCGACGACCGACGCCGTCGACCGGGACACGTCGAGTCCCAGCCCGACCGAGCCGTCGATGTCGACCGGCGACCCGGTGCAGGAGCCGACGGTCGTGGCGTTGATCAGCGCCAGCAACGCCGGCGGCCGGGTATCGGTGGAGCCGGTCCCGATCGGCGATCCGACGTCGTTGGCGGCCTTCACCCGCGGCCTCGACGCTCGCCTGGCACGCGACGTCGCGCAGCAGGCGCGCACCGCGACCGTCCCCGACGGGCAGACGCTGCTGGCCGCGGTGGTCGGGATCAGCTGCGAGGCGGTGATGAGCGTCCGGGTCAAGGTCCGCGACGGCGCACCGGTGATCGTGGCGCCGCCCCAGAAGTCCGACAAGCAGTGCCTGGTCCCCGTGACCACCGTGGCGGTCGTGACCGCGATCCTCTGATCAGGGAGCGTCGTAGGTGACGGCGATGCCGTCGGCGATCTGGCGCTGGGAGCCGTCGGAGGGCCGGTTGAGCACCTTGAAGGTCTTCTTCCGGTTCAGTCCGGCCATGGTGGTCGAGCCGCCACCGTCCAGGTTGAGCGCCGTCTCCGCCCCGAGCTTCTTCAGCAACCGGGCCAGCTCGACCAGGGTGTAGCCGCGACTGTGGCGCTGGCGGCCGTCGATGGCCAGCAGCAGCACGTTGCCGGTGTCGCGGTCGATGCCGACGGCCGTGCGGGGGTGGAGGATCCGGTCGTCGCTGACCTTGATCGCGCCCTTGCGCAGCAGCATGCTCTCGCCGCTGATCGCGAAGACCGGGTCCTTGGCGAGCCGCCACTGCACAGTGGCCTTCACGCCCACCCGCAGCTGGGACAGCTGATCGGCGCCGAAGCCGCGACCCACCAGCACGGTGCCGTCGATCTGCTTGCCGGAGCTGAGGTCGGTGGTGTTGGCGACGACCCGGCCGTTCTCGACCACGACCATCCGGACGCCGCGCTTCTGGCCGTCGGTGATCGAGTAGCCCGACGTCGTACCCCACTTCGGGTCCCAGACGCCGATCGCGCCCGCGCGGGCGCGCGGCGAGTTCACGTTGGTGAGCTCCATCTGCGGGTACTCCAGGATCTCCGCGTCCAGCGGCATCACGCCGATCGACGAGCGCCCGGAGGCGTCCATCCAGAAGGCGTTGTTCCAGGTGTAGCGCGCGGCGTGGAGGAAGCCGCGCTGCCGGTCCTGCCCGACGCCCAGCGGTGCGCCGGTGTCGTAGATGTCGAAGAAGCCGCCGTTGACGCCCACCACGGCGCGGTCGCGGGCGAGCAGCTCGGTGAGCGTCCCGCGGTCGGGGACCAGCGGCCCCGAGGCGTAGTCGATCGACACCCCGGGCCGGGCCGGGTTGATCGTGGTCAGGTACGCGCGGATCTTGCCGCGCGAGTCGGTCTGGTCCCACCGCCGGAACCTGACGCCGGGCGCGATCCGCCACGAACGCTCGTTGCTGATGCGCGGCCGCGCCCGGAGGTACGGCGGCACCTCCTCGGCGATCTCGCCGGCCTCGCCGTCGGAGGTCTGTCGGGGCTGGCCGTCACGGCCCGCGAGCGTGCCCCGGTCGTCGGGGCGGCCGGGTGAGGGGTCGCTCGGCAGGAACGTGAGCACCAGCGCTGCTGCGAGCAGCGCACCGACCAGCAGTCCGACCCGGAGACGCATGGGCTCCAGAGTAGGTCGGCTACCGGCCCACGACGCGGAGGTGGACGACCGTGTTGTCGAGCAGCACCGCGCTCGGCGTACGGCTGCCCACGCCTCCGAAGTCCTGGCTGACGGCGCTGGCGACCAGGAACAGGGTCTGGCCCGCCGGGACGTCGACGGCCACCGCAGGCAGCTCGATCCGCCGCTTCTCGCCAGCGACGAGCTGGTCGACGCGCAGCGGGTAGACGTTGTTCTGCACCAGCCGGGCGTCGGCCTCGCTGGTGCCGATCGCCAGGCCGTAGAACGCGCGATTGAGGGGACCCAGGGTGGTGAGGTCGCCGGTCAGGTACGCCGAGCCGGCCACCCGGATCGGGCCCTCGGCCACCGGATAGGTGAGCGTCGGACCCGCCGAACCGGCCGCCGGCGTCGCCACGGTGCCGGCGACCGGGAACTCGGCGCGCGGGCGCACCTGCTTGACGGTGGTGCAGGTGTCGTCGGGCGTGGCCAGGTGGAGCTTGCCGTAGCCGGTCAGGCCGGTGCGGCGGCCCCGCAGCTGCTCGTTGAAGAAGCGCAGCGTCAGCTGGGTGAAGTCGTCGCCGGCGAGCTTGCGGCTGCACGGGTCGGACGTCGGCGCCTGGCCCAGCGGTACGGCGGACTGGATGACGTGACCGCCGTTGTAGCCGACGAAGAGGCTGTGACGGCGTGCCTTCCGGGTGAGGGCGCCGTGCCAGTTGTCGAAGCCCTGCTGCAGGTTGAACAGGCTGTCGGTCGTGCCCTGACCGAGCAGGACGGGGATGCTGAGTCGGCGGCCCTGGTTGATGTGGAAGCTGGGACCGTTGCGGCGGAAGTAGGCGTTCATGTCGACCCCGCTGGGGCCGCTGCCGTCGGGCCAGTTGCCGGTGGCGACACCCTCGGCGAGCGCCTCCTCGACCCGCGGCTCCAGCGCGTCGCTCGCCTGCGCCGCGGCGCCGAGCGCGCTGGACCACTGCGACCGCGGCACGTCCTGGGGGCCCAGGCTCTCGTGCAGGTCGTGCCAGGTGATCTGCGGAGCGAGGGCGTCGTAGACCGGCTTGCCCGTGCGCTTCTGCTCCAGGAAGGCACCGAGGAACTGGTAGCCACCGCCGTACGACCCGCCCAGGGCGCCCAGCCGCGGGTCGCCGGGGCCGTCCTGCTTCACCCAGCGCAGCCGCGAGACCTTCCGGATCAGCTTGAGGTTGTCGCGGCCCTCGAACCGGGGATTCTCGACATGGGCGTAGCCACCGGACTCACCGAAGCCGCGCTGGTCGAAGGACAGCACGCCGTACCCGGCGTCGACGAAGGGCTTGATCCCCGGCGGAGTTCGGGTCGGTGGTGCGGGACCCGCCCCACCCGTGGCTGTGCATCAGGAAGGGCACCCGGTGACGCCTGGTGGCTCCGGCCGGCTTGAAGATCGTGTAACAGATCTTCACCTTCTGCTCCGTGCCCGGCTCGGGCCGGCTCTTCAGGCAGCCGTCGATCACCTTCACCTGGGCGGCGGCCGCCGCGGGCGCTGCCGCCGGAGCCGTCGCCGGGGTGGCCGGTGTGGCACTCAGCGTGGTGGCCGCGAGACCGAGGGCGAGGGCGGCGGCGACTCGATACGTCATGGAAGGTTCAACTCGATCCCGCTCGTTTGGTCACGGCCGGGCCGCGCGTCCCCGGCTAGTCTGCCCGGCGTGGCAAGCCCCTGGAACGTCTTCGTCGAGGGTGACAACCTCGACGTGCTCCGGACGCTCGAGCCGGCCAGCGTCGACCTGATCTACATCGACCCGCCGTACAACACCGGCAACGACTTCGCCTACCACGACCGCTTCGGCCACCACGACGCGTGGCGGGAGATGATGCGGCCCCGGCTCGTCGCCGCTCGCAACGTGCTGCGGGAGACCGGCGCGATCTTCGTCAGCATCGACGACAACGAGGCCGCCCACCTGCGGCTGCTGCTCGACGAGGTGTACGGCGAGAGCAACTTCCTCGCGCAGGTCGTGGTCAACCTCAACCCCAAGGGCCGCCAGCTCGGGGGCGGTTTCGCGACCAGCCACGAGTACCTGCTCGTCTATGCCCGCGACGCCGCCCGCTGCGTGCTCGACGCGAGCAGTGAGGACACCGTCGACCCGGCCGACTTCCCGCTGACGGCGGACGACGGCCGTCGCTATCGGCACCTCCCGCTGCGCAACACCAACAAGAAGTTCAACCCGGTGACCGCCCGGACCCTCCACTTCCCGGTGTGGGGCGACCCGGTGACCGGCATGGTGAGCACGACGCCGTTCGACGGTGCCGTCGAGGTGCTGCCGGTCTTCGGTGACGGGACGCCGGCGGTCTGGCGCTGGTCGCGGCCGCGGATCGACGAACGACCCGACGACCTGGTCTGCCGCCACGTCGCCGGCCGGCTGGGGGAGCGGGTCGACGTCTTCCAACGCGACTGGCTCGGCGCGGGCGCCGCCGACGGGAAGCGCCGCAAGAAGCTGCGCACGATCTGGCTGGCCTCCGAGGTCGGCTCGACCGACACCGCGGTCGCCGAGCTCAAGGAGATCGTCGGCCACGTCTTCGAGTCGCCCAAGCCCACCGGGCTGCTGCGACGCATCCTCCACACCATGCCCGCGGACGCGGTCGTCCTCGACTTCTTCGCCGGCAGCGGCACCACCGGCCACGCGGTCGCGCTCGCCAACGCCGAGGACGGTGGACGGCGTACCTGCCTCTCGGTCAACTCGGCCGAGCCGACCCGCCCGGGCTCCAACGCCCACACCGCGGGCCTGCTGACGGTGGCCGACATCACCCGCGCCCGATTGCGCGCGGTCGCCGATCAGGTGGGCGGTGGCCTCGAGGAGCTGGATGCCCCTGCAAGGATGACGCCATGACCACCCGAGTTGCCCTGGTCACGGGCGCGTCCAGCGGAATCGGCGAGAAGACCGCACTGCGGCTGCGCGAGTCGGGCTTCGAGGTGTATGCCGTGGCCCGGCGACTCGAGCTGATGCAGGGCCTGGCCGACGCCGGCGTGCACGTCTTCGCGATGGACGTCACCGACGACGACTCGATGACCAGCGGCATCCAGCGGATCATCGACGAGCAGGGCCGGATCGACGTCCTGGTCAACAACGCCGGCTACGGCTCCTACGGCGCGGTCGAGGACGTTCCGATCGAGGAGGCCCGTCGCCAGTTCGAGGTCAACGTCTTCGGGCTGGCCAGGCTCACCCAGCTGGTCACGCCGCACATGCGCAAGATCGCCGCCGACCCGCTGGCGCAGCGCTGCCGGATCGTCAACATCTCCAGCATCGGCGGCAAGTTCTACGAGCCGCTCGGTGCCTGGTACCACGCCACGAAGTTCGCGGTGGAGGGATTCAGCGACAGCCTCCGCATCGAGCTCGCGCCGTTCGGCATCGACGTCATCATCATCGAGCCCGGCCCGATCCGCACCGAGTGGAACGAGATCTCGCGGGTGAGCCTGACCGAGACGAGTGCGGGCGGCGCCTACGAGCACCAGGCCGAGAAGGTACGCCGCGTCATGGAGCGGGCCGACGGTCCGACGAGGTCCAGCAAGCCGGACGTGGTCGCGAAGAAGATCGTCTCGGCGGTGCTCGCCAACACCCCGCGCGCCCGCTACCCCGTCGGCCGTGGCGCCGGCACGATCGTGCGCGCCCGACGCCTGCTGCCCGACGCTGCGTTCGACTACGTCGTCAAGGGCATCTACGGCATGCGCGGCCGCTCACGCCTCAAGCGCTCCGACGTCTAGATCCCGGCGGCCTTCTCCAGCGCCTTCAGCTCGTCGTCGAGGAAGGTCAGCAGTCGCTGCAGGTGGGGGACGGTCCGGCGGCAGCCGGTCAGTCCGAAGCACATCAGGCCGTCGTACGACGTGCACGTGATGTTGAGGGCCATGCCGTTGATCGGGATCGACATCGGGTAGGTGCCGAGCAGCTGTGCGCCGTTCCAGTAGTGGGTGGTGCGCGGACCGGGGACGTTGCTGATGATCACGTTGTAGGGCGGCCGCACGATGCCCTGCATCCGCAGCATCGGGGTGAGGATCATCGGCGCCTGGCCGATCGCGCTCATCGCCAGGATCTGCACCGGCGTCATCGACGACAGGCCCTCCTTGCCGTCCTTCATCGACTGGTGGATGGCGGCGAGTCGGGCAGCTGGGTCGGGCAGCTCGGTGCCCATCTTGACCATGATCGCGCCGACCGCGTTGCCGCCGTCGGCCGAGGCCAGCTGCGACTGCTTGGCGTTCAGGCCGACCGGCACCATGGCGACCAGACCCTCGTCGGGCAGGGAGTCGAACGCGAGCAGGTAGGTCCGCAGCGCACCCGAGCACATCGCGATCACGACATCGTTGATCGTGGTCCCGGTGGCCTTGCCGATCGCGCGAAGCCGCTCGACCGGCCAGTCCTGTGCGGCGAACCGTCGGGAGCCGGTGATGCCCTGGTTGAACATCGTGCGTGGTGCGTGGAGCGACAGCGCGGAGGTCTCGTTGCGGATGCTCTTGTTGAGGGTCCGGATCAGGGCGCCGGGCATGCCGGCGGCCTCGGCGGTGATCCCCAACGCGGTGCGCAACGCCTGGGCGGAGACCTCGGCCATCGGCGTCTCCGCTGCGGCCTTCTCCTTCGACGCCTTGGAGCGCTCGGGGTTCGCACCCCACGGCGCCGGCATGCCGCGCTTGTCCGGGTCGGTGGAGAGCACGCTCGCCAGCAGCCGCATCGCGCTCACGCCGTCGACCAGTGCGTGGTGGGTCTTGGTGTACATCGCGACCCGGCCGTCGCGGAGGCCCTCGATGACGTGGGCCTCCCAGAGCGGGCGCTCCCACGCCAGCCGGGTCGAGTGGAGCCGCGAGCAGAGCTCGAGCAGCTCGCGGATCCGGCCCGGCTTGGGGAGTGCGCTGTGGCGCACGTGGTGCTCGATGTCGAACTCCTCGTCCGGCCGCCACACCAGCTGCCCCGCCGTACGGGCGGAGCGGTGGGGATGCTTGAGGAACAGCGGCGCGATCTGCTCGACGTCGCGCATCTCCTCGTACATCTCACGCACGTAGTTGCGGCCGGCTCCCTCGGGCTTCTTGAAGAGCTGCAGACCACCGACGTGCATCGGCATGTTGCGGTTCTCGGCGAGCAGGAACGCTGCGGACGAGGGGTCGATCGGTGAGACCACACTGACTCCTTCAGTTGAGGTGATCCTTGCCGTTCGCGCCGGTGTGGACAAGGCTGTCCACGCAGGACCATCGACCATCTCTTCTCGGGAGTGCCCATGTTTCGTCGTTTCGTCCTGCTCGTCGCCACCAGCCTGGTCCTCGTCGCGGCCCCGGCTCCCGCATTCGCCGAGACCTACTCGGCCCCCCTGATGACCGCGATCTCGGACCTGACCACCGCCAGCGAGGTGCGCACCGGCTACTCGCGGTCACTGTTCCCGCACTGGATCGACGCCGACGGCGACGGCTGCAGCACCCGCAACGAGGTGCTCATCAGTGAGGCCGACGACCCGGTGAGCGTCGGATCCGGATGCTCGCTCTCCGGCGGCCGGTGGTTCTCCTACTACGACCGGGTGTCGTGGACGAACACCTCCGACGTCGACATCGACCACATGGTGCCGCTCGCTGAGGCGTGGGACTCGGGGGCGCGGACCTGGTCGACCGCGACGAGGCAGGCCTTCGCCAACGACCTCGGCGACTACCGCAGCCTGGTCGGCGTCACCGACAACGTGAACCAGTCGAAGGGCGACCAGGACATCGCGGAGTGGCTGCCGCAGTACGACCGGTGCCGCTACCTGCGCGAGTTCGTCGCGGTGAAGCTGCGGTGGCGGCTCTCGGTCGACTCGGCGGAGAAGTCGGCGATGAACTCGCTCGGCTCGGGCTGCACGAACTCGACGATCACCGTGACGCGCGCTCGCTGACGGACCGGTTTCCGTCCACCGTCGCGGCTGGTCGCCGGGTCTCCACAGGCTTCTCGGCGACCGGTCGGTTTCGTCCCCGGCGCTGCCTAGCGTCGGCGTCGCGCCGGATCGGCCGGCGCCCGACGAAGGGGGACATCCATGAGGGGCTTGCTGATCGCCGTCGTGGCGGCGCTTGCGCTGCTGACGGGCGTGGGAGTCGCGGTGGCCGCTGTGGCCACCGATCCGAAGACGATCGTGGAGGTGGAGGGCGACGCCGGCAACGGGTTCGGCATCCACTACGAGGACGGCAGCGCCATCTACCCACCGACCGACTCCGAGGCGAAGGCGGAGTGCGGTGAGTACGACAGGTTGCGGGCGCGGGTGCGGTGCCGCACCGAGGTCCGGACCTGGTACCGCGACCTGGCCGACCTGCAGCGGTCCCTGGAGTGGGCCCAGTCGCAGTAGGAGGCGTGCCAGCATGGCGGGGTGACCCATCCCACCCGTGGCGACCGCTGGGTGCTGCACGTCGACCTCGACATGTTCCTGGCCGCGGTCGAGATCCTGCGCCGACCCGAGCTCGAGGGGAAGCCGGTGGTCGTGGGTGGCCGCGGGGTGGTCACCGAGCGCGCGGTGGTGTCGACGGCGTCGTACGAGGCGCGGGAGTTCGGGATCCGGTCGGGGATGCCGCTGCGGACCGCTCACAAGAAGTGTCCCGATGCGGTGTTCCTGCCGGTCGACTTCCCGGTCTACGAGGCGGCCTCGACCGAGGTGATGGCGGCGCTGCGCTCGCTCGAGTGGGGCGGGGTGCCGGTGGTCGTCGAGGTCCTCGGCTGGGACGAGGCCTTCATCGGCGCCGGCGAGGGGCACGGCGAGCTGGGTGACCCGCGCGTGATGGCCGACCGGGCGCGCGCCGTGGTGCTCGCGGCCACCCGGCTCCACTGCTCGGTCGGCATCGGCACCAACAAGCTGCAGGCCAAGATCGCGACCGACTTCGGCAAGCCGCAGGGCGTCTACTCGATCAGCGACGACACCTGGTTCGACGAGATGGGGGAGCGACCCGTGCGGGCGTTGTGGGGCATCGGGGCCAAGATCGCGGGCCGGCTGAACGCGCTCGGGATCGCCACGGTGCGTGACCTCGCGGCATCCGAGACCGCGCTGCTGGTGGGGGAGTTCGGGCCCACGATGGGGCCGTGGTTCCACCGGCTGGGCCGCGGCGTCGACTCCAGCCCGGTCGACGCGACGCCGTGGGTGCCGCGGGCGCACGGACACGAGGAGACGTTCCAGCGCGACCTGGAGTGGCCCGAGGTGCCGGACGCGGTGCGGGTGCTGGCGGGCAAGGCGCTGGCGAGCATCGACGCGGAGGGCCGGCCGGCGATGCGGGTGCACCTCAAGGTGCGCTACCGGAACTTCTTCACCCTCACCCGGTCACGCAAGCTGCCCGAGCCGTCCGCCGACCTGCAGGTGATCGGTGACGCGGCGGTGGCGCTGCTCGACAAGGTCGAGCAGGACAAGCCGGTGCGGCTGCTCGGTGTCCGGCTGGAGATGGTGCCGCCGGAGGGCGGCTACTGAGAGCTGTCCCGCAGGGCGTCCAGCCAGGTCAGGTGGGCCTGCCCGTCGAACGGCGGCACACCGTCTCGGACTGCCCGTTCGATCGCCGTGCATGAGGCGAGCGCGCCTGCGGCGACCTCGCTGGGGTACTCGAATCGCACCCGGTGATCGGCGAACTCGTCCTCGTCGTCGATCCAGACCCGGCCGTCCACCGCCTGGACGACGTCGAGGTCGAGATCGACCGAGCAGAGCACGGTCCCGTTCCAGACCGCGGGGGTGGCGATGTCGACGTAGAGGCGGAAGTCGCCACCGGGGCCGTGGAACGCGGCGAGCCAGCCGCGCTCGGCGAGGTCGTCGGCCGGGACCAGGGTCACGTGATCGTTCGGGATGGTCACGTCGCGGCCCGGCCGGGTGAAGCGGGTGCCGGTGGGGAGGCCGATCCAGTCACCGTGGGCGTCGCTCCCGAGGTAGGTCCCGGCGAACCGGTAGTGCGGCTGGTCGGGCCACTTCGTCATCTCGCAGCGGACGGGCGTCCCGGGCTCGAACCTCACCCCCTACATCTACCACCCGGCTCTGGCAGGATCGGTCGCATGGCCGTGGCGTCTCCCCTCGACCGCCTCTGGTCACGGGGGCGGACCTCGATGGCGGCCCGCGTCAACCGGACCCGCGCGAAGTCGTGGCAGATCGGCCAGTGCGCCCTCGCGGCCGGCGTCGCCTGGTTCATCGCCGCAGACCTGCTCGGACACCCGTCCCCGTTCTTCGCGCCGATCGCGGCCGTGGTCAGCCTCGGGACGTCGTACGGCCAGCGGCTGCGGCGGGTGGCCGAGGTGACGCTCGGCGTCGCGATCGGGGTGCTGATCGCCGACCTGCTGGTGCAGGTGACCGGCAGCGGCTGGTGGCAGCTGACCCTGATCGTCGGGCTGGCCATGACGGCCGCGTTCCTGCTCGACGGCGGTCAGCTGTTCGTCACCCAGGCGGCGGTGCAGTCGATCGTGGTGTCGACGCTGCTGCCCGACCCCGGACAGGGACTCGTCCGCTGGACCGATGCGCTCATCGGCGGCGCCGTGGCCCTGGTCGCCGCCACGGTGGTGCCCGCGGCACCGCTACGACGTCCGCGGGAGCAGGCGGCGCTGGTGGTCGACAAGGTGGCCGCCCTGCTGCGGGCGGCCGCGGAGATCATGGTCGACGGCGAGGTGGAGCCTGCGCTCGACCTGCTGACCGACGCGCGATCGACCGACCACCTGATCCGTGAGCTCCAGCTGGCCGCCGACGAGGGTCTCGCCGTGGTCGCGAGCTCGCCGTTCCGGGTCCGGCACCGACCCGGCGTACGCCGGATGGCCGAGCTGGTCGACCCGCTCGACCGCGCGCTGCGCTCGACCCGGGTGCTGGTGCGGCACACCGCCGTGGCGGCGTACCACCGGCGATCGATCCCCCACACCTACGCCGTCATCGCCCGTGAGCTCGCCGACGCCACCGACGCGGTGGCGGCGGAGCTGCGCGAGAACCGGATGGCGGTCGCCGCCCAGCCGCAGCTGCTCGCGGTCGGGCACGCGACCGGGCAGGTCGAGCGGTCCGACATCTTGTCGGCCGAGGTCGTGCTGGCGCAGCTGCGCGGTGTCATCGCCGACCTGCTGCTGCTGACCGGGATGGACAGCCTGGAGGCCAGCGACGCGCTGCCGCCGCCACGCTCGGGGCTGGCGCCCGGAGACGACTGAGCCGGGTCAGCGGAGCTTCGGCGGCGGCATCATGCGGGCCGTCGCCTTGGCGAAGACGTTCTGGTAGCGCGAGCCGGTGAGCCTGGCGAAGTGGTGGAGCGCGTGCGCGTCGAGACCGACCAGGCACCGGGCCTGGTTCTTCAGCACTCCGCGGACGATGATCTCGGCGGCGCGTTCGGGTGTCATCCGGGCCAGCTTCTTCTCGAAGAACGTGGTGATCGCGTCCTTGTCGCCGCTACCGACGACCCGTGAGTTGCGCACGATCGAGGTGCGGATGCCGCCGGGGTGGACGACGGTCACTCCGACGGGGTGGCCGTGCACGAGCATCTCCTCGCGCAGCGACTCCGAGAAGCCCCGCACGGCGTACTTCGTGGCGTTGTAGAGGCTCTGGCCCGGGATCGAGATCAGCCCGAACAGCGACGACAGGTTCACCACGTGCCCGTCGCCGGAGGCGATCAGGTGGGGGAGGAACTCCCGGGTCCCCGCGATGACGCCCCAGAGGTTGATGTCGACGATCCAGTCCATGTCCGCGTAGCTCAGCTCGTCGACGTCTCCGGAGAGTGAGACGCCGGCGTTGTTGACGACCACGTTGACGCGGCCGAAGTGCTCGGCGACCTCGGTCGCGTATGCCGCGAAGGCCGCCCGGTCGGCGACGTCGAGGCGGGTCGAGTGGATCTGGCGGGCACCGGCGTTCTTGGCCAGGTCGACGGTCTCGGCCAGGCCGTCCTCGTCGACGTCGGAGAGCGCCAGCAACGAGCCGCGGGCAGCACAGTTGAGAGCCAGTGCCCGGCCGATGCCGGAGCCGGCCCCGGTGATCACGACGACCTTGTCGTCCAGCGTCTTCATGCGCCCACCTGCGTGCGTGCGGCGTCCGAGGTCACGTCGTAGGCCGACGCGTCGAACTCGGACAGCAGGTTGCGGAACGCGAACGTCGTTCGTGGCCAGAGGACGGTGTTGCGACCGTGCTCGTCGAGGTACCAGCTCGAGCAACCGCCGCTGTTCCACACCGTCCGGCCGAGTCGCTTCTGCAGGTCGTTGTTCCAGCTCTGTTGTGCGTCGACACGCGGCTCGAGGGTGGCGTAGCGGTTGAGGGCCTTGGTGCGCAGCGCGTCGCGGACGTACTCGACCTGCGACTCGATCATCAGCACCATGCTGGAGTGGCCGAGCCCGGTGTTGGGGCCGACGATCTGGAAGTAGTTGGGGAAACCGTGGACCGTGGTGCCCTTGTAGGCGGACATGCCCGTGTCGGCCCAGGCCTCGGCCATCGAGCGGCCGTCCCGGCCGTGGATGTGGTGGGCGATCGGCTGGTCGGTCGTGTGGAACCCGGTGGCGATGATCAGCACGTCGACGGGGCGCTCGGTGCCGTCGGCGGCGACGATCGAGTGGCCGTTCACCTTCGCGATCCGGTCGGTCACGAGCTCGACGTGCTCGGAGGCGATCGCGGGGTAGTAGGTGTTGGAGATCAGGATCCGCTTGCAGCCGACCTGGAAGTGCGGGGTGAGCCGCTCTCGCAGCTCGGGGTCCTCGACACCGCGAGCGAGGTTGGCCAGTGCCAGCCGGCGGGCGGGGGCGAGCAGCTTCGGAGCCAGCGCGAAGCCCGGGACGTAGGACTCGCGCGCCCAGTAGATCGCCTGGCGGTAGGCCTTCTGCACGAGCGGGACGTGCGTGAAGAGGAACCGCTCCACTCGGGTGTAGGCGCGGTCGTTGCGAGGGAGGACGTACGGCGCGGTGCGCTGGTAGACGTCGAGGTGGTCGACGACCTTCGCGATCTCGGGGACGATCTGGATCGCCGAGGCGCCGGTGCCGATGACGGCGACGCGCTTGCCGGCGAGATCGACGTCATGGTTCCAGCGGGCCGAGTGGAAGATCTCGCCCTGGAAGCCCTCGATGCCCTCGATGTCGGGCAGCTTCGGCTCCACCAGCGCACCGGCTCCACTGATGAGGTGCCGGGCGACGACCTCGCCCGACGTGGTGGCGACGACCCACCGCTGGGACTGCTCGTCCCACCGGGCGTCCACGAGGGCGGTGTCGAACTCGAACCGGTCGAGCACGCCGGACTCGCGGGCCACGCGTTGGAGGTAGGTCTGGATCTCCGGCTGCGGGGAGAAGGACCGCGTCCAGTCGGGGTTCGGGGCGAAGGAGAACGAGTAGAGCTGGCTCGGGACGTCGCAGGCGGCGCCGGGGTAGGTGTTGTCGCGCCAGGTGCCGCCCACGTCGGAGCCTCGCTCCAGGACCAGGAAGTCGGTCTCGCCGTCCTCGGCCAGCTTGATGGCCATGCACAGCCCGGAGAAGCCGGCCCCGATGACGAGGTGGTCGACCGAGCGCGTGCCGTGCGGCGTCGAGTTCATGGTGCCGACGGTACTGGCGTTATTGAATATTCGTCAATAAGGTGGGGCTCGTGAGTCGCTTGAGCCCGGACCGACGCCGCACCCAGCTGCTCGACCTCGGCGTGGGGCTGCTGGCGACCCGCTCCCTGGACGAGCTCACCATCGACCTGCTCGCCGCGGAGGCCGGCATCTCGCGCGGGCTGCTCTACCACTACTTCGGCAACAAGCACGCGTTCCACGAAGCCATCGTCCGCCGGGCGGTCGACGACCTGGTCTCCCAGACCGCACCGCCCCCCGGAGGGGAACCGCTCGACCGGCTGCTCGCCTCGGTGACGGCGTACGTCGACTACGTGGTCGAGAACTATGAGGGCTACGCGTCGATCGTGAAGGCGGCGCAGGGCGGCAACGAGGCGCTGCGCCGGCTCTACGACGAGGCGCGTGTCGCCCTGACCGACCGGATCTTCACCGAGGACGCGCGGGGCGAGATCGTCGAGGACACCCCCGGTGCGCGGTTGATGGTGCGCGGCTGGGCGGCGCTGACCGAGGAACTGGTGCTGGCCTGGGCGGCCGACCCGGCCGGCGTGACCCGCGACGAGCTACTGGGCGCCGTCGCCGGTTCGCTCCCCGGCCTGGTCGCCCTCATCGACTGACCGCCGACTCGGCGCTAGGTGGAGAGGTCGACGCGGAGCAGCGTGTTCCCGGGGTGGGAGGTGAGGGTGACGGTGCCACCGTGGGCGGCCACGATCGCCTGGACCAGCGCCAGACCGAGGCCCGCGCTGCTGCCCGCTTCGCGGGTGCGCGCCGCGTCGCCGCGGGTGAAGCGTTCGAAGGCGCGGTCCGCGAGACCCGGGTCGAAGCCCGGCCCGTCGTCACGCACCGCGAACCCGTCGGCATCGCCGGTGACCGTCACGGTGGTGCCCTCGGGGGTGTACCTGCGGGCGTTGGCCAGCAGGTTGCTGACGACCTGGTGCAGTCGCTGCTCGTCGCCGACGACCTCGATCGGCTCGTCGGGCAGCTCGATCCGCCAGACGTGGCCCGGTGAGAGGACGCGGGCGTCGGTGACCGCCTCGAGCAGCAGCCGGGTGAGGTCGAGTGGTTCGCGGACCAGCGGCCTGCCTGAATCGAGCCGGGCCAGCAGCAGCAGGTCCTCGACCAGCGCGCTCATCCGGGCGGACTCGACGGCGACCTTCGTCAGCGCCTGGCCGACCGCGGCCAGGTCGTCGGGGCGGCGCTGGGCGAGCTCGGCGTACCCCGCGATGGTGGCCAGCGGGGTGCGGAGCTCGTGGGAGGCGTCGGCGACGAACTGCCGGACCTGCTGCTCGGAGCGTTGGCGGGCCGCCAACGACGTCTCGACATGGGCGAGGAGGGTGTTGAGGGCGCTGCCGACCTGTCCTACCTCGGTCCGCTCGTCGGTCAACCGGGCCGGCACCCGGTCGCTGACGTCGACCTCACCGGTGGCGAGTGGCAGCTCGGCCACGCGGTGGGCGGTGTCGGCCACCTCACGCAGCGGTCGCAGCTGGCGCCGTACGACGACCAGGCCGACCCCGGTCGCGGCCAGCACGGCCGCCGCCACCAACAGCGACTCGAGCAGCAGCAGCTCGTCGAGGGCCCGGTCGATGTCGCGGGCGGGAAGACCGGCGGCGAGGTCGCCCGTCCGGTCGACCGCGACCCGGTAGCGGCCGAGCTCGCCGAGGGACACCTCACGGACCTCCCCGTCCGCGGGCAGCTCTCCGAGTGTCTCGAGGGCGTCGCGGTCGAGAGCCACCCGGGTGGTGGTGCCGCGGTCACCACCGACGATGACGTCGCCGACACCCTCGTCCAGGAACGCAGTGAGGGTGCCGACCCCCTGGCCTCTCACGTCGTCGGGCCCGCGACCGCGGCCGAAGCCGTCGTCGTCGATCGCGGGCGGGGGGTCGCCGGACGTGCCGCGCTCCGCTCTGGCCAGCGCCCCCACGACCTGGTCGTCGAGCTGGCCGGTCAGGGACGAGCGCATCGCCAGCCACGTCGCGCCGCCGATCAGGACCGAGACGACGCCCACCAGCAGCACCGCGGTGAGGACCAGCCGCGAGGTGAGGGTCCTCATGCGGGCTTCAGCACGTAGCCGGCACCACGCATGGTGTGGATCATCGGCGCCCGCCCGGCATCCACCTTCTTGCGCAGGTAGGAGATGTAGAGCTCGACGACGTTGGCCTGGCCGCCGAAGTCGTAGTTCCAGACCCGGTCGAGGATCTGAGCCTTGCTCAGCACCCGGCGCGGGTTGCGCATCAGGAACCGCAGCAGCTCGAACTCGGTCGCGGTCAGGTGGATCTCGTCGCCGTCGCGGAACACCTCGCGGCTGTCCTCGTCCAGCTTCAGGTCGCCGACAGTGAGCACCGAGTGCTGGGTCGACTGCCGGGCGCCGGCCCGGCGCATCAGCCCGCGCACCCGTGCCACGACCTCCTCCAGCGAGAACGGCTTGGTCACGTAGTCGTCGCCACCGGCGGTGAGGCCGGCAACCCGGTCCTCGACGGCGTCGCGCGCGGTCAGGAACAGCACCGGGACCTGCGGATCGGTGGCGCGCACCCGGCGCAGGACCTCGTAGCCGTCGAAGTCGGGGAGCATCACGTCGAGCACGATCGCGTCCGGCCCCAGCTCTCGCGCCGCCGCGACCGCCGTGGCTCCGGTATGGGCGGCAGCGACCTCCCACCCCTCGTAGCGCAGCGCCATCGTGACCAGCTCGGCCAGGTTGAGCTCGTCGTCGACGACAAGCACGCGCAACGGCGAACCGTCGGGTCGGGTGAGCTCCATGCGCCGTACTCTGCCCCTCCCGGCTGTGCGTTTCCTGTGTGTTGCCCCGGACTTCCCTGATCCTGGGGCTCCGCACAGCGGGAGCACAGGTACGACGCCGATGCTCGTCCCATGACCGACCACACCACGCCCGACCGGCCCATCCCCGACGACCAGGACCAGCCGGCCGCCGAGCCCACCCCCGACGAGAAGCCGTCCCGCCTCGCCCGGATGCGCTCGCGCGCCGGCGCTGTCAGCAAGGGAACCGTCATCGGCGTGCTCGCCGGGTTCATCGTCGGCTCCGCGGGCGGCTTCGCCGTCGGTGCCGTGGCGACCGGCTCCGACCACGGCGACCGCGGCGACCGCGGCGAGCAGCACGGCCGCCCCTTCGACGGCGACGGTGATCGCGGCGGGAGGGAACGCGGCCTCGCACCCCCGGGCGAGCAGGGTTCGTGACCCGGGGGGCCGCTGGCCGTTGAGTCGGTGTCAGTCCCGGGTACTCGGACCCGGGGCGTCATCTCGGGAGAACCTCATGCGTCGACTCGCGGCCGTCCTGGTCACCGTCCTGCTCGCCACCCTCGTCGCCGTCCTCGGCGCCGCGCCCGCCCAGGCCGCCAGCGCCTGGCCACTCACGAAGCAGGGCCAGCCACGCAACAACAACGCGATGAGCCTGCAGTACCTGCTCACGGCACGCGGGTGGTCCACGACCGCCGACGGGATCTTCGGTGCGGGCACCGCCAACAACCTCAAGTCGTTCCAGTCCTCGGTCGGGCTCAACCCCGACGGCGTGGCTGGAGGCGACACCTGGCCCCGGATCGTGATCTCGGTCAGCCAGGGCTCGACCAACACCAACGCGGTCCGGGCTGCCCAGACCCAGCTCAACAAGTACGGCGCCAACCTGGTCGTCGACGGCATCTTCGGGTCCGGCACCCGGGCGTCGGTGACCACGTTCCAGGGCAACCGCGGCCTGGCGCAGACCGGCACGGTCGACCTCGCCACCTGGCAGGAGCTGCTCGGGTGGAGCCAGACCTACGACCAGTCGCTGTGCTACTCGACCGGCGGGTCGACCTCCTCGAGTCTCAGCACCGCCCAGCTGAGCAACGTGAACAAGATCATCGACACCACCCAGAGCGTCGGCGGCAACCGCAACGCCCAGATCATCGCGCTGATGGCGGCGATGCAGGAGTCGAAGTTCTGCAACATCCAGTTCGGCGACCGCGACTCGTTGGGTCTCTTCCAGCAGCGACCCAGCCAGGGCTGGTGTCCCGGTTCGGTGGCCTGCGTCAAGCCCGACCAGGCCACCCTGGGCTTCCTCGGCCGCTCGACCGCGACGTCCAACCCGGGTCTGTTCGACATCAGCGGCTGGGAGTCGATGGAGAAGACGCTGGCCGCCGACCGGGTCCAGCGCTCGTGCTGCCCCTACGCCTACGCGCAGTGGGAGCCGATGGCCACGACGCTGGTGGACACCTACGGCGGCTAGCCGGGGTAGAACCGGTTCCGGCGTGAGGGACAATCGGTCCCGTTGTGGACATCACCTACCCGCCGGAGCTGCCGGTCAGCCAACGGCGCGACGACATCGCCGCCGCCATCCGCGACCACCAGGTCGTCATCGTCGCCGGCGAGACCGGCTCCGGGAAGACGACCCAGCTGCCCAAGATCTGCCTCGAGCTGGGTCGCGGCGCGGACGGGAAGCTGATCGGCCACACCCAGCCGCGGCGGATCGCCGCACGCTCGGTCGCCGAGCGCATCGCCTCCGAGCTGAAGACCGAGCTGGGCGACCTGGTCGGCTACCAGGTCCGGTTCACCGACCGGACCTCCCAGGCCGGCCGGGTGAAGCTGATGACCGACGGCATCCTGCTCGCCGAGCTCCAGCGCGACCGACAGCTGCGGAAGTACGACACGATCATCATCGACGAGGCGCACGAGCGGAGCCTCAACATCGACTTCCTGCTCGGCTACCTGAGACGCCTGCTCCGGCAGCGGCCCGACCTCAAGGTGATCATCACCTCGGCCACGATCGACGTCGACCGGTTCGCCACCCACTTCAACGCCCCGGTCGTCGAGGTCTCCGGCCGCACCTACCCGGTCGAGGTCCGCTACCGCCCGCTGCTCGAGCTCCCCGAGGACGACGAGGAGGGCGAGCCGATCCAGCGCGACCAGACCGAGGCCATCCGCGACGCGGTCAAGGAGCTGGCGGGTGAGGGGTCCGGCGACATCCTCGTGTTCCTGCCCGGCGAGCGCGAGATCCGCGACACCGCCGACGAGCTGGCCGACCTGCCGCGCACCGAGATCGTCCCGCTCTACTCCCGGCTCTCCGCCACCGAGCAGCACCGGGTCTTCTCCTCCCACCCGATGTCGGTACGACGCGTCGTGCTCGCCACCAACGTGGCCGAGACGTCGCTGACCGTCCCGGGCATCCGCTACGTCGTGGACACCGGCGTCGCGCGGATCAGCCGCTACTCCGCGCGTACCAAGGTGCAACGACTTCCCGTCGAGCCGATCAGCCAGGCCTCGGCCAACCAGCGCTCGGGCCGCTGCGGCCGGGTCGAGGCCGGCATCGCGATCCGGCTCTACTCCGAGGAGGACTTCGAGGGCCGTCCCGAGTTCACCGACCCCGAGATCCTGCGCACCAACCTCGCCAGCGTCATCCTCCAGATGACCTCCCTGAATCTCGGCGACATCGCCCGCTTCCCGTTCGTCGAGCCGCCCGACCGCCGCAACGTCAGTGCCGGCATCCAGCTGCTCGAGGAGCTCGGCGCGCTGTCGTCCGCGGCCGCGGGGCAGGTCCGTCTCACCCGGATCGGCAAGCGGCTGGCGCGGCTGCCCATCGACCCACGACTCGGCCGGATGATCCTGGAGGCCGAGCGGCTCGGCTGCGTGCGCGACGTCGTGGTCATCGCCGCCGCGCTCTCGCTCCAGGACCCCCGCGAGCGTCCGGCGGAGCTGCAGGCGCAGGCCGACCAGCAGCACGCCCGCTTCAAGCACGAGTCGAGCGACTTCATCACCTGGCTCAACCTGTGGCAGTACCTGCGGCAGCAGCAGCGCGAGCTCTCCTCCTCGGCCTTCCGGCGGATGTGCAAGCGGGAGTTCCTCAACTACCTGCGGGTGCGGGAGTGGCAGGACTTCGAGTCCCAGCTGCGCCAGGTCTGCAAGGAGATGAAGGTCGACCTCGGGCGGGGGGACAAGCCCGGCGGTGGCGCGGCGTACGACGAGGACGGGATCCACCAGGCACTGCTGTCGGGGCTGCTCTCGCAGGTCGGGCTGCTGGAGGAGCGCGACCGCAAGGAGCGCGGGATGCGGGAGTACCTCGGCGCCCGCGGCGCCCGGTTCGCGATCTTCCCGGGCAGCGGCCTGAAGGGGAAGAACCCGCAGTTCCTGATGGCCGGCGAGCTCGTCGAGACCGGCCGGTTGTGGGCGCGGCAGAACGCCGCGATCAAGCCGGAGTGGGCCGAGACCATCGGCAGTCACCTGGTGAAGCGCACCTACTCCGAGCCGCACTGGTCGAAGAAGCGCGCCTCGGTCATGGCGCAGGAACGGGTGACGCTCTACGGCGTACCGCTCGTGGCCGACCGAAAGATCAGCTACGGAAAGGTCGACCCGACGCTGTCGCGCGAGCTCTTCATCCGGCACGCGCTGGTCTACGGGGAATGGCTGACCCGACAACGGTTCATGGCCGAGAACCGGCGGCTGCTGGAGGAGGCGGAGGAGCTCGAGCACCGCACCCGGCGCCGCGACCTGGTGGTCGACGAGCACACGCTCTTCGACTTCTACGACGCGCGGATCCCCGACGGGATCGTGAGCGGCGCCCACTTCGACCAGTGGTGGAAGACCGTCCGCCGGGAGCAGCCGGACCTGTTGACCTTCGACCCCGCGATGCTCACCCACGACACGGCCCACGGTGTCGTCGACGCAGTGTCCGAGAGCTACCCGGAGCAGTGGCAGTCCGAGGGACTCACCTTCCCGATCAGGTACCACTTCGAGCCGGGTGCCGCCGAGGACGGGATCACCATCGACGTGCCGGTGGCGACCCTCAACCGGATCTCCGACGAGGACTTCTCCTGGAACGTCCCCGGCCTGCGCGAGGAGCTGGTGGCGAGCCTGATCCGCAGCCTTCCCAAGCAGCTGCGGATCAGCTTCGTGCCGGCCCCGAACACGGCGCGCGAGTTCCTCGCCGCCGTACCGCCCGGTGAGGAGCCGCTGCTGGACGCGCTCGAGCGCTACCTGCGCTCGACGACCGGCGTGGTCGTGCCCCGAGAAGCGTGGGACTGGTCGAAGGTCGCCGAGCACCTGCGCCCGACCTACCGCGTGGTCGGTGAGGACGGCGGCGAGCAGGGGCGCGGCAAGGACCTGGCGGCGCTCAAGGAGCCGCTGCGGCCGCAGTTCGCCGCGGCCGTCGCCGAGGTCACTGCCGACACCAGCGCCACCGGGCAGTCCGCCTGGACGTTCGGTGAGCTGGCGCCCGAGCAGACGTGGAAGCGGGCCGGCCACGAAGTGCGCGGGTTCCCGGCGCTGGACGACGAGGGTGCGACCGTGGGTCTGCTGGTGTGCGGGTCACTCGCCGAGGCCGAGGCGCGCCACCGGCTCGGGGTCGCCCGGCTGCTGCTGCTCGCGCTGCCGCAGCCTGACCTTCTGGGGGACCTCGACAACGCCGGGAAGCTCGCGCTGGCCGGATCGCCGTACCCGAGCGTGTCCGAGCTGGTCGAGGACTGCCGCCGAGCGGTCGTGCTGGCCGCCGTCGACGACCGGCCGACGGTGCGCGACCCCGCGGCGTACGACGCGTTGCTGGCCGACGTGCGGACCGTACTCGAGCCACGGATGCGCGAGGTGCTCGCGCAGGTCACCGACGTGCTCGGCCGCTGGCGCCGCGCCGACCGGACGCTGTCGGGTCGTGCCGAGCTCGCCACCCTGCCGTCGATGACCGACATGCGCGACCAGCTCGCGCGGCTCGTCCACCGCGGGTTCGTGTCCGAGGCCGGCCCGGCCCAGCTGCGCCGCTACCCGACCTACCTCACCGCGCTCGAACAGCGCCGCGAGCGGCTCGACGAGCAGGCAGGCCGTGACCGGCAGCAGCTCGACCGGATCGCCGACCTCCAGGAGGCCTACCTCCACCAGGTGGCCGCGCTGCCGGAGGGACGGCCCCCGTCGGCCGCGCTGCGGGAGGTCCGCTGGCTGCTGGAGGAGTACCGGGTCTCGCTCTGGGCCCAACAGCTCGGCACGCCACGCCCGGTCAGCGACCAGCGCATCCGCAAGGCGCTGGCTGCGGCCCCCTCGTGACGTAGATTGGTCGGGTGAGCGATCGACCGCACCACCGGCCGATGCTGCCGGGTGACCGGCAGATCGAGGCCGCGTCGGACAGCGTGGATCCCGCCCAGCTCCAGGAGGCGGCCGACCGGGCCGCCACGCTGCTGGTCCGGGGCGTCCACGGCAGCGGCGACGACGGGGTCGCGGACCGGCTGATCCACCTCGCCGACTCCGAGGGGATCGAGACCATCGCCGAGGTGTGGTCGAGCTCGCCGGGCGACTCGCTGGCCGGCTGCCTGTGGCGGCTCTACCTGCTGCGCTCCTGGGTGTACGCCGACCCGGACGGGGTGGCCCTCGAGTTCGAGGCCGGCCGCAGCCGGGCTCCGGTCGCCCAGGTGGTCGCGGGCGTCGCCGACCCGCCCGGCCCCGAGGAGCTGAAGGCGATGATCGACCAGGTGCTGCGCGGCATCGCGGAGGGTGAGTTCGCCGACGTCCTGTTCCGCGCCTCGGCCTTCGCCCGGGTGGTGGCCACCGGCCGCGCGGGACTGCCCAGCGTGAGCCAGCAGGGAGTCACCCGGATGCTCGCGCTGGCCGAGCAGCTGGAGGCTGCCGGGCACACCGAACTGAGTCACGGTTTGGCCTGATTCGGTCAGGCTCAGTCGTTACACTCACGGGGTGTGCCGGGCCGCGGCAGCCCCGGGTCCCAACATAAGCCGCTACGAGCGGCCACGCGCCGTGAGGCGCTCCCGGTCCGGCACACAAAGCCCCAGGTGTCCGACGCGGTCGGTGAGGCCGCGGTGTCCGATCAGAAGGTCGCCTCGACCGCGGCGAGTGCCTTCTGCAGCCGCTTCTTCGGCTGCCTCAGCCCGGAGACCTCGACCACCGACAGCCAGACGCCGTGACGCACCGTGCCCAGCGCGGCATCGCGCGCGCGCAGCTGGTCGGCACACTCCTTGCGCCACGCGATCATGACCTGCTCGGCCCGCCAGGCGGACTTGCCGTCGCCGAAGCGGGAGACCGCCTGCGCGGCTCCGGGTCCGTCCGCGGCGAAGTCGCGGACCCGGGTCTCCATCGCGCCGATGTCGTGCAGCGTCGCGCGCTGGCAGTCGCTGGCCGGCTTGCTCCCCTCGGCCCGGGTCGCCTCGACCGACCACCTCGCTCCGAGCGCCTTGGCGCCGATCAGGTGGGCGTCGGGGGTCTGCTGGACGGTGAGGGCGTTACCGGTCGGCTTGGGTGACGTGGGCTTGGCGACCTTGCGGCGCTCGTGGGTGCCCCCACTGGGCTTGGACGTCGGCTTCGTGGGCGTCGGCGAGGGGGTCGCCTTGGCGCCGGCCCTGGGACGCTGTCGTTGCTGCTCGGAGTCCTCCCGTGCCGACGTGTCATCACCGCAGCCGGCGATGAGCAGGAGGGCGAGGGCGAGCGCGCCCGCCAGGGGGGTCCGGGTCATGGGCAAATCGTAGGGATCCACGACCCGGGATCGCGGGACGACGCGCGATCGCGCCACGACCAGTCATCTAGGCTGTCTCGGCGTACACACGGACAGGGCAGGGTCAGGCGGGATGGAGGAGTTGCGGGTGCGGTCACGTCGGACGGGGGCCGCGTCGGTGGTGATCGTGCTGTTCGCGGTGCTGCTGGCCGCGTGCGAGTCCACCCCAGGGGCGATCCCCCCGCCGGAGGAGACGCGCTCAGCGTCGGTCGACGAGTCGCTGACCTTCGGCGTGTTCGGCACCGACAGGGAGGTGGCCGCCTACGAGTCGCTGGTCGAGGTCTACAACTCTCTCTACGACGGCGCCGAGATGTCGGTCGAGTCCTACCCGTCCCGCGAGGTGTTCATGGGCACCATGCGTGAGTCGGGCGAGGTACCCGACGTGTTCCTCACCTCCGGTCGCGATCTCGCGTGGCTGGAGGCCAACCAGGTGCTGCAGCCGGTCGACTCCCTGCTGCTCGAGCGGGGCGTCGACTTCGGCGACCTCTACTCCCGCGACGCGGTACTGGCCTTCAGCGCCGACAGTCGCCTCCAGTGCATGCCGGTCGGCATCTCGCCGATGGTGATCTTCTACAACACCGAGCTGGTCGACTTCGACACGATGGAGGCGCGCGGTCTCCCGGTGCCCGACGAGGAGCGCGTGTCGTGGGGTTTCGAGGCGTTCACGGCGGCCGCCGAGTTCGCCAGCAAGCCGCGGCGGGGCACCCGCGGCTTCCATGTGGCTCCCACCATCGAGAACCTCGCGCCGTTCATCTACTCCAGTGGCGGCGAGGTCTACGACGATGCGACCGACCCCACGTCGCTCGCGTTCTCCAGCGAGGACAGCCGATCCGGCCTCGAGGAGGTGCTGCCGGTGTTGCGCGACCCGCGGCTGACGCTGAGCGACGAGCAGCTGCGGCGACGTTCGCCGATGGAGTGGTTCATGCGCGGCAAGCTCGGGATGATCCAGGGTTACCGCTCCGACGTGCCCAAGCTGCGCCGGACAACCGGGCTGCGCTTCGACGTGATCGCGTCCCCGAACGTCGGCCGGTCCGCCACCGTCGGCGACCTGACCGGCATGTGTGTCTCCGGGGGCACCGACAACGTCACTGCGGCCGCCGACTTCCTGGTGCACATGACCTCGTCGGCCTCGCTGCGTAGCGTCGCGTCGGAGGGTTACCTGGTGCCGGCCAACCTCGAGGTCGCCGTCTCGACGTCGTTCCTGCAACCCGGCCTCGCCCCGGACCACCCCAAGGTGTTCACGAACGCCGTGCGGTCGATCGTGCTGCCGCCGCTCATCGACGACGAGTCGGAGCTCGAGCTGGCGGTCTCGGAGAGCCTGGACGAGCTGCTGACCGCACCGATCCTGGCCGACCTCGAAGCGTTGACGACGCAGATCGACGAGGAGTCGCGCCTGGTGCTGGACCCGGAGGGTCTGGCGGAGGAGTCGGCGGAGTCGGAAAGCCCGTAGGAGGTCCCGCTCAGCCCTCGACCGGCGGCGGCTCCGGCACGTCCGCCGCGAGAATCGCGTCGACCACCAGCGGGGTCGTGAGCTCGCGCTGCCAGGCTCGCGCGCCGTACTCGGCGAGGCGTTGGTCGACGGCCTCGGCCAGCCCCTCCGGGTTGCGTGTGGCCGGCGGCGTCCAGAGGATCCGGCGCAGGTAGTCGGGGGTCAGCAGGTTCTCGACCGGGAGGTTGATCTCCTCGGCGAGGGCGATGGTGGCCGGGCGCGCCATGGCCAGTCGGCGGGCGGCCACCGGGTCCTTCTCGGCCCACGTGCGCGGTGGCGGAGGGCCGTCGCCGCGGGGGACGCGGGTCGGAAGCTCGTCCTCGGGCAGCTCCGCGACCTCCTGGAGGACCGCCGTCCAGCGCGCTGAGTAGCGCTCGGCGCCGCGGCCATGGAAGCCCTGCGTGGCCAGCAGCGCGCGCCGCTGGACCGGCATCGCGGAGGCGGCCGCGACGATCGCAGAGTCGGGCAGGATCCGGCCGGGTGTCACGTCCCGTTCCTGGGCGATGTGGTCGCGCAGCTCCCAGAGGGCGCGCACCGCGCCGAGCGAGCGGCGGCCGCGCACCCGGTGCAGTCCCGACGTACGCCGCCACGCCTCGACCCGGGTGGTGGGCGTGAAGCTGCGGAGGGCATCGAACTCCTCGGCCGCCCAGCCGTCCTTGCCGGACTCGGTCAGCTCCTTGCCCAGCAGCTCGCGCAGCTCGGTGAGGACCTCGACGTCGAGCGCGGCGTAGACCAGCCACGGCTCCGGGAGCGGGCGGGTCGACCAGTCGACGGCGGAGTGCTCCTTGGCCATCCGGGCGCCGAGGCGCAGCTCGACCAGCGCGGCCAGGCCCACCCGCGGGTAGCCCAGCAGCCGGCCGGCCAGCTCGGTGTCGAAGAGCTTGGCCGGCGCGAGTCCGACCTCGGCGAGGCAGGGAAGGTCCTGGGTGGCGGCGTGCAGGATCCACTCGGTGTCGCCGATCGCCTCCTGCAGCGGGGCCATCGTCTCGAACGCGATCGGGTCGACCAGGTGGGTGCCCGAACCGTCCCGGCGCAGCTGGATCAGGTAGGCGCGCGAGGAGTAGCGGTAGCCCGAGGCACGCTCGGCGTCGATGGCCACCGGTCCGGTGCCACCGGCGATGGCCGCGCAGGTCTTGGCGAGCGCGTCGTCGGTCTCGACCACGGCGGGCAGCGGCTCCCGCAGCAGCAGCAGCGGCGCCTCCGGCGCCTCAGCCGAGGGCTCGTCCTCGGGTGGGGCCGCGGTGTCGTCCTCCGCCATCGCCTTCAGAGTCCCTGGCCCCGTTGGCCACGCCGGCTCGGCATGGCGGTGACGCCGTCAGGTACGGGGGGGAGCCCGGCGGCCGTGCACATCAGCTCGCCCCAGGCCTCGACGTGCGTGCCGAGGTCACCGGGGTCGTCGGTGGGCGTCCACGACGCCCGGATCTCGATCTGGGCGGTGCCGTCGTCCTCGGCCATCCCGCCGAAGCTCTCCGTCGCCACCCGGGTCACGGTCCCCGAGGCGGCGGCGTACGACGCGCCGTGGGCCTCGAGGGCCTCGGTCAGCCAGGTCCACCCGACGCTGGCGAGCATCGGGTCGGTGATCATGTCGACCTCGATCTCGGCGCGCGCGTAGGCGACGCAACGGAACGTGCCGGCCCAGGCGTCGTTGCCGTCCGGGTCGTGGAGCAAGATGATCCGGCCGGTCCCGACGTCGGTGCCGTCGACGGTCACGTCGCCGCTCAGCGCGAAGGCGTGCGGGGCGATGCGCTGGGGCGCCGGCATCTCCTCGCAGAGGACTTCCGGGCGCAGCGGGGCCTCCCGCATGCTCTCGACGGCCGCCCGGAACTCGGGCGGCGTCCCCTCCGCACCCGCTCCGGGGTGCGTCTCCTGCCGGACGACCATGTGCTCACAGTAGGTCCGCCCCGGCGGCACGGATGTGGGAACACGCCGGTCGACCTGCAAGGCTCGACCCATGACTGGATCTGTCGACGGGCTGTCGAACAGCCCCCTGCTCCGCGCGGCGCGCGGCGAGTCCGTTCCTCACACCCCGGTCTGGTTCATGCGCCAGGCGGGCCGGTCGCTGCCGGAGTACCGCGCGATCCGCAAGGGTGTGGGGATGCTGGAGTCCTGCATGGACCCCGCCCTGGTCACCGAGATCACCCTGCAGCCGGTCCGCCGGTACGGCGTCGACGCCGCCATCTTCTTCTCCGACATCGTGTTGCCGCTCAAGGCCGTGGGCGTCGACCTCGACATCGTCTCCGGAGTCGGACCGGTCGTCGCCGCACCGGTGCGCACCCTGGCCGACGTCGCCGCCATCCCCGATCTCGAGCCCGGCCACGTGCCGTTCATCACCGAGGCGGTCCGCTCCCTCGTGGCCGAGCTCGGCGCGACGCCACTGATCGGTTTCGCCGGCGCACCCTTCACGGTGGCGTCGTACCTCGTCGAGGGTGGTCCGTCCAAGGACCAGGCCAGGACCAAGGCGATGATGTTCGGCGCCCCGGACGTCTGGGACGCCCTCATGCGCAAGATCGCCGGAATCGCCGCGGCCTACCTCGAGGTGCAGGTCGCTGCCGGAGCGTCGGCGGTGCAGCTGTTCGACTCGTGGGCCGGCGCGCTGACTCCGGCCGACTACGCCGCCCACGTGATGCCCCACTCGGCGGAGGTGCTCGCGCGTGCCGGTGCACTCGGCGTGCCGCGCATCCACTTCGGCGTCGGCACCACCAACCTGCTGCCGATGATGGGGGAGGCCGGTGCCGACGTGGTCGGGATCGACTGGCGCACGCCGCTCGCCGACGGGATCCCCCTGTGCGGGTGGCCGCGCGGTGCAGGGCAACCTCGACCCGGCGCTGGTGTTCGCGCCGACCGAGGTGATGCTGGCCCGGGCTGCCGAGGTCATCGATGCCGGTCGCGCCGCCTCGGGCCACATCTTCAACCTCGGTCACGGCGTGATCCCCAGCACCGACCCCGACCAGCTCGCCCGCCTCACCGACTTCGTCCACGAGTACTCCGCGAACGCCTGAGCGGTCAGCCCTTCTTGGCGGCCTTCTTCGGGGCCGTCTTCGGGGCCGTCTTCTTGGCCGCGGCCTTCGTGCGGGGCTGCTGTCGAGTCTGCTTGAGGCCGACCTCCAGGTGGTTGCCGGCCGGACGCGTCTCCAGGTAGGGCTGGTCGGCGACCAGTGAGCTGAGCTTGCTGTGCCCGAAGGTGCGCGGGTCCCACGACGGCAGGCTGCGGGCGAGGTGGTTGCCGATCGCGCCGAGCGTGGTCCAGCCGTCGTCGTCGGCGGTGGCGTTGACGGCCTTGGTGAGCACGCTCTGGAGGTTCAGCCGGGGGGCCGGCTCCTCCCCGGACTCGCCGTCGTCGTTCTCGTCGTCGGATTCGTCGCGCCGCTGGCCGTCGTCACGGTCGTCGCCGAGCACCTCGAGCATGATGAAGCGGTCGCAGGCGTTCTGCAGCGAGATGGCGGTGCGCTGCCGGCCCAGGCCGTAGACGACCTTGCCGGACTCACGCAGCCGGAGCGCGAGGCTGGTGAAGTCGCTGTCGCTGCTGACGATGGCGAACGCCTCCACGTTGTCGGCGTACAGCAGGTCCATCGCGTCGATGATCAATGCGGAGTCGGTGGCGTTCTTGCCGGTGGTGAAGGCGTTCTGGTGAATCGCCCGGATCGCGCGGGTGTTGAGCTCGCGGGTCCAGCCGCTGAGGCGGTTCGAGCTGAAGTCGCCGTAGGCACGCTTGATGGTCGGCGTGCCGAACTTGGCGAGCTCGTCGAGGATCGCCTCGGCGTACTTGGGGGAGGTGTTGTCGGCGTCGATCAGGACGGCGATGCGTACGGCGCTGGAGTCGGTGTCCACCCGACCACCCTAGGGGCGGGTCAGGCCGGCTCTGCTCCGGTCTCCGGGCGGCGGACCGGGTGGCGGGCGAGGACGCGTCGGCCGATGACCGAGGCGGGGACGCCGAGGACGAGGGCAACGATCGCGAACGGCAGCAGGGCACCTGACACGGTGGCGAGTCCGCCACCGAGGCCGGACAGGGCGTCCCACCCGCTCTTGAGGCCGCTGACGAACGCGTTGTCGTCGTCCTTCTCCTTCTTCTCGACGGGCTTCGGCTCCTCCGGTGCCTGCTCGAGGTAGACGGTGATCGTGGCCAGCGTGGTCTGGTCCTTGAGGTAGGCGAGCTGGCCCTTGAGCGAGTCGAGGTCGGCCTGGCGCCGGCTCAGCTGGGCCTCGATGGCCACGATGTCGCGGATGTTCTGGGCCTGGGCGAAGAGAACCTCGACCCGCTGCAGGCTCTGCTCCTGGGCCCGGATCCGGGCCTGGGTGTCGATGACCTGCCCCGTGACGTCCTCGGCCTTCCGGGTCGAGGCGGTGACCTTGCCCAGCTCGGCGAGGTCGAGCATCGCGGCGTCGAAGTCGTCACTCGGGATCCGCAGCACGACCCGGGAGAGCCGGACCTCGCCGTCGGTGCTGGCGGTCGTCTTCTCGTCGGCGATGGAACCGCCGTAGGAGTCGACCACCTTCTCCAGGTCGAACCGCGCCCCGGCCACGTCCTCGCTCTGCAGCGTCATCGTGCCGACCGAGATCACCGCGGGCTCGCCGGGCTGGTCGCCGGGCTGGGTGGCCGTCGTCTTGTCCACGGTCGAGCGGGCAGAGAGCGCCGAATCGGCGGCGTCGCCGAAGGCCTGGACCTGGTTGCCGCCAGCTTCGGCGAGGTCGGCGTCCCGAGCGGGCGCCTCTCGGCCCTCAGGTGCGCCGGCGCTGGCAGGTTCGGCGGACCCGCTGTCCTCGGCGCCGGACGAGCAGCCGGCCAGGCCCAGCCCGGCCGCGAGCAGCGCGGCCAGGACGACGGATCGGATGCGCGGCGAGGTGTGGTTCATGGTGCTGGGACGGATGGCGAGCGGGGTCGGTTCCCTAGGCTGACGGGGTGAGCGGTGAGGGCGGTCGGGTCGTGGTGGTCGGTGGCGGCATCGCCGGCTTGACCGCGGCGTACCTCCTGGGTGCTGGTGCGACCGGTCGAGAGGTGCTGCTGCTGGAGGGATCGCCCGAGCTGGGCGGCAAGCTGCGCACCCGCGAGGTGGCCGGCGTGACCGTCGACGTCGGCGCCGAGGCGATGCTGAACCGGCGGCCCGAGGGTGTCGAGCTGGTCGCTGAGCTCGGCCTGCCCCTGGTCCATCCGGCGACCACGGCCTCCGGGCTGTGGAGCCGCGGCGAGCTCCACCGGTTGCCGCGCTCGCTGATGGGCGTCCCGCTCGACCTCGACGACCTGGCCGCGTCCGGAGTGCTCAGCGACGACGGTCTCGAGCGGGTACGACGGGAGCCGGCCGTGCCGCGCTCCGACGTGGCCGTGGACCGCAGCGTCGCCGCACTGGTCGGCGAGCGGCTCGGCGAGGAGGTCGTGTCCCGACTGGTCGAGCCCCTCCTCGGCGGCGTGTACGCCGGCCATGCGGGCCTGCTCTCCGCGGCGGCCACCACGCCCCAGCTGGTCGCGCTGGCCGGGCAGGGCTCCCTGATCGAGGCCGCGGCGGCGCTGCCCGTCAGCGACGTACCGGTGTTCGCGGGCATTCCCGGCGGGGTCGGTCGACTGCCCGGAGCTCTCGTCGGGAGCGGCCGGTTCGTGCCCCGCACCGAGGCGACGGTGCGCGTGCTGGCCCGCTCCAACGGCCGGTTCGAGCTCACCGTCGGCTCGACCCGCGACTCGCAGCGGATCCTGGCCGACGCCGTCGTGCTCGCCTGCCCGGCAGCTCCCGCCGCGCGACTGCTGGCCGAGCTGGCACCCGCCGCGGCCGTCGAGCTGGCGGGCATCGAGGCGGCCTCGGTGGCCGTGGTCACCCATGCCTTCCGGGCCGCCGACCTGGCCGCGCTGGATGCGAGCGGCGCGTCCGGGTTCCTGGTGCCACCGGTCGAGGGCCGCGGCATCAAGGCGGCGACCTACTCCTTCGCCAAGTGGGCCTGGGTCCGCGAGGCCGGCGCTGCCGCCGGTGGTCTGCTCCTGCTGCGCACCTCGACCGGTCGCCACCGCGAGGAGGCCGCGCTGCAGCGCTCCGACGCCGATCTGGTCGCCACCTCGCTCGCCGAGCTGGCAGCCGCCACCGGCGTCACCGCCGCACCCGTCGCCAGTCACGTCCAGCGGTGGGGCGGTGCGCTGCCGCAGTACGCCGTGGGACATCTCGACCGGGTCGCGCGGATCCGCGCCGACGTGGCCCGGGTACCCGGGTTGGCGGTCTGCGGGGCGGCGTACGACGGTGTCGGCATCCCGGCCGTGATCGGCTCGGCCCGCCGGGCTGTGGCCTCGGTCACGCAGGCAGAATGACCTCATGGCCAAGGCGCGCGACATCAACGACACGATCCGCTACACGCTGTGGTCGGTGTTCCGGCTGCGCGACGTGCTGGGCGACGCGGACCGCGGTGCCGAGGCGGCCGAGGTCGCCGACCTGCTCGACAAGCTCGCGGCCGACGACGTCGTGACCCGCGGCGTCTACGACCTCTCGGGTCTCCGCGCCGACGCCGACCTGCTGGTCTGGTGGCACGCGACCACCCCCGAGCAGGTCCAGGAGGCCTACAACCGGTTCCGCCGCACCGCCTTCGGCCGTCGGCTGGACCCGGTGTGGAGCCAGGCCGCACTGCACCGGCCTGCGGAGTTCAACAAGGGCCACGTGCCGGCCTTCATGGCCGACGAGGAGGCCCGCGGCTACATCTGCGTCTATCCGTTCGTGCGGTCCTACGAGTGGTACCTGCTGCCCGACGAGGAGCGCCGCGCGCTGCTCGCCGAGCACGGCCAGATGGCCCGCGAGTACGCCGACGTCCGGGCCAACACGGTCGCCTCGTTCGCCCTCGGCGACTACGAGTGGATCCTGGCCTTCGAGTCCGACGAGCTGCACCGGATCCTCGACCTGATGCGCCACCTGCGCGGCTCGGAGACCCGCCGTCACGTGCGCGAGGAGGTCCCCTTCTTCACCGGACCCAGGGTCGAGCCCCTCGACCTGCTGACCCGGCTGCCCTGAGACAGCGCGGTCCGTTACCCGAAGAAGCGGGACGCGGCTCCCGGCGAGGTGATCAGGCGTTGTCGGAGGGCTCGAGGGTCAGGCTGATCGAGTTGATGCAGAATCGGTCACCGGTGGGGGTGCCGTAGCCGTCGGGGAAGACGTGGCCGAGGTGTGAGCCGCAGTTGGCGCAGCGGACCTCGGTGCGCTTCATGCCGAGCGTGTTGTCCTCGATGTACTCGACGGTGTCGCTGATCGGCTGGTAGAAGCTCGGCCAGCCACAGCCGGAGTGGAACTTCGTCTCGGACTCGAACAGCTTCGCCTGGCACGCCTTGCAGCGGTAGATGCCGGTCGTCTCGGCGTCGGTGTACTCACCGACGAACGCCCGCTCGGTGCCTGCCTGGCGGAGCACCGCGTACTCCTCGTCCGACAGCTCTGCGCGCCACTCGGCGTCGGACTTCTCCACGTTGTAGGACATGCCACCACGGTAGTGCCGCGGGCAAGTGACCAGCGGCACACGCTGTCACCCGCAGGGAGGGTTGACGCTATTCAGTAAACATGTGTTCACTGAACGACATGCCCACCTGGACCCGTGTCCGCAGAGCCGGATCCACCCTGACGACCCCGCTGCACCCCGACGACTACCTCCGGCTGCTCAACCCACTCTGGAGCGCGCGCGAGCTGCGCGGCCGGATCGAGCAGGTGGTTCCGGAGACCGAGGACGCAGCAACGCTGGTCATCCGCCCCGGGTGGGGCTGGCGCTACGACCACCGGCCGGGGCAGTACGTCGGCATCGGGGTCCAGGTCGACGGGAAGTTCCAGTGGCGGTCCTACTCCGTCAGCTCGCCGCCGCAGCGCCGGAGACGCACCATCTCCATCACGGTCCGCGCGATGCCCGAGGGGTTGCTGTCGGCTCACCTGGTGAAGGGGCTCGAGCCCGGCACGGTGGTGCGGCTGGCGCTGCCCGAGGGAGACTTCGTGCTGCCCGACCCGCCGCCACCGAGGATCCTGTTCCTGGTCGGCGGGAGCGGCATCACCCCGGTGATGGCGATGCTGCGCACCCTGGACCGGCGCAAGACCCTGCCCGACGTGGTCCTGCACTACTCCTCGCCCACTCCCGACCGGATGATCTTCTCGGACGAGCTGGCCGACCTCGAGGAGCGCCACGACGGGCTGACCATCCACCGGCTCCACACCGACACCGACGGAATGCTCGAGCTCTCGGCCCTCGACGAGCTTTGCCCCGACTGGCGCGATCGCGAGACCTGGGCCTGCGGTCCCGGCCCGATGCTCGACGCGATCACCGAGCACTTCGAGGGGGCCGGGCTCGAGGAACAGCTCCACGTCGAGAGGTTCTCCCTCGAGCTGGGCGGCGACGGCGGCGAGGGCGGCACCCTGACCTTCCGCAACTCGAACCGGACCGTCGAGGTCGACGGGGCCACGACCGTCCTCGAGGCCGGTGAGCAGGCGGGCATCGGCATGCCCTACGGCTGCCGGATGGGGATCTGCCACACCTGCACGCTCACCCTCGTCTCCGGCCGGGTCCGCGACCTGCGCAACGGTGACGAGTACGCCCAGCCCAACGAGCAGGTGCAGACCTGCATCACCGCCGCCGTGGGCGACTGCACCCTCGACATCTGACCTCACGACCACCCCGACCAGCGAAGGAGGCCGTCATGGCCATCGCCGACGTCAAGGAGTACGCCCACCTCACCGACGAGGAGGTGGAACAGCTCGGCCGCGAGCTCGACGCGATCCGTGCCGAGATCGAGGAGTCACGCAGTGCCGCCGACGCGGCGTACATCAATCGCCTGATCAAGATCCAGCGCGGACTCGCCGCTGCCGGGCGGGTGGTGCTCCTCGCCAGCAACAAGAAGCCGGCGTGGGCGCTCGGCACCGGCCTGCTCGGCACGGCCAAGATCCTCGAGAACATGGAGATCGGCCACAACGTCATGCACGGCCAGTGGGACTGGATGAACGACCCGGAGATCCACTCGTCGAACTGGGAGTGGGACACCGCGCAGCCGGCCGAGCAGTGGAAGCACAGCCACAACTACGTGCACCACCAGTTCACCAACGTGCTCGGCCACGACAACGACATCGGGTACGGGATCCTCCGGATGGCGCGCGAGCAGAAGTGGCACCCCGTCAACCTCGGCCAGCCGGTCTACAACGCACTGCTCGCCAGCCTGTTCCAGTGGGGGGTTGCGCTGCACGACCTCGACATCGAGGCGATCCGCAAGGGCAAGAAGGACCCGAAGGAGATGAAGCGCCAGCTCAAGCAGATCTGGCGCAAGGGCCGCAACCAGGTGCTCAAGGACTACGTCGTCTACCCGGCGCTCAGCGGGAAGAACTGGAAGACGACCCTGACCGCCAACGTGACGGCCAACTTCACCCGCAACGTGTGGTCCTACGTGATCATCTTCTGCGGCCACTTCCCCGACGGGGCGCTCCACTTCACTGAGGAGGAGCTCGAGGACGAGACCCGGTCCGAGTGGTACCTGAGGCAGATGCTCGGCTCGGCCAACTTCGAGGGCGGCCGGCTGCTCCACGTCATGTCAGGCAGCCTCGGCTACCAGATCGAGCACCATCTCTTCCCCGACCTCCCGAGCAACCGCTACCCGGAGATCGCGGTCAAGGTGCGCGCCTTGTGCGACAAGTACGACATCCCGTACACGATCGGCCCGCTGCACCGGCAGTACGGCCAGGCGCTGCGGACGATCACCAAGCTGTCGGTCCCCAACAGCTGGACCAGCAGCGACCAGCCAGAGCCGCCGACCCCGTCGATCGACCGCGGCCGCAAGACCGACGACGAGCGTCAGACCCGGCGTGCCGAGCTCGGCGCCTGGTCGCGGGGAGCCTCGGCGTGAGGCTGGAGGAGCGTGCCTGGGTCACCCGGTGCGCGTTGAGCCGGATCTGTGGCGGGTGCGGCCGGAGCCTGGGCCGACCGGTCGCGTTCGTCGGTACGCCCTCCGAGGTGGGTCACAACGCCTTCCACGCGCCGCCGCTGCACCTGGACTGCGCGCGCGAGGTGCTGCGCGAGCGGGACGGCTGGGTGCTGGTCACGACGGCGGGCTTCGAGTTCGTGCGACCCGGGCGTGAGGACGCGGACCAGCGCCCGACCTTCCAGCCGAACTCACTGCTCGGCTGAGCGCTGCGCCCCGTCGCGAAGGGCTAGTTTGGCGACATGGACGCAACCGGGACGGCCGAGGACCCCTGGCAGCTCACCACGGCGCCGGGCAGCTCCTCCTACACGATGTACCGCGACGACGAGGCCGGGCTGCTGGTCTGCCAGGTGGGCTCGACCAAGCTCACCTACCTCGCGAGCGCGGTCGACGACCTCCACGCGTGGCTGCGTGACCAGGGGGACTGGGTGGCGTTGGGCGCGGCGGACGAGAAGAAGGCGGCCGCCGACGGCACGGTCGAAGCGTTCGGGAGGGCGGCGGACAACCCCGTGGGCGGCTGGTACGGCCAGCGCAACGGCTATCGGGGCCGGTTCGGCATGTACCTGCCGCCGTTGCTCGAGGCGCTCGGCCTGGCCGAGCTCGAGCACCAGCCCCGCAACAACCGCGTCCGGGCCCTCTGACCGTGGCCAAGACGCCCGCCGCGACGGTGGTCGCGGGGAGCGGGAGGTGCGGGTGTCGTCCCCGGACCGGGTCATCTACGAGGCGACCGACCGCACCCCTGAGGTCACCAAGCTGATGGTGGCCGAGTACGTCGTGTCGGTGGAGGACGGGCTGATGCGAGCGCTGCGCGACCGACCGACCGCGCTGGAACGGTGGACGTCCGGCGTACGGCCGGGCATGAAGCTGGCGACCGGTCCGATGGACAAGGACGCCGACGCGTTCTACCAGAAGCGGGTGCCGAAGGGCGCTCCTGACTACCTGGAGTCGGTGCAGATCACCTTCCCGTCGGGCCGTACGGCGGACGAGATCTGCCCGACCGAGATCGCGGTCCCGGTGTGGTGCGCCCACATGGGCACGCTGACCTTCCACCCGTGGCCGGTACGCCGCGACCTCGACGACCCGACCAGTGTCGATCGGCCCGACGAGCTGCGGATCGACCTCGACCCCCAGCCGGGCACCAGCTTCAGCGACGCGGTCCGGGTCGCCGGCGTGGCCCGGGAGCTGCTCGCCGAGCACGGCATCACCGGGTTCGTGAAGTCCAGCGGCAACCGTGGCGTCCACGTCTACGTGCGGATCCGGCCGGAGTGGGAGTTCACCGACGTGCGCCACGCCGCCATCGGGTTCGGCCGCGAGCTGGAGAAGCGTGATGACCAGGTCACCACCGCGTGGTGGAAGGAGGAGCGCGGGGAGCGGATCTTCGTCGACTACAACCAGAACTGCCGGGACCGCACCATCGCGTCGGCGTACTCCCTCCGGCCGATCCCCGGCGCTCCGGTCTCCACCCCGATGACGTGGGAGGAGCTGGCCGGGGTGACCGACCCGGGGGAGTTCCACCTGTTCTCGGTGCCCGAGCGACTGGCCCACGGTGACCCGTGGGCGACCATCGACGACGTGGCCCACGACCTGACGCCGCTGCTGGACCTGTGGCACGCGCAGGGCGAGGTCGAGCTCAACTACCCGCCGGACCACCCGAAGATGCCGGGCGAGCCGCCGCGGGTGCAGCCGAGCCGCAAGGTGGCCGGGCACTGGGACGAGGACGGCAACCGGATCGAGGAGTCCCCGGGCCCGAGATGACCGGGCCCGAAATGAGAAGCGACCCACTTGGATGAACCAAGCGGGTCGACTCCTCTGAACCGGCATCCGCAGCGGGAGAGCCGGAACTGGGCTCCTTGAACCCCCCCGGTGCAAGGTGCCTCGATCTTCAGTTGCGGTGATCCAGGACCCCCCCGGATCTTTGGACCACCATTGGCGTTTCGGAACCCCCCGGTTCGAAACCCAGTGTCAGCGACGGAGAAGCTGACACCTGAACGGTACGGCCCGACCCCCCTGCTGACACCCACGTCGAATCCACAACTGGGTAACAGAAGAATCTGGGGGTCCGGAAGCCCGTCAGAGGCCGGTGACGCCTTCGCCTCCGCCGGCCTGCTCGTCGAAGGTCTCGTGCTCCAGCAGGTGGAGGACGGGGACGCCGATCTTGCGACGGGCGCGCGAGGTCCAGTCGAGGTGGAAGAACTCGGCGACCACGTGCGGGCGGGTCAAGATGATCGCCTCGCGGCCGTCGAACTCGGCCACCGCGTCGGTGAGGGCGTCGATCGGCGGGTCGGTCACGACCGAGCCCTCGACCTCTGCGCCAGCAGCGCGCAGGACCTCCAGCGTCGTGGCCAGCTCCTGGGACGAACGGTCCTGACAGTCCTTGCGCACGGCGTCGAGGTCGACCTCGCTCATGGCCATCGCGGGTGACGACATCACCTCACCGGCGGCCAGGGAACCCATGGCGGACTCGATGCGCGCCGCAGCGTCCTCGAGGGGGACCAGCACGTGGTAGCGCACCGGGTCCTCGATGCCCTCGTGCAGGGATCGCACCTGCACGGCATCGGCCGCGGTGAGGGCTCGTTCGACGAGCAGCACCACGTCGTAGGGAGATCCGCTTGCGGGGTTCTCGGTCATGACGCACCTCCGGAAAGAATTCTACTCAGGTCGTAGCTCACGGGCTCCTCCAGCTGTTCGTAGCCGCAGGACTCCGGATCGCGGTCGGTCCGCCACCGCTTGAAGTGAGCAGTGTGACGGAATCGTGAGCCCTCCATGTGGTCATACTTCACTTCCAGGACCCTTGCGGGCCGCAGCGGCGTGAAGGATAGGTCCTTGCCCTGGCTCCACCGGCTCTGGGTGCCGGGCACCCGGCCCGGGTTGGCGACCAGGAACTCGCTCCACTCACCCCACGGGTGCTCCTCGATGGGGCACACCAGCTCCTGCAGCTCCTCGTGGAGCTCGGCTCGACGCGTCTCGGTGAAGCTCGCGCTGACGCCGATGTGCTGGAGCTTGCCTGCGGCGTCGTACAGGCCGAGCAGCATGCTGCCGAGCAGGGGGCGTTCGGGGGTCGAGGTCTTGTGCTCGCGGTAGCCGGCGAGGACCACGTCGGCGGTCCGCTCGTGCTTGATCTTGAGCATGGTCCGGGCGTTCTCCCGGTACGGCGCGTCCAGTGGCTTGGCCATCACACCGTCGAGGCCGGCTCCTTCGAACTGCTCGAACCACGACTGCGCCTCGACCGGGTCGGTGGTGGTGCGGGTGAGGTGGCACGGTCCCTCGAGACCGACCGAGCGCCTGCTCGAGGGCAGCCCGGCGCTCCGCGAATGGCCGATCGACGTAGGACTGCTCGCCCAGGGCGAGCAGGTCGAAGGCGACGAAGCCGGCCGGGGTCTCCCGGGCCAGCTTGTCGACCCGCGACCCGGCCGGGTGGATCCGCTCCTGGAGCGTCTCGAACTGGAGCCGCGAGCCGCTGGCCACGAAGAGCTCGCCGTCGAGGACCACCCGATCCGGGAGCTGCTCGAGCACCGCCTCGACGATCTCGGGGAAGTAGCGGGTCAGCGGCTTGGTGTTCCGGCTGGTCAGCTCGACCTCGTCGCCGTCACGGAAGATCAGGCACCGGAACCCGTCCCACTTCGGCTCGAAGCTGAAGCCGGGGTCGGTCGGCACGCCCTTCACGGACTTGGCGAGCATCGGTCGCACGGGTGGCATGACGGGAAGGTCCACGGTCCGAGGCTAGTCCCGTCGAGCCGCGAACCTGCGCCGACCCTCGGGTACGTGTCCGCGCGGCGTGCGCCTCGACGCGGAAGCTGGCGCCTATCTCCTGCCGTCGCCGGGCCCGGGTCGCCTGACCGCGGGTGCGCCTATCCCCGGTTGGTCTGCCGGGCCCAGGGTGCTGCCTCGCCCGGCGGGCCCTAACCTTGGGCGCCTATCCCCGGTTGGTCTGCCGGCAGGGCCCGCCTGACTTTGAATCAGGATTAGCGACGTAGGTTCGACTCCTACCCGGGGAGCAGACAGACTGCCGTCATGGACGACCTCACCGTGATCGTGCTCGCCGCTGGTGGTGGAACCCGCATGAAGTCGAAGACCATGAAGGTGCTCCACGAGTTCGGCGGCCGCAGCATGATCGGCCATGTGCTCGTGGCGGTGCGGGAGCTGGAGCCGAAGCGGGTGGTCGCCGTCGTGGGCCACCAGCGCGAGGAGGTCGGTCCCCACATCGAGTCGCTGCTGCCCGATGTCGTGCTGGCAGTGCAGGAGACCCAGGACGGGACCGGGCACGCGGTCCGGGTCGCGGTCGAGGCGTGTGGCGAGGTGAGCGGGACCGTACTGGTCGCCACCGGTGACACCCCGCTGCTGCGGGGAGCAAGCCTGCGGTCCTTCGTCGCCGAGCACGAGGCCGCCCAGCGCGCCGTCAGCATCCTCAGCGGCGTCGTACCGGACCCGCACGGCTACGGGCGGATCGTCCGGGACGAGCAGGGCGAGGTCGTCGCGATCGTCGAGGAGCGCGACGCGACCCGCGAGCAGCGCGAGATCGGTGAGATCAACAGCGGGATCCTGGCCTTCGACGCGGAGTTCCTGGTCGGGGCCCTGCCGCGCATCGGCAACGACAACTCCAAGGGCGAGTTCTACCTGACCGACTGCGTGCTGCTCGCCCAGAACGACGGGCTCACCGTCGGCGCCTACCCCATCGACGACGTCACCGAGACCGAGGGCGCCAACGATCGCGCCCAGCTCGCCGCACTCGGACGCCAGCTCAACCAGCGGATCGTCACGCAGTGGATGAAGGACGGGGTGACGGTGATGGACCCCGCCACCACCTGGATCGACGCCGACGTCGTGCTCGCCCCCGACGTGACGATCCTCCCCGGCACCCAGCTGCTGGGCGCGACCGTGGTCGCCGAGGACGCCGTCATCGGCCCGGACACCACCCTCAAGGACTGCGAGATCCGGGCGGGCGCCCGCGTGGTCCGCACCCACGGCGAGCTCGCCGTGGTCGGCGAGGGCGCCAACGTCGGTCCGTTCGCCTACCTGCGACCCGGGACGTCGCTCGACGCCGGCGGCAAGATCGGCACGTTCGTGGAGACCAAGAACGCGCGCATCGGCGCCGGCGCCAAGGTCCCCCACCTGTCCTACGTCGGTGACGCCGAGATCGGTGACGGCACCAACATCGGCGCCGGCACCATCTTCGCCAACTACGACGGGGCCGCCAAGCACCGCACGACCGTCGGGAGCGGGGCGAACACCGGCGCCAACAACACGTTCGTGGCACCCGTGGAGATCGGCGACCGGGCGATGACCGGCGGCGGAACCGTGGTCCGACGCAACGTCCCGCCGGGTGCACTGGCCGTCAGCGGCGGCCCGCAGCGCAACCTCGACGGCCATGCCGACCGGCTCCGAGCGGCTCGGGAAACGCCGGATGAACACCAGACGGACCCCGAAGTTGGGCCACCGCCGTCCGGTGGTCCACAATCCTGAGTGCACCCACCAGCCATTCCCCCTTGGTCGATCGAGGAGCGCACCCGACGTGACCGGAATGAAGCGGACCACCGAGAAGAACCTGATGGTCTTCAGCGGCCGGGCCCACCCCGAGCTGTCCGAGGAGGTGGCGACGCTCCTCGGCAGCGGCCTGGTGCCGACATCGGCCTACGAGTTCGCGAACTCCGAGATCTACGTCCGCTACGAGGAGTCGGTCCGGGGCTGTGACGCCTTCGTGATCCAGAGCCACACGGCGCCGATCAACGAGTGGATCATGGAGCACCTGATCATGGTCGACGCGCTCAAGCGGGCGTCGGCCAAGCGGATCACCGTGGTGCTGCCGTTCTACGGCTACGCCCGCCAGGACAAGAAGCACCGCGGTCGCGAGCCGATCTCGGCGCGACTGATGGCCGACCTCTTCAAGACCGCCGGCGCCGACCGGTTGATCGCCGTGGACCTCCACGCCGATCAGATCCAGGGCTTCTTCGACGGCCCGGTCGACCACCTGATGGCGCTGCCGATCCTGGCCGACTACGTCAAGGAGAAGTACGGCGACCAGCCGCTCGCCGTGGTCTCCCCGGACGCCGGCCGGATCAAGGTCGCCGAGCGCTGGTCGGCCCGCCTCGGCGGCGTACCGCTGGCGTTCATCCACAAGACCCGCCACACCGACCGTCCCAACGAGGCCGTCGCCAACCGCGTCGTCGGTCAGGTCGAGGGCCGCGTGTGCGTGCTGGTCGACGACATGATCGACACCGGCGGCACGATCGTGCAGGCGGCCGAGGCGTTGAAGCGGGACGGCGCCGCAGGCGTGGTCATCGCCGCGACCCACGCGCTGCTGTCGGGCCCGGCCGTCGACCGGCTCAAGAACTGCACCGCCACCGAGGTCGTCGTCACCGACACGCTGCCGCTGCCGGCCGAGAGCCGGTTCGACAAGTTGACCTGCCTCTCGATCGCGCCGCTGCTCGCGCGCGCCATCCGCGAGGTCTTCGAAGACGGATCAGTTACCTCCATGTTCGACGGCCACGCCTAGTCAGACCCGCCCGGCGGGCACCTCGCGGCGTTGTCCTCGCTCGACGTGCGCTCCGCGCACAAGCACGCCTTCGCTCGTCCGCCTTGCGAGGCACTCCGCCGGACGAGCCTGACCCTGCTGGGCCATCGCACGACACGGACGACGCTGGCCGTGAGCGGAGGGACTTTGACCTCGCTCACCTACCGCGCTCGGGCGGTTACCAGATCGTCGTAGGCGTCCTCCCACGCCCGCCGCAGAACCGTCGGGACGTCGCCCTCCAGCGTGCGGGCCAACAGCTCGACCTGGGCGTCGGTGAACGGCACGGTGGGGAACGCGTTGCCCACCTGCTCCTCGAAGCTCGGGCCGCGGCGGCGGGCCAGCTCGAGGCCCTCGGTGAAGTAGCGCTCCACGTACGGCGCCACGAGCGCCGCCTGCTCGGGGTCGAAGAGGCCGGCGGCGGTGGCCTCGAACTCGCGGTTGGACAGGGGCGGTTCGCCCAGCAGCCGCTCGAACGCCGCGGCCTTCGCGTCCGCGTCCGGCCGGGCCGCGAGCGCCTCGGCGGCACCGAGCACGCCCTGGATGGTGCCGTCGCCGGCACGCTCCTCGCCGATCTCCTCGGCGGTGAGCTCACCGAGGGCGGCGAGCCTGATCACGGCCAGCCACCGCAGGTGCTGGTCGACCTCGATGCCGGTGTGGGTGACCCGGTCGACCAGCCATCGCTGCAACAGCATCGAGTCCGGGGTGGTGCGGGCCAGCACGCGCGTCAGGCTGATCGCGAGCATCTGGTCCGGCTCCGAGGCGAGTGCGCTCTCGCAGGCGGCCGCGACCTGCGTGACCGCGTCGACGGAGGCCTCCGGCGGCAGGTGGCGTACGACGAGGGTGCCGAGCGTCCAGCCCAGCACCGCTTCGGCGATGCCGATGTGGCGCTCCCGCGGCAGGTGACGGGTCACCAGACCGAGGAACTCCTCGGGCGGCAGCTCGCCGCAGCGGACCAGGTCCATCGCGGTGCTCCAGACGATGGCGCGCACGTCCTCCTCGGCGACCGAGGCGAGGTCACGGGCCAGCAGCTCCCAGCTGTGGGGGTCCAGCCGGAGCCGGGCGAACGTCTCGCCGCCGCTGTTGGGCACCACGACCGCCGCTGAGGGCAGCCGGACCGGCTCGTCGGCCAGGTCGACGAACTCGGTGCCGAGCGCGACCAGGTTCCCGTCGTAGGAGGTGACCGCGAAGCGGTGCGGACGCGATCCCTCACGGGTGAGCACGACGGCGTCGTCCTCGCGGGTGACCCGGATGGTGTCGAACCCGGACGTCCGCAACCAGGCCTCGACCCAGGAACGCACGTCGCGCTCGGTGGCGGAGTCGAGCGCGGCGACGAAGTCGGCGAGGGTGGCGTTGCCGAACCGGTGGCGGTCGAAGTAGGTGCGGACACCGGCGAGGAAGTCGTCGTCGCCCAGCCAGGTCACCAGCTGCTGCAGGGCCGAGTTGCCCTTGGCGTAGGAGATCGCGTCGAAGTTGGTGCTCGCCTCGTCGACGTCTCCCACCTCCTCGGCCAGCGGCGCGACCGGGTGGGTGGAGCGGCGCTCGTCGGCGGCGTAGGCCCGCACCTTGGGCCGGACCGCGAAGTCGACGAACGTGCCCTGGAAGCCGGCGGCATCCGCGGAGACCCGGAAGCCCATGTAGTCGGCGAACGACTCCTGCAGCCAGGTGTCCTCCCACCAGGTCATCGTGGTGAGGTTGCCGAACCACTGGTGGGCCATCTCGTGGGCGATGATCATGGCCCGGCGGCGCCGTTCGCTCTCCGTGGGCGTGCCGACCGGCAGGATCTCGTCGCGGTAGGTCACGCAGCCGGGGTTCTCGAGGGCGCCCCAGTTGAGGCCAGGCACGAACGCCTGGTCGTAGGAGCCGAAGGCGAAGGGCTCCCCGAACAGCTCGCCGTAGTGGTCGAAGCACGACTCGGTGACGCGGATGAGCTCCTCGGCGTCGCGGTCGAGCTGGGTCGCCAGCGACGCGCGGGCGTGCCAGCCGAAGGGCAGCCCGTCGTGCTCCCAGGTGACGGAGTGCCACGGGCCGGCGCAGACGGTGAACATCGGCAGCGGGATCGGCGGCGTGGTCGCGAAGCTCCAGGTGCCGTCCTCCTCACCGGCCAGACGGCCGTTGGCGATCACCCGCCACCCGTCGGGCGCGGTGACCGCGACGGTGACGGGTGCCTTGAGGTCGTTCTGGTCGAAGCAGGGGAAGATCCGCTGCGCGAGGTCCATGCCGACGTACGCCGAGACGTAGGTCGCGCCGTCGGCGGGGTCGGTGAAGGTGTGCATGCCGTCCCCGTCGGTCACGTAGGGCACCCGGGCCTCGACCGTGACCTCGTTGGCGGTCGCGAGGTCGGTCAGGGTGATCCGGCGCCCGTCGTACGTGGTCGCGGGGAGGCCGTCCAGCAACACCTCCTGACCGGCCGTGAGCTCCAGGAAGGTGGCGCCGCCCGGCTCGCTGCACGCGAACCGCACGACGGCGCGGACGCCGAACGTGTCGCGATCGGTGAGGTCGAAGTGGAGGTCGTAGGAGACGTCGGAAACCAGGGCGGCCCGGGTGCGGGCCTCGGTGAGAGTGAGTGACACGGCGGCGAGGTTACGCCGATTGGCTCGGCGGCGCGCGTCGGACTATTCTGTGGCGGTTGCCTCGGCGAGGGACGACTGCTCGTGTCAGTGAGCAGGAGGTCCGTGATCGACAGGGCCGGCCCAGACGCCGCGCTGTCGCGCGGCGTTCGTCGTTTCCGGGGCCCACGACTTTCGAACTGAGGAGACAGACATGGCTGAGAAGATCACCGCGGAGCAGCGGACCGAGTTCGGCAAGGGCGCGGCCCGCCGGATCCGCCGCGACGACAAGATCCCCGCGGTCGTCTACGGCCACGGCGGCGACCCGATCCACGTGACCCTGCCGGGCCACGAGACGATGATGGCCCTCAAGCACGGCGGCGCGAACGCCCTGCTGGACCTCCAGATCGACGGCAGCAGCCAGCTCGCGCTGACCAAGCAGGTCCAGGTCGACCCGATCCGTCGCGTCATCGAGCACGTCGACTTCGTCTCGGTCACGCGCGGCGAGAAGGTCACCGTCGACGTCCCGATCCACCTGGTCGGCACCGCGAAGCCGGAGACGCTGGTCGTGACCGAGAACTCCACGGTCCAGGTCGAGGCCGAGGCCACCCACATCCCCGAGTACTTCGAGGTCTCGATCGAGGGCGCCGAGATCGGCACGCTGATCCACGCCTCCGACCTGACGTTCCCGGCCGGGAGCACGCTGCTCTCCGACCCCGAGCTGCTCATCGTCAACGTCACCCAGCAGCGCTCCGAGGAGGCCCTCGAGGCCGAGCTGGAGGAGGCCGAGGCCGAGGCTGGCATCGAGCGCGACGAGTCCGACGAGGAGGCTGCCGAGGCAGCCGACGGCGCCGAGGCGTCCGACGGCGGCCAGGACGACGCCTCGGAGGGCGACTCCCAGGAGTGACGTTCGGCAACCTGCTGCGACAGGTGCTGGGGCGGGGCCGGGATACTTCAGCCATGACCACCAGCCACCCAGGAACCGTTCCGACGGGATCCGAGGTGTGGCTCGTGGTCGGGCTGGGGAATCCCGGCCCTGCCTATGCCGGCCATCGTCACAACGTCGGCCATCTGGTCTCCGACGAGCTCGCCACCCGGCTCGGGTCCGCGTTCCGGGCCCACAAGTCCGGTCGCGCCGACGTCGTCGAGGGGCGGCTGGGGGCGCCGGGTGCTGGTGGCGCCCGCGTCGTACTCGCTCGGCCGCGGTGCTACATGAACGAGTCCGGTGGGCCGGTCAAGGCGCTGGCGACGTTCTACAAGGTGCCGGCGGAGAGGATCGTCGCGATCCACGACGAGCTCGACATCCCCTTCGGCACGCTCCGGGTCAAGCTCGGCGGCGGCGACAACGGCCACAACGGGCTGCGCTCGATGCGGTCGTCCCTGGGCACCGGCGACTTCTACCGGGTCCGCGCCGGCATCGGCAGGCCACCCGGTCGGCAGGACGTCTCCGACTTCGTGCTGTCGAACTACTCGACCGTCGAGCGCAAGGAGCTGCCGTTCCACGTCGACCGCGCGGCCGATGCCGTCGAGTCGTTGATCGTCGACGGCCTCGAGCGGACGCAGCAGACCTTCAACGGGTGAGCGCTCGGTAGGGTGACCGGCGTGATGAACCAGATCCCCGACGACGCCCGCACCGACGACCACGCCTTCGCCGTCTGGGCCGCCGAGCAGGCAGGAGCCCGGTTGCTGGAGGTACGCGGCCAGGGGCTGGAGGGCAAGGAGCTCAAGAACGCCGGTGACGCCGCTGCCCAGGAGCTGCTCGACGCCCTGCTCACCGAGCACCGTCCTGGCGACCACGTGCTGTCGGAGGAAGCCAGCGACGTCAAGTCGCGCCTCCAGGCCGACCGGGTCTGGATCATCGACCCGCTCGACGGCACCCGTGAGTTCTCCGAGCCGCCGCGCGACGACTGGGCTGTCCACGTCGCGCTGTGGGAGAAGAGTGCCCCCGGGGACGGGCTCACGGCCGGAGCCGTGGCGCAGCCGGCCCTGGGCGAGACCTTCCACACCGGTACGCCGGCGGTGGTGCCGCCCCGCACCAGCGACCGGATCCGCATCGCCGTCTCACGCACCCGCCCGCCGGCGTTCGTGCAGGCGCTGGCCGAGGAGGTCGACGCCGAGCTGGTGCCGATGGGGTCGGCCGGGGTGAAGGTGATGAGTGTCGTCCGCGACCTCGCCGACGCCTACATCCACGCCGGCGGGCAGTACCAGTGGGACAACGCGGCCCCGGTCGTGGTGGCGCGCGCCGCCGGGCTGCACTGCTCCCGCGTCGACGGGTCGCCGCTCGTCTACAACCAGGACGACACCTCGCTGCCCGACCTGCTGGTCTGCCGCCCGGAGCTGGCCGACCAGATCCTCGAGCTCGTGCGGCGCCACCTGACGGCATGACCGTCACGCACCTCCTGCTCGACGCCGACGACGTCCTCCAGGTCGGCACCATCGACTTCCGCCCGGCACTCGCCGAGGTGCTCGGCGAGAACCCGGGCGAGTGGCTGCGCGACACGTTCCGTCCCGACGGCGACGTGCTGACCGGCCGCCTGGCGGTCGTCCCGCTGCTGGCCGAACGACTGCGGGTGCTCGGGAGCGACCACGACGCGCAGCAGGTCTACGAGCGGATCTGGCTGGCGATCGAGCCCGACCCGGGGATGGTGGCGCAGGTCGGCCGCTGGCGTGCCGCGGGGCTGGCGGTGCACCTGGCCACCAACCAGGACAGCGGCCGGGCGGCGTACATGAAGGAGTCCCTGGGGTACGCCGAGATCCTCGACGGCGCCTACTACTCGAGCGACCTGGGCCTGGCCAAGCCGGAGGCCGGGTTCTTCGGCGCGATCCTCGACGACCTCGGGGCGGATCCGGACCAGGTCTGCTTCATCGACGACATGGCCACCAACGTGGCCGGCGCCCGCGACGTCGGTCTCCGTGCCGTGCAGTGGGAGCTCGCCGACGGTCTGCCGGCACTGGCGACCCGGATGGCGGAGGTCGGCGTCAGGACCGACGGGCCAGGAACTTCCTGACCGGCACCGGCCTGTCCTCGTCGTACCCCTGGGGGAGCAGGATGCTGCCGGCGCGGGTGAGGTAGTAGATCTGCCACTGGTGGAGACCGAGGTAGGCGCGTGGCCGGCGCTGCATGACGCGTGCGTGAAGGGTCACGCCGCGCACGTAGGCGGTGGAGTTGTTGTAGCGGTAGAGGGCGCCGGCCGGGTCGTCGGCGAACCCGTTGGCGCGCAGCAGCCTGCCCGCCGCGAGGATCGCGTCGCGAGGGTCCTCGATGTCGCCGCCTTCTCCGTAGATGTCCCAGGTGGTCGGGATGAACTGCATCGGGCCCTGGGCGCCGGCCACGGACGTGCCGCGGATCCGGCCGAAGCCGGTCTCCACCAGGTTGATCGCCGCGAGGTACTCCCAGTCAACGTCGTAGCGGCGCTGCGCCGCGCGGTAGTAGCGGCGCAGCTCGGCGGCAGGGCGCGGCCGCACGATCCGCCAGGCCGGGAGCTCGGAGGCGAGATCGGAGTCGTCGTCGGGGTGCATGCCCCGGAAGGCGCGTCGGGCGGCCACCGTGTCGGTGGTGTCGCGGCGCACCTGTGGTGGCAGCCGGCGGGCGACGCGGTCGTCCCAGCCGGGGTGGTCGGCCAGCTCGCGGACGGCCAGCTGCTGGGCGTGGCCCGCGACCCTGAGCCGTGCCCGCGAGGAGCCCGGATCGTGGATCGCCCGGTCGGCTGCCAGGAGCTGGTGCGCGGCTTCGCGTGGTGACGCCGGCCGCACCGGGACCGGCCCCGGGTCGGGCGTGCGCTGGGGCGTCGTACTGGACGGGGCGTCCGGCTTCGGCGCGGGCCGGGGTTCGCGGCGTACCTCTGCGGTGCAGCCCGCCACGAGCACCAGCAGGCCCACCGCCGCCACCGCCCGTCGCCCTCTCATGCCGCCACGGTAGACACTGATGCCCTTGCGCGGGCGAGGTCGTCGTCCCCACGCGGAGCGGGACTTGCTGGGCGAGTCGCTGACCTGGTGGCTGATGGTTGCCCCGCGATGTCACTGGTTCCCCGCTCAGGCGGGGAAACCGGAACTCACGGCGGCGGCAGCAGCCGACCCGCGACCGAGCCGCAGGCGGTGGACCGTGCTCGCGTGCCCAGATCAGCTCACCGGGGAGCTCGACCTCGTCGTCGCCGCTGATCCACACCAATTGGAGGCCGTCGCGGCGGGCCGGTTCGTCGGGGGCCGGCCGGGTCTCGATCCGTCCCTCTCCCTGCCACCAGGTCGTGACCTCGTCGCTGCCCTCGAGCAGCTCCCACGAGCCGTCGAAGACCCACGTCCCGGTCGGAACCTCCTGCGGGAACCCCTTGTCGCGACGCGTCTCGTAGAAGCGGACCGCCACCCGCTCGCCGACCTTGTCGACGGCCTGCACCCGCCACCCGTCGTCGTACCCCTCCGGCATGCCGTACTCACCCTCGATCTCCCCGGTGGCCGGGTCGATCTCGACGATGTCCTGCGGGACCACGCACCCGCCGCACGGCTGGCCACTGGTCTGCCGCAGCGCGAGCAGCGCAGCGCCGTCCGGGGTCGCGAACAGCTCGACGATCCTGGCATTCACCAGCACGTTCGACTGCTCGTCACCCTCGATGCGCAGCACGCCGTAGTCGCCGTCCTCGTAGAACTCGCTGCCGTCGTGCCACTCGATGAACGTCGCGCCGTCGACGGTCGGCGTCGATCCGTAGTAGTTCCGGGCCAGCTCGTTGGACCGGGTGGCGTCCGGGTTGTCGGTGCCGGGCAGGTCCACGACACCCGTGCGCGCCAGGTCGAGGTCGTACGACGCCAGCCGGACCGGGTCGTTCCCGCGCAGGACGTTGATGCTGCTGACCTGACGCTCGGGAGGCGGGTCCACACGTCGCGTCGGCCCGACCGGTCCGATCGCCGGGTCGACCACCTGGGCGCGGCGACCGGTGATCGCCAGCACCCGGCCGTCTGGCAGCCAGGCAGCCGCGGACGCATCGGGCAGGACCACCTGATCGTCGCCGTCGCGGACCAGCAGCCCACCTCGGACGGCCGCGGTGTAGGCAGGGCCGTCGAGCTCGAGGGGGAGTGGCTCGATCCCGGTGTCGAACACCTCGGGCTGGCCGAAGAAGTCCCGGATCGTGCCGCAGCCGGTGGCGAGCAGCACGACGCCGCAGGCCAGGGCGACAAGCCGACGTGCCCCGTTGTGCCGCATGAGGACACCGTAAACTCTGCGACACACCCCCTGTCGGACCCGGCCGGGGTCACGTCGCGCGCCCACGCTCCCTCGAAGGGCTCTGTCGAAAGGACGGCATGTGAGCCTCTCCGGCCTGACTGCCGCGGTCCTCGCCGAACCCGTCCTCGCCCAGGCGATGGTCGATGCGAAGGGGGCGGTGCTTCCCGCCCTGGACCTCACCGGTCCCGCCGGCGTGCGACCGTTCGTGGTCGCCGGCCTGGTCGAGCAGCACCGGACGGTGCTCGCGGTGACGCCGACCTCCCGCGACGCCGAGGACCTGGTGGCAGCTCTGGCCGATCTGGTCGACCCGTCGCTGATCGGCTACTACCCGAGCTGGGAGACCCTCCCGCACGAGCGGCTCAGCCCGCGCAGCGACACCGTCGGTCGCCGGTTGGCCGTGCTGCGGCGGCTGTGCCACCCCGGCGACGACGCCACCAACGGACCGCTCAAGGTGGTCGTCGCGCCGGTGCGTTCCCTGCTCCAGCCGCAGGTGCCCGGCCTCGGCGACCTGGTCCCGGTCGAGCTGACCCCGGGCGCCACGGCACCGCTCGAGGGCGTCGTCCAGTCGCTCGCGGACGCGGCGTACTCGCGCGTCGACCTGGTCGAGAAGCGCGGCGAGTTCGCGGTCCGCGGCGGCATCGTCGACGTCTTCCCGCCGACCGAGGAGCACCCGCTGCGCGTGGAGTTCTGGGGCGACGACGTCGAGGAGATCCGCAGCTTCTCCGTCTCCGACCAGCGCACGCTCGAGTCGGTCCCACGGCTGTGGGCGCCACCGTGCCGCGAGCTGCTCCTCACCGACGACGTACGACGCCGCGCAGCCGAGCTCGGCCGCGCCCACCCGCAATTGGTGGAGCTGACCGACAAGATCGCGGCCGGCATCGCCGTCGAGGGGATGGAGTCGCTCGCACCGGTCCTCGTCGACGGCATGGAGCTGCTGGTGGACCTGTTGCCCCAGGACAGCCACGTGGTCGTCCTCGACCCCGAACGTGTCCGCTCCCGCGCCCACGACCTGGTCGCGACCAGTGAGGAGTTCCTCGGCGCGAGCTGGGCGGCGGCAGCCTCCGGTGGTCAGTCGCCGATCGACCTCGGCGCGGCGTCCTACCGCGAGCTCGGCGACGTCCGGCAGCACGTGCTGCAGGGCGGTCGTGCCTGGTGGAGCGTCAGCCCGTTCGGCATCGAGTCCGACGCGCCTGATCCGGGTGACACCGACGGCGTCGAGGGCCGGGTGCTGCCGGCGCGGGTCGCCGAGGCCTACCGCGGCGATCTCGAGCGAGCGATCTCCGACATCCGTGGCTGGCTCGCCGACGACCACCGGGTCGTGGTGCTCCACCCGGGCCACGGCCCGGCCCAGCGCATGGTCGAGGTGCTCGCCGACCACGACGTGCCCGCCGCGCTCGTCGAGCCCGACGCCCTCGAGCCGCGGCCCGGCGTCGTCATCGTCTCGTGCGGTGCGCTCGACCACGGGTTCGTCGACCCCACCACGCGGCTCGCGGTGCTCACCGGCGACGACCTCTCGGGCCAGAAGTCCTCGACCCGCGACATGCGGCGGATGCCGGCGCGACGCAAGAAGCAGATCGACCCGCTGGAGCTGAAGGCCGGCGACCACGTCGTCCACGAGCAGCACGGCGTGGGTCGCTTCGTGGAGATGAAGCAGCGTGAGGTGCAGGGCGCCACCCGCGAGTACCTCGTGATCGAGTACGGCGCCTCCAAGCGGGGTGGCCCGCCCGACCGGCTCTACGTCCCGGCCGACGCGCTCGACCAGGTCACCCGCTACGTCGGCGGCGAGCAGCCGAGCCTCGACCGGCTCGGCGGCGCGGACTGGTCCAAGCGCAAGAACCGGGCCCGCAAGGCGGTGCGTGAGATCGCCGCGGAGCTGATCAAGCTCTACGCCGCGCGCCAGGCCACGCAGGGGCACGTGTTCGGACCCGACACCCCGTGGCAGCGCGAGCTCGAGGACGCGTTCCCGTTCCAGGAGACCCCCGACCAGCTGAGCACGGTCGACGAGGTCAAGGGCGACATGATGCGCAGCGTCCCGATGGACCGGCTGGTCTGCGGTGACGTCGGGTACGGCAAGACCGAGATCGCGGTGCGCGCGGCGTTCAAGGCGGTCCAGGACGGCAAGCAGGTCGCCGTCCTGGTCCCCACGACGCTGCTGGTCACCCAGCACCTCTCCACCTTCGCCGAGCGGATGAGCGGGTTCCCGGTCACGGTGAAGGCACTGTCGCGGTTCCAGACCGACGGCGAGGCGCGCGAGGTCATGGCCGAGCTCGCGGAGGGCTCGATCGACATCGTGGTCGGCACCCACCGGCTGCTCAACCCCGACGTCCGGATGAAGGACCTCGGGTTGATCATCGTGGACGAGGAACAGCGCTTCGGGGTCGAGCACAAGGAACAGATGAAGCGGATGCGCACCAGCGTCGACGTGCTGTCGATGAGTGCCACCCCGATCCCGCGCACGCTCGAGATGGCGGTCACCGGCATCCGGGAGATGTCGACGATCACCACCCCGCCCGAGGAGCGGCACCCGGTGCTGACCTACGTCGGGTCCTACGAGGACCGCCAGGTCACCGCCGCCGTACGCCGCGAGCTGCTGCGCGACGGACAGGTCTTCTACATCCACAACCGGGTCAGCTCGATCGAGAAGGCGGCCGCCAAGCTCCGGGAGCTGGTCCCGGACGCGCGCATCGCGACGGCCCACGGCCAGATGGGCGAGCACCAGCTCGAGCGGGTGATGCTCGACTTCTGGGAGAAGCGGTTCGACGTGCTGGTGTGCACCACGATCGTCGAGTCCGGCCTCGACGTCTCCAACGCCAACACCATGATCATCGAGCGCGCCGACACCCTCGGCCTCTCCCAGCTGCACCAGCTGCGCGGCCGGGTCGGTCGCAGCCGGGAGCGCGCCTACGCCTACTTCCTCTACCCACCGGAGAAGCCGCTGACCGAGACCGCCCACGAGCGGCTCGCGACGCTGGCCCAGCACTCCGACCTCGGCGGCGGCATGGCGATCGCCATGAAGGACCTCGAGATCCGCGGCGCCGGCAACCTGCTCGGCGGCGAGCAGTCCGGCCACATCGCCGACGTCGGGTTCGACCTCTACGTCCGGCTGGTCGGCGAGGCCGTCAACGAGTTCAAGGGCGGCGAGGCCGACGACCGGCTGCGCGAGGTGCGGATCGAGCTGCCGGTCGACGCCCACCTGCCCCACGACTACATCCCCAGCGAGCGACTGCGGCTGGAGATGTACAAGCGGCTGGCCGAGGTGCGGGAGGACGGCGACGTCGACCTGGTCCTCGAGGAGCTGGGCGACCGGTACGGCGAGCCGCCGGAGCCGGTCGCGGCGCTGCTGCTGGTGGCCCGGTTCCGGGCCCGCGCGAGGCAGGCCGGCGTCAGCGAGGTCACCCTCGCCGGCCGCAACGTCCGGTTCGCGCCGGTGAGCCTGCCGGAGTCGCGGGTGATCCGGCTGGGGCGGCTCTACCCCAAGAGCATCGTGAAGACCCAGCTCGAGTCCGTGCTCGTGCCGCGGCCCGGGACGCCGGGCGCGACGGGCCGTCCGCTCGAGGGAGTGGCCCTGCTTGAATGGGCCCGCACCGTCATCGACTCGGTGATTGATCCGAAGGAGCAGCAGTCGTGAGGAAGTTCCAGGTCCCGGGTGTCGTTGCGGTCCTCGCCGCACTCACGCTCTCCGGCTGCGGTGCGCTGCAGCCGGGCACCGCCGTCGAGGTCGGTGAGGAGAAGATCTCGCTCGATCAGGTCGACGAGATCGCCGCCGACTTCTGCGCGGCGCTCGAGCCGCAGCTCGAGGCCGAGGCCCAGACCTTCCCCCACAGCTTCTTCCGCAGCGGCATCGCGGGCACGCTCGCGCTCCGCTCGGTCGCCGACCAGCTCGCCGAGGACTTCGGTGTCACGGTGGAGGACCGCGACCAGTACATCGAGGCCGTCGCCGGGCTGCGCCAGCAGATCGCGTCCGTCCCCGATGACCTGCGCGACAGCGTGCTGGAGGTCCAGACGGCCCCGCCGTACGTCGAGGAGGTCCAGGCCGCCGTGGGCGAGGTCGTCCTCGACGGTCGGGGTGAGCGCGCGGACTTCGTGGCCGCCGGCACCGACGAGTTCGAGACCTGGATCGCCGAGAACGGCGTGGAGTTCGACCCTGTGTTCGGCACCAGGACCAAGGACGGCGGCCTCACCGCCGAGGACGGGTCGGTGTCGTTCGCCGTCAGCGAGATGGCCAAGAACGGCCAGGCCGAGGAGCCCAACTCCGTGACCGCCCGGCTCCTGCCCCCCTCGCAGCGCTGCGGGCGCTGACCTCCATCCCGTGACGCTCGACGAGGACCCCGACCAGGCGGTCCTCGAGTTCCTGCACGTCATGCGCCGGCTCCAGCTGGAGGATCCGTGGAAGGCCGCGCAGACCCACCGCTCGCTCGCGCGCTACCTGCTCGAGGAGACCCACGAGGCGCTCGAGGCGCTGGACACCGGTGACGCGGACCACCTACGCGAGGAGCTTGGTGACCTGCTGCTCCAGGTGTTCCTGCATGCCGCGATCGCCGAGCAGGACGGCACCTTCACGATGGCCGACGTCGCGCGCGACATCACCGAGAAGATGGTCCGACGCAACCCCCATGTCTTCGGGGAGGACCACGGTGAGCTCGACCCCGCCGCGGTCACCGAGCTCTACGAACAGCGCAAGGCACAGGAGAAGCAGCGCACCTCGGTGACCGACGGCCTGCCGCCCGGCCTGCCCGCGCTGCTGTACGCCGACAAGCTGCTCGAGCGGCTGGAGCGCGCCGGCACGCCGGCCGGCGTACCGGCGGACTCCGACGACCTGGGGGACCGGCTGCTCGCGCTGGTCGCCGAGGCTCGCCAGTCCGGCACCGATCCCGAGCAGGCACTGCGCGACGCGGTCCGCCGGCTCATCGCCTGAGCAGGGTCCGGCCGACGACCCCCACCGCCACCACGACCAGCCCGGCCACGACCGCCTGACCCGGCAGCATGACCACGAGCACCGGGCAGCCGATCGCTCCGACGATCTGCAGTGCCCGCGGCCAGCGGCGCTCCGCGGCCGGCTGGCGCAGCGCCGCGGCGTTGGCGACGAAGTAGTAGAGCAGGACGCCGAACGACGAGAAGCCGATCGCACCCCGCAGGTCGGCGACCAGCACGAGCGCCACCACGACCACACCGATCGCGACCTGGGCGTGGTCGGGGACCCGGTGTCGCTCGTCGACCGAGTCCAGCCAGCCCGGCAGATCGCGCTCACGGGCCATGGCGAGGGTCGTGCGACCCACGCCGGCCAGCAGTGCCAGCAGCGCGCCGAGGCTGGCGGCCGCGGCACCGACGCGGACCACCGGCTCTGCCCAACCGGCCCCGACGGCCACGACCGCATCGGCCAGCGGCGTCGTGGTCCGACCCAGGTCGGCACCGAGCACCACCACCAGGGTGAGCCCCACCGCGAGGTACAGCGCCACCGCTGCGCCGAGGGCAACCAGGATGGCGCGACCGATCATCTGGGGGCGGCGCACCTCCTCGGCCAGGGTCGCGATGCGGGCATACCCGGCAAAGGCGAAGAAGAGCAGGCCGGCCGCCTGCAGCACGTCACGGGCACCGTCCGGTGCCGACAGCGGGGCTGGCCGGACCGTGGGACCGAGCGCCCAGCCCAGCGCGACGAAGCCGACCAGCACGGCCGTGGTCACGAGCAGCAGCACGCGGGCCATGTCGGCGGTGCGAGTCACGCCGTGCAGGTTGGCTGCGGTGAAGGCCACGACCACGGTGGCTGCCACTGCGCGCTGCCACCAGCCGCCCACGGGAACGGCGTACGCCGCGAAGGCCATCGCCATCGCCGCGCAGGACGCAGTCTTGCCCACGACGAAGCCCCAGCCCGCGAGGAAACCCCACCACGGACCGAGCACCACCCGGCCGAACAGGTAGGTCCCGCCGGACGACGGGTGGACTGCCGCCAACTGAGCCGACGCGACGGCGTTGCAGAACGCGATCACGGCCGCGATGCCCAGTGCGATCAGCAGCCCGGAGCCCGCCGCGGCTGCAGCCGGCCCGAACGCCACGAACACCCCAGCGCCCAGCATGGCGGCCAGTCCGACCACGACCGCGTCGCCCGTGCCGAGGCTGCGTGCGAGGGACGGCTGGGTCACGCAGGTCCCATCCGGGCGGCGAGCTCTTCGGCCGCGATCCGCAGTTCCTCGTCGGTGACGTTCGGAAGTACGTCCTCCCACAGCGGCAGCATCGCACCGGACGCCTCCAGCATCCCGAGCGGTCGCGGGATGAACCACACGTGGAAGTGGGCGCCGCCGTCCCCCCAGCGGTAGAGGTGGACCCGGCCGACGTCGCCGCGCGCCATCAGGGCCGCGTCGATCCGGGCGCAGAGCGGCCCGAAGCCGGCCTGTGCCCCGGGCGACAGGTCGGCGAAGGAGTCGACGTGCTCCCTCGAGGCAGCCCAGACCGTGCCGGGCAGGCTGCCACCCACGGGTGGGTGCACCGTCCAGTGCTGGTCCTCCCAGACCTGCGGCAGGTTGCTGTTGGTACAGACGCCGCACGGTGGACCACCCGGTTCGCCGCGACGTGGTGGCTCGGGGACGGTAGGAGCACCCGGCTCAAGGGGGATGTGGGGCTCGGCGTAGGGAAGCTTCATGGTCTCCTCCTGAGAGTGGATGGTGCCACCTTCGCCGCCCTGGCCAGGGACGCGCTTGATCGATTTCGTCGTCCCTGCTGCCCGCCTGTCCACGCATCCAGCACCCGAAGGTCCTACTCGCCGGTCGCCACTAGGGTGGGGGAACGGCTCGTCCACGACCCAGCAAGGAGCATGACTGTGGCTGTCATCAACGCCGTCGGTGCCCGCGAGATCCTCGATTCGCGCGGCAACCCCACCGTCGAGGTCGAGGTTCTCCTCGATGACGGGACCTTCGCCCGAGCCGCCGTGCCCAGCGGCGCGTCCACCGGAGCGTTCGAGGCCGTGGAGCTCCGCGACGGCGGCAAGCGCTACGGCGGGAAGGGTGTCGGCAAGGCGGTCGGGACGGTCGTCTCGACGATCGGCCCAGCCATCGAGGGACTCGACGCCGACGACCAGCGGCTCGTCGACCAGACGATGCTCGACCTCGACGGCACACCCAACAAGGCCTCGCTCGGCGCCAACGCGATCCTCGGCGTCTCGCTCGCCGTCGCGCGGGCCGCGGCCGACTCGGCCGGACTGCCGCTCTACCGCTACGTCGGAGGGCCCAACGCCCACCTGCTGCCGGTGCCGATGATGAACATCCTCAACGGCGGCTCCCACGCCGACTCCAACGTCGACGTGCAGGAGTTCATGATCGCGCCGATCGGCGCCCCGACCTTCCGCGAGGCGCTGCAGCAGGGCGCCGAGGTCTACCACGCACTCAAGTCGGTGCTGAAGAAGAAGGGCCTCGCGACCGGCCTCGGCGACGAGGGTGGCTTCGCCCCCGACCTGCCGTCCAACCGTGCGGCGCTCGACCTGATCGGCGAGGCCGTCAAGGCGGCCGGCTTCAAGCTCGGCAAGGACATCGTGCTCGCGCTCGACGTGGCGGCCAGCGAGTTCTTCGAGAAGAAGAAGTACACCTTCGAGGGCAAGAAGCGCTCCTCCGACCAGATGATCGACTACTACGCCGAGCTGGCGTCGGCCTACCCCATCGTCTCGATCGAGGACCCGCTCGACGAGGACGACTGGGCCGGCTGGAAGGCGATGACCGACCAGATCGGCGACCGGGTGCAGATCGTGGGCGACGACCTGTTCGTCACCAACGTCGAGCGCCTCAGCCGCGGCATCCGTGAGGGCCAGGCCAACGCGCTGCTGGTGAAGGTCAACCAGATCGGCTCGCTGACCGAGACCCTCGACTCCGTCGACCTCGCCCACCGCAACGGCTTCCGCTGCATGATGAGCCACCGCTCCGGCGAGACCGAGGACACCACGATCGCCGACCTCGCGGTCGCGACGAACTGCGGCCAGATCAAGACCGGTGCGCCGGCTCGTTCGGAGCGCGTGGCCAAGTACAACCAGCTGCTGCGCATCGAGGAGGAGCTCGGAGACGCGGCACGGTACGCCGGCGCGGGCGCGTTCCCTCGGTTCAGCTCCTGAGCCGACTACCGTGGGGCCGGTGAGCGAACGACGCACCGACCGGAGGCCCGGCGGACCCCGACGCCCCGGTCAACGGGGTGCGGGACGGGCGCGTCCGCTCGCTGCGTCCGCGGTCGCGGAGACCGAGCCGCACCGGCCCCGGTTCACCGGCCGCGCCGCCGTGCTGGTGCTGGTGCTCGCCGTGCTCGCGGTCTCCTACGCGTCGTCGATGAAGGCCTACCTCGAGCAGCGCGCGCACATCGAGGACCTCAAGGAGGACATCGCGCAGACCTCGGCGACGATCGACGTCCTCGAACGCGAGAAGCGCCGCTGGAACGACGAGGCCTACGTCCGCGCCCAGGCGCGGGAGCGGTTCGGGTACGTCATGCCCGGCGAGACGGCGTACGTCGTCCTGGACGAGAAGGGCAAGCCGATCGAGAGTCGTGCCGAGCTCAACGACCCGAGTGACGTGCTGGCCAGGCCGCCGACCGCGTGGTGGCAGGACGCCTGGGAGTCGGTCGAGCTGGCCGGGGACCCGCCCGAGGACACCCCGCCGCCGGCGACGGACCTCGCCCCGGCCGAGCAGGACCCGCCGAACCAGTGAGCGTCGACCCCGCCGACGAGTCGGCGATCGAGCGACAGCTGGGCCGTACCCCGCGCGGCATCGCCGCCATCGGCCACCGCTGCCCCTGCGGTCAGCCCGACGTCGTGACCACCGAGCCGCGGCTGCCCAACGGCACGCCGTTCCCGACGACCTACTACCTGACGTGCCCGCGCGCGGCCTCGCGCATCGGGACGCTCGAGGGCGGCGGGCTGATGAAGGAGATGGAGGAACGGCTCGGCACCGACCCCGAGCTGGCTGCCGCCTACCGCGCCGCCCACGAGGCCTATCTCGCCGACCGGGCTCGCCTGGGAAGCGTCCCGGAGATCGAGGGGATCTCGGCCGGTGGCATGCCCGACCGGGTCAAGTGCCTCCATGTGCTCGCGGGACACGCGCTCGCGGCCGGACCGGGGGTCAACCCGCTCGGTGACGAGGTGCTCGAGCTGCTGGGCGAGTGGTGGGCGCCCGGCCCCTGCGCCTCCGGTGGTTGAGGTGCGAGCGCAGCGAGCCTCGAAACCCGCGGAGTCACGCGTCGCCGCCATCGACTGCGGCACCAACACGATCAAGCTCTTCATCGGCTCACCGCCGCACGCCGAGGTCCGCGAGACCCGGATGGTGCGCCTGGGGGAGGGGGTCGACACCAGCGGCGAGCTCTCGGCGGCGGCGCTGGCCCGCACGTTCGCCGCGATCGACGAGTACGCCGCGCTGCTGGCCGACCGTCCCGCGACCCGGCTGCGGTTCTGCGCCACGTCGGCGACCCGAGACTCGCGCAACGGCTCGGTCTTCGCCGACGGCGTCGAGGCCCGGCTCGGCGTCCGGCCGGAGGTGCTGACCGGCGAGGAGGAGGCGCGGTTGGCGTTCGACGGGGCCGTGCGCAACCTGACGACGCCTCCGGTCTACCCGGTCCTGGTGGTGGACATCGGCGGCGGTTCCACGGAGCTGATCCTCGGCGACGCCTCCGGTCCGACCGCGGCGTACTCCATGGACATCGGGTCGGTCCGGCTCCACGAGCGGCACCTGCACTCCGACCCGCCCACCGCCGACGAGGTGGCTGCCTGTGTCGCCGACATCGACGCGGCACTCGACGCGGCACCGGTCGACCCCGCTGCTGCGGCGACCGTGGTCGGCGTGGCCGGCACCATCACCACCGTCGGCGCCGGCCACCTCGACCTCCCGGCGTACGACGCCGACGCGGTTGACCAGACCGTCGTACCCGTCGCGGCGGCGCGCTCCTGGATCGCCTCGTTGGTGGCGATGCCGCTGGCGTCCCGGCTCGAGCTGCCCTACCTCCACCCCGGCCGCGCCGACGTCATCGACGCCGGCGTGCTGATCCTCGACCGGCTCCTCGCCCGCACCGCCGTCGACTCCTTCATCGTCTCCGAGGCCGACATCCTCGACGGGATCGCGTGGTCGCTGACCTCGACGGAGGGCGAGTGAGCGAGCGGCTGCCCCACCCGGTCACCGGCGAGCTGTTCGCGTCCCCGGTACCGCCGGGGGAGGGCTGGCCGGAGGACCCGGCCACGGCGGAGACCCCAGTGGCCGCGACGGCTGCGCAAGTACGCCGATTGGTCCCAAACGACGACAATTCGGCCCCGGGAACTGTCGTTTGGGACCAATCGGCGGCCCTGGCACAGCTCGCCGAGCTCGACGCCAGGGTCAGCGTGTGTCGGGCGTGCCCGCGGCTGGTGACGTGGCGGGAGGACGTCGCACGCGAGAAGCGGGCGTCGTTCGCCGGGGAGCCGTACTGGGGCCGCCCGATCCACGGCTGGGGTTCGCCGACGCCCTCGCTGCTCATCGTCGGGCTGGCGCCGGCCGCGAACGGCGGCAACCGCACCGGGCGGGTGTTCACCGGGGACTCCAGCGGCGACTGGCTGTTCGCGAGCCTCCACCGCACCGGAATCGCCAGCCAGCCGACCAGCACCCACGCCGGTGACGGTCAGCGGCTGATCGACGCCCGGATGATCGCGACCGTGAGGTGCGCGCCGCCGCAGAACAAGCCGACCGTCCGCGAGCGCGACACCTGCGAGCCGTGGCTGGCCCGTGAGCTGCAGCTGGTGCGGCCCCACCTGCGGGTCGTGGTGGCGCTCGGCGCGTACGGCTGGGCCGGGTCGCTGCGTGGCCTGGCCGCCGCCGGCATCGACATACCGTCACCGCGACCCAAGTTCGGCCACGGCGCCGAGGTCGAGCTGGGGGACGTGACGTTGCTCGGCTGCTACCACCCGAGCCAGCACAACACCTTCACCGGCCGGCTCACGCCGGCGATGCTGGACGAGGTCTTCCTGCGCGCCCGCGCACTGGCGGAGGGGCGCTGACAGAATGGCGGGGTGACCCTCCACGCCATCACCGTCCTCGGCCACGACCGCCCCGGCATCATCGCCGAGACCACCGACCAGCTCTCCGGGTTGGGCCTCAACCTCGAGGACTCCACGATGACCTTGCTGCGCGGCCACTTCGCGATGACGTTGATCTGCGCCGGCGACGCCTCCGACTCCGACATCGAGGCCGCGCTGGCGCCACTGACCGGTGACGGGTCCCTGACCGTCACGGTCCGCGAGGTGCCGGAGGAGCGCGCCTGGGAGACCGCCGGTACGGCGTGGGTGCTGACCGTCCACGGCGGCGACCGCCCCGGCATCGTCTCGTCCGTGGTCGCCGAGGTCGCGCGGGTCGGCGGCAACATCACCGACCTGACGACCCGGCTGGCCGGCGACCTCTACCTGCTGATCGCCGAGATCGACCTGCCCGGCGACGCCGACGTCGACCAGCTCCGCACCGCCGTCGACTCCGCCGCGACCGCGCTCGGGGTCGGCGCCACCCTGCGCGAGGCCGAGGCCGACGACCTGTGACCACCCCTGATCCGACCCTGCTCGCCTGGACCGAGGCCGAGCTCGACGTCGAGGGCGACGTACTCCCGGTGGTCACCGCGCCCGACTTCGTGCTCTCCGCCGCTGGTGCCCGGATCGACCCCACCAGCGACGAGGCCGTCCAGCTCGCCGCCGACCTGGTCGCGACGATGCGGGTGTCGCCCGGCTGCGTCGGACTCGCGGCACCCCAGGTCGGGGTCGGGGTGCAGATGTTCTGCGTCGACGTGTCCGAGCACCCCAGGACCCGCGACCACCACGGCACCTTCGTGCTCTGCAACGCCGAGGTCGTCGAGGCCAGTCGCAACGAGAAGGCCCGAGAGGGCTGCATGAGCGTCCCCGACCTCACCGGCGACGTGAAGCGAGCCACGAGGCTGGTCGTGCGCGGCCAGCTGCCGGGCACGGCGAGGGAGGTCACCTTCGAGGCGACCGCGTTCGAGGCCCGCGCCCTCCAGCACGAGATCGACCACTGCCAGGGACTGCTGTTCCTCGACCGGGTGGCCGGCGCGCACGCCATCCACGCGCGCAAGACCTACTTATAGTCGGCCCCCACCGGCCCCGGTATCCCAACTGGCAGAGGAAGCCGCCTTAAAAGCGGCTCGTTGAGGGTTCGACCCCCTCCCGGGGCACCTGAGAAATGTCTTTGATTCGGGTCCGACCCGGAACAGCGGGCCACCGCTCCTCGTTGAGGAAGTGTCGGACACCTAGACTGACCACACAGAGGCAACCATCAGATCGATGGCCGCCCGGCCTCCAAGGAGGAGACCATGCAGAGCAACAACCCCGTGTTCAGCCGCTCGGAAGCATTCAACGGGCGCGGGACCAACGCCTACGGCAACCAGACCTACCCGGCCAACGGCGCAGGTCACGACGGCTACGGACAGAGCCCCACCGGCTACTCCGACCCGCAGGCGCCGGTCCGCTCCGGCGAACGGATGACCATCGACTCGGTCGTGCAGAAGACCGGCATCTCGCTGGCCATCGTGATCGTGGTCGCCGCGATCACCTGGTGGTTCACCGGTGACATCAGCACCGAAGAGGGCGCGAGCGCCACGCTCGCCGCCGTCACCATCGGTTCGCTCGCTGCCTTCGCGCTGTCGATGGTCAACTCGTTCAAGCGGGTGATCAGCCCCGGTCTCGTGATCGCGTTCGCCGTGGCCGAAGGCGTCGCGATGGGCGCGCTCAGCAAGTTCTTCGACAACGTCATCGCGCCGGGCGAGAACATCGTCATGCAGGCGGTGGTCGGCACCTTCGCTGCCTTCGCAGGCACGCTGGCGGCGTACAAGTACTTCGACATCAAGGTCGGCCAGAAGTTCCGCACCTTCGTCGTGGCCGCCATGTTCGGCATGGTCGCCCTGAGCCTGATCGAGGTCGGCCTGAGCTTCTTCGGCAACGCGGTCGGCTTCTTCGGCTTCGGCGGCATCGGCCTCCTGTTCGCCGTGGTGGGCCTGGTGCTGGGTGTCTTCATGCTGATCCTGGACTTCGACTTCGTCGAGCAGGGTGTGGCCGCCGGCATCGACGAGCGCGAGTCGTGGCGTGCCGCGTTCGCGCTCACGGTCGCCCTGGTCTGGATCTACACCAACCTGCTGCGCATCCTGGCGATCTTCGGCTCGGACTGACCCGGGTTCTCGCAGTCAGCTGCCGACGGCCTCGCCCACTGGGCGGGGCCGTCGTCATTTCTCGGCGGCCGCGTCCTCGGGCTCGTGCTCGTCCGGGGCCTCCGCGTCGGTCGCGGGGTGGCGGCGGCGGTGCCGCAGCTCGACCCAGAGGCCTCGGACGCCGCGACGCGAGCCGCCGACCTCGGTGCCATCGAGCTCCGTGCCCGGAGTGTTCGCGGCTTCGATCGCCGCGGCTGCGACTGGACGAAGCCCCTCGCCTCGCCCGACCTCGGGCCGCTCCGCCGCGTCGAGGCCGAGGCCCAGGGCTGCCAGCGCCGACGGCAGCAGTACGTCGGCCAGCGCCCGGTAGCCCTCCGCGGACGGGTGGAACCGGTCCGGGCCGAAGAACACGGCCGGGGCGGCGTCGAACTCCGGCCCCAGGATCGCCCCGAGCGAGACGGTGCGTCCGCCCTGCTCGACGACGGCGATCGACTGGGCGGCCGCGAGCCTTCGCGACCAGGCCCGACCGACCTGCTTGAGGGGCGGTGGGATGGGGCGGATCGTGCCGAGGTCAGGGCAGGTACCGACGAGGACCTGCACGTCGGCGTCCCGCAGCCGGCCTCCGCCCCGCGTGGGCCAAGAAGTTCGAGGACGCCGGCGTCCCGATCGTCGGCGACGACATCAAGTCCCAGGTCGGCGCGACCATCACCCACCGGGTGCTGGCACCCACTGCTCGAGGACCGCGGCGTGACGCTGGACCGCACCTACGACTACAACGTCGGCGGCAACATGGACTTCAAGAACATGAAGGAGCCGGAGCGGCTGGAGTCCAAGAAGGTCTCCAAGACCCAGGCGGTCACCTCCAACCTCAAGGGCGAGCTGGCGGGCAAGACCTCGGACCGCAACGTGCACATCGGCCCGTCCGACTACGTCGCCTGGCTCGACGACCGCAAGTGGGCCTATGTCCGACTAGAGGGCCGCAACTTCGGCGACGTCCCCCTCAACCTCGAGTACAAGCTGAAGGTCTGGGACTCCCCCAACTCCGCCGGCATCATCATCGACGCGATCCGCGCCGCGAAGATCGCCAAGGACCGCGGCATCGGTGGCCCGATGAATCGGCGTCACGTACCTGATGAAGTCCCGCCGGTGCGCCTGCCGACGACAAGGGCCGCGCGCGCGTGGAGGCCTTCAT
>CAWAIJ010000014.1:0-535053 GCA_963782075.1 uncultured Actinomycetota bacterium
TTGATGATGGTCTCGGGACTGATGTTGGGGCTGACGCCCGCGCCGGCGTCGGCCGGCGAGACCCCACCGCCGGTGACCGAGGTCAGCATCGACGATGACCAGATGATCACCATGAACACGACGTTGACGCCGGGGCTCCACGCCTTCCACGTCACGTCGACCAAGAGATCCGCCCTCCAGTTCGCCATCCGGGCGACGGGGTACTCCAAGCGGGAGATGGCGTCAGACGTCAACGCCACCTTCGGCAAGAACGACCTGAAGGCGCTCAAGCGCTTCGAGAAGAACGTCACCTTCCTCGGTGGTGTCAGCAGCTCGCCGGACGAGATGGGCATGATGACCGCCACCCTCCCCGCCGAGCCGACGGGAACGGTGATGGCCGTGGACACGAACGGGCCGGTTCAAGGCGAGCAAGATCCTCGACCTGACCGTCGAGGGTGACGAGGTCCCGGCCACGGCGGAGTACGACGCCACCCTGCGCGCCAAGGGCGACACGACCTGGGTCCGCAAGCCGGCCACCATCCCCCGGGAGGGGACGGTCCGCTTCGTCAACGGTGCGACGCAGAACCACTTCATCGAGATGGTCAAGCTCCGCAAGGGCAAGACCTTCGCCGACTGGAAGACGTGGATCCGCAAGATCAAGAAGGGCAAGCGGGCCAAGCCGCCGGTCAACTTCCGTGTCAGCCTGGGCAGCGGGGTGGTCAGCCCCAGCCAGGAGATGACCTTCGACTACTCACTGCCCAAGGGCAACTACGTGCTGGCCTGCTTCTGGCCGGACGCCAGCATGGGCGGCATGCCCCACGCGTTCATGGGCATGTCCCGCCCGATCAAGGTGGTCGCCGGAGGCTGAGCGACCGACGGACAGCAGCGCCCCCGGGGGACCAGCCCCGGGGGCGTCTCGGTGTCGGGCCGGACTCAGTGGTGGTGGCCCGGGGACCGGCCCGGAGCCGCCATGCTGCCCGGCCGGAGCTCCCGGGCCGGACGACGCGGAACTGGGCCATCATCCCGTGGTCCTCGTGGTCGAGCATGTGGCAGTGGACCATGAACGTCCCGGTGTAGTCGGTGAAGCGTGCGGCGACCTCGACCGTCTCCCCCGGGTCCACGCGCCAGGTGTCCTCGAACCCCCGCTCCCACGGCGGCGGCCGCTTGCCGTCACGGCTGACGGTGCGCCACAGCTCCTGGTGGATGTGGACGTAGTGCGTGATCGGACTGGTGTTGCGCAGCCGCCACTTCTCGGTGGTGCCCAGCACCGCGGTGTGCTGCACGCCGATGGGGGTCGAACCCCTCGTCGTTGATGGTCCACAACGTCCCGCTCGAGGGGTCGCCGTCGAGGCCGAAGGTCCAGGTGGCCGCCACCTTGTAGGGCACGGTGAAGTCGGGATAGTCGAGCAGCCGGGCGGGGACCTGGGTGTCGTCCGGGACCGGCTCGCCGACGCGGAACTCCATCAGCTGCGCCGGTCGAGGACCGATTCCCTGGAGCGATCCGCCGGTCAGGGGAACGCTGTCGAGCCGGATGGTCTGGCCCGCGGCGTCGCGGAGATCCACGACGACGTCGGCGCGTTGCGCCGGACCGAGCAGGATCTCCTGGCGCTGCACCGGCTGTGGGCAGCAGTCCGTTGCCGGTCGCGATCTGGGTGAACGGACGCCCGTCGGAGAGCGCGAAGTTGTAGGAGGTGAAGTTGGAGCCGTTGACCAGCCGGAGCCGGTAGCGGTGGGCATCGACCTCTGCGTACGGCGCGTAGCGGCCGTTCACGAGCACGAAGTCGCCGAGGGTCGCGTCGTTCGGCGGGGCCTCCGGGCCCAGGAACAGCTGGGGGACGTAGTGCTCGACCGACGGCCAGGCGCGGGTCGTGAACGGGTCGGTGAGTCGGTTCGAGCCGGGTTCGAAGCTCCGCTCGCTGACCATCAACGGGAGGTCGTAACGCCCTCGCGGGAGGTTGAGCCGGCGTTCCCTCGGGTCGGTGACCAGGAACATGTCCCTGCAGTCCCCGCCACACGTTGCGTCCGGTGCGGTCCATCCGGTGGTCGTGGTACCAGAACGTCGACCCCGGCAGCGCTCGCCCGTCATCGCGCAGGGGGTAGTCGGTAGGTGCGGCTCTCACCTCGCCGGAACAGGTGGGACATCGGCTGGCCGTCGTCGGCGGAGGAGTGGTGGTCCCCATGCAGGTGCACCGACATCGACCCCGATCTCGGCGGCAGTCGGTGGGCGAAGGTGACCTTGGTGCTGCGCCCGGTCGGCCGCACGATGGTCGGTCCCGGGTAGGTGCCGCCGTAGGTCCACATCGGCGTCGGTTGCCGCGTCGCGAAGATCTGGACCGGGCGTCGCTCCAACGTCACCGGCGGGTTCCGTGCCCGGATCACCGGGGGGAGCACCAGCGGCTGGTCGAAGGAGGGTGGGGTCGGGCGTGACACCGCCGCCCTCACCCTCGACGACCAGCGTGGCCTGCATGTTCGGGTGGAAGCGGCAGTAGAAGGGGTAGTCGCCGGCCGCCAGCCCGGTGGCGCCCGCCACGACCTTGGTCTGGCCGGGCTCCACCCGGGTGTCGAACAGCGGGAGCCCTGACGGCCCGAGCGCGACCGAGGTGACCGTGTGCGCGACGCGTGTCGTTGTTGACGACGCTGAGCGTGCCGTCCGGACTGATGGTGACGACCGAGGAGGCGTAGCCGCGGTGGGTCCCGCCCCGCTCGATCACGACCGTCGACGAGACCGTGCCGGCCGCCGCCGCGGCGGTGAGTGGTCGGGATCCGACGCGGTGGCGCCGGTCGCCGCGACAAGGGCAGCCAACGCCGCCACGATGACAAGCGCCCCCCGGGCCCCCCTGCTGGCCATGGCGAATTCTGACACGAACACGGCGTACCTCGCATCGACTCAGCGGTGAACGGTGTGCGAGGTGGCTGGTAGAACGGAGACAGGACACCCGGGACGAGGAGACGTGACATGTCAGGTCGAGTCAGGGTCGGCAGCGTGGCGGACTTCGCCGACGGAACGCTGCACACCGTGGATGCCGCGGGCACGTCCGTCGTCGTCGGTCTCGCCGACGACTCGTTGTGCGCGGCGCGCAACCGCTGCCCACACCTGGGCCTCTCCCTCACCAAGGGGCCCGGTGGTCTGAAGTACGCCGATGGCACAGGTCACCTGCCCGTGGCACAACTCCCGCTTCGACCTCGCCACGGGTGACAACCTCGACTGGTCGCCCGGCTTCGCCGGCAAGGACATGCCCCGCTGGTCGCGCAAGCTGATCGCCCTCGGCCGGCAGCCCGCGCCGCTGACGACCTACCAGGTGACGGTCGAGGGCGACGACGTCTACGTGGAGCTCTGACGCGCGCCGGGCAGCACCCCGACCTGTGACGTTGTCCGGACCGTTACCCACCTGAGACGTAACACACACCACGGGCTCTCGTTGGGGGGACAGAGCGCGCCGTGTCCGGACCGTTACCTGCCTGGGACGTAACACGCACCGCGGGATCTCGTTGGGGGGAACAGAGCGCGTCGATCGGCGCCTCCGTCGCACGTCTGGAGAATCCATGTCGCACGCCTCGTCCGGGCTGCGCGGCCTGGCGGTCACCACCGTCAGCGCCGTCGCCGCCAGCCTGCTCCTCCTCCCCACCACGACCAGCGCCGAAGCAGCGCCGGCAGCCGCCGCCCCGGCACCGGCTGCGGTCGACACCGGACCGCTCGGGGTCGCCTCGAAGGGCGCCGTCGGCGGCCTCCTCGTCGAGAACTCCTTCGTCTCCTCGGTCGGCTGGGTGAAGCCCGGCGAGGCCTACCCCTCGCGGATCCTGCTCACCAACACCGGCACCAGCCCGGTCTCCGGCGCCCAGGTCGTGGTCACCGCGCCGACCGGGACCACGTTCACCGCTGCCGGCGGTGGCGCGACCGTGAGCGGCGACGGCACGACCGTCACCTGGTCGCCGAGTGCGGTGGCCGCCACGTCGACCAAGACCCTGGTGCTGGAGAGCAAGGCCGCGACCCTCAAGGCCGTGCCCACGCTGGTGTGGCGCGACCTGTCGTCGAAGGCCAAGGTCACCGTCGGTACCGCCACGAAGACGCTGACCAGCCACGGCCCCAAGGTCATCCCCCCGGGCGAGATCCACGAGTCCGCGCGGTACGGCGACCGGCCGTTCCCCGTCGTCCCGGTGCAGTACACCGACCGCGACTACCAGACCACCCACGAGCGTGACCTCGACACCGTGATCAACGACCCCCAGTTCGAGGGCTCGACGTTCAACCTGTTCCAGGAGATGTCGCTGGGGCAGCTCTACCCCGAGGGCACCGTCCCCTCGGCGGACCTCGAGTCCGCCGGCTTCGACTACGAGCCCGGCTTCCCGTTCACCCGGGCCGAGCGCGACCAGACCTGCGGCGGCGCCACCGTCGCCGACTCGCCGGTGCCTGCGGAAGGGACGCCTCTCTACCCCGAGCGGGTCACCGACGGCGTCTACAACCTGCCCGGTGACACCGGCTACTACGGATCGGACTCCAACGGCTCCGCGGTCACCGGCGCCCTCGTCGGCGTCGGCGCGCTCCAGGACATCGACAGCGGCTGCGGCCCGACCGGCAAGATGGTCTACGACGCCGCCGTCATCGCCGACCCGGAGATCGACTACTCCGACTACGACACCGACAAGGACGGCGTGGTCGACTTCTTCATGGCCGTCTTCGCCGGCTGCGGCGGCAACGGCTCCTCCCAGCTCTCGGTGGCCGGGTGCGACTACCCCGGCGCGCCCTACGACAACGTGTGGCCCCACTCGTCGTCGCTGGAGTTCTACTACTCCGACCCCGAGACCGGGTTGCCGGGCTACACCACCGACGACCAGCTGAAGAACCTCGAGAACGAGGAGCTCTTCTACACCGACGCCCGCCGCCGCGACATGACCACCACCGAGACCGAGTGGCCGGTCTTCGTCCGGGTCGGCCCCTACAACGTCAACCCCGAGACCGCCATCGACAAGGCGAGCGTCATCTCCCACGAGTACGGCCACTCCCTGGGCCTGCCCGACTTCTACTCGACCGGCAGCCGTGACACCTACGGCGACTGGAACCTGATGGCCACCGACAAGTCGCAGAACATCGACGCCTTCGGCCGCCAGGAGCTCGGCTGGGTGGTCCCGCAGGTGTTGGACGGTGACACCCGGGCGACCGGCATCACCGACTCCAAGGAGGACACCGGCACCATCACCTGGCAGACCCGCAACGGGACGCCGTACACCTTGAAGCACGGCGCCGACGGCATCGTCCGCAACTCCGAGATGTACGTCGCCAAGCTGCCGGGCCGCCAGCTGCTCGACCCCGCGAAGTTCGAGACCGGCGACCAGGCCAGCGCCAGCCACACCTGGTGGTCGGCCTCCGGCAACGACTTCGGTTGCGCCACCGACGGTGGTGGCCACAACTTCGACGTCGCGGTCCCCGGCCTGCAGGACCTGCCCGCCGGCAGCACCGTGACGATGGAGCTCAAGTCGATGTGGGACATCGAGTGGGACTACGACTACGGCTTCGTGCTGACCTCGACCGACGGCGGTGACACGTTCGCCTCCAACGAGTCCGAGAACGGCTTCACCACGTCCAACACCGACCCCACGTCCGGCAACCCCAACCAGAACCAGTGCCAGGCGACCTACGACAACGGCCTCACCGGCACCAGCGGGTCCTACGACGCCGGCAGCGAGGCCGTGGACCGCAAGCTCGGCGAGTACCCCGAGTCGGTGTTCCTGGCCGACTCCTACGACCTGTCCGAGCTCGCGGGTGCCGACAACCCGGTGCTGCGGTTCAGCTACGCCACCGACCCGGGCCTGGCCCGGCCGGGCTGGTTCATCGACGACCTGTTGATCACCGCGACCACTCCGTCCGGTGACGAGGTGCTGATGGACACCGACTTCGAGTCCGACGGCGGACCCGACGACGGCCGGATCTTCAACGGCGGTTGCAGCCCGGACTTCTCGACGGGCGGGTGCGGCGCAGGCTGGACCTACGTCGAGGCCGGCTCCGAGGCGACCTACGACCACGCCTACTACCTGGAGATGCGCGACCGGTCGGGCTTCGATCTCGACGGCAACGGCCAGATCGACCGCGCGGACATCGGTTTCGAGCCGGGCTTCTACCTCTCCTACACCGATGAGGCGCACGCGTACGGCAACGCCGGCACCGACAACCCGCCGGCGCAGTCCCCGCTGGACTCCGTGCCCGATCCCGGCAACGACAATCCGGACCTCAACGACGCCGCCTTCAAGGCCGGCGCCGAGCGGTCCGCGTTCTCCGACTCCGGGGAGGGCCACACCGACAACTACTCGGACCCGACCACCGACTCCGGCAACTGGGAGTTCCGCTACGACTGCCTCAGCTTCGACGTGCTGTCCATGAGCGGTGACACCGACGGTCCGGAGACGGCCGACGGTGACCTCACCGGCGCCGTGGACTTCACCATGGGCAACGGCTGTGGCGACTACAACTACGGCTACCGGACCGGCGGCGGGGGCGGCAACACCGCTCCCGAGGCGAAGGCGAAGGCCACTCCGGCCGCCGCCCGGCCCGGCCAGGACGTCGCGCTCAGTGCCAACGGCACCACCGACGCCGACAGCCCCGACGACCTCGACTACGTCTGGGACTTCGGCAACGGCGGCGACACCAAGGACGCCAGCGGGAAGAACGTCACGCATGCCTACCAGCAGGAAGGCACCTACACCGCGACGGTCACGGTCACCGACCCGCAGGGCGCTACCGACACCGCGTCGGTCGACGTGGTGGTCAGCGAGAACCCCGTCGACGCCACGGATCCGGAGGCGAAGATCTCGCTCGACCCGGCACGTCCCTTCACCACGACCCGCACGACGCTCAGTGGTGCGCGGTCCTCGGACGACACCACCGAGAGCGGCGACCTCACCTACCAGTGGAACTTCAAGAACGGCGGCGCCACGGTCGACGCCACCGGTCGTGAGGTCACCAAGAAGTTCAAGCGGGCCGGCCACCGCACGGTCGCGCTCACGGTGACCGACGAGGCCGGCAACAGCGACACGGCGACCACGAGGTTCCTGGTGCGCAAGCTGACCCGGTGCCGCAACAGCGCGGTCGAGAAGTCCGGGAGCTGGCGGGTCGTGCAGGACGGCGACGCCAACGGCGGTTCCTACTGCGACAACCGCGGCCGCGGCACGGGCAAGGACGTGCTGACCCTGGACTTCTCCGGACCGAAGATCGTGGTGGTCCACGGCGACGCCAAGAAGGGCGGCAGGGCGCTGGTGTTCGTCGACGGCGAGAAGCAGGGGCGGCTGTCATTCCGCGGCGACAGCGGTGCCATCGACTTCGGTCAGAAGCTCGCGTTCGGCAAGCTCGGGAAGGGCGACCACACGATCAAGGTCGTCATGAAGCGCAAGAACGGCTTCGTCGAGGGTTTCGTCACCCAGGGTTGATGCAGGCTGCTGACCCGGGTCAGGTCAGGCTTCGGCCTCGGCCTTGATCCGGGTCAGCGTCTGCTGCATCCCCCTCGACAGCTCGCCGCTGAAGCGCTCGACGCCGCCGAGCACGCGCTTCTGCAGTGCCAACGAGATCTCCGAGACGCCCTTCGGCGTACGCCGCTCCTGGACCAACCGGGTCCCGGTCGCGGTGGGCTCGAGCACGAAGGCCCAGATCACCCCGTTGTCCTTGATATGGAACGCGAACTCCGAGTGCGGCTCGAAGACGATCACCTTCGAGCGGGTCGGCCAGAACAGCGGGCCGCGGCGGTTCACGTTGAGAGCGCGGGTGCCCAGCTGCACCGGTCCGCCGCGCACGAAGGTCTTCACCACCTGCGGGCTCCACGACGCCATCCGGGGCAGGTCGGTGATCAGCGACCACACGCGCTCGGGGGACGCATCGATGTCGACGCTGTGCTGAAGGGCGTGGGTCGAGGACATGTCGAGCGACCCTACCGGTCGGTAGGTATCACTGCCGATCCGCCCACCAGGCGAGCAGCCGACGGGTGGCCTCCTCCTCGCCGAGCGGACCGTCCTCCGTGCGCTGCTCGAGCAGGAAGGCGTACGCCGCTCCCACGTCCCGGCCCGGCCCGATGTCGAGCAGGCTCATGATCTGCCGTCCGTCGAGGTCGGGCCGCATCGACGCCAGCTCCTCCTCCTCCGACAACCGGGCGATCCTGGCCTCGAGCTCGTCGTAGCTGCGGCGCAGCCGCTCGGCCTTGCGGCGGTTGCGGGTCGTGCAGTCGGCCCGGGTCAGGATGTGCAACCGCTCGAGCTGGTCACCCGCGTCCCGGACGTAGCGGCGTACGGCGGAGTCGGTCCACTCGCCGTCGCCGTACCCGTGGAACCGCAGGTGCAGCTCGACGAGCTGGGAGACCGCGTCGATCTCGTCGCCGGAGAACCGCAGTGCCTTCATCCGCTTCCGGGTCAGCTTGGCGCCGACCACGTCGTGGTGGTGGAAGGTCACCGTGCCGTCGTCTTGGAACCGGCGGGTGCGTGGCTTGCCGATGTCGTGGAGCAGGGCGGCGAACCTGACCGTGAAGTCGGGACCGTCGCCGAGCCGGTGCTCGAGGTCCGCGGCCTGCTCGAGCACCGTCAGGGTGTGCTCGTAGACGTCCTTGTGGCGGTGGTGCTCGTCGCGCTCGAGTGCGAGCGCCGGGAGCTCGGGCAGCACCCGCTCGGCCAGGCCGGTCTCGACGAGGAGCGACAGCCCGCGCCGCGGCTGGGGCGCGCAGACCAGCTTCACCAGCTCGTCGCGCACCCGCTCGGCCGAGATGATCTCGATCCGCTCCGCCAGCGCCGTCATCGCGGTGACGACCTCGGGGGCCACCTCGAACCCGAGCTGAGCGACGAACCGGGCGGCCCGCATCATCCGCAGCGGATCGTCGGAGAAGCTGTCCTCGGGCCGTCCCGGCGTCCGCAGGGTGCGGTGCGCGAGATCGACCACGCCGGCGTACGGGTCCTCGAAGGCGCGGTCCAGCACGGAGACCGCCATCGCGTTGACGGTGAAGTCGCGACGGCCCAGGTCACCCGCGAGGGTGTCGCCGAAGGCCACGTCCGGCTTGCGAGATGACGGGTCGTAGGACTCCGAGCGGTAGGTCGTGATCTCGACCTGCCAGGCACCCTTGCGGGCGCCGATGGTGCCGAACGCGCGGCCCAGGTCCCAGACCGCGTCGGCCCAGCCGGCCAGCAGCCGCTCGGTCTCGTCGGGGTGTGCGGACGTGGTGAGGTCGAGGTCGCTCACGTGCCGGCCGAGCATCGCGTCGCGCACCGGGCCGCCGACCAGGTGCAGCGCGTGGCCGGCCTCGCCGAAGCGGGCTCCCAACGGCTCGAGGACCGGCGCGAGGCGGTCGAGCTCGTTGGTCAACGACCGCTGGGCGTCGGCCATGTTCCAGGGCTCTGACACGCGAGGAAACTCTAGGGCACGGGAGCGAGACGACCCGCCTCGCGGGGCACGCGGGGCCGCGGGTACGCCGGATAGAGTCGCCGCCATGCTCCGCCGGTCGTCACTGCTGCCTGCCCTCGTGGCGGTGGCGGCGACCACGACGTCCCTGCTGGTGTTCGCCACGCCCGCGCCCGCGGCCACGTCCTCGGCGGCGGCGGCGGCGGTGAGCAGCGCACCGGGTGTGGCCCTGGCCGACGACGACGAGCCGCTCGAGGTCACGATCTCCTCACTGACCCCGTCGTACCTGCCGGAGAAGGGGATCGTGCGGCTGCGCGGCTCGGTGACCAACGTCAGCGACGAACGCTGGCGGGCCATCAACGTCCACGCCTTCATCGACGACACGCCACTCACGTCCTCGGCCGAGCTGGCCGCCACGTCGAAGACCCCCGTCGATGCAGACGTCGGCGACCGGATCACGATTCCTGGCACCTTCGACGACATCGGGTCCCTGGCACCGGGCGAGACGACTTCCTACTCGCTCAAGCTCAAGCGCAACCAGATCCCGGTGTCCGCAGCCGGGGTCTACTGGTTCGGGGCCCACGCCCTGGGCAACACCACCGAGCTGCGCGACGGCGTCGCGGACGGCCGGGCCCGCACGCTGCTGCCGCTGGTGCCTCCGGAGACCCAGGGCCGCGAGCGGGCGACGCTCGTGATCCCCGTCCGTCGCGCCATCCGGCACGCGCCGGACGGCCGGCTGCGGGCCGCGCAACGCTGGGCGACCGACCTCGGAGTCGGTGGCCGACTCCGGGCGCTGGCCGACTTCGGCGCCGCGGCCGGGACCACCCCGGTCACCTGGCTGGTCGACCCGGCGATCCCCGATGCGGTCGCCCGCCTCGTCGACGACAATCCCCCGCGCACCCTCGCCGACGTCACCCGGCCCGGTGAGAACAACGGGGAGAGCGGCGCGCCCGACCCCGGGAACGGGACACCGTCGACGGAGGCGGTCGAGCCGGGCGATGAGACATCGGAGGAGCCGCCCAACGTCGCCGCCATCCCCGGCGCCGCCTGGCTGACCCGGTTCAGGGAGGCGCTGGCCGGGGACGAGGTTCTCGCGCTGCCGTTCGGTGACCCGGACGTGAACGCGACCGCCACCCACGCGCCGTCCTTCTACAACGCCGCCGTGCGCCGCGGTGGGACCGAGCTGGAGCGGTGGCGGGTCGGCACCACCCCCGCCGTCGCACCTCCCGACGGCTACCTCTCCGTCAACTCGGTGTCCGTGCTCGCGGGCGACGAGACCGTGCTGCTCGGCGACCAGGCGCTCTCGACCGGCGAGGTGCGGACCTCGGGACGCATCGACGGTCACCGGGTGCTGTTCGCGTCGTCGGCCACGGCGCTCGGAGGCCCGGCGCCGGGCGATCCGCTGTCCGAGCTCGCGATGCGGCAACGGTTCCTCGCCGAAGCCGCGGTCCGACTGCTCTTCCACGATCGGACGCCGCTGCTGTCGGTGCTGCCGCCGGAGTTCGTGCCCACCACACCGGCCACGTTCTGGTCCGGGCTCGACGCGCCGTGGCTGAAGATGACCGACACCGAGGACCTGGGCCGCGGCCGACCGGTGCCCGACGACCAGATCCGCTACCCCGTGGAGCAGGAGCTGACCGAGCTCGACCCGGAGAACTTCGAGGCCGCCGCGGAGCTGATGGCCGTCGGTCGCACCCTCGACAACGTGCTTCCCGACAACGACGTGGTGGCCGAGCAGGTCCTGGACGAGGCGCTGACCTCGCTGTCCTACAGCGAGCGTGACCGGGCGATCGAGTCGCGCAGCGACACCGCGGCAGCCGTCTCGTGGATCACCCGTCGTCTCGAGCGGGTGCGGATCCGGGCGCCGCAGGGCGTCACGCTCTCGAGCATGGCGGGGACCCTGGGAACCACCGTCACCAACCGGCTCGACCAGCCCGTGACCGTGTACTTGCGTACGACGAGCCTGGGCGACGTCGAGGTCGAGACCTCCGACCCGATCGAGCTGGCCCCCAGCAGCCGGCAGACGGTGCTGCTGAAGGCGACCGCCTCGAGTCCCGGGGTCCACTACGTCCGCGTCATGGTGACCGATGAGGAAGGTACGCCGCTGGGTGCCGCCCAGCGCGTGGCCATCCGCTCGGCGCAGGTGAGCGGCGTGATCTGGCTGATCCTCGGCGTGGGCGTGTTCTTGCTGTTCTTGGCGATCGCGATCCGGATCGTGCGCCGGATCCGCAGAGAACGGGCAGGAGCGTCCCGATGAAAACCCCCGCGAGCAGCCCTGCGAGCGGGGACACCACCAGCGCAGGGATCCTCTCCTCGAGCGCGGTGATGGCGGCCGGCACCGCGGTGTCGCGGATGAGCGGCTTCGTCCGGTCCGCGCTGCTGATCGCGGCCCTCGGCACGGTGGTGCACGCCGACATCTTCGCCATCGCCAACACGGTGCCGAACATGCTCTACATCCTGCTGGCCGGTGGCGTCTTCAACGCCGTCCTGGTGCCTCAGCTGGTGCGCTCGATGAAGCAGGACGCGGACGGTGGCGAGGCCTACACCAACCGGATCATCACCCTGGCCGCGTTGTTCCTCGGCACCGTCACGGTGCTGCTGGTGGTGGCCGCACCCTGGGTGATGCAGCTGTTCCTCGGCGGGCCCTGGGACGATCCGGAGCTCGCTGCGCAACGGGCGTCGGCGATCGACTTCGCGCGGTACTGCCTGCCCCAGGTCTTCTTCTACGGGATGTTCGTCCTGGTCGGGCAGATCCTCAACGCCCGCGGCCGGTTCGGTCCGATGATGTGGGCGCCGATCGCCAACAACCTGGTCGCGATCGCCGTCCTCGCGACCTACCTCCTGGTGTTCGGCCCGGCGAAGGGCGCCGAGGTGTTCGGCCCGTTCACCACCGGCCAGGAGGCGCTGCTCGGCCTCGGGTCCACGGCCGGCATCGTGTTGCAGCTGGCGGTCCTGGTGCCCTACCTGGCCAAGGCGGGGTTCCGCTACCGCCCGCGGTTCGACCTCCGCGGCACCGGGCTCGGGCACACCCTGCGGCTCGGCATGTGGACCGTGCTGTTCGTCGTGGTCAACCAGATCGCCTACACGGTCGTGGTCAACCTCGCCGGCAGCGGACCGGCGCAGGCCCCCGGGGAGTCCTCGTCCACCGGGTACGCCGTCTACTCGATGGCCTTCCTGATCGTGATGGTCCCCCACTCGATCATCACCGTCTCGCTGGCGACGGCGGTGCTGCCGCAGCTGTCCCGGCTGGCCGCCGACCACGACCTGGGCGGGTTGGCGCGGAGCCTGAACAGTTCGTTGCGCACCGCCCTGGCCGTGGTCATCCCGTTCGCCCTGCTGTTGCCGCTGGTGGCGCTGGACGTCTCCCACGTCATCTGGGGGTACGGCGCCGGCGCCGACAGCTACCAGAACTTCGCGCCCACGCTCGCCCTCTTCGGGATCGGGCTGGTGTTCTTCACCGTTCACTACTTCATGCTGCGTGGGTTCTACGCCCTCGAGCAGACCCGGACCGTGTTCCTGGTGCAGTGCGTGATCGCCGTGACCAACATCGCCGTGGCGCTGTTGCTGGTGCGCGAGGCCACGGCCGAGCAGACCTCGCCGGCCCTCGTGCTCGCCTACGCGGCGTCGTACCTCGTCGGGGCAGGGTTGTCGTCGGCGGTGCTCGCCCGACGGCTCGGCGGACTCGGGTTCGGCGACCTGGTGCGGTTCGTCGGGCGGCTCGTGGTCGTGGCCGGCGCCTCGACCGCCCTGGCGTACGGCGCGACCTGGCTGCTCGCGGACCTCGGGGATGACCCGACGCTGGTCGTGGCGCTGCTGCGGGCGCTCGCGGTCACGGCGGTCGACGTCGTCGTGTTCCTGGTCCTGGCGCGCGTGGTGCACCTGAGTGAGGTCACCGATGTGCTCAACACCGTGACGCGGCGGTTCCGCTCCCGCGCCCGGACGTGAGGCAACCTACGATGAGCCCTATCCATCCGTAGAGGGAGATTCGTGAAGCAGTCAGCGGGACCGGGCGACCTGCTCGCCGACCGGTACCTCCTGGTCGACCTGCTCACCGAGAGTGGGAACGGCCGGTTCTGGCGCGCCCACGACAACGTGCTGCAGCGACACGTCGCCCTGCACTGCCTCGCCGAGGACGATGCTCGGGCCGACGACCTCACCGAGGCCGCCCGGGTCTCGGCGACCATCCTGGACCGGCGCATCCTGCGCGTCCTCGATGCCGACCGGCGCGACGGGATCGCCTACGTCGTCAACGAGTGGGGCTCGGGGACGTCCCTCGACATCCTGGTGGGGGCCGAAGGACCGCTGCCGCCACGGCGGGCGGCCTGGATCGTCTCCGAGGTCGCCGCCTCGATGGCGGTCGCCCACGAGCAGCGGGTCGCCCACGGCCGACTGGTCCCCGAGAACGTCCTCATCGACCAGTCCGGCCAGGTCCGGATCATCGGCTTCTGCGTCGACGCCGCGCTGCTCGGTCTCCCCACGGGACAGCTGTCCCACGACGTCGACGACCTCGGCGGGCTTCTCTACTTCCTGCTCACCGGCGGGTGGGCCGGCGCCTCCGACTCAGAGGTTCCCCCGGCGCTGCGCGACCACGGGAAGTGGTTGCGGCCACGCCAGGTGCGCGCCGGCATCCCGCGCACGCTCGACACGATCTGCGACCAGGTGCTCAACCCCTACGACGCCGAGCCCGGCCACCAGGAGTTCAACCTCCACACCGCCCGGGGCCTCGCCGACGTGCTGGCCGAGTACGTCGGGGACCCGACCGGCCTGATCCAGCCGGCCCCGGTCGGTGGTATCTCCGGGCGCGGCGGCGTGCTGGCTGTTCCCGAGCGTCGACCCATGCACCGCGCGCCCGAGCCTGACGTCGAGCCCGAACCGGAGCCGACGGTCGCGATGCAGGTGCCTCCGCCTGCCCACGCGGCCCCCACCCCGGTCCCCCCCGACGTACCGCACCTGGACGACCCGGACCCGGACGAGCCGGACCCGGACCCGACCCGGACGAGCCGGACCTGGACGCCTCCCCACCCTCGCCGGTCGACATGCCGACCCAGGCCGGGATGCCGATCTTCGACGACGACGGCGACGACGTGTCGTGGCTCCAGCGGCGCGCCGAACGGCCGCCACCACCTCCGGAGTTCGAGGACCCGCCCGAGCGTCCGCTCTTCGCGCCCACCCCACCCGACGGCACTCCGGCGCGCACACCTCGTCCCGGCGCCGCCGCACCCACCACCGGCGAGTACTGGCCCTGGGACCGGACCGGTCCCGGCACCGGCACCGGCAGCGGCGTCATCCCGGTGACCGAGGTCGGCGACGACGAGGGCGTGCCCGGACGATCGTGGTTCCGGCTCGCCGTCCTCATCGCGCTGTCCCTGCTGCTGCTGGTCGCGGTCGTGATCGCCTACAACCTCGGCCGAGGCAAGACCCCGCTCGGCGCCGAGCCCGACCCCGAGCCGCCCTCCTCCAGCAGCACCGCAGCCGACGAGCTCACACCCATCACCGACACCACGGCCACCGACCTCGATCCGCAGGGCGACCCGCCCGAGGAGTACCCCGAGCTCGCGGCCGCAGCCGTGGACGGTGACCCGGCAACCGCCTGGCGGACCGAGACCTACTTCGACCAGCTCGGCCCGCCCCCGGGGCTCAAGACCGGAGTCGGCCTCACCGTCGACCTCGGCAGCTCCCAGGAGTTCTCCCAGATCGACCTGACCCTGATCGGTGCACCGAGCGAGGTGACCTACTTCGTCACCGACCAGGCACCGCAGGCGATCAAGGGACTCACCCCCCTGGAGCAGGTCAGCGCCGACCAGACCCAGGTGCAGACCAGCCTCACCGAACCCGCCACCGGCCGGTACCTCATCGTGTGGTTCACCTCGTTGCCCGAGGTCGACGGCGGGTTCCGCGGGGAGATCGCCGAGGTCGTGGTCAGCCAGTGACCGTGGACGAGCGCACCGACGCCGAGCTGCTCGCAGCTCACGTCCAGGGCGACTCCGACGCGTTCGGCACGCTCTTCGGGCGCCACCGCGACCGGCTGTGGGCGGTCGCGCTCCGGACCATGGGCAGTCCCGACGATGCCGCCGACGGACTGCAGGACGGGCTGATCGCGGCGTACCGCCGGGCGGGCTCCTTCCGTGGCGACGCGCAGGTGACGACCTGGCTGCACCGGGTCGTGGTCAACGCCTGCCTCGACCGGCTCCGGGCGGCGAAGGTCCGGCGGGCCGAGCCGCTCCCCGACGACGTCGACGACGTGGGGAACCGCGGATCGTTGGCCACCAGCGGGCCGATCGACCCCGCCGACGAGGCACTGGCCGGCGAGCGGCGCCGGCTCGTGCTGGGCGCGCTGGCGCGGTTGCCCGTCGAGCAGCGCGCGGCGCTGGTGCTGGTCGACATGGAGGGCTACTCGGTGGCCGAGGCGGCCGCGATCCTCGACTGCGCGGAGGGCACCGTGAAGTCGCGCTGCTCACGCGGCCGGGCCCGGCTCGCCGGCCTGCTGGCGCTGCTCGACCCGGCGCGTGACCCGGACCACGCCGACCCGGGGAACCCGTCCCCCTCCGCAGCCGTCCCATCCACGGAGCCGCGAGGCCCGCCGACACCCTGAGCGGCACCCGAGGTGATCACCCCACCGACAACCGACCGGCGAGAGGAGGCATCAGGCCATGACCGAGCACGACCCCGGGGACCGGGAGCTCACCCCCGAGCAGGAGGCACACGTACGCCGCCTGCTCGGCGACGCCCGCCACCACGACCCGACCCCCGACGCCGTCGTCGCCCGTCTCGACCGGGTGCTGGCCGATCTCGCCGGGGAGCCGGTCCGCAACGCCACCGTGGTGCGGCTCGCCGACCGCCGCCGCCGGGTCGCCACCGTGCTGGTCGCCGCCGCCGCCTCGGTCGCCGCCGTGATCGGTGTCGGTCAGCTCGTCTCGAACACCGGTGGTGGTGCCGACACCGCCACCAGCGCGGAGCAGGACGACACCAGCGGCGAGCGGCCCGAGGCCGGGGCGGATCAGGACGGCGATCTCGCTGCACCCAACGGTGAGAGTGGGTCCTACGTCACGGCGGGCAAGCAGCGGCCCTACGAGCTGACGTCCGACCAGTTCGCTCGCGACGCCGATGCGCTGCAGCTCGAGGCCCAGGCCTTGAGCGACCGGGTCACCGGGTCCGAGAGTCAGTCCTTCGACGACGGCCGGCTGAACCGCGCCAAGAGCCGTTCCGTGTGCGACCCGGGTGCCTGGGGCGGCGGCAAGTACGTCGCCGTCGTGTACGACGACGCCGAGGGCTGGGTGGTGCTGCGTCGACCGCAGGGCGAGACCCAGATCGCGGACCTCTTCCTCTGTGGCAGCGAGTCGGTCGTCCGCTCGGTCACACTGACCTACCCGCGACCCTGACCCACACCCGGCCCAGCCGGCCCCGGGAATGCTGCTCGCCTACGATCGGTTCCTGTCTATGTCAGTTCCGCAGACCTAGGAGCAGCATGTCCGACCCGAGCACTGTCCACGGCGATGGCCTTCGCAACGTCATCGTCATCGGCTCCGGCCCCGCCGGGTACACCGCGGCGCTGTACACGGCGCGCGCGGCGCTCGAGCCGCTGGTCCTGGAGGGCTCCGTCACCGCCGGCGGCGCGCTGATGACCACGACCGAGGTCGAGAACTTCCCCGGCTTCCGCGACGGCATCATGGGCCCGGCGCTGATGGACGAGATGCGCGCGCAGGCCGAGCGCTTCGGCGCCGAGCTGCTCGCCGACGACGTCGTCGAGGTCGACCTGACCGGCGACGTCAAGATCGTCAAGACGGCGACCGAGACCTACCGCGCTCGTACCGTCATCTTGGCCACCGGCTCCGGCTACCGGAAGCTGGGCCTGCCCCGCGAGGAGGAGCTGTCGGGTCGCGGCGTCTCGTGGTGCGCGACCTGCGACGGGTTCTTCTTCCGCGAGCAGGCCATCGCAGTGGTCGGTGGTGGCGACTCCGCCATCGAGGAAGCCACCTTCCTCACCCGCTTCGGGTCGAAGGTCTACCTGATCCACCGCCGCGACGAGCTGCGCGCCTCCAAGATCATGCAGGAGCGGGCCTTCAACGACCCCAAGCTCGAGATCCTCTGGAACTCCGAGATCGCCGAGATCAACGGTGAGGAGCGGCTCGAGTCGGTCACGCTGCGCGACACCGTCACCGGTGACACCCGCCCGCTCGAGGTCACCGGCCTGTTCATCGCGATCGGCCACGACCCCCGCTCGGAGCTGCTCACCGGTCAGATCGACCTCGACGACGACGGCTACGTCCTCGTCGACCACCCCTCGACCGCGACCAACCTCCCCGGGGTCTTCGCCAGCGGCGACCTGGTCGACCACCACTACCGGCAGGCGATCACCGCCGCCGGGACCGGCTGTGCCGCCGCACTGGACGCCGAGCGCTACGTCGCAGCCCTCGACCACGCCGCCTCGACCGCCGGACCGGCCGACGAGACGGCCGAGGTCGTCGCCGAGACGGTGCACGCGGCCGGCGCCTGAGCGATCAGGCACCCGTGCGGCGCGGAACAACTGTCGCCGCGCTGGTGTTCACTGGACAGACCACGAAGAACTGAGAGAGGTGCCCGCTGTGGGGAACATTGCTGCTGTGACCGACGCCGAGTTCGAGGCGCAGGTGCTCAAGTCCGACAAGCCCGTCCTGGTCGACTTCTGGGCCGAGTGGTGCGGGCCCTGCCGTCAGGTCGCGCCGATCCTCGAGGAGATCGCGGCCGAGCACGGCGAGAAGGTCACCATCGTCAAGATGAACGTCGACGAGAACCCGGTGACCCCGTCGTCCTACCGCGTCACCGGCATCCCGACCCTCAACCTCTACCAGGGTGGCGAGGTCGTGAAGTCGATCGTGGGGGCGCGCCCCAAGGCGGCGCTGCTCAACGAGCTCGCCGACGTCATCGCCTGATCGACACCGGACCTGACAGTCCTACGACCGCGGCGTGCCCTCCGGGGCGCGCCGCGGTTTCGGTGTCGGCCTGACCGCTCCGACCAGCCGTTCCAGGGCCGCCTCGACCTCGCTGCGCCACGGCAGCGCGGTGCGCAGGTCCATCCGCATCCGAGGCGCCACCGGGTGCGCCCGGTGGGTCCGGAAGCCGACGCCGCTGAGGAAGTCCACCGGCACCGTGCACCGGTCCTGCCGGACGCCGGCACCGCCGTGGTGCCCGAACGCCTCCACGGCGCGGATGTCGCGCTCCACCAGGTCGCGGGCCATCGCTCGCACCAGCATCCGCCCCACCCCGCCGCCGCGCGCGGTCGGATCGACGTGCACGGTCGTCAGCAAGACGGCGTCCGGCGAGATCGGTGACGTGGCGAAGCCGGCTGACCCGGGCACGAATCCCGCCGGGGCGTAGATGATGTGTCCGACCAGCCGGTCGTCCACGATCGCCACCCGACCGCACGACCCCCATTCGCGCAGCACCTCCGACACCCACGCCTGCTTCTCGGCGGCCGGGTCGTCGAGTCGCTCCCGGCGTACCGGGTCGCACTCCCAGAACAGGCACGACCGGCAGGGCGCAGGGATCGCGTCCAGGTTGTCCAGCGTCAGCCGGACTGCGGTACGGCTCATCGACCCATGATCTCACCTGCGAGGATGTGCGGCGTGCGTCCGATCCGGCAGAGCAGGAAGCTCCATCACGTCCGCTACGACGTCCGGGGGCCGATCCTGGTCGAGGCGCAGCGCCTGGAGGCCGAGGGCCACCGGATCCTGAAGCTCAACATCGGCAACCCGGCTCCGTTCGGCTTCGAGGCGCCCGAGGCGATCGTCGCCGACGTGGTGCACCACCTGCCTGACGCGCAGGGCTACAGCGACTCCCAGGGGATCTACCCGGCCCGGACGGCGGTGGCGCAGTACTACCAGCAGCAGGGACTGCGCGACGTCACCGTCGACGACGTCTTCATCGGCAACGGTGTCTCCGAGCTGATCTCGATGGTGCTGCAGGCGTTCATCGACGACGGCAACGAGGTGCTGGTCCCGGCGCCCGACTACCCGCTCTGGACGGCTGCGGTGACGCTGTCGGGCGGTACGCCGGTGCACTACCTGTGCGACGAGGCGAACGACTGGAACCCGGACCTGGCCGACATCGAGGCCAAGATCACCGAGGACACCCAGGCGCTGGTCATCATCAACCCCAACAACCCCACGGGCGCGGTCTACAGCAAGCAGACCGTCGACGGACTCATCGACATCGCCCGCCGCCACGAGCTGGTCGTCTTCGCCGATGAGATCTACGAGAAGATCATCTTCGACGACGCCGTCCACCACCACGCGGCCGCGGCGGCCGGCCACGACGTGCTGTGCCTGACCTTCAGCGGCCTGTCGAAGGCCTACCGGGTCTGTGGCTACCGGGCCGGCTGGGTGATGGTCTCCGGTCCGAAGGAGGTCGCCACCGACTTCCTCGAGGGGCTGACGCTCATCGCCAACATGCGGATGTGTGCCAACGTGCCGGCCCAGCACGCGATCCAGACCGCCCTGGGCGGCTACCAGTCGATCGAGGAGCTGATCGTGCCCGGCGGTCGCTTCTACGAGCAGAGCATGCTGGCCCACCGGCTCCTCAACGAGATCCCCGGCGTCTCCTCGTTCAAGCCGCGCGGCGCGTTGTACTGCTTCCCCCGGCTGGACCCTGAGGTCTACGCCATCGAGGACGACCAGCAGTTCGTGATCGACCTGCTGCGGGCCAAGAAGATCCTGGTCACCCACGGCACCGGGTTCAACTGGCCCGAGCCCGATCACTTCCGGTTGGTGACGCTCCCCGACGTGGCGATGTTGGAGGAGGCCATCGGTCGGATCGCAGACTTCTTGGCGACCCGCCGCTGACCTTCGCCGCGTGCACCTAGAGTGAACAGGTGCGCGACATCATCTACCCACCGATCGTGGTGGCGGCCAAGACCGGCTTCCGGTTGCTGGGAAACAAGTTCCAGATCACCGGTACCGAGCGCATCCCCACCACCGGCGGTGTGCTGCTGGCCTTCAACCACCTCGGCTACGTCGACTTCGTGTACGGCGGCCTGGCCGCGCAGCCCTCCAAGCGACTGGTCCGCTTCATGGTCAAGCGAGAGCTCTTCGACCACAAGCTGACCGCCCCGGTCATGCGCGGCTGCCACCACATCGAGGTGGACCGCGGCGCGGGGATCCGCTCGATGGAGATCGCCCAGCAGTACCTGGAGGACGGCGAGGCCGTCGGGATCTTCCCCGAGGCCACCATCTCGCGCTCGATGGAGATCAAGGAGATCAAGTCCGGGGCGGTCCGGATCGCCGGGGCAGCCGGGGTGCCGTTGATCCCCGTCATCTTGTGGGGCCCCCAGCGGCTGATGACCAAGGACCACCCCCGCGACTTCTCCCGCGGCAAGACGGTGGCGATCAGTGTCGGCGAGCCGATGCACCCGACGGGCGACGACCCGGTGGCCGAGACGGCAGCGCTGCACGAGGCGATGTCCACCCTGCTGGACCAGACGATCGCCGCCTACCCCGCCGACGAGCAGCCACCGGGCTCCTGGTGGCTCCCCCGCCGCCACGGCGGAGGCGCCCCGAGCCTGGCGGAAGCCGCGGAGCTCGACGCCGCGGAGCGTGCCGAGCGGATCGCTCGTCGCCGAGCCAAGAAGTCATGACCCCACGTCGCTTTGTCGACAAAGCGACTTATCGATGAATCGCTAGATCGGCCTGTCGATCCGGTTGCGGGGGTCCATCACGTCGACGATGCGCTGCAGGTCCTGCAGCGACCCGAACTCCACGGTGATCTTGCCCTTGGACTTGCCCAGGTCGACCTTGACCCGGGTCTCGAACCGGTCCGAGAGACGCTCGGCGATGTCGGCCAGCCCGGGAGCCACCGGCTTGTTGCGCCGGGGCCGCTGCGCCGAGCCGACGTCACCCACCGCCACGATCTCCTCGAGACCGCGCACGCTGATGCCCTCGCTGACGACCTTGCCGGCCAGTCGATCCTGGAGGTCCGGATCCTCCACAGCCAGCAGGGACCGCGCGTGGCCGGCCGACAGCACGCCGGCCGCCACCCGTCGTTGCACCGCGGGCGAGAGCTTGAGCAGCCGCAGCGTGTTGCTGATCTGCGGTCGCGAGCGGCCGATCCTGCCGGCCAGCTCCTCGTGCGTGCACCCGAAGTCCTCGAGCAGCTGGCTGTAGGCGGCCGCCTCCTCCAGCGGGTTCAGCTGCGCGCGGTGCAGGTTCTCCAGCAGCGCGTCGCGCAGCATGTCGTCATCGCCGGTCTGCCGGACGATGGCCGGGATCGTGTCGAGGCCGGCCAGCTGCGAGGCCCGCCAGCGCCGCTCTCCCATGACCAGCTCGAACCGGTCGTCCCCGAGCGGACGGACCACGATCGGCTGCAGCAACCCGACCTCGCCGATCGAGGTCACCAGCTCGCCCATCGCGTCCTCGTCGAACACCTGACGCGGCTGGACCGGGTTGGGGGTGATCGAGCTCGGTGGGAGCTCGGTGAAGTAGGCGCCGCCCACGAGCTCCGGGGTCGCCGCGGCGCCGGTCCGCGGCCCCGACTGCGGCGAGGCAGGACCGTCAGTGGTCCCGTCCCGGTCGGGCTCGGTCTCGCGTGGCGCGGTGGGGATCAGCGAGCCCAGGCCACGGCCCAGGCCACGGCGCTGCGGAGGGGGGCTGGCGGGCGTCATCGGGCGGGTGCTCCCTTGCTGGCGATCTCACGGGCGGCTTCCAGGTAGCACAACGCCCCCGGTGAACCGGGATCGTAGGTCATCACGGTCTGCCCGTACGACGGCGCCTCGGACACCCGCACCGAACGCGGGATCGTGGTCTTGAGGACCTGGTCGCCGAAGTGCTCACGGACCTCCTCGGCCACACCGGACGCCAGCCGGGTGCGAGCGTCGTACATCGTCACCAAGATGGTGGAGACGACCAGCCGCGGGTTGAGGTGGGCCTGGACCATGTCCACCGTCTCGAGGAGCTGGCCCAGCCCCTCCAGCGCGTAGTACTCCGCCTGGATCGGAATCATCATCTCCGCGCCGGCGACCAGCGCGTTGAGGGTCAGCAGGCCCAGGGACGGCGGGCAGTCCACCAGCACGTAGTCGTAGCGCTCCTCGCCGGCGTCCGCTGCGTCGCCGACCAGCGGGTGCCCCTGGATGGCACGGTGGAGCCGGTTCTCCCGGGACACGACACTGACCAGCTCGATCTCGGCGCCCGCCAGGTCGATCGTGGCCGGCACCACCCAGAGTCCGGGGATGTCGGGGCACTCGGTGGTGACGTCGGCCAACGGCGTGCCGTCCACGACCGCGTCGTAGGTGGACGGCACGCCCCGTCGGTGCTCGACCCCCAGCGCCGTCGAGGCGTTGCCCTGCGGGTCCAGGTCGACCACCAGCACTCGCTGGCCGAGCTGGGCCAGCGCCGCGGCGATGTTCACGGTGGAGGTGGTCTTCCCGACGCCGCCCTTCTGGTTGGCGACCACGAACACCCGGGTGTGATCGGGTCGCGGCATCGAGGGCCGCAGCTGGGTGCCGAACCGGGCCAGCACCGAGTGCTCCGCGGCTCGGGCCAGCGGCGTACTGGCGTCGTTGTAGGTGCCGTCCGAGGCCGCCACCTCGGCGGCCGTCCGCACGCCGAAGGGTGCGGGTGTTTCACGTGAAACCACGATATCGCCTTCTGATCGGGTCGTTCCACCGGCGACGTCTGCCTGTGGATGAACCGGCTCTTCCTGTGCACAACTGCGCTCACCAGGCCATCCCAGACCGGTGGATAACTCGGAATGACCGTCCGTGTCGGGCCAGCCCAGAAGACCCGGTGCCACCTGGGGTACCGACCGCCCAGTGTCCTGCCCGATGTCCTGCTCTGGGTCCTGATCTGGATTCTGGCCGGGGTCACTCACGAGTAGAACCCCGGCGGAAACTGCTGCGCCACGACGTCAACCTCTCACACCGTGACCGTGCCAGACCACCCTGACCACCGTGGTCGGTGGATCGAGCCGGGCGGGGTCGCCGCCGCCGAGGCTCAACACTTCCGGATCGGCACACCCCAGCCGCCGGAGGTCATCGGCGGCGTCGGTGATCTCGGCCGCCGCCCGTGACCCCTTCATCGCCAGCAGCGCGCCCCCGGGCGACACCAGTGGCATCGACCACGCCAGCAGTCGCGGCAGGGGAGCCACCGCTCGAGACGTCACCACGTCGAAAAGTTCGCTGCCGTGCAGCTCCTCGGCCCGCGCCCGACGCACCTCGCACCGATCCAGCCCGAGCTCGGCCACGGCCTCCTCGAGGAAGGTGGTCCGCCGACGAAGTGGCTCCACCAGGGTGACCCGCAGGTCCGGCCGTGCGATCGCCAGCACGATCCCGGGCAGTCCCGCCCCGGTGCCGAGGTCGCAGACCGTGGCGCCCTCCGGCACCACCTCCGCCAGCACCGCGCAGTTCACCAGGTGCCGCTCCCACAGCCGGGGCACCTCCCGGGGCCCGATCAGGCCCCGGATGACACCGTCGCCGGCCAACAGCTCGGCGTACCGTGCCGCCAACGGGAATCGCTGCGAACCGAACACCCCCCGAGCCGACGAAGGCGCGGGGGGTGCGTCCGGCGTACCGGATGTTTCACGTGAAACCGGCGTCACCGGATCAGTCACCGGGCAGGACCACCACGAAACGCTTCGGCTCCACACCCTCGGACTCCGACACCAGCCCGGCCGCGGCGATGGCGTCGTGGACGACCTTGCGCTCGAACGGAGTCATCGGGTCCATCGACACCGGCTCGCCGGTCTCCTTCACCTGGGCCGCCATCTTCTGGGCCAGCGCCTCGAGCTGCACTCGCTGCTGCGCCCGGTGCTCGGAGATGTCGAGCATCAACCGGGAGCGTTCTCCGGTCTCGCGGTAGACGGCCAACCGGGTGAGCTCCTGGAGCGCGTCCAGCACCTCACCGTCGCGACCCACCAGCTGAGACAGGTCGGCGCCGACGATCGACACCGACGCCCGGTCCCCCTCGACATCCATGTCGAGGTCACCGTCGAGGTCCGCGATGTCGAGCAGCTCCTCGAGGTAGTCGGCGGCGATGTCGCCCTCGTTCTCCAGCCGGTCGTGACGGCTGACCCGGGGGCTCCCCTCGGCGCTCTCGTTCTCGGTCTCGGTCGTGTCCGTGGAGCTGCCGCGGTCAGCCTCGGTCGGCTCCGTCATCTCGGTGGCGTCGACATCCACCTGGTCGGTCTGGTCGCTCATGTGTGTCCTCGCGTGAGTTGGTCGTACGGAGTTCTGGGTCACTTCTTCTTCTTGCGCTGCTGCCGCGTCTGGCGCTTGGGCTGCTGGCGAGGGGCCGGTCGGGGATCCACAGTGGGCTCCTCGACGATGGTCGTCTCCGTGGTGTCGGGGACCACGCCGTGACGGGCGGCCTTCGCGTCATCGCGCTGCTGCTTGGCGGTGGCAGCGGGCGTGCCCGGCGCCGGGTTGTTGCGGATCACGTAGAACTGCTGGCCCATGGTCCAGGCGTTCGAGGTCGACCAGTAGAGGAGGACACCGATCGGGAACGCCACGCCGCCGACGGCGAAGACCAGGGGCAGCACGTAGAGGAGCAGCTTCTGCTGCTGGGCGTAGGGACCGGTCAGCGCGTCGGCCGGCATGTTCTTGCTCATCAGCTGGCGCTGGGTGAGGAACGTGGTGGCGGTCATCAGCAGCACGAGGGCTGCGGCCAGCCCTACGGTGGCCAGCTCTCCGTTGGCACCCAGCAGCGTCCCCGACAGCGGCACGCTGCCCAACTCCGCCTCGCCGAACTGGCGCGCGTCGAACTCCGACAGCACGCCCTTGGGGTCTTCTTTGGCCGCGCTTCGCAGCACCCCGAAGAGCGCGAAGAAGATCGGCATCTGGAGCAGGATCGGCAGGCACGAGGCGAACGGGTTGGTGCCCGAGTCCTTGTACAGCTTCATCGTCTCCTGGGCGAGCTTCTCCTTGTCATGGCCGTACTTCTTCTGCAGCGCCTTCACCTTCGGCTGGATCAGCTGCATGTTCCGGCTGGACTTGATCTGCTTGACGAACAACGGGATCAGCGCCGCCCGGATGATCAGCGTCAGGCCGATGATCGAGAGCGCCCACGACAGCCCGCCGGCCTCGTCGAGACCCATGGCGGTCAAGCCGGTGTGCCAGCCCTTCAGGATGAAGGAGATCGCGTAGTACAGCGGATTCATGATGAAGTCGAACACTCAGGCTCCTCGGCTGGGCACGGAGACGGGCGGGACGGGGTCATAGCCGCCGGCCGCCCACGGGTGGCACCGCGCAAGCCGGCGTACGCCGAGCCAGAGCCCGCGCAGGCTGCCGTGCACGGTCACCGCCTCGAGTGCATAGGCCGAGCAGGACGGGTGGTAGCGACAGACCTGGCCGTAGATCGGACTGATCACGGCACGATAGGCCTTCAACAGGCCGATGAGCACGTACTTCACGCGGACCTCCCCGGTAGCACCCGGTGCAGGCAACGCACCAGGTCGTCTCGGAGTTCCGCGTAGCCCGCGTCCGCGGCGGGGGGCAGCGCCCTGATCACGAGCGCGCCGGTGTCCGGGAGGCTGGTGAGCTGCTCCCGGGCGAGGTGTCGGAGTCGGCGTTGCACACGGTTACGGACCACAGCGTTGCCCACCGCCTTGCTGACGACCAGACCGACCCGTGGACCGGGGCTCGCGGTGTCCTCGACCAGGTGCAGGACGAGGGTGCCAGAACCGGCCCGACGTCCGGAGCGGATGACGGTGCGATAGCTCTCGGCGTCGGTCAGCCGGTGCGCCGTGGAGAGCACGGCTGCGGTGGACGTGACCTCAGACGGCCAGGCTCTTGCGGCCCTTGCGGCGGCGGGAGGAGAGGATCGAACGCCCGGCGCGGGTACGCATGCGCAGGCGGAAGCCGTGCGTCTTGTGCCGGCGCCGGTTGTTCGGCTGGTAGGTACGCTTGCTCACGAGGTTCTCTTTCGTGTGGAACGGGAACGGCTCACCACAGTGGACGTTCGGGCCTGCCCTTCGGCTGGCACCGCCCGGCCACGGAAGTGAAACGTCCATGGACATGCGGCACCGGTCGACACTCGTCAGACCTGCAGTGACCGGCCAACGGTACGCGCGGAGTTCCAGCACGGTCAAACCGGCGCTCGACCACCCGCGCGACTGCCTGTGGAGAACCCCTTGCCCCGCGGCTCCGGCAGTTGTTACGTTCGAGCCTCCGAGGATCCCAGTCGGACCCAGAAGTTCGTGATCACCCAGCCCGTGTGAGCGGCGTCACAGCCTGTCGAATATGGCCTCTGACCTGCGGAAACGGTGACCACCAGGTCACCGCACCGGGCTTCGGAAGCGCTCTCTCCACAAGGATGCGAGCAGGTGCACAGTCTGTGGACAAGACTGTGGATCAATTCTCGACACAATCAAGAAGGCGGGTTCTCGTGGACTACCCCCAGACAGACCCCCCTGCCCCGGCTCCCCAGGACCCGGCCGGTGACTCGATCGGCGCCACCGAGGGGCTCCCGACAGATCTGCACGCTGCCTGGCGTGGCGTGCTCGACGAGCTGCAGGGCTACCAACGCGCGTGGCTGCGCACCAGCCAGCCGGTCACCCTCCACGAGAACACCGCCATCATCGCGGTGCCCAACGAGTTCACCCGCGGCCAGCTCGAGGGCCGGCTGCGCGCGGAGCTGGAGGAGTCGTTGACGGTGGCCTTCGGTCGCGAGATCCGGATCGCGGTCACCGTCGACAGCAGCCTCGAAACCGGTGAGGGCAACGCCGCGCAGCCCACCATCGATGAATCCACACAGCGACATGACGACAAGTCGACAAACCTGTTCGACGACCAGGAGCCGGTGCCGTCGGTGGACGACGAGCCGAGCCACGGCCGGCACGGCATGCACGGCATGCCGTCGGCGACCGGCGCACCGAGCGGGACCTCGCTGGAGACCCGGCTCAACCCCAAGTACACCTTCGAGACCTTCGTCATCGGGTCGTCGAACCGATTTCCCCACGCCGCGGCGGTGGCCGTGGCCGAGGCGCCGGGCAAGGCCTACAACCCGTTGCTCGTCTACGGCGACTCCGGCCTGGGCAAGACCCACCTGCTCCACGCGATCGGCCACTACGTCCGCAGCCTCTACACCGGGGCCAAGGTGCGCTACGTGTCGAGCGAGGAGTTCACCAACGAGTTCATCAACGCGATCCGTGACGACCGCCAGGACCGGTTCAAGCGGCGCTACCGCGACGTCGACGTGCTCCTGATCGACGACATCCAGTTCCTGGAGGGGAAGACCCAGACCCAGGAGGAGTTCTTCCACACGTTCAACACGCTGCACAACGCCAACAAGCAGATCGTGTTGACCTCCGATCGCCCTCCCAAACGACTGGAGGCACTCGAGGACCGGCTGCGCAACCGGTTCGAGTGGGGCCTGATCACCGACGTCCAACCGCCCGACCTCGAGACCCGGATCGCGATCTTGCGCAAGAAGGCCGCGATGGACCGGCTCACGGCACCGCCGGACGTGCTCGAGTTCATCGCCTCCAAGATCCAGACCAACATCCGAGAGCTCGAGGGCGCCCTGATCCGGGTGACGGCGTTCGCCAACCTCAATCGCCAGGAGGTCGACATGACGCTGGCCGAGATCGTGCTCAAGGACCTGATCCCCGAGGGCGGCGAGCCGGAGATCACCGCTGGCCTGATCATCGCCCAGACTGCGGCCTACTTCGGTCTCACCATCGAGGAGCTCACCGGACCCAGCCGTGGCCGACACCTGGTCATGGCCCGGCAGATCGCGATGTACCTGTGCCGTGAGCTGACCGCCCTCTCCCTGCCCAAGATCGGCGCCCAGTTCGGCAATCGAGACCACACGACCGTGATGTACGCCGACCGGAAGATCAACACCTTGCTGGCCGAGCGTCGCGCGGTGTTCAACCAGGTCAGCGAGCTCACCAACCGGGTCAAGCTGCAGGCACGCCAGGGGTGAGTCCAGGGGTGAGTGCGGTGTGGAGAAGCTGTGGGTTGGCGTGACATCTCTCTGCACAGGCTGTGCAGAAGCGGTGAGTGTTGGTGGCGGCGACACCTGTAGTTCACATTCGTCGCGAGTTTCACCACCGTTCGTCCACACCCCCTGTGCACCTTCGACACGCGCCCTGACCTGCAGCAACCCCGGTCGTCCACAATTTCCACCGCTGCTACGACTCCCACGAGAACCTACTCAGATCGATCCTCCGTGGAATTACACCGACCCGCCGATCTGGGGACAACCCGGAGGCAATCTCTCCTGCTCCCCTGCCCGGGCCACTCACCGCGTGGCAGGATGCAGTCCCCACCGCACCCCGACCACCTCAAAGGACCAGCACCCGTGAAGTTCCGTGTCGACCGCGACGTGCTCGCCGATGCCGTCGCCTGGGCTGCTCGCAGCCTCCCGGTCCGTCCCAGCGTTCCAGTCCTGGCCGGCCTCCTCATCCAAGCCAGCGACGAGGGTCTGGTGCTGTCGACGTTCGACTACGAGACGTCGGCCAGGGCCACGCTCACCGAGGCCCAGGTCGCCGACGAGGGGCAGGCCCTGGTCAGTGGCCGGCTGTTGGCCGACATCTGTCGCAGCCTGCCGGCCAAGCCCGTCGAGATGGTGCTCGAGGGACCCCGCGTCTCACTGACCTGCGGCTCGGCCCGTTTCAGCCTGCAGACGATGCCGGTCGAGGACTACCCGTCGCTGCCCGAGATGCCGTCGGCGTCCGGCACCGTCCGCAGCGAGCACTTCGCCCACGCGGTGGCCCAGGCGGTCACCGCCGCAGGACGCGACGACATGTTGCCGGTGCTGACCGGGGTCCGGATCGAGATCGAGGGCTCGACCATCGCGCTGTTGGCCACCGACCGGTTCCGCCTCAGCCACGTCGAGCTCGAGTGGAGCCCCCGCACGCCGGACGCCTCCATGGCGGCGCTGGTGCCGGCCAAGGTCCTCGGCGACACCGCCAAGTCACTGACCGCCGGCGGTGAGGTCACGATCGCGCTGGCCGCCTCCGGCTCGGGTGAGGGCATCATCGGCTTCGAGGGTGCCGGCCCGGGCGGCGCCCGCCGTACCACCACCCGGCTGCTCGACGGCGAGTTCCCCAAGGTCCGCAACCTGTTCCCCAGCGAGCACCTCACGACCGCCAAGGTCGACAAGGCCGATCTCGTCGACTCCGTGAAGCGCGTGGCCCTGGTCGCCGAACGCAACACCGCGGTCCAGCTCGCCTTCGGCGAGGGGCAGCTCACCCTCGACGCCGGGTCCGGTGACGAGGCCCAGGCCTCCGAGTCGCTCCACGCCGAGATCGACGGCGACGCCCTGACCACCGGCTTCAACCCCCAGTTCCTCCTCGACGGTCTGACCGCCATCGACCAGGGTGTGGTGGAGCTGGCCTTCACCCAGGCCTCCAAGCCGATGGTGATGAGCGGGTCCGCCGGTGAGTCCGGCGAGGAGCCGTCGTTCCGCTACCTGCTGATGCCTCGTCGCCTGCTCTCCTGACTGCCGTAGGTTGGGACGCATGGACATTGGTCTGATCGGTCTCGGCAAGATGGGCGGGAACATGGCGTCCCGCCTCCGGAACGCCGGCCACACGGTGGTCGGCTACGACCGCAATCCCGAGGTCTCCGACGTCGACAGTCTCGAGGCGCTGGTCGCGGCACTGCCCAGTCCCACGGTGGTCTGGGTGATGGTGCCCGCCGGTGATCCGACCCGAGAGACCGTGCGCGCACTGGGGGATCTGCTCGACGAGGGCGATGTCGTGGTCGACGGCGGCAACTCTCGATGGACCGACGACCTGCGCAACGCCGAGCTCCTGGCCGAGCAGGGGGTCGGGTTCGTCGACTGCGGTGTCTCCGGCGGAGTCTGGGGGCTCGAGAACGGCTACGCCCTGATGTACGGCGGCGACGCCGACGACATCGCCAAGGTCCAGCCGGCCTTCGACGCACTGAAGCCGGAGGGTGAGTTCGGCTCCGTCCATGCCGGCAAGGTCGGTGCCGGCCACTTCTCCAAGATGGTCCACAACGGTATCGAGTACGCGATCATGCAGGCCTACGCCGAGGGCTGGGAGCTGCTCGAGAAGGCCGACGTCACCGACAACGTCACCGAGGTCTTCCGGTCCTGGCGCGAGGGCACCGTGATCCGGTCCTGGCTGCTCGACCTGCTCGTTGCCGCGCTCGACGACGACCCCAACCTGGCCAGCATCCGCGGCTATGCCGAGGACTCCGGCGAGGGTCGCTGGACCGTCGAGGCCGGCATCGAGAACGCCGTCGCCACTCCGGCGATCACGGCCGCGCTCTATGCCCGCTTCGTCTCCCGCCAGGACGACTCCCCCGCGATGAAGGCGGTGGCCGCGATGCGCAACCAGTTCGGCGGCCACGCGACCCAGACGTCCGCGCCGAAGGGTGGCGACGTCTCCGACGACGCCAGGTGAGACCACGATGAGCCTGTTGTGTACGTCGACCGTCTGACCCTCCACGACTTCCGGTCGTACGCCGATCTCGAGGTCGAGCTCGGCCCGGGGGCGACCGCCTTCATCGGCCGCAACGGGCAGGGAAAGACCAACCTGGTCGAGGCGATCGACTACCTCTCGAGGCTCGGGTCCCACCGCGTCTCCTCCGACGCGCCGCTGGTGCGGGCCGGTTCCGACCAGGCGATCATCCGCGCCGCGGTGGTCCGCGACGGGCGCAGCGCCGTGCTCGAGGTGGAGCTGAACCCGGGCCGCTCGAACCGGGCCCGGGTCAACCGCTCGACCCTGCCCAAGGCCCGCGACCTGCTCGGCCTGGTCCGGACCGTGGTGTTCTCACCCGAGGACCTGACCCTGGTCAAGGGCGACCCGTCGGACCGTCGCCGCTTCCTCGACGACCTGCTGGTGCTGCGCACCCCCCGACTGGCCGGGGTCCGCGCCGACTACGACCGGGTGCTCCGGCAGCGCAACTCGCTGCTCAAGACCGCCGGGTTCGCGCGCGGCAGCGCCCGCGAGGGAGCACTGTCGACCTTGGGGGTGTGGGACGCCCACCTGGCCGGCACCGGTGCCGAGCTGCTCGAGGCCCGGCTCGCCCTGGTCGAGCAGCTGCGGCCCTACCTCGGCAAGGCCTACGAGACCGTGGCCCGGGGTGCCAGCAGGGATGACGCCGAGATGGACTACGTCTCCTCCTTCGACCTCGCCGGCGTCACCGCCCGGGCCGAGCTGACCGAAGCGATCCTGGCCGAGCTCGAACGCCGCCGCCGTGACGAGCTCGACCGCGGCATCAGCCTGGTGGGCCCACATCGTGACGAGCTGGCGCTCACCTTGGGCAACCCGGACGCACGACTGCCCGTGCGCGGCTATGCCTCCCACGGTGAGTCGTGGTCCTTCGCGCTGGCTCTGCGGCTGGCGTCGTACGACCTGCTCCGCGCCGAGGGCGACGACCCGATCCTGATCCTGGACGACGTCTTCGCCGAGCTCGACACCGAACGGCGCCATCAGCTCGCCGACCTGGTCGCCGACGCCGAGCAGGTGCTGGTCACCGCCGCGGTCGCGGCCGACGTCCCGGCGGCGCTGGCCGGCTCCCGGTTCACCGTCGGCGACGGTGAGGTGCTGCGAGATGCCTGACGAGACGAGCCCGGAGGACCAGTCGACCGAACCGGCACCCGAACCGGCGGCCGACGGGCTCGACCTGGCACGTGCGCTGACGCGCGCCTCGGCACGCGCGACCCCGGCGAAGCGGGCCAAGAAGCGGGCGCGGTCGCTGCCGCCGTCCCGGGCGCGGGTGTCGGGTTCCTTTCCCGACGAGCGCGACCCGCAGCTGCTCGACATCACCGTCGGACGGATGGTCGAGGATCACGGGTGGGAGGTCGACCTGCGCGTCCATGCCGTCTTCGGCCGCTGGTCGGAGCTGGTCGGCGCGGAGATCGGCGCCCACAGCACCCCCGAGACGTTCGCCGACGGCACGTTGGTCGTACGGACCGATGCCACCGCCTGGGCGACCCAGCTCAAGCTGCTCGCGCCGGGCCTCGTGCGCCGCCTCAACGAGGAGCTCGGCCACGGCACGGTGACCGTGATCGAGGTGCTCGGCCCCCGTGGTCCGAGCTGGAAGAAGGGCCCCCGCTCCGTACGCGACGGACGCGGACCCCGCGACACCTACGGCTGATCCGGTGGGCGATCTGAGGGCCTCGTCGGCGTAGGGGGACCCGGCGGGCACCCTGCCACCGCCGCGAAACGGCGGTTGCGGGCGGCTCAGGCGCCATTTTCAGCCAGGATCCCCCCTGTTCCTGTGGAGCGCTGCGTGATCTGGGGACCGCTGGGGGGTATCATGGCGGTTGGGTCGCCCGCCTCGCCCCCGCGCGGATCGGCGGCCTTCTCCATGCCGGCCTCCGGGTCGACGTGCGTGGGGATCCGACAACCTTTCAAGAGGTGCGTGTGACCGCCGAGCAGCCCGACAAGCCAGTCGACAGGAACCACCCCTCCGGCGAGTACGACGCCTCCGCGATCCAGGTCCTCGAAGGGCTCGAGGCCGTCCGCAAGCGCCCGGGCATGTACATCGGGTCGACCGGCGAGCGCGGGCTCCACCACCTGATCTGGGAGATCGTCGACAACGCCGTGGACGAGGCGCTGGCCGGCCACTGCGACCGGATCGTGCTCACCTTGCTGAGCGACGGCGGCATCCGGGTCGAGGACAACGGCCGCGGCATCCCCACCGACACCGCCCCCGGGCAGGACATGCCTGCGGTGACGATGGCGCTCACCATGCTCCACGCCGGCGGCAAGTTCGGCGGTGGCGGCTACAAGGTCTCCGGTGGACTCCACGGCGTGGGTGTCTCGGTGGTCAACGCGCTGTCGAGCCGGCTGGTCGTGGACGTGAAGAACCGCGGCCACCACTGGCGCCAGACCTTCCAGAGCGGCGTCCCGGACGCCGACCTCGAGGAGGTGCGTCCGCTCGAGGACGGCGAGGGGTCCGGCACCACCGTGACCTACTGGGCCAGCACGACGATCTTCGAGACCACGACGTACAACCTCGAGACGATCACCACCCGGATCCGCGAGTACGCGTTCCTCAACAAGGGACTCGAGATCGTCGTCCGCGACGAACGTCCGTCGGCCGAGCTGGTCGCCGACGCGGTCGAGGACGACACCGTGGCCGACACCGTCGACCAGGCCGGTCAGGACGCGATCAAGCGCGCAGCCGAGGGTGGCATCGAGCAGGTCTTCAAGTACGACCGCGGCCTCGTCGACTACGTCGAGCACCTCAACCGCCGCAAGGACAAGGCCAACCCGACGATCATCAACTTCGAGGCCGAGACGCCGCCGGACTCCGAGAGCCACATGAGCCTCGAGGTCGCGATGCAGTGGAACACCACGTTCACCGAGTCGGTCCACACCTTCGCCAACACCATCAACACCCACGAGGGCGGCACCCACGAGGAAGGCTTCCGGGCCTCGCTCACCTCGCAGGTCAACCACTGGGGCGAGGAGTGGGGCCTGATCAAGAAGCGCGAGGACCGGGTGTCGGGCGACGACATCCGCGAGGGCCTCACCGCGATCCTCTCGATCAAGCTGGAGGAGCCGCAGTTCGAGGGCCAGACCAAGACCAAGCTCGGCAACACCGAGGCCAAGGGCTTCGTGCAACGGCTGGTCAACGACCAGCTCGGCGCCTGGCTCGAGGAGAACCCGGCCGAGGGCCGCGACATCGTGCGCAAGAGCCAGGCCGCGGCGAGTGCCCGGATCGCGGCGCGCAAGGCGCGCGACCTGGCTCGCTCCCGCAAGGGCCTGCTCGGCGGCGGTGGCCTCCCGGGCAAGCTCTCGGACTGCCAGTCCACCAACCCCGCCGAGTGCGAGGTCTTCATCGTCGAGGGCGACTCCGCCGGCGGCTCGGCGCGCCAGGGTCGCGACTCACGGATCCAGGCGATCCTGCCGATCCGCGGCAAGATCTTGAACGTCGAGAAGGCGCGCCTGGACAAGGTGCTCGCCAACACCGAGGTCCAGGCGATCATCTCCGCGCTCGGCACCGGCATCCACGAGGAGTTCAGCCTCGACAAGCTGCGCTACCACAAGGTCGTGCTGATGGCCGACGCCGACGTCGACGGCCACCACATCAACACCTTGCTGTTGACGCTGCTGTTCCGCTTCATGAGGCCGCTCATCGAGCACGGCTACGTCTACATGGCCCAGCCCCCGCTCTACCGGATCCGCTGGAACAAGCCGGCCGAGCACGAGTTCGTCTACTCCGACGCCGAGCGCGACCTGCTCATGAGCGACGGGCTCGACCAGGGCAAGAAGCTCCCCAAGGAGAACCCGGTCCAGCGCTACAAGGGTCTGGGTGAGATGAATGCCGAGGAGCTGTGGGACACCACCATGGACCCGGAGCAACGGCTGATGCTCCAGGTGACCCTCGACGACGCGGCGCGGGCCGACGAGATCTTCTCGATCCTCATGGGGGAGGACGTCGAGCAGCGCCGCTCGTTCATCCAGCGCAACGCCAAGGACGTGCGATTCCTGGATATCTAGGTTTCTAACCAGATTCCTAGACTCCAGTAGAACCGACCAGAGAGACGAAGACACGTGACTGAGCAGACCGGGAACCTGACCGAGGGCGGCGGGGGCGGCGGTGGCGGCGGCCGGATCGAGCCGATCGAGCTGCAGACCTCCATGCAGCGCGCCTACATCGACTACGCGATGGCGGTCATCGTGGGCCGGGCGCTGCCCGACGTCCGCGACGGCCTCAAGCCGGTGCACCGCCGGGTGCTCTACGCGATGTACGACGGCGGCTACCGTCCCGACCGCGGCTTCTCCAAGTGCTCCCGCGTGGTCGGTGACGTGATGGGTCAGTACCACCCGCACGGAGACACCGCGATCTACGACACCCTGGTCCGGCTCGCCCAGCCCTGGGTGATGCGCGCGCCGCTGATCCACGGCCAGGGAAACTTCGGGTCGCCGGGCAACGACGCCGCCGCCGCCATGCGTTACACCGAGTGCCGGATGGCGCCGTTGGCGCTGGAGATGGTCCGCGACATCGAGCAGGAGACCGTCGACTTCCAGCCCAACTACGACGGCCGCTCCGAGGAGCCGACGGTGTTGCCGGCGCGCTACCCCAACCTGCTGGTCAACGGTTCCGCCGGCATCGCGGTCGGCATGGCCACCAGCATCCCGCCCCACAACCTCCGTGAGGTCGCCGAGGGCGCGCAGTGGGCTCTCGACCACCCCGACGCTTCCCGTCAGGAGCTGCAGGACGCGCTGATCGAGCGGATCAAGGGCCCCGACTTCCCCAACGGTGCGCTGATCGTGGGCCGTGAGGGCATCGAGCAGGCCTACCGGACCGGTCGCGGCTCGGTCACGCAGCGGGCCGTGATCGAGATCGACGAGGACAACCGGGGACGCACCTGCCTGTCGATCACCGAGCTGCCCTACATGGTCAACCCCGACAACCTCGCGCTCAAGATCGCCGAGCTCGCCGACTCCGGCAAGGTCCAGGGCATCTCCGACGTACGCGACGACTCGTCGGGCCGCACCGGCCAGCGACTCGTCGTGGTGCTCAAGCGCGACGCGGTGGCCCGGGTCGTGCTCAACAACCTGCTCAAGCACACCGAGCTGCAGACGAACTTCTCGGCCAACATGCTCGCCCTGGTCGACGGCGTGCCGCGCACGCTCTCGATCGACCAGTTCATCTCCAACTGGGTCACCCACCAGCTCGAGGTCATCCGCCGCCGCACCGAGTACCGCCTGCGCAAGGCCCAGGAGCGCGCCCACATCCTGCGCGGTCTGGTCAAGGCGCTCGACCAGCTCGACGAGGTCATCGCCTTGATCCGGCGCTCGCCCGACGTGGCCGAGGCCCGCACCGGCCTGATGGAGATGCTCGACATCGACGAGCTCCAGGCCACGGCGATCCTGGACATGCAGCTGCGGTCGCTGGCCGCGTTGCAGCGACAGAAGATCATCGACGACCTGGCCGAGTTCGAGCGGGTCATCGCCGACCTCGAGGACATCCTGGCCAACGTCACCCGCCAGCGCTCCATCATCTCCGCCGAGCTCGGCGAGATCGTCGACAAGTACGGCACCGAGCGCCGCTCCCAGATCATCGCGGCCGACGGCGACCTGTCGATGGAGGACCTGATCCCCGACGAGGAGCTGGTCGTCTCCATCACCCGCGGCGGCTACGCCAAGCGGACGCTGCGTCACCAGTACCGGTTGCAGAAGCGGGGCGGCAAGGGAGTCCGCGGCGCATCGCTGCGCGGCGACGACGTGGTCGAGCACTTCATCGCGACGACCAACCACCACTGGCTGCTGTTCTTCACCACCGCCGGTCGCGTCTACCGGACCAAGGCCTACAACCTTCCGGAGGCCTCACGGGACGCGAAGGGCGGCCACGTCGCCGGCCTGCTGTCGTTCCTGCCCGACGAGTCCATCGCCCAGGTGCTGGCGATCCGCGACTACGAGCAGGCGCCGTACCTCGTCCTCGCCACCCGCAACGGGTTGGTCAAGAAGACCAGGCTCGGTGACTACAACAGCCCTCGCCAGGCGGGCGTGATCGCGATCAACTTCCGCGACGACGACGACGAGCTGATCGGCGCCGAGCTGGTGTTCGCCGAGGACGAGATCCTGCTGGTCTCCCGCAAGGGCCAGGCGGTGCGGTTCCGCGCCGACGACAGTCAGCTGCGCCCGATGGGCCGGGCGACGTCCGGAGTGACCGGGATGGCACGCGCCGCCGGCGACTCGGTGTTGTCGATGTCGGTGATCCGCGCCGCTCAGGCCGAGGCCGAGCAGTCGGAGGAGAACGTCCAGTACGTCTTCACCATGACCGACGGCGGCTACGCCAAGCGCACCCGGATCAGCGACTACCGGCTGACCAACCGCGGCACCAAGGGGGTCAAGGCGATGACCCTGGCCAACGAGGAGCGCGGGGTCCTGGTCGGTGGCTTCATCGTCGAGGACGGTGACGAGGTCCTCTCGATCACCGCGGGCGGACAGGTCGTCCGCAGCCCGATCAACGAGAACTTCCGGCCCATGGGTCGCTCCACGCAGGGCGTGAAGTTCGTTGCGCCGAAGTCCGGTGACTCGGTGGCGGTGGTGGCCCGATCGGTGGAGGCCAAGGTCGAGGAAGAGGTCGAGGACGAGGCCGTCGAGGCCGGCGCCGTCCCGGTCGCGGAATCGCCCGAGTCGACCCCGGGTGCAACAATCGAAGGGTCCGGCGCGTCCGAATCGCCGGAGGACCCTGACGTTGCAGGCACCCAGGAGGACTGATGACGGAGCGACGCGTCCCGCCGACTGCGGTTCGTGACGACGACACCGCCGCGCGGCCTCCGCTGACCGAGCGGATCTCGGCGAAGCTGTCACAGGCCGCCGACGAACACCGCGCGAACGCACGACCCGAGTCGAAGGCGGCCGCGCAGCGCGCGGCGACCCTCGGCAAGAAGTCGCCGCGCCGGGCGCGACTGCGACTCACGCGGGTCGACCCCTGGTCGGTCATGAAGACGGCGTTCTTGCTCGCTGTCGCCTTCGGCATCGTGACCGTGGTCTCGGTGTTCATCGTCTGGAGCGTGCTCGGCGCCGCCGGTGTCTGGGACTCCATCAACGCCACCGCACAGGACATCCTGGGCGACGAGGCGGCCGGCACCTTCGACATCACCGCCTACATCGGGACCTCGCGAGTCATGGGCTTCACGATGCTCGTCGCGGTGATCGACGTGGTGCTGCTGACGGCCGTCGCGACGCTCGGCGCCTTCCTCTACAACATGGCCGCCGCACTGCTCGGAGGCGTCGAGGTCACCCTCTCCGAGGACCACTGATCCCATTTTGTCGGGCGGTCTCGCGGTGGGGTAGTCTCGCCCGGCGGCAGGCGCACAGCGTCACCCGATGAGGGCCTATAGCTCAGACGGTTAGAGCGCTTCCCTGATAAGGAAGAGGTCAGAGGTTCAAGTCCTCTTAGGCCCACCCACTCCCTCGTTCCGAGGCGACCTAGGAGTCACGATGAAGAAGATCATGCTGGTCCTGGTGGCCGCCGCTGGTGCCGCGTTCGCGAAGAAGAAGCTTGACGACGGCCGCACCGAGCAGGCGCTCTGGGCCGAGGCGACCGACCCCGTCGACCCCGCCCCGCGCTCCTGACACTCCTCTTCGATGATCCACCGGGGGCCTTGGCGCAATTGGTAGCGCACCTGCTTTGCAAGCAGGGGGTTAGGGGTTCGAGTCCCCTAGGCTCCACCCCATGATCGCGGCATGCCAGACCACTCCCGATGCCCGGAGTGGGATCGAGGTCGGGGAGTAGATCAGGTCATGATCACCCCTTGCGCCAGCGTGCGCGCCCTGCAGGCTCCGGCGTGATCGAACCCGTGCTCACTGACGACGTCAGCACCGAGGAAGCGCACGCCGCGTGGGCCGAAGCCGCTCGTGAGCTGCTGCTGGGCATCGCGCGCCGCTATCACCACGTGATGACCACCAAGGACCTCGCTGCCGGCGCTCAGGCGCGCACCGAGATCACCGCCACCCAGCGCACCCACTACTGGATCGGCGACGTGCTCGCCCTGGTGGCCGCCGACTGCGACAAGCGTGGCGAGCCGAACCTGACCGCGCTCTGCGTCAACGCGGAGGGCAGCGTCGGAGACGCGTACGCCGCCACGGTGGCCGCCGCCACCGGCGAGACCCCGGACGACCCCGATGCCCACGCCGCCATCGAGCGCCTGGCCTGCTACGCCTACTTCGAGGCGCCGGGGCTGCCGGCGGACGGCGGCGTCGCCGTCCTCACCCCGAAGCTGTCGGCCAGCCGTTCCCGGATGCGCAAGGCGACCCTGGCCGCACGTCCCGTCGAGAGCTGCCCGCGTTGCTTCATGGTGATGCCGGCCGAGGGGCCCTGCAACAACTGCGAGTGACCCGACGCGGATAATCGTCCGCGTGCGCCCGTTGCTCCTCGCCCTCGTGCTCACGGGGGCCGGGCTCTCGGCCTGCCAGTCCGAGCCCGATCCCGACCCGCCGCGGACGCTCGCCTCCGTCGAGCCCGAGCCCGCGCCGGCGTACGACGCGAAGGCCGAGCCGGCCGCCGCGGTGCTCTCGCTGGTGCCGCAGACCGCGGACACGATCACGGTGATGGACTGGGACCAGGTGCGCGTCCAGCTCGGCCAGCCCGACCTGACCAGCGAGGACCTGATGACGGACCGGTTCGCGTTCTGGGAGCGGGCGCAGACCGAGGCGGCGCTGCTGACCGACGGACTGCTGCGTGACGAGGCGTCGACCCTCGACCTCGACTACGGCTTCAGCCAGGACGACGTCGACTGGGAGGCGCGGTGGACCGGGGCGGACGGACCCGGCTATGTGCTCGCGCTGCGCCCCGACCTCGACCTCGCCGGCGTCCGACGCGCGATCGAGGACGGCGTCGCACCGTTGGCGGACGCCGAGCTCGTCGCGGGCGACCGCCTCGTCGTCAGCGGCACGGCGGACGTCGACGTGTGGGGCAACGAGGAGCAGTGGGAGCCGCTGGTCGACGAGCCTGCGACCGCGACGTACCTGCACCGTGGCTGCGTCCCGCTCCACGAGGCCCTCGGCCCGGACGCCGGCGCCGAGGAGCAGGAGGCCCTGCTCTCCGAGCACCCGGTGACGACGCTGGACGAGCTCCCCGGCTTCGCGGTGGCGTACGGCGACCACACCGCGACGGTCTGGGTGGAGCCCGGGCGGGACGACCTGTTCGAGCGGCTGCGCATCGGGGAGGACTGGCCGGTCCCGGGCTTCTCCGACACCTACGTGAACGGCGCCGCCGACCCCTCGTCGGGACGTCTCGGCTACGCCGTCGACGACCCGACCGCGGCCGCCGCCCTGGCGCTGCTCGGCGAGCTCCCGTTCGCGGTCTGTCCCGAGGTCGTGCCGCTCGAGGAGCCCACCGGGCTGTAGCGGGCCGGCCGCAGCGAGCCGGGGTGGAACGGCGCCAGCCAGCGCCGCCACCGCGGGGCAGCGGCGAGCCGTTCCCGTCGCAGGGCGTCGACCCGTGACCAGAAGTCGGCGGCGTCGTCGGTGGTGGGGTCGGAGATCCCGAAGATCACCAGGTCGGCGTCCCACGCCAGTACGTCGAGCCGCGGGTCGTCGCCGAGCCAGGCGGCCTGGGCCTGGCGGGTGACGCCCGAGGCCACCGGGGTCCCCAGGTCGCGGGCGGAGTCGACGAGCTCGGCCCACGCACCGGCGTAGCGACGGGTGGTGCGGTCATGACCGAGCCGACGACGGCGCCGGACCAGCTTCAGTGCCGGGACCGAGCCGACGAGCGCCACCAGCAGGGCCAGCAGCCACGGCCACCACGCTGCCTCGGCGATCCCGGAGCCGTCCCGGTCGGAGGGCGGCTCGTCGTCGGCGACCCGGGGCTGATCCGGCACCTGCTGCGGCGGCAGGTTCGGCAGCTTGATGTTCGGGTCGGGGTTCTGGTCGAAGCGGTCGGCCTCCGGGGGCGTCAGGCTCATGAACCGCTCAGTCGGCAGCGTGCGCCAGCTGCCGTCATCGACGCGCAGCTCCACCCAGGCCTCGACGTCACTGCCCTGCACCACCCCGTCTGCCGGTACGACGGCACCGACCACGACCCGAGCCGGGACGCCGAGCCGGGTGGCGACCAGTGCCATCACCGTGGCGTACTGCTCGTCGTTGCCGGTGAGGCTGCCGTGGATGAACTGCGGGCCGATCCGGGCCCGGTCGTGGCCGGGCAGGTACTTGGTCTCGGCGCCGAACGCGCCGTCGCTGTAGCGACCGCTCGAGCGCAGCGTCTCCGCCGCGCGGAACACCGCGTCCATCGGACCGGTCGCACCCTGGGACCAGGCGTGGGCAGGGATGTCGACGAACGTGGCCTGGATGAACAGCTCGAGGTCGAGCTCGGGCCACGGTTCCATCGTGCGGCTGAGGCGGTCGTCGGCGAGCACGGTCCGGAACCGGTAGCGGTCCTCACCGGTGAGCTCGGTCGTCATCACGGCGGTGGCCGTCGCCGGATTGAACCGGAAGCCGCTCATCCGTCGCCGCGCATCGGCGCCCTCGAAGTCGAACCACTGCACCGCGCCGGTGATCGGCACCCACTGGCTGTCGTAGTTCGGGTGGATCTGGGCGTCGACCACGACCTCCTTGCCCCGAGCGGGGTTCGCCAGGGACCGGGAGACCCGCAGGAACCGGTCGTCCTCCCGCCCCGGCACGGTGCCGTCGTCGGTCGAGAACTCCGTCTGGTCCCACACGTCGAGGGCCGCGAACCGGATCCGGGTGCCCTTCGGCAGCCCGTGCATCGTGACCAGGTCGTGGTCGTGGACGTTCGACACCAGCCCGGCCGGCTGCTCGGTGAAGTTGCGGAAGCCGGTCAGCGGACCCGGCACCTCCGACACGGCGTACGTCGGGATCCGCTCGCGCACCACCAACCGCGCGGTGTCGACGTCGATGCGCGACGCGATCGGTCCCGCCACGGCGACGGCAGCCCCGACCATCACGACCGCCAGCGCGGAGCGGGTCGCCAGCGCCGCCGCGCCGGCACGCACCTCGATCCGGATCGCACGCACCATCACCCACAGCACGCCGACCCCGCCGAAGAGCAGCGCGTGCCCGACCACGGAGTCCGGCTCCCCGCGCCCCATCACCAGCACCGTGGCGAATCCAGCCAGTGGCGGCAGCAGCGGGAGGCCCGGTGAACGGGAGGTCATCGCGAGCCCGGCCGCCAGGCCGGTGACCAGGACCCCGACCAGGTACGGCGGGAGCAGCAGCACTCCGCTGGGGTCGATCAGCGGGTGGGTGCCCGCGAGCAGCGGCCACGAGGTCACGGTGCCGCCGATGACCTCCACGAAGATCTGCCCGTCGAGCCGCGCCGACGACGCGACCGGCCCCGCAGAGACCAGGTAGACCGGGATCAGCACCAGCAGCACCACGTCGACGCCGAAGCCGCGCCCGGCGACCGCCGCCGCGACCCCCGCGCCGACGGAGCAGCCGATCACGCCGACCACGAGCCAGCCGTCGCCGTCGTAGGTCGTGGCCCAGCCGAGCAGTGCCACGACGGTGAGGGTCATGGCGAGCGCGAGGTCGCTCAGCGTGTGGACCGGGTTGGACTCGCGGACGCGGCTCATCGGGTCACCGCCGTGAGGCCGCCGAGCAGCCGCGGGAGGTCACCGAGCCGTCCGACCCGGACCGCCCGGACGCCGGCCTCGTCACGCACCTGGCTCTCAGCCGATGCGCCGGCCCGGAACAGCAGCGTCCGCACCTCGCCCGGCCAGGAGAGCCGGGCGCCGCCGACCGCGTCACGCGACGTCCGTTCGCCGGTGACCAGCAACAGGCTGGTGTCGGGTGCGAGGCGCACCGCCCGGTGGGCTGCCGCAGCCAGGCTCCCGTCGGCGTCCAGGGCCACCCGGCAGCACGCGTCGAGCACCTCGGAGGCATCGCGACCGCTCACCACCTCGGGGCCGCAGACGAACGTCAGCTCGCACTGGTCGAGGGAGGCCCGCAACGCCAGCGAGGCCGCGACCGAGACCGCCAGCTCGAAGTCCTCCTCACCGTCGTACGCCGACCCGGCGTCGTCGAGGAGAACGGTCACGTGGTTGCGCCGCGTCTGGTGGTACTGCCGCACCAGCAGCTGGCCGGCGCGCGCCGAGGAACGCCAGTGGACGTGGCGCAGGTCGTCGCCGCGGACGTACTCCCGCAGCGCGTGGAACGCCAGGTCGTCCATCGAGATCTCGTCGAGCGGGGCGCCGTCCTGGTCGCGCAGGAAGCCGGTGCCGAGCGCATCGAGGGCGATCATCCGCGGCCGCACGTAGAGCTCCGCGGCCCGGCCCCACGTCGCCTCCCGCCGCAGCAGCCCGAGCGGGTCGGTCCGACGCGCGCGCACCGGGCCGACCCGGATCACACCCCGACGCGTCGTGGGGACCGCGAGCTCGTGGACGGTCTCGACGCCGGGACGCAGCGTGGGGAGCCGCCGCCACACCTCGTCGCGACCGATCGGCAGCCGGACCGCCGGGTGCAGCAGCGGCAGCGGCGACCGGTTGCGCACGTGGAGTCGTGCCACCCCCGTCTCGCCGGCGACCGTGTGGGTGGGGCGCAGCACGATCCGGGCGCGGACCCGGGTCGGCAGCAGCACGAAGGGCAGCGCCAGCACCAGCAGCACGACACAGAGCACGCCGACCACCACGAACTCGGCGAGGCCGGCCCAGCGGACGGCGGCGTACGACGCCACGAGCAGCGCCAGCACGGCGCGCCCGGCGGGGCCGACGCTCCGTGCCGCAGCGGCTCCGCCGCGGGTGACGACGCCGAGCGCGCGTCTCACGTCAGGCCCGGTCGGTGGGTGGCGGGACCGCCGCGAGCAGGTCCTCGATGACGCCGTCGACGGTGATGCCGGAGAACTGTGCCTGCGGGTCGAGCAGCAACCGGTGGCACAGCACCGGCGTCGCCAGCGCGGTGATGTCGGCAGGAACGACCGCGGTGCGGCCGTGCGCGCCGGCCCAGGTCTTGGCGGTGCGGATCAGTGCCAGGCAGCCACGCGCGGAGAGGCCCAGCTGGAGGTGGTCCAGCTCGCGCGACGCCTCGGCCAGCTCACGGACGTAGCGCACGATCGCGCGGTCGACGTGCACCTCGCCGGCCAGCTTCACCAGCTCGTCCACCAGGGCCTTGCTGGCGATCGGCTCCGCGAGCAGGGCCCGGTCCCGTACGCCGGCCTCGAGCAGCATCAGCTCGGTCGACTCGGCGTCGGGGTGCCCGACCGACGTCTTCATCAGGAACCGGTCGAGCTGCGCCTCGGGCAGCCGGTAGGTGCCGGCCTGCTCGATCGGGTTCTGGGTCGCGATCACCATGAACGGCCGCGGCACGTCGTGGGCGACGCCGTCGACGGTGACGTGCCCCTCCTCCATCACCTCGAGCAGTGCCGCCTGCGTCTTGGGCGAGGCGCGGTTGATCTCGTCGGCCAGCACGATGTCGTGGAAGATCGGCCCGGGGTGGAACTCGAAGACCCCCTTGTGCTGGTCGTAGACGGTGACGCCGGTGACGTCGGCGGGCAGCAGGTCGGGGGTGAACTGGATCCGGGCGTGGGTGCCCTCGACGGTGTTGGCCAGTGCCCGGGCCAGCATCGTCTTGCCGGTGCCGGGCAGGTCCTCGAGCAGCAGGTGGCCCTCGGACAGCAGGCAGGTGAGGGCGAGGCGCACGACGTGGTCCTTGCCCAGCACCGCGCGGCCCATGTTGTCGGCCATGGCGGTGAACGCGTCGGCGAACCGGGCGGCCTGGTCCGCCGTGATCGTCATGTCCGGAGACTAGCCGCGAGGGCGTCGTACTCCGTGGCGTCGTGGGCGCTGAAGATGGTGACCTCGGCCGGGCGTGCGGCGTGCAGCTCGCGCAGCCGGGCCTGGTTGGCGACCCGCTGGCCGTCGTCGACGGCCATCAACCGCTGGAAGAGCCGCAGCCCGGGAGCGGCGTGGGGAGGCGTCTCCTTCTCACCCGCGTCGAAGTAGGCGTCGCCGGCGTGGAGCAGCCAGCCGCCGTCCTGCCGGCGTACGGCGACGCCGCAGTGGCCGCGGGTGTGGCCGTGCAACGGCACCAGCAGCACGTCGTCGGTCAGCGCCGTCACCGCCTCGAACCCCAGCCAGTCATCACCGGCCACCTCGTGCCGCACCCACTGGGGTCCGTGCGCCCACTGGCCCGGCACGTAGCGGGCCCGCTCGCGCAGTGCGGGGTTCAGCGCGGCGTCCAGCTCCGCGCCGTAGACGTGGATCCGCGCGTGCGGGAAGTCCGGGAGGCCACCGGCGTGGTCGAGGTCGAGGTGGGTGAGCACGATGTCGGTGACGTCACCGATGCGGTGACCCAGGGCGACCACCTGCGCGGCGGCGGTCTCCGCCTCGATCAGCGCCGGCCGCAGTGCGGCCACGAACGGTCTCCCGAGCCGCCGCGGCGCCGCGATGTCGTCGCGGCCGAATCCGGTGTCGACCAGCGTCAGTCCGTCGGGCCGCTCGACGAGCAGGCAGTGGGCGACGATCCGCGGTGGCGCCACCCGGCCACCGAAGGAGCCGATCGGCCGGAGCGTGGCGCAGTTCAGGTGGTGGATCACCCTCCGCAATCTAGTCTGCCGTGCAGCGCCTTGACCGTCGGCGACGTGGCGACGTCCGCAGGCGTCGGGTAGGTGCGCAGCAACCGGTCGGCGGTGCCGGCGGTGGCCACGCCGAACCAGTAGTGCTCGTTCTTGTAGTGATGGAGCCGGTGGTTGCGCCACACGTGACGGAACCATCGGCTGCGAGGCCGGTAGTCGCTGTGCACCAGGTAGTGGACCCATTCGTAGCCGGCCATGATCGCGTAGACGCTCACCAGCAGGGTGAACGCGCTGGACGTGGTCGGCATCAGCGCCCAGGCGAGGAGGACGTACGCCGGCAGCAGCCAGGCCAGCACCGGCGTCGGGATGAACACCAGCGGCAGGTCCCGGGGATCGGCGTGGTGGGCGCGGTGCTTGCGCGCGAGCAGCGAGTCGACGCGGATCGGCCCGAGGTCGCGGGGTCGCCAGTGGAGCACCACGACGTGGACGACCCACTCGATCAGGGGGAACGCCGCGAGCAGCGCCGCGGGGATCGCCCACTCCCACCAGCCACCCCGGCCCGCGACGACGCGACCCACCACGGAACCGAGCAGGAAGCCGCCGATCAGCCACGGTGACGGCGCCCGCCAGAAGGTCCGCCATGCGCCGGCCAGCGGGAGCGACGTACGCCGGGCCTGCTGGCCGGTGATCCGTGACTCGTCGGCGGCCAGCCGCGCGGCCGCCAGCGCCTCGACCTCGGGGGACGCCTTGGTCATCGCAGGTCCTCCTCGGCCTGCCGGAGGGCGGTCAGCAGGCTCTGGGTCGCCGGGCGAAGCACTCGCTCCGCGGCGGCGCGGGCGGTGTCGGGGTCACTCTCCTCGAGCGCGGCGGCGAGCATCCGGTAGGCACCGATCTGCCCGACCTCGGCGGCCATCAGCGGGGCGAGCGCCGCCAGCGCCGGCTCGTAGGCCGCGCGGAGGCTGTTGAACATGAGCCGGAACACCAGCGAGTCGGCCGCGTCGACGATCTGGTCCCAGAACGTGAGCGCGTGCTGCTGGCGGGCGACGTCGTCGTCGGTGGCGGCGAGCGCGTCGAGCGTCTCGGTGAGCTGCGCGGCCAGCGCGGGACCACCTCGTTGGGCGGCGAGGGCGGCGACCGCCGGGCCGACCGCGAGCCGGGCCTCGAGCACGCTGCGGGCGACGGCGAGGTCGAGCGAGCCACGGCGGACGAGCAACCGCGGCAGCAGGTCGAGCCCGGCGGCTCGGTGGAAGTCGCGGACGGTGGTCGCGCCCCCGTGACGGACCTCGACCAGCCGGGTCTGGGCCATCCGCTGCAGGGCCTCGCGCACGGCGGGCCGGGAGACGCCGAGCACCTCGGCCAGCCGGCGCTCGCTCGGGAGCGTCTCACCCGGTCCGAGGCCGCCCTCCACGACCTCGGCCAGGACCTGGTCGAAGACCTCGTCGGGAACAGAACGACGGTTCACGGGCTGCAGCGGCATGTCGGCGACCGTAGCCAGGCGCCATGAGATGGTCAAGTGGTATGACCAGCAGCCGGGACGTGAGCCGAAAAGTTCTCCACCGCTGGGGAGCAACCTGTGGAGAACTACAGGCGTGTAACTCCTCCACACCTGTGGAGACGCCTGTGGAGCAACCGCTCAGCCGAACGTGACGACGCGCGCGGCCACAGCGGCGATCAGCAGCAGCGCGATCGAGACCAGGCCGACCAGCTGCCAGGTGCCCCGGCGCTGCCGGGGGGAGTAGACGACCACCGCGGCGATCAGCACGCCGCCGAGGAAGCCGCCGAGGTGGCCCTGCCAGGAGATGTTGGGGATGGTGAGGGTGAGCACGGCGTTGATCAGCAGCCAGCCGCCGATCTGCGACACGTTGCCGCCGATCTTGACCGCCAGCACGAGCAGGCCGCCCATCAGCCCGAAGATCGCGCCCGAGGCGCCGAGGGTCTGCACCTGGGAGTCGGTGAGCCACAGCACCATCGCCGATCCGGCCAGTCCGGAGAGGAAGTAGAGGGCCAGGAACCGGACTCGGCCGATCGCCATCTCCAGCTGGGGGCCCAGGAACCACAACGCCAGCATGTTGAAGCCGATGTGCCAGATCTCGACGTGGGTGAACATCGAGGTGACCAGCTGCCAGTAGGCACCGTCACCGACGCCGCTGACCCAGGACCCGCCGACGTCGGCCACGCAGCTGCCCTCGGTCGTCACCTGGGGGTAGAAGCCGGCCTGACCGATCGGCTCGCAGCGGCTGCCGAGCATCAGTGCGATCCGGTCGAAGAGCCTGCTGGAGGCGCCGCCTCCGGCGAGGAGCCCGAGGAACACCAACGCGTTGGCGCCGATCAGCACCATCGAGGTGAGGGCGGGGTTGCTGGAGCGGACGCCGCCGTACGGCGCGCGGGCCTGGCGGGTCGACTTCGCGCCCTCGGCGACGCACGACGGGCAGTGGAACCCGACCGCCGCGTCGCGCATGCAGTCCGGACAGATGGTCCGGTCGCACCGCTGGCAGCGGATGTACGACTCCCGGCCGGGGTGCCGATAACAGGTCGGCACCTCCGGCTCGGGAGGCGTCTGGGGCGTGGGCTCGGTGCTCAGGAGCCGACGACCTCGACGGACTCGATGACGACGGGCTCGACGGGACGGTCGCCGCCACCGGTGCGGACTCCGGCGATGGTGTCGACCACGTCACGCGAGGACTGGTCGGCCACCTCGCCGAAGATGGTGTGCTTGCGGTTCAGGTGGGGCGTGGGGCCCACGGTGACGAAGAACTGCGAGCCGTTGGTGCCCGGCCCGGCGTTGGCCATCGCCAGCAGGTAGGGCTTGTCGAAGACCAGCTCGGGGTGCGGCTCGTCCTTGAAGGTGTAGCCCGGGCCACCGGTGCCGGTGCCGAGCGGGCAGCCGCCCTGGATCATGAAACCGGGGATGACGCGGTGGAAGGTCAGCCCGTCGTAGAAGGGTCCGGAGGAGCCGTTGCCGGCGTCGTACTCCTTGGTGCCGGTGGCGAGGCCGGTGAAGTTGGCCACCGTCTCCGGCGCGTGGTTCGGGAAGAGGTTCAGCGTGATGTCGCCGTGGTTGGTCTTCAGGATCGCCTGCTGGTCGGCCATGTCCTGCTCTCTCGTCGGGGCTGTTGTCTTGGGGTTCGTGCGCCTCGATCCTCGCAGATCCGTCCAATCACCTGTTCGGGTGGCTGGCCCGGCTTGGGCGGACGTGAAACGATTGGGCGATACGCGAGCGAGAGGAAGATTCCCTCATGGGTATCCGCAAGAAGAAGTCCCTCATGGAGCAGGCCGCCGATTACGTCGAGCAGGCCGTGGTCCAGGTACGCCCCCACGTGGAGCAGGCGGTCGACACCGCCCGCGAACGTGCCGTGCCCCTCCTCCAGGATGCCCGCGACAAGGCCGGGCCAGCGATCTCCGACGCGCGTGACCGCGCCCGGCCGCTGATCGCGGACGGCGCCGCCGTGGCTGCCGAGAAGGCTGCCGCGTTCTCGGAGGTGGCCTCCGCGAAGGCGACCGAGAGCCGTGACCTGGCCGCCGCCAAGGTGGCCGAGCTCAAGGGTGAGAAGCCGAAGAAGCGCGGCAAGTTCAAGAAGATCGTGCTGTTCGGCGGGGTGGCCGCTGCCGCCGCGTTCGTGGCCAAGAAGCTCAAGGGTGGCCAGGAGAGCCAGAACTGGCAGTCCTCCTACACCCCGACCCCGCCGCCTGCGCCGCGTCCGCCCACCCCGGCACCCGCGGCCGCAGCCTCGGCGGACGACAGCGCGGGTTCCTCGCCGGACGAGGCGATGGCCGACTCCGCCGACAGCGCCCACGCCGTCTCGACGCCGGACGACCCGGCCGACGAGGTCGTGCTCGACGAGCCGGACGACGCCAAGAGCTGACCCCAGAGCTTGGCCCCCAGAGCTGGCCCCCAGAGCTGGCCTAGAGCGTCACGACCGCCCCGAGGATCGCAGATCCTCGGGGCGGTTCGCTTCCACCCACTCGTCGATCCGCTCCCACCAGCCGAAGAGCCACTCGATCCGCTCCTCGCGGCCGTCCGGGATCTCCTCACGTGGCACCTGCCACCAGCGCATCACGATCACCTTGTCCATGGGCAGCTCGCGCCACACGTCGCGGACGGTGAGCATGTGGTCGAGGCCGGTGTGGGCCACGAGGACGACGTCCGCGTCCGGCGCTCCGTCCAGCGCGGCGATGAAGCCGCCCGGCCGCGGCGCCAGCACGTGGGTCATCGACTCGGCCCGCAGCGCCATCCGGTCCATGCCGAGCCGGTGGAGCCGGTCGATGGCGCGTTGCCGCCGCTCGGGCGTGAAGTTGCCACCCTCGGGGAAGATCACGAACGCGTCGTTCTCGTCGAGGCCGTGGGCGAGCTCGGTGATCTGGGTCTCGAGGTCCTCGCCCGCGCCGGGGCTGGGGGTGATGAACCGGGCCGGGATCCGGTTGAGCAGGACGTCGATGACCGGGTCCCAGGCCAGCGTGTCCTTGAGCACCACCCGCGGCTCGCGGGCATACCAGTGCATGAGCGCGTGGATGAGGATGAACGAGTCACCGGGGCCGGCGTGCCGGCAGGCGACCAGGATCGGGACGCCGGGATGGGCGTCCGGCGACGGTCCGTCGGTCTCGATCCGCAGCGCCAGCACCCGCCGGGCCTCACGGAAGAACACCCACGTCGTGCCCTGGACCAGGTCGTAGTGGATGCCCTCGAAGTACGGCGTGCGCAGCCGACGGCCGAAGCCGGCGGAGAACCAGAGCCCGAGCATCACCAGCAGCAGCAGCGACTCGCAGGTCAGCGCGGCGATCGTCAGCCACAGCAGCCGCAGCGCCCGCCACCTCCCCGGCAGCACCGGGGAGAGCAGCGCCGCGGCCACCAGCCAGGCCGGCAGCGTCACCCACACGAACGCGGTGAGCAGCAGCACCGCGGGGGCCACGACACCGCGGCGCAGCAGCCACAACGCGCGCTCGCTCACACGTCCGCCAGGTAGGCCAGGCTCGCGGCGTACGTTGCCTCGATGCGGGCCTCGACGCTGCTGAGGTCGCGGTGGCCGCGCAGGGTGTCGTCGCGCGGAGACGTGCCGCGCGCGGGCAGCACGTGTGCCTCGACGTGGGCCGGCAGCTCGGCCATCTCACGCTGGAACCGGTGTCGGCGGGCGATCTCGAAGGACACCCGGGCGACCTCCCACGGTCGCCGCGGCACCGCCAGCGGCCGGTCGATCCGGCCCACCTGCAGCACGAAGAGCCGGGTGGCGCCGAGCTGCACGGCGCGGGCGACGGGGATGGAGTTCACGATGCCGCCGTCGAGGTAGTGCTCGCCGTCGACGACCGCCGGCGGCAGCAGTCCGGGTACGGCGGCACTCGCCACGACCGCGTCCACCAGCGGCCCGGAGTCGAACCAGTGCTCGGCTGCTCGTTCGATGTGGGCGGCGCAGGCCTGGAACCGCACCGGGAGGTCCTCGATCAGCTGGTCGCCGAACTCCTCGGCCAGCCGCTGTCGCATCGGCTTCGAGGAGTAGATGTGGGTGCCGGTCGACATCGCCCGGCGGACGGTGCGCAGCGGCCGGTCGCCGTAGACCTCACGGGACTGGCTGACGGTGATCCAGAGCTCGGTGAGCCGGTCGATGACCGCAGGACTCGGGTCGCGCGCCACCATCGCGCCGTTGAGGGCGCCGACGCTGGTGCCGAGCACGAGGTCGGGGGCGATGCCGCGCTCGAACAGGGCCCGCAGCATGCCGACCTCGACCGCGCCGAGGACTCCGCCGCCGCCCAGCACGAACGCCGTGGTCATCGCAGGCTCCGGCTCAGGACCGGGTCGCGGCGAGCTCGGGGTGCTCGGCGCGGAGCCGCTCGACGACGCGGCGCTCCACCCAGAAGATCAGCAGCGGCACCAACCCGGCGACCAGCATCAGCCCGGTGAACTGCGCACTCCACCCGGACCGGCGGGCGATCAGGAACGCGACCACGACGTAGACCATGAAGATCCAGCCGTGCACCAGCCACACCAGGCTCGCGGCCTCGCCGAACTCCTGCAGCGAGGAGCCCTCGGTGGCGAGGTACTTGAGGGGAGCGGCGACCAGCGAGCCGAAGGCGAGCAGTACGCCGACGACGAGGGCGAGCCAGCGGTAGCCGGTGAACAGGTTTCTCACGCCTCGACCCTACGGGGCGGCTCGCGGCGGGAGTCGAGCAGATACCGGACCCACACGAAGACCGCGAACCCGCCGAAGACCCACCACTCGAGGGCATAGAGGAAGTTGCGGAGGCCGGTGAGCCGACCGGCGTCGGGCAGCTCCTCGAGGCTGGCCGCGGCCAGCCCGGCGGTCGGCTCCATCGCCACGGCGTAGCCGCTGTAGAGGTCCCGGTCGACCCGCTGCACCAGATCGGCTGGTCGCAGCTGGGGCAGCACGTCGTCGGTCGGGTCGTCGTCCACGGCTCCCGTCCCCTCGGCCGGCTGCAGCCAGCCGGTCACCTCGGCCGGACCCGTGACCGGGTCGGCGGCCGGCACCTCGCTCACGCCGCGGACCACGGGGAGCGCCGGTGCGTCGGGCACACCGTCGACGGCCAGCGGGGTGACGACCCAGTAGCCGGTGTCTCGCTCGACGAAGACGGTGGCGTCGGTGACCCACTCGCCGGTGACAGTGACCGGCTGCCCGACCGAGGGGGCCGGGAAGGCGTCGTCGGGACCGAGCACCTCGGCGAGCGGGACCGGATCGGCACGGGTGAGGTCACGCGCGGCGGCTTCCCGCTCGCCCTGACCGGCGCCGTACTGCCAGGCGCCGAGCCAGAGGGCGGTGCCGAGGAGCACCAGCACCAGCAGGTGTCCCGGCCACCGTGCCGGCGCCCAGACACTGACCGGCCGGACACTCACGGGCCGGGACTCACTCCCAGCGAGTGGCGAAGGAGAAGCCCACGGCCATGAAGGAGATGCCCACGAGCAGGTTGTACTGCTCGAGGTCGTTCATGACCGGGATGTTCGACGGGTCGTCGCTGAACACGTAGTAGGTGCAGATCCACAGCAGACCGATGAGGAAGCACGCGAGCATGCCGACCACCACGCCGCGGCCCCGGCCCAGCGGCGTGCTCGGGTGGGCCGAGATCCCCAGGCCGAGGAACAGCAGGCCGAAGCCGATCGCGTAGTTCCAGTTGCCCAGGTCGCCCATGAACGCCGGACCGCCGGCGCCGGGAGCCGGGATCACGGTCGGGTCGACCCGCACGGCGAGGTAGTAGTAGACGAGCCAGGCGATGCCGAGCACAGCCAGCACGATGGCGACCAGGGTCCGTGGCGTGAACACGGGGGCTCCCGCCAGCTCGTCGTACTCCTGCTTGGCCTTGGGCTTGGACACCAGAACTCCTCGGTTGTGCGTCGGGACCGTCCGGTCGGACCTTGGTCCCGCTGGGTTGCGGGGTTAGCGTAGTCGCCATGTCCCGTCCGTCCCACGTGAGGCCCGATGACGGCGCCGGCGCGCCCCGTGGTCCGTGGCGGTTCGCCACGCCGCTGGTCGTGATCGCGTGCGGGGTGCTGTTCGTCACCAGCTCGGCCAACAGCGAGGGCACCGACCTCCGTCCGGGACGCTACACCGACCTCGGGTCACTCGTGGCCGCCGAGAACCGCGACTACGAGCAGCTCGAGGCCCGGGTCCGCGACGTCACCGCGGACGTCGAGCGGCTCACCGGGCAGGTCGGCGACTCGGGGGTGAAGCAGCTGCAGGAGGGCATCGACGCCATGAAGGCGCCGGCCGGGCTGACCCCCGTCTCCGGACCCGGCCTCACCATCACCCTGTCCGATGCTCCCGAGGACGTCATCAACTCCTCGACGCAGCCGATCAAGTTCCTGGTGGTGCACCAGCAGGACATCCAGGCCGTGGTCAACGCGATGTGGAAGGGAGGCGCCGAGGCGGTGACGATCCAGGGCAAGCGCGTGGTGACGACCACCGGCATCAAGTGCGAGGGCAACGCGGTGCTGATCCAGGGCCGCGCCTACCCCCAGCCCTACACGATCTCGGCCATCGGCAACCCGGCCGCCCTCGAGGCGGCGGTGCTCCAGGACGACTACCTCGAGATCTACCGGCGCGACGCGGCCCTGCCGGACGTGTCGGTCGGTTTCGAGATGAACGCCCTTGGTCAGCTGGACATGCCGGCGTACGACGGCGTCACGAACCTGACCTACGCCGAGCCCATCCGCTGACCGGCCTGCCGGCCCGGACGGTTCGGGTCGGTCAACGCAGCCGGGCTCTCGGTCGGCAGCCCCGGGCTCTCCGTCGGCGAGGGCTCGTCGGTCGGCGAGGGCTCCTCGGTCGGCTCCTCGAACGCCGACACCACGATGGTCACCGTCGATCCCTCGTCGGCGCGTTCGCCGCCCTCGGGGCTCTGCCGGATGACGGTCCCCTTCTCCTCGGTGGTGTCGGTCGTCTCCACGACATCCACCTCGAACCCGGCGTCCGTGAGCGTCTTCTCCGCGACCTTCTGAGGATCGCCCACGACGTCCGGGACCTCCTCGGGACCGTCGGAGTAGAAGACCGTCACCGTGCTGCCCTCGGGCACGCTGGTCCCGGCGCTGGGATCGGTGGCGACCACGATGCCCTCGTCCACGTCGGAGTCCCGTTCGGTCATGACCACGTCGAAGCCCTGGCTCTCCAGCACCGCGCGAGCATCTGAGCGAGGCTGGTTGACCACGCTCGGCACGGTGGTGAGCGGCTTCCCCTCGGACACCACGATCGTCACCGTGCTGCCGGGCTCGACGAACTGGTCGGCGTTCGGGTCCTGCTCGAGCACCCGGCCCTCGCGACCGTTGGAGTCGGTGCGGTAGTCGACCAGCACCGTGAACCCGGCGCCCCCGAGCTCGGCGCGCGCGTCGTCCTCACGCATCCCGATCACGTCCGGGACCCGGTCCTGCTCCGGTGGGGACTCGAACATCTGGGGGAGCAGGTAGGCGGCGCCGCCGATGAGCAGTACCAGCAGCAGCCCGAGCAGGAACCACAGCCCGGCCCGGGATCGACCTCGGTCGTCGTCGTCGCGGGCCGCGATCGGCGCGGCGGTTGCGGGCACGGGGGCCGCCGCGACCATGGTGCGGTCGTCGTCGGGCATCGGCGGCGGTGGCTCGGCGTGCACCGGCCGGCCGGCCAGGTAACGCTCGACGTCGCTGCGCATCGCGGCGGCGGACTGGTAACGGTCCTCGACCCGCTTGGCCAGCGCCTTCATCACGATCGCGTCGATGGCCGGCGGGAGGTCGGTGTCGTGGTCGGACGGGGGGAGCGCTGGTTCGCGGACGTGCTGGTAGGCCACCGCGACGGGGCTGTCGCCGACGAACGGCGGCCGGCCGGTGAGCAGCTCGTAGAGCAGGCAGCCGGTCGAGTAGACGTCCGAGCGGGAGTCGACGGTCTCGCCGCGGGCCTGCTCGGGTGAGAGGTACTGGGCGGTGCCGACGACGGCGGCGGTCTGGGTCATCGTCGAGGACGCGTCGGAGATGGCCCGCGCGATGCCGAAGTCCATCACCTTGACGTCGCCCGACGGGGTCAACATCACGTTGCCCGGCTTGATGTCGCGGTGGATGATCCCGGCGCGATGGGAGTAGTCGAGGGCCGACAGCACGCCGCTGGTGATCTCCAGGGCACGCTCGGGCAGGATCTTGCGGCCCTCACGGACGATGTCGCGCAGCGTGCGGCCGGCGACGTACTCCATGACGATGTAGGGCTGGTCGACGTCCTCCTGGCCGGGGCCGGCGGTGTTGATCTCCTCACCCGTGTCGTAGACAGCCACGATCGACGGATGGTTGAGCGAGGCCGCCGACTGGGCCTCGCGGCGGAACCGGGCCTGGAAGGTGGCGTCGCTCGCGAGGTCGGTGCGCAGCCGCTTGATGGCGACGACCCGGCCCAGCCGGGAGTCGGTGCCCTTGCGGACCTCCGCCATCCCGCCGCGGCCGAGCAGCTCACCCAGCTCGTAGCGTCCGCCGATCAGTGTCCCGCTCATCCAGCGCCCTCCTCGGCCCCGGTGGATGCGCGGGGGCCGGTCTCCGCAGCCGCCGGTGACTCGACAGCCGCCGGTGACTCGCTGCTGGCGCCGGTGCTGGTGTCGGTCGGGTCCGGCGGGGTGACGGGCGCCGGCTTGTCCCAGTACTGCACGGTGACGGTGTCGCCCTCCTGGAGGTCGTCGGTCGGGCTGACCGACTCGACCGTGTCCTCCTCCTGGGTGCCGTCGTTGTCGAGCTTCTCCTTGGCGGTCTTGAGACCCAGCGCCTTGAGGTCGGCCTCGACCTCCTTCACGTCACGCCCGACGTAGTCGTCGGGGTTGATCGAGAACGTCTCGGGCTCGGTCTCGGTCGGGGTCTCCTCGGGAGTCGTCTCGGTCGTGGTCGGTTCGGACGGCGACGTCTGCGTCTGCGAGCTGCGGGTGCGCTGTGGCTCGTCGACGGCCGGGTCGTCGTCGCCGTTGTTGGTCGCAGCCACCGCGATCAGCGCGATGATGCCGACCAGGAGGACCACGGCCAGCACGACCCAGAGCCACGGCACGCCACGCTTCGTGTCGGGTGGCGGGGCGACCGGGGTGGCCGTGGTGCTGGGGGGGACGGGAGCGACCGGCGGCATCACCTGGGTCGTCTCCGCCGCGGCCGGTGCGACGACAGTGGCCGGCGCGACGCCGGACGGGTTGCGCAGCGCAGCGGCGAAGGCGGTGCCGTCGGCGAACCGCTCGCCGGGTTCCTTCGACAGCGACCGGGTGACGACGGCGGCCAGGTCGCTCGGGATGCTCGCGGGCAGTGGTGGTATCGGCTCGCGCAGGTGGGCCAGCGCCGTCGCGATCGGAGTCTCCCCGACGAACGGGCGCCGCGAGGTGAGGCACTCGAAGGTGACCACGCCGAGCGAGTAGACGTCCGATGCAGGCGTGGCGGTGCCCCCTTGGGCCTGCTCGGGCGAGAGGTACTGCGGCGTCCCCATGACCTGGCCGGTCTGGGTGAGTGCCATGCCCTCGGTGGCCCGGGCGATCCCGAAGTCGGTGATCTTGACCCGACGGTCGGGGGTGATGAGCAGGTTGGCCGGCTTCACGTCGCGGTGGACGATGCCTGCGGCGTGGGCGGCGCCGATCGCGTCGGCCGCCTGCGCCATCAGGTCGCGGGTCACGTCGGGGTCGAGCGGCTGCCCGGGGCGGATCAGCGCCGAGAGCGGCTGCCCGTCGACCAGCTCCATGACCAGGTAGGGCCGCGGTCCCCCGTCGTCGACAGCGGTCGCCTCGCCGAAGTCGTAGACCGCTGCGACTCCCGGGTGGTGCAGTGCGGCCGCGTGCTGGGCCTCGGTGGCGAATCGGGTGCGGAACAGCTCGTCGTCGGCGTACTCGTGCTTGAGCAGCTTGACCGCGACCGTGCGGCCCAAGGTGGTGTCGGTGGCGCGCCAGACCTCGCCCATCCCGCCGGTCGCGATCCGGGAGTCGATGCGATAGCGGTGGGCGTCGTCGGCGAAGCGCTCACCCTGGTTCTCGGTCACGACCCGATCACCGCCTCCATCACGGCCTTGGCGATCGGTCCGCCGAGCGCACCGCCGGCGATCTCGCCGCGCTCGGTGCCCGGCGCGTTCTGGATCATCACCGCGACGGCGACGTCGGGGTCCTCGGCGGGGGCGAAGGAGGTGAACCAGGCGTACGGCGCGACGTCGTCCTGACCGCTCTGCGCGGTACCGGTCTTGCCGGCCACGGCGACGCCGGGGATCTGTGCCGCGAAGGCGGTGCCGTCGTCGACGGTGGAGACCATCAGGTCGGTCAGCACGTCGGCGGTGCTGGCGTCGATGGCCTGCGAGAGCTCCTCGGGGTCGGTCTTGGGGAGCACCTCGAGCTCGGGAGTGAGAACGGCGTCGACGAGGTAGGGACGCATCACGGTGCCGGCGTTGGCGATGCCTGCAGCCACCATCGCCATCTGCAGCGGCGTCGCCTGCACCTCGAACTGACCGATGCCGGACTGCCCGGTCTCCGGTTCGTCCATGCCCTCGGGGAAGTTCGACGTGGCCTGCGGTGTGAGGTCATCGAGGTAGTCGGTGTTGAACCCGAACGCCTCGGCCTGGTCGAGCATCGCGTCCGCGCCGACATCGACGGCCAGCCGGGCGAACGTCGTGTTGCACGACTGGCCCATCGCCTGGGTGAAGGGGATCTTGTCGGTCCCGCAGTCGCGGCCCTCGTTGTCGATGAGACCGGAGTCGTCGCTGGTGAGCGGCAGCTGATAGGTCGCTCCGCCCGGGACCTGCGAGTCGGCGTCGTAGCCGAGCTCCTCGATCGCGGCGGCGGCCGTCACCAGCTTGAAGGTGGAGCCGGGTGGGAGACGGGTCTGGATCGCGCGGTTGAGCATCGGCTCGTTCTCCTGCTTCTGCAGCGCGCGGTAGCGGTTCTCCACCTCACCGAAGTCGTGTCCTGCGAGCTGGTTGGGGTCGTAGGTCGGCAGCGACACCATCGCCAGGATCTTGCCGGTGCTCGGCTCGATGGCCACGACCGCGCCCTCGACGTCGTCGCCGAGGGCGGTGAGGCCCTCGTACGCGGCGGTCTGGGCGGCCGGGTCGATCGTCAGCTGGACGCTCCCGCCCTTGGCTGCGGAGTTGGACAGCAGGTCGACCAGCCGGGTCACGAACAGCCGGCTGTCGTCGCCCGAGAGCACCGAGTTCTGCGACTTCTCGATGCCGGTCTGGCTGTAGTAGGAGAACCAGCCGGTGATCGGCGCGTACTTGAACGGCTGCGGGTAGGTGCGCTGGAACTCGTAGCGGTCGCTGCTCGGCTTGCTCTCGGCCACCGGCGTCCGGCCGACCAGGATCGCGCCCCGCTCGCTGGCGAACGCCTCCTCGAGCACCCGGCGGTTGAGCGGGTTCTCATCGAGGCTGCTGGCACGCCAGTACTGCAGGTAGGTGGCGTTGAGCATCAGTGCCAGGAACAGCAGCAGGCAGAACGTCGCGATGGTGCGGATCGGCTTGTTCATGCGCGCACCGCCTTGACGACCTGGGTCGACTCGGAGTCGGAGTCGGAGTCCACGGTCAGCTGTGGGGCGGGCCGACGGGCCTGGTCGGAGACGCGCAGCAGCAGCGCGATGATCACCCAGTTGGCGACCAGACTCGATCCGCCGTACGACAGGAAGGGCGTGGTCAGGCCGGTGAGCGGGATCAGCCGGGTGACGCCGCCGATGACCACGAAGACCTGCAGTGCAATGACGCCGGCCAGACCGACGCACATCAGCTTGCCGAAGCCGTCGCGGCAGACCAGCGCCGCCCGGAGCGCGCGCTCCACGATGAAGCCGTAGAGCAGGATCACGGCGATGACGCCGGTCAGGCCGAGCTCCTCACCGATCGAGGAGATGATGAAGTCGGACTCGGCGAAGGGGACCCGCTCGGGGCTGCCCTCGCCGAAGCCGCGGCCGATCAGCCCGCCCCAGCCCATGCCGAACATCGCCTCGACCGGCTGGAACGCGAGGTCGTCGGTCCCCTCGCCGTAGTGGGCGAACGGGTTGAGCCAGATGTCGACGCGGTCGGCGACGTGGCCGAGCTTTCCGGTGGTCGAGGAGATGTAGTAGAGGAGACCGGCGCCGCCCAGGAACAGCGAGCCTCCGACGACCAGCCAGCCGGGCCGCTCCGTGGCGACGTAGAGCAGCACCAGGAACAGACCGAAGAAGAGCAGGCTGGAGCCGAGGTCGCGCTGGAAGACGAGGATGCCGAGGCTGACCAGCCACATCGCCAGGATCGGCCCCAGGTCGCGACCACGGGGCAGGTCGACGAACAGCACCCGGCGGCCGGCCAGCGCGAGGGCGTCGCGGTGCAGGACGAGGTAACCGGCGAAGGCGATCACCAGCAGCACCTTGGCGACCTCGCCGGGCTGGAAGCTGAAGCCCGCGAGCCGGATCCAGATCCGCGCGCCGTTGATGGTCGCGCCGAGACCGGGCACCAGCGGGAGCAGGAGCAGCACGATCGACGTCAGGCCGAGCGTGTAGGTGAACCGTTGCAGGACCCGGTGGTCGCGCAGGAAGAGCAGCGTTCCCACGAAGAGCGCCACGCCGAGGGTCATCCAGATCAGCTGCTGGCGCGCGAACGCGGTGTCGTCGACGAGGTCGAGGCGGTGGATGACGGCCAGCCCCAGTCCGTTGAGCGCCGCGACGACCGGGAGCAGCACCGGGTCGGCGTACGGCGCCGCGATCCGGATGACGACGTGGGCCGCGATGACCAGCGCCGCCAGCCAGCCGGCGTACCCGATCATGTTGGCCGGGATCGTGCCTTCGACGCCGAGCCCGACCGCGGCGTAGGCGCCCGCGCCGACGGCCAGGGCGAGGACCAGCAAGAACAGCTCCGCGCCCCGACGTCGGCGGTGCACGAACCCGAGGAACGCTCCGGTCTGTGTCATCAGGTGCCCGCCCCGTCACCCTGGCCAGCGGCGAGGTTCTCCACGGTGGTGCGTGCCGACCCCAGATCACCCGAGCCGATGCCCTCCTCGACCTGGCCGCGGTCGTACTCGCTGAGCTCGGTCATCTCCAGGTCGGAGACCTCGTACGGCGAGGACAGGTCGACGCCCGGCAGGTCGGCGTTCACACCGCGGTAGATGGTGACCTTCCCGTCGTACTCGCCGATGTAGTACTGCTGCTGCGTCCACGAGAACGCCGCGGCACCGGCCACCCACAGCAGGCCGACGACCACCGCGATGGCGAGGATCCGCCGGACCCAGACGAAGCGGCGGGGTGGCTGCGGCGCGTAGCGGGCGGCCTCGGGGTCGAGCGGGTCGGAGGGGATCGCGAACGGCAGGTCGTCGGGGATCTCGGCCTGCACCGGCTCGAGCTCGCCGGTGTCGCCGGCCCGGTGCCCGCGGAAGAGACCGGTGACGCCGCGGCCACGGCGGGGCAGCTCGGCGGCGGCACCGACCAGCATCGCTTCGACCGAGACGTCGATGTCGCCCTCGAGGACGTCGGCGACCAGGCAGGTGACGTTGTCGGTGCTGCCGGCCGCCAGGCTGGCTCGCACCAGCTCGACGGCTGCGTAGTCGGCGTTGCCCTCGCCGGTGATCGCGCCGAGTCGCTCGGGGTCCAGCACGCCGCAGGCGCCGTCGCTGCAGAACAGCAGCCGGTCACCGACCTCGAGGTCGACCTGGAACAGATCCGGCTCGAGGTCGTGGATGCCGTCGATCGCCTTGAGGATGAGGTTGCGGTGGGGGTGGTGGCGCGCCTCCTCCTCGGTGATCTGGCCGTCGTCGATCAGGGTCTGGACGAAGGTGTGGTCCATGGTCAGCTGGGAGAACGCGCCCTTGCGCAGCAGGTAGGCGCGGCTGTCGCCGACGTGGCCCAGCGCCAGCCTGGTCCCGTCGAAGAGGGCGACCGTGGCCGTGGTGCTGGTGCCGGAGAGCGCAGGGTTCTCGTCGACCAGCTCGCCGATCCGGTCGTGCGCGCGGTGGAGAGCGCCGGACACCTGGCCGAGCAGGTCGGTCTCGCCCTCGTCGCCGGGCGTCGGCCCGTCGTCGAGGCGCCGCAGCTGGCTGATGGCCGTGCTGGAGGCGATGTCGCCGCGGGCCGCGCCGCCGACGCCGTCACACACGGCGAGCACGTGGGGGCCGGCGTAGCCGGAGTCCTGGTTGTCCTTGCGGACCCGGCCGACGTCGGAGATCGCGGCGTACTCGAGACGCATGGGCCTACTTCCTCAGCTCGAGGATGGTCTTGCCGATGCGGACCTGGGTCCCGAGCGTGAGCGTGGTCGGCGCGGTGATCCGGGCGGTCCCGACGTAGGTGCCGTTGGTCGAGCCGAGGTCCTCGACGAACCACTGGTCGGCCGAGCTGGCGATGCGGGCGTGGCGGGTCGAGACGTAGTCGTCGTCGAGCCGGATCGCCGCGTCGGTACCGCGCCCGATCAGGATCGGGGCCTGGTCGAGCTCGGCGCGCTCGCCGGAGTTGGCCCCTTCGACGACGAGGACGTGCGTCGGGCTGCCACGCCGCTTGGGCGGTGCCTTGGCCGGCTTGGCGGCACGCCCCTTGGCGCGGGTGTCGCCGCGCTCGCCGGCGGGGATCCGCGCACCGAACATGTCGGAGCGCACCACCGAGATCGCCGAGAGCACGAAGATCCAGAGGATCGCCAGGTAGGCGAGCCGGATCAGGAACAGCGTCAGCTCAGACATCGGCATCCCCTTGGATGGATTCCGCGGTGATCCGCACGGTGAGGGTGGTGTTGCCGATCTTGACCTCCGAGCCGTTGTGCAGCCCGGTGGCGGCGATGCGGTGGCCGTCGACCAGCATGCCGTTGGTCGAGCCGAGGTCGCGCACCCGGAGGTCGAGGTCGCCGCCCGAGCCACCGACCTGGAACTCGATGTGCCGGCGGCTGATGCCCGGGTCGTTGATCCGGATGTCGGCCTCGGTGCCGCGGCCGACCACCATCGCGGGCGGGTGGAGCGGGTGCTGGGTGCCGTTGACCTCGACGAGCGCCGTCGCCCGGCGTACCTGCGTCTGGGTGCTGTTGCTCTGGGCCTGGGCCTGGGCCTCGCTGCGGATCCGGAACCGGCCGGTGGTCAGGTCCTCGGCGGCCTCGAACCCGATGCTGATGGGGCCGGGGAAGACGTAGCCCTGGTTCTCGGCGTGGTCCTGCAGCTGGTCGCGCAGCTCGCTGGCCATCGCGGTGTCGTACGGCGAGAGCCGGTCGAGGTCGGTCTGGGAGAGCTCGACGTGGAACCGGTTGGGCACCATTCGGCGGTCGCGGGAGAGGATCTGGGCGTTGTTGTCGCACTCGCGCTGGAGGGCCGCGGCGATCTCGACCGGCTGGACCGCGCTGCGGAACGCCTTGGCGAACGCGCCGGAGATGGCCTGTTCGAGCCGCCGCTCGAAGTTCTGCAGTGCGCCCACGCGTCGCCTCCTCTCGATCTGGCTTCCGATCTGGCTTCCGGTCTGATGCATCCCCCGCCCTCGGGGGATGTTATCGGTGCCGACCCCACCCGCGGCCCACCCGGGAGCGTGGTGCCGCCCGGTTTGGGCAAGATCTCCGCGCTGGGATAGCCTTGGCCCGCTTCTCGCGCGAGTGGCGGAATAGGCAGACGCGCACGGTTCAGGTCCGTGTGTCCGAAAGGACGTGGGGGTTCAACTCCCCCCTCGCGCACCACGACGAAGCCCCAGGCGATCGCCTGGGGCTTCGTGTGTTTCCGCCTTGGACCAGCTACGTCTTGGGCTTCTCGGACCTGGTGATGTCGATGTCCAGGTCGCGGCGCCGCACGATCTCGCCGGCCACCTCGTCGGCCAGGAGTCGGCGTTCGACGCGTTCTCGCTCGCCGTGCTCGTGTAGCAGTGCCTTGGCCGTCGAGAACATCATCAGGATCATCACGATGCTGAACGGCGCCGCGAGCAGGATCGCCATCGTCTGCAGGGCGCCCAGGCCGGCGTCGCCGGCGGCGATCAGCAGCGCCGCCGCGACCGCGCCTTCGAGGCTGGCCCACATCACCCGGCTCCACACCGGCGGGTTCGGGTCGCCGCCGCTGGCGAGCATGTCGACGACGTAGGACCCGGAGTCCGAGGAGGTCACGAAGAAGACCACGATCAGGAAGATCGCGATGACCGACAAGATGGTGCCGGCCGGCAGTCCGTCGAGCAGCTGGAACAGCGCCGAATCGGTGCTGACGCCGTTCTCGGGATCGATCAGCCCACCGTTGCCGAACATCTCCCGGTAGACGGCGCTGCCGCCGAGCACCGAGAACCACAAGAAGGTCACCAGCGTCGGCACCAGCAGCACACCGGCGACGAACTCACGCACCGTCCGGCCCCGGGAGATGCGGGCGATGAAGACGCCGACGAAGGGCGCCCAGCTGATCCACCAGCCCCAGTAGAACGTGGTCCAGCCGGACAGCCACGCCTTGCCGTCGTCGCCCTGGAAGGCGAGGGTCTGGAAGGACAGCCGGAAGAAGGCCTGGATGTAGGACCCGATGGACTGCACGAAGTCGCTGAGCAGGAAGACCGTCGGCCCGAGGGCCAGGACGGCGAGCAGCAGGGTCGCGGCCAGCCCCATGTTGATGTTCGACAGGTACCTGATGCCCTTGTCGACCCCGGTCGCCACGGACACCGTGGCCAGCAGGGTGATGGCGACGATCAACACGACGAGCACCAGGTTGGATGCGCTGCCGGTGTCGGGATCGGGATCGACGACGCCGAGGTAGATCAATCCCGCACCCACCTGCTTGACGCCGAAGCCGAGGGACGTGGCGACGCCGAACAGCGTGCCGACCACGGCGACGATGTCGATCGCGTCGCCGATCCAGCCCTGCACCCGCTTGGCGCCCAGCAGCGGCTCCAGGGCCCAGCGGATCGAGATCGGGCGCCCCTTGCGGTGGACGGCGTACGCGACCGCCAGCCCGACGATCACGTAGATCGCCCAGGCGTGCAGCCCCCAGTGCAGGAAGGTGACGTCGAAGGCCGTGTCCGCGCGGGTCGAGGCCGACTCGCCGGTGCCGGGCGGGGGAGCGTTGAAGTGGTTGAGCGGCTCGGCGACTCCCCAGAACACCAGGCCGATGCCCATGCCGGCGGCGAACAGCATGGCGAACCAGGAGCCCAGCCCGAACTCGGCCTCCTCGTCGTCCTTGCCCAGCACCAGGTTGCCGACCGGTGAGAAGGCCAACCAGGCGGCGAAGAACACGAAGGTGCTCACCACGATGACGTAGTACCAGCCGAGGTCACCGACGACCGTTCCGTTGGCCTTGTCCAGGAGCTCACCGGTCTTCTTGGGCAGGGCCAGGGTGAGGATGACGAAGAAGGTGATCAGTCCGGCAGCGGGGAGGAACACCCGCGGAGCCGTGATCTGGAAGCGCCCGCTGCCGAGCGTGGTTCTTGGTCGGATCGGCGTCTCAGGTTCGTCGCGTGCCGTGGTCACAGAAACCTCCGGTTGGTGGGACTGGGCCTTCCTCAGGCTAGGGGCGCGGGCACCTCGCTGGCCAACGCGGCGCACTCCGGGGCTCCACAGCCCTGGACGATCGAGGGCTGGATGGCGGCATGCTTGGCCTCGTGACGACGCTGACCCCGGACGACCTCGCCTCCTACCTGACCCGCATCGGCGCGGACGCCGAGCCACCGTCGTACGACGCCCTGGCCCGGCTGCAGGCCGCGCACGTGCGGACCTTCCCGTTCGAGCACATCGACGTCCTGCTGGAGCAGCACCCGGGGGTGTCGCTGCCGGCGGTGGTGGAGAAGTTCGTGGGTCGCGGCCGCGGTGGCTACTGCTTCGAGCACGCGACGCTGTTCCACGCGGCGGTACGGGCGCTCGGGTACGACGCCACGCTCCGGCTCGCCCGGGTCGGTGATCCGCAGGTGGCTCCGCGGACCCACCTCGGCGTGGTGGTGACCCTCGACGGCGCACGGCACCTGGCCGACCCGGGCATCGGCGTACCGCCGCTGGCGCCGATCCCGCTGGTCGACGGCGCGGTGCTGCCAGGAGGCATCTGGGCGCACGAGGTGCGGCAGGTGGCGGAGGGGCCGAGCGGTCCGGGCTGGCAGCTGTGGCGGGAGCGGGCCGCGGGCTGGGAGCTCATGCACAGCACCGACGAGCTGCCCGTGCGCGAGGTCGACGTCGCCATGGGCCACCACTGGACCAGCACTGCGCCGACCTCGCACTTCCGGCACACCTTCACCCTCGGCCGCCACGGGCTCGCCGACGACGGCACCCCGATCCAGACCACGGTCACCCTGGACGGCGTGACCGAGCGCCGGGCGGGCAGCCCCAGCACCCACCGCCCGCTCGACCTCGACGAGCTCCCGGACCTGCTCGAGCGGCTCGGCGCCCACCTCACCGGCGACGAGGTTGGACGATTGTGCGCTCGGCTGGCAGAACTGGCCTGAGGGCACCGAGGGGGAGCGGTTTCGAGGAAAGTCATCCTCGCCCCTTGACTCGAACACCTGTTCGAGTGAGAATGGGGCATGGACTCCTCCCTCACCACGCCGACCGCGTTGCTGACGCGCGTGCGTGAGGTCGACGCCGTACGCCGCGCGGCCGAGCTGGACCTGCTCCAGTTGGCGGCGCTCTGGGCCGACGCCCACCCCGACCTCGACTACCCGGCCACTGCCGACGCGGACGAGCCCGAGGAGTTCGACGAGTGGCGCGGCATTCCCGCGGTCGCCTGGGACGCCTCGGCCGGCCTGGGGACGGCCCTGGGTCGGTCGACGGTGGCCGCGGACCGGTTGATCCGGCAGGCCCTGACGCTGCGTCATCGGCTGCCGCTCCACTGGGGTCTGGTGCTCGACGGGTCGCTCGAGTCCTACCGCGCCCGGCGCATCGCCGACGCGGTGGCGGGCTGTCCCGACGACATCTGCGCCCACATTGACGAGCACGTCGCCCCGGTCGCCTCGACCATCGGCGCGGTCAAGCTCGAGCGCCTCCTCGAGGAGGCCTGGATCCTGCTCCACGAGGAGCAGGTCGAGCTGGAGCGGCAGGCGGCCCTCGAGTCGCGCCACGTGACGATCGACGAGTCGTCGATCGACCACACCGGCGTCGCCGACCTGACCGCCCGCGCCGAGTGGGACGACCTCGCCGCGTTCGACGAGACGCTGGCAGCGGTGGCCGGCGCGCTCGCGGCGCACGACGAGGCCGAGGAGCTTCCGGCCGACTCCCTCGACGTACGTCGCTCCCGGGCGTTGGGCGTCCTGGCCGACCCGGCACGCGCGCTCGCGCTGCTCGAAGGTCGACCCGCTCCCTCGCCCACGCGCCGCACCCAGCTCAACCTCCACCTCACCCTCGACTCGATGCAGCGCTACGGACTGCTCGGCCGCGACGGACACCTCGACCGGCCGCTCCTGGGTGACGCCGTGCGCGCGTGGTGCGGGCGTCCTGCCCGCGGCCTGACCGTCGTGCCGGTGATCGACCTCGATGACCACGCGCAGGTCGGGCAGTACGAGATCTCCGGCAGGAACCGCCAGCGCCAGCAGCTGGCCCACCCCACCTGCGTCTTCCCGTGGTGCTCGCGCCCGTCGCACCGCTGCGACCTCGACCACCGTGTGCCCCACGGCGACGGCGGTGCGTCCTGCGACTGCAACCTCGCGCCACTCTGCCGACGACATCACCGACTCAAGACCCATCGCGGCTACCGCTACACCCTCATCGAGCCCGGCACCTGGCTCTGGTCGACACCCCACGGGCTCCAGCTGCTCCGCGACCGAGGCGGCACCCGTGACGTCACGCCACCGTCGACTGACTCCGATCCACCGTGGGACGGCTGTGTGAAACCTCAGCCGCGAGCCAGGCACGCCAGGTCGAGCGCCTCGGTCGCGGCCTCCATCGCGGCGAGCGGGACCTCGACCGCGTAGGCGATCGGGGGGTGGTCGCCGATGTGCAGCCGCATCAGGAAGTCGAAGGGAGCCGTGGCCTGGCCGCGCGCGTGCTCGTCGCACCGGTTGCCGGGGGTGATCTCCAGCGGGATCCGCGCCAGGTCCGCACCGACAGGCAGTGAGGTGGGGCCTGGGAGGCGCAGCCCGTGCAGCACGCTGCCGTCGGCACCCCCGACCGAGATCGCCTCGTCACCCTCGCGACGGCGCAGCACGAGGTCACCCAGGGCGTGGGCGTCGATGCCGTCGCCGACGACCTGCCAGGAATTCGAGTAGGAGATCTCCACCGCGCTCCGCACCAGGACGTCCTCGCACTGGGTCCGCCACAGCCGTCGGACGTACGTCGTCCCCGTGGGCTCGAGCTCGTGACGGATCGTGCCCTGCTCGGTCTCGACCACGCCGATCACGTCCTCCGACCCGGGCGGGTCGCAAGCCGGGTCGGGCAGCTGCAGCTGGATGTCGAGCGTGCGCCCGGGGGGAAGGCTGGGGTCCGCGGGCGACGGGGTGCCGTCGGGGTAGCCCGGCCACTCGATCCCCACCGACGTCACGTCGAGCTCGACCTTCCCGGTGTTGGTGACCCGCAGCAGCGCGTCCCGGGTGCCCTCCTTGGGCAGCAGCTGGGTGAAGCCGAGCGTCGCTTCGGGGGCGGGGCCTTCCGGAGGTGGCTCGGCAGCCGGCGCCTGGCATCCCGCGAGCAGCAGCACGGCAGCCAGCCCCGCCGCAGCCAGCGCGGCCACGACCCGACGGCCTGAGATCACGTCCGCTCCCTTGCTCGAGGTGCTCGGCCCCACGGTAACCAGCGGGGCGGGCTTGCATCATGCAGGTAAATACCTGCATGATGGGCGGGTGAAACAACCCAGGGACGTCGATCCGGTCTTCAAGGCCCTGGCCGACCCGACCCGTCGGTTGCTGCTCGACCGGCTGCGGGAGCAGGACGGGAGAACGCTGGGCGAGCTGTGCGACCAGGTCGCGATGGCCCGGCAGTCGGTCACCCAGCACCTCGACCAGCTCACCCGCGCCGGTCTGGTCAGCGTCGTCCGACGCGGCCGGGAGCGGCTGCACTACCTGAACCCCGCTCCCATCCACGACCTGGAGGCCCGCTGGATCTCCGCCTTCGACCGACCCCGACTCGACGCGCTGCGCGCCGTCGCCGACCGAGCAGAGGAGCTCGCCATGACCACCACGACGACCACGACCGTTCCGACCTACGTCTACGTCACCTACATCCGCGCCGGCGCCGCCCAGGTGTGGCAGGCGTTGACCGACGCCGAGGTCACCGCCCGCTACTGGAACCACGCCAACGTCTCTGACTGGCAACCGGGCTCGTCCTGGGAGCACCGCCAGGTCGGCGACTCGGACGTCGTCGACATCGTCGGCCGGGTCGTGGAGTCCGAACCACCCCACCGGCTCGTCATCACCTTCGAGGACCCCGCGCACGACGGCACCCGCGACCCGTCGGTCGTGACGTTCCTGATCGAGCCCCACGAGGACCTGGTCCGGCTCACGGTCACCCACGAGAACCTGCCCAACCCCGAGATGCTCCACGGCATCTCGCGCGGCTGGCCGGCGGTGCTGGCCAACCTGAAGTCGCTGCTCGAGACCGGCGAGGTGCTGCCGGCCGTCTTCGAGATGCCATGACCGCCGTGACTCTCTGCCAGCGGTCGGCGGCCTACGCCCTCGACGCGCTCGGCCGCGTCACCGACGCCGACCTCGATCGTCCGACCCCCTGCCCCGGCTGGGACGTGCGACAGCTGATCGTGCACGTCACGCAGTCCGCGGACCAGCTCTCCGGACACACCGGTTCGGCCGCGGGCGATCCGGTATCGGCCGCCCGGGCTGCCATCGACCGGCTGGTCGCCACGGCGACCGACGATGCGGCGTACGGCGGTGCGATCGAGCTCGTCGCGCACGGCTGGGACCTGCACGTCGCCCTGGGCAGCGGGATCCCGGTGCCTGACGAGCACGCCGCAGCCGTGCTCGACCTCGCGACGAGGCTGGTCAGCGACGAGGCTCGGGCAGCCTTCTTCGCACCTGTGGTCGACCCCGGGGCCGACGCCACAGCCAGCGACCGGCTGGTCGCCTTCCTCGGTCGGGACCCCAGTTTGCCTGCAATACGGTAGGGGGGTATATTTCCGGGCATGTCGGAGACCACTGCCCACCAGCACGGCTACCTCGCCCACGAGGACAAGGACAAGGTCCTCAAGCGGCTGCGCCGCATCGAGGGTCAGGTGCGGGGGCTGCAGCGGATGGTGGAGGACGAGAAGTACTGCATCGACGTGCTCACCCAGGTCTCCGCGGCGACCAAGGCGCTGGAGTCGGTGGCGCTCACGCTGCTCCACGACCACCTGTCCCACTGCGTCGTCGACGCGGCTCGCCAGGGCGGTCCCGACGCCGATCTCAAGGTCCGCGAGGCGTCCGACGCGATCGCCCGGCTCGTCCGTTCCTGACCCCACCCCTCGAGGAGAAACCGACTCATGAGTACGCCGGTCAGGATCGCGGGCTTCGTGCTGGGCCTCGTCGCCGTCTTCATCGCAGCGCGCGGGGTGGGCGCGGTGACCGGTCCCGTCGCGGGTCCGGCCACTGGGCCGACCCAGCCGATGGCGCACGACGAGATGACCGACGGCGAGGACGCCGACGGTGATGCTCACGGCGCCCACGAGGAGGAGGAGTCGAGCGAGGCGTCCGAGACGCCCGGCGGTCTCCAGGTCTCCGAGCAGGGGTACACCTTCCGGGTCATCTCCGAGCCGCGACGCGGCGCCGACCGGCTGCTCCGGTTCACGATCGACGGCCCCGACGGCGAGCCCGTGACGTCGTACGACGAGGTCCACGAGCAACCGCTGCACCTGATCAAGATCCGGCGTGACGGCGCCGGCTTCCAGCACGTCCACCCGACGCTGGGTGCCGACGGGGTGTGGACCGTGCGACTCACGTTGTCCCCGGGGTCCTCGCGGCTGTTCGCCGACTTCACGCCGACCGACGGCCCCGCCCTGATCCTCGGCACCGACGTCGAGGTCGGCGGTGCCTACGAGGCGGCCGACCCGACCCCGATCACGCGCGTCGCGCGCGTCGACGGCTACCGCGTCGAGCTCACCGGTGACCTGGTCGCGGGCGAGTCGTCGCCGCTGACGCTCAGCGTGTCGCGGAAGGGAGAGCCGGTGACCGACCTCCAGCCCTACCTGGGCGCCTACGGTCACCTCGTCGCGCTGCGCGAGGGCGACCTCGCCTACCTCCACGTCCACCCGGAGGAGCCGGAGGGCTCCGCTGCCGGGCCCGAGATCCCGTTCCTGGCCGAGGTGCCGAGCGAGGGCCGCTACCGGCTCTTCCTCGACTTCCGCCACGACGGCGTCGTACGCACCGCGGAGTTCACCCTCGCCGCACAGGAAGGTCACGGACATGAGCACTGACGTCGAACTGGCCATCAGCGGCATGACCTGCGCCTCGTGCGCGAACCGCATCGAGCGCAAGCTCAACAAGCTCGACGGCGTGGTCGCCACCGTCAACTACTCGACCGAGAAGGCCAAGATCACCTTCCCCGAGTCGATCTCCGCCGACGACCTGGTGGCGACCGTCGAGCAGGCCGGGTACAGCGCGGAGCTGCCGCGCGTCGACAACCAGGTCGACCCCAGCTCCACCGAGGTGGCGGCCGATCCCCTTCGCCAGCGGCTCATCATCTCCGCGCTGCTGTCGGTGCCGGTCATCGTGCTGGCGATGGTGTCGCCCTGGCAGTTCGACTACTGGCAGTGGTTGTCGCTGACGCTGGCCGCGCCGGTCGTCGTCTGGGGTGCCTGGCCGTTCCACCGCGCTGCCTGGGTCAACTTCCGCCACGGCACGTCCACGATGGACACGCTGATCTCGGTCGGCACGCTCGCGGCCCTCGGGTGGTCGGTCTACGCGTTGTTCTTCGGGACCGCCGGCGAGCCCGGCATGACCCACCCGTTCGAGCTCACCATCCAGCGCAGCGACGGCGCCGGCAACATCTACCTCGAGGCCGCCGCCGGGGTGACCACGTTCATCCTGGCCGGCCGCTACTTCGAGGCACGCTCCAAGCGCCAGGCCGGCGCGGCGCTGCGGGCCCTGCTGGAGATGGGTGCCAAGGACGTCGCCGTGCTGCGCCAGGCCAGCGACGGAACCCAGACCGAGGTGCGGATCCCGACCGAGCAGCTGGCCGTCGACGACCTCTTCGTCGTACGGCCCGGCGAGAAGATCGCGACCGACGGCGTCGTCGAGCAGGGCAGCTCGGCCGTCGACGCGTCGATGCTGACCGGTGAGTCCGTCCCGGTCGAGGTGGGCCCCGGCGACGTCGTCGTCGGCGCCACTGTCAACGCCGGCGGACGACTGGTCGTCCGCGCCACCCGGATCGGCGGCGACACCCAGCTCGCGCAGATGGCGCGGATGGTCGAGGACGCCCAGAACGGCAAGGCCGAGGCGCAGCGCCTCGCCGACCGGATCTCCGGGGTCTTCGTCCCGATCGTGATCGCGCTCGCCGTGGGCACGTTCGGCTTCTGGATCGGCAACGGGGCCGGCCTCGCGGCCGCCTTCACCGCGTCCGTCGCCGTGCTCATCATCGCCTGCCCGTGCGCGCTGGGGCTCGCCACGCCGACCGCGCTGATGGTCGGCACCGGCCGCGGCGCCCAGCTCGGCATCCTGATCAAGGGGCCCGAGGTGCTGGAGTCGACCCGACGCGTCGACACGATCGTGCTCGACAAGACCGGCACCGTGACCACCGGAAAGATGACGCTGGCCGATGTCGTGGCCGCCGACGGTGTGGACGCCGACGAGCTGCTGCGGCTGGCGGGTGCGGTCGAGGACGCCTCTGAGCACCCGATCGCCCGTGCGATCGCCGACGGCGCCCGGGAGCAGGGAGACCTGCCCCAGGTCGACGACTTCCGCGCGACAGCGGGTCACGGCGTCGAGGGCACGGTGGACGGCCGCCAGGTCAGCGTCGGCCGCCCGGCCGGCGACGTCGACCGAGCGGCCGGCCACACCGTGGTCGAGGTCTCGTGGGACGGCGCCGTCCGGGGCTGGCTCTCGGTGGCGGATGCCATCAAGCCCACCTCCGCCGAAGCCGTACGCCGGTTCCGCGAGCTCGGGCTGCGGCCGATCCTGCTGACCGGCGACCACGAGGCGGTGGCGCTCAGCGTCGCGGCCGAGGTCGGCATCGAGGCGGCCGACGTCATCGCCGGCGTGCTGCCGGCCGACAAGGTCGACGTCGTCAAACGGCTCCAGGCCGAGGATCGCGTGGTGGCGATGGTCGGTGACGGCGTGAACGACGCCGCGGCGCTCGCCCAGGCCGACCTCGGCCTCGCCATGGGCACCGGCACCGACGTCGCGATCGAGGCCAGCGACCTCACGCTGGTGCGCGGCGACCTGCGCGCCGCCGCCGACGCCATCCGGCTCGCACGCAGCACGCTGGCGACGATCAAGGGCAACCTGTTCTGGGCGTTCGCCTACAACGTCGCCGCCCTGCCGCTGGCCGCCGCCGGGCTGCTCAACCCGATGATCGCCGGCGCGGCCATGGCGTTCAGCTCCGTCTTCGTGGTCTCCAACAGCCTGCGGCTCCGGCGCTGGTCCTAGGGCATGTCCACGCCCACTGATCTAGGGTCGCGGCCATGCAGGTCGAACCCGGTGACCCGACCGAGATCGCGGCCGGTCTCGCCACCCGGCTGACCGATCCGGTCGGCGTCTTCGCCGCCCCGGGTCGCGTCAACCTGATCGGCGAGCACACCGACTACAACGGCGGGCTCTGCCTGCCGATCGCCCTCCCGCACGCCACCTACGCCGCCGTTGCGCGGCGCGACGACGACCGGCTGACCGTGGCCAGCGTGCAGCGGGCCGACCGGTTCGAGAGTCACCTCGACGACATCTCGCCGGGCTCGGTGACCGGGTGGGCGGCGTACGTCGCCGGCGTGGCGTGGGCGCTGCGTGAAGCGAACCACGACCTGCCCGGGATGGACCTCGTCGTCGATGGGCGGGTGCCCCTCGGCGCGGGGCTCTCCAGCTCGGCCGCGCTGGTCTGCTCCACCGCCCTGGCGATGGCCGCGGCGGCAGCGCTCGACGTCGAGCCCGATGACCTCGTGGCGCCCACGATGCGCGCCGAGTCCGAGGTCGCCGGCGCCCCGACCGGCGGCATGGACCAGACCGTGTCGCTCCTCGGCACCGCGGGGCACGCGCTGCTCATCGACTTCACCGACCACACCACCCGCCAGGTGCCGTGGGCACCGGAGACCGCCGGCCTCACGCTGCTCGTCGTCGACACCCGTTCCGAGCACGCCCTCGTCGACGGCGGGTACGCCGCCCGGCGGGCCGACTGCGAGGCCGCGGCCGCTCGGCTGGGGCTCACCAGCCTCCGCGACGCCACCGGTGACGACGTGGAGCGGCTCGACGACGAGCGCCTCCGCCGTCGCGCGAGGCACGTGGTGACCGAGATCGGCCGGGTCGAGCAGGTGGTGGAGGCGCTGACGAGCGGCGACTGGGAGCGGATCGGCTCCGCGTTCATCGCCTCCCACGCCTCGATGCGCGACGACTTCGAGATCTCCTGCGAGGAGCTCGACGTGGTGGTCGAGACGGCCGTCGCCGAGGGCGCGCTCGGCGCCCGGATGACCGGTGGCGGGTTCGGCGGGTCCGCCATCGCGCTGGTGCGGACCGACGAGGTTGACCGGATCGTGGGTCGGATCGCCGCGGCGTTCGCGGACCGGAACTGGCCGGAACCCGGCGTCCTGCCGGCTCCCGCCTCGGCCGGGGCGCGGCGGATCAGCTGAGGCTGGTCCTCAGTCCACACGCTCGTGCCGGAACGGGGAGAGAGCCAGCATCAGGGCCGAGGCCACGAAGATCGCCGCACCGGCGGCGAGCACCTGGCGGAAGCCGACCTGATCGGCGGCCACGCCGGCCACCGGCGAGACCACGACGATCACGGCGCGGTTGAGGGAGCGCAGGGTGGTGTTCGTGCGTGCCTGGAGCTCGTCCGGGGTCCGGGTCTGCCGGAAGCTCATCTCGTGGGAGTTGCTCGATCCCATCGCCCAGCCGTGGCACAGCTGGCCTGCGGCCAGGACCGAGGCCGCCGCCCAGCCCGTCGGCGCCGAGGCGGCACGCCGCAGCAGCGGAACCCCGAGCGCAGGGCCGGCGAGTGCGAGCAGATGATCGCGCCGCCGGAGCCCAGGCGAACGGCCGGACTGCTGCTCGTCATGCCGCACGCCCCGAGCAGCGCACCCAGACCCGCGACGGCGAACGCGGCCAGCTGGAAGGCGGTCAGGTCCAGCTCAGGTAGCCAGGGGACGACGAGCACCGAAGCACCGCGTGGCGCGCGAACCACACGTGCTCGAGATCGCCCAGGCGACGCAGCCCGCTGACCCGCCGTAGGCCCACCGCGCGCCCGCCCTCCCCTCCGAACAGCCCCGCGGCGGCCTGAGCACGCGGGGTGGCGGCAGGCTCGGACACCCCCTTCGAGAGATCTACTATGAACATAGTATCTTGACCGCGCGAAGGGGGTCGCCATGCCCACATGCCGACTCGAACAGGTCGCCGACGTCCAGAGGCCCCCGGCATCCACCAGCACCGCCAGAGGCCCGCCCAGCACCCGGATCAAGGCGCCGGCCAGGGCGAACCGGTGGTGCTGCTGCACGGATTTCCCGAGCACTGGTGGCAATGGCCCGCGGTAGCTCCGGCCATCGCCGCCGCTGGCTACCCGTCGAGCCCGGCGTGCGCGGGCCGCTGGAGCGTGGCCGACGAGCCGCGGAACGAAGGCGAGACCGGACTCCGTGACCTGCTCGGCCTTTTCGACGTCCTCCACATCGAGGCGCCCGCGTCGTCTCCCACGACAGGGCGCCATTACGGCGATGCAGCAGGACGACGACAGCAGCAGCGGGGCTGAAGGACGTCGAACGCCCACGCCGGCGGGTCAGACTTCAGCCCGAGATCAGCCCCGGGCGGCCTGCCCTGGTCAGGTCGTGACACCTGCCCGGCGTCGTCGCGGAACCGGTCGACGAGTGCGCCGACGGCCAGGCCGAGGCAACGGCGAGCCCACCGCGCCCGATGCGACGACCGGACGTCGACGGCCAGCCGTCCGCTGACCCGCGCCATGATCCTGCCCAGCGTGCGCAGGACGCGGGTCTACCGCAGACGGCGGTCACGTGCCGACGCTCCGGTCGGCCACCGCACTCGCCCCACCGGAGAAGCGCATCTGCCGCAATCCGGATCGGTACGCCGATCACGTCGAGTTCGCCTACGTCGACGATGCAGCGCATTTATCCCGGAAGTCCGAGGACCGATCGTCGGGCTGCGTCGAGCTGGTCACGCCCGACACCCTGACACGGGGCCGCGCCGAGTCAGACGCCGTACTTCTCCCGGACCTTCTCGGGCACCAGTTCGAGGTAGGGGTGGGGGTGTCGCTTGATGTACCTCGCGATGAACGGGCACGCGGGATACACCGCGAGCCCCGCGTCACGGGCGGCGTCCAGGACGGCCCGGCTGAGCTTCGAGCCCAGTCCTTCACCCTCGTAGGCGTCGTCCATCTCGGTGTGGGTGAAGGTGATGTGGTCGCCGTGCAGCCGGTACTCGGCGTAGCCGGCCAGCTCGCCGCCGACGCGGACCTCGTACCGGGACTTCTCGGGGTGGTCGGTGATCTCGGTGGACCTCACGTTGGACATGTGCGCACGCTAGCGACTTGCCGGTAACGGTCGGCGGGGTGAAGTGTGGCTCACATGGCCGCCACCCCGTCGTCGTACTCCATCACCATGCGGCTCTACACCGCTCCCGACCACGGCGTCGTCGGGAGGGTCGCCACCGCCATCTCCGAGCTCGGCGGCATCGTCACGGCCATCGACGTCACCGAGTCCAGCCACGACCGGCTGGTCGTCGACGTGACCTGCTCCGCGGCGGACTCCGACCACGCCGACCGGGTGGTCGCGTCGGTGCGCGAGGTCAGCGGCGTGACCGTCCACAAGGTCAGCGACCGGACCTTCCTGCTCCACATCGGAGGCAAGATCGAGGTCAGGTCGAAGGTGCCGCTCCGCACCCGAGACGACCTGTCCATGGCCTATACGCCCGGCGTCGGCCGGGTCAGCCTCGCGCTGGCCCAGAACCCCGACGACGTCAGCCGCCTGACGATCAAGGGCAACAGCGTCGCCGTCGTCACCGACGGCTCGGCCGTGCTCGGCCTCGGCAACATCGGGCCGGGCGCGGCGCTGCCGGTGATGGAGGGCAAGGCGGCACTCTTCAAGCGGTTCGCCGACATCGACGCCTGGCCGATCTGCCTGGCCAGCCAGGACACCGACGAGATCGTCAAGGCCGTCGAGATGATCGCGCCGGGCTTCGGTGGCATCAACCTCGAGGACATCGCCGCGCCGCGCTGCTTCGAGATCGAGCGCCGGCTGCGCGAGTCCCTCGACATCCCGGTGTTCCACGACGACCAGCACGGCACCGCGATCGTCGTCCTGGCGGCGCTCACCAACGCGCTGCGGGTCGTGAAGAAGGAGATGACGGGGATCCGCGTCGTGGTCTCCGGTGGCGGCGCCGCCGGCACGGCCATCGTGACGCTGCTGCTCGCCGCCGGCGTGACCGACGTGGTCGTCGTGGACCGCACCGGCGCGATCGCGATCGGGGACGAGTCACTGTCGGCGGCACACCTCGAGCTGGCCGAGGCCACCAACCCGCGCGGGGTGACCGGCGACCTGCAGACCGTGCTGCGCGGCGCCGACGTGTTCATCGGGGTCAGTGCTCCGGGCATCCTCCGGGCCGAGTGGATCGCCGACATGGCCGACCAGCCGGTGGTCTTCGCGCTGGCCAACCCCGACCCGGAGGTCGACCCCGCCGAGGCGGAGAAGTACGCCGCCGTGGTGGCGAGCGGCCGTTCCGACTACCCGAACCAGATCAACAACGTGCTCGCGTTCCCCGGCGTCTTCCGCGGTCTGCTCGACGCGCGGGCCTCCGAGGTCACCCTCGACATGCTGCTGCGGGCGGCGGAGGCGATCGCCCTGGTCGTCGACGACGAGGAGCTGAACCCGAACTTCATCATCCCCTCCGTCTTCCACGCCGACGTGCCCAAGCGGGTCGCGGCGGCGATCGCCGGCACCGACCACCACAAGGCCTAGGCGGGCCACAGGCTCAGTGAATGCCCCTCGTTCCCCGGGGGAGTAGGGCGCGGCAGATCAGTACGCATCCGTGAAGTAGGCGCTTGCCTTGAGAATGGCTGGCAACATGCCCAACAGGACCCCGCACAGCAGGACGAAGGTTCGGTTGGTGAAGCCCCAGCCAAGCAGTGCGCCCGTGGCCCCGCCTGCGACAGCCGAGAGCGTCAACAAACCCTGGTCCGCGATGACACGGTCCAAGGCCGAGGCATCGACGTCCACTGACCAGCCGATGAGCGACGTGGACACCAACCCTACGAAGCCGAGAACGAGCGCTGGCGGAAGCGCAATAAGGAGGCGCGGGAGAGTCCGGGGTGGGGGCACAGTCTCCTCAACGACCAAGATGTGGATAGGTCACCTGCCCCCATCAGCGACACGCAGATGATGAGTGTCCACCCCTGTCCCGGCAGTTGGGGGCGGATCGCGGCCGCCGATGCGGGCGCGCTTGATGGCGCCTGAAGGGGCTCGTGGTCAGTCGTCGCGCAGGGCTTGGTGCTGATCCACGTTTCGGCCCGCTTGGGGATCCGGCACCGGCTCGGGGTCGACACTGGTGATGGTCTCGTCAAGCCGCACGCTGGGCGGAAGATTGTTGAAGTCCTTCGTGACCTTGGCTCCGCTCGGGCGGTCGTCGTCTGCTTGCATCCTTCGATGCTAGTCCTGCAGTCCGGTCTCGGATCGCCTCTTCGCCGCAGTCAGAGGAGGTCCTCGGCGTCGACGACCGGCGCGTCGCGCAGGGCGGCGAGCACGGCCTCCGCGTCGAGGTCGGCCGCGTCGAACTTCGCGATGAGCGCGGTGTCGCCGCGGACCAGGCCGACGCTCGCGGAGCCGGGGCTGCTGTCACGCATCGTGTCGCCGACCTGGGTGCACTCGGGCCCGGCGAAGCTGCGCTCCACCTCGCACAGGGAACCGGCAGGGGCCGGCAGCAGGGTGACGTCGGCGAACGTGGTGCCCTCCTCCACCTCGAACGAGTAGGACAGCCGCACCGCGTCCTCGGACGCATAGCCGTATTCGTGACGGTGGCCGTCGAGGACGGGCGCGTAGACGGTGATGCCCAGGGCCTTGACCTGGTCGATGTCCGCTCGCCGCTGCGCAGCGTCGGAGGCGAGCTGCGCGCCCACCGGGAAGACGAGAGTGAGCACCGCCACGACGACCTTGGCGGTGCGGCCGCCACCGGGTCCGACCACGTAGGTCGCGACGACGCCCGTGAGCACGCCGACGGCCAGCACCACCGGGAATGGCAGCAGCGCGTCGTACGAACGGGTCGGGTCGAGCGCCCGGAGCAGCTCACCCGCGGCGTACCAGAGACTGCTGCCCGCCACCACGAGCGCGAACAGGTGGAGCAGGACCCGGCCGGTGCCCAGCAGGCGAGGCGCGATGCCCGTGAGGGGGATGACCACTGCCAGGGTCATCAGGTCGTCGAACGCGGTCGCCCAGGCACTCCCCGACCGTCCCGCAGTAGTCGTCGTTGTTCTGGGTGGCCGCCCAGCACGCCAGCAGGGCGAGGAGGGTGACCGGCACGACGCGGAGCAGGCGCGGGGGGAGGCTCATGGCACACCAGTCTGCTGGCCCTGCTCGCCGCCGAGTCAGGGCCTGCGTACTCAGCAGGCGAACGAGACCCTTGCGGTCGTGCTTTACAAATGGCATGGTCATGTAAAGCGTGACCAAGGAGGTCCCCATGGCAGCGATCGCCAACAGCACCGTCCCCACCGGCTCGACCGCGCAGTGGCGTGACCGCAAGCGCTACCTCTGGCTGATCGGGCTGGTGGTGCCCAGCCTGGGGTTCCTGGGCTACGGCGGCTGGCAGCTGACCGGCTCCGGTGCGTGGTTCTGGATCGGCCCGGTGGTGGTGCTGGTGGTCGTGCCGGCGATCGACCTGATCGCCGGGCTCGACCGCTCCAACCCGCCCGACGACGTCATCGACGCCCTCGAGAACGACAAGTACTACCGGTGGATCACCTACGTGTTCCTGCCCATCCAGTACGCCGCCTTCGTGGGGGCGATGTACCTGATCGCGGTCGGTGACCCGCTGGGCGGGGAGTCGCTCGCGCTCTGGGAGAAGATCGGCCTCGCGATCTCGATCGGCACCATCGGCGGGATCGGGATCAACACCGCCCACGAGCTGGGCCACAAGAAGGAGTCCCACGAGCGCTGGTTGTCCAAGATCGCGCTCGCCCCGGTGTTCTACGGCCACTTCTACATCGAGCACAACCGCGGCCACCACGTCCGCGTCGCGACCCCGGAGGACCCGGCGTCGTCACGGCTGGGCGAGAACTTCTACCAGTTCTGGCCGCGCACCGTCGTGGGGTCGCTCAGGAGCGCCTGGCGGCTGGAGAAGCGTCGCTACGCGCGCCGCAAGCAGCACCCGTTCCGGATCGGCAACGACGTCCTGAACTCGTGGCTGATGACGCTCGTGCTCTGGGGCGCCCTGATCGCCTGGCTGGGCCCGGAGCTGCTGCCGTACCTGGTGATCCAGGCGATCGTGGGGTTCTCCCTGCTCGAGGTCGTCAACTACATGGAGCACTACGGCATGCTGCGGCAGAAGGTCGGCATCGGTGAGCGCGAGCGCTACGAGCGGGTGGACCCCAGCCACAGCTGGAACTCCAACAACATCGCGACCAACGTGCTGCTCTACCACCTGCAGCGCCACAGCGACCACCACGCCAACCCCACCCGCCGCTACCAGGCGCTGCGGGACTTCGAGGAGAGCCCGGTGCTGCCGACCGGGTACGCCGGGATGATCGTGCTCGCCGCCGTACCGGCCGTGTGGCGTCGGGTCATGGACCCACGTGTGGTGGCCCACTTCAAGGGCGACGTCGCGCTGGCGAACATCAGCCCGCGCAAGCGCGAGAAGATCCTGGCGCGCTACGGCACGGCCGACGGGGGTTTCGAGGCTCGCTCCGCTCGCACCTCGACCACCGGCGAGGCGACGGTCCCGGCCGAGGTCATGGCCGCGCGCTGCCCCGGTTGCTCCTACGTCTACGAGGTCGAGACCGGCGACGAGCACGAGGGCCTCGCGGCCGGCACCGCCTGGGCCGACGTCCCCGACGACTGGTGCTGCCCCGACTGCGGCGTCCGCGACAAGGTCGACTTCGTCCCGGTCGACCGGGTGGACGTCTGAGCCAGCGGTCGGGCCAGCGGGTCAGAGGTCGCGGTGGATCTCGTCCGAGGCGGGGAGGTCCGTGCTGCGACGCAGGTTGACCACGGCCAGGGCGAGGCCGCCCCAGATCACCACCATCGCCAGCAGCATCATCATGATCGCACCGGTTCCCATGTCAGTGGCCTTCTCTCGTGTCGGCGGCGGATGGTGGGGCGTCCAAGGAGGTCCCGGGCCGCCAGGCGACGCGGGTGGCGAGGAAACCGAACACGATCACGGCGACCGCCGCGCCCCAGCCGAAGGTGAGCAGCATCCACTGCGGGTAATCCCCGTAGGCGGTGCCGATGTCGGTGATGAAGGTGTCGACCAGGACGTAGGTCAGCGCAATGGGTGCGACCACCGAGATCAGCACCCGCCACCAGGTGCCGAGATGGATCGTTCCGTGGTGGTTGAGGTGGTCGGCCAGCGACGGCAGTGCCCGGAGTCCCCACGACAGCACCAGCATCGAGACCACGGCGACGAGCAGGATGCCGAACTGGTTGATGAAGTGGTCGACGATGTCGAGCACGATGATGCCGCTGGTGGTCGAGAAGAACACCAGGCTGATGACCATGCACGGCACCGTGACGGCCAGGGAGGCGCCGACCCGGGTCATCTCGAACTTGTCGCGGACCGCTGAGATCACGACCTCGATGACCGAGACCAGCGACGTGAGGCCCGCGATGACCAGCGAGCCGAAGAAGAGCACGCCGATCAGGGCGCCCGCCGGCGCCTCGGAGATGATCGTCGGGAAGGCGATGAACGCCAAGCCGATACCGTCGCTGGCCACCTCGGAGACCTGAACTCCGTTGGCCTGGGCCATGAAGCCGAGCGCCGCGAAGACCCCGATGCCGGCCAGCAGCTCGAAGCCGGAGTTGGCGAAGCCCACCACCGCGCCGGAGCCGGTCATGTCGGTGTCGCGGTGCACGTAGGACGAGTAGGTGATCATGATCCCGAAGCCGATCGACAGCGAGAAGAAGATCTGGCCGAAAGCAGCGCCCCACACCGACGGATGGGTGAGCGCCCCCCAGTCGGGCGTGAACAGGGCGTCGAGGCCCTGACCGGCGCCGTCCAGGAGGAGTGCCTGGACGACGAGCGCGCCGAAGGCGAGGAACAGGATCGGGATGAAGACCACGGACAGTGCGCCGATGCCCTTCTGTACGCCGGCCACCATCATCGCGATCACCGCGATCCACACGATCGCCAACGGGATCAACACACCCGGCACCAGGTCGGCCTGCACGCTGGCCTCGCCCACCTGCAGGAAGTCGCCGAAGAAGAACCCTTCGGGGTCGCTGCCCCAGGCCTTGTTGACCGAGAAGAACGTGTAGCGCACCGCCCAGGCGATGACCGCTGCGTAGTAGACGGCGATCATGAAGCAGATGCCGACCTGCCACCAGCCGAGACCTTCGGCTCCGCGGCGCAGCCGTGCGAAGGACAACGGCGCCGACCCGCGGTTGCGGTGACCCAGCGAGTAGTCGAGGAACAGGAACGGAACGCCTGCTGCGAGGAGCGCCACCAGGTACGGGATGATGAAGGCGCCGCCGCCGTTCTCGTAGGCGACGTACGGGAAGCGCCAGATGTTCCCCAGCCCGACGGCCGAGCCGATTGCGGCGAAGATGAACACCTTGCGCGACGCGAACGCCCCGCGGGTCTTCGCCTCCTCGTGCTGAACCTGCTCACTCATGACCGAGCTCCTTCTCGTGCGACGACCCGACGACCCGACGACCCGACCACCTTAGCGATCTCGGGCCGGACCCGGCTCGACCGTAGGCTGGCCGCGTGACCCCGCCCCTCCGCCAGCGTCTCGTGGCTGCCGCCGTCCAGATCACGCTGGCGCACGGCTGGGCGCGGGTGACGATGGGCCGGCTGGCGGCCGAGGTCGGCGTGAGCCGGCAGACCGTCTACAACGAGATCGGGACCAAGCCCGCCCTGGCCGAGGCGATGATCCTCGGCGAGCTCGACCGGTTCCTCTCGGTCGTCAACGACGCCTTCGACCGGAACCCCACCGACCTGGTCTCGGCGATCGAGGACGCCGCTCGCGGGGTGCTGGTGCTGGCCCAGGGCAACGAGCTGCTCAAGGCGGTCGTGAGCGCGACCCACGGTGCCGACACCGAGCTGCTGCCGCTGCTCACCACCCACTCCGAGTCGTTGCTCGCCGCGGCCAAGCTGGTCGTGGCCGAGCGAGTGGCGCCGTACGACGTGGGGCTGGGTGGACCGCGGCTCGACGCCGCCATCGACATGGTCGTCCGGGTCGTGCTGAGCCACGTCATGCAGCCCACGGACAGTCCCGAGGCGACCGCAGCCGACCTGGCGTGGATCGCGACGCGGGTGCTCGGCGCCTGAGCGTCAACCCTGCCGCGTAGCGAGGTAGTGGGCGGACAGGAAGCGAGCCATCTCGACCCGCTCGTCGAAGGCGTACCGGTCGTCGAGGTGCTCGCTGCCGATCAGGTCGAACAGGAACCCGTCGAAGCCGCTCCGCACCAGCACGCTGGTCGTGAACGCGTCGCGGACCTCGTCGTCCTGCCCGGTGATGCCCTCCTCGGCGAGACCAGCGAGGTAGGACGGGAGGATCACCGCGGCGATCTCCGGAAGCATCGAGGCGGGCACCTCCCCGGCGTGGGTGAGGCCGACCAGCAGCTGGCCGAGGTCGAAGCCGAGCGCGTGGGGCGTGCGGAAGGAGACGTCGATGACGACGAACGTGTCCGGCTCGTCGGCGGGGACCAGCAGGTTCTGGGGGCTGGCGTCCCCGTGGGGGATGGTCTGCACGTAGCCGTCGAGCCTGGCCAGCATCGCCGGGATGTCGCGGCCCAGTCGGCGCAGCTGCTCCCGGAGCGCGGCGTGATCGGCGAGCCAGGGATGGGACCAGAGGGTGTCGTCCTCCAGTGGCAGCAGGCCGCGGACGGGTACCGCCTGCTCGGCGTACATCTTCAGGGCGTAGCCAGCCTCGTGGCCGTTCGCCGCGATCAGCCCCGGATCGGCGCAGCGGGCATTCCAGCGACCGAGCAACCTCGCGGCGCGCTCGAAGAGCTCGAGCTCCCAGGACGTCGGGGCGAGAGTGACGTCCTCCATCCAGACCGCGATCCGGTCGTCGCCGAGGTCGACCAGGCCGTGCAGCGCCGGGGTCCGGAAGCCCTCGGGCAGCCGCGACGCATAGGCGTCGTCCCAGAGCTCCAGCTCCGAGCGCCACGGGTAGAACGCGGCGAAGTGCTGGGCCATGTCCGGGGGCATGAGCGCCAGCCCCGGCCAGTGGCGCAGGTGCTGGAGCACCTTGCAGAACCACGACCAGCCGTCGCCGTGCAACCGGAAGAGGCCCGCGGTCGCGGGGGAGCCGATGGAGTAGGGGAACGTCTCGAGGGTGGCGGGGCCAGGCGTCTCCAGGTCCCCCAGGAGCTCGTGGACGTCCCACGTCATCGAGACGCCGAGCTGGTCGGGTGTGCGGCCCATGAGGACCTCCCAGGGTGATCAGGTTACCTTCCTACCATCGAGATAGTAAGGTCACCTTATGACTGAGGTCAAGGAGGAGATGCCCGACCACATCCTCGCGCTGCTCGGATACGTGCTCGAAGGTTTCCGTCGCGACCTGTCCGAAACCTTGCACGGCCGCGCCGGGCTTCGGCCCTCGCAGCTGCGGCTGCTGTCGCTCACCCCCGCCGACGGGATGCGTGTCACCGACCTCGCTGAGCGGGTCGGCATGACCAAGCAGGCTCTGGGTGAGTTCGCCAACGACCTGGAGGAGCGGGGCCTGATGGAGTCGGTGCGCGATCCGGACGACCGGCGCGTCCGGATCCTGCGACCCACCCAGCGCGGCAGGCAGGCGGTGTCGGACGGCGAGCGCGTGATCGCCGAGCTCGAGGGCCGGATGCGTGCCCGGCTCGGGCCTCGCAAGTGGGACCAGCTCCGCTCGCTGCTGCGGGAGACCGCGGCGCTCAGCTCGTGAGGCGCCGACGTGCCGCGGCCGCATCGGCCGCCTCGCGGAAGGCCTTGAGCACGTAGGCAGGGATCTGCATCCCCCGCTTGTGGGCCCACAACAGCTCCCGCTCGACGCGCGAGGCCTGCTCGGCGAACGCCTCGACCCGGCCGGTGATGCCGAGCGCGTCGATCACGTCGCCGAAGTCGGCGCGCTGCTCGTCGTTGTTCACGCCCACGGGTGCGAAGGAGAGTGCGCGGAGCCGACGTACCAGCCAGACCTGCCACGGGGCGAGCCGGTCGGCCAGGCCGCGGGCCGACATCGAGTAGAAGGCGTGGTGGCCCGGTTCCTGGCGCTTGATCTGGGCCACGACGGTCTCCGCGATGGCCGTCTCGCCGATCCCGGTGAGGCCCTCGTGGAGCAGGTTGTAGGCCAGGACCGCCGAACGCTCCGTGGCCTGGCCGGTCAGGTAGTAGAGCATCCGGACCACGTCCTGGATCGGCGCGAGGTGTGCGAGGGCGCCGAGCACGTGCATCTTCGCCGACACGGTGTCGAGGTCGGGAGTCGCCGCCGGCCGGCCGATCCGCTGCTGGAGCTCGTCGAGGATCTGGCCGTGCCGGATCTCCTGCGGGTGCCAGACGTCGGCGTAGAAGTGGCGATCGACCTCGGGCGGGTCCGGGAGCATCGTGGTCAGCTCGAGAACGTTGCGGTCGACCTCGAGCTCGACCCGGGCCATGTAGTCGAGGACGTGCCCGAAGCGGGAGTTGGTGGCGGCCGGGTCGAGGACCGTGAAGTCGACGGTGGCGAGGTCGATCGGGGGATGCTCCTCGCCCAGCCGGTCGACGTGGTCGCGGAGCCGTTGATCGAGAGAGCTCGGCGACGACACGACCGGAGCCTACGCTCAGTCCCGTGAGCGAGTCCGCGAGATCCATGGTCAGGATGGGAACCCCCACCGGGCGCTGGGTGGTCGCTGCGGCCGCGATCGGGTCGGGCATGACGTTGTTCGACGGCACGGTTGTCAACGTCGCGCTGCGCACGATCGGTGAGGACCTCGACGCCTCGTTGGCGCAGCTGCAGTGGATCAACAACGGCTACCTGCTCACCCTGGCGTCGTTGATCCTGCTCGGCGGTTCGCTCGGCGACCGGTTCGGACGCCGCCGGCTGTTCGTCATCGGCACCATCTGGTTCGCGACGGCGTCCCTGCTCTGCGGTCTGGCTCCGACGGCCGAGACGCTGGTCGTGGCCCGGGTGCTGCAGGGCATCGGTGGTGGGCTCCTCATGCCCGGCAGCCTGGCCATGATCCAGGGCGCCTTCGTCCGCGAGGACCGGGCACCGGCCATCGGTGCCTGGTCGGGGTTCGGAGGGATCGGCGCCGCAGTTGGACCCTTCCTCGGCGGGGCCCTGATCGACGCGGCGTCGTGGCGATGGATCTTCCTGGTGAACCTCCCGGTGGCCGTGGTCGCGATCTGGATCGCGGTGCGGCACGTCCCCGAGTCACGCTCGCCAGCGTCCGGCACCCACTTCGACGTGCTCGGGGCTGGGTTGGCGATGGTCGCCCTCGGTGGGATCACCTACGCGCTCATCCAGTGGGGCGGTGCGGTGGCCCCGGTCGCCGGGCTGGTCGGCGTCGCCGCCGCGGTCGCCTTCCTCCTCGTCGAGAGCCGCGTGCAACACCCGATGATGCCGCTCGGTCTGTTCGGCGACCGGGTGTTCTCGGCGGCGAACACGATGACGCTGCTGGTGTACGCGGCACTCGGGGCGGTGCTGTTCTTCCTGGTGCTCCAGCTGCAGACCGTGGTCGGGTACACCGCGCTCCAGGCCGGTGTGGCCACGCTGCCGATCACCGTGTGCATGCTGTTCCTCGCCTCCCGCGGCGGCCGACTGGCCGTGCGGATCGGACCGCGGATCCCGCTGACCGTCGGGCCGATCGTGATGGGCCTCTCGGTGGGGAGCCTGCTCCGCGTCGGTCGCGACGCGACGTACTGGATCGACGTGCTGCCGGGAATGACCGGCTTCGGCCTCGGCCTCGCGCTGATGGTCGCCCCGCTCACGGCGACCGTGCTGGCCGTGGCACCTGACTCGCAGGCCGGCATCGCCAGCGGCATCAGCAACGCGGTGGCCCGCACCGGGTCGCTGCTCGCGGTCGCGGCGTTGCCGCCGCTGGCCGGGCTCAGCGGGCGGGAGTACGCCGATCCGCTCGCCCTCGACGCGGCGTACGACGTCGCGATCCTGGCGTGCGCGGGGTTGCTGGTCGTCGGCGGCCTGATGTCGTGGCTGACCATCCCTGCCGGGGTGCTCGGCAACGATTCGGCTGACTCGTCGCTCTAGGTTGCGCGCGCGATCTACCCTGACGAGATGGCGAGGAGGGGGAGGCGCGCGCTCGCGACGGCGCTGCTGGGCGCGCTGCTCCTGAGCGGCTGCAACGCGTCGCCCGACCCCGTCGCCGGACGGGACGCCGACGCCCGACGAGCCCGGCGAGACAGCCACGACCGCCGTGGTGGACCCGGTCGCCGCGGACAACGCAGTGGAGCCACCCGGTCGGTTGCGGGACCGGCTCTACCCCGCCGACATGCTGATCTTCTCCCGTGAGCAGCTCAGCGACGACATGGTGAAGCGGATCCGCCAGCTGCCCGAGGTCGCGGCGGTCGAGTCGATCGGCCTCGGGCAGGTCACCATCGAGAACCAGGCCCTGACCATCGCCGCCGTGGACGGCGGCTCCTACCGACGCTTCACCCCCCAGGGAACCGCCCAGACCCAGGAGGTCTGGGACCGGGTCGCCGGCGGTGAGCTGGCGGTGTCGCGCCAGCTGGCGAAGCGGCTCCAGGACAAGCGAGGCAACATCACCCTCGGCAACGGCGACCGGGCCCCGGTGGTCCACGTCGGCGCGTACGCGCCGCAGGCCACGACCATCGACATGGTCGTCAACAAGGCGTGGATCGACGACCTGGACAACATGGTGTTCGGCAACGGCCTGCTGATCTCCACCGATGACGCCGCCCCGTCGGTGATCCGCAAGCCGATCCAGAAGATCGTCGGCGACCAGGCCTCGGTGCAGGACCTCGACATCGCCTCGCGGCTCGGCCTCGACCCCAACGTCCAGCAGACCGCCTTCCTCACCGGCGGTTCGATCGCCGACGTCGTCGGGACGTTCAGCTACACGGTGCTCGGTGGCGGCAGGATCGCCCCGGACCCGGCCTGGGTGGCGCGCAGCATCGCCACCGAGCCGGTGCCGATCCTGGGCAGCGTCACCTGCCACGTCGCGATCTTCCCGCAGCTGCGGGCGGCGTTCGAGGAGATCGTCAGCCGCGGCCTGGCCGACGAGATCATCCCCGGGCAGTACGCCGGCTGCTACTACCCGCGCTTCATCGCGGGCTCGACCACGCTGTCCAACCACTCGTTCGGCCTGGCGTTGGACATGAACGTCCCCGGCAACCAGCGAGGAACCGTCGGTGAGATGGATCGTGAGGTGGTCGCGATCTTCAAGAAGTGGGGATTCGCCTGGGGTGGGGACTGGGGCTACACCGACCCGATGCACTTCGAGCTGGCCCAAGTGGTCGACCCGCGCTAGTCGCGAGGGTGGGTAGCGTTCCGGCCATGCGCGCAGCCCAGGTCGTCACGCCCACCGGACCCGCCGCCGTCGAGATCCGCGACGTCGAGGAGCCCACCCCCGGCCCGGACGACGTGCTGGTCGAGGTGCACCGCGTCGGCATCTCCTTTCCCGACCTGTTGCTGAGCAAGGGTGAGTACCAGCTCAAGCCCGAGCCGCCGTTCACCCTCGGCGTCGACTTCGCCGGCACGGTCCTCAGCGGCCCGGACGGGTTCGAGCCGGGCGACCGCGTGGCCGGCGTACTGCCCCACGGCGGCGCGGCCGAGCGGGTCGCCGTCCCCGCCATGTTCGCCTTCCCGTTGCCCGACACCGTCTCCTACGACGCCGGCGCGGCCATCCCGATGAACTACCTGACCGCCCACTTCGCCCTCGCCGAGCGCGGCGGGCTGCGGGCGGGCGAGTCGGTGCTGGTCCACGGCGCGGCCGGTGGCGTCGGCACCGCCACCATCCAGGTCGCCCGCGGCCTCGGCGCCCGCACCATCGCGGTCGTCAGCACGCCCGAGAAGGGCGAGGTCGCCCGCGCCGCCGGCGCCGATGAGGTCGTGCTGCTCGACGGCTTCAAGGACGCGGTCGCCTCGCTCACCGACGGCCGCGGTGTCGACGTCGTGATGGACGTCGTCGGCGGCCCGGTCTTCACCGACTCGTTGCGCGCGCTGGCGCCCCAGGGCCGGCTGCTGGTCGTCGGTTTCGCCTCCGGCCAGGGCATCCCCGAGGTCAAGGTCAACCGGCTGCTGCTCAACAACGTCGACGTCCGCGGCGTGGGCTGGGGTGCCTATGCGATGGTCCGGCCCGGCTACATGCAGGAGCAGTGGGCGTCGCTGCGACCGATGCTGGAGGACGGCACGATCGATCCGCCGATCGGCTCGACGTACGCCTTCGAGGACTTCGGCCGCGCGCTCGCCGACCTCGAGGACCGACGGGTCCTCGGCAAGGCCGTCGTGCGGGTGCGCGACTGAGTTCGGTTGCGCTCGCCGGGTTAGGGTCGGAGCGTGAGCATGCTCGACGACGCCCGCAAGGGCATGGACCCCTCCATCCGACCTCAGGACGACCTCTTCGGTCACGTCAACGGACGCTGGCTGGACGAGGAGGAGATCCCCAGTGACCGATCGAGCTGGGGACCCTTCGTGCAGCTGGCCGACGCCGCCGAGGCCCACGTCCGCGAGATCATCGAGGACCTCGCGGCGACCGACCGCGACCGCCTCGACGACGACGCCCGCAAGATCGGCGACCTCTTCACGTCCTTCATGGACACCGACACCATCGACGCCCGTGGGAGCCGGCCGGTGAAGCCGCTGGTCGACGCGGTCGCGGGTCTGCGCGACGTGCGCGACCTGGCCGCATTCCTGGGTGAGCTCGAGCGGGTCGGCGGCTACGGCCTGTTCGGTTCCTACGTCAACACCGACGCCAAGGACTCCGACCGCTACCTGTTCAACCTGCTCCAGGGCGGTCTCGGGCTCCCCGACGAGTCGTACTACCGCGACGACAAGTTCGCCGAGATCCGCGAGGCGTACGTCGGCTACCTGACCCGGATGTTCGAGCTCGGCGACCACGCCGATCCCGCTGGCGCCGCCGCCACGGTGATGGGGATCGACACCCGGCTGGCCGCCGGCCACTGGGAGCGCTCGGAGACCCGGGACGTCCAGAAGACCTACAACCTGCTGACGCTCGCCGAGCTGAAGGACCTCTGCCCGGCGTTCGACTGGGACGCCTACGTCCGCAACCTCGGCGGCAACGAGGCCACGCTCGCCGAGGTGTGCGTCCGGCAGCCGTCGTACCTCTCCCACCTCGCCGAGGTGCTCACCGAAACGCCGATCGACGACTGGAAGACCTGGATCCACAGCCGGGTGCTGCGCTCGGCCGCGCCGTACCTCACCGACGACTTCGTGGAGGCCAACTTCGACTTCTACGGCCGCACCCTCAGCGGGACCCCCGAGCTGCGGGCCCGGTGGAAGCGGGCGGTCGCGTTCGTGGAGGGGGCGATCGGCGAGGCCGTCGGCAAGGAGTACGTCGCGCGCCACTTCCCGCCGCGCAGCAAGGAGCTGATGGACGAGCTGGTGGCGAACCTGCTCGAGGCCTACCGGCGGTCCATCACCGACCTGGAGTGGATGACCGAGGAGACCAAGCAGCGGGCCTTCGACAAGCTCGACACGTTCCGACCCAAGATCGGCTACCCGGACGAGTTCCGCGACTACTCCGCGCTGGTCGTCCACCCCGACGACCTGATGGGCAACGTCGCCGCGGCCTCGGCCTTCGAGACCGACCGACAGCTGGCGAAGATCGGCGCGCCGGTCGACCGGGACGAGTGGTTCATGCTGCCGCAGGCGGTCAACGCCTACTACAACCCGGGCACCAACGAGATCTGCTTCCCCGCGGGCATCCTGCAGAGCCCGTTCTTCAGCCCCGACGCCGAGCCGGCCGAGAACTACGGCGGCATCGGCGCGGTGATCGGTCACGAGATCGGCCACGGCTTCGACGACCAGGGCTCGCAGTACGACGGCGCCGGCAACCTCAACAACTGGTGGACCCCCGACGACCGGGCCGCCTTCGAGGTGAAGAGCAAGGCGCTGATCGCGCAGTACGACGCCTTCGAACCCCGCGAACTCCCCGGCGAGCACATCAACGGTGCGCTCACCGTCGGCGAGAACATCGGCGACCTGGGCGGACTCACCATCGGCCACAAGGCGTTCCTCATCAGCCAGGGTGGCGACGCGCCGGTCGAGGACCGCGAGAAGGTCTTCCTCAACTGGGCGCACGTCTGGCGCACCAAGCGACGCCTCGAGCTGCTCCGCCAGTACCTCACCACCGACCCGCACAGCCCCGCCGAGTTCCGCGCCAACATCGTGCGCAACCTCGACGAGTTCCACGAGGTGTTCGGTACCGCCGAGGGCGACGGCCTCTGGCTCGCCCCCGAGGACCGCGTCCGGATCTGGTGAAGGGTTGAGTCGCCACAAATGTGGGTCGAGTCGCCAGAAATTCCGATCGAGTTTCCAGCAATGCCCCGATTTCCTGGCGACTCGACCTGATTTCCTGGCGACTCGACGGTGGGGGGAGGGGTGAGGGTGGTGCAGGCCCACGCGCAGCAGGACCACCGGGTGCGGCTGGAGTGGGGGCCGACCGGGGCGGCGGCGATCGCGCGGACGGCGGACGTGGCCGTGGTCATCGACGTGCTCTCGTTCACCACGTCGGTCTCGGTGGCCGTCGACCGTGGCATCACGGTCTTCCCCTACCGCTGGGCAGACGAGGGGGCGTCGGCGTACGCCGAGGAGCAGGACGCCAACCTCGCGCTCCAGCGACAGGATGCCCGCTTCCGCCCGGGTGCGGTGTCGCTCTCGCCGGTGTCCCTGCAGCGGGCCCGCGGGATCGAGCGGCTGGTGCTGCCCTCGCCCAACGGCTCGACCATCTGCGCGGTGCTGGCCGAGACCGGTGTCACGGTCGTGGCCGCCTGCCTGCGCAACGCCCGCGCGGTCGGCGAGTGGCTGGCGCCGCAGGTCGCCGCGGGCACGGTCGTCGCGGTCGTTCCCGCCGGTGAGCGGTGGCCGGACGGATCCCTGCGCCCGGCTGCGGAGGACTTCTGGGGCGCCGCGGCGGTGCTCGACTCCCTCGACCCCTCCCTGCTCAGCCCGGAGGCACGACTCGCGCGCGACGCGTACGCCGGATTCGCCGAGCGACCGCTCGAGCAGCTGACTGGCTGCGCCAGCGGCCGGGAGCTGGTCGAGAAGGGTTTCGCCGACGACGTGGCGATCGCGGGGCGGCTGCACACCAGCGAGGTCGTGCCGGTGCTGACCGGCGGCGCCTTCGTCGGCGGTCGCTGACAGAGTGGCCGGCATGGATCGCGACGCCGCACGCCAGCAGGCCGAGACCCATCTGCGCGCTCTCGTCGGGACCCGGGACGGCCAGGGTGAGGCGCGGCTGCGCGACGACCAGTGGAGCGCGATCGAGGCGCTGGTGCTCGACCGGCGCCGCGCGCTGGTGGTGCAGCGCACCGGCTGGGGCAAGTCGGCGGTCTACTTCGTCGCGACGCTGCTGCTGCGCTCCGAGGGGGCCGGCCCGACGGTCATCATCTCGCCGCTGCTCGCCCTGATGCGCAACCAGATCGCCGCCGCGGAGCGCGCCGGCATCCGCGCCGTCACCATCAACTCCACCAACATCGAGCAGTGGGAGCCGATCCACGAGGCGATCGCGGCCGGCGAGATCGACGTCCTCCTGGTGAGCCCGGAGCGCCTCAACAACCCGGGGTTCCGCGACGAGGTGCTGCCTCGGCTGGCGGCGACCTGCGGACTGCTGGTCGTCGACGAGGCCCACTGCATCTCCGACTGGGGCCACGACTTCCGTCCCGACTACCGCCGGATCCGGACCCTGCTCGCGGAGCTCCCCGATGGCATCCCGGTGCTCGCGACGACGGCCACGGCCAACCAGCGGGTGACCGACGACGTCGCCGTCCAGCTCGGGCGCGACGTCGCGGTGCTGCGTGGCTCGCTCGACCGCGAGTCGCTGCGGCTCGGCGTCGTACGCCTGAAGACGGCGCAGCAACGGCTGGCCTGGCTGGCCGACCACCTCGCCGAGCAGCCCGGCTCCGGCATCGTCTACTGCCTGACCGTCGCCGCGACCCAGGAGGTCGCCGACTACCTCCGCTCCCGCGGTCACGCCGTCGCCGCGTACTCCGGCCAGACCGAGGCCACCGAACGGCTCTCCCTCGAGCAGGACCTGCTCGAGGGCCGGGTCAAGGCGCTGATCGCGACGAGTGCGCTCGGCATGGGCTTCGACGCCACTCTCGGCTTCGTCGTCAACCTCGGTGCCCCGGCGTCGCCGGTGGCCTACTACCAGCAGGTCGGCCGCGCCGGTCGCGGCACCGACGAGGCGACCGTGGTGCTCCTGCCCGCCCTCGAGGACCGCGACATCTGGGCCTACTTCGCGTCCCTGGCGTTCCCCCGCGAGACCTTGGTGCGCGAGACGCTCGAGGCGCTCGCTGTCCATGGCCCGCTCTCCACCGCCGTCCTCGAGACGTACGTCGACCTCAACCGGACCCGGCTCGAGGCGATGCTCAAGGTGCTCGACGTCGACGGCGCGGTCCGGCGGATCAAGGGCGGCTGGGAGTCGACGGGTCGGGAGTGGGTCTACGACGCCGACCGCTACCAGCGAGTGACCGAGGCCCGCGAGCGCGAGCAGGCGGCGATGCTCGCCTACCTCGACACCGACGCGTGCCGGATGCGCTACCTGCGCGAGCAGCTCGACGACCCCGAGGCCGTCGACTGCGGCCGCTGCGACAACTGCGGCGGCCTCGACCTGTCGACCGACATCACCGCGGCCTCGATCGAGGCCGCCGAGGAGCGGCTGGCCCGGCCCGGTGTCGTCATCGAGCCGCGCAAGATGTGGCCCACCGGTCTGGCCAACCTCGGGCTCACCGTCAAGGGCAAGATCGCCGACGGCGCGGAGGAGGGACGGGCGGTCGCGCGACTGACCGACCTCGGCCACGGCACGGCGTTGCGCGCGTTGTTCGCCCAGGGCGACGGCCCGGTGCCGGCACCGCTCGTGCGAGCCGTGGTCGAGGTCCTCGGTGACTGGCAGCCCGCCCCCGACGCCATCGCGTACGTCGAGTCCGCCACTCGACCGACCCTGAGCCGCGATCTGGCCGAGGGACTGTCGCGTTTCCTCGGCATCCCCGTCTCGGCACGGTTCGCCATCGTCGACCCGACCGTCGGACCGGGCCGTGGCGCCGCCAACTCCGCGCAACGGGTGGCGGCGGTGACGCGTCGCTTCGCGGTGCAGGGCGACGTCCCGGCCGGGCGGGTGCTGCTCGTCGACGACCTCGTCGTCACCGGCTGGACCCTCACCCTCGCCGCCCGGGCGCTGCGCGAGGCCGGCGCCACCGCCGTCCTGCCGCTGGCGCTGGGCGTCAGCGGCTGACGGTGTCGCCGAGGTAGAGCCGTTCGCTGAAGTGGCAGGCGGCCCGGTGCTTGGCCACGACCTCCCGCAGGTCGGGCACGTCGGCGCGGCAACGGTCCTCGGCGTGCGGGCACCGGGTGTGGAAGAGACACCCGGCCGGCGGGTCCACCGCGTCCGGGAGCTCCCCGCGCAGCGTCGTCACCTCCCGCAGCGCCTCCACCTCCGGGTCGGCCACGGGTACGGCGTCGCGCAGCGACCGGGTGTAGGGATGGAGCGGTGCGTCGGACACCGGCTGCCACCCGCCCACCTCCAGCATCTGACCGAGGTACATCACCGCGATCCGGTCACTGATGTGGCGCACCATGCCGAGGTCGTGGGAGATGAAGATGTAGGTCAGGCCGAGCTCGGCCCGCAGTCGCGTCAACAGGTTCATCACCTCCGCGCGCACCGAGACGTCGAGCGCCGAGACCGGCTCGTCGAGCACGATCACCTCGGGCTCGACCGCCAGCGCCCGCGCGATCCCGACGCGCTGCCGCTGCCCGCCCGACAGCTGGTGCGGGTAGCGGTCCACGACTGCTGCGCCCAGCCCGACCAGCTCGAGCAGCTCGTGCACGCGAGTACGCCGGGCGGCGTCGCCGTGCACGATCCGGCGTACGGCGAGCACCTCCGCCAGCGTCCGGCCCACCGTGAGCCGCGGGTCCAGCGACGCGTACGGGTCCTGGAACACCATCTGGATCCGGCTGCGCAGCCGCGACAAGGTGGCGCCGCGCGCCGACGCGACGTCGTCGCCGTCGAGCAGGATCCGCCCGGACGTCGGGTCGATGAGCCGCACCAGCATCCGTGCGGTCGTGGACTTGCCGCAGCCGGACTCTCCGACCAGGCCGAGCGTCTCGCCGCGTTCGACCGTGAACGACACCCCGTCGACCGCACGCACGATCCCGTCGCGCGTCTTGTAGTGCTTGACCAGGTCCTCGACGACCAGCATCACGACACCTCCCGCTCGACCGGCACCCACTGCTCGCGCGGCACCCAGCAGGCCGCCAGGCCCGACCCGCGTGGCCCGAGCACGGGTTCCTCCTCGACGCAGCGGTCGACCCGTTGCGGGCAGCGCGGGTGGAACGCGCACCCGGTGGGACGGCGGGCGAGGTCCGGTGGCGCGCCACCGATCTGCAGCAGGTCGGGTCGCTCGGTCCCCAGCATCGGCGGGATCGAGCCGAGCAGCCCGGCGGTGTAGGGGTGCTGGGGTGCGCGGTACAGGTCGCGGGTGGCGCCGGCCTCGACGACCTGCCCGGCGTACATGACCAGCACCCGGTCCGCGACCCGTGCCACCACGCCCAGGTCGTGGGTGATCCACACCAGCGCCATCCCGGTCGCCCGGCGCAGCTCGTCGACCAGGGCGAGCACCTGCTGCTGGATGGTGACGTCGAGGGCGGTGGTCGGTTCGTCGGCGATCAGCACGGTCGGTCGCAGCGCCACCGCCATCGCGATCATCACCCGCTGCCGCTGCCCGCCGGACAGCTCGTGCGGATAGCGCCGGGCGACCCGTTCGGGTCGCGGCAGTCCCGCCTCGCCCAGCGCCTCGATCGCGCGCCGCCGGGCCTCGTCCCGCGGCACGCCGTGGGCCTCGAGCGACTCGACGACCTGGGCGCCGACCCGCATCAACGGGTTCAGCGACGTCATCGGGTCCTGGTAGACCATCGCGATCTGCGACCCGCGCGTGCGGCGCCGCTCGGACTCCGGCAGCGCCTGCAGGTCTCGTCCGTCGAGCCGCACCGAGCCACCGACCACGCGCGCCGCGTCCGGGAGCAGGCCCATCACCGACAGTGCGGTGAGCGACTTGCCGCTGCCGCTCTCGCCCACCAGCGCGACCGCCTCGCCGGCGCCCACGTCGAAGGACACCCCGCGCACCACCGGCAGCTCGCGGCCGCCGGTGCGCACCACGGTCTGCAGGTCGCGCACCTCCAGCACCGTGCTCACCGGTGCTCCTCCCTCGGGTCGAGCGCGGACCGCAGCCCGTCGCCGAGCAGGTTCAGGCCGATCACCAAGATCACGACCGCCAGCGCGGGGGCGGCCATCGTCCACCACGCCGTGGTCACCAGGTTGCGGGCATCGCTCACCATCAACCCCAGCGACGACGCCGGTGGTTGGGTGCCCAGGCCCAGGAACGAGAGCCCGGCCTCGGTGAGGATCGCCCACGAGAGGGCGAGCGCGACCTGCACCACGATCGGTGCGCTGACGTTGGGGAGCACGTGCCGGAACAGGATGCGGCGGCCCGAGAACCCCACCACGCGACAGGCGGCGACGTACTCGAGCTCGCGCACCGCCAGCGTCGGACCGCGCGCCACCCGCACGAAGATCGGGATGTAGACGATGGCGATGGCGATCGCAGTGTTGAGCCACCCCCGGCCGAGCGCGGCGATGATCGACAGTGCCAACAAGATGGCCGGGAACGCGAAGAGCACATCGGTCAGCCGGCCGACCAGCTGGTCCCAGAAGCCGCCGAGGTAGCCCGAGGCCACCCCCGCGACGGTGCCGATCGTCGCGGCCAGGGCCACCGCCAGCACCGCCACCCGCAGCGACGCGGCGATGCCGGAGAACGTCCGCGACGCGACGTCGCGGCCGAACTGGTCGGTGCCGAACCAGTGCTCGCCGGACGGGCCGACGAGCTGGTCGGCCGGGTTCTGCGCGATCGGGTCGTACGGCGTCAGCCCGACGATCGCCGCGACGGCCACCAGCCCGAGCGCCCCGGTGACCGCCAGCCCGACCCGGCCGTTGCGGTCCCGCCAGACCCCGCGCACCACGTGGCGCAGGCCGCCCGGTGCACCGCCGGCCGTGACATCGACTGGGGCGTCCACGTCGAGGTCGAGGGTCGGATCGCTCATCGCAGCCTCGCCCGGGGGTCGAGCGCCCGGTAGGTGAGGTCCACCGCGAGGTTGACCAGCACGAAGGACACCGCGACCAGCAGCACCGTGCTCTGCACCACCGCGTAGTCCTGCTTGAGGATGCCCGTGAGCAGCAGCCGGCCCAGGCCGGGCAGCGCGAAGATCTGCTCGATGATCACCGTGCCCCCGAGCAGGTAGCCGAACTGGATGCCGACGATGGTCACGATCGGGATGGCCGCGTTGTGCAACACGTGCCGCAGCCGGATCCGGCGTGGCGACAACCCCTTGCCCCTGGCGGTACGCACGAAGTCGGTGTTGGCCGCCTCCAGGTACGCCGAGCGCGTCGTGCGCATGACGGTCGCGACCAGCCCGACCGAGAGCACCAGGGCCGGGTACAGCATCTGGCTGAGGTTGCCGGACACCGACTCGGTCAGCGGGACGTAGGAGCCCGGGTCGGGGAAGTAGGAGAACGTCGAGGCGAGCACCGCCACCACCACCGACGCGAGCACGAACTCCGGCAGCGCCAGCCCGAGCAGCCCGAAGGACTGCACGCCCACGTCACGGGCTCGACCGGGCCGGCTCGCGGCCAGCACGCCGAGCGCGATGCCGATGGGGGTCGAGATCAGGATCGACAGCAACGCCAGCTCGATCGTGACCGGCGCGGCCGACCAGATCAGCGACCCGACCGAGGCCCCGGAGTCGACCGAGACGCCGAGGTTGCCCGTCAGCATGCTGCCCAGCCAGCTGGTGAACTGCTGCCACACCGGCTGGTCGATCCCGTAGTAGCGCTCGAGGGCGGCCAGCTGCTCGGTCGTCAGCACGCCGGTCTCGGTGCCCAGCCGCGCCGTGACCGCGTCGCCGGGCAGGGCGCGGAGCACGACGAACACGAGCACCGTCACCCCTGCCAGCGTGCCGACGGTCCCGCCGAGCCGCGCCGCCAGGTAGCGACGGGTCATCCGCGGCTGGCCTCGGTGAGGTACTCGAGGGACTCGGTCGTCAGCGCCTTGAAGCCTTCGACGTCGTTGGCCACCAGGTAGTACGACTGGTTGTGCTGCAGCCAGACCCACGGCGAGAGCCGGAGCAGCTCCTGCTGCAGCTCACCGAACAGTCGCTGGCGCTCGGCCTCGTCCGTGGTGGAGTTGCCCTCACGCAGCAGCTGGTCCAGCCGCGGGTCACTCAGCCCCGCGGGCTTCGCCAGGGAGGCGCCCTCGGTGAAGTAGCGGCCGTACATCAGGTAGGGATCGGTGCTCCCGCCGTTCAGGGCGACGGCCGCGTCGTAGTTGGCCCCGAGCCAGTTGTCGACGTAGACGCTGGTCTGCTGCTGCAACAGGTCGAGCTCGACGCCGATCTCCGAGAGCTGCCCCTGCACGGACTGGGCGATGTTGGTGGCCGTGGCGTACTCGCCGACCATCACGATCGTCTCCAGCGACAGGCCGTCGGGGTAACCGGCCTCCGCGAGCAGGTCACGGGCGGCGTCGAGGTCGGGCGGGTCGCACGGGAGTCCCTCGGTGGTGTCGAACTCGTAGGCGGGGCTGGTGATCGGGCCGGTGGCCTCGCCCTCACCGAAGTACGCCGTGTCGATGACCTGCTCACGGTCGAGGGCGCACGCGATCGCCTGGCGTACGGGCAGCTTGGCCAGCGGGCCGCGCTGCGCGTTGAGCTGCAGCACGTGATAGCTCAGGGTCGGCTGCGACATCAGCTGCATGTCACCGTCGTCGGCCTGGTTGGCCACGCCGGGGTCGGTGACGATGCCGAGGTCGAAGCTGTCGGCGCGCATGCCGGACAGGATCGAGGACTCGTCGGGGATGACGCGCATCTCGACGGTGGAGAGCTTCGGCACGTCGCCCCAGTAGTCCTGGTTCGCCTCGAGCGTCACCTGCTCGCCCTGCTTCCACGAACCCCACCGGAACGGACCCGTGCCGTTGACCTCGCGGCCCACGTCACCGGCCTCGATGTCGTCGGCGTCGAGGACCGACGTCCCGCCCTGTGACAACACGTTGAGGAGGGCCGCATCGGGCTTCGCGAGCGAGATCTCGACCGTGGTGTCGTCGACGGCGCTCACCTTCTCGACGTTGCCGAGGTTGGACGCCACCACCGAACCGGTCTCGGGGTCGAGCACCCGGTCGAGGGTGGCGGTGACGTCGTCGGCGGTGAAGTCGGACCCGTTGTGGAACTGCACGTCGTCCCGCAACGTCAGCGTGACGGTCGTCCCGTCCTCGGAGACCTCCCACTCGGTGGCGAGGCCGGCCTCGAGCTCGCCCTCGTCGTCGGTCTCGAGCAGCGTGTCGTAGACGAGGCCGAGGGTCTGCACGGTCTGGAACGCGGTCGCCGTCGCCGGGTCGCGGCCGTCGATGTCGGCGGTCCGGGCCACGATGAACGGACTGTCGTCGTCGCCGCCGGACTCGGTCGCCGACGGGTTGCAGGCCGTCAGTGCCAGGGCGCCGCAGACCACCAGGGTCCTGAGGGCGCCACGCGGGTGGGTCGTTGTCATGCTGAGTCCCTTCGCTGTTCTCCCGAAGCCACCGACGTTATCTTTCAACCGTTGCTGTTGTGAAGAGGTAACTTATTGACAATGATGCTGGGCGTGAGCGATCTCCTCGAGCAGGCGGCAGGTCGCGTGGCCGAGCGGTTGGTCTCCGGGGCACCTGCGCACGGGCCGTCGGCCGCTGCGGTCGGCATCGGCGACGCGCACCACGACCTCGTCACGCTCGCGCGCGGTCACCGCCGAGCGCTCGACGACACCGGTCAGCCGCTGGTCGACCCCAGCCCACTGCCCGACGAGCCGGTGTTCGACGTGGGCTCGGTGACCAAGGTGGTGGTCACGACCGCGCTGTGCCTGAGCCTGGTCGAGGCGGGCAGGCTGCGACTCGATGCCCCGGTGTCGCACTGGTTCCCGGAGTTCGCCGCGGAGCCCCGGACCGGCGTGACGGTGCGCGACCTCCTCGAGCACCGGGCCGGCCTGTGGGAGTGGTGGCCGACGTACTGTGCCGGGGCGCGCACGGCCGAGCAGGCGCTGCGTGTGGTCCGCGCGCTGCCGCTGCGCCATCCCCCGGGGTCGGGCCGGCACTACTCCGACCTCGGCTTCATGCTGCTGGGCGAGATCATCTCCCTCGAGTACGACGCCGCGCTCGCCGACGTGGCGCGGGAGGTCCTGTTCGCCCCGCTGGGCATGGACTCCAGCGGCTACCGCGAGCCCGTCGCGGCGCCGGACGACCGCGTGGTGGCGACCTCGCTCGGCGACGGGTACGAGCGACGGATGATCGACAGCGGCTCGCCGTACCCGGTCAGCGCCGACGTCGGCGACTTCGACGGCTGGCGCACCCGGGCCCTGGTGGGCGAGGCCAACGACGGCAACTGCTGGCACGCCTTCGGCGGCGTCGCCGGGCACGCCGGACTCTTCACCACCGTGCCGGACCTGCTGCGCTTCGGCCGCGCGCTGCTCGCGTCGCTGGCCGGTGCGGGGCCGTGGAGCGGGGACGTGGTGCGGCAGTTCTTCTCCCCGGGGCGTGACCCGGGCCAGGCCCTGGGGTTCCGGGTTGCTGCCGGGGCAGGCGGTCCGGTCGTGCAGCACCCGGGCTTCCCGGGCTGCCACCTAGGCGTGCTGCCCGACCGCGCCCGCGTCGTCGTGCTGCTCACCAACAGGTTGCACACCCGGGACGAGCCGCCCGCCACCGTGGCGGACGCGTGGTCAGAGCTGGTCGAGACCGTGGAGGTCGGATGAGGGTCATCGGTGTCATGTCAGGCACGTCCTACGACGCGATCGACGTCGCTGCCGCAGACCTGGAGCTGCGGGACGACACGGTGGTGCTGCGCCCGCTCGGCGCCAGGAGCGTGCCGTACGCCGACGACGTGCGTGCCCGGATCGCGGCCGGAATGCCGCCGGCGCAGACGAACTACGAGCAGGTCTGCCGGCTCGACACCGAGCTCGGGCAGGTCTTCGCCGACGCGGCGGCGCTGGGGGTCAGCGAGCTGTGCGGCGGGCGCGCCGATCTGGTCGTGTCGCACGGGCAGACGCTCTACCACTGGGTCGACGACGGTGGCCGGGCCCAGGGCACGCTGCAGCTCGGCCAACCTGCCTGGATCGCCGAGCGCACCGGCCTGCCGGTCGTCGCCGACCTGCGCAGCCGCGACGTCGCCCGCGGCGGCAACGGCGCGCCGCTGGTGAGCATGTTCGACGTGCTGCTGCTGGGCGGCACCGGCGGGCCGCGGGCGGCCCTCAACCTCGGCGGGATCGCCAACCTGACCGTCGTGGGGGGCTCCGCCGAACCACTGGCGTACGACGTCGGGCCGGCCAACGCGCTGATCGACGCCGCGACGAGCGAGCTCTGCGGCGAGCCGTTCGACGCCGGCGGGCGGCGGGCGGCGAGGGGCCACGTGCACGAGGCACTGTTGGCGGCGCTGCTGGACGAGCCCTACTACGCGGCCCCGGCGCCGAAGTCGACCGGCAAGGAGCTGTTCCACTGGGACTACGTGCGCGACCGGCTTCGCACACGCTCGCGCCGGTGGACGTCGACGACGTGCTGGCGACGCTGACCGAGCTCAGCGCCCGGACCGTGGCCGCCGAGCTGGACCGGCGGGCCGTGGTCGAGGTGTTCGCGTCCGGAGGGGGCGTGCGCAACATGCAGCTGATGCAGCGGCTGGCGGCGCTGGCCGGGCCGGGGTGCGCGGTGCGGACCATCGATGAGCTGGGGGTGGGTGCGGACGAGAAGGAGGCCTACGCGTTCGCGCTGCTGGGCTTCCTCACGATGCACGGCCTGGCCGGGACCATCGCGTCGTGCACCGGAGCGGCCGGCCCGTCGGTGCTGGGAAGCATCACGCCGGGCGCGGCACCGCTGCGCCTCCCCGCCACGGGTGGCCGACCACCGACGCGGCTCACCATCTCCTGACCACTACCCGTCCAGGGACGCGAGCGTCGCCAGGCCAGGACCCCGCTCGGTGCGGATCCGGGTGGCGGCTGCCTCGACGTCGCGCATGACCCGCAGGATGTTGCCGCTGGTGAGCCGGCCGAGATCGCCCTCGGACCAGCCACGCTCGGCCAGCGCTGCGAGCAGGCGCGGGTACCCGGTGACGTCCTCGAGGTCGACGGGCAGGACGTCGACGCCGTCGTAGTCACCGCCGAGGCCGATGTGCTCGATGCCGGCGACCTCGCGGACGTGCTCGCAGTGAGCGACCACGTCGGCCAGCGTGGCCGTCGGCTCCGGGTGGAGCTGCACCCAACGCTTCTCGAACGCGTCCTCCGCTGCGGGGTCGCGGCGATCGATGCCCTCGGCGCGCATCGCGTCGCGTGCCCGGAGTGCCCAGTCCGCGCACTCCGCGTTCACGAACGCCGGCACGAAGGTGACCATGCAGACGCCGCCGTTGTCGGACAGCCGGGCGAGGACGTCGTCGGGGACGTTGCGCGGGTGGTCGGTCACCGCGCGGGCCGAGGAGTGGGAGAAGATCACCGGCGCCGCGGTGGCGTCGAGTGCATCGCGCATCGTGGTGGCAGCGACATGGGAGAGGTCGACCATCATGCCGAGCCGGTTCATCTCGCGGACCACCTCGACGCCGAACGCGGACAGCCCGTCCACGCCGGGATCGTCGGTGGCCGAGTCGGCCCACGGGGTGTTGTCGTTGTGGGTGAGCGTCAGGTAGCGCACCCCGAGGTCGAACAGCATCCGCAGCGTGCCGAGCGAGCAGTCGATCGAGTGCCCGCCCTCGGCTCCCAGCAGCGAGGCGATCCGGCCGTCCCGCCACGCCGCCTCGACCTGGTCGGCCGTGGTGGCCAGGGCCAGCCGGTCGGCGTACCGCTCGACCATCCGGTGTACGCCGTCGATCTGCTCCAGCGTCGCGGTGACCGCCGCCTCGCCGGCGAGGTGGGTGGGCACGTAGACCGACCAGAACTGGCCGCCGACCCCGCCCTCGACCAGGCGCGGCAGATCGGTGTGGGTCGGCGTACCCCCGGCGCCGACGTCGAACCGGTCGAAGTCGTAGCCGACCTGCTTGCGGGCCTCCCACAGCAGGTCGTTGTGGCCGTCGATGACGGGGTGGGCGGCGAGCACGGTCGCGGGGTCGACCACGGTGGTCACTCCATCTCCAGGGCCACGGCTCGGACCTTGTACGTGGGCGTCGAGTAGGGCGGGAACAGCAGCAGCTGTTCTCCGGCCAGCATGCCCTGCGCGCCCGAACCGAGCGCGGAGCCGGCGTCATCTGGCAGGTCCCAGACCCGCTGCTGCGCGCCGGTTGCGTAGTCGAGTTCCACGACCTTGCTGAAGATCGAGCTCGACCACAGGACGTAGACGTGCTCACCGTCGTCCGAGACCCCGAGTGGGGAGCTTGAGACTCCGGCCCGGGCTCGGAACCCGGGCTCCCAGGCCCAGCTGAGCTCGTTGCGCGCCACGTCGTAGCGGGCGATGTTCGGGGTGTAGCCGAAACCGGAGGCGCCGGCCGCGCTGAAGACCTGGCCCTGCGCGGTCACCGTGGTCTCGAGGGCGAAGTCGTTCTCGATCCAGGCCGGGTAGCCACCCGGCGGGTCCCGTTCGAGGACGTAGGTCCGGGCCTTGGTGCGTCCGGTCTCGGGATCCGGCATCAGCAGCCGCGGCGTGGTGAGGCCTCCCTTTCGCACAGTGTCGAGCACGACTCCTCGCATGGCAGGGCGCATCGCCACCGGATCCAGTTCGGAATCCGGGCCGAACAGTCCGCGGGCGGTGTGTTGCCAGACGACCTCCAGGTCGCCCGCCGCATCAGGTCGGAGTCCGAGGTAGGTGTCGCGGAGTCCGCCCGGCCCGGGGTAGGCGGACCGGGCGAGAAGCACGTCGCTGCCGGCGATGACGCTCAGCGTGTCGACGTAGCGATCCTCGGGCAGGTCGAGCTGGGCGGTCGCGACCCGCAGGTCGGATTCGCCGTCGGATCCGATCCGGTAGATGCCTCGCTCGTCTGCCCACCACGTCCACCCCGCCGCGGTGACGGGTTCGCTCGCGGCGGCGCCGTAGAGGCCGGCCGTGGAGTGGTCGAGGTGGCTGCCGTCCGTCAACGAGTAGGTGTCGACTTGTCCGCAGTAGAGCCCGCTGAACACCGTGATCGCGGTCGCGCCTGCAGGCGGCTCGGCGAGCCGGCAGGCGCCCTGGGCGTTGTCCTTGCCCGTGACCAGGTCGACCTGCCACTCCACGGAGAGGTCCTCACGGCTCAGGGCCACCAGCTGCTGGGTGTCGATCACCATGAGGAAGTGGTCCGGCGTCGCGACCGCCTGGGTCTGGGTCGTGGCCCGCTCGGCGCGTGCGTCGCTTCCCCCCGTGACCTCCGAGACGACCGCGAACGCGCCGTCTGGCAGCGTAGGGATCGTGGTGTCGGCGCCCTCGGGTGCCGCGGAGCCCGAGGAGCTCGTGGCATCCGGACTGGCGGACGACGCCTCCGGATCAGGCTCCGGTGAGACAGTGTTGGTGCACCCAGACATCATGGCTGCCGTGAGCAGAACCCATGCCACCAGTCCCCGAGACATGGCTGAGACCCTAGAACATCCGGGTGGGGATGCCGGCCGGATGTCGCGGATCGAGGACCGGTGATGGAGGCACACGCGGCGCGGCAGGTGAGTTTCGAGGCCGCCGAACCGCCGCGCTCGGGGGTCGTGGTGCTGGGCGAGGGTAGGTCGGCGACCCGGATGTCGGTCAGGGACGCGCTGCCGTGGCTGCTCCGCGCCGGGGTCGAGGCCCCGCCCACCGTGCAGGAGCTGGCGGCTGCCGGGCTGGCCGGGCTGCGGCTGGTGGCGAGCGGACGCTTCGAACCGGCCGAGGATCACTGGCGACCCACGGTCGACGACGTCGCCGCGTTCACGGCGGCCGTCGTGGACGCGCTGCCGGATCGGCCGCCCGCCCCGACCCGCGAGCCCGCCCGGATGGTGCGGATCGCGCTGCGGATCGAGGCCGACGAGGAGGAGCTGCTCGCGGGGTCGGTCCGGGTGGTGCCGCAGGTCCATGACGAGCAGGACCCGCTCCGCTTCTGCGACGCGGCCCTGCTGTGGACCGACGACGCGGCGGCCCACGGCTTCGGCGCTCGGGCCCGCACCCACGCCGTCCTCGCCCTGCGCCGGGCGGCCGACGCGTGGCCGGTCCTCGACCGGCTGCTGGAGCTGCGGGTCCCCGATCGGATCACCCTGGACACCGACGAGCTGGTCAGCCTGCTCGACGACGGCGTCGCCGCCCTGGCTGCCCACGACGTCGACGTGCTGTGGCCGCGCAGCCTGGGGCGTGACCTGACGGCGCGCGCCGTGCTCGACCGGCGCGAACCAGGGCCTCGCGAGGAGCCGCTGAACACCGGCCTGCTGACCCCGGACGCCCTGTTCTCCTTCAACTGGCAGGTCGCGGTCCACGGAGACCCGCTGAGCCCCGCGGAGATGGACCGGCTGGCGGCGGCGGCCACCCCGATCCTCAAGCTCCGCGGCCAGTGGACCGTGGTCGACCCCGCGCTGGCCCGGCGCGCCAAGAAGCGGCTGATCCGCACCGTCGACCCGGTCTCGGCCGTCGCTGCCGCCCTCACCGGGGTGGTCCGGGTCGAGGAGGGCGTGGAGGCCGAGGTCGTCGTCGGGGCCAGCCTGGTGCGGGTGCGCGAGCAGCTCCTCACGGCCGCGACCCGAGACCCGCTCGACCCGCCGGACGGACTCCGGGCGACGCTGCGGGACTACCAGCGGCACGGCCTCACCTGGCTCGACCAGCTGACCTCCCTCGGGCTCGGCGCCTGTCTGGCCGACGACATGGGTCTCGGCAAGACGGTCACCCTGATCGCGCTCGTCCTGCACCGGTCCGAGCAGGGAACCGGCACCGGGCCGACCCTCGTGGTCTGCCCCGCCTCGCTGCTCGGCAACTGGGAGGCGGAGATCCGACGGTTCGCCCCTGAGCTGCCCGTCCGGCGCTTCCACGGCCAGGCGCGTGGCCTCGCCGGTCTCGACGAGACCGGTCCCGGGTTCGTGCTGACGACCTACGGGACGATGCGGCTCGACGCGGCCACGCTGGCCGGCGTCGGGTGGGACCTGGTCGTGGCCGACGAGGCGCAGCACGTCAAGAACCCCCGCTCCGCCACCGCCCGCGAGCTGCGTGCCATCCCGTCGACCGCGCGAGTCGCCCTCACCGGCACGCCCGTCGAGAACGACCTGACCGAGCTGTGGGCGATCCTCGACTGGGCGACACCCGGGCTGCTCGGCAGCCGCAACGCCTTCCGGCGTACCTGGGCGGCGCCGATCGAGGCCGGCGTCGATCCCGAGGTCACCGCCCGGTTCCAGCAGCTGGTCGCGCCGTTCCTGCTGCGCCGTCGCAAGTCCGACCCCGGCGTCGCGCCGGAGCTGCCGCCGAAGACCGAGACCGACCACCTGCTGTCGCTGACCCGCGACCAGGTCGTGCTCTACGAGGCGTTCGTGCGTGACACGCTGGCGAAGATCGAGCACGCCGACGAGACCACCCGACGCGGCCTGGTGCTGGCGATGCTCACCGGCCTCAAGCAGATCTGCAACCACCCGGCCCACTTCCTCAAGCAGGGCTCGCTGGGCCGGCCCTCGGAGAAGGTCGAGCTGCTCGACGAGATCGTCGGGACCGTCGTCGCCGAGGGCGGTGCGGTGCTCGTGTTCACCCAGTACGTCGCGATGGCGCGGCTGCTCGAGCGCCACCTCGCGCACGCCGGCGTCCCCCACCTGTTCCTCCACGGCGGGACGCCGGTGCGCGAGCGCGAGCAGCTGGTCGCCCGGTTCCAGGCGGGCCCCGAGAAGGGCGGCGCGCCGGTGTTCCTGCTGTCCCTGAAGGCGGGCGGCACCGGTCTCAACCTCACTCGTGCCGATCACGTGGTCCACTTCGACCGCTGGTGGAACCCCGCGGTCGAGGACCAGGCGAGCGACCGCGCCCACCGGATCGGGCAGACCAGACCGGTGCAGGTGCACCGGATGATCACCACCGGCACCATCGAGCAGCGGATCGCCGAGCTGCTGGGCCGCAAGCGCCACCTCGCCGACTCGGTGCTCACCAGTGGTGAGACGGCCCTGACCGAGCTGAGCAACGACGAGCTGCGCGACCTCGTGACGCTGCGACCGGCGGACGGCGAGGACTGATGGCGACCCATCCCCGCATCGCTCCGCGTCGCGGCGCCCGCGCGACCACCTGGTGGGGCAAGGCCTGGGTGCGAGCCGTCGAGGAGGCGGCGTACGGCGAGCGCGACCTGGTGCGCGGCCGGACCCTGGCCCGCTCGGGCCTGGTCGGGGGCATCACCGTGGAGCCCGGACGGTTCCTGGCCGCGGTGGAGGAGGGTGACGACGCGTTCACCGTCAGCGGCTCGGTGCCGATGCTCGGGCCCCAGGAGCGTGATGCGTTCGCCGAGACGGTGGCGGCCGAGTCGGGACGGATCGGCGCGCTGCTGGCCGGCGACCTTCCCCACGGCCTGGTCGAGCACGCCGAGATGACCGGCGTCGAGCTGCTGCCGTTCGGCGGCGAGCTCGCCACCCGCTGCAGCTGCGAGCCCTGGACCGACCCGTGTCCGCACGCACTGGGAGTCCTCTACCAGCTGACCTGGCTGCTGGAGGCCGACCCGTTCGTGCTGCTCGCGCTGCGCGGAGTCGAGCGGGACGACCTGCTCGCCCGGCTCCACGCGGTCGCGACCGAGACTCGTGGCCCGGCGTCCGATGCCGACGTCGCCCGGGATGCCGCCGAGCGCGCGCGTCAGCTGCTCGCCGCCCTCGACGACCCCGACGCGGACCTCTCCTGGAGTTGAGTCGCGCACCTGCGGCGGTTCACTCGCGCAACCGCGGCCGTCCGTACGCCGCGGAGGTGCGACTCGACAGCCGCGGAGGTGCGACTCAACCGGGGGTGATGCCCAGCGCGTCGCGAGCCATCTGACGGAGCAGGTCGCGCATCGCGTCGTCGGGGAGCAACCCGCTGTGGGGTGTGGAGTTGATGAGCCCGAAAGCGACGTGCGCCATGGCTCGGGCCCGTTCGACGCCCAACCCGAGGTGGATCCGCCGCAGCTGGTCGGCCCACACGTCGACGTACTCACGTTGCAGGCCGCGGACCCGCTCGCGCGCGTCGGCGGGGAGGGACTCCCAGTCCCGGTCCTGGACCACGATCAACGCGCGGTGACGCAGCGCGAAGTCGACGTGCCAATCGATGAGGGCGGCGACGCCCCCGGTGGCGTCCGGGGCGGAGCCGACCCGCTGCCGGCCGACGCCGAGCAGCTCCTCGCTGATGGAGACCAGCATCTCGGCCAGGATCGCGTCCTTGGAGGGGAAGTGCTTGTAGAGAGCCGGGCCGGAGATCCCGCAGGCCCTGCCGAGCTCGGCGACCGAGACGCCGTGAAATCCGCGGGCCGCGAACAGCTCGGCCGCCGTGGCGAGCAACTGCTCGCGGCGGCTGGCTGCTTCCGTGCTCACACGAAGAGGTTAGCGTTCGCTAACCCCGACCAGCCCGACGCGGCGGATTTCGCCGTAGTGTGGTGCGGACGAGGGACAGCATCGAGAGGAACATGTGGAAGCACTCAGAAGTTGGTTCACCTACGTTCAAGACAACTTCGAATACATCCTTGAAGAGACGATCGCTCACGCTCGCATCGTCGTGATCGTGATCGCCCTGGCCACGGTGTTCTCGATCCTGCTCGGCGTCGCGGTGAGCCGGCGCCCGATCCTGCGGGCCGTGGCCCTGTCGGTGGCCGGGATCTTGTTGACCATCCCCTCGCTGGCCATGTTCGCGCTCTTCATCCCCGTGGTCGGCATCGGCAACCGGCCGGCCATGATCGCGCTCTTCCTCTATGCGATCCTCCCCATCCTCCGCAACACCGTCACCGGGCTGGACTCGGTCAGCCCGGCCGTCGTGGAGTCGGCCAGGGGGATGGGGATGAATCCCGTCCAGCAGCTGCTGAAGGTGCGGCTTCCGCTCGCCTGGCCGGTGATCATGGCCGGCGTCCGGATCTCGAGCCTGCTCGTGGTGGGTATCGCCGCCATCGCCGTGCTGGTGGGTGGTGACGGCCTCGGCAGCTACATCCAGTCCGGGTTGACCCGTCGTGGACTCCCCAACGCCGCGAACTCCGTCTTCGTGGGCGTCGTCTTCACCGTGCTCCTGGGGTTGGTGCTGGATGTGGTCTTCGCGACCATCCAGAGGTTCACCACCTCCCGCGGCCTGCGCATCTGAACACCCGAACCGAAAGGCACACATGACTTCCGAGGCCAAGATCCACCTCGACCGGGTGGGCAAGACCTACCCGGGCACGAAGGTGCCCGCCGTGGAGGACCTGACGCTGGACGTCTACGAGGGCGAGATCCTCGTCCTGGTCGGCCCGTCCGGCTGCGGCAAGAGCACCACCCTGCGCCTGATCAACCGGATGATCGAGCCCAGCGGCGGCCGGATCCTGCTCGACGGCGAGGACGTCACCAAGGGCAACCCGGACCAGCTGCGGCGACGGATCGGCTACGTCATCCAGCAGATCGGTCTCTTCCCCCACCAGACCATCGCCCAGAACATCGCGACACTGCCGAAGATGCTGGGGTGGGACAAGGAGGCGATCGCCGCCCGCGTCGACGAGCTGATGACGACGGTCGGCCTCGACCCCGAGGAGTACCGCGACCGCTATCCCAAGGAGCTGTCCGGTGGACAGGCGCAACGCGTCGGCGTGGCGCGAGCACTGGGGGCCGACCCGGACATCATGTTGATGGACGAGCCGTTCGGCGCGATCGACCCGATCACCCGGGACCGGCTGCAGAACGAGTTCCTCCGGCTGCAGAGTGAGCTGCGCAAGAGCATCGTGTTCGTCACCCACGACATCGACGAGGCGATCAAGATGGGGGACCGCATCGCGATCCTCGGGGAGCGGAGCCAGATCCGGCAGATCGACACCCCCGAACGGATCCTCGCCTACCCCGTCGACGACTTCGTCAACGACTTCATCGGCACCGGATCAACCATCAAGGGGCTCAACTTCCTCAAGGTCAACTCCCTCACCCTCACCAGCTATCCCCGGATGTCGACCGACGAGGCCCCGCAGAAGGGCATCGCCCGGCTCCAGGAGAGCGGGTCGGACTGGTTGGTGCTGGTCGACGGCCAGCACCGACCACTGCGGTGGCTCAACGAAGCAGACCTGTCCGGCTCCGGAGACGGGCTGGAAAGCAAGGGCGAGGAGATCGGCGAGTTCCTGCACTCCGACAACACCCTCTTCCACGCCCTGGAGCAGATGGTGCAGAGCGCCGCCGGGTGCACCGTCGTGGTCAACGCCGTGGGCGCCTTCGAGGGCGTGGTGCAGATGGAGGACCTCGCCAAGGCTGTCCGCCGCGCACAGATGGAGGCACGACTGCACTACGAGGAGCTGGAGGCGACGCACTCATGACGGCGCTTCCACCAGTCGCCTTCCAGCGGGGCGAGGAGCTCGGCCGCAACGACCCGGACCAGCCGGAGCCCGATCAGTCACCCTCCACGGTGAGGACGGGCGAGGCCCGAGCCGCTCAGCTGGAGCGCGCCGGCCTCTTCCTGGCGCCCGTGTTCATCGCTGCGCTGGCCGGGTTGCTCTACCTCTACGTGCGCAGCCTCGACCTGGCCAATGCCAAGACCCAGCTCCGATCGCCGCTGCAGTGGGACACCAAGCTGCGGCCCCAGCTCATCGAGCAGCTCGAGATCGCCTTCTGGTCCACGCTGATCGTGATCGCGGTCGCGGTCCCGCTGGGGATCTTGCTGACCAGGCCCGCGCTGCGACGCATCGGTCCTGCCATCTTGGCGATCGCCAACTCCGGACAGGCGCTCCCGGCGTACGGCCTGCTGGTGATCTTCCTGCAGATCATGGGCCAGGGGCAGTGGTCGGTGATCTGGGCGCTGGCCCTGTTCGCGCTGTTGCCGGTGCTGCGCAACACGATGGTCGGCCTGGACGGCGTCGACCGGGCGGTCATCGAGGCTGGTCGCGGCATGGGCATGACCAGGCTCGGCGTGCTGGGCAGGATCGAGATGCCGCTGGCCGTGCCGGTCATCATCGCCGGGGTGCGGATCGCGATCATCATCAACATCGGCATGGCGACCTTGGCGTTCCTGATCGGTGGCGGCGGGCTCGGCATCACGATCAACGCCGGACTGAAGCTGCAGCAGGACCCGGTGCTGATCGTCGGCGCCTGGCTGGTCGCGCTGGTCGCGCTCAGCTTCGACTGGCTCGGTGCGGTGGCCGAGAAGTACCTCCACCCGCGCGGACTCTGACTGGGTGTGTCCCATTTCCTGGCCGAGTGAGGACCGGGAGAAACGCACGCTCATGCCGATGAGCGGGATGTCGCTTCTGCCGAAAGAAGGTCTGCGGCACGCGGTTTGCCCGAAGTAGCGTGAGGTGCCGTCACGACGTCAAAGGAGCCGGGCCATGCCGAGACCCATCGAGGATGTCGATCGAGACTTGGCGGCCGCGCACGTGCGTCACGGCCGGGCCCTACAGCGTCTACTCGCTGAGGACAGCGCCGAGCTGCACGACGAGGTGACGCGCTCGTGGGAGGAGGTCCAGCACGTGGGTGAGGAGTACCTCCATACCCGGCTGGAACATGACACTCGTGCGGCTGGTGTCTGGGTCGACCCTGCGGCCTTCGAGAATCCGACCTGATTGGGCGGCACGACGCCGGGCAACGAGACCGCCGACAAACCACACGCTCATGCCGCTGACCGGTCATGCCGGCGCTCTCAACGAATCATCGCAACACTTCCTTGACTCAAGGAGGTCGCGATGGCGCGTCAGCACTATCAGCGGTTGTCACCTGCAGACATCGATGAGATCTGGAGACGGATGCGGGGCGGTCACTCGATGAAGCCGACCGCTCGAGCACTCGGGCTGCCGACGAGCACCGTGCGGAGCTACTTGGTGCGGTGTGGCGGGATCAGGCCTGATCCACGACATCGAGCGGCCGGCCGATTGAGCTTCTCCGAACGCGAAGAGATCAGCCGCGGATTGGCTGCCGGGCACTCGCTGCGAGCGATCGCTCATGGGCTGGGTCGCGCACCGTCAACGATCAGTCGTGAGGTCGCAGGCAACGGCGGTCGTCGACGGTATCGAGCAGTCCTGGCTGACCAGCAGGCATGGGCCACAGCGACTCGGCCGAAGGCGTGCAAGCTGGCCACGAACCCGGTGCTGGCTGGCATCGTGGCCGAGAAGCTTCAACGACGGTGGTCACCGCAGCAGATCGCCGGGTGGCTGAAGCTGACCTACCCCGATGATCCGGAGATGCAGGTGTCGCACGAAAGCATCTACCGCACCCTGTTCGTGCAGTCGCGTGGTGCGCTGAACCGCGAGCTGGCCGCCTACCTGCGGACCGGTCGGATGCTGCGACGGCCCAAGGGGCTGCGGTTGCCGGATGGCCGCGGGAGCCGCCCGAACATCCTCAACATCCGCGAGCGGCCAGCCGAGGCTGACGACCGCGCGGTGCCAGGGCACTGGGAAGGCGACCTCGTGTTCGGCAAGGGTATGAGCCCGGTCGCGACCCTGGTCGAACGCTCGACGCGGTTCTTGATGCTCGTCGCGCTACCCAACGGCGACCACAAGGCCGAGACCGTCGCCGATGCACTCACCGCCGCCGTCAAGGATCTTCCGGCCCAGCTGGCCAGGTCGCTGACCTGGGACCAGGGCCACGAGATGGCAGCCCACCAGCGGTTCAGCATCGACACCGGAATCCAGGTCTACTTCTGTGACCCCAAGTCACCCTGGCAGCGCGGCAGCAACGAAAACACCAACGGCCTGCTGCGTCAGTACCTGCCCCGACGCATCGACTTCCGCACGCTCACTCAATCTGACTTCGACGCCATCGCCCTGGAGCTCAACGAGAGACCTCGACAGACCCTCGGCTTCAAGACACCATCACAAGCACTGGCCGAGGTGTTGCGATAACCGCCTGAGCCCGCACCGCATAGCGTGCGCTCGCAGGACGCGCTCCTGCCGCATTCTTCGCGGTCACGCTGCGGCTGGGAGTGCGCGCCGGGGAGCCTGAGCACGCGACAGGTGGCGCAGGGTGGTGGCGATGCAGGCGACCTGAAGCCAGCCGGTCGCGGAGGTGGTGGTGTTCTCGAACGACTTCGTGAGTCGCCGGGACCGGCCGAGCCGTCCGTGCGCGACCTCGACCCGCCAGGCGTGCCGGATGGGACGGAACACCGGCTGCTTGTCGTCCCACCCGACGCGGCGCAGCTCGAGGCCATGCTGACGGCCCAGCATGTCCGCGGCGGCCGCGGTGACGCCACGATCGACCAGGACCAGGTCCAGCCGGCCGGCGACGCCCTGGTCGGTGAGGTGCTCCAACATCAGCTCGGTCGTCCGGTTCTCGTGGGTCGAGGCCGGCGCGACGAGCGCACCGACCGGCAGTCCGGTCACGTCGACCGCCACGATGCGCTTGGCGCCCTTCGTGCGGCCGTAGGGGCCGCCGCGGTCGTGGAAAGTGAACCCACCGTTGGACGCCCCGCGCGCAAGATGGGTGTCGATGACCACCATCGACGGAGTCGCCTCGGCGCGACCATCGGCCTTCCGTGCTGCCGCGTGCAGCACGGTCAACGCTCGCGCCCAGGTGCCGTTGCCTGACCAGCGGCGGAACTGCGACCACACCCGCGTCCAGGGCCCGAATGACTCGGGCAGGAACCGCCACTGACAACCGGTGTGGGAGACGTACAGCATCGCGTCCACCACGCGTCGGAGGTCGGGTGCGTGCTTGGGTCCGCGCTTGCCGGGCGTGTTGAACACCGGTTCCAGCAGTACCCACTGCTCGTCGGTCAGGTCACTTGTGTACGTCATGCCGCCGACGGTGCCGACGACGCCCGCCAGCGCAGTCCCAAACAAATGGGACACACCCAGTGAGAGCCACCACCCACGAACACGACGACGCCGCCGGGTCGATGACCCGGCGGCGTCCCCGTGTGAGTTGCTGTGTGAGCTGCTGCGTGAGGGACGAGGCTCAGAGAACCCCGATCTCCTTGAGGTAGTCCTCCGCGACCCGCTCGGCGGGCACGTTGTCAAGGTCGACGAGGGCGTTGAGCTCGGCCATCTTGTCGTTGTCGAGGTCGGCGAGGATGGTGTCGGCGAGCTCGTCGTAGACGTCGGCGTTGGCGTCGTAGACCTCGTTGCGCATCGTGAACGAGACGTTGTAGAGGATCATCACGCCCGGGTCGTCGACGAGGTCGAGGTTGAGGGCGGTGAGCCGGCCGTCGGTGGTGAAGACCTCGCCGAAGTCGCAGGCGCCGTCGGCGGTCTCGGTGTAGATGAGACCGGTGTCGAGGATCTGGGTCTGGCTGCCCGGCAGCGTGTAGCCGGTGGCGTCCTCCCACAGCACCAGGCCGTCGGGGCGGTCGGGGAACTCGGTCTCCATGCACACCGTGGCGTCCGGGTTGGCCTCGAGGTAGGCGGCCATCGAGTCGAAGTCGAAGCCACCCTCCTGCTCGGCCAGGTCGCCGTTGGCGGCGAAACCGTAGGTGTCGTTGAACGACGACAGCCCCACCCACTTGATGTCGTTGTCCTTCAGGTCCTGCTCGGCGGTGACGTCGTAGAGCTCCTGCGGGTCGTCACTGGGGTCCTCGTTGCCGAGGTGGACGGTCCAGCCGGTGCCGTTGTAGTCGGGGTAGACGTCGATGTCGCTGCTGAGCAGCGCCTCGCGGTTGACGCTGGTGCCGCCGAGGTTGATCTGGTTGTCGACGTCGGCACCCTCGTTCGCCAGGGCCAGGGCGTACATCTCTCCCAGCAGGATGTTCTCGGTGAAGTCCTTGGACCCCACGGTGATCGAGACGCCGTCCAGCCGGTCGCTGCTGGCCGAGCCGCTCCCTCCGTCGTCACCTCCGCACCCGGAGGCGAGGAGGGCAAGTGCTGCTACTACTGAGGTGCCCATCAGGGGCTTCGTGCGATTCCGCATGAGCTCAACTTCCTGTTGATTGCATCAGACACGGACCCAGAACGCCGCTCGGACGCGCGTGATCCCACGCGAGAAACGCCAGTCGCGAGGGACTGGGTCGGGCTTTTTACCGTAGCCGCGACGCTGCGGATAGTCGCCCTGGAACCGTGACTTGTACAGATTGTGGCCGTCCCGTGACTCGCGGTGGCGCGACAGGTTAACGATCGCTAACCTGTGAGGGTGGCGCACATGAGGGACATCGTCGAGGAGCTGCGCGAACGGCTCGCGACCGCACGCCAGGGTGGTTCGGAGAACGCGCGGCGCAAGCACACCGACCGCGGCAAGCTGCTGGTGCGTGAGCGCGTGGACAGGTTGCTCGACCCGGGCAGCCCGTTCCTCGAGCTCAGCCCGCTGGCCGCCTACGACATGTACGGCGGCGGGGTCCCCAGCGCCGGCATCGTGACCGGCATCGGGCGGGTGAGCGGCCGTGAGTGCGTCGTGGTCGCCAACGACGCGACGGTCAAGGGGGGCACCTACTACCCGATGACGGTCAAGAAGCACCTGCGAGCCCAGACCGTTGCGGCCGAGAACCGGCTGCCCTGCCTCTACCTCGTCGACTCGGGCGGTGCCTTCCTGCCGATGCAGGACGAGGTCTTCCCCGACCGCGAGCACTTCGGCCGGATCTTCTTCAACCAGGCCAACCTCTCGGCTGCGGGCATTCCGCAGATCGCCAGCGTCATGGGGTCGTGCACGGCGGGCGGCGCCTACGTCCCGGCCATGTCCGACGAGACGGTGATCGTCAAGGACCAGGGCACGATCTTCCTGGGCGGCCCGCCGCTGGTGAAGGCCGCGACCGGCGAGGTCGTCACGGCCGAGGAGCTCGGCGGCGGCGACGTCCACGCCCGCACCTCCGGCGTCGTGGACCACCTCGCCGACGACGACGCCCACGCGCTCGCCATCGTGCGCAGCGTCATCGACACGCTGCCGGCGGCCTCGCCCCGTGTCGCCGGACCGGTCGAGGAACCCCATGAGGACCCCGCGACGCTCTACGACGTCGTGCCCAGCGACACCCGCACGCCGTACGACGTGCGGGAGGTCATCCGCCGGGTCGTCGACGGCAGCCGGTTCCACGAGTTCAAGCAGCTCTACGGCGAGACGCTCGTGTGCGGCTTCGCCCGGATCTGGGGCCACGAGGTCGGCATCGTCGCCAACAACGGCATCCTGTTCAGCGAGTCGGCGCTCAAGGGCGCCCACTTCATCCAGCTGTGCAACCAGCGCGGCATCCCGCTGGTGTTCTTGCAGAACATCACCGGTTTCATGGTCGGCCGCGAGTACGAGAACCGCGGCATCGCCCGTGACGGCGCCAAGCTGGTCACCGCGGTCGCCTGCAGCGTGGTCCCGAAGTTCACCGTGGTCATCGGCGGCTCGTTCGGCGCCGGCAACTACGGCATGTGCGGCCGCGCCTACGACCCCCGCTTCCTCTGGATGTGGCCCAACGCCCGGATCTCGGTGATGGGCGGCGAGCAGGCGGCCAACGTGCTGGCCACCGTCGCCGGCCGTGAGGACGACGAGGACTTCAAGGCGCCGATCCGCGAGCAGTACGAGACGCAGGGCTCGCCGTACTACGCGACCGCGCGGCTCTGGGACGACGGCATCATCGACCCGGCCGACACCCGCCGGGTGCTCGGCATGGGCCTGGCGGCTGCGGCGCATGCGCTCCCCCCGAATGGGCAGAGCCCGGAGCCCTCCTACGGAATTTTCAGGATGTGAGTGGAATGAAGACTCTTCTGATCGCCAACCGCGGCGAGATCGCCTGCCGCGTCATCCGCACCGCCCGCGCCGAGGGCTGGCGCACGGTCGCGGTCCACACCGACCTCGACGCGGGTGCCGCCCACGTGCGTGACGCCGACCAGGCCGTCCGCGTGACGAGCTACCTCGATGTCGACGAGATGGTGCGCGCAGCGGGGGCGTTCGACGCCACCCACGTCCACCCGGGCTACGGCTTCCTCTCCGAGCGCGCGTCGTTCGCCCGGGCCGTCGAGGAGGCCGGGCTGACCCTCGTCGGTCCGAGCGCCGAGGTGATGGAGCGGATGGGCCGCAAGGACGCCGCCCGCGAGATCGCCGTGGCCGCGGGAGTTCCGGTCGTGCCGCGCGGTGAGGACGCCGGCTATCCGGTGCTGGTCAAGGCCGCCGCCGGTGGCGGCGGCAAGGGGATGCGCATCGTGCGTGCCGAGGCCGACATGGCCGAGGCGCTCGCGTCGGCGACGCGCGAGGCGATGAGCGCCTTCGGCGACGACACCATGCTGGTCGAGAAGTACGTCGAGTCCGGCCGCCACATCGAGGTGCAGGTCATCGGCGACACCCACGGCACCGTCCTCCACCTCTTCGAGCGCGACTGCTCCACGCAACGGCGCCACCAGAAGGTGCTGGAGGAGGCGCCGGCCCCGACGCTCACCGACGAGCAGCGGGCGGCCATCACCACCGCGGCGGTCGACCTCGCCCGCGAGGTGGGCTACGTCAACGCCGGCACGGTCGAGTTCCTGCTCGACAACGCCACCGGTGAGTTCTTCTTCCTGGAGATGAACACCCGGCTCCAGGTCGAGCACCCGGTCACCGAGATGGTGACGGGCCTCGACCTGGTGGCGCTCCAGCTCCGGGTGGCCGAGGGCGAGCCGCTCGGGCTGGCCCAGGACGACATCCAGCTGCAGGGCCACGCCATCGAGGCGCGGGTCTACGCCGAGGACTCCTTCGGGGGGTTCCTGCCCCAGGCCGGTACGACGAGCATCGTGCGGTGGCCCTCAGGGGTCCGGGTCGACCACGCGTTGGAGTCGAACCAGGTCGTCTCCACCTCCTACGACCCGATGCTCGGCAAGGTCATCGCCCACGGCGCCGACCGCGAGGAAGCCAGGCGGGCGCTGGTCGTGGCCCTCGACGACACCTCGATCCTCGGCCTCACCACCAACACCGGCTTCCTCCGGGCGCTGGCCGCCAGCGACGACTTCCGCGACGCGACCATCGACACGGCGTGGCTCGACACCGCGGAGATCCCGACACCGGACCCCGACCTGCCGCGGGTGCTCGTCGCGTGGATCTCGGCCATGGTCACGGCCCTGGACGCCGGCCATCCCTTCCAGGCCGACGGCTTCCGGATCGGCGCGCCGCCGGCGCCCACCGTCGTCGAGCTCGACCGGGTCGTCGTGGTCGACCGCGCCGCCGGGACCGTCGACGGCATTCCCGTGCAGCAGCTCTCGGCTGACAACCACGTCCTCGACGCCGTCGTCGACGGCCGCCGGGTGCGTGCCGTCGTCAACGTCCAGGCCCAGGTGCTCGAGGTCGCCTGGCAGGGCCACCGCCACGTCTTCGAGCGACCCGACGTCTTCGCCGACCACGGGCCGGCAGCCGGCGACGGCACCCTCATCAGCCCGATGCCCGGCACGGTGCTCGACGTCCGGGTCGCCGAGGGTGACACGGTCGTCGAGGGGCAGGTGCTCGGCGCGATGGAGGCGATGAAGATGGAGCTCAGCCTGACCGCACCGTTCGCGGGCACGGTCACCACCGTCGGTGCCGCAGCCGGCGAGCAGGTGGCGCTCGGTGCCACGCTGTTCGTGGTCACGCCCGCGGAGGACGAGTCATGACGGCGTACGGCGTCGCGGGCCTGCCCGAGCGGGTCACGATCTACGAGGTCGGTCCCCGTGACGGACTGCAGAACGAGGCGGGCATCGTGCCGGTCGAGGCCAAGGCGGAATTCGTCCGCAGGCTGGTCGCGGCCGGGCTCCCGCTCGTCGAGGCCACCTCGTTCGTCCACCCGAAGTGGGTCCCGCAGCTGGCCGACGCCGCCGAGCTGATGACCGAGCTGGGCGACGCGGGTCGCGACCTGCCCGTGCTGGTGCCCAACGAGCGAGGGCTCGACCGCGCCCTCGAGCTCGGGCTGCGCCACGTCGCGATCTTCGGGTCCGCGACCGAGACCTTCGCCCAGCGCAACCTCAACCGCAGCCTCGACGAGCAGTTCGCGATGTTCGAGCCCACCGTGCGGCGGGCCCTCGACGCCGGGATGGACGTCCGGGCCTACGTCTCGATGTGCTTCGGGGACCCGTGGGAGGGCGCGGTGCCCGTCGAGCAGGTCGTCGACGTCGGCGCCCGGCTGCTCGACCTGGGGGCCAGCCAGCTCAGCCTCGGCGACACCATCGGCGTCGCCACTCCCGGTCACGTCAAGCAGCTGCTCGCGGCGTACGGCGAGGCCGGGGTCGGCGTCGACCGGCTCGCGATGCACTTCCACGACACCTACGGCCAGGCGCTCGCCAACGCCTACGCCTCGCTGGAGTGCGGCATCACCACCTTCGACGCCAGCGCCGGCGGCCTCGGCGGTTGCCCGTACGCGAAGAGCGCCACCGGCAACCTCGCCACCGAGGACCTGGTGTGGATGCTGACCGGTCTCGGCATCGACCACGGGGTCGACCTCGACGCCGTCGTCGCGACCAGCACGTGGATGGCTGGTGTGCTGGGACGGCCCAGTCCGTCCGCGGTGGTGCGCGCCCTGTCACAATCGCCTGCATGAGCCGGACGGTCTATCTCCACATCGGAGCGCCCAAGACCGGCACGACCTATCTTCAGGACCGGCTGGCGCGCAACGCGTCGAAGCTCGCCCACCACGACGTCCACATCCCGACGAAGTCACCGTTGGTCAGCCCCGGGCTGTTCCAGTTCCGAGCCGCGCTCGACCTGCTCGGCCAGGACTGGGGTGGCCAGCCCGGTCACGCCGAGGGCAGCTGGGACGCCCTGGTGAAGAAGGTGAAGCGCCGCAGCGGGACGGTCCTCATCAGCCACGAGATCCTGGCGCCCGCGAAGTCCCACCAGGTGGCCCGCGCGATGTCCGACCTCGCCGGCGCCGAGATCCACGTCGTCTACACCGCTCGCGACCTCGCCCGGCAGCTGCCCGCCGCCTGGCAGGAGAGCATCAAGCAGGGCCGCAAGTGGCGCTACAGCCGGTTCCTCCGCAAGTCCGAGCGCTCCAAGACCTGGTTCTCGCGGGCGTTCGACCTGCCGAAGGTGATCGGCACCTGGGGCGCGCACATCCCGCCCGAGCACATCCACCTGGTCACCGTCCCGTCCGGCGGTGGGACCGACTCCCTGTGGGACCGGTTCTGCCGGGCGACCGGGATGGACCCGAGCTGGGCGCCGGCCGAGAGCACCCGCGCCAACCAGTCCCTCGGTGTCGCCGAGACCGCCGTGCTCCGCCAGCTGAACAAGCGGCTCGACCGGGAGACCCGTCGCGAGTCCGCGTTCGACGGCCTGATCCGGCAGATGCTCGCCGAGGAGGAGCTGGTGCGCGGTGACTCGCCGCGGATCACGCTGCCGCCGACCGCCTACGACTGGGTCGAGGAGCGCAGCCACCAGTGGCTGGAGTGGATCGAGCAGGCGGGGGTCGACGTCGTCGGCGACGTCGCCGACCTGATCCCCACCCGCCCTCCCGCCGACGAGCCGTGGCACGACCCGGACAAGGTGGGACCGCGCAAGCGGCTCGCGGTCGCCATGGAGGCGCTCACGGCGATGACCTCCGAGGCCGCGTCCCGTCCCGACCCGGGGCAGCAGCTCGGAGCGCGGGTGCGCAAGAACGCCGAACGGCTGCGCTCGCGGTGACCGGTCGATGACCGGAGGACCGAGGGCGTGGGGCTGGACCGCGCACCTCAGGGACGGCGGCACGACGCCGTGGGCCGAGTGGTCCGCCACGGCTGAACCGCTCGGCGTCACGCTCCCGGGTGCCCAGCAGCTGGAGCTGCTGCGGCGGGTCAACCTGGCCGGGCGGCCGACGACGGCGCTCGCCGAGGCCGTCCTGGCCTCCGACCCGCCACGGCGCACCAGGCCGGCCCTGCCCCTGTCCGGCGGCCCCGACGTCCCCGACCACGGCCCACGCCCGGTCGACCCGGCAGATCTCGGCGACAACGACCTGACCCGGCTGGCCGCCGGGTTGCTGGCCCGGGACCTCGCGACCCGGCCGGTGGCCGAACCGCGCCACGGCTGGCGTCGGCCGTGGCGCATCCGCTACCACCTGCTCGGCGACCCCGAGCACACCGCACCGCTGCGCCGTGACCTCACCGCCCGCGGGCGACCACCGGGTGGGTACGGCGGACGGGTGGTGGTCATCGGCACCGACACCGGCCGGATGCTGGTCGACCTCTGGACCGCCCACAGCTTCCGCAACGGCGCGCTGCCGTGGCGTGACTGGCTGGGTGTGTGCGTGCGACGCGGCACGCTGCCGACGCCGCTCGACCTCCACCAGCTCGCCCGCCGCGAGATCGACCGGCCGGTACCGAACCGGGTCCACGTCGTCACCGACCCCGCGCTCGCACCCGCCCTGCTCGGCGTACGTCGTGGTCCGGCGACGCCGTCACCGATGGCCGCCTCGGCGGTCGACCTGGCCCGCCGGGTCGGCGCCGCGCTGCGACCGATCGCGCCGCCGGAGCGCCGGACCCGGCTGCTGACCCAGGTGCTGCGGCCGCGGCTGGCCGACGAGCCCGGACTGCCGCTGGTGATCCCGTCGCGGCACCGGGACTGGGTCCGCGACGAGGCCGACCGGTTGCACCGGCAGCTCGCGCTCGGTCGCTACCCTGTGCACGGCGATCCGGCTCTCGTGCGGCCGGTCGACCGGGCCGGAGTCGAGGCGCCTGACGTGTCCGTCACCCTCGACCTCGCGATCCAGCTGCTGCTCGAGACCGAGCTCGAGAACCGTGAGGAGGGACCGTGAGTCGCCGGGTCCTGATCCACGTCGGCACGCCGAAGACCGGCACCAGCCACCTGCAGGACGTCCTGTTCCGCAATCGCGAGCGGCTGCGCGAGCAGGGGGTGCTCTATCCGGCCGAGCGCTTCGACGCCCACTTCCTCGCCGCGCTCGACCTGATGCAGCTGCCGTGGGGCGGCCTCGAGAACGAGGCCGTCGGTGCGTGGGACGCGCTGGCGGCGCAGGTCCGTGAGTTCGAGGGCACCTCGATCATCAGCCACGAGATCCTCGCCACCGCCTCGCGCGGCCAGGTGCAGCGGGCGCTGGCGTCGCTCGGCCACCCCGACACCGAGATCCACGTGGTGCTCTCGATCCGCGACCTGGTCCGGCAGATCCCGGCCGAGTGGCAGGAGAACGTCAAGCACCGGCGCGAGCTGCCCTACGCCCGGTTCCTGGCCCAGCTCCGGGACCCGGCGCGTGACAGCGCGATCGGCTCGTGGTTCTGGGGGGTGCAGGAGGTGCCCGACATCCTCGACCGCTGGGCGGGTGACCTGCCGCCCGAGCGCGTGCACGTGGTCACGGTGCCTCGACCGGGTGGTCCACGTGACGTGCTGTGGCAGCGGTTCAGCCGGACCTTCGGGCTCGACGACCTCGACCTCGACGTCGAGGCGGAGCGCGCCAACCCGTCCCTCGGCGTGCCCGAGACGACGATGGTCCGCCGGGTCAACGTCAAGGCCAACAAGATCGTGCCGCCGTCGGCGTACCGACCGTTGGTGCGCGAGCTGATCGCCCACCAGACCCTGTCGCGCCGGGTCGATTCCCCGCGGCTGACGCTGCCGCCCGAGGACCACACCTGGGTGGCACCGCTGCAGCAGAAGTGGACCGACCTGGTCCGCGAGCGCGGCTATGACCTGGTCGGCGACCTCGACGACCTGATCGGCGACCCGCCGCCCGAGCAGTACGCCGACCCCGACTCACCCGACGAGGCGCAGGTGGCCGACGCGGCCGTGGACGCGGTCACCGCGCTGCTGGTCGAGAACGCGCGGCTGGTCCACCGCGAGCAGGACCTCAGCGGCCGGCTCGAGGACGCTCGGCGGCAGCTCGAGCGGGCCCACCTGCGCCCGACGTACCGGTGGCGGGAGAAGACCGTGCGCCGGCTGCAGCACAGCCGGGCGGGTCGGTTGGCGCTGCGGGTCTACCGAGCGGCGCGCGGCAGGAGCTCGCGGTCGGCGTAGCGCCCGATCCGCCAGGTGGCGAAGCCGTCGGCACTCGCGCCGACGATGCCGCCGACGACGGGGATCCGCCGGCCGACCGTGGTGGCCAGCCGCTTGCCGGCGACCTTGGTGATGAGCTCGCTCGCCACCGCGGCGGAGATGACCTGGTCGAGCTCGGCGTCGTGGGCCGGCGCGGTCGCGAGCGCCATCGGCGGCGCCGGGATCTGCTTCTTCTTCACCAGGGTGGCCACCGTGTCCTCGCCGAGCAGGCAGACCAGGATCGCGTTGCGCACCCGCGGGTCGGCCAGGTCGTAGCCGCGCAGGTGGGCGATGCCGGCGATCATCCGGCACTCGATCAGCGCCAACCCGCTGATGTTGGCCGGGATGGCGAACGCGGCCGTGACCAGCCCGCCGAGGTTGGTGACGAAGCCCTGCGCGCCGGCGTAGCGGACGTGGTTCTCGATGACCTCGTGGATCGCCCGCTCGACGTTGCCCTTCTGCTCCGCGAGCTGCTTGTCGGCCGCCTCGGCCGCCGGCGGCAACGGCCCCACGCCCTCGATGGCGCGGCGCAACGCCTCACGGACGAACGCCGTGGTCATCCCCGGCGCCAGCTCCGCCACCCTCGGCGCCAGTCGCTTCGACATCGAACTCATCGCACCCATGCGTCGATCTTACGGAGGGTGGCGTGGTTTCCCCGCTCAGGCGGGGAACCAGTGACTTCGTGGGCGAACCATTGACCTCGAAGTCAGCGACTCGCGCACTAGGTTCGACGTCATGCCGCCCGTGGAACCACCACCGACGACATGGGGGTTCCCGCCGCCCGAGAAGTGGGACGCCGACGACGACCTGGTCGCGATCGGCGCGGACCTGGCGCCCGGGACGCTGCTGGCCGCCTACCGCACGGGGCTGTTCCCGATGCCGTTCGAGGGAGTCGAGGCGCCGGGCTGGTGGAGCCCGGTGGACCGCGGGGTGTTGCCGCTCGACGGGGTGCGGGTGAGCAGGTCGCTCAAGGCCTCGCTGAAGCGGTTCGAGATCCGCGTCGACACCGCGTTCGCCGACGTGCTCGCCGGCTGCGCCGACCCGCGACGCACCGGCAGCTGGATCGACGACGACGTGCGGGCGGCGTACCTCCGCCTCCACGAGCTCGGCTGGGTCCACTCGGTCGAGGCCTGGCTCGACGGGCACCTGGCCGGCGGGTTGTACGGCGTCGCGATCGGCGGGCTGTTCGCGGGTGAGTCGATGTTCCACCGCGAGCGGGACGCCTCCAAGGTCGCCCTCGTCGGCCTGGTCGACCTGCTCTCCGACGAGCACGCCGCAGCACGCCTGATCGACGTGCAGTGGAGCACCGACCACCTGGCCAGCCTCGGCGTCGTGGAGATGTCGCGCCGGGACTACCTGGCCCGCCTGCACCCCGCGCTGGACGTGCCGCTGCCCGCGGTCTGGCGCTGAGTCAGCCCGAGGGAGCCGCCAGGAAGTCGAGCGTCTTCTCGAGTGCCTCGTCCTCGAACGCTGCGAAGTGACCCGCCTCGGGATAGACCAGCAGCTGGTGGGGTACGACGAGCCGCGCCGCGACCCGGCGTGACATGGCGCAGGCCGCCCAGACCCGGTCCCGCTCACCGCAGATCAGCAGCACCGGCGTGGTGATCTGCTCGACCGGGATCGGTTCCCGGCCGAGGTTCCGCCGACGGGTGCAGGGCAGCTCGCGACCGTCGAGGGTCCACGCCGAGTGCTTGCTCGGAGGGAAGCTGCAGACGACGACGTCGGCGGGGGACGCGGCGACCGTGCCTGACACCAGCTCCGGGAAGTACGACGCGACCAGCAGCGCCGCCTCGCCGCCGCGGGAGGCACCCCACAGCAGTCGGCGCACTCGCCCGACGTACTCGGGTCGGTCGCGGAGCCAGCGCAGACCGCGCGCGAGTACTCGAGCGGCACCGCGGTTGAGCTCCTCCGGCAGACCTCGCTCGCCGAAGTAGGCCAGCGCCAGCGTGACGTGCCCGGCCTCGGCGAACAACCGGGCGAACCGGTCCGGCGTACCGCCCTCGGACCCTCCCAACACGACCAGCGGCGGACCAGATGCTCGAGCCCGGCACGTAGAGGCGGCCGGCGATGCCGTCGCCGCGTGCAGCACCTCGTCGGAGTAGGCGTTGCCGATCCCGGCGATGGTGCCCTGGTGGCGCAGCACGCCCTTGACCTGCGAGCGGCCGGCCCGCTGCAAGATCGCGCCCAGCGTCTCGACGTCGAAGGAGTCCGCCAACGGGTCCGGGCCGAGCGAGGCGATGCCAGGCACGTCGGACGGCTGCCGGACGACGTACGCCGCCAGGCTCTTCTTCGTGCCGGCCTCGGTCACGTCGACCCCGGTGTCGTCGTCGAGGATCACCCGGACCGCCAGCGGGGACTTGCTGCTCGGACGCGGCGGCACCGGCGGCAGCTCGTCGCGCCAGCGGATCCAGCCCGCCCGCGCGAGGTGGAAGACCAGGTGGAGACCGCCGGCCGAGATGTCGAGGAACTTGCCGTGCCGGGTCACGTCGTCGACGAAGCTGCCCTCCAGGGCGGTGACCGGCGGATCGAAGGTCTTGAGTGCCGAGAAGGCGACGACGTGGACCTTGGCGATGGCGCGATCGGCGAACCGGCCCCGCAGGTCCAGGGCCAGCGCTTCCACCTCGGGGAGCTCAGGCACGGGCCGAGTCTAGGTCGAAACAGTGACACCGTGACGAGTGCCGGAGCAGAATGGAGGCATGGCCAAGGCCCGCCCGCTTCCGGAAACGGGGTCGATCTTCCTCGACGCCCGCGGTGGCGACCGCGCGCTGCGGGTGTCCTGGCACCACGAGAGTGGCCTCGTCGTGCTCTCGCTGTGGCGGGAGAACGTGTGCGCCGGCTCGTTCCGGATGGCCGTCGACGACGTACCCGACATGATCGACCTGCTGCGCGCGGGGCTGGATGCGGCCTACGACACGGCGATGCAGCGGCGCCACGACGTCGCCGGCTGAACGCGTCAATCTACGGTTTCGGCTAGACGAGCCGATACGGTCCCATCGTGGACCCGATCCGGAACCCGTACGCGCCCGGCGCCGGCCAGCGACCGCCCGAGCTGGCGGTCGCGACGAGCAGCTCAGCGCCTTCGACGTCGTCCTCGCACGGGTCTCGCCGGCGGCCGGAGCGGTCGCTGGTGCTGACCGGTCTGCGCGGCGTCGGCAAGACGGTGCTGCTCAACGCGCTGCGCTCGGCCGCCGTACGCCGGCAGTGGGGGACCGGCAAGCTCGAGGCCCGCCCCGACCAGTCGCTGCGCCGGCCGCTGTCCTCGGCGCTGCACCAGGCGGTGCGCGAGCTCGGCCACCGCGACGAGGACTCGGTCTCCCACGTGCTCGGCGTGGTGCGTGTTCGCGCAGCGCGACGCCGGTCCGACGCGAAGCTACCACGAGAGTGGCCTCGTCGTGCTCTCGCTGTGGCGGGAGAACGTGTGCGCCGGCTCGTTCCGGATGGCCGTCGACGACGTACCCGACATGATCGACCTGCTGCGCTCGGGGCTGGATGCGGCCTACGACACGGCGTTGCAGCGGCGCCACGACGTCGCCGGCTGAACGCGTCAATCTACGGTTTCGGCTAGACGAGCCGATACGGTCCCATCGTGGACCCGATCCGGAACCCCTACGCGCCCGGCGCTGGCCAGCGACCGCCCGAGCTGGCAGGTCGCGACGAGCAGCTCGGCGCCTTCGACGTCGTCCTCGCACGGGTCTCTGCCGGCCGGCCCGAGCGGTCGCTGGTGCTCACCGGTCTGCGCGGCGTCGGCAAGACGGTGCTGCTCAACGCGCTCCGCTCGGCCGCCGTACGCCGACAGTGGGGGACCGGCAAGCTCGAGGCCCGCCCCGACCAGTCGCTGCGCAGGCCGCTGTCCTCGGCGCTGCACCAGGCGGTGCGCGAGCTCGGCCACCGCGACGAGGACTCGGTCTCCCACGTGCTGGGCGTCGTGCGCTCCTTCGCGCAGCGCGACGCCGGTCCGAACGCGACGCTCCGCGAGCAGTGGAACCCCGGCATCGACGCGCCGGCCGTCAAGGGTCGCGCCGACTCCGGCGACATCGAGATCGACCTGGTCGAGCTGTTCACCGACCTCGGCGGCCTCGCCGCGGACGAGGGCAAGGGCATCGCGGTGTTCATCGACGAGATGCAGGACCTCGGCCCCGACGACGTCTCCGCGCTGTGCGCGGCCACCCACGAGATCAGTCAGTCCGGGTTGCCGCTGATCGTCGTCGGTGCCGGCCTCCCGCACCTGCCGGCCGTGCTCTCAGCGAGCAAGTCCTACTCCGAGCGGCTGTTCCGCTACCAGCGGATCGACCGGCTGCCCCGCGAGGCCGCCGACCGGGCGCTGACGGCACCGGCCGCTGACGAGGAGGCGGCGTACGACGTCGACGCGCTCGACGCGATGTATGCCGCGACCGGTGGCTATCCCTACTTCATCCAGGCCTACGGCAAGGCGGTCTGGGACCGCGCCCCCCGCACGCCGATCACCGCCGAGGACGTCGCCGTGGCCGCGCCCGAGGCCGAGTCGGAGCTGGCGGTCGGCTTCTTCGGCTCCCGGTTCGAGCGCGCGACGCCGGGGGAGCGCGACTACCTGCGGGCCATGGCCGACGCGGCGCTCGCGATCGCGAGCAGCGGCGAGGGAGGGCTCGACGAGATCGAGAGCGTCCCGACCGCGGACGTGGCCGCGATGATCGGCAAGAAGCCGCAGTCGCTCTCACCCGCCCGCGACGCGCTGCTGAAGAAGGGCCTGATCTACGCCAGCGAGCGCGGCCGGATCGCCTTCACCGTCCCCCACTTCGGCCGCTACCTGAGGGAGCACGCCTGACCCAGTAGGTTGAGCCGATGACTCAACGGGACCTGATCGAGGGCCGGCCGGTGCTGGTCGTGATCGACATCCAGGGCGGTGGGGCGACCGACGGCTCCGAGTCCTCGATCCCGTTCATGCCCGGCTACCAGGACGCCATGGACCGGGTCCCGGCGCTGGTCGCGAAGGCCCGGGAGTGCGGCGTCCCGGTCGTGTTCTTCCAGGAGGCCCATCGCCGGGACCTGGTGGACTTCGGCCGCGAGCTCGACGGCGCCGAGGGCATCCACCTCCTCGAGGGCGACCCCGGCACCGAGATCGCCCGGGACCTGGACGTGCGTCCCGACGACTACGTGATCCGCAAGCGCCGCTACTCCTGCTTCTTCGGGACCGACTTCGAGATCCTGCTCAAGGGACTGCGCGCCGACACCTTGATCCTGGTCGGCGGCCACACCGACGTCTGCGTGCACTACACGTTCGTCGACGCCCACCAGCACGACTACTTCTGCCGGGTCGTCGAGGACGGCGTGGCCGGCTCGGGCCTCGAGGCGCACGAGGCGTCGCTCCGGGCGATGGAGTACCTCCAGAGCGGTGCGCGCGTCACGGCGGCGGCCGTCATCGACGCCTTCGAGGCGCACCGGGCCTGAGTGGGGAGGACCTAGAACTCGATCCGCACGACGACCCGGCGCGGAGTGGGACGGGACACGACCTCGAACCCGGCCGCCTCGAAGCCGGCGACGGTGCCGACGTGGAGCTCGTCCGCGATGACGGTCGTTGTCGTGATCGGGTAGCCCTCCAGCGCCCGGGCACCGCGCTCGCGGGCGAAGGAGACGGCGGCGGCGATCAGCGTCCGGCTCACTCCCTGCTTGCGATACCCGACCCGCGTGAGGACGCAGGTGACGGCCCAGACCGAGTCGTCGGTCCGGTCCTCGTCGCGGCCGGTCCACGGGACCCGGAAGACCCGGACCAGTCCGTCGTACGCCGGCCGCGGCTCGACCGCGCACCAGCCGGCCGGCTCGCCGTCGACGTACGCCACCAACCCGCTGGTCTTCTCGGCGCCGGTGGCGCCGCAGTCGGTCTGCTGCCGCAGCCGCCAGGCCCGGTCCTCGTCCGGGGTGTTGCCGAACGACTCACCGGGCGACAGCTTGTAGCGCTGGCACCAGCAGCGGGACGCCGCGCCGCGGTTTCCGAAGATCGCCTGCAGGTCCTCCCAGCTCGCCTCGTTGGCCGGGACGACCCGCGGTGGCCCGGTCACAGCCGGTCGAGCAGGGCGAGCGAGCGTTCCAGGACCAGGTCGGTGGCGGCGGCGTCGTGGTCGGCGAGGCTGTCGTCGGTGAAGAGGTGCCCGCTGCCGGGGTAGGTGTAGATCTCGATGCTGTCGTGGGTCTTGGCAGCCGACTCGGCCGCCTCCTTGTCCTCCAGCCAGAACTCGTCGTCGTCCATCGCGTGCACCTGCACCGGGAGGCCGGGCCAGTCCCCGAACTCCGCCGGGTCGGCGAAGCCGTGGAAGAACAACCCCGCTCGGGCTCCGGGTCGGCTCTGGAGCAGCGTCTGCGCCGCCATCACACCGAGCGAGAAGCCCGCGTAGACGAGGTCGTGCGGTAGCCCGTCCGCGTGCCGCACGAATCGGTCGCGCACGGCCGCGAAGCCGACCTCGCCGGCATGGGCGGCGCCCTCCTCGATGGAGCCGAAGGTGCGGCCCTCGAAGGAGTCGGGGGTGTGGACGGTGTGCCCGGCGGAGCGCAACCGGTCGGCGAACGCGTGGACTCCGGACGTCAGTCCCTGGATGTGGTGGAACAGCAGGATCTCAGCCATGGCGGAGACCCTAACCACTGTTGCGGACGATCGGCGTCCGGATCAGTCGACCGGCCGGAACTCCACCAACCCCACGCTGTTGCCCTCGCTGTCGACGATGAACGCCTGCCACTCCTCGGTCCCTGCCGGACCGAGGGTGTCGTCGTCGTGCCGGAAGATCGCGTGCGGCCGGCCGGCGATGGTGACGCCGGCCGCCTCCAGCCGGGCGACCTCCGCGTCGACGTCGTCGACCCGGAGGTACAGCACGGCCGAGGACGCCCGGGTCTCCAGCATCAACCGGGTCCCGCCGAGGTCGAAGAACACCAGCCCCGGTGGGTCGTACGACGCGAGCGGCGCCCGACCGAGCAGCTCGGTGTAGAAGCGGCTGGCCCGCTCGAGGTCCTCGGCGTGCTGCGCCACCTGGACGACGTTCATGGTTGGCATTGTGCCGCTACTCGGTCGCGATCGCCTCGAGCACCTTCATCCGGGCCGCGCGGACCGCCGGCAGGATCGCGGCGACGACGCCGAAGACCACGGAGATCGCCAGGAACACGAACAGGTTCGTCAGCGGGATGGACAGCTCGGTGAGGTCGTCGGCCAGCGACTGCCGGAGCAGTACGCCGATCAGCAGCCCGACCGCCATGCCCAGCACCGCGCCCATCACCGAGATCGTCACCGACTCCAGCGTCACCATCCGCCGCAGCCGGGACCGCGACAGGCCGACCGCGCGCAGCAGCCCGATCTCGCGGGTGCGCTCGATGACGCTGAGGCTCAGCGTGTTGACGATGCCGATCACCGCGATCACGATCGCCAGCGCGAGCAGCCCGTAGATCATGTAGAGCAGCTGGTTGATCTGCCCCTTGAGGCTGTCGGCGAACTCCTGCTTGTCCTGCACGGTCACGATCGGCAGGTCCTTCACCACGTTCGCGAGCTGCTCCTGCACCTGAGCGGGATCCGAACCGGCGGCGACGTTGATGCTCAGTGAGCTGTCGGTGCGCTTGATGCCGAGGTCGGTGAGCAGGTCGATCGGCACGTTGACGTCGGCGAGCACCGGCGTCCGCTCGATGACGCCGACCACCTCGACCTTCGCCTGCTGTTCGCCGGGGAACGCGATCGTCAGCTGGTCGCCGACCCACACGCCGTAATCGGTGGCCGCGTCGCGCGAGATCACCGCCTGCCGCTCGGCACTGAAGTCCTGGGTCCCGTCGATCACGTCGATGTCGTAGATCTGGGTGTAGTCGGGATCGACGCCGGCCATGAAGGTGGGGTCGTCCTCGATCAGCGCCGGGGTGTACTGGTCGCGGCTGAGGACCGCGACCCCGTCGACCTTCGCCATGTCGTCGCCGATGCCGGTCGGGAAGGTCTGGAAGTTCGCCGACTGCACCAGGAAGTCGGCCGCGAACTGGTCCTCCACGATGGCATCCGTGGTCGCGCTCATCGACGCGGCGAGGGTGCCGACGGCGGAGACCAGGGCCAGGCCGATCATCAGCGCCGACGCGGTGGCGCCGGTACGCCGCGGGTTGCGCAGGGTGTTCTCCGCAGCCAGCCGCCCGGTGGTGCCGAAGACGCGACCGAAGACTCCGCGGCAGGCGATCAGGATCGGGTGTCCCAGCACCGGACTCAACGCCGCGGCCGTCAGGATCCAGAGCACAGCGGCGGCGCCGATCCAGGCCGCGGCCGGTCCCGGTGCGTCGAGCAGGCCGAGCGCGGCGAGCATCACGCCGAGCAGCGCCACCGTGGCGCCGATCAGGCCACGCCGACGCAGCGAGCCCTCGGCCGGGGTGGCCGACTCCTCGCGCATCGCCGCGACCGGCGCGATGCGCGAGGCCTTGCGGGCGGGGAGGTACGCCGAGACCAGGGTCACCGTGAGGCCGACGAGGTAGGCCAGTACCAGCGTGCCCGACGTGAGCTGGAGCGCGCTGGAGTTGATGTCGAGACCGACCGATCGGAACAGGCCGGCCAGCGCGCGGGCCAGTCCCAGGCCGACCACGATCCCGATCGAGGAGCCGATCAGGGCCATCAGCGTCGCCTCGACGAGCACGCTGCGTCGTACCTGTGCGGCGCTGGCTCCGATCGCGCGCAGCAGCGCGAGCTCGCGGACCCGCTGGGCCACCAGGATGTTGAAGGTGTTGGCGATGATGAAGCCGCCGACCAGGATCGCGATCACTGCGAACGCGACCAGGAAGGTCGAGATCACGTCGAGGAACTCGCCGATGGCGTCCTGCGACTCCTTCGCCACGGCGTCGCCCTCGATGGCTTCGTAGGACGTCGGCAGCACCGTCTCCGCGGCGGCGACCAGCTCGGCCTGGGTGACGCCGGGCGCAGCGGTCAGCGCAGCGGAGGTGAAGACGTCGCGGCCGTCCAGGAAGAACTGCTGTGCGCCGGGGGTCGAGAAGATGACCAGCGTGGCGCCGGCCGTCCCGCCGCCGTTGAACTCGGCGGTGCCGGTGAGCGTCAGCGTCTGGCGCACGTTCTCGATCGTGTCGCCGGAGGGAGTGATGACCGCGACGTCGTCGCCCACCTCGTAGCCGGCCTTCTCGGCGGCACCGCTGTCGAGCACGACGTCGGTGTCCGCCTCGGGCCACTCTCCGGAGATCAGGCGGAGCGAGGGCTCGTCCAGCAGGTTCGGGACGTTGGCGTAGTTGAACGCGATGGTCGGGGCGCCCTGGCCACCGACCAGCTTTCCGTCCTGGTCGAGCACCGACATGCCGAGGCCGTCGACGCGGCCGTCGGCCCGGGCGACCTCGGGCAACGCCTCCAGCCGATCCACGACCTTCGGGGTCAGCGTGGTCGAGTTGCCGATCCCGAACTGCTCGAACGACTCCGTGCCGGTGGGACGGACCACGCCGTCAGGGGTCGAGCCCTTGATGATCCCGTCGAAGGTCGAGCTCAGCCCGTTGCTGAACGTGAGTACGCCGGCGAGGAACCCGATCCCCAGCACGATCGCGAGCGCGCTCATCAGGAGCCGGACCTTGCGGGCCAGCAGGTTGCGCAGCGTCAGTCGCAACATGCCTCAACCCGCCTGGGGGGTGAGCCGAGCCATGGCCTCGAGGATCGAGTCGCGGTCAGGTCGGTGCAGCTCGTCGACGATCCGGCCGTCCGCGAGGAAGATGACGCGGTCGGTGTAGGACGCGGCGACCGGGTCGTGGGTGACCATCACGATGGTCTGCCCGAAGTCGTCGACGCTGCGGCGCAGGAAGCCGAGGACCTCGGCACTGGAGGTGCTGTCGAGGTTGCCGGTCGGCTCGTCGGCGAAGACGATCGCGGGCTTGCTGACCAGCGCGCGTGCGCACGCGGCCCGCTGCTGCTGGCCACCGGAGAGCTCGCTGGGCTTGTGGCTGAGCCGGTCGCGCAGCCCGACGGCGTCGATCACCAGGTCGAACCACGCCGGGTCCGCCTTGCGTCCCGCCAGGTCGAGCGGCAGCGTGATGTTCTCCTGCGCGGACAGCGTGGGCACCAGGTTGAAGGCCTGGAAGACGAAGCCGATCTGCTCGCGTCGCAGGGCCGTGAGCTCCTTGTCCTTGAGCCGCCCCAGCGCCGTACCTCCGACGATCGCTTCACCGCCCGAGGGGGTGTCGAGGGCGGCCAGGCAGTGCATGAGCGTCGACTTGCCCGACCCCGACGGTCCCATCACGGCGGTGAACTCACCGACGTAGAGGTCCACCGTGACCCCGTCGAGGGCGCGCACCTCCGTCTCGTCCTTGCCGTAGACCTTGACGAGGTCGTGGGCGCTCGCGGCGACGGTGCGGGTCTCCCCGGTGGCGGTGGTCCCTGTGGCGGTCATGGCGCCCAGCCTTGCTGCTGGGTGGTGATGCCGCAATCAGGTTGCCCCCCGATCCGGGTCTCGGGGGTCACCCCGAGGCGAGCACGGCCGGCAGCAGGGCGAACGTCCGGGCGTGGGCACGCTCGGCCTGGCCGGCGACGTAGCCCAGCAACGGCCACGGCGCCCGGACCGTGGTGGTCTCGACCAGTCGTGCCCCGGAGGTCGTCGCGGTCGCGACGGTGTCGGTGTCGAGCCGGACGCCGGGCCGCAGCCGGACCTGAGCGGTCAGCTCGTCGGGACGCGGCCGGGTGAGTCGGGCCCGGAAGCGCACCGAGTAGTGGAAGGGGCCGACGGTGGGCCGCTCCAGGACCTGCCACTCCTGCCAGGCCGGGCCGGCGGCGACGACGTGGGCGGAGACCAGGAACGGGTGGATGCCGCGGTGCCGCGGCAGGTCGGCGAGGAAGTCGAGCGCGGCGTCCGGCGCGACCGGGACGTCCGTGACGACCGTGAACGCGCGCTCCCCCATGCCTCCCATCATGTCGTCCTGTCAGACAGACTGTGGGCATGGGCGCTGACGCGGGTCCGGAGGTGGTCGCCCATCGGGGTGCCAGCCACGAGCGGGCCGAGCACACCCTCGGTGCCTATCTCGAGGCGCTCGACTCGGGGGCCGACGGCCTCGAGTGCGACGTCCGGCTCACCGCCGACGGTCACCTGGTCCTGCTCCACGACCGCGACCTGCGGCGTACCGGCCACCACCAGGGGCTGGTGTCCGTGATGGAGCTCGCCGAGCTGGACCAGCTCGAGTTCGCGTCCTGGAAGAACCCGTGGTCCGACCTCGACGACGAGGCGCCCGACCCCGACGAGCAGCTGGTCAGCGTGCTGACACTGCGACGGCTGCTGGAGACCGTGGCCGACTGCGGCCGGCGCGTCGAGCTGGCGATCGAGACCAAGCACCCCACGCGGTTCGCCGGCCTGGTCGAGCGGCGGCTGGTCGAGGAGCTGCGCCACTTCGGCTGGCACCGCGCCGACAGCCCGGTGCGGGTCATGAGCTTCTCCTACTCGGCGTTGCAGCGCGTCGAGCGGCTCGCGCCCGACCTGCGTCTGGTCATGCTGATCGAGAAGGCGCGGCACTGGCCGGTCATCAAGCCGGCGCTGGCGCCGCGGTGGATCCTCGGTCCCGGGATCGGCCAGCTCACCAAGTACCCGGCGTTCGCCGCCAAGCTCGTCCGCACCGGCCGCGACCTCCACGTGTGGACGGTCAACACCGACGAGCAGCTCCAGCTCTGCCTCGACCTGGGTGTGAAGGCGGTCATCACCGACCGCCCGGCGTACCTCCTGGAGAAGCTGGGTCGTTAGCCTCGCGGCATGGGAAAGAGCTCACGGACCAAGACCCGCGACCAGGCCACGACCGGTGAGGTGGGGCCCCGCCAGCCGTGCCCCTGCGGGTCGGGACGCCGTTACAAGGCCTGCCACGGTGCGCCCGGTGGGGCCGCGTCGGTCTTCGTGGCCCGTCCGTTCGAGGGGTTGCCGTCGGAGTGCGACGTGGTGGCGCTGCGCGAGCTGGTGCCGTCGGCCACCGCGCCGCTGACCCTCGCAGGTCCGTTGACCGCGGAGTACGCCGACCGGACGGTCCAGCTCTGCACGCTGCTGCCCACGGCGGCCCCGGCCATGGTGCGCGAGAGCGGTGACGTCTGGCTCGGGCTCCAGGTGCTCCACAACTTCGGCGACCCCGCCCGCGACCTCGGCGCCGTGCTGATGGCCGCCCTGGGTCAGGACGAGGCCGGCGTGGTCGGACTCACCGACGCCCCCGGGGAGGGGCCGCGGCTGCAGGACCTCGTCGCCGACGCGCCGCTCGCCATCACCGTGCACGAGGGCTTCGACTTCTGGGTCGCCGACGTCCCGGACGCGCCGGACCTGATGGGTGCGCTCGAGGAGGCCAACGAGGCGGTCAACCCCACCGACCGGCTCACCTCGGTGGCGGCGGCGTACTGGACCGACGTCGGCACCAAGGAGCACCTGCGCTGGGTCATGCCCGAGCCGGAGGGTCCGCTGCTCGACGCGCTCGCCCGCCTGCACGCCGCCGGACGCGACGTGTTGGTGCCCGACTCGCGCTTCGTCGGCATGTTCCGCGCGCACGGGCTGCTGACCCCTGTCTGGGACCTCCCCCTCGGCACCGGCGCCGAGGCACTGGAGGAGCCGGCCGAACGGTTCGCCGCCGAGCTCGCCGAGGCGCTCGCCGACGACTCCGCCCTCACCACCGAGCAGCGGTCGGCCCGCAACGGCCTGGCCAACCGGCAGGTCACGATTCGTTAGCCACGACACACCGATCCCCAGTTGTGCGCGGGGAGGTCGGCAGGTAAGTTTTCTCTGCCCGGTCGTTGTTGTCTCCCCCGTCGGCAACGGCCGGGTCTTTTCATGCCCGAAACCGGTTACTTCGGGCTGGTCCCACCTGTCCCAGGTTTCCCCGCCTGAGCGGGGAACAGATGACCTGGCGGGGCAAATCTCGGCCACGAAGTCACTGGTTCCCCGCCTGAGCGGGGAAACCGACGCCCGGCCACCGGTCACTCCACGGGCAGCGGCTCCCGCGAGACCGGGCAGCTCATGCAGCGCGGCCCGCCACGGCCGGAGCCGAGCTCGGACCCGGCGATCCGGACCACCTCGATGCCGGCGTCCTCGAGCCGGTCGTTGGTGCCGTCGTTGCGCTCGTAGGCGACCGCCACCCGGGGCGCGAGGGCCAGCGTGTTGTTGCCGTCGTCCCACTGCTCCCGCTCGGCGGTGACCGGATCCAGACCGGTGTCGATCTGGTGCAGCGTGTCGATCTGCATCGCCTTGGCCGCAGCCACCAGGAACGGCTCGGCGCCCGACACCCGCAGCGTCAGGGTGTCCTCGTCGTCGTCGGGCTCGGGGGCCGTGACCGTGAACGCCTGCAGCGAGTCGGCCATGTTGGGGTACATCACGATCTTGTCGACGTCGACCATGGTGCAGACGGTGTCGAGGTGCATGGTCGCCCGCTCCTGCGCGATGGGTACGGCGAGCACGGTGTGGGCGAGCCGGGCGTGGAAGACCTGGCGCGCGAACCGCTCGACCCCCGCGGGCGTCGTACGCTCGCCGACACCGACCGCGATCACGCCGGGTGCCAGCAGCAGCACGTCGCCGCCCTCGACGTGCTCGTGGTGCCAGCCGTGGATCTTGCGGGTGCCGGCGAAACGCGGGTGCTCGGTGTAGATCAGCTCGGTCAGCTGCGTCTCGCGGCGGCGGGCCGGCATCGCCAGCGAGGTGACGGCCACCCGGTCCCTCACCCACACGCTGGAGTCGCGCGTGAACAGCAGGTTGGGGAGCGGGTCGATGAGGAAGTCGTGCGGGTCGAGCAGCGAGGTGACCAGGCCGTGCCCCCCGCGCACCTCGTCGTTGCGGATGCCCGCGGTGAGGTACGCCGTGAGCTCGGCCGGCGACGCGTCGCACAGAGCGTGCGCCAGGTAGTTGCGCATGGTGTCACCGAGGTGAAGGCCGGAGAGCGTGGCGGTGATCGCGTGGTTGCGCGCATCGGCCTTCTCGAGGGTCTCGGTCAGCAGCTCGGTCAGGTAGAGGACCTCGACGTCCCGGGCGCGCAGCGCGTCGGCGAAGGCATCGTGCTCCTCCTGCGCCCGGGCCACCCACGGGATGCCGTCGAACAGCAGCCGGTCGTTGTTGCGCGGCGTGAGCCGCTTCAGCTCGTCGCCGGGGCGGTGGAGCATCACGGTCTGCAGCCGTCCGACCTCGCTGTCGGCGCCGTGCGTGGGGTGCGTCATGCGGGCAACTCTAGTGACTCCACTCCGAGGCGAGCAGGGCGTACTCGTAGGTGTCGGTCCACTCGCCCTTCGACCAGAAGTCCGCCAACCGGTGCGACTCGCGCCGCATGCCGAGCCTTTCGCACATCCGCATCGACGCGGTGTTGCGCGGATCGAGCTCGGCGAAGATCCGGTGGCAGCCGAAGTGGCCGAAGCCGAGGTCGATCAGCGCGGACGTCGCCTCGGTGGCGAGCCCACGGCCACCGACGTCCGGGTGGATGACCCACGACAGCTCAGCCACGGTGGGGCTGCGGAACACCAGCGCCACCTCGCCGACCACGCGCCCGTCGTGCTCGAGCACCAGCCCGAAGGCGCTCTTCTCGGAGATGGCCCGGTCGGCCAGCATGTCGTCGACCTCGTCGCGGGCGAGGGTCGGGATCAAGAGGTAGCGCGTCGTGTCCTCACGCCGGTAGATCGCGTGCAGGTCATCGGAGTCGGCGTCGGTCCTGACGCGCAGCAGCAGACGTTCGGTGCGGATCGGCAGCGGCGGCGGTTCCGGGGTGAAGTGGTCGCGACGTACGCCGTCAATGAGTCGCTCCCGGAGCGCCGGGTCGTCGTCCACCAGCCGGTCCAGCTTCTCGACGGCTTCGTGGAGCGACCCCAGGGCGACGTGGTCGCGCGGGTGGTCGGCGAGTCGCGCCAGCGCCGCCTCGGCCTGGGCAACCAGCGTGGCCCGGCGGCGGGCCCTCGCGTTCACTCCTCCTCCGCGGTGCGGGTGCTCCCTCGGCGTACCGACCACGGTTCGAGGTGGCGGTACCCCTTGACCGACACCCGCCGCAGCCGCCGGAACTTGAGGTCGCCGTGCTCGGCGAACGGCGACAGCTCGGCCAGCTCCTCCGCGGCTCGGTCGATCAGCCTGGCCAGCGGGGTGCCGTCGGGCGCGGTGTCCGGGGGCAGGTCCTGACCGGTGAGCACGTCGAACGCGCCGCGGTCGACCAGGACCGTGCCGGGCCGGGCGACCGAGGTGAGTCGCGAGGCGATGTTGACGGTGGGGCCGAACACGTCACCGAGCCGGCGCGTGATCGGCCCGTAGGCGATCCCGGCCCGCACCCGGGGGAAGTCGTCGTCGTCGTCCTCGCCGCGTCCGGTGAGGGTGAGGGCCACCTCGGTGGCCGCCCATGCGTCGTCGACGACGAACAGCACTTCGTCACCGATGGTCTTGATCACCCGACCGCCGGCGGCCACGACCGCCCGGGTCGTCTCGTCCTCGAACACCTCGATCAGGTCGACCAGCTCGGTCTCGTCGAGGTTCTTGCTCTGGCTGGTGTAGCCGACGATGTCGGCGAACACGACCGCCGTCGGGGTCTGGTCCGAGCCGGAGTCGACGGTCGGCAACAGCCGCTGCGCCGCGCTCTCCAGGTGACGGCGCCAGATGTAGTCCTGCAGGTCACCCACCCGGGGCAGCACCTCGGCGACCAGCTGGTCGAGGCGCGCCTGCGGGTCCTCGTCGGCGAGCGCGATCCCGGCCAGCAGGCCGACTTGCCATTCCGCGAGCCGCGCGAAGCTGCGTCCCCACGTCCTGACCAGGGCCGACTGGGAGTCGGGCTGGAGGATCCCCAGCGTGACCAGCTCCGAGGTCGCACGCAGCGCCTCGACGTCACGCTCGGTGAAGGCGATGTCGTCGTCGTCGGTGTGCGGGAAGCCCAGCTGGGCCCAGAGCTCCTCGGCGACGTCCAGCGGTACGCCGGACGCCTCGGCGACCTGCCGTCGGGTCAGCGAGGGGTGGGCGCCGAGGAGGTACTCCTCGATGTCGTCGAGCGGGGAGCTCACCGGTCCCTCACTGGCCCAGGCGTTCCTTGGCGGTCCGCTCCAGCGCCTCCGCGAACGCGGGGATCTGGTCGCACAGCTCGACGACCTGTTCGCGTGTGAAGTGGATCAGCTCGACCTTGGTCAGGGTGACGATGGACGCGTTGCGCAGCTTGTGGTTGACGATCGCGCCCTCACCGAAGATGTCGCCGGGCCCGAGCTTCGCGATCTCCTCACCGCTGCGGCGGACGGACGCCTCGCCGTGGAGGATGATGTAGGCCTTGTCGGCGGCGGTCTTCTCCCAGATCGGTGACCATTCCGCCGGGATGGTCACGTGTGTGCCGGTGTTCTTGATCCGGTCGACCTCGTGGTCGTCGAATCCGTCGAAGATCGCCATGGTGGTTGGGGCCTCTCGTTGTCCGGTCCTCCCGCGGGGATCTTCCCGAACCTGCACGATCGCTGTCCAGCGAACGTGTCACTCACGACACCAGCTCGTAGACCGTGAAGCCGGCCAGCGCCAGGCACACGGCCGCGCCGACGTAGTGCAGCGTGTGGAGTGCGACGACCCGGAGCAGTGCCCGGCCGATCAGCACCGCGAGCCCGCTGACGGTCAGCAACGCGCCCAGCGCGCCGATGAAGACGCTGACCGGGTCCTGGTAGCGGGCCACCAGCGTCAGGGTCAGCAACTGCGAGAGGTCACCCCACTCGGCGGCGAAGAGCACCACGAAGCTGGCGCCGATCGCCCGGAACCCGGAGACGTCGCGTGCCTTCTCGGCGTACTCGTCGCCGGAGTCGACGTGAGCGCTGCGGCCCTCCCGGAAGAGGATCGCCGCGCCGGCCAGGAACATCACCACCGAGACCCCTCGGACGATCTCCGGCGGCAGGAACGAGGCCGCGTGCCCGAGCGCGACCGCGACCGTGGTCTGCACCGTGAACGCGAGACCGACGCCGATCCAGACCAGCAGCGGCCGGAACTTCGTCGACAGCACCAGCGTCGCGATGAAGGTCTTGTCGGGCAGCTCGACGACGAAGATCGCGCCGAAGGCCACCGCCGTGACGACGAGGTCCATCAGTCGGGGTCCATCAGTCGGGGTCCATCAGTCGAAGAAGGGCCGGCTCGCGCCGATCGCGTCGGCCAGCACGTCGTTGACGGGTCGTCCGAGGGCGATGGCGGCGCGGACGACGTCGTCGTACTCGGGCATCGCGTTGACCAGCACCCCGTCGTGGCGGGCCAGCTTGACCGCGATCGCCTCGCCGCCGACCAGGACCGAGGTCATCTCGCGGTCCAGCGCGTGCTTGCCGAGCGGGATCTCGCGCACGCCGATGGTCGAGGTGTGCCGGAAGATCGCGGCGCGGACCACGGCCGCCCGGTCGCTTCCGACCAGGACCGAGAGGGTGTGGGCGGGCCGGCCCTTCTTCATCAGGATCGGCGTCAGCCACGCGTCGCTGGCTCCGGCGTCGAGCAGGGCGGCGATCACCTGCGGCCAGACCCGGGGGTCGAGGTCGTCGATGTTGGACTCGATGAGCAGCGGCGCGCCGGTCGGTTCGGCTGCGGCGGTGCCGACCAGCAGCCGCAGCACGTTGGCGTGGCCCTCCGGGTCGCGGCCACCCGCGCCGACACCGATGGTGTCGACGGTCATCGGCGGCTGCGGCCCCCAGCCGGTGGCCAGCGTGGTGAGCAGCGCGGCACCGGTCGGCGTGCAGAGCTCCAGGGCGGGGGCACCGGCCGGTCCGGCGTACGACGGGACGCCGCGGAGCAGCTCGGCGACCGCGGGCGGGGGGACCGGGAGGGTCCCGTGGGCGCCGCGCACGGATCCCGACCCGACGGCGACGGGGCTGACGGTGACCGAGGTGGCGCCGAGGTGGGTGAACCCCGCGCAGACCCCCACCACGTCGGCGATGGCGTCGAGCGCGCCGACCTCGTGGAAGGAGACGTCGAGCGGGTCGCTGCCGTGGACGGTGGCCTCGGCGACCGCCAGCCGCTCGAAGACGGCGACCGCGAGATCCCGCACCGCGTCGTCGAGGTCGGCGGCGAGCAGCACCATCCGGATGTCACGCCAGGTGCGGTGGTGGACCGAGTCGGCGACGTCGACGTGGCACCGGGTGGCGGCGAAGCCGTTGCGGGACACCCGCTCGTGGCGCAGCGCGACCGGCTCCGGCGCGATCGCGTCGACGGCCCGTTGCAGTACGTCGACGGGGACCCCTGCACCGAGCAGGGCGCCCAGCAGCATGTCGCCGGAGGCGCCCGAGGAGGCGTCGACCCAGACGGTGTCGGTCATGGAGCGGCCCGGCGAGCGACCCGCGCGGCGAACACGCCCGCGCCGTAGCCGTTGTCGATGTTGACCACCGTCACGCCGGGCGCGCAGGAGTTGAGCATGGCCAGCAGTGCCGCGATCCCGCCGAGGGAGGCGCCGTACCCGACGCTGGTCGGCACGGCCACGAGCGGTACGCCGACCAGCCCGCCGACCACGGACGGCAGGGCGCCCTCCATGCCGGCCACGACGACCAGGCAGTCGGCGCGCTCCAGCCGGTCGCGGACGCCGAGCAACCGGTGGAGACCGGCGACCCCGACGTCGGTGATCACGTCGACCCCGGCGCCGTGGACCCGGGCGGTCAGTGCCGCCTCGGCCGCGACCGGTGCGTCGGAGGTGCCGGCGCTGACGATCGCGACGGTGCCCCGCGCGGTCGGCAGCTCCCCGAGGGTCGCGGCGCGGGCGACCTGGTCGACCTGCGCCCCGGCCGCCTCGGCCGCGGTCATCGCCTCGTCGGAGAGCCGGGTGGCCAGCACCGCCCGGTCCGGGTGGTGTCGGTGCAAGGTGTGCAGGATCGAGACGACCTGCTCGGGCGTCTTGCCGGCGCCGTACACGACCTCGGCGTCGCCCGTACGCGTCGCGCGGTCGATGTCGACCCGGGCGAACCCGAGGTCCTCGCTGCGCGTGTCGTCGGTCATTCGCCACGCTCCCGGGCCGCGGGGTAGACGCCGAGCACCTTCACGTCGGTGGTGAAGAACTCCAGCTCCTCCAGCGCTCGTGCCAGGCCCGGGTCGGAGGGGTGGCCGTCGACCTCGGCGAGGAACTGGGTGGCGGTGAAGTGGCCGCCGACCATGTAGCTCTCCAGCTTGGTCATGTTGACGCCGTTCGTGGCGAAGCCGCCGAGTGCCTTGTAGAGGGCCGCGGGGATGTTCCGCACGTTGAAGACGAACGAGGTGACGACCGGTCCGCCGCCGGCCGGCGCCTCGGCGTACTCGGGCGCGAGCACCACGAACCGGGTCGTGTTGTGGTCCTCGTCCTCGACGTCGGTGCGCAGCACCTCGAGGCCGTAGATCTCGGCGGCCAGCGGTGGTGAGATCGCGGCCTGGCTGGGGTCGGCCAGCTCGGCGACCTCCCGCGCCGCGCCCGCGGTGTCGCCGGAGACGACGGCGGTGAGGCCGAGCTCGCGGATCACCTTGCGGCACTGGCCGAGGGCGTGGACGTGGCTGTGGACGGTCCGGATCGTGTCGAGCGAGGCGCCGGGCACGGCGAGCAGGGAGAACTGGATGCGCAGGAAGTGCTCGGCGACGATGTGGAGCGCGGAGTCGGGCAGGAAGTGGTGGATGTCGGCGACCCGACCCGCGATCGAGTTGTCGATCGGGATCATCGCCAGGTCCGCCTCCTGGCTCTCGACCGCGGCGAACACGTCCTCGAACGACGCGCAGGGGAGCGGATCGTGGTCGGGGTAGTGCTGGCGGCAGACCAGGTGCGAGTTCGCGCCGGGCTCGCCCTGATAGGCGATGCGAGGCGCCTCCCGTGTCGTCCGTGTCGAGGTCACCGGATCATCGTAGGGTCGGCGCGTGGAGAGCCTGTCCGTCACCGCCCTCGTGGTCGCCCTGCTGGCGCTGGTCCTGAGCCTGGTCACCCTCCGGCGCACCCGGCCCGGCCGCGGAACCGGCGTCGACGAGCTGCCCGAGGACGTGCACGGTCTGCGGCAAGAGGTGGCCGCCCTCAAGAGCGAGGCCGGCGACGCGCTGCGCCACCTCGCGGTGGTCCGGTACGACGCGTTCGGCGACATGGGCGGCCACCTCTCGTGGTCGCTGGCGCTGCTCGACGACGACGGTCACGGCGTGGTGATCACCTCGATCCACGGCCGCAGCGAGGCCCGCACCTACGCCAAGAACGTCTCCGGCTGGACCTGCGAACAACAGCTCTCCCCCGAGGAGCAGGAAGCCATCACCCACGCCCGCTCCCGTTGAGTCGCCACGAAATCAGGTTGAGTCGCCAGGAAATCGTGGTCGAGTCGCCAGGAAATCTGGTCGAGCGTCGGTCCGTTGCGCCACTAGTCGTCCACAGATCCGTGTGAAGCACGACCGTCCCCAGACCGCAATTGCCTGAGCTCGGTCGACTGCGCCGTCGTACGACGATCGCGGCCATGGACGACGACCTGACCCTCCCCGGACACCCCTTCACCTGGAAGCAGGCCCGACAGCTCGGACTCGAACGGTCCCAGCTCGACGAAGCCGTCGCGGTCGGTCGGCTGGTCAGGCTGTTCCACGGTGTCTATGCCCCGGCCACGATCGAGATCAGCCCGCTCATGCGAGCCCAGGCCCTGGGGCCGATCACCCACCAGCGCGCCGTCGTGTGCGACCGAACCGCGTGCTGGATCTGGGGCGTCGACTGCCACGGCCATGCCGAGCTGGACGGTACGCCGCCGATCGAGCTGTGCGTGCCGCGCTGGCAGCAGGCGTCCGAGCGCGCCGGGGTGGACGGCATGACGCGTGACCTGCTGCCCGAGGACTGGGTCGAGCTGGCCGGCGTCCGGATCACCACACCACCACGCACGGCCATGGACCTCGGGTGTTCGCTCTGGGCACCCCGCGCGCTCGGCGCCATGGATGCCCTGATGCGTGCCCAGGGCTTCACGCACGACGAGCTCCGCACGCTGTTGCCCCGCTACCGACGGCGCCGCGGCGTCGTACAGCTGCGCGGGCTGGTGTCGATGGTCGACCCGTCGGCGGAGTCGCAGCCGGAATCGTGGATCCGCTACTTCATCGTGGCGTCCGACCTGCCCGTGCCGACATGTCAGGTCTGGACCGTGGTGGAGGGCCGGCGCTACCGACTCGATCTCGCCTATCCCCGCGCCAGGATCGCCGTGGAGTACGACGGGGAGGAGTTCCACCTGCGCACAGAGGAACAGCGAGCGCGCGACGAGGAGCGGCGTACGGCGTTGCGCCGAGCGGGCTGGATCGTGATCGTGGTGACGCGCCGGGACCTGACGCGGGGCAGCGAACGGTCCTGGCTCGGCGAGCTCAGTGCGGCGCTGCGGTCCCGACGCGTGGCCTCATGAGGGCGGCGGCCAGAGGTGGCGATTCGACGGACATTCCTGGCGACTCGACCCGAATTTCTGGCGACTCGACCTCAGCGGGGGACGCGGACCAGGAGGCGGCCGTGGAGACACTCCATGTGGAGCTCCTTGCCGGGGCCGATCGAGTCGCCGTCGAGCTGGCGGGGGGTGTCGGCGGCGGCGCGGAGGACGACCGTCGCACCGACCTTGCGATCGACCAGCTCGTCGGTGTGCTTGACCTTGAGCAGTACCCGCCAGGCCAGCGGGATCCAGGCGAAGAAGTTGCGGGGGTGCAAGATCACGACGTCGAGCACCCCGTCGTCGATGGCAGCGTCGGGCAGCAACGGCATCCCCGCCTGCAGGAACCCCACGTTGCCGACCACCACGGTCCGGGCGCGGTGGCGGGTGAACTCGCCGCCGTCGACGGAGATGTCGATCCGGACCGCCGGGAACATCAGCGACTTCAGTGCCGAGACGACGTAGGCGATCCAGCCGACCTTCTTCTTGAAGTCCTCGTTGACGCCCTCCATGATCGCCGCGTCGAACCCCATGCCGGCCATCACCATGAAGTGGGTGTCGGCCTCGATCCCGTCACCCCCCACCCGCACCAGGTCGATGGCGCGGTCCTGGCCGTTGAGGGCCACGTCGACCGCAGACCGCACGTAGAGCGGGATGCCGAGGTTGCGCGCCAACAGGTTGCCGGTGCCGACGGGCACGATCCCGACGGGGATACCGGTGCCGGCCAGCTCGGCGCAGACCTCGCGCACGGTCCCGTCGCCCCCGCAGACCAGGACCAGATCGGCGCCGGCGACCGAGGCCTCGGCGGCCATGCCGGTGCCGGGGTCCTCCACCGTCGTGTAGTGCCAGGTCGGGGAGGACCAGCCGGACTCGGCCGCCATCGCGGAGACGATCGCGCGGAACTGACCGGGGTTCTCGACCTTGATCGGGTTGATGATGACCGCCAGCCGGCGCTCGGTCGCGTAGACCTCCGGCAGCGGCTCGGACTTCTCGGCATGGCCCCGGGGCTCGGGGTCGATCAGGGCCATCCCGATCAGCACCAGCGCGCCACCGAGGAGGCTGCCGCCGACCACGTCGGTGGGGAAGTGGCGGCCGAGCAGCACCCGGTCGAGGCAGACCAGGAGCCAGACCCCGACCAGCACGAGCAGGATGGTCCGCCGCATCGAGCTCCGGCGTACGAACTGCATCGAGAGCACCCACAGGACGCCGGTGAACGCAGCGATCGACGACGCGTGGCCCGACGGGAACGACTGCGTGGTGAGGAGGTCGACGGAGTCCTGCCAGTCGGGGCGGCCCCGGGCGAACAGCGCCTTGAGCCCGCTGGTCATCAGCGACGTCACCAGCATCACCGCACCGGCGAAGAGCGCGGCTCGAGGTTGCTTGCGCAACAGCAGCACCGCGGCGAGCACGAGCGTGGCGACGGTCATCCCGATGGTGGCGGTGACGAGCTCCAGCCAGCGCAGGCCCTCCATCAACCAGCCATGGCCAGCCGCCCACTCCTCGGCGCTGCGGCCGAGGTCGTCGAACGCGCCCAGCGCTGCCCGGTCCTGGGAGACCATGACCCCGAGGCCGGCGAGGAGCGCCAGCAGCGCGACGGCCCAGGTCAGCAGCCGTGGTCGGGAGCGGTCCTTCACGAGCCGAGAGTATGCCGGGAACTGCCGCGCGCCCGGACATCCACGGCGCATAGGCTGAGGACATGATCGACCCCCGCGTCCTGCGAGACGACCCCGACCGCGTGCGTGCCGCCCAGGCCAAGCGCGGCCTCTCCGACGACGTCGTGGACCAGGCGCTCTCCGCCGACTCCGCCCGCCGATCAGCGATCGCCGGTTTCGAGCAGAAGCGGGCCGAGCAGAAGCAGATGGGCAAGCAGGTCGCTGCCGCCACCGGCGAGGCCAAGCAGGCCCTGCTGACGCAGGTCAAGGAGCTGGCGACCGAGGTCAAGCGGCTCGAGGTCGCGCAGGGCGAGGCCGAGGCTGCCTGGCACGACGCGATCATGGCGATCCCCAACCTGGCCGCCGACGAGGCCCCCGCCGGGGGCGAGGAGCACTTCGTCGTGCTCGAGACCGTCGGTACGCCGCCGCAGTTCGACTTCGAGCCGCGTGACCACGTCGAGCTGGGCCGGATGCTCGGCGCCATCGACCTCGAGCGGGGCGCGAAGGTCTCGGGTTCGCGCTTCTACTTCTTCACCGGCATCGGTGCCCGGCTCCATCGCGCCCTGGTGAACATGGCGATGGACCAGGCCGCTGCCGAGGGCTTCATCGAGGTCGTGCCGCCGTCGCTGGTCAAGCCGCGCGCCATGGAGGGCACCGGGTTCCTGGGACAGGCCGCCGACGACGTCTACCGGATCGAGGGGCAGGACCTCTACCTGGTCGGCACCTCGGAGGTGCCGATGGCGGCCTACCACTCCGACGAGATCCTCGAGGCCGAGTCACTGCCGCTGCGCTACGCGGCGTACAGCCCCTGTTTCCGCAAGGAGGCCGGCTCGCACGGCAAGGACACCCGCGGCATCTTCCGGGTCCACTGGTTCGACAAGGTCGAGATGTTCGTCTACACCACCGTCGAGGAGTCCTACGCCGAGCACGAGCGGCTGCTGGCGTGGGAGAAGCAGTTCATGGACAAGCTCGAGCTCCACTACCGGGTCATCGACGTGGCCGCCGGTGATCTCGGGACGTCGGCCGAGCGGAAGTTCGACTGCGAGGCGTGGATCGCTTCACAGGGTCGGTTCCGCGAGCTCACCTCGACGTCCAACTGCACCGACTTCCAGGCCCGGCGCCTCGACACCCGGAGCCGCGACGGTGACGGGGCGACCCGGCCGGTCGCGACGCTCAACGGCACGCTCTGCTCCACCAACCGGCCGATCATCGCGCTGCTCGAGACCCATCAGCAGGCGGACGGTTCGGTGCGGGTCCCCGAAGCGCTGCGCCCCTACCTCGGCGGCCTGGAGGTGATGAAGCCCGTTGGCTGACTGGACGCCGGGGCTGATCGCCCTCGACATCGACGGCACGCTGCTCAAGTGGGTCGAAGGAGCGGGGACGACCTACGAGGAGATCCCCGAGACGACGTACGCCGCCGTGCGCCGTGCCCACGACGCGGGCTGCCACGTGGTGCTCGCCAGCGGCCGGTCGCCCCACGGCATGACCCGGATCGCCGACCTGCTCGACATCCCGTCCGACGACGCCGACCCGCTCTGGGTGGTGGCCTCGAACGGTGCCGTGGTCTTCCGCTACCCGCCCCTGGAGGTGGTCCACGAGGAGACGTTCGACGCCCGGGCGGCCGTCAACGCGGTGCTGCGCGAACACCCGAATGCCCTGGTGGCCGTCGAGGAGCGCGGCGTCGGCTACCGCGTGAACCGGCCGTTCCCGGTCGGGGAGCTGTCGGGCGACCTGATCGAGACCGACGTCGACGACATGATCGCCGAGCAGGTCAGCCGGGTCATCATCCGCGATCCCGACGCCACCGTCGAGGAGTTCGTCGCGCTCGCCGCCCGGCTGGGGCTGCAGGGCACCGACTACGTCGTCGGCTGGACGGCCTGGCTCGACCTGTCGCCGGTCGGTGTCTCCAAGGCCTCCGGCCTGGCGCTGGTCGCCGACAAGCTCGGCGTCGCGCAGGCCGACGTGCTCGCCATCGGCGACGGCCGCAACGACATCGAGATGTTGCGCTGGGCCGGTCGGGGCGTCGCGATGGGCCAGGCCATCGAGGAGGTCAAGGAGTCCGCCGACGCCGTGACCGAGAGCGTGTACGACGACGGAGTGGTCGTCGAGCTCGAGAGGTACTGGCCCCGGTGAGTCACGCTGACTCACTCACGTTCACGGCAGCGCTGTGGCGCTGGTCGGCGCGTCAGGAGACGACCGACCCGTCGTCGTGGATCTTCCTCACCGTGCCGCTCGAGGTCAGCGAGGTGCTGAGGGAGGGCGCCGGTGAGCCGCGCGGATTCGGCTCGGTCAGGGTCCGCGTGGAGGCCGGTGGCTCCCGCTGGGACACCAGCGTGTTCCCCGACTCCGAGGGCTCGGGGTGCTTCGTGCTCCCCGTGAAGAAGGCGGTCCGGGTGGCCGAGGACGTCGCCGAGGGCGACGACCTCACCGTCACCCTCTCGCTCCGGGAGGCGTGACCATGGATCTCCCCGAGCGGATCGAGACCGAGCGGCTCCGGCTGATCCTGATCAGCGCGGCCGACGCCGCCGACATGCGCGCCGGTCGCCGGCAGGACCGGTGGCACCCGTCGTACCCGCGCCGCGACGACGTCGACGCCGCCTCGCTGGTCCGTGAGGGTGACGCACTCTCGGCCTGGGGGCCGCGTCACATCGTCCTGGGCCATCAGGCGGTCGGGAGCATCGGCTGTTTCGGGCCACCCCACGACGGGGAGGCCGAGGTCGGCTACGGCCTGGTCCCGGAGGTGCGCGGGCAGGGTCTGGCGACCGAGGCGCTGCGGGCGCTGGTCGCTGAGGCTGCTGGCGTCGGCGTCCGGTTGCGCGCCAGCGTCGAGCCCGACAACCAGCCCAGCGTGCGGGTGCTGGCCCGCAGCGGGTTCACCGAGCTGCGGGGGAGCAACGAGGAGGGCGAGCTGGTGCTGGCGCTCCCGGCCGTCCGCGGATGACCCGTCCGAGGCTCGTCGCCACCGACCTCGACGGCACCCTGGTCCGCAGCGACGGCACCGTCTCCGCCCGCTCGCGCGAGGTGCTGGCGGCGCTGGACGACCTCGGGCGTCCCCGTCGTCTTCGTCACCGGGCGGCCGTTGCGGTGGGCCGCCGAGGTCTTCGAGCACGTCGGTGGCCACGGCCTCGCGATCGTCTCCAACGGCGCCCTGGTGTGGGACGTCGCCCGTGACGACGTCGACCTGACCCGGGAGGTGTCGCCCGCGGACGGCCTCGCGGCGTGCGCGCTGATCCGGGAAGCGGTGCCCGGCACCGCGTTCGCCGTGGAGACGCTGCGGGGCATCGCGCTCGAGCCGGGCTTCCGCGAGGGGCTCGCCCTCCCCGCGGGAAGCCCGCGCGGGACGCTCACCGACATCTTCGACGGTCCGGCGCTGAAGCTGCTCGCCCGCCACGAGTCGCTGCCGCCAGCGGACTTCTGGGCGCTCGCGGAGGCGGCGGTGGGCGACCGGCTCGTGATCACCTGGTCCTCGACCGGCGCGCTGCTCGAGATGAGCGCCCCCGGCGTCACCAAGGCCTCGACGCTGGCCCTGCTGTGCGAGCGGATGGGCGTGGCCCGGCAGGACGTGATCGCCTTCGGCGACATGCCCAACGACCTGCCGATGCTGCAGTGGGCCGGAACGGCGTACGCCATGACGGGTGGCCACCCCTCGGTGCTGGCGGCGGCCGACCACGTGGCGCCGACCAACGACGAGGACGGCGTCGCGCGGGTGCTGGCTGGCCTGTTCGACGCGTGATCTGTGACGATGGACGGGTGTCCGCCTCTCTACGACGCCTGCTCCTGGCGCTGGCCCTGACCTGCTCCGGCCTGGTGCTGACCCAGGCTCCGGCCCAGGCCGCGTGCAGCTGTGGCGATGCCTCGTCGGTCCGCTCCAACGCTCAAGACGCAGACGTCGTCTTCACGGGAGTGCTGGAGAAGCAGCAGGACAGCGGCAAGCGCACCACCTACACCTTCGAGCTCGAGCGGATCTACCGCGGCCGCGTGGCTGACACCCCGGCCGAGGTCGTGTCAGCCCGCCGGACCACGGGTGGATGTGGTCTCGGCCAGTTGGAGGCGGACAGCGCCTACGTGGTCTTCGCGACCCGGCAGTCGGGCGGGCTCGTCTCCGGAGAGCTCGTGGCGGGCCAGTGCTCCGGCACCGACCGAGCCACCCCGGCGTACGTCGCGGACGTCGAGCGGGTGCTCGGCCCCGGCACCGCGGTGGCCAAGCCTCCGTCCGGCCAGGACCCGCCGCCGCCGGAGTTCACTCGCGTCGACCAGGCCGACCCGCCGGAGTTCACCCGACTCGCCGCACCTGGTGGCGCGATGGTGCTCGCCGGCCTGCTCGGGCTGGTGCTCTTCCGACGCCGGAGCTGAGTCCGGAGACGGTGGCCGCAGGTCAGAGGTACATGCCGCCGGTCTGACCCGGCCGCTCCTGCTGGTCCCCGCCCGCGCCGGCCTCCGGACCTGCGTCGAGGCTCATCCCCGCGGGCAGCTGGCGGCGCATCTGCTCGAGCTGGGCGCGCGCGGCCATCTGCTGGGCGTAGATGGCGGTCTGGATGCCGTGGAAGAGGCCCTCGAGCCAGCCGACCAGCTGGGCCTGGGCGATGCGCAGCTCACCCTCGGACGGCGTGCCCTCCTCGGTGAACGGCAGGGAGAGCCGCTCCAGCTCCTCGACCAGCTCGGGCGCGAGCCCGGACTCGAGCTCCTTGATCGAGGCGCGGTGGATCTCCTTGAGCCGGTTGCGGCTCGCCTCGTCGAGCGGCGCGGCCTTCACCTCTTCCAGGAGCTGGCGGATCATGCTGCCGATCCGCATCACCTTGGCGGGCTGCTCGACCAGGTCGGTGATGCCGTGGCCGTCGTCTTCGCCGTCGCCGTCGCCCTGGGCAGCCGCCTGCGCGGCCGCGAGCGCCGAGGCCGGCACCGAGCCGACGGGTTGACCGTCGGGTCCGATCACGACGACGTGCTGCTCCTCATCGGGCTGCTTCTCGCTCATGGCTCCACCCTAGGTGCTGGTGCAACCGGGCGACCGACCCCATGTAACGCCGGTTTATCACCTGTACCCACCCAGAAACTTGATGGGCGGAAGAGTGGATAACCCGGCGTTACAGCGGTCAGGTCGTGAGCAGGATCTTGCCGACCGTGTCGCCGGACTCGAGCAGGGTGTGGGCCTCGGAGGCCTGGGCCAGGGGCAGGGTGCGGTGGACGATGGGGCGCACCAGGCCGGCGCCGACCAGCGGCCACACGTGTTCGGCGACGGCGGAGCAGATCGCGGCCTTGCCGTCGACCGGGCGCGACCGCAGCGCCGTCGCGATGACCGCGCCACGCTTGCGGAGCAGTACGCCGAGGTCGAGCTCGCCCTTGGTGCCGCCCTGCATGCCGATCACCACCAGCCGGCCCTCGAGGGCGAGGGTGTCCACGTTGCGCGGGAGGTACTTCGCGCCCATGTTGTCGAGGATGACGTCGGCGCCGTGGCCGTCGCTCTCGCGCTTGACCACCTCGACGAAGTCGTCGTCGCGGTAGTTGATGGTCACGTCCGCACCCAGGTCGGCGCACAGCGCGAGCTTCTCCGACGTCCCGGCCGTGGCGTAGACGCGTGCGCCGAGGGCGTGGGCGAGCTGGATCGCCATCGTGCCGATGCCGCCGGCACCACCGTGCACCAGGAAGTGGTCGCCGGGTTGCAGCCCGGCCACCATGAACACGTTCGACCACACGGTGCAGGCAACCTCCGGCAGCGCGGCGGCGGTGACCAGGTCGAGGCCGGGTGGCACCGGCATCAGCTGCCCGACCGGCACGACCACCCGCTCGGCGTACCCACCGCCGGCGAGGAGCGCGCAGACCTCATCGCCGACCGACCAGCCCTCGACCCCCTCGCCGAGCGCCGCGACAGTGCCGCTGCACTCGAGCCCGATGATGTCGGAGGCGCCGGGTGGCGGCGGGTAGAACCCCTGCCGTTGCAGGAGATCGGCGCGGTTGACCGCGGTCGCGGCGACGTCGACGAGCACCTCACCGGCGCTCGGCTCGGGGTCGGGGACCTCGGCCAGCGTGAGTACGTCGGGGCCGCCCGCACCGGCGGCGACGACCGCCTTCACTCGTTCTCGAACTCGTCGCCGGTGTGGTCGACCGAGCTGTCGTCGGGGACCTCGAGGTCGACGTCGAGGGGATCGGGCGCATCGGCCGGCCGGTCCCAGTTGTCGGCGAGCAGCTGAGCCTTCGCCGCCAGCTGCTCGATCTTCTCGGGGTTGGCGTCCTGGCTGCCGGCGGCGACCCCCAGCAGGTAGGTCGTGATGGGGGCGGCGACCTTGGTCACGTTGTGGGCCGCGGACCGAGCCAGGTCGAGGACGAGGGCCTCGTCCACCTCGGTCTCGATGTCGAGCACGTCGCACAGCTCGTCAATCCAGTCGTGAAGGTTCACAGGACACAGGGTTCCCACTCCGGCCGCCGCTGGCAACCCCGACATCCCGCGTCCAGACCACTCATTTCTCACGCCCCTGTCAGGTGCCGGGGTCGTGGAGGTCCTCCCAGCGGTCGATGCCACGGGCTTCGTCGCCGAGGGCGGCGACGTCGGCCAGCTCCAGCGGAGCGAGCAGGGCCCGGACGGAATGGCCGTGGGGGTCGCTGGGCGCGGCCGCGTCGAGGCGGTCGGTCCGGACGGCGAGCACGAGCCGACGCCGCCCGTCGTCGCCGACCAGCACCGCGCCGTCGCGGCCGGCCTCCGTCGCGTCCAGGAGCCGAGCCACGGTCGCACGCGTCACGCGCGGCATGTCGACCGCCAGCACCAGCAGCAGCTCGGGGTGTCGGGCCAGCGTGCGACGTCCCGCGAGCAGACCGGCCACCGGTCCCCCCAGCGGCGGGTCCTCGCGGATGAACGTGACCGGTCGACTGGTCGGGACCTGGTCGCCGACGACCACGACCTCGCCGGCCGCAGCCACCGCGTCCAGCGCGTGTTCGAGCAGCGTCCGGCCGGCGTACTCGATGCCGGCCTTGTCGACACCTCCGAGACGGACGGCGGTACCGCCGGCGAGGATCACGGCCGAGACATCCACCCGCCCAGTGTGGCAGTCGCCGAGGTGGCAGGCTGGGCACGTGAGCGAGCAAGGACTTCGGGTGGCGCTGGTCCAGCACGACTCCGGGCTCGACCCGGAGGACAACCGGGACCGGCTCGAGCGGCTGACCCCCAGCGACGCCGATCTGGTCGTGTTTCCCGAGGCGTTCGCACGCGACTTCGGCGAGGCCGGCTCCGACGTGAGCGCGTACGCCGAGCCGGTTGACGGCCCGTTCGCCCGCGCGGTCGCGCAGGTGGCGGCCGACCGCGGCACCACCGTGCTCGCGGGCATGTTCGAGACGTCCGGCGATCCCGCCCGGCCGTGGAACACCCTGGTGATGCGGGGGGCCGTGACGGCCGACTACCGCAAGGTCCACCTCTACGACTCGTTCGGCTACCGCGAGTCCGACCGGTTGTCGCCGGGTGAGATCAGTGCCGTGACCGTGGAGCTCGGCGGGCTCACGCTGGGTCTGATGACCTGCTACGACCTCCGCTTCCCCGAGCAGGCGAGGGCACTGGTCGACGCCGGCGCCGACGTGCTCGTCGTCCCGTCGGCGTGGGTGGCCGGCGAACGGAAGGTCGACCACTGGCGGACCCTGGTCCGGGCGCGGGCGATCGAGAACACGGCGTACGTCGTCGCCGTCGGGCAGCCCGGACCCCGCTACACGGGTCACTCGATGGTCGTCGACCCGCTCGGCGACGTCGTCGTGGAGGGCGGCGACGAGGCCACGACGCTGCACGCCACGCTCCATCGCGATGTGCTCGGGCAGGCCCGGGTGACCAACCCGTCGCTGGCCAACCGGCGACGGTAGCGTTCGCCCCCGTGGCCAAGAGCACTCCCCGTCGACGAGCCGAACCGACGCGTCCGTGGTCACGGCGGGACCGGCCCGCGCGACGTGCGGCCGAGCCGACCCCGCAGCCTGATCCCGCACCCGATCTCGCACCCGCCCCCGATCCCGATCCCGCACCCGCGCCCGCGCCCGAGCCGCCGGTGGTCGACGGAGCCGACCCGCTGACGCCACCGCCGCGGTCGTGGGTCGGGTCGCGGCTGCTGGCGGCGCTCTGGGTGGTGGTGGTCCTCGTGGGCGCGGCGCTGCTCGTGATCGGGCTCTACGGAGCCGAACTGCTGACCACCGACCGGCTGCCGCTGCCCGGGGGGCTCGGGGCGATCGACCTGGCGTCCCGCTGGCTGCCGCAGATCGGCGCGGTCGTGGTCGCCACGGCGTACGTCTGGGCGCTGGCCGCGCGCACCGGTGGCCGACCGATCGTCTTCGGACTGCTGACCGCCGTCGTCGGCACGGTGACGCTCTGGGCCGACCGTGAGGTGCTGCGCAGCGGTGCGGCGGTGATGGTCTGCGTCGCCTCCGCGGTGCTGGCGGTCGTCGCGACGGTGCCGGCCGTGAGGCTGCGCCACGCGGTCCGCGAGGTCGTCGTGGCGGCGCTGATCGCCGCCGTGGGTGGGCTCGCGACCATCGGGCTCCAGCCGAGCCTCGACGTGGCGCGTTTCGAGTACGTCACCCTCGGCCTGGCCCTGCTGGGCGCGTTCGGCGTCGTCTACCGGCTCGGTGCCGGATTCCACGGACTGGGTCGGCGCGGCATCTTCATCGTGGTGTTCGGCGCGGTCATCCTCGCGCTGACGTTGGCGTACGCCGAGCTGCTGGCCCGGTACGGGACGCCGGTGCTCGTCGAGTGGATCTTCGACGCCGTGCGCTGGATGCGCGCCACCCTGGGCGCCTCTCCGCGCCCGATCGTCGCCCTGCTCGGCATCCCGGCGCTGGTCTGGGGGACACACATGCGGGCCCGTCGACGCCAGGGCTGGTGGGTGTGTGCGTTCGGGGTCGGCGCCACCACCCCCATCGCGCAGGCGCTCATCGACCCGACGGTCACCCGTCAGGAGGCCGGGCTGGCGATGGGCTACGGCCTGCTGGTCGGCCTGGTCGTCGGTGCACTGCTGATCCGGGCCGACCTGGCCATCACCGGCCAGCGTGGTCGCGGCGCCCGGCGAGCCGAGGAGGCGGCGGCGGTCAGGCCCGAACCGGCCCGCACCGACGCCCTGCTCTGATGCCCTGCTCTGATCGGGGCCTCCCACCCACCGGTGCGGGCGTACGCGCCGGTAACGGCTAGCGTCGGCGCATGGCCAAGCCGCAGGAGATCCGGATCGTGGCCGAGATGGCCGCCAACGTGCTGAGCATCGACGTCGCCACAGGCGAGGCGGTCGCGATCGGCGACACCGTCATCTTGCTGGAGTCGATGAAGATGGAGATCCCGGTCATCGCCGAGCACGCCGGCACCGTGGACGGCATCTTCGTCACTCCCGGCGACGTGGTGCAGGAGGGCGACGTGCTGCTCTCCATCACGACCTGAGCAGAGGGGGCGGGATTCGAACCCGCGGCTGACATCTCTGCCAGCGACCGCTTTCAAGGCGGTTCCGATCGGCCACTCCGGCACCCCTCCGAGCCGTCCTGGGACGGCACCGGTGGGAGTCTACGGGCCTACTCGGACCCGCCGAGCTCCAGTTCGACCTCGTCCCACACCAGGTCGCGCCGCCGCTGCAAGTGGTGCTCGACGTCGACGACCAGTCGACGGAGCTCGACCCTGACCTCGCCGGTCGCAGAGTCCTGCAACAGCTGGCGGCCGATCGAGCCGAGCCGCGACAACAGGGCGTCCCGCTCCCGGAGCATGCCGGCACCCCGAGCGGCCAGCCAGCCGTCGTACGCCGTGGGCGAGTCGGTGACCAACAGGTCGCGCAGGTCGGCGAGCAGCTCGCGAGCCCGCCAGCGCCAGCTGTCGGGGACACCGGCCGCGGGCGCACCGGTGTCGGTCAGCGGCAGGTGCCGGTGGCGAGTCGTGAGGGCTGACATGGCGCCTCCGGAGGGCTCGGAGAACGGGGCGGATGTCGAGTGTCGCCCCGTTCCCCAGGGCGCCACAACCCCCGCACGCCAACAGGTTCGGGCGATTCGGGACAATTGGTGACATGTCGTTCGGATATCGGCTCGCGCCGGCCCTGGCCGCCCGGTTGGTGGGCCTCGCCCTGGTGGGCTGCGCCGCGCTGGTCCTGGTCGCGACGGTCCTGGTGGCGGCCCTCGAGTGGCCGAGCGGGCTGCTGGTCGTGGTCGCCGGGAGCGCCCTCGCTGCCACCGCAGCGTTGGCCGTGGCGACGCGCAGAACCCTGCTGTTGAGGGTGGACGAGGCCGGGTACCGCGTGCGGTGGATCCGCGGTGCCGGCACGAAGGCGGCCGCCTGGCGCGAGGTGGCGGACGCCGTGGCCGCCAGCCCGGGTGGCATCGACTGCGTGGTGCTCCGGCTGCGCGACGGCCGTACGACGAGCATCCCCGTCGCGGCCGTCGCAGCCGAGCCCGACCGATTCGTCTCCGAGATCCGTGAGCACCTGTCCCGTGGCGAGGGGCTGCGACCCCTCTGAGGGCCCACTCCGAGGAGGTGGCGGGGTCGGCCGAGGCGATCCCACCACCCGATTCGGCTGGCCCGCTGCATTCCTTGTAGCCTGTGCGGGCCGTCGACACCGGGCATTCTGGTGCGCGACTGCGGAGGAGGCGTCGCCTAGTCCGGTCTATGGCGCCCGCCTGCTAAGCGGGTTTGGGGCTACAACCCCATCGAGGGTTCAAATCCCTCCGCCTCCGCCAACCTTCGCTGGCTTCCTTCCGGTCGAATCGGGGGGAAGCCGGCGATCTTCCACGCTGCCGTGGGACTGCATTAACCTGCAATGCACATAATTGACCCAACCAAACAGTGTCGTCTGTTGACGCAGCCACGGACACTTGGGTGGCACGGGCCCCGCGGACTGGGGCGGGAGTGAGCGACATGACTTACGGAGACAGACATGAAGATCGCACAGAAGTTCGCCCTTGTCGTGACGGCTGCGGTGATGGGCATCGGTCTTCTCGGGAGCCCGGCCAGCGCGCGTGACACCAGCTGGGGGTGCGGCGGCTGCATCGTGGTGCAGCGCTGACCTGAGGTTCATCGCCTCCCAGACCTGAAGACTTGAGACGGGGACCGCACCCCCCTTCACGACCCCCGCGGTCCCAGCGCCGGCCCCCCCGGCCCGTCTCAACCCCGCGAGGGCAGTGGCTCGGTCACTGCCCTCGTGTGATTTCGCACCAGCAAGCCCGAATCGGCCGACAGGTCAGTCGTCGTCCTCGTCGTCGGTGCCGCGCTCGCGACCGGAGACACCGCGCTGGCCCATGACGTAGCCGAGCTGGAACCGGGTCTCTGCCTCGTACTCCTGCTTGAGGTCGGCCACGTAGCCGGCGTACGTGCGCGGGCTGACGCCGAGGCGCTTGGCGCTGACCGGGTCGGCGTGGCCCTCGATCAGCATCCGGATGGTCATGGCCCGTTGCTCGACGGCGATGTCCTTGAGCAGACCGGTCTCCCGGTTGGCGAACGGCCTGCCTCGCTCCCAGGCGCGCTCGAAGACGTCGACCAGGTAGTCGACCACCGAGGCCTCGTGAACCGCGATCGCGGTCAGCAGGTCCTCCTGCTTGCCGGGGATGATGGCGACCCGGCGGTCGATGACGATCATCCGGTTGAAGAACTCGTCGAGGGTGCGGACCTCGGCACCGCGGGCGGTCACGGCCGCGACGTACTTGTGGGTGATGGCACTGCGCCGGGCGCTGTGCTGGTAGAGCGTGCGCATCTTCGTGCCGCGCTCGAGCATGGCGTTGTCGCGCATGGCGGCGGCGGCCAGCGTCTCCGGGTCGCGACCGGCCTGCGGTTGGGCCGTCAGCACCTCCTCCTCGCACTCGGCCACCAGGCCGGCGATGTACGGCGCGATGGCGCTGCCGTGGAGGATGGTGAAGGGGCCGCCCGCGCTGCTTCCGGGGGCGCGGCGCCAGGCCTGCGCCAGCGGCCCGAAGGCGTTGGCCCAGCTCGACGACTCGTCGAGCAAGCGGGTGCCCTCCTGGCTCAGGGGGCCCACGATGCGTGACTGGACCGTCGACGGGTCGATGGCGACGTAGCGATCCGTCGCGGGGTCCCGGGTCAGCAGCCCGAGGTCGACCAGCAGGTCGAACGCGGCGCGCTCCGAGCCTCGGGGCCCGATGCGGGGATCGTCCTTGTCGATCCCCACGGACGCGACGATCTCCTCGTAGAGCGAGGTGGCGGCGGTCTCGAACAGCACACGGTCGTCGGATCCCAGCTCTGCCACGGTTCTCCCTTCCCTTGCCCGCGAGGGGAACAGAATCCCATACCCACCAACGGAGGTGGCCCCGTCCTCGCAAGGACGGGGCCACACCGGTGCTGAGGGTCAGAGGCCCAGTCGGGCCTTCAGGCCGTCGAGCTCGGTCCAGAGCACGGCCGGGAGGTCGTCCCCGAACTTCTCGAACCACTCCTGGATCTGGGGGATCTCCGCACGCCACTCCTCGACGTCCACGTTCAGGGCGGCGGCGAGCTGCTCGTCGGTCACGTCGAGTCCGTCGGTGTCGAGGGCGCCCGGAGCCGGGACGTGCCCGACCGGCGTCTCCACGGCGGCCGCCTGGCCGTCGATGCGCTCCACGATCCACTTCAGGACCCGGCTGTTCTCGCCGAAGCCCGGCCACAGGAAGCCACCGTCGTCATCCCTGCGGAACCAGTTGACGTAGAAGATCCGGGGCAGCAACGACGCGTCGTTGTCCTTGCCGACGTTGATCCAGTGGCTGAAGTAGTTGCCGGCGTTGTAGCCGATGAAGGGCAGCATCGCCATCGGGTCGCGGCGTACGACGCCGACCGCGCCGACGGCGGCGGCGGTCGTCTCGCTGGAGAGCGTCGCACCCAGGAAGGTGCCGTGGGTCCAGTCGCGGGCCTCGAAGACCAGCGGGACGGTGGTCTTGCGGCGACCGCCGAACAGGATCGCGTCGATCGGGACACCGCGCGGGTCGTCGTACTCGGCGGCGAGGATGTCGCACTGCTTGATCGGGGTGCAGTAGCGGCTGTTGGCGTGGCTCGACAGCTCCTCGCTGTCGGGGGTCCACGGCTGGCCCTTCCACGAGGTCGCCTTGGCCGGCGGGTTCTCCAGGCCCTCCCACCAGACGTCGCCGTCCTCGGTCAGCGCGACGTTGGTGAAGACCGAGTTGCCCTTGTTGATGGTCCGCATCGCGTTCGGGTTGGTGTGCTCGTTGGTGCCCGGCGCGACGCCGAAGAAGCCGTACTCCGGGTTGACCGCCCAGAGCCGGCCGTCCTCGCCGATCCGCATCCAGGCGATGTCGTCGCCGAGGGTCTCGACCTTCCAGCCGGGGATGGTCGGCTCGAGCATGGCGAGGTTGGTCTTGCCGCAGGCACTGGGGAACGCGGCGGCGACGTACTTGCGCACGCCGGCGGGCGAGGTCAGCTTGAGGATCAGCATGTGCTCGGCCAGCCAGCCCTCGTCGCGGGCCATCACGCTGGCGATGCGCAGGGCGTAGCACTTCTTGCCGAGCAGGGCGTTGCCGCCGTAGCCGGAGCCGAAGGACCAGATCGCCCGCTCCTCGGGGAACTGCACGATGTACTTGGTGTCGTTGCACGGCCAGGCGACGTCGGCCTGGCCGTCCACGAGCGGCATGCCGACCGAGTGGATCGCCGGGACGAACTCCGCGTCGAGCTCGGTCATCTTCTCCAGCACGTGGCTGCCCATCCGGGCCATGACGCGCATGCTCGCGGTGACGTACGCCGAGTCGGTGAGCTCGATGCCGAACATCGGCTGGTCGGCCTCGAGGTGGCCCATCACGAACGGGATGACGTACATGGTGCGGCCCCGCATGCAGCCGGCGTACAGCCCGCGCATGAGGTCCTTCATCTCCTCAGGCGCCATCCAGTTGTTGGTGGGGCCGCAGTCCTTCTCGTCCACCGAGCAGATGTAGGTCCGGTCCTCGACGCGAGCGACATCGGTCGGGTCGGAGGCGGCGTGGAAGGAGTTGGGCTTGATGGCGGGGTTGAGCCGGGTGAACGTCCCGGTCGACTCGAGCGCCCGCGTCAGGTCCTCCCACTCCTCGTCGGAGCCGGTGCACCAGTGCACGCGGTCCGGCTGGGTGAGCTCGGCGACCTCGGAGACGAAGTCGAGGATGCCCTGGTGGGTCGTGGGGGCATTGCTCACTGTGGTGGCGGTCATGGCTACCTCCGGTGGTTGAGGCGCGAGCGAAGCAAGGCTCGAAACCCGCGTGCGCTGGGGAGGTCGCGCGGCATCGTTGGCGGGCGACTGGTTGCCCGGAGGCTACCCACGCTCCACAGCGCCGCATATTGGATCGATCTACCGCGTGTGACCGCCCTCCCACCCGGTCCGCCCGGACGCGATTTAGGACCGCCCCGGGAGGTCGGCTATCCTCGACCAGTCGTTCAGCAGCGGTGGACGGCGGGCGCCTGTAGCTCAACGGATAGAGCATCTGACTACGGATCAGAAGGTTTGGGGTTCGAATCCCTACAGGCGCGCAGATCGATCAAGCCGCAGGCCAGTTCGCTGATCTGCGGCTTTCTCGATTTCGGCCACGTGAGCAGGCGGCCCGGGGAGGTATTACGACCAAAGTCCCGTAGACGCCCGGTCTCCGCCGTCCTAGCGTGGATGAGACGCCGTTTCCCGTCCTCTCGCAGGCGGTCCCGGGTGTGTGCGACCCCGCGGGTTTCTGACGCCGCCCCCAGGTGGACGACAGAGAGAGGGCCGAGGGATGACCGGCCAGAGAGCCAGGACCGCGAAGACGAAGGCGCTCGTGGCGGCGCTGGCGACGGTGCTCGCACTACTGGGACTCGGCAGCACGGTCGGGGAGGCCGCCGCCGCCCCTCCCGCAGCGCCCGTGCTGCTGAGTCCCGCAAACGGCGCCGGCGTCACCATCCCCTTCACGATCTCCTGGGCGGAGGTGAGCGGCGCCGGTGGCTACCACTGGGAGCTCAGCGGGTCCTCGACCTTCGGCACCGTGCTCGAACGGAGCCCGTCCCTGCTGCCCGGCGCCGCGACCACCGACGACGTGGTCAGCGGCATCCCCGCGGGCACCTACTTCTGGCGGGTGCAGGCGGTCAGCCGCGACCTCGAGCCCGGCCCCTGGTCCTCCCCGCGCAGCGTGGTCGTCACCGGCGCGGGATCCGGCGTGCCGGCCGCGCCGACGCTCGACCCGCCACACGACACGACCCAGTTCCACCCCCTGGAGACCGGCACGTTCTCGTGGAGCGCGGTACCCGGCGCGGTCAGCTACGTGCTGCAGTGGTCGACGGACCCGGACTTTCCCGTGGGCACGCGGGCGCGTCTGGTGGGCCTCCTCGGGACCACCGAGGGCGTCTCGTTCGGCGGCGGGACCACGGGGGGCAGCTTCCAGGCCCGGGTCCTCGCGGTGAATGCGGACGGCCTGCTGGGTCCGCCCTCGAACCTCGTGAGTTTCAGCGTCAGCGACGCCAACCCGTTCCCCGCGCCGCCCGCGTTGACCGGTCCCGGCAACGGGTCCTCGCAGCAGCTGCCGGTGATGTTGTCCTGGACGCACGTGCCCAACCACCAGCAGGACGGGTATCACGTGCAGATCTCCAACAGCGCCAGCTTCGGCACCATCGAGGAGTCGTTCCGGACCGGCGACAACCGGCTGCTGGTGCCGACGCTGACCAGCGGGAGCAAATTCTGGCGGGTGCGTTCCCAGCACGGCTACCTCGGCAGTTCGCAGGCCTACACCGACTGGTCTGCGACGGGCACGTTCTCCGTCTCGCCCGTGAGCCTCAGGATGAGCGCGGTGACCTTCCCGGAGCGCAAGTACAGCGGCGGCGAGGCCATTGGCGGCATCCACCTCACCGGACCCGCACCCGCCGGCGGTGCCACCGTCACGTTCAGCACGAGCCATCCGGCCCTGCTCCCCGAGCTGCCGGAGTCGCGATTCATCGCGGCTGGCACCTCGTCGAGCAACGTTCTGGTGTATCCCACCGGGTTCCCGAACTCCGGGCGCGGGATGCGGGTCGGGTTCGTGACGACCCCGACCCCGGTGACCGTCACGGCGACGTACAACGGGACGTCAGCCTCGACCACGATCACGCTGCTGCCGCCGACCCTCAACGACACGCCCCTGCAGCTGTCCCCCGTGAAAGCCACGGGCGGTGCGGACCTCTTCGGCATCGTGGACCTCGAGGTGGGCTGCTTCGCGGGGATCTGCGACGGTCTGGCGCCGCCGGGCGGGTTCGTGGTGAACCTGTCGAGCTCCTCGCCGGCCGCGATCGTCCCGGCGACCCACACCCTCCTGTCAGGAGCAGGAGGCGACAGCTTTCCGATCCGCACCACCGCTGTGCAGAAGCGCACCCACGTCACCATCTCCGCGCGTGCCGGTGGCGCCACCGCCAGCTGGACCCTGACGCTCACCCCGTCGCCGGAGCCCGACAGCCTGAGGCTGGTGCCCGCCTCGACCGCCGACGGCTCACAGGGGCAGGTCTTCATCCCGCTGTCGGAGATGGCCGGATACGACCAGCGTGTGCAGGTGACCAGCAGCAACCCCGCCGTCGCGTCCGTCCCGGAGTTCGCCACGATCAACGCCTCGACCACCCTCGGCAGGTTCAACATCACCACCGGGTCGGTGACGGCGCCGACCGACGTCACCATCTCGGTCACCGGCCGTGGCGTCACCCGCTCGGCCACCCTGACCGTCTCCCCCAGCCTGCCGGCGCTGACCGGCCTGAGCGTCAACCCGAGCAGCGTGACCGGCGGCACCCCCTCGACGGGGACGGTGACGCTGGGGAGCGCTGCTCCCGCCGGCGGGGCGACCGTCAGCCTGGGAAGCAACCAGCCCGGTGCTGCCAGCGTCCCGGGCACCGTGACCGTGCCGGCGGGAGCGACCTCGGCCAGCTTCGAGGTCACCACCTTCCCCGTGGACAACACCACCGTCCAGCTGTCCGCGACGCTGGGGAGCGCGACCCAGTTCGCGGCGCTCAGCGTCACCCGCGCCAGCTCGTCCGCCCTGAGCACGATCTCGCTGAGTCCCAGCACCGTCGTGGGTGGCAACTCCGCCACCGGGACGGCCAGGTTGAGCGCGGCCGCGCCGCCGGGCGGGACCGTGGTGGCCCTCTCCGACAACTCCGCCGCGACCAGCGTCCCCGCCAGTGTCACGGTCGCTGCCGGGACGACCAGCCGCACCTTCACGGTGACCACCAGCGCGGTCTCCGTGCAGACGCCCGTGGTCGTCTCCGGCTCCGCCGGGGGCGTGACGCGCAGCGCGACGTTGACCCTGAACCCACCCACACCGGCCGCACCGACCCTGCAGAGTCCCGGGAACGGCGTCACCGGTGTGGCGCAGCCGGTGACCCTGGACTGGAACGACGTGCCGAACGCGACCAGCTACGAGGTCCGCGTCGACGACTCCTCGACCATGAGCTCGCCGTACGTCGCCAACCCGACCGTGACCACGTCGCAGGTGGTCCTCAGCGGGCTGCCGACGCGTCAGCTGTGGTGGCGGGTTCGGGCGCGGAACTCGGCCGGCGTGTTCGGGCCGTTCTCCTCCAGGTTCAGCTTCACCCCGCAGTCAGCCAGCACCACACCGATGCTGTCCACGTTGACCCTCACGCCGCCGAGCGTGACCGGGGGGAACTCGTCGGCCGGGACCGTGACGCTCACGGCAGCGGCTCCGTCCGGGGGGACCACGGTGAGCCTGGCGAGCTCGAACCCGGCGGTGTCGGTGCCGACCAGCGTGACCGTCCCCGGCGGCCAGACCAGCTCCAGCTTCGTGGCGTCCACCACCACCGTGAGCACCTCGACGTCGGTCACCGTCACCGCCAGCGCTGCCGGCGTCTCCCGGAGTGCCACGCTGACGGTCAGTCCGCCCTCCTCGGGCACGCTCAGCGCTCCGTCGCTGCTGTCGCCGGCCGCGGACGCGCGCTTCAATTCGGGGCAGAACATCGTGTTCGACTGGACCGACGTGCCCGGGGCGGCCGGCTACACCATCGCGATCGACAACCAGAGCGACTTCTCCTCCCCGACGGTGCTGCAGACGGTGACGGCCTCGACGTTCTCGACCAACACCCTCCCCGCCGTACGGATGTGGTTCCGGGTCCGGGCGCTGGACGCCGCGGGAGCCCCTGGAGCCTGGTCGGGTTCCCGCCGGTTCGAGGTGCGCTAGGCGGGCGTGTGGGCACCGATGCTCGACTTCTGGCGTCGTAGGGGTAACCTTGTTCTTGCTGTTGAGGTTTTACCCTCCGGCGTCTGCAGATGGGCGTCGACACATCCGTCACGTGGTTCCTTTGGTCTTTTCGGTCAGCTGGACATCAGGCGTAGTGCAGATGGTTCAGCTCCGTGATGGGCACAGTGCCCAGCACGTCGATTCACCGAAACGAAGGAAAAGACATGACTCAGGGCACCGTGAAGTGGTTCAACGACGACAAGGGCTTCGGCTTCATCGCCCAGGATGGCGGCGGCGCGGACGTGTTCGTCCACCACACCGCGATCCAGGGCACCGGCTTCAAGTCGCTCGCTGAGAACCAGCGCGTCGAGTTCGACGTCACCCAGGGCCCCAAGGGCCCGCAGGCGGAGAACGTCCACGGCGTCTGACCGCACCTGCTCCACCGCCGCCGGCGGCCGCGATCACTGATCGTGGCCGCCGGCGGTCATTTCAGGGGCCGACTCCCGGGGGCTGGGCCGCGATGAGCGGCACCCACTCCCCACGGTCACAGGTGTCGTGGAGGATGGGCCCATGTCTGACTGGCTCGAGGGACTCAGCACCCTGCAGGTCCTGCTCCTCGTGGGGGCACTGCTGTTCGGGACCTCGGTCGCCGCGGCCGCCGTCGGGGCGGTGCTGGTGCGGATGGGCATGCGCCGGCCCACCGTCGTCGCTCGCGCATCGACCCTCGCCGAGCGAGCCCTCCACCTCGTCAAACGGCCGCTCACGATCGTGGTGCTGGACGAGGTGGCCGCCGTCATCCAGACCGGCCACTACACACGCAACATCTCCGACGCCCTCAAGGAGAACCACGACGACCTCAAGGCACTGGTCGCCGAGAAGGTGCGCCAGGACCCGAACGCACGGTTGATCGGACGCCTGCCCGGCTACGACACGGTCGTCGGTGAGGTCACCGAGACCACGCTCCGCGTGCTGATCGAGATGCTCGACGACCCCCGCACCGATGAGCTGATCAGCGACCTGCTGCGCAACAACCTCACCCAGATCAAGGAGGCGGTGCGGATGCGCGCCCACGAGACCGTCGGGCCGCCCAAGCCGCCGGACCCGATCCCGTCGAGGCTGCGGTCGTGACCGGGCGCCGCCTGCCCCGGCGGGCCGACCTCGCGCCGTTGCTGACGTTCAAGAAGCCGGTGTGGTCGGGGACCGAGCGGCGGTTGGCCTCCGCGCTGACCATCGAGGACCTGCGGCAGGTCGCCAAGCGGCGTACGCCGAGGGCGGCGTTCGACTACACCGACGGTGCGGCCGACGGCGAGGTCTCGCTCGCCCGGGCGCGGCAGGCGTTCGCCGACGTCGAGTTCCAGCCCGGCGTGCTGCGGGACGTGTCGAACGTGGACACCTCGCGCGAGGTGCTCGGGGTCCGGTCGGCACTGCCGTTCGGGATCGCGCCGACCGGGTTCACGCGGATGATGCAGACCGAGGGGGAGATCGCCGGGGCGACGGCCGCCGAGGCCGCGGGCATCCCGTTCGCGCTCTCCACCATGGGCACCACCTCGATCGAGGACGTCGCCGCGGCCAGTCCCGGCGGGCGGCACTGGTTCCAGCTCTACATGTGGAAGGACCGGGAACGGTCGATGGCGTTGGTCGACCGCGCCGCGGCCGCCGGCTACGACACCTTGCTGGTGACCGTCGACGTACCCGTCGCCGGTGCTCGGCTGCGCGACGTCCGCAACGGCATGACCATCCCGCCGACGCTGACCCCGCGCACCGTCGCCAATGCGCTCCCGCGTCCGGCCTGGTGGTTCAACTTCCTCACCACCGAGCCGCTGGCGTTCGCGTCCCTCGACTCCTGGTCAGGGACCGTGGCCGACCTGCTCGACACGATGTTCGACCCCACCGTGACCTACGACGACCTGGCGTGGATCAAGCAGCAGTGGCCGGGCAAGCTCGTGGTCAAGGGGGTGCAGTCGGTGGCCGATGCGGCTCGCTGCGCCGAGATCGGCGTCGACGCGGTGCTGCTCTCCAACCACGGCGGCCGCCAGCTCGACCGGGCGCCGGTGCCGTTCCACCTGCTGCCCGACGTCGTGGCCGAGGTCGGCAACGACGTGGAGGTCCACGTCGACACCGGGATCATGTCGGGGCAGGACATCGTTGCCGCCGTCGCCCACGGCGCGCACTTCACGCTCATCGGCCGGGCCTACCTCTACGGGCTGATGGCCGGCGGCCGGGCCGGTGTCGACCGGTCCATCGAGATCCTGCGCGGCCAGGTCGAGCGGACCATGCGGCTGCTCGGCGTGACCAGCCTCGACGAGCTGTCGCCCGAGCACGTCACCCAGCTGGTCCGGCTGGAGCCGCGACGACGGTGACCTCCGCCCCGGTCGAGACACCCGCGCGGCCCGACGGGCCGGTCGCCGTACGTCAGCTGGTGCTGGTGTCGGCGGTGCAGGTGCTGGCCGTGGCCACCTGGTTCGCGGCGTCCGCGGCCGCTCCCGCGCTCCGCGAGGAGTGGGACATGGGCCGGGTCGGCGAGTCGCTGCTGACCATCGGCGTCCAGCTGGGGTTCGTGGTGGGCGCGCTCGCCTCGGCCGTCATCAACCTGCCCGACCGCGTCCACCCGCCGCGGCTGATGGGGATCGGTGCGGCGGTGGCGGCGTTCGCGACCCTGGCCACGGCGACCGTCGTCGACGGTGTGGTCGGTGCGGTCGTGCTCCGGGTCGTCACCGGGATGGCGCTGGCCCTCGTCTACCCGGTCGGCATGAAGCTGGTGGTCAGCTGGTTCGCCGACCGCCGCGGCCTCGCAGTGAGCATCATGGTCGGCTCGCTGACCCTCGGCAGCATCCTCCCGCAGCTGATCTCCGGCTCGCTCGGCTCGGCCTGGCGGACCGCGCTGGTCGCCTCGGCCTGCCTCGCGCTGGTCGCGGTCGTGCTGCAGCGGTGGATCGTGGTCGGTCCGTTGGTGACCCCGTCCACCGGGTTCCACCCCGGGGTGGTGCTCGACGTCTGGCGGGACCGGGCGCCGCGACTGGCCAACCTCGGCTACCTCGGGCACATGTGGGAGCTCTACGCGCTGTGGGCGTGGGCGCCGGCGTTCCTCATCGCCAGCTTCGCCGCGCGTGGCGAGGCTCCCGCTCGCAGCACCATCGGACTGATCATCTTCGTGTCGCTGGGGTTGTGCGGCGCGCTCGGCTGTCTGCTGGCCGGGTGGGTCGGTGACCGGCTCGGTCGCGCCCGGGCCGCCGCGGTCGCCATGGTCATCAGCGGCAGCTGCTGCGTCCTGGCCGCATTCGCGTTCGGCGGTCCGGCGTACCTGCTGGTGCCGTTGCTGATGGTGTGGGGCGCCGCGGTCATCGCCGACTCCGCGATGTTCTCCGCGTGCCTGGGCACCGTCGTCGACCAGCGGTACGTCGGCACCGCGCTCACCCTGCAGACCGCACTCGGCTTCCTGCTGACCGTCGTCACCATCCAGCTGGTGCCGGTGGTGGCCGGTGCCGTGGGCTGGCCGGTCGCCGTCGCGATGCTCGGCGTCGGCCCGCTGCTCGGCTCGGTCGCCATGGTGCGACTGACGCCGTTGCTGCCGACGCGCTGAACGCCGTACCCCTCAGCCCGCAACCGGGACGTTGGTCCCTCGATCGTGGGCCCACCGTCGGTGGATCTGCCCTCAGGGCATCGCAACACTGGAGGCATGGACAACAGCAAGTACCGAGGGGCTGTGGTGGTAGGCGTCGATGGGTCACCGGACGCCAACCGCGCCGTGGAGTGGGCTGCCTGGCAGGCTGACCGCGACGGACGCAGGCTGGTTGTCGTCCACGGGGCGCGAGCCACCGACACCGACTGGCTCGCGCTCTGGACCGTGGACCGCGACCGGGTCGACCGTGCCAGGTACGAGGCCTCGCAGGCGATCGTCGATGACGCCGTCACGCTGGCCGCGACCCTCCGCCCCGATGTCGAGGTGCAGGGCATCCTCGTCGACGCCGATCCGCGCGCGGCACTGGTCGATGCTGCTGAGTCAGCGCACCTCGTGGTCGTGGGTCGTCGGGGTCTTTCGCCGTGGCGCAGCGTGGTGATGGGCTCCGTGAGCACGTCCGTCAGCCGCCACGCCGACTGCCCGACTCTGGTCACCGGCGAGGGCCTGCCGGCGTCGATCAGCGGGGTGGTCGTGGGTGCGGCCGGGACGCCCGAGTCCGGGGTCGTCATCGAGCAGGGGTTTCATCAGGCGGCCCTCCACGACGTACCGCTCACGGTCGTCCACTGCTTCTGGGACATCGCCGGTCAGCAGGCCTACGGCGCCACGGTCCACCCCGAGGAACTCGGTGTCGAGGACCTCAGGCTGCTGGTCTCGGAGTCGGTCGCAGGCTTTGCGACGGAGTTCCCCGACGTCGAGGTGCACCTCGAACTGGCCCGTGGGTTGGTGGACCTGACGCTGACGGACGCGGCGCCCCCGGACTCGCTCCTCGTGGTCGGACGAGGACACGCCACCTCGTGGCTCGGCCACCTGCGCGTGTCCACGGCGCTGGCCGTGCTCGACCAGGCGCACGGGCCGGTCGAAGTGGTCCCCGAAGCCCGCCCCTGACCCACCAAGGGGTTGAGTCGCCACAAATGTGAGTCGAGTCGCCAGACAATCGAGCGGTTGCTGGAAACTCAACCCGAATACCTGGCGACTCAACCTGATTTCGTGGCGACTCAACCCTGGTCGGCGTCGAGGGCGGCGGCGACGCGGCGGTGGGCCTCCCAGATCTCCTCGGGGAGGTCGTGGAAGGCGCGGAGGTGCTCCTCGCGGAACCCCATCTCCTGGCGCCAGCGGTCGACGTCGATGTCGAGCAGCTTGGCCAGGTCGCCGGGGTCGACGGTGCATCCCTCGAGCTCCAGCTCTTCCTCGGTCGGGATGATCCCCACCGGGGTCTGGCGTCCCGACACCTCGCCGGCCTTGAGCCGCATCAGCCACAGCAGCGGCCGCAGGTTGTCGCGGTAGCCGGGCCACAGGAAGTGGCCGTCCTCGGGGTCCTTCTGGAACCAGTTGACGTGGGCGAAGATCGGCTGCTCGGTCGCGGCGCCCACGATGCGCATCCAGTGGGCGGCGTACTCGCCCTCGGCGTAGGACATGAAGGGCCGCATCGACATCGGGTCGTAGCGCAGCTGACCTTCCTTGCCGTCCGCGGCGGCGGTCGCCTCCGCGCCGAGGGTGAGCCCGTCGTAGACGCCTTCGGCGAGGTCGGTGATCGCGCGGATCAGCGGCTCCCGGTCACGGGTGCGGCCGCCGAAGATGATGGCGTCGATCGGTACGCCGTCGGGGCGCTCGAAGTCCTCGGCGATGTTCGGGACGTTGGCCAAGGTCGTGGTGAAGCGGCTGTTGGGGTGGGCCCAGGGCGAGTCGTCGCGCGAGGACCGGTCCGAGATCTTCTCGCCCTTCCAGTCGTGCCAGCCCTCGAGGTCCGCGGGCGGCTCCTTGGTCTTGCCCTCCCACCAGACCTCGTGGGTGTTCTCGTTCCAGGCGACGTTGGTGAACACCACGTGGGTGCCCTCGTCGATCGACTTCACCGCAGTCGGGTTGGTCGCCTCATTGGTGTCCTTGGCGACGCCGAACACCCCGAACTCAGGGTTCATCCCGTAGAGCCGGCCGTCCTCGGGGTTGACCCACAACCATGCGATGTCGTCGCCGTAGAAGGACACGTAGTAGCGGTCGCCGAGCCCGTCGGGTGCCAGCATCATCGCCAGGTTGGTCTTGCCCGACGCACTCGGGAAGCCGCCGCAGATGTGGTAGTCGCGGCCGGTCTCCTTGTCGTGGATGCCGATCAGCATGAACTGCTCGGAGAGGAAGTCCCGGCTCGCCCAGCCGTCGTAGGCCGCCTGCCGCAGGCCGTGGGCGATCTTGCCGAGCAGCGCGTTGCCGCCGTACGACGAGCCGAAGTGGAGGATGGTCCGCTCGTCGGCGACGGTGACGAACATCCGCTGGTCGTCAGGCGTGCCCTGGCCGAGATTCGCGAGGTCGCCGGTCACGTGGACGGCGCGCACGAACATGTCGGGCTCGGTGAGGTTGTTGATGAGGTCGATGCCGACCCGCGCCATCCGGATCATGTGGAGCACCACGGTGCGGTTGTCGGTCAGCTCGACCCCGGCGGCGTACCGCTCGAGCGGCGAGCCCGGGGGCGACATCAGGTAGGGGATGACGTACATCGTCTTGCCGACGAGCTGGCCGCGCATCCGGTCCTCCAGCAGCGGCTTCATCTCCGAGGCGGGGCGCCAGTTGTTGTAGACACCCTGGTCGGACTCGTTGCTGGTGGCGACGATCGTGCGCTCCTCGGAGCGCGCGGTGTCCTTGTAGTAGCTGCGGGAGTAGTAGCGCCCCTCGCCCGCGGGCTGGATCTCGTCGGCTGCCAGCGCCTCCTGGATCAGTCGGGCGTCGTCGGCCGCACTGACGACCTCGATCCGCTCGGCACCGGTGACCTCCGCCCAGTGGCGCACGTAGTCGCGCACCGCCTGGTTGGTCAGTCCCGCCGCGTCCAGGGCGCCGTCAACGTCAGCCATGTGAGCCCGCCTCTCCCGCCGTCGGCCGCCGGGCCGAGGCTCAGTCGTGTGGATGGCACCGTACAAGCAAGCGGCGCCGGGGGACAGGGACGCCCGATCGTCAGTCCCGCTCAGCGAGGACCCGGGGCACCACGAGGAGCAGCACGACCGCGAGGCCGGCGGTCAGGCCACCGGCCGTCAACGAGGCGGGCCGGCTCACGACGACGTCGAAGATCAGCGTCACCATCCCCACCACCAGCAGCGCGACACCCGTCACGGCGGTCAGCAGCGCCACCTGGGCGGCGCCGACGACCCGCTGCTTCACGTGCTGGCCGGAGAGGTGGCGATGCACGGCCACCGGCATCACGACGCTGAGCGTCGTGACGGCTGCGGTGGCCATGAGCCCGAGGAACAGGCTTCGCTGCATGGTGTCGAGGTCCGCGAAGGAGGACTGGAACGGGAGCGTGAGCAGGAACCCGGCGAGCAGCTGCACCCCGGTCTGCATGACCCGCAGCTCCTGGAGCTGCTCCTCCCACTTGCGGTCGAGCCGCTCCTGCTCGGTCTCGCTCCGTTCGTGGTCCTGCGCCATCCCAGCACCCTAATGAGATGCAGGGCACCCGGCACTTCACCTGATCGGGTGTGGGTGGCCTGCGGTCGCCGTGGCAGGTTGGATGACCGGTCGCCAGAGGGCGATCTGAAAGGGAGGGAAAATCATGACGTTCCTGCTGTGGATCCTGGCAGTCATCCTCGTGGTCAGCGGCATCGTGACGTTGATCCGGGGTGGTGTTCTCTGGGGAGTGGTGCTCATCATCGTCGGGCTGCTGGTCGGCCCGGGCGGAGTGAGCCTCTTCTCCTAGTAGCAGCGGAGGAAGTGTCGGCGGCGGGCCCTATGTTGGGGTCCGTCGCCGCCTCATTTCCTGGGCGGCTGTCAACCGGGAGAGGAGGACGCCGCGGTGGCCCTGCAGCTGCACCGCGCACCGCGCGCCGACCAGCTCGCCGACCAGCTCGCCGGTCTCCTCTCCACCCCGCTCCCCGATCCGTTCGCCTCCGAGGTCGTGGCCGTCCCCGCCCGCGGCGTCGAGCGCTGGTTGTCCCAGCGACTCTCCCACCGGCTCGGCGCCGGACCCACGGGCGGCGACGGCGTCTGTGCGGGCGTCCAGTTCCTCAGCCCCCGCTCGCTGGTCTCGTTGCTCCTCGACCGGGACCGTGACGACGTCTGGGACCCCGACCGGCTGGTCTGGCCGCTGCTCGAGGTCCTCGACGCGTCCCTCGACGAGCCCTGGGCGGCCACGCTCGCGGCCCACCTCGGTCACGGCCTCACCGGCGACGAGGGCGAGCTGCGCCGGTCCCGCCGCTGGTCGGTGTCGCGCCGACTGGCCGGCATCTTCGCGTCGTACGCCGTGCAGCGGCCCAGCCTCGTCACCGACTGGCGCGAGGGCCGCGACACCGACGGTGCCGGCTCGCCCCTGGACGGTGACCTGGCCTGGCAGCCCGAGCTCTGGCGTCGGCTGCTGGTCCAGGTCGGTGAGTCGCCACCCGACGTGCGACACGCCGAGACCCTGAAGCGGTTGCGCGAGGGCGACCGCGCGGCCCTCGCCAGGCTCGACCTGCCCGACCGGTTGTCGCTGTTCGGCCACACCCGGCTGCCGGTCACCGAGGTCGAGCTGCTGGCGGCCCTCGGCGAGCAGCGCGACGTCCACCTCTGGCTGCCGCAGCCCTCGCCGGCGCTGTGGGAGGAGCTGCGCGGCCTCGGCGGCGTCGTCGCACGGGAGGGCGATCCGTCCGCCGACCGGGTCCACCACCCGTTGCTCGCCTCGCTGGGCCGTGACACCCGGGAACTGACCCGGGTCCTCGACGGAGTCGGGATCGAGGCGCCCGGGCCCGCCGAGCTCGAGCAGCGAGCCACGCTGCTGGGCTGGCTCCAGCACGACCTGCGGTCCAACCGGGCCCCCGACGAGACGGTGCGCGCGAGCCGGGTGCCGACCGCCGACGACCGCAGCCTCCAGGTCCACGCCTGCCACGGGGCGTCGCGCCAGGTCGACGTGCTCCGCGAGGTGCTGGTCGGTCTGCTCGATGACGACCCGACCCTCGAGCCGCGCGACATCCTCGTGATGTGCCCCGACATCGAGACCTATGCACCGCTGATCGCCGCCGGCTTCGGGCTCGAGGGCGTGGTGGAGGACGGCCACCCCGCTCACCGGCTGCGGGTGCGGCTCGCCGACCGCGCCTTGTCGAGCACCAACCCGTTGCTCGGGGTGGCCGCCCGGCTGGTCGAGCTGGCCGGCGGCCGGGTCACCGCGAGCGAGGTGCTCGACCTGGCCGGTGCCGACGTCGTACGCCGCCGGTTCGCCCTCGACGACGACGACCTCTCCCGGATCACCGACTGGGTGGACGCGGCCGGCATCCGCTGGGGCCTCGACGCCGAGCAGCGCGGCGGGTTCGACATGCAGGGCTTCGCCCACAACACCTGGCGGGCGGGGATGGACCGGCTGCTGCTCGGGGCGGCGATGAGCGGCGACGACCACCGACACGTCGGGCGCGGACTGCCCGTCGACGACGTCGGCAGCGGTGACCTCGACCTGCTCGGCCGGTTCGCGGAGCTGGTCCACCGGCTCGACCTGTGCGTCGCCGCGCTCACCGCGGCCGGCCCGCTCGAGGAGTGGGTCATCGCGCTGCGGGCCGGCGTCGCCGGGCTGGCGGAGGTCGACCCCGACCAGTCGTGGCAGGCACCCCAGTTCGAGCGTGAGCTGGCGCGGACCGTCGAGTCCGCCACCGACGCGGGCGTGGTCGCGCTGCGGCTGCCCGACGTCCGGGCGCTGCTCCACTCGCGGCTCGGGGGCCGGCCGACCCGCGCCAACTTCCGCACCGGCACCCTCACCGTCTGCACCATGGTGCCGATGCGGTCCGTGCCCCACCGGGTCGTCTGCCTGGTCGGTCTCGACGACGGCGTCTTCCCGCGCGTCACCTCGGTCGACGGCGACGACGCACTGCTGCGCCGACCGCTGACCGGCGAGCGCGACGCCCGCAGCGAGGACCGCCAGCTGCTGCTCGACGCCGTCCTCGCCGCCACCGAGACGCTCGTGGTCACCTACACCGGCGCGAACGAGCACACCGGCGCGTCCCGACCGCCCGCCGTCCCGCTCGGCGAGATCCTCGACGCCGCCGCCCGGACCGCCGCGACGCCGGGCGAGGTGCTGGTCCACCACCCGTTGCAGCCGTACGACGCCCGCAACCTGCTGCCCGGCGCGCTGGTCGGCGCCCGGCCGTTCAGCTTCGACACCGCCGCCCTGGCCGGCGCCCGCGCTGCGACCTCCGACCGACTGCCACCCGCATCGTTCATCGAGGGCCCGCTCCCGGCGCGAGAGCCGGGCGACGTCAACCTGGCCGACCTGCGCGACTTCCTCGCCCACCCGGTGCGGTCCTTCCTGCGGTCTCGGCTCGACGTCGGATCGCCGTGGGAGGCCGACGAGGTCGGTGACGCGATCCCGGTGGATCTCAACGCGCTCGAGCAGTGGGACATCGGCGACCGGCTGCTGCGCGACGTGCTCGCGGGCCACGACGCCGTCGCGGTGCTCACCGCAGAACAGCTCAGCGGCACTCTCCCGCCCGGCGGGCTCGGGACCAAGGCGCTCGGCCAGGTCGCCACGAAGGCGCAGGACCTCTACGCCGGCACCGCAGCCTTGCGCGAGGGTGAGCGCCGCAGCCTCGACGTCGACGTCGACCTGGGGGGCGGCCGCAGGCTCACCGGCACGGTGTCCGACGTGTTCGGCTCCCGCTTGGTCTCCCTCGGCTTCTCCCGGCTCAAGCCGCGGCAGCGGCTGCTGGCGTGGGTCGACCTGCTCGCGCTCAGCGCCGCCCACCCCGACCTCCACATCACCTCCCACGCGGTCGGCTGGGGACGTGCCGGGCCCCAGCGGGCGTTGGCCGGCCCGCTCGACCACCGCGCGGTCGAGTGGCTCCGGGCCCTCGTCGAGCTCCGCGACCTCGGCCTGACCCGGCCGCTGCCGATCCCGATCCAGACCGGCTGCGCCTGGGCCGAGGCCCATGCCAAGGAGCTGATGGGCGCGCCGATCGACCCCGTCGCCGCCGCGACCCGCACGTGGGAGACCGACCGCAACAGCCCGATGGGCATCCCGGGCGAGGACGCGGACGCCGCCCACGTGCGCGTCTACGGCGAGGGTGCGCCGATCACCCGGCTGCTCGACGACGGCCTCGCGACGTACGCCTGGCAGGTCTGGGAGCCGCTGCTCACCGGCGTCGAGCGGGTGGGGATGCTGTGATCGAGCCCTTCGACATCCGCGGACCGCTGCCGACCGGCACCACCGTGCTCGAGGCCAGTGCCGGCACCGGCAAGACCTGGACCATCGGCGCGCTGGTCGCCCGGTTCGTCGCCGAGGGTGTCGCGACCCTCGACCAGATGCTGATCGTCACGTTCGGGCGCGCCGCGAGCCAGGAGCTGCGGGAGCGGGTCCGGACCCAGCTGGTCGAGGCCGAGCGCGCGCTGGCGGGTGACACCGACCTTCCTCCGTCAGAGCTGCTGGAGCTGCTGCTCCACTGCGACGACGCGACCCGGGCGCTGCGCCACCGGCGGATCGTCGCCGCACTGGCGGGGTTCGACGGCGCGACCATCGCCACCACCCACCAGTTCTGCTCACTGGTGCTCGGTTCGCTCGGTGTCGCCGGCGACACCGATGCCCGCGCCCGGCTGGTCGAGGACCTCGACGACCTGCTGGGCGAGGTGGTCTCCGACCTCTACCTGCGTCGATTCGCCTACGACGAGGCGGCGCCGACGTTCACCCACGCCGAGGCGATGGCGATCGCCCGCACCGCCGTGGGTGATCCGCAGGCGTGGCTGGAGCCCGCCGACGCCGACGCGACGACGCCCCACGGCCGGCGGGTGGCGTTCGCACAGAAGGTGCGCACCGAGCTCGAGCGGCGCAAGCGGCGGCTCGGGATCCTCTCCTACGACGACCTGCTGAGCCAGCTCGCCGACGCGCTGGTCGACCCCGAGGCCCCGGCCCGGGCACGGATGCGGCAGCGCTGGCAGATCGTGCTGGTCGACGAGTTCCAGGACACCGACCCGGTGCAGTGGCAGGTGCTCGACCGGGCGTTCAGCGGCCACGCCACGATGGTGCTGATCGGCGATCCCAAGCAGGCGATCTACTCCTTCCGCGGCGGTGACGTGGTCACCTACCTGCAGGCCGCCGCCACGGCCGCGACCCAGCAGACGCTGGACGTCAACTGGCGCAGTGACGCCGCACTGCTCGCGTCGTTCCAGGCCATGCTGCGCGGCGCCACCCTCGGCGACGAACGGATCGTGGTCCACGACGTCACCGCCCACCACGACGAGAGCCGGCTGGCGGGCGCGCCCCACCCCGATCCGTTCCGACTCCGGGTGGTGCGGCGCGACCAGCTCCGCAAGGCCGGCTCCTCACCGCTGACGGTCGGCGAGGTGCGACCGCTGATCGCCCAGGACCTCGCCCACGACGTACGCGCGCTGCTGGCCTCGGGTGCGACGTTCGACGAGCGACCGGTCGAGCCGCGCGACGTCGCGGTCATCAGCTATCGCCACGCCGATCTCGCGCGCATCCAGGAGGCGCTCCACGCGGTCGGCGTCCCGGCCGTGATCGCGGGTGGCGGCAGCGTGTTCGCCACCCCCGCGGGCGTCGAGTGGCTCCAGCTGCTCGAAGGGCTGGAGCAGCCCCATCGCAGCCAGCGGGTCCGCTCGGCCGCCCTCACCCCGTTCTTCGGCCACACCGCCGCGGAGCTCGACGCCGACGGTGAGCGGCTCAACGAGGAGGTCGCCGACCGGCTGCGGGCCTGGACCGAGGTGTTCGCGACCCGGGGCATCGCCGCAGTGCTGGAGGCCGCCACCGCCGACGGCCTCCCCTCACGGGTGCTGGCCGTCGTGGGCGGCGAGCGCCACCTCACCGACCTGCGGCACATCGGCGAGGCCCTCCACGAGGTCGGCCTGACCGAGCGACTGGGAGTCGCGTCGATGCTCGCGTGGCTGCGCCGCCAGGTGGCCGAGGGACGCGCCGGGCGCGGTGCCGAACGCACCCGACGCCTCGACTCCGACGCGGCCGCCGTCCAGCTGGTCACCATCCATGCCAGCAAGGGCCTTCAGTACCCCGTCGTCTACCTCCCGGCACTGGCCGACCGCAACGTGCCGAAGCCGTCGAGGCCGCTGTTCCACGACGACGAGGGGCGCCGCTGCGTCGACGTCGGGGGAGGCGCCGGCGAGGGCTGGCGCGACCACGTCGCGCGGTGGGAACGCGAGGAGGCAGGCGAGTGGCTGCGCCTCCTCTACGTCGCCATCACCCGCGCGCAGTCGCAGGTCGTGGCCTGGTGGGCGCCGACCCGCAACACTCCCGCCTCGCCGCTCCACCGGATGCTGCAGGCCCGACGCCCCGGTTCTCCCGACGTGCCCGACGCGTTCGACAACCGCACCGACGACGAGGCGGCGGCCGTGTTCGAGGCCTGGCGAGCGGCCGGCGGGCCGGTCCCCGAACCGGCGGTGCCGCAACCGCTGGGCGACGACGTCCCGCTCGAGGTTCCCTCGGGGCTCGCGGTCCGGAGCTTCGACCGCGACGTCGACACCACGTGGCGGCGTACGTCGTACTCATCGCTGACCCGGGTCGAACCGGCCGTGGTTCCCGGGGTGGGCAGCGAGCCGGAGGAGGAGCCGCTCGACGACGAGGCGCCGCTGCCGGCCGGTGACGGCCCGGCGGCCGACGCCGGTCTCACGATTGCGTCACCGATGGCCGAGCTCCCCGTGGGAGCCGAGTTCGGCTCCCTCGTGCACGCCGTTCTCGAGCACGCCGACCCGCAGGCTCCTGACCACGCGGGCGATCTGGTGGCCGAGCTGCGGGCCCACCTCGCAGAGCAGCTGGTCCAGTGGCCGGTCGAGGTCGACCCCGACCTGCTGGTCGCGGCCTTGGTAGCGATCACCGACACCCCGCTCGGGTCGCTCGCCGGTGGGGCGACCCTGCGCGACGTGGCGTTGCCCGACCGGCTGCGCGAGCTCGACTTCGAGCTGCCGCTGGCCGGCGGTGACCTCGGCCTGACCGGCGACGTCACGCTGGGGGACGTCGCCCCGTTGTTGCGACGGCACCTGCCCGAGGGCGACCCGGTCCGCGGCTTCGCCGATGCGCTGGACCGGCCCGAGCTCGGCGGCCAGAGCCTGCGTGGCTACCTCACCGGCTCGATCGACGTGGTGCTGCGGGTGCGCGACGACGAGTCGCCTGACGGCGACGTCCGCTACCTCGTCGTCGACTACAAGACCAACTGGCTCGGCCCCCGCGACGAGCCGCTCACCGCGGCCGCCTACGTCCCCGAGGCGCTCGACGCGGCGATGGGCCACTCCGACTACCCACTGCAGGCACTGCTGTACGCCGTCGTGCTGCACCGCTTCCTGCGGTGGCGGCAACCCGGCTACGACCCGGAGCGGCACCTCGGCGGTGTGCTCTACCTCTACCTGCGCGGGATGTGCGGGCCCGAGACGCCGCTGGTCGGCGGCGAGCCGTGCGGGGTGTTCGCGTGGCGGCCGCCGGTGGCGCTGGTCGAGGAGCTCTCCGACCTGCTCGACGGCCGGATCCTGCGCTCGGAGCAGGGGAGCGTGACGCGATGACCGAGATCTTCGAGCCGGTCGGTGACCACGACCGGCGGCTGGTTGCAGGAGCCGCGGGGCTGCTCGGCGACCTGAACCGGGCCGGCGTGCTGTCGGCGAGCGACGTCCACGTCGCCGCCCGCACGGGCGACCTCGCGGGTGAGGCCGGCGAGGACGTGCTGCTGGCCGCAGCGCTCGCGGTCCGCGCCGTGCGCAACGGGTCGGTCGGCGTCGACCTCGCCACGATCCGCGACATTGCTCCCGACCTCCCCTGGCCGGAGACGACGGACTGGGCCGCAGCAGTCGCGGCGTCCCCCATGACCGAGGCCGGCGTGCTGCGCCAGGAGCTGGGCCTGGTCTACCTCGACCGCTACCACCGCCTCGAACAGCAGATCGCCGACGACGTCCGCGCGCGCACCGACCAGCCACCGCCCACCATGGACGAGGCGGCGCTGGCCACGGCGCTGGACGGCGTGCGCGACGCTCACTTCAGCACCGAGCAGGAGGCGGCGGCGGTGGCCGCCTGCCGGCAGTGGACCACCGTCATCACCGGAGGTCCCGGCACCGGCAAGACCACGACGGTGGCCCGGATGCTGGCGCTGCTCTCGTCCCAGTCGGACCGACCGCTCTCGATCGCGCTCAGCGCCCCGACCGGCAAGGCGGCGGCGCGGCTCGCCGAGGCGGTCGGTGACGAGATGCCCGCTGCGTACTCCGACCGGGTCGGTCGCCCCGACGCGATGACCCTCCACCGGCTGCTCGGCTGGCGCCGCGACAACACCACCCGGTTCCGCCACGACCGCGGCAACCGGCTGAAGTACGACGTGATCGTGGTCGACGAGTGCTCGATGGTCGACCTGACGATGATGGCCCGGCTGCTCGAGGCGGTGCGGCCGCAGACCCGGCTGGTGCTGGTCGGTGACCCCCGCCAGCTCACCTCGGTCGGCGCCGGCGCGGTGCTCTCGGACCTGGTCGAGGGCCTGCCCGACGCGATGGTCCGCGGACTGTCGGCCAACTACCGCTCCGCCCCCGACATCCAGGCCGTGGCCGACGCGCTCCGAGACGCCGAGGACGCCGACGCCGTGCTGGCCGCGCTCCGTTCGGGCTCCGCGGGTGTGGAGTTCGTCGAGACCGACGACCCGGCCGCGATCTTGCGCCCGTCGCTGGTCGAGCAGGCGGTGGAGGTGCGCCGGCTCGCGTTCGCCGGCGACGCCGAGGGCGCGATCGCCGCCCTCGGTCGCCACCGGTTGCTCTGCGCCCACCGCGAGGGCCCTCGCGGCGTACGACTGTGGAACCGGCAGGTCGAGCAGTGGCTGGGCGAGGAGACCGGTGACCCGATCTACGGCGCCTGGTATGTCGGTCGTCCGCTGCTGGTCACCGCCAACGACCACGCGTTGGAGATCTACAACGGAGAGACCGGCGTCGCGGTGCTGGCCGAGGGTCGGTTGCGGGCCCGCATCGACGGCGCCCGGCACGGCCTCACCGACCTTGCGCCCGGCCGGCTCGACGCGATCGACACCATGCACGCGCTCACGATCCACAAGAGCCAGGGCAGCCAGGCGGAGGCGGTCACGGTGCTGCTGCCCGAGGAGGGCTCGCGGCTGCTGACGCGCGAGCTGTTCTACACCGCCGTCACCCGAGCCCAGGACCGGCTCCGCGTGGTCGGCTCCGAGGCCGCGGTCCGGGCGGCCGTGGCCACCCGGGCGCAGCGTGCGACCGGCCTGCGCCAGCGACTCCGCTGACCCGGTTCAGCCGCTGGACGTCCGAAACGTTTCCGCAACGAGCCGCGACTACTGTCGAGGCATGCCCTACCTGCTCCGCGTCGGCCTGCCTGACATCCCCGGATCCCTGGGGCGGTTGGCGACCGCGATCGGTGAGGCCGGCGGTGACATCGAGGCGATCGAGATCGTGGAGAAGCGCTACGACGGCACCGCGGTCGACGACGTGTTCCTCGAGATGGTCGGGGGCGCCATGCCCGACGCCGTCGTGTCGGCCTGCACCGGCATCGAGGGTGTCGAGGTGCTCTGGATCAACCGGTATGCGGCCGGCGGCAACGTCTTCCTCGATCTCGAGGCCGTCGAGGACCTGACCGCCCACAAGGACACCGCGCTGGATCGGCTCATCGACCTGCTGCCGGTCGTGTTCCGGTCCGACTGGGGCGCCCGGATCCACCGCACCTCCGGCGTCCGCCGTTCGACGGAGGCCGCACCGAACGATCTGGTCTTCGTCGAGATGGAGAAGCCCGCCCAGGTCGAGGACCAGGGCAACGACCTGGTGCTGGCCTGCCCACTCGGGGCGGACGAGATCGTGCTGATCGGGCGCCGCGGCGGCCCGGCATTCCTCGACTCCGAGCTGGCCCGGCTCGACCACCTCTCGACCCTGGCCCGCTCCATCGCCACCTGATCGGGTCAGGCCTGGCGCTCCAGCAGGAACAGCGGGATCAGCCGCTCGGTCTTCTTCTGGTACTCGCCGTACGTCGGCCAGGTGTCCACCGCGCGGGTCCACCACGCGTCGCGCTCCGGTCCCTCGGGCAGCTCGCGGACGTCGTAGGTCGCCTTGTCGGCGCCGTCCTGCAGGTCGACCTCCGGGTGGGCGCGGAAGTTGTGGGCCCACACCGGGTCCTCCGGGCCGCCGCCGTACGACGCGACGGCGAGGTAGTCGCCCTCGTGCTCGACCCGCATCACCGGGTTCTTGCGGAGCTTGCCGCTGGTGGAGCCCACCGAGGTGATGACCACGATGGGATCACCGGTACGGGCAAGCACGTTGGCGCGCTGGCCGTCGGACGCCTCGAACTCGGCGACCTGGTCACGTACCCACTGCTGGGAACTCGGTTCGTACTCTCCGCTCAGTGCCATGCCAGCCAGAACACCACGCACGCCGCATCGATTCCACCCCGATAGCCTCCCGACATGAGCGCGATCGAGGGAGTCTCCGAAATCTTCGACCCGGAGCAGTGGGACCCGGTGCCGGGGTTCGAGGACCTCACCGACCTCACCTACCACCGCGCGCGGGCCCACGGCACGGTCCGGGTGGCCTTCGACCGGCCCGACGTCCTCAACGCGTTCCGGCCCCACACGGTCGACGAGCTGCTGCGGGTGCTGGAGCACGCGCGGATCACCTCCGACGTGGGATGCGTGCTGCTCACCGGCAACGGTCCCGGCGAGCGGCACGGGAAGTGGGCGTTCTGCACCGGGGGCGACCAGCGGATCCGGGGCCGGGCTGGCTATCAGTACGCCGACGGGGACACCGCCGAGACGGTGGACCAGGCGAAGCTGGGGCGGCTGCACATCCTGGAGTGCCAGCGGCTGATCCGGTTCATGCCGAAGATCGTGATCTGCGTCGTGCCCGGCTGGGCGGCGGGCGGCGGCCACAGCCTGCACGTCGTCTCCGACCTGACGCTGGCGAGTGCCGAGCACGGCCGGTTCAAGCAGACCGACGCCGACGTCGGCTCCTTCGACGGCGGCTTCGGGTCGGCCTACCTGGCCCGTCAGGTGGGCCAGAAGTTCGCCCGCGAGATCTTCTTCCTCGGCGACGAGTACTCCGCCGAGGACGCGCACCGGATGGGCATGGTCAACCGCGTGGTCCCGCACGCCGAGCTCGAGGCCGAGGCGCTGGAGTGGGGCCGCAAGATCAACGGCAAGTCGCCCACGGCGCAGCGGATGCTGAAGTACTCCTTCAACCTGATCGACGACGGCCTGGTCGGCCAGCAGCTGTTCGCCGGTGAGGCCACCCGGCTCGCCTACATGACCGACGAGGCCCAGGAGGGACGCGACCAGTTCCTGGAGAAGCGCGACCCCGACTGGTCGTCGTACCCCTGGTACTACTGAGTCGACCTCTGGGCCGACCTCTGGGCCGACATCGCCCGCCCGACCGCCGCCTCGTCGGCGAAGACCGCCGAGCGCGGAGCGCCGCTCACTCGGGCGGCTGCTGCCCGCTGCCCGGACTCTCCCCTTGAAACCAAGCAAACAAAGATGTATAAAGGTATTCAAAGGTCCGAGAGATGTAGATCACAGGTGGCCGCCCTGGACATTCCACGGCGTGCCGAAGGCCGTGCGGGCGCAGCCCCCCGGCCGAGGACGACCAGGCAGCCGAGGAGTGGAGCACCCGACCATGAGGACACAGATCACGAAGCCCGGCCACGACGACCGGGAGGTCGGTGCCAGATGACGTCGGCCGCAGCGCACACAGGGCACTACCAGATTCCGGACCGCAACCTCGGTCTCGACCTGATGCGAGCCACGGAAGCCGCGGCGATGGCGGCCGGTCGGTGGGCTGGCCTCGGCGACAAGGAGGCCGGCGACGGCGCGGCAGTCGACGCCATGCGACACGTGCTCGCCGGCGTCCAGATGCGGGGAGTCGTCGTCATCGGTGAGGGCGAGAAGGACGAGGCGCCGATGCTGCACAACGGCGAGCAGCTCGGGGACGGGACCGGGCCCGAGATGGACATCGCCGTCGATCCGGTGGACGGCACGACCCTGCTCGCGAACGGCATGCCGAACGCGATCGCGGTGATCGCGGCCGCCGATCGCGGCGGCATGTTCGACCCCAAGGACGTCTACTACATGGAGAAGCTGGTGGTGGGCCCTCGGGCAGCCGGAAAGGTGGATGTGACCGCCCCCGCGGAGGAGACGCTGCGCGTGGTGGCGGACGCCAAGGGCGGCTCGATCTCCGACGTGACCGTCGCCGTCCTGGACCGGCCCCGGCACGCCCAGCTCATCGCTCGGCTGCGTGCGGCGGGAGCGCGGATCAAGCTCTTCCCCGACGGTGACGTGGCGGTCGCGATCGCGGTGGCCCGGCCAGGGTCGGGCATCGACGTGCTCATGGGCGTCGGCGGCACCCCCGAGGGCGTCATCACGGCCTGTGCCATGAAGGCCATGGGCGGTGAGATCCAGGCGCGCCTCTACGTCGCCGACGACGAGCAGCGTCGCCGGGCTCTCGCGGCGGGTCACGACCTGGACCGGGTGCTGGGCCTCAACGACCTCGTGACGTGCGAGAACACCTTCTTCGTCGCGACCGGCATCACCGACGGCGACCTCCTCCCGGGCGTCCGCTACTCCGGCGGCGGCGCCCGCACCCGGTCGCTCGTGATGCGGTCGCAGAGCGGCACCGTGCGCGAAGTCAGCAGCGACCACGTGCTCGACAAGGTGCTCCGGCACGCCGGGGAGAGCCCGTGATGACGCACCCTTCCGCAGGCCCGCGTCCCCAGCCGCACCCGGTGAACCGAAAGGCAGTGATCTAGAGATGGACAAGCTGGTCTACCACTTCAGTGAGGGCGACAAGGACCAGAAGGACCTGCTGGGTGGCAAGGGCGCCAACCTCGCCGAGATGACCCGGCTCGGCCTGCCGGTGCCCCCAGGCTTCGTCGTCACCACCGAGGCGTGCCGGCACTACCTGGAGCACGATCGCCTGCCCGACGACCTGAAGGTGCAGGTCACCATGGCCCTGCGCCGCCTCGAGGACGAGGTCGGGCGCCGACTGGGCGACTCCGTGGATCCGCTCCTGGTGAGCGTGAGGTCCGGAGCGAAGTACTCGATGCCGGGGATGATGGAGACGGTGCTCAACGTCGGGCTCAACGACTTCTCCGTCAAGGGCCTGATCGAGGCATCGGGGGACGAGCGGTTCGTCTGGGACTCCTACCGTCGGCTGATCCAGATGTTCGGCAAGACGGTCCTGGGCATGGAGGGCGACGACTTCGCGGCAGTGCTCAAGGAGACCAAGGCGACCAAGGGAGTCACCGACGACCTCGAGCTGGACGCCGGCGATCTGCGCCAGCTCGTGGAGGACTTCAAGGCGGTGGTGGAGGCGAAGTCCGGCCGCCCCTTCCCGCAGGACCCGCGCGAGCAGCTCGACATGGCCATCCGGGCCGTCTTCGAGTCCTGGAACACCGACCGCGCCCGCATCTACCGGCGCCGGGAGCGCATCCCCGAGAACGCGGGCACGGCGGTGAACGTCTGCACGATGGTCTACGGCAACCTGGGCGACACGTCCGGCACGGGCGTCTGCTTCACCCGGGACCCCTCCACGGGCAAGCCCGGCGTGTACGGCGACTACCTCGTCAACGCGCAGGGGGAGGACGTCGTCTCCGGGATCCGCAACACGTTGTCGCTCGATGACTTCGCCGAGGTCGACGCCGCGTCGTACCAGGAGCTCCGCAAGATCATGCGGCGCCTGGAGACCCACTACCGCGACCTGTGTGACATCGAGTTCACCGTGGAGCGCGGGAAGCTCTGGATGCTCCAGACCCGCGTCGGGAAGCGCACCGCCGCCGCAGCGTTCCGCATCGCCACGCAGCTGGTCGACGAGCAGCTGATCACGATGGACGAGGCGCTGGAGCGGGTCGGCGGACCGCAGCTGGCCCAGCTCATGTTCCCGCAGTTCGACGCCGGGGCCGAGCGCACCGCCTTCACCCGGGGCATGGCTGCCTCGCCGGGCGCGGCCGTGGGCAAGGTGGTCTTCGACTCCACGACGGCGGCCGCGTGGGTGGCCAGCGGGGAGGCGGTCGTGCTGCTGCGCCAGGAGACCAACCCCGAGGACCTCGAGGGCATGATCGCCGCGACCGGCATCCTGACCAGCCGCGGCGGCAAGACCTCGCACGCCGCCGTCGTGGCACGTGGCATGGGCAAGACCGCGGTCTGCGGCGCCGAGGCGTTGCAGGTCGACGAGGAGCTCAAGGTCGCCCGGTCCGACGGCGTCGAGGTGCACGAGGGCGACCTCCTCTCCATCGATGGTTCCACCGGTGAGGTCTTCGTCGGCCGGCTGCCGGTCGTCGCGTCGCCGGTGGTCAAGTACCTCGAGGAGGGTCTGGAGCCGGCGCTCGAGCTGGTCGACGAGGACACCGCCGACCTGATCCGGGCGGTGGATCGACTCCTGACGCATGCGGACTCGGTGCGCACCATGGAGGTGCGCGCGAACGCCGACACCGGGCCGGACGCGCTGCGGGCACGCCGGATGGGAGCCCAGGGGATCGGCCTGTGCCGCACCGAGCACATGTTCCTCGGCGACCGGCGCGTCCTGATCGAGCGGGTGATCCTTGCCGGGACCTCCGCGGAGCGCCAGGAGGCGCTGGCGGCACTGCTGCCTCCCCAGCGTGAGGACTTCGACGAGCTGCTCGCCGCGATGGACGGGCTGCCGACCACGATCCGGCTGCTCGACCCGCCGCTCCACGAGTTCCTGCCGGACCGGGCCGACCTGATGGTCAAGGTGGCCCGGGCCGAGGAGCAGGGAGCCGCTGCCGAGGAGGACGTGCGGCTGCTCGCGGCCGTGAACCGACTCCACGAGTCCAACCCGATGCTCGGCCTGCGCGGAGTCAGGCTGGGTCTGACGGTGCCCGGCCTGTTCGCGGGCCAGATCCGCGCGATCGCCGAGGCGACAGCACGCCGGATCAGGGACGGGCATGACCCCAGGCCCGAGATCATGGTGCCGCTGGTGGGATCGCTCATGGAGCTGCACCTCGTGCGGGACGAGGCCACCGGGATCGTCGCGGAGGTCGCCGAGGCCGAGGGAGTCCCACTGGACATCCCCATCGGCACGATGATCGAGCTGCCGCGGGCGGCGCTGACCGCGTTCCGGATCGCCGAGGAGGCCGACTTCTTCTCCTTCGGCACCAACGACCTGACCCAGACGACCTGGGGCTTCAGTCGTGACGACGTCGAGGCCGCCTTCTTCGCCGCCTATCTCGACAAGGGCGTCTTCACCACGTCCCCCTTCGAGACCCTGGACGTCGACGGCGTGGGCAGGCTCGTCGACATCGCCACCCGCGAGGGTCGTCGGACTCGTCCGGACCTCAAGGCCGGCGTGTGCGGCGAGCACGGCGGGGATCCGGAGTCGATCCACTTCTTCCACCGCGTGGGGCTGGACTACGTCTCCTGCTCACCCTTCCGCGTCCCGGTGGCGCGGCTCGAGGCCGGCCGCGCCGTTCTCGGCAAGCACGAGGAGGACACTTCCGACGACGTCGACATCCTGCGCGCCTAGCCTCGGGGCAGTCGCCGCCATCAGGGCGAGTCGGATCGCGGTCCACACGCCGACCGTCCGGTATAGACCGCCTGCGAGCGGGGACGGTCGCACCTCGGGCGGAGGGGCGGCGTACGTCGTAGCCTGCTGAACCTCGCCGGACGGCGGGCACCAAGGAGGGGCGATGGCCGCCAGCAGCGCCGAACGCGATGCCGACGGCCTCCTGCTGCCCTACGTGCCGCGACTTCTCGGTCGCTGGGCGCCCACTGGTGACGACGACCGGCACATGTGCGTCACGGGCAGCGTCGCGTTCGTCGACATCTCCGGCTTCACCCGGCTGACCGAACGGTTGGCGCGCAAGGGCAAGCTCGGCGCCGAGGAGATGAGCGACATCCTCAGCGCGACCTTCGCGGGCCTGCTCGACGAGGCCCGCGACGACGGCGCCGACCTGATCAAGTGGGGCGGCGACGCGGTGCTGTTGCTCTTCCAGGGAGCCGACCACGCGCTGCGCGCAGCACGTGCGGCTCACCGGATGCGGGCGACGCTGCGGGGGATCGGGCGGCTCCCGACCGCGTCGGGCACGGTCGTGCTGCGGATGTCGGTCGGAGTGCACAGCGGTGACTTCGACTTCTTCCTGGTCGGCGACCCGGACATCCACCGCGAGCTGTTGATCAGCGGCCCGGCGGCGAGCACCACGGCGGAGATCGAGGCGGCGGCCGCGGCCGGCCAGATCGGCCTCAGCCGCAGCACGGCCGCGCTGCTGGAGCCCCGACACCTCGGGCCCGCGCTGCTCGACGGGCGCCTGCTGCGGTCGGCGCCGACGCCCGGGTACGTCGCGAGCGAGGAGCCTGCGGCGAAGGCGATCGACCCGCTCGGGGTTCTTCCGCCGCCGATCCGGACCCACCTGCTCAGCGAGAGCGCGGAACCGGAGCATCGCTTGATCACGGTGGCCTTCGTGCAGTTCTCCGGCACCGACGACCTGATCATCTCGGTCGGCCCGGCTGCGCTTGCCGAGGCGCTGGACGACGTCGTGCGCAACGTGCAGCACGCCTGTGCCGACCACGACGTCACGTTCTTCGAGACCGACATCAACCGCGACGGCGGCAAGATCATGCTGACCGCCGGCGCGCCTCGAAGCGCGGACCACGACGAGGAGCGGATGCTGCGAGTCGCACGACAGATCCTGGACCGCGCCGGACGGTTGCCGTTGCGGATCGGCATCAACCGGGGCCATGTGTTTGCCGGTGACTTCGGCCCGTCGTTCCGGCGCACCTTCTCCGTGAAGGGTGATGCCATCAATCTCGCCGCCCGGGTGATGGGGAAGGCGGTCCCCGGGCAGGCGCTGGCGACCACCGAGGTGGTGGCGCGCTCCCAGACGTTGTTCCGCACCACCGAGCTGGCCCCGTTCACGGTCAAGGGGAAGTCGAAACCGGTGCACGCCGTGGCGGTCGGGGACCTGATCGGTGCCCGCCACGAAGAACGTGTCGCGCTGCCGCTGGTCGGGCGCTCCGAGGAGATGGCCGTCGTCGGCCGGGCCCTGGCCGACCTTCGGGCCGGGCACGGCTGTCTGCTCGACATCGTGGGCGAGGCGGGCATCGGCAAGTCCCGCGTGGTGACGGAGATGCTGGCGGGAGTCGAGGACCTTGCAGTGGTCACGGCACCGTGCGAGCAGTACGAGTCGGCGACGGCGTACTTCCCCTTCCGACGGCTGCTGCGCGACGTCCTCGGTCTCGAGGCGGGCGCTGCCCCGGACGAGGTGGCCACCCGGCTGATGGACCGGGTGGCCGCGGACGCTCCGGGACTCGTGCCGTGGTTGCCGCTCCTCGGCCTCCCGATGGACGTCGAGATGGCGTCCACCCGGGAGATCGACGAGCTCGACGACCAGTTCCGCAAGACCCGCCTCGAGGACGTCGTCACCGAGCTGCTCGGCTCGCTGCTCAAGGAGCCGACGATGCTGGTGATCGAGGACGCACACGCGATCGACGAATCGTCGGCGGACCTGCTGCAGAGACTGGCCGCCGACGTCCGGGACCGGCCGTGGCTCATCGTGGTGACCCGTCGTGAGGAGCCGACCGGCTTTGTTCCGCCACCGGGCGCGCGGGTCACCTCGTTGCACCCAGCGCCGCTCACCCCCGAGGCGGCGCTGCACCTCGTCCGTGATGCCCTCGAGGATCACCCCCTCCCTGCTCAGGCGCTGGCGGACCTCGCCCGGCGCGGCGGCGGCAACCCGATGTTCCTCGAGGCGTTGGCGCGGGCCGCCGGCCGGTCGGGGTCCGTGGCAGACCTCCCGGAGTCGGTGGAGGCGCTGGTCACCAGTCAGATCGACCGGCTGCACCCGGCGGACCGTTCCGCGCTGCGCTATGCGGCGGTGCTGGGGGTCATGGTCGATGAGGCGGCACTGGACACGCTGCTCGAGGAACAGGAAGTCAGGGTTCCGGCGGGGGCGATGCACCGACTCGGGGACTTCCTGGTGCGCGAGGGTCCCGGTGGGCTCCGGTTTCGCAGCGGGTTGATGCGGGACGTCGCCTATGAAGGTCTCCCGTTCAGGCGACGCCAGGTCCTCCACGACCAGGTGAGCCGGACCATCGAGCGCGCCTCAACCACGCCGGAGAGCCAGTGCGAGGTGCTGTCCCTCCACTTCTTCCATGCCGGCCGGCACGACAAGGCTCGGCGCTACTCGCTGCTGGCCGGCGAACGTGCGCTGGCCAAGTACGCCCAGGGTGAGGCGATCGAGTTCTTCTCCCGGGCCGCGCGGTCCTCGGTGCACACCGACACCGAGCCCGCCGAGGTCGCCCGGGTGTACGAGAAGCTCGCCGATGCGCAGTGGCTGGTCGGCCTGCCGCGGGAGGCGGCCGAGGCCTACGCCCTGGCCCGCAAGAAGCTGACTGGCGACGCCGTGGGCATCGCCGGCATCATCGAGAAGGAGGCGCGGATCGACCAGCGTCGGCGCAAGCACACGGTGGCGTTGCGCCGGATCTCGCGCGGCCTGCACGAGCTGGAGGGCATGACTGGTCCGGCCGCGGACATGGCGCGCTCGCACCTGGCTCGACGCTACGCCGACAGCCGGTTCAGACAAGGGCGCGTCGACGACGCCCTGCACTGGGCCGAGCGCGCCGCGCGCTACGCGGAGGAGTCGGTCGACAAGTTCACGTTGGCGGCGGCCTACGAGGTGCTCAACCACGTCTACGCGGGCTCGGGCCGTGACGAGCCGTTGCCGTACGGTCGGCTGGCGCTGCAGGCCTACACCGAGCTCGGCGACCTGCGCCACCAGGGATGGTGCCTGAACAACCTGGCGGCCCAGGACGTCACGGCGGGCCGCTGGAACGAGTCACTCGCCGACTTCCGTCGCGCCGCCGACCTCTTCCGACGCATCGGCGACACCGCCGCGGAGGGAAACGCGATCTACAACCGGGCGGAGATCCTGGTGCGCCAGTGCCGGTACGACGAGGCGCTGGACCTGCTCCCCGGCGTGCTGCGGATCGCTCGTGCGGTCGAGGACGAGGAGCTGGTCGCACTCGTGCAGCGCGAACAGGCGCGGGCCCTCGCCGGAAGGGGTGACGTCGACCAGGCAGTGACCCTGCTGGCAGACGCCCGGAGCCGCTTCACGGCGCTGGACGAACCCGACGAGGTCACGAGCACCGACCTGGCGTTGGCCGAGGTGCTCCAGGATGCCGGGCGAGCAGGCGAGGCCCGGGCAGCGCTGGCCCTCCTCGAAGGCCAGGATCGGAGCGCGACCTACCAGCGGCTGACCGGTCGAGAGCATGGCCTCGCCGGCAGCGTGGAGGCCGCTCTGTCCGCCTTCGCGGCAGGGCTGGAACTGGCCGGGCGTGCCGGCGATCCCCTCGAGCAGGCACTCCTGCTCGCGGAGATGGCCGCCTTAACCGGTCCCCCGGGTGGGGGTGACGGCGACTCCGGACGTCGCGCGCAGCACGCCCTCGAGTCGTTGGGTGTCGTCCGGCCGAGGTGAGTCAGGGTGTCGGCTCAGCCGATGCCGGTCCGGATGTCTTGGTCGGTCAGCAGGTACAGGTGCGTGTCACCCGCACCGTCCCGCTTGCTCTGGACGTAGTCGACGCAGGGCACTCCGGCGGTGGCCATGGTGCTCTTGGACGGGCACGGGTCGGCCGCGACGAGGGGGCTGTTGCCGCGCAGTGAGTACATGACCGTCCTGCCGCGGATCGAACCGCCCCCACACAGCGACTTGTCACACTTGACGATCACGATGGCCGGATCGTCCACCGAGTAGCCCCCCGCCGGTGGGGCGAAAAGCGCCTGCACGATGGCGCCGCCGCTGGCGCCCTTGTTCCCCTTGAAGCAGGGCGCGTAGAGCGAGCGCACATCGGTGTCACACGCGCCGATCGACAACAGCACGTTCGAGCCGGCGCCACGGGGCAAGATGACGGTCTCGCACACCGGCGCGGACGGAGTCGGGTCCCCGCAGTCGCCGCCGCCGCCGCCGATGCCCGCCTCGAAGGCAACGCCGCTCGTGCTCGGAACATTGGGCTTGATGTCGGTCAGGACGTCGAACCGGAGGTCCTTGACGCCCGGAACGTACGACATCCCCGGTGTCGGGGCCTTCGGGCCAGAGCCGGCGCCGACGGTGAGCTCAACCTGGTTGACAGCGGTGGTCAGACTGGTGTCGACCGTCGCGGTCGGGCTGCCCTTCAGCGCGGTGCCGGTGACCGTGGAGAGCGTCCCGACATTGCTCGTGATCGTGAGCGTCGTGTCCTTGGTGAACGACGCGGGGGCACCGGAGGCGTCGTAGAAGCTGACGTCGACGTGGACGGTGTCGCCGGCCTTGACCAGGACGTACGGCACGGCGTCAGCCGGAAGCCCGGTGGGCAAGACGAGGTCGGAGGTCACGCGATCGATCACGACCGTGACCGGTGCCGGGCTCGTCGGATGCGATGGGCGAGTGGCCGGCGCGGCGGTGGTGACCACCCCTCCCAAGGTGGCGACGAGAGCAGCGAGCAGCGCGAAGACGAGGCCGCGGCGCCGGGGCGCAGTGAAACTGAACAAGAGTCCGGATTCCCTTCCTGACACCGAGACCTCAGATCACAGTCGTGGTCCCCGGGCAGGGGGTCAATGGACCCGCCGCCGCCGTCTAGACCGCGCGGACCGTGCCGGCCGTGGCCGAGCGCGGTCGCGGTCGATCATCCTTGCCACACCGTGGTTGCCGGGCCCACACTGCCCAGCCTGCGTCTCGGGAGGGAGACGCCGGAGGAGACGGGTGAGCCATGGCGGGGACAGTGTCGGCGCGAGTGCCGGCGTCGCGAGTGTTGCTGGTGTCGGCCTTCGGGGCGTTCCTGGCGTTCCTGGACGCCACGATCGTCAACGTCGCCTTTCCCTCGATCCAGGCGTCGTTCCCGGGCACATCGATCGGCGGACTGTCCTGGGTTCTCAACGGCTACAACATCGTCTTCGCCGCGTTCCTGATCGTCTTCGGCCGCCTCACCGACCTGCTCGGTCGGCGCCGCGCGTTCATCGCCGGCGTGCTGCTCTTCACGGTCGCGTCCGCCCTCTGCGGCGCGGCGCCGACGCTGGAGCTGCTGGTCGCCGCCCGGGTGCTGCAGGCACTCGGGGCCGCCCTGCTGGTTCCCGCGTCCCTGGCACTGGTGGTCGAGGCGTTCCCCGAGGATCGGCGCGCGCACGCCATCGGCCTGTGGGGAGCGACGGCGGCCGTGGCAGCGGGGCTCGGCCCGCCGATGGGCGGCGCACTGGTCGAACTGGGTGGCTGGCGCTGGGCGTTCCTGGTCAACATCCCCTTCGGCCTGGCGGCGGTCTGGGCGGCTCGGAAGCAGCTCGTCGAGAGCCGTGCACCGGGCGTGCGCAGGCTTCCGGACCTGCGGGGTGCGGCCCTCCTCGTCGCCGGGCTCGCTGCCCTGAACGTCGGCATCGTCAAGGGCAACGACTGGGGCTGGACCAGCACGAACGTCCTGGGCGCGTTCGCCGCGACCGCTGTGCTGCTCGGGCTGTTCGCCCTGAGCTCGAAGGCGCATCGCTCGCCGCTGCTGGACCCCGCGCTGCTGCGGATCCCGTCGTTCGGCATCGCCAGCCTCGCGACCGTCGTCGCGGGCCTGGGCTTCTACGCCTACCTGCTGACCAACATCCTGTGGCTGCAGTACATCTGGGACTACAGCGTGCTGGAGGCCGGTCTCGCGCTGGTGCCGGGCGCCCTGGTCGCTGCCGTCGTCGCCGCCCGGCTGGGACCTCTGGCCGACCGGTACGGCTACCGGCCGTTCGTCGTCCCCGGTGCGGTGGTCTGGGCGGGCGCGTATCTCTGGTACCACCAGCAGGTCGGTGTCGAGCCGGCGTTCTGGGCGGAGTGGCTGCCGGGCCAGGTCATCAGTGGCATCGGCGTCGGCGCGACCCTCCCGCTGCTCGGCAGCGCCGCGCTCGCAGCGGTCCCCGGGGCGCGGTACGCCACCGCTTCGGCGCTGATGTCCAGCGCCCGCCAGCTCGGCGGCGTCCTCGGCATCGCGATCTTGGTGGTGGTCCTCGACAACCCCACCCCGGAGAACGCGGTGGTCGCCTTCCGGGACGGTTGGGTGCTGTCGATCTTCGCCTTCCTGGTCGTCGCGGTCCTCTCGCTCCCCCTGGGGCGCATCAAGACCGCCGTCGACCGGGACGACCCCGACGACGTCCGGCCGGCCACTGTTCTCCCTCCGGCGGAGGTCACCACCGGGTCGCTCTCCACCGGCTCCGCGGAGGCAGCGACCGACCTCTCGGGCGTGCCGATGTTGGCCGGTATGCCGGAGGACGCCCGCCGTCGACTGGAGACGGCCTCACGGCTGGTCACGGTGCCGGCCGGGAGCTGGCTGATCCAGGCAGGCGATCCGCCGGGAAGCGCGTACGTCGTACGTCGAGGCCGGCTGGAGATCGATGTGGCCGGCCAGATCGTGCGTGAGCTGGGTCCGGGTGAGGTGATCGGCGAGCTGGCGCTGCTGACCGGTGAGGTTCGGTCCGCGGGAGTACGAGCCCGCCGCGACTCCACGGTGCTCGAGATCCCTCGGGGCGCCTTCGAGGACGTGCTGGCTGCCGACACCGTGGCCTCCCGCACGATGCTCACGCAGATCGCCGAGCGGCTGCGCACCGCCGGTGGCACCGCGACGGACACGCGCGCGCCGCAGCCGACGGTGGTGGCCGTCGTCGGGATGCACCCGTATTCCGGCGCCGCAGAGGTCGCGCACCTGCTGGGCCGGCGGCTCTCCGAGCACCACCTCGTCGGCGCGCCAGGCGTGGTCGACCCGGATGGCCTCGAGCAGGCAGAGCGCGACCACGATCGCGTCGTACTGGTCTCCGACCACGCGACCGCGGGAGCCGACCTCGAATGGCGGGACTTCTGCCTGAGGCAGGCCGACGCCGTCGTCCTGGTCGCCCGGGGGGATGAACCCCCGCCGGCGGGTCCGCCGACTCCGGCCCCGGGCCGCAGCCCGGACCTGGTGCTCCTGGGCGGTGGCGTCGGGCCGGAACGGCGCGCGGCGTGGGTGGCCGCGACCGATGCCTGGCAACTGACCGTCGTGGACGGCGACCCCGCGATCGGCCTGCGGCCGCTCGCCGACCGGCTGGCGGGCCGATCGCTCGGGCTGACCCTTGCGGGTGGCGGCGCCCGTGCCTTCGCCCACATCGGCGTGCTGCGTGAGCTCGAGGACGCCGGCCTTCACGTCGACCGGGTGGCCGGCAGCAGCATCGGCGCCATCATCGCGGGCGTCCATGCCTCAGGTCGTGACGGCGAGGACCTCGAGGAGGTCTGCTACGCGGAGTTCGTCCGTCGTCGGCCGTTCAGCGACTGGACGCTGCCGTCGCACTCGATGGCGAGGGGACGGCGCATGCGCGAGGGCCTGGTCCGCGCGTTCGGCGACACCGTCCTCGAAGGCCTGCCGCGCCAGATGCACTCGGTGAGCACCGACCTCGTGACGCGCGCCCGTCAGGTGCACCGGCGCGGGGCCCTGGTCGACGCGGTCATCGCCTCGGCGCGACTCCCCGTGCTGCTCCCGCCGATCCCCGACGACGACGGTCGGCTGCTCGTCGACGGTGGTGTCCTCGACAACCTGCCGGTCGACCTGCTGACCGAGCGCGACGAGGGACCGGTCGTCGCGGTGAACATCGCCATGGGTGGCGGCGGGAACGGAGGAGGCCGGTCGCGGACCGGTCGACCCCGCATCCCGGCGCTCGGCGAGACGCTGCTCCGCACGATGATGATCGGCAGCGGCGGCGCGGTCACGGCCGCGCGCGCCCAGGGAGCGTGGGTCGTCACGCCGCCGACGCGAGGCGTCGGTCTGCTCGAGTTCCACCAGCTCGACCGCATGGTCGAAGCCGGGCGCACCGCTGCGCGTGCCCTCCTGGAGGAAGCCGGCGGGGACCTGGCCGGCTACCTGCACGGCCAGGTCGAGCTGGATCCCGGAGGACCCGATCCCACCCCGGAACCGTTGGCCGCCCGCTGAGGACTAGCTTCGCCGGCGTACGTCGATGGTCATGCCCTCACGGGCGACGACGACCGTGCGATGTGGGGCCAGATCGGCGGCCCAGACGGCGATCTCGTCCAGGGCCGCGTCGGTGCGAGCGGGAGAGTGGTGGAAGAGCACGATGGTGCTGGCCCCACAGGACTCGGCCAGCTTGATCGAGTCCTGGACAGTGGCGTGCCCGTAGTCCACCGCGACCGGCCGCTCGCCCTCGAGGAACTGCGCGTCATGGATCAGGACGTCGACACCGTCGAGCATCGCGAGCAGGTCTGCGGACACTCCGGCGGCGGGCGCATGGTCAGGCAGGTAGGCCAGCGAGCCGAGCTCGTCGTCGACGCGCAGGCCGAAGGTCCGGCCGCCCTTGTGCTCGATCTCGACAGCCGCGACGCCCAGGCCCTCGATCTGGTGCGTACCCGGCCCGAGGGCATGGAACCCCCACGCTCCGCGCAGACCCTCCGGCGTGATCGGGAACGACGGCGGGGAGAGCGACTGCGCCAGCAGGTCACGACCTGACCGGCCGTCCTGGGCCGGCACGTAGAGGTCCACACGGGCAGCGTCGCGATCGCCTGCGGCGAAGAAGGGCAGGCCTTGCATGTGGTCCCAGTGCAGGTGGCTCAACACGATCGAACCGTCGAACGCGGCCCCGTCGAGCAGCCCTGTCAACGACCTGAGGCCCGTGCCGGCGTCGAGGACCAGGGTCGGTCGGTGGCCACCCTCGGCGGTGATCGCGAGGCACGACGTGTGTCCGCCGTACCGGACGAAGTCAGGACCGGGCGCCGGCGTCGAGCCACGGACCCCGAGCAGCTGGACCCTCATGTGCCGCTCACGTCCCGGAGATTAGCAGCGCCTGCGCGGTTCGGTGTTGACCTCGTGGGATCGCCGCGTTCACCGGGACGGGACGTCGTTCCGTGGTCTACTGACGCCGTGAAGAAGCGTGCGCTCGGGGCGATCCCGATGGTGTTGACGGTCGTGGCTCTGTCGGCGTGCTCGGGTGAGGTGACGGTGAGCCAGGACGATCTGGCCGAGCAGCTGACCACGCAGATCACGCCCGACAACCCCGACGACTCGGTGACGGTCGAGTGCGAGGACGACCTCGCCGGTGAGGTCGACGCGACCGTCGACTGCCCTGCCACGATCGGCGAGGACCCGGTGACCGTGCGGGTCGTGGTGACCGCCGTCGACGGCACCGACGTCGAGTACGAGCTCACGCCCGTCGTCGAGGCCGACGACGTGGCGGCCAGCATCGAGGAGACGCTGGTGGCCCAGGACTACCCCCTCGGCTCCGTCACGTGTGAGGGCGAGCTGATCGGCGTGGTCGACGAGACCCAGCTGTGCTCGGTCACCGACGCGAAGGGCAAGGAGGTCGCGGTCGAGTCGACCGTCACCTCCGTCGACGGCTTCCTCATCGGCTTCGACTTCGCCCAGACCGACGCCTGAGGTCCGCCGCCGGTGCGCGTCGTCGTCCTGACCGGGGCCGGCATCTCCGCCGAGAGCGGGCTGGCCACGTTCCGCGATGCCGGCGGGCTCTGGGAGGGCCACGACCCGATGGTGGTGGCGACGCCGGAGTCGTTCGCCGCCGACCCCGATCTCGTCCAGCGGTTCTACGACGAGCGGCGTGCTGCGCTCGGGCGGGTGGAGCCGAACGCTGCCCACCGGGCGCTGGCGCGGCTCGAGGACGTTCTCGGTGACGACCTGTTGCTGGTGACGCAGAACATCGACGACCTCCACGAGCGAGCCGGGTCGCAGCGGGTCGTCCACATGCACGGTCGGCTGCGGGCCGCGTGGTGCACGGCGTGCGACGGCCGTCACGACTGGACCGGCCCGCTCCTCGACCTGCCGCCCTGCCCGGGCTGTGGCGCCGAGCGGTTGCGTCCGGACGTGGTGTGGTTCGGCGAGATCCCCTACGAGATGGATCGCATCGAGGACGCCCTCTGGGACTGCGACCTGTTCGTCTCCATCGGTACGTCGGGTGTGGTCTATCCGGCCGCGGCATTCGTGCAGTACGCACTGTCCCGTGGCGCCACCACCATCGAGCTCAACCTCGACGTGAGTGACGCCAGCAGCGACTTCCACGTCTCGCGCCGTGGCCCGGCGAGCGAGCTGGTGCCGGCCTGGGTCGACGAGCTCGTGGCCGCGACCGGAGCCGACCCCGTCAGCGGATGACCTGCAGCGGACCCTCGTCGGGCGACGGCGGTTCGAAGTGGTCGAAGTGCTCGGCGGCCAGTTCCTCGGTGAGCACGAAGTCGTCGGGGTGGCTGCCCCGCCTGGCGCGGACGCGTGCCAGCACCGTGGCGCGATCCGTGGCGAGGTAGACGGTCTCCGGGACGACTCCGGTCGGTGCCAGCAGTTCCCGGTAGTCCTCGCGCATCCGCCGCGACCAGAACGAGAAGTCCAAGACGACGTCGGCGCCGGCAGCGACCAGGTCCAGCAGCCGGGCGCGCAGGTCCGCCTCGATCTCCGCCCGGAGCCCAGGTGGCAGCGGCACGGTGGTGATCGCGCGCCGCCACATCTCCGCGTCGAAGGACAGCCGGACCATGCCGTCCTCCTCGAGGCGCCTGGCGTGGGTCGACTTGCCCGAGCCCGAGGGCCCACACATGAAGATCACCCGGCTCACGGCCCAGACCTCAGGGGGTGGGTCGCAGCAGCAGCCCGGTGTGGGCGGCGAGCGTGAGCCGGCCGCCCACGACCGCGTCGTCGATGGCGTGGGTTGCTCCCGGAGTGGTGAATGCGACGGCGTAGGTGATCGTCGCCGAGCGGGATCTCCACGGACCCCTCGCCCAGGTTGACCACGACCACGGCCGCGTCGATGCCGGAGCCGCGGCGCAGCACCAGCCAGCGCTCGGCCTCGTCGAACTCCACGGAGACCTCGCGCAGGTCGGGGTCGGTCAGGGCGGGGAGGGTGCGCCGCAGCCCGGCCAGCGTGCGGTAGCAGTCCAGCAGCGCGCGACCGCGCGGCGTCTCCAGCTCCGCCCAGTCGAGCCGCGAGGTCTCGAACGTCGCCGGGTCCTGCGGGTCGGGGACGGTGGCGGTGTCCCAGGCCATCTGCGCGAACTCGCCCAGCCGGCCCTCCGACACCGCCCGGCCGAGGTCGGGCTCGGGGTGCGAGGTGAAGAACGCGAACGGCGTCGACGCACCCCACTCCTCGCCCATGAACAGCATCGGCGTGAACGGCGAGGCGAGCGTGAGCAGGGCCGCCACGGCGAGCTGGTCGTCGTCGAGGGTCTCGGTGAGCCGGTCGCCCCGGGCGCGGTTGCCGACCTGGTCGTGGTTCTGGCTGGCGACGACCAGCCGCCAGCCGGGGACCCGGTCGACATCGAGGGGTGCGCCGTGGTCGCGGCCGCGGAACGACGACCAGGTGCCGTCGTGGAAGAACCCGCGCTGCAGCACCTTCGCCAACGCGGAGAGCGGCTCGAAGTCGGCGTAGTAGCCCGCGGTCTCGCCGGTCAGCGCGACGTGGACCGCGTGGTGGAAGTCGTCGCTCCACTGGGCGTCCAGACCGTGGCCACCGCCCTCGCGCGGGGTGATCAGCTGCGGATCGTTGAGGTCCGACTCGGCGATGAGGAACAGCGGCCGTCCGACGTACGCCGCCAGGGCGGCCGTCTCGGTCGCCAGGTCCTCCAGCAGGTGGTCGTCGGAGGAGTCGGTCAGTGCGTGGACGGCGTCGAGCCGCAGCCCGTCGACGTGGAAGTCCTCGAACCAGCTGCGGGCCGAGTCGAGGATGAGCCGCCGCACCTCGTGGGACCCGTCGCCGTCGAGGTTCACCTGGTCGCCCCACGGGGTGTCGCCGGCGACCAGGTAGGGACCGAACCTCGGCAGGTAGTTGCCGGACGGGCCGAGATGGTTGTGGACGACGTCCTGGATCACGCCGATGCCGGCCGCGTGGCAGGCATCGACGAAACGCTGGTAGGCCGCCGGGCCGCCGTACGGCTCGTGGACGCACCCCCACAGCACACCGTCGTAGCCCCACCCGTGGTCGCCGTTGAAGGCGTTCACCGGCATCAGCTCGACGAAGTCGACGCCGATGGAACGCAGGTGGTCGAGCTTCTGCGCCGCGGCGTCCAGGGTGCCCTCAGGGGTGAAGGTGCCGACGTGGAGCTCGTAGATGGTGCCGCCGGCGAGGGGCCGGCCGTGCCAGGTCGTGTCGGACCACGCGAACGCCGCGGCGTCGAAGGTCCGCGACCGGCCGTGGACGCCGTGGGGCTGCCACCGCGAGCGAGGGTTGGGGACCGGGTCCTCCGCGTCGTCGACGAGGTAGCCGTAGTCGACCTCGCCGTCGGGCACGGGACCTGCGGGACGCCACCAGTCGCCGCTGCCGCGGGTCATCTCGACGATGCTCTCGTCGGCACCGTCGCCGATGGACAGCCGGAGCCGTTCCGGTAGTGGTGCCCAGACGTCGAACCGGCCACGCTTCCGCGGCTGCTCGGGGATCGCGACCAGCAGCGCCACCGGCTGCTCGGTCAGCAGGTCGGCGACGGGGACCGAGCCGTCGCTCGACACGACCGCGCCGGTCAGCAGGTCGCGCCAGCCACCGGCGGGCAGCTCGAGCGTCGTCTCGCCCCACCCGCCGCGCGCGGACAGGCCGACGGGGAGCCGGGTCGCGACCGTGACCGCGCCGCCGCGGTCGAAGGCGAGCACGTGGTCGGCCGCGTCGCCGGCGGCGGGGACGGCGTCGTAGGAGCTGAAGAGCTCGGGACGGTCGCGGCGTAGTTGCAGCGCGGCGCGGACGAGCCCGAACTTGGGGTGGTCGGGCCGGGTCTGCTCGAGCAGCGCTGTGCGCACGTCGAAGTCGACCGGGCGGCGGTTGTCGGGATCGACCAGGCTCTGCTCCCAGAGCTCCGAGCCCTGGTAGACGTCGGGCACGCCCGGAACGGTGAGACCGATCAGCTTGGCGGCCAGCGCGTTGCTCCAGCCGGCGGCGCTGACCGCGGCCAGCACCTCGTCGATCACCGCGCGGACGCGGGAGTCGTCGAAGGCCGCGTCCACCGCGGCGTGCACGGCGTCCTCGTAGTCGGTGTCGGGGGCGGTCCACGTGGTGCGGTCGCCGGCCTCGCGCATCGCCTTCTCGGCGTACGCATGGAGGCGGTCGCGCAGCGCCGGATCGTCGGACCAGACGCCGACGACGGCCTGCCACAGCAGGTTGCCGAAGCCTGGATCGGGCAGCGGGACGAGAGCGAGCAGGCGGTCGAGGGCATCGGCCCACAGCTCGGGGACCTCGGCCAGGACGGCGATCCGGGCGCGGACGTCCTCACCGCGCTTGGTGTCATGGGTGGAGGCGGCGGTCATCGCATGGGGCCAGTCGGCCTGTCGCTCGGTCATCGCCGCGTGGAACTCCGCGGGCGTCACCGCGAAGACGGACGGGTCGCCGCCGACCTCGTTGAGCGACGTGAGGCGCGACCAGCGGTAGAACGCCTGGTCCTCGACGCCCTTGGCCATGACCATGCCGCTGGTCTGCTGGAACCGCTGGGTGGCGCCGGCCGCACCGTCACCGAAGACCGGCGCCAGCTCGTCGAGGACGCCGGCGAGGTCGGGCCGGTGCTCGCGGGCGGCGGCGAACGCGGCGTCGAGGTGGTCGCGGCCCTCCGGCAGGTAGGAGCGGTAGACCGGGGTGCAGGCCAGCAGCTCGGCGACCGCGTCCTCCAGGTCCGCGGCGTCGTGCTCGACCAGGGTCGCCAGCTCGCGCGCGATCCGGCGGGTCTCGGCGAGCAGCGTGGTGTCGGCGACGACCCGCTTGGTGCCGTGGATCATCGCGTGCCAGTCGACCGGCGCTCCGCGCAGTCGGTCCTCGAGTGCACCGAGCGGGTCGGCGCCGGACGGGTCGGTCAGCACCCGGTCGATCAGGGCCAGGGCGTCGTACCCGGTCGTGCCCGCGGTGCGCCAGGAGTCGGGCAGCCGCTCACCGGGCTCGAGGATCTTCTCGACCAGCACGTAGCTGCCGTCGGTGAGCTCGGCCAGGTCGTCGAGGTACTTGCCGGGGTCCCGCAACCCGTCGGGGTGGTCGATCCGGAGGCCGTCGACGAGATCCTCGTCGAACCAGCGTGCGATCTCCTCGTGCGAACGGGTGAACCACTCCGGGTCCTCGACCCGGATGGCGGCGAGGGTGTTGACCGAGAAGAACCGGCGATAGTTGAGGTCGCTGTCGGCCCGCCGCCACGAGATCAGGTCGTAGTGCTGGCGCGCGAGCACGGCGTCCGCGTCCTGGTCGTCGGGACCGGCGGTTCCGGGCGCGATGGGGAACCGTTGGTCGTAGTAGTGGAGCTCGCCGGCCAGCAGCCGCAGGTGCGCGATCCTGCCGTCCTCGCCGAGGTCGTCGTCTCCCACGACGGGGATCAGCACCCGGTTGTCACCGGCCTCCCAGTCGATGTCGAAGGCGCCGGCGTACGACGAGTCGCGGCCGTGCGTCAGCACGTGCCACCACCACGCGTTCTCCCACGGTCGCGCGATCCCGACGTGGTTCGGCACCACGTCGACCAGCACGCCCATCCCGAGTCGTCGCGCCTCGCTGGACAGCGCCGACAACCCCGACCCCCGGCCGCGGGAGGAATCGATCGAGGAGTGGTCGGAGACGTCGTAGCCGTGGTCGCTGCCCGACTCCGAGGACAGCACCGGCGAGAGGTAGACCCAGTCGACCCCGAGCTCGTGCAGGTAGGCCAACGTCTTCGCGGCCTCGAGCAGGTCGAAGTCCTCGGTGATCTGGAGCCGGTAGGTGCTGGCGGGGACGCGCATCGGGCTCATTGTCACACCGGGGTCGTGGCCACCGAACGGGTGAGTGGGCTGAAGTCGGTTTCCCCGCTCAGGCGGGGAACCAGTGACCTGGCGGGGCAAACATCAGCCAGCAGGTCATGGACTCGCCCAGCAACCCCGCTCAGAACGGACGCCAGACCCCCGTGACCACCAGCAACCCGACCGGGATCGCGTAGAGGACGAAGGGAAGCAGCAGGTCTGCGACCAACTCCCGCGCGACGCCACGTGCCCGGCTCCGCGGGGTCGGGCAGTCGTGGCACACGCGCTTGAGTGTAAATGTGCTGCCCCGGGGGTTTCGAGGCTCGTCGCTGGCGCTCCTCGCACCTCAACCACCGGGGTGGCCGGGGTCAGCGGGCTCGTCGCTGGCGCTCCTCGCACCTCAACCACCGGACGGACTGGCCGGGTCAGCGGGCCTGGGCCTTGACGGACGCAGCGACCGAGCTGTCCGGGGTGACGACCGGCGCGGAGTGCTCGCGCAGCACCAGCACACTGCGCCCGGTCATCGCCAGCTCCGACCCTGATTCCCAGGGATCCGAGCCGGTGGCAGACGCACCCGTGTCGATGACGACGTCCCAGGCCGCGGAGTACTCATCGGCGGGCAGCGTGATCGAGACCGGGTCGGCGCCGGCGTTGAAGTAGAGCAGGAAGTGGGCGTCGGTGATCGGGTTGCCGGTGAGGTCGGTGCCGGGGATGCCGTCGCCGTTGAGGTACATGCCGATCGCCGCGCCCCCCTCGGCGTTCCAGTCGTCACCCTCCATCGGGTTCGCGTCGACGTCGAGCCAGACGATGTCGTTGAGGCGGGAGTCGTCACCGGTGCGGACGGTGGTGCCGGTGAAGAACCGCTTGCGCTGGAAGGTCGGGTGCTGGCGGCGGAGCCGGATCACGGCAGCGGTGAACTCGACGAGCGGTTGGTCGGCCTTGTCCCAGTGGATCCACGACAGCTCGTTGTCCTGGGCGTAGGTGTTGTTGTTGCCCTGCTGGGTGCGACCGAGCTCGTCGCCGTGCAGCAGCATCGGAACGCCCTGGCTGAGCAGCAGCGTGGTCAGGAAGTTGCGTTGCGCGCGGGCCCGCAGCTCGAGTACGCCGGGGTCGTCGGTCGGCCCCTCGATGCCGTGGTTCCAGGAGCGGTTGTGGCTCTCGCCGTCGTTGCCGTCCTCGCCGTTGGCGTCGTTGCGCTTCTCGTTGTAGGACACCAGGTCGCGCAGCGTGAAGCCGTCGTGGGCGGTGACGAAGTTGATCGAGGCAAAGGGTCGGCGACCGGAGTGCTCGTAGTAGTCCGCAGAGCCGGCCAGCCGGGACGCGAAGTCACCCAGCGACGGCTCGCCGCGCCAGAAGTCGCGCACGGAGTCGCGGTAGGCGCCGTTCCACTCGGTCCACAGCGGAGGGAAGTTGCCGACCTGGTACCCACCCGGGCCGATGTCCCACGGCTCGGCGATCAGCTTCACCTGGCTCACGACCGGGTCCTGCTGCACCATCTCGAAGAAGGTGGAGAGCTTGTCGACGTCGTAGAACTCGCGAGCCAGCGTCGCGGCGAGGTCGAACCGGAAGCCGTCGACGTGCATCTCGGTGACCCAGTAGCGCAGCGAGTCCATGATCAGCTGCACGGAGTGCGGCTGGCGGACGTTGAGGCTGTTGCCGGTGCCGGTGTAGTCCATGTAGTACCGCTGGTCGTCCTCCATCAGCCGGTAGTACGCCGCGTTGTCGATGCCCTTGAAGCTCAGCGTCGGGCCGAGGTGGTTGCCCTCCGCGGTGTGGTTGTAGACGACGTCGAGGATGACCTCGATGTCGGCGGCGTGCATCGCCTTCACCATCGCCTTGAACTCCTGGACCTGCTGACCCTCGCCGTGGGCGGCGTAGGCCGAGTGCGGGGCGAGGAACGCCAGGGTGTTGTAGCCCCAGTAGTTGCGCAGGCCCTGGTCGAGCAGGGTGCTGTCCTGGATGAACTGGTGGACCGGCATCAGCTCGAGCGCGGTCACGCCGAGCCGCTGCAGGTGACTGATCACCGCCGGGTGTGCGAGCCCGGCGTAGGTCCCCCGGTGCTCCTCGGGAAGGTCCGGGTGGAGCTGGGTGAGGCCCTTGACGTGCGCCTCGTAGATGACCGTCTCGTTGTACGGCGTGAGCGGGCGGCGGTCGCCCTCCCAGTCGAAGTAGGGATTGATGACCACGCCGAGGGTCATGTGCGGCGCGGAGTCGGCGTCGTTGCGGCTGTCAGGGTCGCCGAAGGAGTAGCCGAAGAGGGACTGGTCCCAGTCGATCTCGCGGGCGGTGGCCTTGGCGTAGGGGTCGAGCAGCAGCTTGCGGGGGTTGCAGCGCACCCCGCGCTCGGGCTCGTAGGGCCCGTGGACGCGGTAGCCGTAGAGCTGACCGGGCTGCACCTGCGGCAGGTAGCAGTGCCACACGTGGGCGTCGACCTCGGTCAGCTCGATCCGCTGCTCCTCGAGCGCCTCGCCCGTGGTCTCCTCGAGCAGGCAGAGCTCGACCTTGTCTGCGGCCTCGCTGAAGAGGGCGAAATTGGTACCGCGACCGTCGTACGTCGCTCCGAGCGGGTAGGGGGTGCCTGGCCAGACCTCCACGGACGTCCTTCCGATGTTGATTGGAACGTTCGAACCTTACCCGGCCGCTCAGCGGCCGTTCGCACTGAAGTGCTGATAGTCCTTCAGGGTGCTCCAGTCGCCGCCCCAGGACCAGCCGATCTCGCGGAACGCAGCCACGACCGGGCCGTCCGCGGTGATCATCCCCGGACGCACCCGACCCCGGTCGAGGTAGGACGACGCACGCTCCGGCAGCACCAGGGCGTCCTTCTGGTAGGGATTCTGGAACGTGTTCACGTCGATGGCCAGGCCGTAGGCGTGCTGGGAGAACGACGTGCCGCCGGTCGTGGCACGGCAGACGAACGAGCCGGTGCCGTTGCCGTCCCCCGTCGGTGGTGCCTCCTCGTCGATCGAGCGCACGATCAGCACCTGCTCCAGCGGGAACCGCGCCTGCCACAGCCGGCGGAACACCTGGTCGACGTCCTCGGCCGCCGACGCGTTGACCAGCAGCTCTCCGGTGTGCCGCTGCCCGTCGAAGCCCCAGAAGGCCAGCCGCAGCCAGGCCAGTCCGTCGCGGGCGACCGGGCAGCCGGGCTCCCACGTGGACCGGTCGACGACCGCGACCGGGGCCGGCGACACGAGGCGCGACGCGTACCCACGACCGGGCAGCATCGGCACCTGGTCCGGCAGCGTGAACGCCCGGCGCCGGAGCTCGGGCGGGGTCGGCCGGATCTCGCCGTAGCCGGCCGCGGTCTCCGGCAGCACCCGCGTGAACAGCCAGTCCGGCGGCTGGCTTCCGGTGCCGTACGCCGCGCTGTCGAGCGTGCCGTCGGTGCTGGCCGGGCCGGGCCCGCGGGGCGTGGTCGGCTCACTGGGCGAGGACGACCGCTCGCCGGGCTCCGGGTCGCTCGGGGTGGCGGTCGAGGGCGACGTGGGAGCTGGCGAGGTCACCTCGGTGGCACAGCCGGCGGCCAGCGCGAGCAGCAGCGCTGTAGCGGCTGCCCCTCGACGTGTCACGCCTTCACGCTAGACCGGCAGCGTGACCTGGAACGTCGTGCCCGACCCGAGCACGGACGACACCTCGATCCGCCCGCCATGACGGGACACGATCCGCGCCACGATCGCCAGGCCCAGCCCGGTGCCGGGCCGCCCGAGCGCCTCGGGGTTGGTGGACCGGAAGAACTCGCCGAACAGCTTCGCCTGGTCCTCCTCGGAGATGCCGAGGCCTTCGTCGGAGCAGGTGAGGACGACCTCGTCCCCGTCGCGGTCCAGCGACAGGTCAACCACCCCGCCCGGGTGCGAGTACTTCACCGCGTTGTTGACCAGGTTGGAGCACAGCCGGAACAGCAGGTCGGGATCGCCGGTCACGGTCAGTGCGCCGTCGTACGTCGGGGTCCGGAAGGTCACGTCCTGCTGCTGCGCGCGCACCGCCTCGTCCTCGATGACCTCGGCGAGCACGGTGACCAGGTCGACCTGCAGTCGGGGGAGGGGGGCGTCGGTGTTTCCCATCCGGCTCAACAGCAGGAGATCGTCGACCACGGCGGTGAGCCGGGCCGAGCTGCGACCCATCGCCTGGATCGAGGTCTTCGCCAGCTCGGGGAGGTCCGGGACCGACTCGAGCATCTCGACGTGGCCGACGATGACGCCGAGCGGGTTCTTCAGCTCGTGGGACACCGTCGAGATGAGCTCGATCCGGTAGTCGTCGAGCCGCCGCAGCTCGGCGATCAGCTCCTGCTCGCGGTCGTGGGCCCGGGTGTTGAGGATCGCGCGGCCGACGTCGTGGCCGATGTCGAGGGCGGCCCAGCTCTCGCTCTCGGTCCAGCGTGCGCCGCCGAGCTGACGAGCGATGACGATCATGCCGAGCGGCTCCGGACCGGCACCGACCGGCACCACGACGACCTCGCCGGCGTCCTGGTCGGTGAGGTGCTTGGTGAGCTCGTGACGATGGAGCCGGTCGAGGTCGTCGTCGCCCCAGACGTGCCCGGGCTCGACGATGACGACGCTCTGCATCTCCCAACAGCGTCGTGCTGCCGCCTCGACGCTCGCGATCAGGCGCCGCGGCAGGTGAGCGGGCGAATCACTGATCCGGTCGGGGTGGGCGTCGGCGAAGACGTGCACGTCCAGGTCGTCGGCCCGGAAGCCGGCCACCAGGTGGTCATGGGTCTGTGACAACAGGTCCCGGTAACCCAGTCGGCCCGAGGACGCGCGCACCACCTCGCGGGCAGCGCCGGCCAACCGCACCTGCTGGAGCAGCTCCTCACGTTCGATCGCTGTCAGCACCGCGCGCAGCACCAGTTGCATCTCGTCCGCGAGCGCGCGCAGCTGGTCCGGGGTGGGCCGGCGCCCGGAGAGCGGCTCGTCGAGGTACATCAGCGCCCGCAGGTGCCCGCGATCGTCGACCACGCGGGCGACGAGCATGTCCATCGCGCGCCACTGCAGGGGGTCCTCGGTGTCCGGGATGTCGGGGACCCAGCCGTAGTCGATCATCTGCTGGGTGGCGGTCGGGGTCATCCACTCCTGCGCGACGAAGGTCCACGCGCCGTACGCCGCACCGAGGCTGAGAGCGGGCTTCATCGCCGCGAGGGGCGAGGCCCGACGCATCAGCTGCGCCTCGCCGCCGTCACTCCCGGCGATCGCGACGAACTCGAGCATGTCGTCGGCTCGCAGCACCTCGACCGCGCAGACGGTGAATCCGGCACGGGTGCGGGCATCCTCGGCGATCAGCCGGAGCGCCCCCCGGGCCTCGTCGTCGCCCCAACCGTCCCCCCGCGGGCGCTCGACGGCGTCGAGGGCCGGGAGGGTGTCGGACATGGGTCAAGGGTGGCATCCGTACCGGCATGAGGTGACGGCTTCCCCTCAACCGCGCCACCTTCACCGCACGGCGACCGGCAACGTCACGGTGAAAGTGCTGCCCTGACCGAGCGCCGAGTCGACCTCGATCCGCCCCTCGTGCCGGGCCGCGATCCGCGCCACGATCGCCAACCCCAGCCCGGTGCCGGAACGCTGGCGAGCCTCGGGGTCGGGGGAACGGAAGAACTCGTCGAAGAGGTGCTCGCGGTCCTCCATCGACAGCCCCAGGCCCTGGTCGGTGCAGGTGAACACGACCTGGTCTCCCTCGCGCCGTAGCGCCAGGTCGACCGTCCCGCCGTCGTGGGAGTACTTCACAGCGTTGTTCACCAGGTTCGCGAGCAGCTGGAGCAGTTCCTCCGGATCGCCGGCGACCAGCACGTCGCCGTCGTACGCCGCCGTGCGCACCGTGACGTGGTGGAGGCCGGCGCGCAGCGACTCGTCACCGACCACCGCGTCGAGGACGGCGCCGAGGTCGACGGGCACCCGCACCAGTGGGGTGTCGGGGTTGCTGGTCCGGCTCAGGAGCAGCAGGTCGTGGACCAGCGCGTCGAGGCGCGTGGCGCTCCGCGTCAGTGCCTGCAGGGAGGGGGAGGCGGCCGCCGGGACGCCGTCGAGCTGCTCCAGCAGCTCGACGTGGCCGGTGATGACGCCGAGGGGGTTCTTGAGCTCGTGGGCGACGGTCGCGATGAGCTGTCGGCGGTACTCGTCGAGCCGCTGCAGCTCGCCGATGAGCTGTTGTTCGCGCTCGTGCGACCTGGTGCTGAGGAGGGCGCGGCCGAGGTCGTGCCCGACGCCGAGCGCCGCGGCGCTCTCGCTCTCGGTCCATCGGTCGCGGGCATCGCGGACCACCACGAGCATGCCCATCGCCTCGTGGCCGGCGCCGACCGGCACCACCAGCATCTCCCGCGCCGATTGCTCCACGAGGAAGCGACCCAGTCCCACCCGGTGCTCGCGGTCGAGCACGTCGTCGCCCCACACGTGGTCGGGCTCGACCACGATCACCGTCCGCGACTCCCAGGACCGGCGGGTGGCCGCGGCGAGAGCGGCGAGCAGGTCGGGGGGCGGTGCGCCGGGCTGCAGGCCGGCGGCTGGGTCGTCGTACAAGTGCACCTCGACCGCTGCTGCGCGGAACCCCTCCACCAGCTTCGGGTTGACCACGTCGAGGAGCTCGCGCCGGCCGAGCCGGAGCGAGGCCGCGCGCACCATCTCGCGGGCCGTCTCGTCGAGCCGGGCGTGACGGGTCAGCTCCTCGCGGTCCACCGTCGCGACAGCCGCCTGGATCAGCAGCTCGAGGTCGACGGCGATCTCCGACAACCGCTCGGGCGGCGGGCGGAAACCGTCGACCGGCTCGTCGAGGTGGAGCAGCGCGCGGGTGCGACCGGTGTCATCGGTGAGGTGGGCGGTCAGCATGTCCAGGGAACGCCAGCGACGCGGGTCGTCAGTGACGGGAAGTGCCGGCACGTAGCCGTAGCCGCGGATCGCCGCCTGGAGGTCGGGGGCCATGTCCTCTTCCGGGAGGAAGACGAACTTGCCGTAGCCGGTCCCCTCGCGCAGCACCCGCCGGGCCAGGGCCAGGGAGAAGCTCCCGCCCATCGAGGTGAACTCCTCGGGTCGGCCGGCGAACGCGACCAGCTCGAGGAAGCCGTCCGGGCGCAGCACCTCGATCGACCCGACCACGAAACCAGCCCGGCGGCGGGCGTCGTCGGCGATGCGCCGCAGCTCGGCGCGCGCCTCGGGACCTCCCCAGCTGCTGCTCCGGACGTGCGTCATCGACGGCGTGTCGACCTGATCGCCGTCCATGGCTCTCCTCTCCCCTGGGGACAGGGTGCCAAGAATTCCGCCGGTTGGGCGGTTTCCGGCCTCTTTCACGTCCGGCGGGTTCCCGGTCGCGATGTCCGGGCGAGGTGACCCGCGGGTAACATGCGGGGCATGAAGCGTTCGATCTACGACGACGACCACGAGGCTTTCCGCAGCTCCGTCAAGGAGTTCCTCGACCGCGAGGTCGTCCCGCATCTCGAGGAGCACGCCGACAACCACGGTCTGCCCCGCGAGTTCTGGACGGCGGCCGGGAAGCAGGGTTTCCTGGGTCTCGAGGTCCCGGAGGCGTACGGCGGCTCCGAGGCCGGCGACTACCGGTTCAACGCGGTGCTCACCGAGGAGCTCGCCAAGGTCAACATGACGCTGCCGAGCTGCGTCGGCATCCACGCCGACATCGTGGCGCCGTACCTGGTCCACCTCACCAACGACGAGCAGCGTCAGCGGTGGTTGCCGGCCTTCTGCTCCGGTGAGCTGCTCACCGCGATCGGGATGACCGAACCGTCGGGCGGATCGGATCTCGCGGCGCTCAAGACCACGGCGGTGCGCGACGGCGACGACTGGATCCTCAACGGTTCGAAGACCTTCATCACCAACGGCGGCTCTGCCGATCTGGTGGTCGTCGCGGCCCGCACCTCGCCGGAGAAGAAGGCGAAGGGCATCTCGCTGTTCGGGGTCGACACGTCGGCCGCCGGCTTCTCGGTCGGCCGGGTGCTCGACAAGGTCGGCCAGGACGAGTCCGACACCGCCGAGCTGGCCTTCGAGGACGTGCGGGTCAGCAACGACGACCTGATCGGCGAGCTCGACACCGGCTTCATCGCGATGATGCGGTTCCTGCCGCAGGAACGGCTCGGCTCGGCCATCACCAACCTCGCCCACGCCGCGCAGATCCTCGACGAGACCGTCCAGTACGCCAAGGACCGCAAGGCCTTCGGTGTCCCGATCGGCTCGTTCCAGAACACCCAGTTCCTGCTCGCCGACCTGGTCACGCAGGTCGAGGTCAGCCAGGCCTACGTCGACCAGTGCGTGATGGCCCACACCACCGGTGACCTGACCGCGGTCGACGCGGCCAAGGCGAAGTGGTGGACGTCCCAGGTCCAGAACGACGTCCTCGACCACTGCGTCCAGGTGTTCGGCGGCTACGGCTACATGAACGAGTACCGCGTCGCCCGCGCGTGGCGCGACGCCCGCGTCACCAAGATCTGGGCGGGCTCCAACGAGATCATGAAGATGCTGATCGCCCGCGACCTGGGGCTCTGAGGCGGGTCGATCGCGGTTCCCCCGGTCGACCGGGGAAACCGACACTTGGCACCGGTAGCAACCACTGCCAGGCGCAAGACTCGCCGACCAGGTTCCCGTTCCCCGGCCCGGGGGTCGCGGCCGATCAGGACAGCCTCGCCTTCGTTGCGGCCGACGGGGCGCGCAGACACGATGGAGCCGTGACCGCTGACGCACCCGACCTGGACCTCGAGCCGGGACCACACGAGGACGAACCCCACCAGCGCGGGATCAGCAGCCGGATGAACTGGCTGCGAGCCGGAGTGCTCGGCGCCAACGACGGCATCGTCAGCACGGCCGGCATCGTGATGGGTGTGGCAGGTGCCACCGACGACAGCGGCACCATCGCGATCGCCGGCGTGGCGGGGCTGGTGGCGGGGGCGCTGAGCATGGGCGCGGGCGAGTACGTCTCGGTCAGCACCCAGCGCGACTCCGAGATGGCGCTGCTCGCCAAGGAGCGGCGCGAGCTCGCCGAAGAACCGGAGGAGGAGCTGGCCGAGCTGGCCGGGATCTTCGTCGGCAAGGGGCTCAGCGAGGAGCTCGCCCTGCAGGTGGCCCAGGAGCTGACCGAGCACGACGCGCTCGCCGCCCACGCCGAGGCCGAGCTCGGCATCGACCCCGACGACCTCACCAACCCGTGGCATGCCGCCTGGGCCTCGATGCTGGCCTTCACGGTCGGCGCACTGCTACCGCTGCTGACCATCGTCCTGGTCGGTGCCGACCTCCGGATCGCGGTGACGGTGGCGGCCGTCGCCGTCGCGCTCGCCCTGACGGGGTGGAGCAGCGCCCGGCTCGGTTACGGCCCGACCCGGCCCGCCGTCATCCGCAACGTGGCGGGCGGTGCCTTCGCCATGGCCGTGACGTACGCCGTGGGTGCCGCGATCGGAACCCAGATCGGCTGATCGAGCGGGCTACTCCCCGGAGGTGACCGTGGGTGCTGGCGCACGTCCGGTGGAGCCGCGCAGCACCAGCTCGGGCTTGTAGAGGTACTCCCGCGCCGGCACCGGCCGGCCGTCGATGGCGTCGACCAGGGCCGAGACGGCCGCAGCGCCCATGGCGCCGACCGGTTGCCGGACGGTCGTGAGGGGAGGATCCAGGAACTGGATCAGTCGGGAGTCGTCGAAGCCCACCACCGACACGTCACCGGGGACCTGGTGACCGAGCTCGCGGGCGGCCCGGACGGCGCCGAGCGCCATCAGGTCCGAGCCGCAGACGACGGCGGTCGCCCCGCGAGCAAGCAGCTGCCGTGCGGCAGCCGCACCTCCCTCGACGGTGAAGAGCCCTTCCGCGATCCAGCCCTCAGCCGTCTCGACGTCGAGTCCCAACACGTCGTGCACGGCAGCCACGAAGCCCTCCTGCTTGCGGGCAGCCGGCACATAGCGAGCCGGGCCGATGGCCAGCCCGATCCGCTCGTGGCCGAGCTGGGCGAGGTGACTGACCGCGATCGCCATCGCATCGTGATCGTCGGTGGAGAAGAACGGCGCGTCGATGTCGGCGGCAAACCCGTTGACGAAGACCACCGGCAGCTTCCGCTCGATCAGGGTGCGGTAGCGGTCGTGGTCGGCGAACACGTCGGCGTGCCGGCCGGACACGAACAAGATGCCGGCGACACCGTGGTCGAGCAACGACTCGACGTACTCGTCCTCGCTGATGCCACCGGGTGACTGGGTGCACAGCACCGGCGTGAACCGACGCGAGGCCAAGGCATCGTCGATGACCTGCGCGAACGCCGGGAAGATGGGGTTCTCGAGCTCGGGCACGACCAGCCCGACCAGGCCCGCACTGCGTCGCCGCAGCCGGCTCGGTCGCTCGTAGCCCAGCACGTCGAGCGCGGTGAGCACGGCACCACGGGCGGTGTCGCTCACGCCCGGCTTGTCGTTGAGGACTCGGCTGACCGTCGCTTCGCTGACGCCGGCGTGCGCGGCGATCTCGGCCAGGGTTGCCATGGAGGTATGAAAGCCGGTCCGCAGGCACATTGCAAGGGCTTCCATTTGATGCAAGGTCTTGCTAATGTCCCCGACCAGCGCGGGAACGCGCCCTCGTCACCCTGATACCGAAGCCAGACCTCCAAAGAACATCCCCAAGGGAGCACCCCATGCGCCGAATGTTGCCCGCCGTCGCCGGCACCGCCCTCCTCGCGCTCACCCTGGCCGCCTGCGGAGGCGACTCAGGCGAGCCCGAGGCCGACCAGGACCCGGGCAGTGAGTCGACCGTCGATCCTGCCGACCTCGACGCCGAGCTGACCTGGTGGGACACCTCCGACCCCACCAACGAGGGCCCCGCCTTCGAGAAGCTGATCCAGCAGTTCAACGAGACCTACCCGAACGTGACCATCAACTACGAGTCGGTGCCGTTCGGGGACGCGCAGAACAAGTTCAAGACCGCGGCCCAGTCCGACTCCGGGGCGCCCGACATCCTGCGCGCCGAGGTGGCGTGGGTGCCGGAGTTCGCCTCGCTCGGCTACCTCTTCGCCCTGGACGGCACCCCGCTGCTGGAGGACACCAACTTCCTCGAGACGCCCCTGTCCAGCAACGTCTACGAGGACCAGACCTACGGCGTCCCGCAGGTCACCGACACCCTCGGCCTGATGTACAACAAGGCGCTCTTCAAGAAGGCCGGCATCGACGCCCCGCCGGCGACCTGGGACGAGGTGGCCGACGCCTCCGCCAAGCTCCAGAAGGTCGGCGCCGACGGCATCTACATCAACTCCGGCGGCTACTTCCTGCTGCCGTTCATCTACGGCGAGGGCGGTGACCTGGTCGACACCGACGCCCAGAAGATCACCGTGAACAGCCCGGAGAACGTGGCCGGCATCGAGACCGCCCAGGACCTCGTGAAGAGCGGAGCGGCCGTCAAGCCCGACGCCAACGACTCCTACGGCACGATGATGACCCTCTTCAAGGAGGGCAAGGTCGGCATGATCATCAACGGCCCCTGGGAGACCGCGGCCGTCTCCGAGGACACCAAGTTCGGTGGCTTCGACAACCTCGGTGTCGCCCCGGTCCCGGCCGGTGACGGCGGACAGGGCGCCCCGGTCGGCGGCCACAACTACGTCATCTACTCGGGCATGGACGACGCCAAGGCCGACGCTGCGATCGCGTTCGTCCAGTTCATGAGCAGCGCGGAGTCGCAGGCGTTCATCGCCGACGAGCTGGGCCTGCTGCCCGCCAACGCCGACGCCTACGAGCTCATCTCCGGCAACGAGAAGGTGGCGGCCTGGGAGCCGGCCCTGGCGGTCGCGCAGCCGCGGCCGTGGATTCCCGAGGGCGGCCTGTTCTTCGCGCCGCTCGACCAGATGGCGACCGAGGTGCTGGTCCAGGGCAAGGACGTCGGGTCCTCGCTCGGCACCGCGGCCGACACCTTCAAGTCCGACGTGGTCCCCGACTACTCCGAGTGACCTGAGCCTGACCTGGCCGGGGGCCGAGCCGCACCGGCTCGGCCCCCGGAACCAGCAGGAGGAGCCCCGATGACCTCGATCGACACGCAGGCACCCGAGGAACCGCAACCGGCCTCCCGGCAGCCCGGCCGTGACCCGGGTCGACTGCGCCGGAGCTACGACCGCAACTGGTACGCGTGGGCGATGGTGCTGCCCACCGTCGTCGTGCTCGGCGTCCTGGTCCTCTTCCCCTTGGGGCAGGGCATCTACCAGTCGCTGACCAATCTCAACGAGGGCAACCAGCAAGAGATCATCTGCACCAAGACCCTGGGTGGGGGAGAGACCTGCAAGGACAACCCCCGCAGCTCGGAGTTCGTGGGCCTCCAGAACTACGTCGACATCCTGAGCGGGAAGCGCGGCCACTTCTGGCTCTGGTTCACCAACACCATCGTGTGGACCGGCGCCTGCGTGTTCTTCCACTACACGATCGGGCTGGGTCTCGCGGTGATGCTCCACCGCGAGTTCCGCGGACGCAGCTTCTACCGGGTGCTGTTGATCGTCCCGTGGGCCGTGCCGGCGTTCGTCAGCGCCTTCGCCTGGCGGTTCATGTTCAACCAGAACTTCGGTCTCATCAACGCGGTCCTCGACAAGATCGGCATCGATCCGGTGGCGTGGACCGACCACCGCTGGACGGCGATGTTCACGGCGATCGTGACCAACATCTGGCTCGGCGTGCCGTTCATGATGGTCGCGATCCTGGGAGGCCTCCAGTCGATCAACAACGACCTCTACGAGGCAGCCGCCATCGACGGTGCCTCACCGTGGCAACGCTTCCGCAACATCACCCTGCCCGGACTGCGACCGATCAGCTCGACGGTGATCCTGCTCGGCACCATCTGGACGTTCAACATGTTCCCGATCATCTTCTTCGTGACCGGGGGCGAGCCTGCGGGCCAGACCGAGATCCTCGTGACCGGTGCCTTCCGGGCGGCGTTCGAGGGGCTGCGCAACTACTCCCTCGCCGCGACGTACGGCGTGCTCATCTTGTCGATGCTCGTGGTCTACGCCTCCGTCTACCGCCGGTTGCTCCGTCGACAGGGAGAGGTGTTCTGATGGCTGACGCCACGGCCGCGATGGTGGCCCCGACCGGCTCGGCCGACGCGCCGTACGGTCCCGAGCCGAAGCAGGGCCGTCCCCGGGGCACCCTCGCCTCGGTCGCACTCCACGGCACCCTGTGCGTGGCGGTCTTCATCGCCCTGTTCCCGGTGCTGTGGGTGTTCCTCAGCTCGCTCAAGCCGGGCCAGGAGATCCAGCGCTCGAACATCGAGCTGTTCAACAGTCCGTCGCTGGACAACTACAAGCAGGTGCTGTTCCACACCAGCTTCCCCACCTGGTTCCTGAACTCGGTCATCGTCGCCAGCTTCACGATGGTGTTCGGCATCGCGATGGCCGCGACCGCCGGCTACGCGCTGAGCCGCTTCAACTTCCCGGGCAAGCGTGGGCTGATGTGGGTGTTCCTGCTGACCCAGATGTTCCCGGTCGCCATCTTGATCGTGCCCATCTACACGATCATGGCCAATCTCGGCCTGATCGACACCAAGATCTCGCTGGTCATCGCCTACTGCACGGTGGCGGTGCCGTTCTGTGCGTGGATGCTCCGCGGCTACTTCGACACGATCCCCCGTGAGCTCGACGAGGCGGCCGCGCTGGACGGGCTCGGCCCCTTCCAGACCTTCTGGCGGGTGATCTTGCCGCTGGCCCGGCCCGGTCTGGCGGTCACGGCGTTCTACACGTTCCTCACCGCCTGGGGCGAGGTCGCCTACGCGATCGCGTTCATCCAGTCCAACGACAACTACACCCTCGGTGCCGGACTCCAGCAGTTCGTGCCCCAGTTCAACCAGCGCTGGGAGCTCCTCACGCCCGCCGCGATCTTGATCATGGTCCCCGCCGGCATCGTCTTCTTCTTCGCGCAACGCCACCTCGTCGCCGGTCTCACCGCGGGCGGCACCAAGGGCTGACCTCGTACCGTCCTCCCATGCGGATGTTCGTCGCGCTCGTACCGCCGGAGGAGGCGGTGGAGCACCTCGACGAGTTCCTCGCCGTACGCCGGGAGGCCGCGCCGTTCCGGTGGGCAGTGCCCGAGCAGTTCCACGTGACGCTCGCGTTCCTCGCCGACGTCCCGGACCGGCGGCTCGACGACCTGGTCGAGCGGTTGACCCGCGCCGCCCGGCGCCGGACGCCGGTGCTGACCCGGTTCGCCGGCGGCGGGGCCTTCCCCGACCCGGCGCGGGCTCGGGTGCTGTGGGGCGGGCTCGAGCTCGACGAGACCGGGCGGGTCGAGGTGGCCCGGATGGCGACCGGCGCACGGGCAGCCGCATCCAGGTCCGGGGTCGATGTCGGTGGACAGCGGTTCCGACCGCACGTGACGCTGGCCCGCCTCGGTCGGCCGACCGAGGTGACGCCGTGGGTCCGGCTGCTCGACGGCTACGCCGGACCGTCCTGGCGCACGACGGAGTGGACCCTGGTCGCCTCCCACCTCGGTGAGGGACCACGGAAACGCCCGCGCTACGAGGTGATCGAACGGTTCGAGGTGGCATGACTCACCACGCCGCGCGCTGAGATGCCTGTGCCTGACGGCAGATCTCTCGTAGGTTCGCCCCGTGAAGATCGCAGTGGCAAGGGAAACCAGGGACGGCGAGTCCCGGATCGCGATGGTGCCCGAGCTGGTCGAGAAGCTGACCGGACTCGGGTACGACGTGGCCGTCGAGCCGGACGCGGGGCGGCACGCCCTGATCTCGGACGAGGAGTTCGTCGCGTCGGGGGCGACCATCGAGGACGGCGCCTTCGACGGTGCTGACCTCATCGTCTCCGTCCAGCCGCTCGACCCGCCACGGGCCAGAGGCCTGGCCGAGGGCACGTCGCTGATCTCGTTCCTGCCCACCATGGCCGAGGGAGAGCTGGTCGCCACCTGCCGCGACGCGCGGCTGACGGCGTACGCGATGGAGCTGGTGCCGCGGATCTCGCGCGCCCAGTCGATGGACGCGCTGTCGTCGCAGGCGCTGGTCGCCGGCTACCGCTGCGCGATCGTCGCCGCCGGGATGCTGCGTCGCTTCTTCCCCCTGAACATGACGTCGGCCGGCACCGTCAAGCCGGCCCAGGTCGTCGTGCTCGGCGCTGGTGTCGCCGGGTTGCAGGCCATCGCCACCGCGAAGCGGCTCGGCGCGGTGGTCCAGGCCTACGACGTCCGCGCGGCGGCCGCCGAGGAGATCGCGTCGGTGGGCGCCAAGCCGATCAACCTCGAGCTCGAGACGCTCGAGGGCTCGGGCGGCTACGCGCGCGAGATGACCGAGGACCGGGCAGCCCGGCAGCGTGAGCTGCTCACGCCGTACATCGCCCAGGCCGACGCCCTCATCACCACCGCGGCGGTCCCGGGCCGGACGGCCCCGATGCTCGTGACCCGGGCGATGGTGGAGGAGATGAGCCCCGGCTCGGTCGTGGTCGACCTGGCCGCAGAGACCGGCGGCAACGTCGAGGGCTCGGTCGCCGGCGAGGTCGTCCGGATCGGCAACGCCCAGGTCTGGGGAGGTCGCAACGTGCCCAGCCAGATGCCCGGGCCCGCCTCGCGCCTCTACGCCCAGAACATCGTCAACCTGGTCACCCTGATGACCTCGACCGATGAGGACGGCGCCACGGCGTTCGCCCCCGATCCCGACGACGAGATCATCGCCGGCGCCTGCGTCACCCGCGACGGGGCCATCCTCCACGAACCCACCCGGCAGGCACTGGAAGGAGACCCCTCGTGAGCGAGTCCATCGTCTGGCTGACCATCTTCGTGCTCAGCGTGTTCGTCGGCATCGAGGTGATCTCCAAGGTGTCCTCGACCCTCCACACACCGCTGATGTCCGGCGCCAACGCCATCCACGGCGTGATCCTGCTCGGCGCGATCATCGTCACCGCCCAGGCGTCGGGCTTCGCGCTCGTGGTCGGTCTGATCGCGATCGTGCTGGCGTCGGTCAACATGGTCGGCGGGTTCGTGGTCACCGACCGGATGCTCCAGATGTTCACGCGCAAGAAGGCGCCCAAGCCGGCCCCGGAGAAGGGAGCCGCAGCGTGATCCCCACCTGGGCACAACTGGTCTACCTGGCCTGCGCGGTCGCCTTCATCCTCGCCCTCAAGGGGCTCTCGGGTCCGCGCACCGCGCGCGTCGGCAACCTGATCGGCGCCGGGGCCGCGGTCGTCGCGTGTGCGCTGCCGTTCTTCTACCTCAAGAACATGGACAACGTGGTGCTGATCCTGATCGCGATCGCGATCGGCACCGCGGGCGGGGTCTACGGCGCGCAGAAGGTCACGATGACCCAGATGCCGCAGATGGTCGCGCTGTTCAACGGCGTCGGCGGCGGCGCAGCGGCGCTGGTCGCCCTGGTCGAGCTGCAGGAGATCACCCACGCCCGGGTCGGTGACTCGGTCGGCTGGTTCGTCCTCGTCGCCACCGCCTTCACGATCTTCGTCGGTTCGGTCTCGTTCGCCGGATCGGCCATCACCTTCGCCAAGCTGCAGGACCTGATGACCTCGCGGCCGGTGACGTTCCCGGGGCTGGCGGTCGTGTTCGGCGGCGCCCTGGTGGGCGGGCTGGTGCTCTCCGGGCTGCTCATCAACGACCCGACCGTCTGGGCCGGCATCGTGCTGGCACTGCTGGGTCTGGGCTTCGGCGTACTCCTGGTGCTGCCGGTGGGTGGCGCGGACGTCCCGATCGTGATCTCGCTGCTCAACGCCTTCACCGGCCTGACCGTCGCCGCAGGCGGCTACGTCCTCTCCAACACGCTGCTGCTGGTCGCCGGCACGCTCGTCGGTGCCGCCGGCACGTTCCTGACCCTGCTGATGGCCAGGGCCATGGGGCGCTCGGTCGCCAACATCCTGTTCGGTGCCCTCAAGGGCGGTTCGACGCTCGGCAGCGGGGAAGCCTCCGACCGGCCGGTGCGCTCGGCCGGCCCCGTGGACGCCGCGATCATGCTGGGGTACGCCGACCGCGTGATCATCGTGCCCGGCTACGGCCTCGCCGTCGCCCAGGCCCAGCACACGCTGCGCGAGCTCGTCGACGTGCTCACCGAGCGCGGCTCGCAGGTCGACTACGCGATCCACCCGGTGGCCGGCCGCATGCCCGGTCACATGAACGTGCTGCTCGCCGAGGCGCAGGTGCCGTATGAGCAGCTCAAGGAGATGGACGACATCAACGGCGACTTCAAGGACGCCGACGTCGTCTTGGTCGTCGGTGCCAACGACGTGGTCAACCCGGCGGCGAAGACCACCCCGGGTGCACCCATCTACGGCATGCCGATCCTCAACGCCGACGAGGCCAAGCAGGTCATCTTCATGAAGCGCTCGATGCGCCCTGGTTTCGCGGGGATCGAGAACGAGCTGCTCTTCGAGGAGACGACCACGTTGTTGTTCGGCGACGCCAAGGACACGATGGGCAAGCTCCTGAGCGCCGTGAAGGCACTCTGAGACAGCGGCACAGGGCCCAGGTCAGTCGGCGATGCCGTACAGCCGGTCGCCGGCGTCGCCGAGGCCGGGCACGATGTAGCCCTTGTCGTTGAGCTTCTCGTCCATGGCCGCGGTCACGATGGTCACCGGGACGTCGAGGTCGGCCAGTTCCTGCTCGAGGCGCGCGCAGCCCTCGGGCGCGGCGAGCAGGCAGATGGCGGTGATGTCGTTGGCGCCGCGGTCGACCAGGAACCGGATCGCGGCGGCGAGCGTGCCGCCGGTGGCGAGCATCGGGTCGAGCAGGTAGCACTGACGGCCCGACAGGTCATCGGGCAGCCGCTCGGCGTACGTCGAGGCCTCGAGGGTCTCCTCGTTGCGGATCATCCCGAGGAACCCGACCTCGGCGGTCGGCAGCAGCCGCATCAACCCGTCGAGCATGCCCAGGCCGGCGCGCAGGATCGGCACCACCAGTGGCTTGGGCCGGGCCAGCTTGACGCCCGTGGTGGGGCCGACCGGGGTGTTGATCTCCTTCGGCGCGACCCGCACCTCGCGGGTGGCCTCGTAGGCCAGCAGGGTCACCAGCTCATCGGCCAGTCGCCGGAACGTCGGGGAGTCGGTGTTCTCGTCCCGCAGGTAGGTCAGCTTGTGGGAGATCAGCGGGTGGTCCACGACGTGGGTGCGCATGACCGGAACCCTAGTCCCCACGGGGTGTTCACCGGCAGGCGACGTGAAGCCACTGGACCGGCGTAGGTGGCTCTGTCACTCTGGACGCGTTCGTGTCCGCTCGGCAGGGAGGAGTCTCGTCATGTCCGATCAGCAGGACGGCGTCGACTTCGCCGTGGCCGCCTATCGTGAGGAAGGCGTCTGGCAGGTCCAGGAGCTGGCGCACGACGTGCTGGCCGATGTCGACGCCCTCTCGCACGCGCTGCGGCGCTTCCCCGGCGACGGTGGAGCGCTGGGGATGATCGCGGTCGACGAGGACTTCTTCGTGATCGTCCGGGTCGCGGGCTCGCACACCCGGGTGCTGCTCTCCGACTTCACCGCCGCCGACGAGTGGGAGCTGGCGGCGTCGGTGGTGGGGTTCCTCGGACTCCCGGAGCCGGAGGATGACGACGAGCAGCAGCCCGCCGGTGACCTCGACCTGCTCGGCGACCTCGGCATGCACGCCATGGACATGGGAGTGCTGCTCGACGACCTCGACCTCTACCCCGACGAGATGCTCTCCGACATCGCCCGCCGGCTCGGGTTCGGTTCGCTGTTCGACGAGGCCGTGGGCCTCGCCTCGGCCTGACGTGACCGGACCCTGGGACGCCGCGATGGACGCGGCACTCGACGAGGCGCGCGCCGCGCTCGCCACCGGCGACGTGCCGGTCGGCGCAGTCGTCCTCTCTGCCGATGGTGAGGTCCTCGGCACCGGCCGCAACGTCCGCGAGGAGCGCGCCGACCCCACCGGCCACGCCGAGGTGGTCGCGTTGCGGGAGGCCGCCGCCGAACGGGGCGGATGGCGCCTCGACGGCTGCACCCTGGTCGTCACCCTCGAGCCGTGCACGATGTGTGCCGGCGCCGCGGTGCTGGCTCGCGTCGACCGCGTCGTGTTCGGGGCCTACGACGACAAGGCCGGCGCGGTCGGCAGCCTCTGGGACGTGGTGCGCGACCGGCGGCTCAACCACCGCCCCGAGGTGGTCAGCGGGGTGCTTGCCGCAGAGTCGACCGCACTGCTGGAGGAGTTCTTCCGCTCCCACCGATGAATCCGGGCCACTGGTCCGGTCAGCACCGACATGAGCACCCTCGACCTCGAACCGGCCACGCGCGCGACCGCGGACGTGGTCGCCGGTGTGCGCGACGACCAGCTCGGCGACCCGACCCCGTGTCCGACGTACACCGTGGGTGATCTGGTGGATCACGTGCTGGGGTTGTCGTCCGCCTTCACGGCCGCAGCGCGGAAGCACCGCCCCGAGGGCAGCGGGAACGCGTCCGGTGATGCCAGTCGACTCCCCGAGGGCTGGCGGGAGTCGACCGCGGCGGCCCTGGCCGAGCTCGCCGAGGCGTGGCGTGACCCGGCGGCCTACGACGGCATGACCCAGGCCGGCCCCGTCGAGCTGCCGGGTGAGGTGGCCGCGATGGTCGCGCTCAACGAGGTGGTCGTCCACGGCTGGGACCTCGCCGTGGCGACCAGACAGCCCTACGACCCCGGCGACGCGTCGGTCACTGCCTGTCTCGGCTTCGCCCGATCCTTCGAGGCTCCCGGTGATGACGACGACGGGCCGTTCGGTCCGCCGGTCGCTGTGCCGCCTGAGGCGCCCTTCCTCGACCAGTTGGCGGGCGCGACCGGGCGTCGCCCCGACTGGCCAGCCTGACCCCGTCCGATTTCTGTCGCCCCCACCCGCTCCGGTAACCTTCCCGGCGGTGGCGTGTCCGAGCGGCCTAAGGAGAACGCCTCGAAAGCGTTTGTTGGTGCAAGCCAACCGAGGGTTCAAATCCCTCCGCCACCGCCAGCCAGGTGCGACGCCGGTTCCGGCCCTCTGCGAGGGCTCGGGGCCGGCGTCGTCGCACATGCCCGCCTGTGCGGCGGAGGTGCTGTGCTGCTGCTCGACCCGACGGTGCGGCATGAAATGATGACACCATGCGTGCGCCCTTGATCCGGCCTGGCACCGAAGCAGACCTCCAGCGACTCGTCGCCGTGGAGGTCGAGGCCGGGCAATTGTTTCGCACCGTCGGAATGTCAAAGGTTGCCGAAGACGTTCCTCGTGTTGCTGATCTGCGTGAGTCAGTCGCAGCGGAACGGCTCTGGGTGACGGAGGTCGGCTCGGTCGTCGCGGGGTACATCAGCGCAGAGGTGCTGGATGGGAACGCCCACATCGCTCAAGTCTCGGTGGCACCGGAGTACGCGGGTCGTGCCCTCGGTCGATCCCTCATCGAGTTCCTGGAGGAGTGGGGTCGAGCGGCCGGCCGTCCTGCGACCACGCTGACGACCTTCCGCAACGTGCCGTGGAACGGCCCCTACTACCTCCGTCTGGGGTATCGCGTCCTGCCCCAGGAGGAAATCGGCCCCGAGCTGGAACGCACGATGGTGCACGAGGCATCGCTGCCGGGCATCGACGCGTCCCTGCGCTGCGCGATGGTCAAGACCAACTGAGTCCGCCGTGCGCCGCCCGGTCAGGCCTGCTGGGGCCGCCCGCGCAGCCGCACCGACAGGCAGGTCACGCAGCCCTCGAGCTTCTCGAACTCGGACATGTCGACCGCGACCACGCGCAGGCCGCGGTCCTCCAGCAGCGCGGCGGTCTGCGGCGCGGAGGTCGACATCAGCACGGTGTCGTCGCCGAGCAGCACGACGTGCGCCCCGGCCTCCTCCGGTACGCCGAGGAAGTGGTCGCCCCAGACCGACGGGTCGTCGACGAGCGGCTCGAAGCCGATCACGGTGCCGTCGGGCAACGCGGTCACGGCGGTCTTGAGGTGCAGCACCTTGGTGAGCGGTACGACGACGACCTCGGCACCGAGGGGCGCCAGGTGGGCCCGCAGCTGGGCGATCCCCTCGTCGTTGGTGCGGCCACCGCGCCCGACCCACACGGTGCCGCCGTGCTTGAGGACGTCGCCGCCGTCGAGGGTTCCCGGCGCCTCGATGTGGGCGACGCGGTAGCCCTGGGCCCGGACCGCCGCCTCGGCCGCGTCCGTCTCGGGCCGCCGTTCGTCGGCACCCGGCCGGCTGATGACGGCGAGGTCGTCGTACACGACCATCGTGTCCTCGACGAACACCGAGTCGGGGCACTCGTCCGCGGCCGGGACCTCGTGGGTCGTCCAGCCGGCGGAGTGGAGCGCGTCGACGTAGCCCGCCCACTGGCGTTCGGCGAGCTCGGGGTCGACGTCGTCGCTGCGCGCGATGTGGGTGACCAGGCCGTCGGCCAGCCGGGACGAGGGGCGCCTGACGAGTGCGTGGCGGGAGTCCATGTCCGAACTATCGCACTGCGTCGGAGGGGTCCCGGCCGGCGAGGATCTGCTCGCGCAGGATGTCGGCGTGGCCGCAGTGCTGGGCCAGCTCGCGAATCACGTGCAGCAGGATCCACCGCATCGGCAGCGGGCCGCGCCGGTTCCCGGACACCTCGTCGTCCACGCCCAGCTGAGCGACGGCGGCCCGCGAAGCCGCGCAGACCTCGTCGTACCGGCTGACGACGGAGGCGATGGTGTCCTCGGGGTCCAGGACGAACGACTCGTCCACCGTCTCCCCGATACCGATCTCCGCCCGCGGACGACCCGTGATCGCCTCGTCGAACCAGACCTGCTCCACGAACGTCGCATGCTTGACCAGCCCGAGCAGGGTCGTCGCCGACGGCACGAGTCGTCGGCGTACTTCCTCCTCCGTGAGGCCCTCGAGGCTGTCGCGGAGTCCGCGCCGGTGCTGGTCGATGAACCACTCGAGCTGCTCGCGCAGGGTGGCGGCAAAGACGTCGTGGGGAGAATGGTGTGCGGCCACGACGCCAGCCTAGATACCCTGCGGCCATGCCCCCCTTCCCGACCGTCACCACGATGCGCGACGGGCCGGTGACGCTGGTGACCCTCGACCGGCAGGAGACCCGCAACGCCGTCGACCGAGCCACTGCTGACCTGCTGCGTCAGGCGTTCGAGGAGTTCGACGCCGACGACACCCAGTCGGTCGCCGTGTTGTACGGCGAGGGCGGCACGTTCAGCTCCGGCGCCGACCTGAAGGCGATGGATCAGCGCGTGGAGCCGGACGGGCCGGGGCCGATGGGTCCGACCCGGATGCAGCTCTCGAAGCCGGTGATCGCCGCCATCGAGGGCTACGCCGTGGCCGGCGGGCTGGAGCTGGCGATCTGGTGCGATCTCCGCGTCGCGGCTCGCGACGCCAGCTTCGGGGTCTTCTGCCGGCGCTGGGGCGTGCCGCTGATCGACGGCGGCACGGTGCGGCTGCCGCGCCTGATCGGCACCGGCCGGGCCATGGACCTGATCCTCACCGGCCGCGAGGTCGGTGCCGTGGAGGCCGAACGGATGGGACTGGTCAACTGGGTCGTCGAGCCCGGCACGGCGCTCGACGAAGCGCTCTCCGTGGCCTTCATGCTGGCGGGTCTGCCGCAGGAGTGCCTGCGCAACGACCGGTTGGCCGCGCTCGAGGGCGAGGGACAAGCAACAGCGGAGGCGATGAAGAGCGAGTTCCGGTACGGAATCGACTCGCTCGCGACCGGTGTCGCGGCCATCGGGGCCGCCCGGTTCGCAGGTGGAGCCGGACGTGGCGGCCGACCCGACCGCCCCCAGGACTGACGGCTGCCGACCTCCCCAGCGCGACGTGGTCCGAACGGACCATGCGGCATGGTCAGGTCGGGCTATGGCGCTCGGTCTCCACGAGGGTCCACGCCCCGGTGCCAGGAGTGACAGACTCCTCAGCACGAGGGAGACACACCCGCGCGTGGCAACCCGCGGGAGCTGATGCGTCGGTGTGCGCGAGGATGGTCAGGTGACCTGGTTCTCCTCGCCCACCGGCGCCTCGGAGTCGCTGCGCGACACCGGCTACCTCGCCGACGACTCCACCGCGACGACCGCCTACCTCGCCGGCGCGCTGGAGAAGCCGCTGCTGGTCGAGGGCCCCGCCGGCGTCGGGAAGACCGAGCTCGCCAAGGCAGTGGCCCGTGCGACCGGCGCCGATCTCGTCCGGCTGCAGTGCTACGAGGGACTCGACGAGGCCCGGGCGCTGTACGAGTGGAACTACAAGAAGCAGCTGTTGCGGATCCAGGCCAGCGGCGGTGACCAGGCGTGGAGCGAGACGCACGACGACATATTCAGCGACGAGTTCCTGTTGACCCGTCCGTTGCTGACGGCGATCCGGCGCGAGACGCCGACGGTGCTGCTCATCGACGAGGTCGACAAGACCGACGTGGAGGTCGAGGGGTTGCTGCTGGAGGTGCTGAGCGACTTCCAGGTCACCATCCCCGAGCTCGGCACCGTGGTGGCGTTGCGTCGCCCGTACGTCGTGCTCACCTCCAACGCCAGCCGCGAGCTGTCCGAGGCGCTGAAGCGACGTTGCCTCTACCTCCACCTCGACTACCCCGACGCCGAGCGCGAGCGGGAGATCGTCACCGGGCAGGTTCCCGACCTCGACCGCCGGATCGCCGAGCAGCTCGTCGACACCATCGGCCGACTGCGCGACCTCGACCTCAAGAAGGCGCCGTCGATCGCGGAGTCCGTCGACTGGGCACGCACCCTCGTGGCGCTCCAGGTCGGCAACCTCGACGACGAGACCATCAGCCGCACCCTGGGCGCGGTCCTCAAGCACGCCTCCGACCACGACCGCGCGATCCGGGAGCTCGGCCTGCCATGAGTGGCCTGGTCGGTCGCCACATCGAGTTCCTCGAGGCTCTGCGCGGGGCGGGGCTGCCGGTCTCCCTCGCAGAGGACCTCGACGCGTTCGCCGCCCTCGGCGCGCTGCCGTGGCACGACCGCGAGACCGTCCGGACCGGGTACGCCGCGACGGTGGTGAAGCGGCAGTCGCAGCGACCGACGTTCGACGCCCTGTTCGACCTCTACTTCCCGCGCCTGGTCGGTGCGGGTGTCGCCGGGGTGGACGGTGCGGAGGATCCGGAAGGCGGCGGGGTGCCTGCCGTCCGCGACTCCGCCGAGGCACTCGCCGACTTCCTCGAGCGGCTGGAGGAGGCCCTGGTCGACGACGGCCAGCGAGCCGTGCTGGACCTCGCCGTCGAGGCGGTCGGCCGGTTCGGCGCGATGCCGGGTCGGGCGCCGGGACTGTCCGGGTGGTCGGCGTACACCGCGCTGCGCCGGGTCGACCCCACCGAGCTGACCGGGCGGATCGTGGCGGCGTTGGAGCAACGCGGCCGGGTCCCCGACGAGGCGCGACGGGCGGCAGGTCGCCGGATCGGGGCGTTCACCCAGGCGGTCGAGGACGACGCCCGGCGCCGGATCGCCGAGGAGAAGGGGCCCGACCACGTCGCCGACGTCGCCGTTCGGCCCACCATCGACCGGCTCGACTTCACCTCCGCCCGGCGGGCGGACCTGGAGGAGATGCGCCGCGAGATCTACCCGCTCGCCCGGCGGCTCGCGACCCGGTTGACCCGTGAGCACCATGCGCTGCGACGTGGTCCGCTCGACGTCCGGCGTACGGTCCGCGCCTCGCTGTCGACCGGCGGCGTGCCGATCACGACCCGGCATCGGCCCAAGCGGGCGCGCCGGACCGAGCTGGTCGTGCTGTGCGACGTCAGCGGATCGGTCGCCAACTTCGCGCAGTTCACGCTGCTGCTGGTCTTCGCGCTGCGCGAGCAGTTCACCAAGGTCAGGGCGTTCACGTTCATCGACACCGTGCACGAGGTCACCCATCACTTCCGTCCGGGTGCCGACGTCGCCGACGTGATGGCCGACCTGGCCGCGAGCACCGCCCACGCCGCGCTCTGGGGTCGCACCAACTACGGCCGGGCGCTCACGACGTTCGCCGAGACGTACGGCGACGCGGTCGGCCCGAAGACCTCGCTGCTGATCCTGGGCGACGCCCGCTCGAACTACAGCGACCTGTCCCTCCCGGCGCTGCAGCAGATCTCCGACGCCGCGCGCCACGCGTGGTGGCTCAACCCCGAGCACCCGCGTCACTGGGACACCGGCGACTCCGCGGCCGGTCCGTACGGCGAGATCGTGCCGATGGTGGAGTGCCGCAACCTGGTCCAGCTCAGCGAGTTCGTGCACGACCTCGTGTGAGCAGTGTCGGCAGTCAGCCGGCGAAGTAGCCGGTCGACTGGAGCCGGTCGAGCTCGGCCCTGAGGTCGGGGTGGTCGGCGGCATCGGCCGCGCGGGCGCCGGCGACGTAGACGTTCTCGCCCGGTGCGGCCGCGTGGTCGAAGACCACCGTCATACGGTTGCGGGCGCCGGCGTTGATGAGCGAGCCGAGCAGCGCGACCGGGTCGGACCGGTCCTCCAACGACAGCACACGGGTCCGCTCGGGGATGTGGGGCACCTGCGACAGCGGTGCCCCCGCGGTCACGACCTGGTCGATCACGAACGCCCCGGTCTCGGCCGTGGCCGCGACCTCGGCGGCCGTGACGCCGCCCTGGGCCGAACCCACCAGCATCACGCGCGCGTCGGGGTCGCCCTCGACGGCCGCCTCGATCGCCGCGACCACGCGCCCGGCGTACGCCGAGTGGTCACCGCCCACCAGCCGCAGCCGGCCGCGGCGGCCGCCGGGGCCGGGCAGGTAGGCGATGTAGCGGTGCGGGGAGATCCGTCGGACGCTGATGCTGCCCGGTGACTCGGCGAGGGTCGCCATCAGCTCCTCGAGCCCACGCGGGACCTCGGTGGTCGCGGTGGGGCCCGCACCCGGGTCCGGTGCGCCGGCCTCGGGGGACGCGGTGACGAAGCCGCCGGCGGCGTCGCGCAACGCCGACCCGAAGTCGGGAGTCATCGCGTGGACGCCGATGGCTCGCAGTCCGCCCAACGACGCCATCCGGCCGCTGTCGCCCGCCAGCACGCTGGCCGTCAGCAGGGCGCGCAGCTGGAGGCTCTCGAGCAGGCCGCCGCCCCCGCTGGTGAGGTGGTCGAGGAGCTCGGGGTTCTGCTCGGCGAGCTCGCTGAGGTAGCCGGTGACGTCGTGTCGGTCGAGGGAGTCGGTCTCGATCAGTCCTGCTGCGACGATGGCGCCGCCGAGCTCGACCTCGGGGGCGAGGTAGCCGATCGCCCGGCTCGCGATGGAGCCCATGGTGCGGTGGGCAGCCTCGGCGAGGTCATCGATCCAGCGGTAGGTCAGCACCGTCGCCCGGACCATGAGCGCATCGGCGTCGAGCTCGACGCCGCGCGTGAGCAGGCCGCGGGGACCCGTCGTGGCGCCGCGGATCTCGTCCTCGGCGGTGCGATAGGTGAGGGGCGACAGCTCGGCCGACTCGGTCACGGCCTCGTCGCGCAACACCTCGTCACCCAACCGCGCGCGAGCGCGCAGGTCGTCACCTGCGGTGTCGAAGAGGTCGGCGAGCCACAGCATCTGCTCGTACTTGTCGGCCAGGTCGAGCTCGTCCGGCGTCTGGCTCATGTCGCCACCTCCGCGAGGACGGGCGCCAGCTCGGTCGCGAGGTCGCCCGGCGTCACCGCCGCCACCTGGATCCGCGGCTTGCCGTCGACCTCCCGGGGTCGGAGCGCGTGCCAGCCGTCGGCGAGCAGGGTCCACGACACCACTCCGACCACCGCGGTCTCCTCGCCGGTGAGGTCGGCGACCAGTACCCGCAACCGGCCCCGGGACTCGGTGCTCAGGGCGGTCAGCACGCTGGTCGTCACCGAGTCGCCCAGCGGCTCGCCGTCGGCGGCGAGCACGGCGCCCTCGGCCCGGTCGCTCAGCACCGGCACGAGATCGGTCCGTCCGCTGCGGGTCGCCTCACTGGCCGCGTCGGCCAGCTCGAACGGCAGGTCGACGTACGCCGGCACGTCGGAGCGGGTCAGCGCGACGTCCTCCGGCAGCACGCCGGCGCGGGCCAGCTCGTCGGCCCACCGTGAGGTGTGGAACCAGGCCAGCTCGAAGACGATCCCGTCGACGGTGGACAGGGCGGCGACGGCGTCGCCGGAGCGTCGGTGCCACGCGCGGGCCCGGACACCGGCGGCGGTCACGTCGAGGTCGACGGCGGTCTGCGGGGTGGCCAGCAGCCCCACGGCCCCGACCAGTCCGGTGTCCTCCCCGACCTCGCCGAGAAGTCCGCGGCGGGCCAGCGACTCGGTGGGGTCGTGCAGGGAGGCCAGCGCCGCGGCGTACGCGCCCTCCTCGACGGTGGCCTGGCTGTTGCCGAGCCGGTCCTCGAGGGCGTCGGTCGGCCGGACGTCGGCGAGCTCGAAGGGCAGCGGGGCGCCGCCGGCGCGCTCGGCGACGAGCCGCAGCTCGGGGAGCGTCAGCGTCACCCGGCGCGGCAGACCGTCGAGCAGGGTCGCCGGGGCCGGCGGGGGTGAGGAGAGGTCGATCGTGGGCACGTCAGAGTCCTGGGAGCTCGACGGTGAGCCAGTCGCGATGACCGGACGGGGGCGGGGTGAAGGAGGCCAGCTGCTGGTCCTCCTCGGTGGCGGTGCGCTGCACGCCGTCCGGATCGTCGTAGCGGTCGATCCGGGCGACGCGGGTGCGGGCGTCGGCGACCAGGGCCGAGGCCTTGCGCTCGATCTGCGCGATGGCCTCCACGGTGTCGTCGACCTGCTGGAGGTGCTGCTCCAGTGCGTCCGCCGCGCCCTCGTGGTGGGAGGCGCAGTCGCGGAGCTGGGCGGCCCGGTCGCTCACGCGCTCACGCATGGCGTCGGCCGCCCGCCCGGTCCAGGTGACCTGCTCGGCCCGTCCGACGAGGTGGTCGGCCGTGGCGCGGATGTCCGCCCCCTGGTCACGCAGCTGGGTGGCGCGCTTGCGCATCACGGAGGTGTCGCCGTACATGAGGGAGTCACTTCCCGGCATCGTCTCGGTCTAAACCACTGAGGGCACCGGTTTCCATAACTCCCGCTCCCGGGGGTCGTTGGTCGGTGGAGGTTCGACGAGAGGATGCAGGTGACGAACACGCGCACGGTCGCCCACGGGGTGGCGGTACTGGTCGCTGCCGCCCTGGCGCTGGTCGCGGCGCCTGCCGGCGCCGCCGAGGGTCAGCAGCCGGTCGGTGACGTCCGGAACGCGGTCTTCGTCGGCAACAACTGGGAGGGCACCGTCGACCTGCTCGCGCCCGGCAACTTCCGGAGGCTGGGCCGGATCAACATGATCCCCGACCAGGACCAGCGGATGGCCGAGATCGCCACCAACCCCGAACGCCTCGCCTACTACCTGGCCGTCCGCGAGGCGATCGGCGAGGGCCACGACCAGCTGGTCGACGACATGTACACCTCGAACGACGGGCGGTTGCTGATCGCGTCGCGGCCGTCGTACGCCGATGTCGTGGCGATCAGCCTCGAGACCCAGGAGATCGTGTGGCGGTTCCCGGTGGCCGGGCAACGGGCCGACCACATGGCGATCTCGCCCGACGGGAGCACCGTCGTCGTCAGCGCCTCGACCGCCAACGTGGTGCACGCCATCGACGTGCAGACCGGCGAGGAGGTCGGCCAGTTCCCCTCGGGTGGCTCGCCGCACGAGAGCGTCTACATCGCCGGCGGCGACAAGATCCTGCACGCCAGCATCGGCTACGTCTACACGCCGACCGACGAGGACCAGGCCGACCCCGCCAAGGGCGAGCGGGTCTTCCAGATCGTCGACGCCGACACGTTCGAGGTGCTGCGCCGCTACGACCTGCGCGCCGCGTTCGACGACCGCGGCCGCGAGGGCAAGAGCACGGCGGTGCGACCGCTGACGCTGTCGCCGAACGAGAAGAAGATCTACTTCCAGGTCTCCTTCTTCCACGGGTTCATCGAGATGGACCGCAGCACCGGGAAGATCGAGCGCTTCAAGCGGCTGCCCAACCTCGTCAAGGACCTGCGCAAGGACGAGTACCTGCTCGACTCGGCCCACCACGGCATCGCCATGAACACGGCGGGGACGAAGCTCTGCGTGGCCGGCACCATGTCGGACTACCTCACCGTCGTCGACCGGTCGACCTACCGGCGCACCCCCCTGGTCCTCAAGGAGGGTGGCAAGCCCTACTGGGTGACGCCCTCCTTCGACGGCCGCTCCTGCTACATCTCCTGGAGCGGCACCGACGAGATCGCGCGGGTCAGCTACCGCACCGGCCGGGTCGTCGACGAGAAGCGCGTCGGGGACCACCCGCAGCGGATCCGCAACGGCTTCGTGGCCCGCGCCCTGCTGTCGGGGTTGCCGAGGCCGGCGGACCTGGAGCCGTACGAGCCGATGCCGCCGCTGCTGCCCTCCTAGGCGAGGTACGCCGACAGCCGGGCCAGTCCCTCGTCGACGTCGGACCGCGGCCCCGCGAAGCTGAGCCGCACGAACCGGTGACCGGCCTCGGTGTCGAAGTCGATGCCGGGCGCGAGCGCGACGCCGGTGTCGGCGAGCAGCCGGTGGGCGAAGGCCATCGAGTCGTCGGTGAGGTGGCCGACGTCGGCGTAGACGTAGAAGGCGCCGTCGGCCGGCGCCAGGCGGGTGATCCCGAGGCGGCCGAGTCCGTCGAGCAGGACGGCCCGGTTGTCGGCGTACCGGGCGACGTGGCCGTCCAGCTCGGCGTACGCCGCGTCGTCGAAGGCGGCGACGGCGGCGTGCTGCGCGATCGCCGGAGGGCAGATCGTGAAGTTGCCGGCCAGCACGTCGACGGGACGTCGTAGCCGCTCGGGCACCAGCATCCAGCCGATCCGCCAGCCGGTCATCGAGAAGTACTTGGAGAACGAGGAGAAGACGACCGCCTCGCGGGAGGTCTCCCACGCCGAGCGGGACAGTGACGGCTCGGAGTACTCGATGCCGTGGTAGATCTCGTCGGAGACCAGCTGGACGCCGTGCTCCTCGCACCAGCGCGCGATGGCGGCCAGCTCCTCGGGGAGCAGCATGGTGCCGGTCGGGTTGGCGGGGCTGGCGACCACCACGCCCGCGAGACGCCCGTCGCCTGCGGCCTGCTCGAGCTGGGCCACGGTCGGCTGGTAGCGGTTCTCGGGCCCGGTGGGCAGCTCGACCACCTCGCAGCCCAGGGCGGTCAGCACGTTGCGGTAGCAGGGATATCCGGGGCGGGCCATGGCGACGCGGTCGCCGACCTCGAACGCCGCCAGGAACGCCAGCAGGAAGCCGCCGCTCGAACCGGTGGTGACCACGACGTCGTCGGCGGTGACCTCGATGCCGTGCAGCCGCTGGTGATGGCCGGCGATCCGTTCACGCAGCTCGGTGATGCCGGTCGCGACGGTGTAGCCCAGTGGATCGGTGCCGCTGAGCAGCCTGATCGCCTCGGCCCGGACCGCCTCGGGTGCGCCGGTGGACGGCTGGCCGGCCACGAAGTTGACCAGGTCGCCGTGTTCGCGACGTCGACGGTCGGCGGCGGCCAGCAGGTCCATGACGTGGAACGGCGGGACATTCGCGCGGCTCGCGACCTCGAATCGGCTCACGGCCCGACCGTAGCGGCAGCGGGGGAGCCCGGACCGCACCGATAGGGTGGGGTCCCGCCGCCCCCGCTTGACGAGGTGACGCTTGACCTTCGATGTCCACGCACTGGATGTGTACTTCCTCGTGGGCAGCGCCGTCACCCTTCTCGCCATCCTGGCGGTCCGGGTCTCCTCCCGGGCCGGGCTGCCCAGCCTGCTGATCTATCTGCTGATGGGCGTGGCGCTGGGCGAGACGGGCTTCGGCATCGGGTTCGAGGACGCCCAGGCCGCGCACGCGCTCGGCTTCGCGGCACTCGCGATCATCCTGGCCGAAGGTGGCCTGACGACCACGTGGAGCCAGGTGCGGCCCTCGATGGGGCTCGCCGTCTCGCTCGCGACGGTGGGCGTCGGGGTGTCGATCACCATCGTCGCGGTGGCGTCCCACTACCTGCTCGGGCTGCCGTGGGAGCTCGCCGTGCTGCTGGGTGCCGTCACCTCGCCGACCGATGCCGCCGCGGTGTTCTCGGTGTTGCGCGTGGTGCCGCTGCCCCGGCGGCTGGTGGGTCCGCTGGAGGCCGAGTCAGGGCTCAACGACGCCCCGACCGTGGTCCTGGTGACCCTGATCTCGACCGGTGCCCTGGCCGAGCACGGTGTCTTCGCGGCGGCCGGCATCGTCGTCTGGGAGCTCCTCGCCGGCGTCCTCTCCGGTCTGGCGTTCGGCTTCGGTGGGGCGTGGCTGATGCGCCGCGCCGCGCTGCCCTCCTCCGGTCTGTACCCGATCGCCGTCTTCTGCCTGACGCTGCTCGCGTACGGCGCGTCCGCGGCCGCGCACGGCTCCGGGTTCGCCGCGGTCTACGTGGCCGCGCTGGTGCTCGGCAACATGGAGCTGCCCCACCGCGTCGCGACCCGGTCCTTCGCCGAAGGAGTCGCGTGGCTCGCCCAGATCGGGCTCTTCGTGATGCTCGGGCTGCTGCTGTCGCCGAACCGGATCACGTTGTCGACGGTGGGTCTCGCGGTGGCGGCGGGTCTGGTGCTGACCTTCGTCGCACGCCCGATCTCGGTCTGGGTGAGCTCAGCGCGGGCCCGGATGTCGTGGCGCGAGCGGTCCTTCCTGTCGTGGGCCGGACTGCGCGGAGCGGTGCCGATCGTGCTGGCGACGATCCCGCTCTCGGAAGGGGTCGACGGCGCCGAGCGGCTCTTCGACCTGGTGTTCGTGATGGTGGTGCTCTTCACGCTGCTCACCGGCCCGACGCTGCCGGGTGCCGCCCGGCTGCTCAAGGTCGCCCGGCGTTCCGAGCCCCGCGGGCTGGAGGTGGAGGCGGCGCCGCTGGACCGGATCGCGGCCGACCTGCTGCAGGTGGCGATCAGTCCGGTCTCCAAGCTGCACGGTGTGGAGGTCGGCGAGCTGCGGCTGCCGGTGGGAGCCTCGATCTCGATGATCGTCCGCGACGGCGAGACCCTCGTGCCCGAGCGGCGCACCGTGCTGCGCCACGGCGACGACCTGCTGATCGTCACTCCGCGCCGGCTGCGCGAGCAGACCGAGGAGCGGCTCCGCCAGGTCTCGGCCGGCGGCCGGCTGGCGCAGTGGCTCGACCGGCCCCACCGGCCGGGCTGGCGCTGAGCCCGGTCAGCCCACCACTTCGGGCGGCGGCCCGCACACGTCGACGTCGCTGCGCGCGACGATCTTGCGCGGGCCCTTGACCAGCTTCTGGAAGCCGTCACCGACCACCACCTGCACGCCGGCCGTGCTCGGCTCCCGGCGTACGACCTTGACGGCGCCGCCGAGCTGTCGGGCCACGAGCCGGACCGCCGGATGCTCAGGATCGTCGGTCCAGATCTGGACCTTCTTGACCCGTACGCCGTCCTCGGTGTTGCCTGATTCCCCCTGCCCGAAGCCCGCATTGACGAAGAGGTCCATCGTGAAGCCGGCCAGGCCGTTGCGGTCGCCGGCGTTGAGGACGCTGACGGTGACGTCACTGCGACTGATCTTCTCGCCCTCCGCGAACGGCACGTCCACGCAGACCGCTGGCTCCGCGTCCTCGGGAAACGGCTGGGTCAGGGCCGACAGGCCCCACAGGCCGCCCACGACCAGCAGCACACCCAGCACCGACAGGGTCAGCAGCGACCTCAGTCGCGCGTCCATCAGCCGGACACCGTGAGCACTCGGGCGTGGAGAACGTTGCGTTGCTGGAGGGCGGCCCGGAGTGCTCGGTGGAGTCCGTCCTCGAGGTAGAGCTCGTCCTGCCACTCCACGACGTGGGCGAACAGGTCGCCGTAGAAGGTGCCGTCCTCGTCGAGCAGCGCGTCGAGCCGGAGGGTGTCCTTGGTGGTGACCAGCTGGTCGAGCCGGATCTGGCGTGGAGGCAGCGACGCCCAGTCACGCGACGTCAGCCCGTGGTCGGGGTAGGGCCGCCCCTGTCCCACGCGCTTGAAGATCACGAGGTGACTTTAACCGAGGCGGCTACTGTGCCCGACATGAGCGAAAAGCCTCCGGCCGACCCGGTCTCCGCAGCCGTGGCGCCGGGTTACGAGTTCGAGGGGCCGGCACTCGAGCTCGGCGGCCTCATGCTGGACGCCACGACGCTGGCCGACATCCCGATCCGGATCCCCCTGGAGATGCTCAACCGGCACGGGCTGGTGGCGGGGGCGACCGGCACCGGCAAGACCGTGACCCTGCAGCTGCTGGCCGAGCAGCTCAGCACCAGCGGCGTACCCGTCTTCGCCGCCGACATCAAGGGCGACCTGTCCGGACTCAGCACGCCAGGTGCGGCGAACGAGAAGATCGCTGACCGCGCGACCTCGGTCGGCCAGGACTGGCAGGCGACCGGCTTCCCGGTCGAGTACTACGCACTCGGCGGACAGGGCACCGGCATCCCGCTGCGGGTGACGCTGAGCGCCTTCGGGCCGGTGCTGCTCAGCAAGGTGCTCGGCCTCAACGACACCCAGGAGTCCAGCCTGGGTCTGGTCTTCCACTACGCGGACACCCACGGACTGCCGTTGCTCGACCTCGCGGACCTGCGGGCCGTGATCGGCTACCTCACCAGCGACGAGGGGAAGTCGGAGCTCAAGGAGCTCGGCGGGCTCGCCGCGAGCACTGCCGGCGTGATCCTGCGCGAGCTGGTGTCGTTCCAGAGCCAGGGAGCCGATGCGTTCTTCGGCGAGCCCGAGTTCGCCTCCTCCGAGCTGCTGCAGCAGGCGCCGGACGGCCGCGGCCTGATCAGCCTGGTCGAGCTGCCGCAGCTGCAGGACAAGCCGGTCGTCTTCTCCACCTTCTTGATGTGGCTGCTGGCCGATCTCTTCCACGAGCTCCCGGAGGTCGGCGACATCGACCGGCCCAAGCTGGTCTTCTTCTTCGACGAGGCGCACCTGCTCTTCGACGACGCCTCGGACGCGTTCCTCGACCAGATCGTGCGGACCGTGCGACTGATCCGCTCCAAGGGCGTCGGCGTCTTCTTCGTCACCCAGAGTCCGACCGACGTGCCCGACGAGGTCCTCGCCCAGCTCGGGTCGAGGATCCAGCACCAGTTGCGTGCCCACACCCCCAACGACGCCAAGGCGCTCAAGGCGACCGTCAACACCTACCCGACCAGCGCCTACGAGGACCTCGGCCAGGTCATCACCAGCCTCGGTATCGGCGAGGCGGTGGTCACCGTGATGAACGAGCGCGGCGCCCCGACGCCGGTCGCGTGGACCCGGCTGCGCGCCCCGATGTCGCGGATGGGCCCCGCCGACGCGGACGCGATGGCGGCGACGGTCGCGGCCAGTCCCCGGAACGCGAAGTACGCCGAGACGATCGACCGTGACTCCGCTCATGAACGGCTCGCCGCGCGGCTCGAGGAGGGCGCCCGCAAGGCGGAGGCCGAGCAGGTGGCCGAAGAGGTGGCTGCGGAGAAGACGAAGGCCACGCCGAAGCCCACGTCCACGCCGAAGCCGAAGCCCGCCGAGAAGGACGAGGGCCTGGTCGGCCAGGTGCTCGAGTCGTCGGCGTTCAAGGACTTCATGAAGACCGCGGGTCGGGAGATCGCCCGCGGCATGTTCGGCTCCGGGCGCCGCTGACTCGACCCCTGCCGAGCCGTCACTCGTGCAGGCTCCACAGGTGCCGAGCCGTCATTCGTGCAGGCAGAAGTGACGGCTCACGCCCATCCCAACCTGCGGGAGTGACGGCTCGCGCCTACTCTGGGAGGCCATGCGCCTTCTCATCACCTTCGTCGGCGGACTTGGGCACCTGGCTCCCCTCCTGCCGCTGGCGCATGCGGCTCGCGATGCCGGGCACCAGGTGGCCATCGCCGGGTCCGGCGGTCTGGTCCCGCGGATCGAGGAGGCCGGGTTCGTCGCCTTCGCAACCAGCCCGATGCCGCACCACGACCAGACGTCCGCGAGTGAGCGTCGCCAGCCGCTCGAGGTGATGGACGCCCGCGCGACCGAGATCGAGTTCGCCGAGAACTTCGCCGACCGGGGCGCACGTCGGATGGCCGGGGCCGTGCCGGAAGTCATCCGCGCCTTTCGGCCAGACCTGGTGCTCCGCGACGAGACCGACCTGGGTACGACGATCGCCGCCGAGCTGCTGGACGTGCCCGTGGCAACCCATCTCGTACTCGCCGCTGGCCTGCTGATCCGACCGGAACTGGTCGCCCCGCGCCTCGACGCCGTCCGTGCCGAGCACGGGTTGCCCCCGGACCCCGAGCTGACCCGGCTCACTTCAGGGCTGGTGCTGACCGATGCGGCGCCGTCGTTTCGGAGTCCGCAGACGCCGTTGCCACTGCTGCCGACGCACTACCGCTCGGCCGTGACGCCAACGCCGGCCCCGCGCGCTGGACGGACGGGCATCTACGTCACGCTCGGCACGATCTTCAACAGCACGTCGGGCGACCTCTTCGAGCGCCTCCTGGGCGGGCTGGCCGACTTGGACGTGGACATCGTCGCCACCGTCGGGGTGGGGACCGATCCCGCCGACCTCGGACCCCAACCGGCCCACGTGCGGGTGGAACGGTTCCTGGCGCAAGACGAGGTCCTCTCGGACGTCGACCTGGTCGTCTCGCACGGCGGCTCGGGCAGCTTGATGGCGACTCTCGCCCATGGGCTTCCATCCCTGCTGCTGCCGTTGGGCGCGGATCAGCCGCACAACGCGATGCGCGCAGAAGAGCTCGGCGTCGCCGTCACACTCGACGCCGCGACCGTCAACCCCGAGGAGATCGGGACACGTGCCCGTGAGGTCCTCGCCGACGGCGAGATGCGGGCACGGTGCATCGCCGTGGCCGAGGAGCTGCAGGCACTGCCAGGAACCCCCGCCGCTGTAGCCGCGCTGGAACAGGCCGCCCGCTAGCGACGTTCCTTCATCACGCGAAGCGTGACCAGCAGCCGAACCATCACCGCGACAGGTTCGCTGCCCAGCGGCTTCTGCCACGAATACTTGCCGGCCGACGTGCGGGGTGGATGTCGGGTGACTATCGATCTCGGCGCTGGTAGACCAACCGAACCTTCCCGTCGCCCACGGTGTAGTCGGTGAGACGGAGGTTGATGGCGTGGTGCCCGCCCGGAAACAGAGGCCGCCCACTTCCGAGGAGTACCGGGACGATGCCGACGATGAGGGTGTCGACGGCGTCGGATGCAAGGAAGGACTGCACCAGCACCCCACCCCCGAAGAGGAAGCAGTGCTCGCCACGTTCCCGAGCGGCAGTCACGGTGTTGACCGCGTCGTCGCAGAACTCGATGCCTTCGGGAGCTTCCCCGGCAGCAGGGGGGCGCCTCGTTGCGACGATCACCCGCTTGCCCAGCATCAGGTAGTCGCGAGCCAGTCCTTGCTCAAAGCAGTGACGACCCATGACGACGGTGTCCACGTCTGCGAGGAAGTCGTCGAACGGCAGCTGGTGCCGTGTGTCGAGCGCCGGACTGGGCACGGGAACGATCCAGTCGTAGCCGCCGAACCGGTCGGCGATGTAGCCGTCGAGACTCATCGCGACGCGAACGCTGATCCGCGCGGCCCCGCTCATGCGGCCACCCATCTCGTGCGACGTGTCGGTCACGCCGTCAACCTACGTGCCGGCCTCGGCACGGAACGAGATCTCCGGGTGGTCGGCCATGCCGAGCGAGGCGTAGCCGCGCCGGAGATCCAGCACATGGTGCTCGGCGTCGTGCAACAGATGACGTAGCAACCATTCGACTGTGACCGGTTGTTGGTACTGATCGGGCAGGACCGCGGCACGCTGGGCCTCGGTGAGTGGTGGAACCAGAGCTGCAACCGCACGGCGGCAGGCCTCGAGATCGTCGAACTCCTCCTGCGTTTCGCCATGGGTGAGTTCCGCAACCCAACCCAGCATCACCGCGGCGACCTCGACGCAATGGTCGACGTACTCGCGTGCCGACCAGGTGTCGGCTGCAGGACGCCGGTCGGCGTCCGGGTGGTCCAAGAGCCGTTCGAGGTCGGCGTACGCAGTATCGAGCCGTCGCTGCTCCTCCCGGGTGGCGGCGAGTTCCCGGGCGTCGAAGCCGCACTCGTCGCACAGCTCGTCCATCCGGCCATCGATGTCATGCCACGTGTACGTCACGCCGTCACGCTAGCTCCGCTCTGCCGCGTCGCGTCGCTCGCTCCAGCTTCCTCGCCAACCCGGCGGTCCGTCCGCGAGATGGGGGCGGAGGATCTCGGTCAGGCGCTCATGGGTCGCCTCGTCCGCAGCGATGAGGAGACCCCGGCCACCCTCCACCGGGTCCCCACGGAGATCCGTGACGACGCATCCCGCGTTCCCGCAGATCCCAATCCCCGCGGCGTAGTGGACGTTCTCGCTGAACAGCCCGTCGCTGACGTACGCCGCGCGCCGCCCGGCCGCGACCCAGGCGACTGCCAGCGTCGTCGACGTCACCCGTGGACCGAACGCTGACCTGAATGCGGGGTCCGCCAGCAGCTGGGGTCCGAGAAACGCCTGGTCGATCGGTCCGTCGCAGTTGATGTCGACGAGCCGTGAGCCGGCCGTCGGCACGAGCGGCTCGTCGGCCCCGTCACGACGGAGGTATGCGCCATGGCCATCGGTCCAGAAGCACTCCTCGGCGATGGGATCCACGGACACACAGGCGATGCTCGCCGCGGCATCGACGAGCGCCACGTTCACCGCAACCAGGGGTGTCTGGGCCGCGAAGTTGAGAGTTCCGCACAGCGGGTCGACCAGCCACCGCCGACCACGGGAGTTGCCGGTCGTGCCCGACTCCTCCCCGACTCGAGCGTCCTCGGGGCGGGCCGATTCGAGGACACCGAGGATCGCCGCCTCGGCATCGAGGTCAGCATCGGTGGCGAAGTCGAGGTCAGCCTTCGGATGACGGGTCACCTGAGTGCCGTACGCGGCTCGCACCACCTTGGCGCCAGCCGCTGCAGCGGTGAGGGCGACGTCGATGTCACTGCCGGCGCGGGTCGCTAGTCGATCGCCTCCACCCACTCCGCCCGCCACTCCGGTGCCTCCGAACTCTGCGTGTAGTAGCGAGTATCACGAATGATCGACCCCTCTGCATCCAGCTCCAGGACGACCACCACGTGCCAGGTGTCCCCGTCGTAGTCGTTCATTCCTTCGACGACCCAGGCCTGCCCGGACCCCACTACTCGGCGCAGGGTGATGGACGGGGGCACCGGAAACGCCTCTTGCATCGCGCGCATGGCGTCCCGTCCACGGATGCGCTCGCCGGACTGCGGCATCTCCATCACGTAGTCCTCGTGGCGAAGCAGAAACTCCGCCTCGGGGGAGAGGCCGTCCCCGGTGAGGCCAAACAAGCGTTCGATACCTTCGCGCATCGCTGCCGAGTCGTCGTCGGCGATCGCCCGCAGGAACAGTTCGCGCACATCCCGGTCGCTCATGCTGAGATCTCCTCGCCGGCGTCGTCATCACGTTCAGACAGATCCTCATCGTCCTCCGGATCGCTGTCCATGGCCGACGGCCCACGAGAAGATCGTCGGACGACCGAGAAGATGACGGGATGGTTCTGATGAGCAAGGGCGCAACCCATGCCGCCTCGTCCCGCGTGCTGGTGGTCGGTCTCATCGCGCTGATGGCCGCCGTGGGCCTCTTCTTCCTCGCGGCCGGACTGCTCGCTCTGGTAGGCGGTCACGACGAGAGCTGGTTCCCTGCACTGCTCGGGCTGCAACTCACGGTCCTGGGCGTGCTGGGTGTGATCGCGATGCTGCCTGGTCGGCGAACGGCTGGTCCGGTTGAGGAAGTGAACGGCGGAGTGGCACTGCCACTGCGCCGCGGCTACGCGAGTCGGCAGGCATTGTTGGCGGCCACGCTTGGTTCGGTACTGCTCCCGGTGGCACTGCAGTCCGACAACCGCCCCATGCTGGTCGTCGGGTCAGTCGTCCTTGTCGCCGGCCTGGCCGCCGCTCTGTGGTTGCTGCTCCGGGGTGCGGACCTCTTCCGGATCAGGCTGACCCCGGACGGGCTGCTGCTGCCTGCGGGCTGGCGAACATTTCGCCGTCTCTCCTGGGACGAGATCGAGGGGGCCCAGGCAGTGCCGAGGTGGCAACCTTTGCTGGTGGTCATCCCGAGGGACGACCGGACGGAGCTCGGCCTCGTCAAGCTGCTGGACCAGGGGTGGAGTCCTGACGCACTCACCCGCGTGATCGAGCACTACGTCGAACACCCGGCCCAACGCTCGGACCTCACCTCTGCAGCAGCGGTCCAGTCCGTGGGGCTCACACGTTGAGGCGTCGGCCGCAGGGCGGACTCACTCCTGAGGGCCGTCTCCCGTTCGAGCCGAGCGCTCGCGACTCAGATACCGAACCGGCTTGCCGAGCGACTCCGCATAGGCAATCTCCCGTTGCGTTGACTCACCTACGTAGCCGCCCGGATCCACGATGTACACCTCGTCAGCCATGCGAATCTTCTGGAAGTGCAGGCGGCCGAGCCGCGCCTTCAGGTCCGAGCTGTCGGCTGTCCAGTCGTAGTCCCGCAGATCGGGGAGGCTGAACATTCCGAGGCTGATCACGACGCAGCCTTCCATCGTGAGCCGCTGGTTGACCTCCGCGAACTCAGCCTCGAACTTGGTCGAGCCGCAGAGCGTGATCACCTTCGCCTCACCCTCGGCCGACTGCGGCGCCTGCCGGTCCTCCATGAGGTTCATGATCGGCGGGAGCGGCATCAACCAGCAACCGATCGCTCGATGAGGTCGAGGTCGCGCACGCAGAACTGATGGTGCTGGAACTCCTCGCCGAGCACCGTGCCCAGGCACTGCCGCACCGATCGTCCGCGTGCGTACGGCGGCCACCTGTCGTTGTCCGGGATCGGTGCCGGCTCCTGGAGCTGCTCGGAGGTGACCGCGTCCAGCCAGCGCTCGAGTTCGGTCGCCTGGTCGTCCCGGATCGCGAGCACCTCCTCGAGCGTCGGGTCCGCCGACGGGTCGAGCCCCTGTTCCTCGCGGTCGGGCACGGACTCGATGCCCAGCCCCATCGGAGTGAACAGCTCGGTCGACCCGAGGCAGCAGCGCCGAAACCACGAGTCGTGGACGAAGACCAGGTGGCGCAGCGTCTGCACGGCCGACCACTCGTCGTTCACGCTCTCGTGCTCGATTCCGGGCGACTCCCGCAGGCGCGCCACGGTCGCCGCCCAGTCGGCACGCAGCTGCCGGCATCCGCGGCGCAGGTCGGCCAGGTCGTCGGACCGGATGAGCCGACGGACGGGGTGGCGATGGTCGAGCTCGGCCTCGACGTACTCCATGACCTCGACGCCGTTGACCACGAGGTTCGTCACCAGCCCATCGATCACGGCGTCCTGCATGATTACGCCGATCAGACGGGTGTGGTTCAGGTTGCACTCGCGGAACTCCGCGCCCTCCAGGTCCTCGTCCACGTACCGTTTCATGCTCGGCAGGCTAGGCCCGACCGCCGACACCTGGGAACTCGCAGCCCGGTGCAGGACCGGGTCAGAGCGTGGGGGCGGTCCACGCGACCTGCACCATCTCGGTGCCACGATCGCGCGTGACCAGCCGGCCGCGACCGGCCGGGCCTGGCATCGGCTTGAGGTTGCCGATCAGGGGACCCTCGTCGGGGTTGCCCGACAACAGCAGGCCCGGCATCGCCAGGTCGCGCATCGACTGGAGCACCGGCTCGTACAGCGCCCGCGACGCGCCGCCCGAGCGCCGCGCGATCGCGACGTGGAGCCCGGTGTCGCGGGCCTGCGCCATCAGCGGCTGGAGTGCCGCGACCGGTGAGCTCTGCTGGGTCGCGACCAGGTCGTAGTCGTCGACCACGACGAACACCTCGGCACCGGTCCACCAGGAGCGGTTGCGCAGCTGCTCGGGGGTGACGTCCTCACCGGGGATCCGGTTCTCGAGGTACGACGCGAGGTCGCGCAGCACCGGCGTCGCCTGGGTCGCCGACGTCAGGTAGTTGAGCAGGTACTCGTCGGGCACCTCGCCGAGCATGGAGCGCCGGTAGTCGACCACCACCAGCTGCGCCTCCTTGGGCGTCCGGGTCCGCATGATCTCCCGGACGTAGGCGCGCAGCACCGAGCTCTTGCCGGACTGGCCGTCACCGAAGACGAGCAGGTGGGGCTCGGTGTCGGGGTTGAGGCCGACGGGTGCCAGCTCCTTCTCGTTGATGCCGAGCAGCAGGGTCCGCTCGGGCACCGAACCGCGCGAGGCCTGGTCGCGCACCGCCTCGAGCTCGATGCGCTCGGGCAGCAGCCGCAGCTTCGGGCCGGTGGGTCCCTGCCAGGCGGCCGAGACCCGCTCGATCAGGTCGTCCACGCCATCACCGACGGTGTCGGACGTCGGGTCGCCGTCGATCCGGGGCAACGCGCCGAGGAAGTGGAGCTTGCTCTGGACCAGGCCGCGGCCGGGACGACCGGTCGGCACCAGCTGGGCGATCTTGCGGTCGATCTCGGAGTCCATGGCGTCGCCGAGCCGCAGCTCGAGCCGGGTCCCGAACACGTCGCGCATCGCGGCGCGGAAGTCGGCCCAGCGCGAGGCGCCGGTGACGATGTGGAGCCCGAAGGTCAGACCGCGGGTCGAGAGCTGCTGCACCTCCATCTCGATGTCGTCGAAGTCGGCGCGCAACGTCGACCACCCGTCGATGACGAGGAACACGTCGCCGTACCCGTCGTCGGCCCTGCCCTGCGCCCGGCGCGACCGGTAGGTCTCGATCGAGTCGATGCCCTGCTCGCGGAAGTAGGCCTCGCGGCGGTCGACCACGCCCTGCACCTCGGCCATGATCCGGCGCACCACGTCCGGTTCGGAGCGGGTGCCGACGCCGGAGACGTGCGGGAGCCGGGCCAGCGGAGCGAACGTGCCGCCACCGAAGTCGAGGACGAAGAACTGGGACTCCTGCGGAGTCGTGGTCAGCGACATGCTGGTGACGATCGTGCGCAGCAGCGTGCTCTTGCCGCTGCGCGGACCACCGACGACGGCGACGTGCCCGCTGGCGCCGCTGAGGTTGACCGAGAGCGTGTCGCGACGCTGCTCGCGTGGCCGGTCGACCGTGCCGAGCGGGACCACCATGCCGGTGACGCCGCGCCACTGCGGCGAGACCAGTCCCAGCTCCGGGTCGACGGTGAGGTCGCCCATCAGGTCGTCGAGGGTGTCGGGTACGTCGAGCGGTGGCAGCCACACCTGGTGGGCGGCCGGGCCGTGGCCGACCATCCGCTCCACCGCGACGTCCAGCAGCGAGGTCTGCTCGCCCTGCTGCGGGATGACCGGCTGTGGCTCCGGGTCGAGGTCGGTCGGAGCCTGCGTCTGCACCTCGGAGATCGTGAACGGCAAGATCCCCTGGACGTGGCCGCCCTCGTCGCGGCGCACGCGCACCTTCCCGCTGGGTGGGCCCGACACGTAGGCCGCCTTGAAACGCTGCATGGTGGTCGGGTCGGGCTTGAGATAGCCGAGGCCCGGGACCGGCGGCAGCTCGTAGGCGTCCGGAACACCCAGCACCGCGCGCGACTCGCCGGCACTGAACGTGCGCAGGCCGACCCGGTAGGACAGGTGCGACTCGAGGCCGCGCAGTCGCCCTTCCTCCAGCCGCTGGGAGGCCAGCAGGAGGTGGAGGCCGAGCGACCGACCCAGCCGACCGACCGCGACGAAGAGGTCGATGAACTCCGGCTTGGCCGAGAGCATCTCGGAGAACTCGTCGACGACGAGGAACAGCGACGGCATCGGGGCGAGGTCCTCGCCGGCGGCGCGGGCCTTCTCGTAGTCGCGGATGGAAGCGAAGTTGCCGGCCTCGCGCAGCAGCTCCTGGCGACGCACCATCTCGCCGGAGAGGGCGTCCTGCATGCGGTCGACCAGGGTGAGCTCCTGGGCGAGGTTGGTGATCACCGCCGAGACGTGCGGCATCTCCGACATGCCGGCGAAGGTCGCACCACCCTTGAAGTCGACCAGCACCATGTTGAGCTGCTCGGGGGAGTGGGTCATCGCGAGGCCGAGGACGAGGGTGCGCAGGAACTCCGACTTGCCGGAACCGGTCGCCCCGATCACCAGGCCGTGGGGGCCCATGCCCTGCTGGGCGCTCTCCTTGATGTCGAGGTGGACCATGCTGCCGCCGTCGCCGAGACCGATCGGCACCCGCAGCCGGTCACGGGCCGGTCGGGTCCGCCAGGCGGCTCCCGGCTCGAAGACGTGGACATCACCGAGACCCAGCAGGTCCATGAAGTCCGACGGACCGGTGATCTCCCCGCTGGCATCGGTCGACTCGCCCGCGGTGACGGTGTGGAGCGGGGTGAGACGGCGCGCGAACGCCTCGGCCGTGGCGAGGTCGCACTGGTCGGCGAGCGCCTTGACCGGCTCCTCGCGCACCCGGATGGCGAGCACCGGGCTCTTCTGCTTGACCGGCTCGCCCCCGGTCAGCTGCAGCCGGAGCCGACTGGGGTCGTCGAGCTCGTCCCACCGGGTCGGCAGGTCGAGGACGGTGACGCCGTGCAGGCCGTCGGGCGGTACGACGTGGTTGCCGGGCGGCAGCGTCGCGCCATCGGTGACCAGCAGGATGTGGGGAGTCGGGGGACGCTCGTCGGCACCGAACCGCGGCCGGTCGTTGAGGTCGGGCGGGAGCATCGCGGCGAGATCCTCGAGCGAGGTGGTCACCAACCGCTTCGGGCCGACGGCGTCGGACTCCTGCGCGCTCTGGGCGTGCGGCAGCCACTTCAGCCAGTCCCAGTGCATGAGGTGGCGCTCGGTCGACAGCACGGCGACCACGAGGTGCTCGGGGGAGTGGAAGGTGGCCGCCGAGCAGATCATCGCCCGGGCCAGGCCGCGGACCGGGTCCTCCTCGCCGCACAGCTCGATCCGGTCGAACGCGCGCAGGTCGACGCTGGCCGGCAGGTCGGGCTGCAGCCGGTGGACGACCAGCAGCCGGTGGAGGGCAGAGGCGCAGGCCGGGTCGACTTGGTCGATGGGTGCGCTCTGCGGCGGGACCAGCTCGGTGGACAGGGGCTGGGTGCAGGTGCCGTACCGGACCTGCAGGAAGTTGTCGTCGGAGCTGGTGTGCTCCCACACCCGCGACCGCTCCTCGGCCAGCGCGGGAAGGGCAGCCGGGTCGGGGTGGTGCCAGGTGAGGGCCCGGCGCTGCTGGTCGGCGGCCTCGCGGGCCACCTGACGGACGTTGCCGAGGTAGCGCAGGTACTCGGTGCGGGACCCGGTCACCTGCTGGGTCCGCTGCTTCCGCTGCCGGTCGATCTGGACCACGATGAAGCCGAGGGTGGCGAAGAGGAACATGCCGGCCGCGATGTAGCTACGGCCCGCGTTGGCCCCCGACTGCCCGGCCATCGACGCGACCAGCACGATGGACCCGAGGCTGCCGAGCATCGGGATGGCGTTCATCATGACGCCGCTGGCGCCCTCGTTCTTCTCGATCTCGGGCGGTGGTTGCAGCACGATCTGGCCGGTCGGCATCTCCGGCTCGTCGAGCCGCGTTCCCCGCAGCGTGGTGCTCACGTTCTCCCCGTCCCGTCACGATCCGTAGCGGGGGTCACCCTAGATGAGGGCGGCGGTTCACTGCCGCCATTCCCATGTGGCCAGCACCGACTCGATCAACGCCCGACGCTCCTTGAGCGGCGCGTCACCCGCCCGGGCCTGCCTCCTCCCCACGCGGGTGAGGTTACCCGTCGCCAGCCCCACCACACCGTCCAGCGACTACCCTCGTGCCACAGGCATCCCGGTGCAGGCAGGGGGACGGATGGCAGGCGGAGCGGGTGCGCTCGACACCATCGCCGTGAGCATCCACGGCCCTGCTGGCGTGCTCGACCTCGCCGTCCCGCCCGGTGCCTCGGCGTCCGACCTCGCCCGCGAGTACGCCGCGCAGTCCGGCCTCGGATCGATCCCCCTGATCTATGCAGCGGACGGTCAACCGCTGCGCCCCGACCTCCCGCTGGACGAGGTCGGCGTCGGTGCCGGGGACGTGCTGGTCGCCATGACATCGGTGCACCGGCCGTCGGCACCGGCCCGCGCCGAACGCGTCCGCCGGACCGAGGACACGCCGGGCCTGTTGTCGGCCACCTGGTTCTGGGCGTCCGGTGTGCTCGCCGCGCTGGCCGGCTGGTTCGGCAGCCAGGCCGGGTCCCACGGGCTGCAGCAGCTCACGGTCGGATTGCTGCTCGTCTCGGTCGTCCTCGGCGTGCTCCCGGTCGGACGGTTCGCCGGCCACCGGGTCCTGGTGGCTCCGGCCTTTGCGGCGGCCGCCGCGTTCGCCGTCGTCTTCGACCCCGACCCCGCGCGACTCCCTCTCGTCATGGGCATGGTCGCCCTGGCCGCCGCAGTCGCCGCCGCCGTGGGTCGGGCGCTGGCCGACGGCCCTGCCGAGGGACTGACGGTCTGGATGGTCGCCGGCGGTGCCTTGTTCGTCGTGTCCGGAGCGGCCGGCCTCCTGGATCTCTCGCCGGCCGTCGTCTGGTCGGTGGTGCTGGTGGCCGCGGTGTTGGCCGCGCGCTTCGTCCCGTCGTACGCCGTCGACGTCCCGGACCAGTACCTCATCGACCTCGACCGGCTCGCGGTCACGGCGTGGTCGGCGCGCGCGAGACCACCCGGACGACGCGGTCGGATCGTCGTTCCGTCCTCGACGGTCGCGGACGTCGCGGCCAGTGCGGCCCGCACGATGACCGCCGCCGCCGCTGCCATCGCGGTGGCAGTGGTCCTGGCGTCCGCCCTGCTGCTGACCCGGGTGGAGCCGGAGGTCGACCGGATCGGGGTGCAGTGCCTGGTCTTCTTCGCGGGCGCGTCCCTGCTGCTGACGGGACGCAGCCACCGGCACCTCGGGCCGCGGGTCCTGCTGCGGCTGGCCGGGCTCACCGCGTGGGTGGCGCTGGCCGCGCTGGGTCTGAGTGACCTGAGTGATCCCCGGCGGGCCACCCTCCTCGGCCTCGCGATCGCGCTGGGGCTGCTGCTCATCGTGATCGCTGTCGCCACCGGTCGGGGCTGGCGCTCGGTGTGGTGGTCGCGCCGGGCCGAGGTCGCGGAAGGACTGAGTGCCGCCGCCGCGCTCGCGAGCGTGGTTGTCTCCACAGGTCTCTTCCGGACCCTGTGGGAAATCTCCCCCTGATGTTTAGGGTGGCAGAGACCGGGTAGATACGTGGGTGCCCGGACGGGGGAACTCCTACCGGCGGACGCTCAGAGCAAGGACAGGATCGAGCGGCCCGAGGCCGCCACGGAACACACAGCGAACAAGGAGCACGTGACATGGCGACAAACGAAATGGGAATGGGTGAGGGCACCCTCGGCAAGGCTGCCCAGCTCGTGTCCGGGGCCAAGCAGGACTTCGACCGACTCAGCGGTGAGCTCGAGGGCCAGATCGGCGACCTGCGTGGCAAGTGGGCCGGCTCCGGTGGCCAGGCGTTCTTCGTCCTGCACCAGGCCTGGACCGAGAAGCAGAAGGTCATCGTCAAGGCACTGAACGACTTCGAGGCCTCGCTCCTCGGCACCCAGAAGGACGTGTCGAGCACCGACGACACGCAGGCCTCCAACTTCAACAACTTCCAGAACCGGCTCTGAGCCCCGCTCGCCGACCACCACCTTCAAGGAGAGCACGAGATGAACATCGACGGACTTCGCGTCAACCACGCAGGGCTCGACAAGGCGGCCGAGGATCTCTACGGCGCCGTCAAGAAGATCGACGACCGCATGAACCGGCTCGAGAGCGAGCTGGCCCCGCTCAAGAGCGACTGGTCCGGTCAGGCGCAGACCGCCTACACGACCGCCAAGGCGAAGTGGGACGCGGCGCTGCAGGAGATGCGCAACCTGCTCGACGACACCAGCAAGACGGTCTACCAGTCGAACGCCGAGTACCGCGCCGCTGACATGCGTGGCGCGAACAGCTTCGACATCTAGGCCCCGGCCCCATCGGGGCCAGCACCTCGCGACCCGAACCGGTCGGTGACCTCGGTCGCCGGCCGGTTCTGTCCTTCTCCCCGTACTCCTCCTTCCAGCAGGGAGACGTCATGGCGTCCACACCAGACCTCCACCTCCAGGATGCGCCACCGCCGGACCCCGGTGGCCACGACGACATCGCGATCGATCCCGTGGCCCTCGAGAAGCTCAAGAACGCGCTGCGGCTCGCGGCCGAGGAGCTCGAGTCCGAGCGCTTCAGCGACGTCCACCTCGATGACGGTGCGTTCGGCGGCTGCCCGTCCGGCGCCGAGCTCGGTGCCGACCACCGCACCGCCCACGCCATCATCGCCGACACCATCTCGGGCGTCGTGACCGATCTGTGGAGCTATCGCGACGGGGTGGTCCAGTTCGAGGCGGGCATGGTCACCGCCGACGACGCGGCCGCCGCCGACCTGAAGGCGCGCGAGGCCGCCGTCGAGTCGCTGTCCGCCTCGGCGACGAGCAACCACGCGGAGTCGAGCTACCGCACCTCGCAGATCCACCACCTGGCCCCGGGCGACCAGGCCGGGGAGGGGAGTGACTGATGGCGGCCGGACCCTACGAGGAGCGGCTCCGGGCCTACGTCGATCCTGCCCGCCGGCGACAGGTCCTCCTCGCCCAGGAGCGGTGGCGGACGGGAGCCGACCAGCTCAAGGCCGTGGCGGACGCGATCGCGGAGGCCCGTCCGCTGGCCGACGCCACACTCGGGAACCGCACGGCCGACGCCGCCGACCGGGCGTTCGTAGAGATGCGCGAGACGGTGCTTGCCCGCGAGCAGCAGATGCGCGACGGCAGCGTGGCGCTCCGGGACGCCATCGAGGCGATCGGGCGTGCCGAGGCAGTGCGCCACGGCTTCGACGCCGAGGGTCCGCTCGCCGAGCCCGCAGCGCCGCGCTGGGACGACGACGAGGTCCGGCGGATCCAGCAGGTGAGGGCCCATCACGCCGAGATGTCGGCGTACCGCGGTCTGGTCGCGGCCCGCGAGGAGGCGGCCCGGGCCGCGATCCAGGACCTGGACTCGACCAACCGGTCCTCGGCCGAGACGATGCGCGCGATCCAGGGAGACCGCCCCGCGGTGGCGTCGGAGGGCGGAGGGTCCGGTGACGGAGCCCGACCCGGCTTGGCCGGCGGAGCCATCGGCCTCGGTGTCGCGATCCGAGGTGGTGGCGCCGGTGCCGGCGCGACCGGTGCGACGCGTGCCATCGGCAGCAGCCCTCGGACCGGGTCGTCCGCCGCGCTCGGTCGCCCACCTGGCGCCGCGGGTCGCCCGTCGGGCGCAGGAGCAGGCGCTGCACGCGGTGCGAGCCGGCGTGCTGGCGGCATGGGCGGCGGTCGCCGGGGCCTGCGCCAGCAGGACGACACGGTGTCGCGGGTCGGGGTGGTCCTCGACGACCAGGACTGGGTCGACGACGAGGACGCCGCACCCGGCGTCATCAGCTGACCGCGCAGGTGCGTTCCGGCCGGACCCGACGAGTCCGGCCGGTAGCATTCGCGGCGTCCGTATCGGGTCGACCACTGTGTCGGGGGAGAAGGTTTCGATGAGTCAGGCACCCGCCAGCGCTTCGGGGCTGGTGAAGGTGACGGTCACGTCGGGCACTCGGCGCGTCGACCTCGTGCTGCCGTCCGCCGTCCCGGTGGCCGAGCTCCTGCCGGAGCTGGCCCGCAGCGTCGGCCTGCTCGACGGCTCGACCGTCCATGGCGGCTACCGACTGGTGACGCAGGAGGGTCGCGAGCTCGCGACCGACGCCAGCCTCACCATGCAGGGCGTCGAGGACGGGGTGGTGCTGACCGTGGCCGCCGGAGTCGACGACGAACCGCCCCGGGTCTACGACGACGTCGTCGAGGCGATGACCGACATCGTGGAGCGAGACCTCAGGCCCTGGGAACCGGCGTCCGGGCGGCGTACCGCCCTGGTGGCGGCGTCCCTGTTGCTCGGCCTGGGTGCGGTCGCGTTGCTGATCCAGGGTGGCCTGGTCGCCGCCGTCGCGGCCGCCCTGGTCGCCACCGGCCTCGTGACCGGCGCTGTCGTCCTCTCGCGGGCGCAGGGCGAGCCGGAAGCCGCGGTCGCGGTGGCCTGGATGGGCTCTGCCTACGCCGCGGTCTCCGGCCTGATGTTCGCACCGGAGGGTGGGCTGTTCGGCCTGCCGGTCGCGGCTGCGGGTGCCGGCGCCGTCCTGGTCGGAGTCATCGCCCTGGTCGGCCTCGGCGACGGCCGCACGCTCGTCATCCCTCCCGTGGTGGTGGGCGCGATCGCGCTGGCGACCGGGCTGGTCATGGAGGCAGCGGCCTTTGATGCGGCGGTCGTGCTCACCACGTCCCTGGTCCTCATCGTCATCGTCGGCAGCGTGTTCCCGTGGCTGGCCCTCGCCGCGACCAGCACCAGCGTCGACCAGCTCTACACGGTCGCCGACATCACCGCCGACCCCGACGAGATCGACGCCCATGACGTCGGGGCCGATGCCCGGATCGCCCACGAGATCCTGGTGGCCGTGTCCGGCACGGTCGGGCTGCTCCTGGTCCTGATCGCACCGCTGGCGGTGAGCCTCGGGCTGTTCGGGACCCTGGTCGCCGTCATGAGCTGTGTCGTGGTGATGCTCCGCACCCGCCAGTACCGCGTCGGCTCGGAGGTCCTGGTCGGACTGGTCTCCGGCATCGTCGGGCTCGCGTCGATCGCCGTCTCGGTGCTCTACCTGCACCCGGACTGGCGTCCCTCGGCGGCGGTGGCGCTGGCCGCCGCCGGTGCGGTGCTGCTGGCCGTCACGCTGCTGCCGTCGACCCCGTCCGTACGCCGGGGCCGGCTCGGCGACATCGCCGAGACCGTGGCCCTGGTGACCCTGGCGCCGCTGCTGATCGTGGCGACCGGCGTCTTCTCCGCGATCCGGAACTGAGCGATGGCGACCAAGAAGGACCTCGTCGAGGCCTACTCGTTCAGCCGTCGTCGGCTGGTGACGGCCTTCGTGTCCGGCGCACCCGGGGGCCGGGAGGTCGAACCGGCCCGACCCGGACGCTCCATCGTCGGCGGACTGGCGCTCGCCGTGCTCCTCATCGCCGGAGGCGCCATCGCCGGCGTCTTCACCAGCAACGTCGACCCCGCCTGGGCGGAGACGCCGGGCCTGATCATCTCCAAGGAGGAGGCCGAGGTCTTCGTCATCACCGAGGCCAGCGCCGACCCGGTCCTCCACCCGATCCTCAACATCACCTCGGCCAAGCTCATCCTCGGTAGCGACATCGAGCCGCAGGTGATCCCGGAGAAGTACATCGCGGACGTGGAGATCGGCAGCGACCTCGGCATCCTGGGTGCGCCGTACGACGTCCCCGACGTGTCCCGGCTGATCGAGTCCGGGTGGACGGCGTGCACCGACGACGTCGACGGCGGACTCCGGCTGAACCTGGGCGAGAACGCTCCGGTCACGCCGGCCGCCGAGGACGGGGGAATGCTCGTCACGGTCGACGGCGAGACCTGGTTGATCGCGGCCAGCCGCCCCGACGAGGACGGGACGGTCAGCGCGTTCCGCTACCGGGTCCCGCAGGCCGGATCCGGGCCCCAGCAGCTGGCGTTGGAGGGCATCGGTCTGGGTCAGGGCGCCGGGGAGGTCACGGAGGTCGGCCGGGAGTGGCTCAACCTGTTCCCCGAGGGCGGTGAGATCTCTGCGACTGCCTTCGGGGTCACGCCCCGCGCCGGCCGTGGGGGTGAGCCCGCGCCCGGCGAGGTGGTGCTCGTCAACGGGACGCCGTACCTCACCGTCGCCTCCGGTGCGCTGGCGCCCCTCGACCCGTTCTCGCTTGCGGTCGCGGTCGGCAGTGCCGGTGGGATCGCGCCCACCGACTACCAGGGGGACGTGGCCGGCCTCGACTTCGAGCGCGGTGACTTCCTCGATGCCCGCTGGCCCGACACCACGCTCGCGCCCGTGTTCGGGGAGCGGTGCGTACGGCTGCTGACCGAGGCCGGCCAGCCGTCGCTGGTCGAGCTGGTCCAGGAACCCACGGGTGAGGCGGCGTCAGCCGGGACCAACGGCGAGTCGGTGGCGGTCGACGCCGGCGCCGGTGCCTACCTGCTCGCCGGCGGCTGGGGCCAGAGCGCCGGGGGCACCCCGTTCGTGGTGGACGCGAAGGGCTACGCCTACCCGGTGGTCGGACCCGAGGCGCCCGGGCTGTTGGGCTACGCCGGGTACGCCGCCCCCGTGGTGCCCGACTCGTGGGTCGAGCTGTTCACGCCCGGCGTCCAGCTCTCGCAGAGCGCGGCGCTGTGTGCGCCGCGGGCCGGTGACCAGCTGTGCCGCTGACCCGGCTCGCTGCGGCCGCCCTCGCGGGCGCGCTCGCGGTCCCCGTGCTGACGGCCTCGCCTGCGGCCGCGGAGGACTACGCCTGCGAGGGCTTCGACGAGTCCACCACCGAGGTCTCGGCGTCGGGCAGCCCCAGCGTCCCCTACGGACTGCTCGGGGTGGAGCGGGCCACCGAGATCCTCGGCGCGCGCGGCATCGCCCCCGGGCAGGGGGTGAACGTCGCCGTCGTCGACTCCGGGGTCTCGACACCCGAGGGGGCCGTCGCCCCGCTGTCGGTCGTGGGGCGGGAGAGCTTCGGTGTCGAGGGCCCCATCGTCTTCGAGCACGGCACCAATGTCGCCGGTCTGGTCGCGGCAGGCGAGCGGGCCGACGGTGGCCCGACCGGCATCGCTCCGGCCGCGGGCATCGTCGACCTGCGGGTCTACAAGGAGGCCAACGAGACCGGGGTCGGAGGCGTGGAACCGGACCGCGTCGTGGCCGCTCTCGACTGGCTGGTCGCGAACGCCGAGGAGCAGCGGATCGGGGTCGTCGTGATCGCCTTGTCGTTGCCGGAGACCGACGCCCTGGAGCGAGCGGTCACCGCGCTCTCGAAGCAGGACGTGGTGATCGTGGCGGGCAGCGGGAACCGACCGTCCGAGGAGGGGCAGGCGAACTTCGAGGACTTCGGTGAGCAGCAGCCGGGCGAGAATGCCGCCGGCACGGTCTTCCCCGCGGCGTACGCCGACGACGTGTTCGCCGTGACCGCGACTGCCGACGGGATGCGCGTCGACGACGGCGGGGTCGCCGACGCCTCGGCCTCGGTGCTCCTCAGCGCCGACATCGACGCCGCAGTCCCCACCTTCGGCGCCGTGACGCTCGCGACCAACGGGTCGACCTGCGTGCTCTACGACGTCGCCACCTCCTGGGCCGCGGGCATCGCCGCAGGAGTGGTGGCGCTGCTGCGTTCGGCGTACCCGGACGAGAACGCCGCCCAGATCGAGGCGCGGCTGGTCGCCAGCGCGAGCGGCAGCGCGAGCCGCGTCAACACCGCGACCGGGCACGGCGTGCTGCAGCCGGTCGAGGCACTGACCCAGGAGCACGCCCCCACCCGCGGCGGCGTCATCGACGACCTGGGCCGCGACGAGACCACCCAGCCCAGGGTCACCGCTCCGCTGGCCGAGCCCGATCCGCTCACCGCCACCCTGGCCGAGGCTCGCTGGTGGGGACTGTTCGGCGGCGCGGCGCTGGTCGTGGCGCTGCTGGCTCGCCCCCTGCTCCGCCGCCGTTCCACGGCCCGCAACGTCATACGGTCCGGTCGCTAGGGCGACCGGACCGTATGACGTTGCTGCGAGTGGCGGAGGATAGGGTGTCTGGGTTCACGACATGGGTCCCTATTGACACGTCCCACGTGAGTCGCGACATGGGTCACAGTCCTTGGGCATGTCGAAAGCCCGGGTCGCAGTCCTGAAGGTCGTCGCCAAGGAACTCAGCGTCACCGCCGCTGCAGCTCAGTACGGCTTCTCCCGCAGACACCTGCATCGGCTGCTCGCTCGCTATCGCCACGGCGGACTCGAGGCCGTCGATCCACGCTCCCGACGACCACTGTCGAACAAGGCGTCGACCCCCGAGCCGATCCGGGAGCGGATCGTGGAGCTGCGACTGCAGCTGACCAAGGACGGGCTCGATGCCGGCCCGGTCACGATCGCCTGGCACCTCGAACAAGAGGGACATCGACCACCGTCGACCTCGACCATCCGGCGCATCCTTCACGCCGCCGGGCTGATCACCCCCGAACCCAGGAAACGACCGCGGTCCTCCTACCGACGCTTCGCCGCCGCCCAACCCAACGAGTGCTGGCAGTCCGACTTCACCCACTGGCAACTGGCCGACGGCACCGATGTGGAGATCCTCAACTGGCTCGACGACCACTCCCGCTACCTGCTCGGATGCACCGCTCACACCCCCGTGACCGGCGACCTTGTCGTCTTTACCTTCCTCACCGTGGCCGACCAATACGGCTTTCCCGCCTCCACCCTGACCGACAACGGCCGCGTCTACACCGCCCGCTTCGGCGGCGGCAAGAACGCCTTCGAGTACCTCCTGCCGCTACTGGGCATCACCCAGAAGAACGGCCACCCCGGCCACCCGCAGACCCAAGGCAAAGTCGAGAGATTCCACCAGACCCTCAAGCGCTGGCTCGCCCACCAGCCCGCAGCCGCGACCTTGACCGACCTCCAGACCCAACTCGAGACGTGGCGCACGATCTACAACGAGCAGCGACCCCACCGCGAGCTAGGCAGGAGAACCCCCAGCACCGCCTACGCCGCGCTTCCCAAAGCCGCACCCACCGGACCACGAAGCCCCGGCCACTACCGGCTGCGCTACGACCGCCTCGACACCCTGGGCAAGATGAGCTTCCGACGAGCCGGGCGGATGCACCACCTCGGCGTCGGCACCGTCCACGCCCGCACCCGCGTCCTGGCCATCGCCGACGACACCACCGTCACCGTCATCGAACTCGACACCGGCGAGATCCTCTCCACCCACAACATCGAGCCCACCAAAACCTACTGGCGCAACACACAAAGAGCCCCGGGCCGATGGCCCAGGGCTCTCGAGTGACACATGTCGCGACTCAGGTGAGACCTATGTCGCGACTCATCACATGGCGGAGGATAGGGGATTCGAACCCCTGAGGGCTTGCACCCAACCCGCTTTCCAAGCGAGCGCCATAGGCCACTAGGCGAATCCTCCGCGCAGGAGGTTACCGGTCGCGCCGTCTGTCTCGAAATCAAGGCGGGCCCGGGTTGGTGGGGGACACCGGCTCACCTAGACTTCGGGGCAACCCCCCGTGTGGCGGCATCTTGCCGAACTCCCCCAGGGCCGGAAGGCAGCAAGGGTAGGCGAGCTCTGTCGGGTGCGCGGGGGGCCTTTTCATGCCCGGCCACGGTCGGGTCCGCGTCCGGTCCGGGTCGACCGGTGCGCGCTGCTGGCTGTCGGCAGCGACGGTTAGGGTGCAGTGGTGGAGTCCCCGCTCGCCCTCTATCGCCGCTACCGACCCGAGACGTTCGCCGACGTCATCGGGCAGGACCACGTGACGACTCCGCTGCGGGCGGCGCTCGCGAACAACCGGGTCAACCACGCCTACCTCTTCTCGGGCCCACGCGGCTGCGGCAAGACGACCTCGGCCCGGATCCTCGCGCGCGCGCTCAACTGCGAGAAGGCGCCCGTCGCCGATCCGTGCGGGGAGTGCGACAACTGTCGCGACATGGCCCGCGGTGGGCCGGGGTCGATCGACGTGATCGAGATCGATGCGGCGTCCCACGGCGGTGTCGACGACGCCCGCGACCTGCGCGAGAAGGCGTTCTTCGCGCCAGTCCGCAGCCCCTACAAGGTCTACATCATCGACGAGGCCCACATGGTGACGACGCAGGGCTTCAACGCCCTGCTCAAGCTCGTCGAGGAGCCGCCTCCCCACCTGCGGTTCATCTTCGCCACCACCGAGCCGGAGAAGGTCATCGCGACCATCCGCTCGCGCACCCACCACTACCCGTTCCGGCTGATCCCGCCGCGGTTGCTCGCCACCTACCTCTCAGACATCTGTGAGAAGGAGGGTGTGCAGATCGAGCCGGCCGCGCTGCCGCTGATCGTGCGAGCCGGGGCCGGCTCTGCCCGTGACTCCCTGTCGGTGCTCGACCAGCTCCTCGGTGGCGCCGGCCCCGGGGGCGTCACCCACGACCTCGCCACCGGACTGCTCGGCTACACCCCGATCTCGCTGCTCGACGACGTCGTGGACGCCTTCGCCGCCGGCGACGGAGCGGCCGTGTTCGGGGTCGTCGACCGGGTGATCGAGACCGGTCAGGACCCCCGTCGCTTCACCGAGGACCTGCTCCGTCGGCTGCGTGACCTGGTCATCGTCGCCGCCGTGCCCGACGCCCCCGCGAGCGGACTGATCGACGTCTCCCAGGACCAGGGCGAGCGGCTGGTCGCCCAGGCCGCCCGGTTCGGGCCGGCCGAGCTGAGCCGCGCCGCCGACCTGGTCGCCACCGGCCTCACCGAGATGCGTGGTGCGACCGCGCCCCGGCTGCTGCTCGAACTGGTGTGCGCCCGGGTGCTGCTGCCGGGGTCCGACCCGTCCGAGGCCGGGCTGCTGGCCCGTGTCGACCGGCTCGAGAAGCGTGCGTCCATCGCGGGCGGACCGCCGAGCCCGGCTCCGGTCCGCGAAGAGCCGGCACCCGCCCTCGCCCAGCACCCGGTCGCCCCGGTGGCCGAGACGGCCCCCGAACCCGCCCCGGCCCCGCCCGTCGAGGCGGCCGAGCCGCCGCCGGCCGACCCGGACCCGGAGCCCGCGCCCGTCGCTGCTCCCTCGCCGGAGCCGGCCCCGGAGCCCGAGCTCGCCACTGAACCGGCACCGACCCCGGAGCCCGCGGCGGCCCCGGCCTCTGAGCCTGCGCCGACCGGCAGCCTCAGCCTGGTCGAGGTACGCCGCCTCTGGCCCGACGTCGTCGAGGCGACCAAGCTCCGGCGCCGGGTCGCCTGGATGCACCTCACCCAGAACTCCCAGGTGGTCGCGGTCGAGGGCAACGTGCTCACCCTCGGCTTCACCAACGTCGGTGCCCGCGACTCGTTCCTGGCGGGTGGCTGCGACGAGATCCTGCGGCAGGCGGCGATCGACGTGGCCGGCCTCGACTGGCGGGTCGAGGCGATCGTCGACCCCGGCACCACCGGTGGCGTCCCGACTCCGCCGCCGGCCGCGGCACCCCCGACCAGAGCCCCCGAGGCGGCGGGCAGCTCCTCCGACGCCCCGCCCGCCTGGGCCGCGCCGGACGGGGCCCAGCAGCCGCCGCCCGAGCCTCCGGCCCCGGCCCGGCCGCCGGCCGATCCCGAGTCCGGAGCTCGCCACGACGACCTCGACGCCGAGGCCGACGACCTGGCGGGCACCGCCCTGCTCGAGCGTGAGCTCGGCGCCCAGGTGATCGAGGAGATCAACCATCCCTGACGGCTCCGCCCTGACCGGTCCCGGTCCTTGCGACCCCGTCCCCACCAGCGCCAGAAAGGCGACATCATGACCCAGAACCCGTTCGACGCCCTGGGGGGCGACGGAGGCCTCGACCTGAACGCCCTCATGCAGCAGGCCCAGCAGATGCAGTCACAGCTCGAGCAGGCCCAGGCGCAGCTCGCCGAGACCCGCGTCCAGGGCACGGTCTCCGGAGGCGCGATCACGGTCACGGTCAACGGCGTCGGTGAGCTGGTCGGGGTCGACATCAAGCCCGGCGGCTTCGACGGCAGCGACGCCGACGACCTCTCCGACCTCGGGGACATGATCGTGGTCGCCTACCGCGACGCCAAGGGGCAGGCCGACGCGCTGGCCGGCGAGGCGCTCGGCCCGCTCGCCTCCGGTGGCCTGCCCGGGATCGGCTAGGTCACACCGTGTACGAAGGCGTGGTCCAGGACCTGATCGACGAGCTCGGCAGATTGCCCGGGGTCGGGCCCAAGAGCGCCCAGCGGATCGCGTTCCACCTGCTCCAGGCCGAGCCCGCCGACGTACGACGTCTCGCTGACGTGCTGGTCGAGGTCAAGGCCAAGGTCAAGTTCTGCTCGGTCTGCTTCAACGTGTCCGAGGACGAGCAGTGCCGGATCTGCCGGGACCCACGCCGGGACCCGACCCTGCTGTGCTGCGTCGAGGAGTACAAGGACGTGGTGGCGATCGAGCGCACCCGCGAGTTCCGCGGCCGCTACCACGTGCTCGGCGGCGCGATCTCGCCGCTGGACGGGATCGGCCCCGACCAGCTGCGCATCAAGGAACTGCTGCAGCGGCTCGCCGACGGCACCGTCACCGAGGTCATCCTCGCGACCGACCCCAACCTCGAGGGTGAGGCCACCGCGACGTACATCACGCGGATGTTGAAGGACTTCGGGTTGCGCGTGACCCGTTTGGCGAGTGGACTGCCAGTGGGTGGCGACCTGGAGTACGCCGATGAGGTCACCCTCGGACGAGCGTTTGCTGGAAGGCGGACTGCAGATGACTGACCAGATGATCGAGCCGACCGGAGCACCCCTGGTGCCCGATCCGGACTTCGCGCAGCAGATCGCCGACCAGGTCGAGTCGTTCCTGGTCGCGCTCAGGGAGATCGCTCGCCAGAACGACAGTGGCCGGGCGGTGTCGTTGCTGCTGCTCGAGATCTCCCAGATCCTGCTCGCGGGCGCCCGGCTCGGCGCGCAGCAGGACTTCACGCCCCGCTCCGAGTACCAGCCCGACGTCGGGCCCGAGGCCGACCTCGACGAGATGCGGATGCGGCTGGCCGCGATGCTGAGTGACGTCGACACCTACAGCCTGGTCTTCGACCCCTACGTGCCCGAGCTGCTCGAGAGCCAGCTGTCCGACGACCTCACCAGCATCGCCAGCGACCTGGAGAACGGCCTGCGCCACTACCGCCAGGGCGACGTCGCCGAGGCACTGTGGTGGTGGCAGTTCTCCTACGTCTCCTCGTGGGGCAACCTGGCCGGCGCCTCGCTCAACGCGCTGCTGTCGGTGGTGGCCCACGACCGGCTCGACGTCGACAGCACGTTGGAACAGGAGCAGGAGCAGATCGCGGTGGCCGAGGCGGTGCTGGACGGAGACGGGTCAGCGGTCTGAGCCTCGGTAGGATCGACACCGGGCCCTGCCAATCAGCCCCCTGCCAATCAGCCGAGTCCCAGAGCCAGGAGTGAGTCCGGTGGGCATTGTCGTGCAGAAGTACGGCGGATCGTCGGTCGCTGACGCGGCCGGCATCAAGCGCGTCGCCCAACGCATCGTCAACACCCGCAAGGCCGGCCACGACGTGGTCGTGGTGGTCTCCGCGATGGGGGACACCACCGACGAGCTGCGTGACCTCGCGGAGCAGGTCAGCCCGCTGCCACCTCCGCGCGAGCTCGACATGCTGCTCACCGCGGGTGAGCGGATCTCGATGGCGCTGGTCGCGATGGCGATCGCCCAGCTCGGCCACAAGGCGCAGTCGTTCACGGGTTCGCAGGCCGGGGTGATCACCGACTCCGCCCACGGCCGGGCCAAGATCATCGACATCACCCCCGGCCGGATCGAGGCCGCGATCAAGGACGGCTCGATCGCGATCGTGGCTGGGTTCCAAGGCGTCTCGCAGGACACCAAGGACGTCACGACGCTGGGTCGCGGCGCCTCCGACACGACGGCTGTCGCGCTGGCGGCGGCGCTCGGCGCCGATGTCTGTGAGATCTACTCCGACGTCGATGGTGTCTTCACCGCCGACCCGCGCATCGTCCCCACCGCTCGCAAGCTCGACCGGGTCTCTGCCGAGGTCATGTTGGAGATGGCCGCCTCCGGCGCCAAGATCCTGCACCTGCGGTGCGTCGAGTACGCCCGCCGCTACGACATGCCCGTCCACGTGCGCTCCTCCTTCAGCCAGAAGGAAGGCACCTGGATCATCCCCGAGGGAGAAGAGATGGAACAGGCGATCATCGCCGGCGTCGCCCACGACCGGAGCGAAGCCAAGATCACCGTGGTCGGCGTACCCGACAAGGTCGGTGAGGCGGCACGGATCTTCGAGTCGCTCGCGGACGCCGAGGTCAACATCGACATGGTCGTGCAGAACATCTCGGCAGCCGCCACCGGGCTCACCGACATCTCGTTCACCCTGCCGCGCACGGACGGCCAGAACGCGATGGGTGCGCTCGCGCGGATCCAGGCCGAGGTCGGCTACGACAAGCTGCTCTACGACGACCGGATCGGCAAGGTGTCGCTGATCGGAGCGGGCATGCGCTCCCATCCCGGCATCACCGCGAAGTTCTTCGCCGCTCTGGCCGGCGCCGGCACCAACATCGAGATGATCTCCACCTCCGAGATCCGGATCTCGGTCATCGTCGACGAAGCCCTGGTCGATGCCGCGGTCCAGGCGACCCACACCGCCTTCGACCTCGACGCCGACGAGGTCGAGGCGGTCGTCTACGGCGGGACCGGCCGATGACCGGGCTGCGGATCGGGATCGTCGGTGCCACCGGCCAGGTGGGAGTCGCGATGCGCCAGATCCTCGAGGAGCGGGACTTCCCCGCCAGCGAGGTCCGGTTCTTCGCCTCCGCCCGCTCGGCGGGCACCGTGCTCCCGTACGCCGGCCGCGAGATCACCGTCGAGGACGCCGCGACCGCCGACCCGTCCGGGCTCGACGTCGTGCTCTTCTCCGCGGGTGCGACGACGTCCCGCGCGCTGGTCCCGTCGTTCGTCGAGGCCGGCGTGATCGTCATCGACAACTCCAGCGCCTTCCGTCGCGACCCCGAGATCCCGCTCGTGGTCTCCGAGGTCAACCCGGAAGCCGCGCGCGCCGTGATCGAGGCCGGCCGCGGCATCATCGCGAACCCGAACTGCACCACCATGGCGGCGATGCCGGTGCTGAAGCCGCTCCACGACGCGGCTGGTCTCGTCCGGTTGATCGTGTCCACCTACCAGGCGGTCTCCGGCTCCGGGGTCGCCGGCGTCGACGAGCTGGCGCACGGGATCGAGGGCGCCGGTGACAAGGCACGCGAGCTCGCCTACGACGGTGAGGCGGTCGCCTTCCCCGAGCCGGCGACGTACGTCGAGCCGATCGCCTACAACGTGCTGCCCCTGGCCGGATCGATCGTCGACGACGGGCTGAACGAGACCGACGAGGAGCAGAAGCTGCGCAACGAGTCGCGCAAGATCCTCGGTCTGCCGGAGCTGCTCGTCTCAGGCATCTGCGTGCGGGTGCCGGTCTTCACCGGCCACTCGTTGGCGATCAACGCGGAGTTCGAGCAGGCGATGACGCCCGAGCGGGCACGCGAGCTGCTGGCGGGCGCACCGGGCGTCGAGCTGGCCGAGGTCCCCACCCCGCTCAAGGCGGCGGGCAAGGACCCGTCGTACGTCGGCCGGCTCCGCCGTGACCCCGGCGTCGACGGCGACCGCGGGCTGGCGCTGTTCGTCAGCAACGACAACCTGCGCAAGGGCGCCGCGCTCAACACGGTGCAGATCGCGGAGCTGGTCGCCGCCAGCCGCTAGCCCTGTCCCTGACGTCAGCGGTGCAGGTTGCTCTCGAACGGTTGGTCCACCAGCGAGGTGGTGACCCAGTGGGCGAGCGCGTAGGACGCCATCGCCACCGCCGGGATCACCAGCACCATCCACCACAGGAACAGCAGGTCGATCAGGAACAGCAACGCGACGACCGCGACGACTCCCATCGCGAGGAAGCTGGTGCTCCCGGGATCGGGGACCTCGAACGCCTTGAGCAGCGCCTGGCCGATGAGCACCATCGCCACCATGATCGCGAGCAGCAGGAAGAAGCCGGGGTTGCCGCACGACGGAGTGCCCTGCACGACCTCGCAGAGCCGGAGCGATCCCCAGGTCGCGCCGACCGTCAACAGGCCCACCAGGGCGCCGGTGAGGATCGCCGCGGCCATTCCGCCGATCGGCGGCAGCGCGAACTGCGCGCGCTGCTTGCGGGCGCCGGGTGCGGGCTCGTCATCGGTCGCGTGGTGCTCCTCGCGCTCGGCCTGGGCGACCGCCGCCGGGCGGACAACGGGCGCCTCGTCCGCGAACAACGGCGGTGCGGCGGGGGCCGGTGGGACGGGGTCGAGCCGCTGGGTGGGAGCCGGCTCGGGCTCGGGGGCGGGCTCACGTTCGGGTTCAGGCGCAGGTGAGACGGCCTGCTCGGGAGACTCGGCCGGTTCGGGCTTCGCCTTCCGCTTGCGGCCGAAGCCGAGTGAGGGCATCTCCAGCGAGGGGCCCTCGCCCTCGTGCTCCTTCTCCGCCATGTCGCGAGTCTGCCAGATGAGCGGGCGCAGCACCCGGTGATGCACACGGCTGTCCGCCACACCCTGCCGTGGAAACACCAACGGACCTGCGAGTCGCAGGTCCGTTGGTGTCGATGTCCTGAGACATCACATGGTCGGGGTGACAGGATTTGAACCTGCGGCCTCGTCGTCCCGAACGACGCGCGCTACCAAGCTGCGCCACACCCCGATTGCTGCCCGAGATCGCTCCCGGCTCGCAAGCAACGTCACCCTACCCGAGGGTGGAGGACGCCCCGAAATCGCCCTCGACCAGCGTCAGCAGGGTGGCCTCGGGGCGGCACGCCACCCTGATCTGCGCGTACGGAGACGTGCCCAGACCGGCCGACACGTGGAGCCAGCAGGAGCCCGGATCGCCGGCTGAGGAGGCGGCCGGATGGCGGTGCAGTCCCTTGGCGCGACCGGGCTCGAGGTCGCAGTTCGTGGTCAGCGCACGACCGCCCGGCAGGCAGACCTGTCCGCCGTGGGTGTGCCCGGCCAGGACCGCGTCGTACCCGTCGGCGGCGAACTGGTCGAGCACCCGCAGGTACGGCGCATGCGCGACGCCGAGCCGGACGTCGGCGTCGGTATCGGCCGGTCCGGCCACGTCGTCGAGCCGGTCGTACTCCAGGTGCGGGTCGTCGACGCCGGCGAAGGCGAACCGCAGGTCGCCGACCTTCAGCGACCCGCGGCGGTTGGTGAGGTCCAGCCACCCCGCGTCGGTGAGCCCGGACCGTAGGTCCTCGAACGGGAGCTTCGGGCTGTCGACGTGGCGGTCGCCGGTGTCGGGGAGCAGATAGCGGACCGGGTTGCGCAGGGTGGGCTCGAAGTAGTCGTTCGAGCCGAACACGAAGACGCCGGGCAGGTCGAGCAGCCCGCCGAGTGAGTCGAGCACGACCGGGACGGAGCCGCGGTGGGCGAGGTGGTCACCGGTGTCGACGACGAGGTCGGGCTGGAGCGACGCCAGCTCGCGGATCCAGTCCTGCTTGCGACGTTGACCCGGTGTCAGGTGCAGGTCGCTGAGGTGCAGCACCCTCAGCGGCGCGTGTCCCGGCGGCAGCAGCGGGACCGTGGCCTCGCGCAGCACGAAGCGGCGCGTCTCGGCGACGGCGTACGTCGTGAGGCCGAGCCCGCCGGCCACGGCGGCCCCGAGGAGCGGCAGGACGAGTGGCATGCCGCCAGCCTGTCAGACCCTGACAGAATGATCCGCATGAGTGCTTTGAAGGACCGACTCCGCCAGGACCTCACCACGGCCATCAAGGCACGCGACGACATCCGGTCCTCGACGATCCGGATGGTGCTGACCGCCATCACCAACGCCGAGGTCGCAGGCAAGGAGGCCCGCGAGCTCAGTGACGACGACGTGGTCGGCGTGCTCTCGACAGAGGCCAAGAAGCGCCGAGAGGCAGCCACCGCTTTCGAGGAGGGCGGTCGCGTCGAGATGGCCGCCAAGGAGAAGGCCGAGGCGGCCGTGCTCGCCGACTACCTGCCCGAGCAGCTCGGCGCCGACGAGATCACGTCACTCGTGACCGCCGCCATCGATCAGGTCGGCGCGGCCGGTGAGGGCATGAAGGCGATGGGCAAGGTCATGGGCGTGGTGACGCCGCAGACCAAGGGTCGAGCCGACGGCGGCGTCGTCGCCGCGGAGGTACGTCGCCAGCTCGGCTGAGCCACGCGGCAGATCAGCCGCGGCCGCCGCCACCGTTGCCGTTGCCGCGGCCACCGCCGTTGCCGCTGTTCCCGTTGCCACCGCCACCGCCGTTGCCCCCGCCGCCACCGTTGTTGTTCGACGGAGGCGTCGGGACGAAGCCGTTGGAGATGTAGAGGGTCACCGGGGCGCCGTCGAAGTAGGCCTCGCCCGAGCCCGGATCGGTGAACGCCACCGTGCCGTCGGAGTAGCTGGAGTTCACCTCGGAGCCGACGATGGCGGTGAAGCCGGCGTCCTCGATCAGCCGGGTGGCGCTCGCGATCGACAGGCCGCCGACCGACGGGACCGTGCCGCCCTGGTTGAGCAACGCGGAGAGGTCGGGTCGGGTGAACGTCTCGTCGTCGAGCCACTGCGCGATGACGCCCATTGCTCCACCCCACATCGGACCGGCGATGCCGGAGCCCGAGGCCGAGGAGATGGTGTTGCCGCCGACGCTGAGTCCTGCCAGCGGGATCGGCTGCCCCAGGCTGTTCGCGCCGGCGATCATGGCGGCGGTGGAGAGGTTGGGCGTGTAGCCCACGAACCAGACCGCCTTGCCGTCCTGGGTGGTTCCGGTCTTGCCGGCGTCCTCCTGGGAGATCGTGATGTTCTGCCCGAAGCCCCCTGGCTCGAGAACGCCCTTGAGGATGTCGTTGACCGTGTCGGCGACCGCCTGCTCGAGCACCTGGGTGCAGCGCTCGGGGTACTCCTTGAGGAGATTGCCCTGCGTGTCCTCGATAGCGGTGACCGGGCGGGAATCGCAGTGCTCGCCGCGCGCCGCGAACGTCGCGTAGGCCTCCGACATCTCCAGCGGACTCACGTCGGAGACGCCGAGCGTGAAGGACGGCACCCGCTCGAGGCCAGGGTTGGTGAGCACGATGCCCATCTGCTTGGCGAGCTGGTAGGGCTTGCAGAGCCCGGTGATCAGCTCGAGGTTGGCGAAGAACGTGTTCACCGAGTTCTGGGTGCCGGTGTAGAGGTCGTAGGTGCCACCGGCGTTGTCGAAGTTGGTGGGATCCCAGATCGCGCTGCTCTGGTAGGGACAGTTCGCCTGCCCGAACTCACTCATGGGGATGGACTCCTGCGCCGGCACGGTGAGGGAGTAGTTGGGCGGCACGCCCTGGGCGAGCGCCTGCGCCAGCACGAACGCCTTGAACGTCGAGCCGGGCTGGAAGCCGTTGGAGTCGCCGTACTCCTGCGGGACCACGTAGTTGAGGAACGTCTGGCCGAGCTCCTTGTTGCCGCCCATGGGCCGGGACTGGGCCAGCGCCTTCACGTCGCCGGTGCCGGGCTCGACCATCGCCAGCCCGCCGATCGCCTGGTCGGTGGGGTTGACGTTCTCCCTGACCGCCTGGTCGGCCGCCTTCTGGTAGCGCAGGTCGATGGTGGTGCGGATCGTGAGCCCACCGGTGCGCAGCAGCTGCTTGCGCTCCTCGCGGTTCTTGCCCAGCGACGGGTCCTTCATCAGGTAGTTGATGACGTAGTCGCAGAAGAACGGCGCCCGCGAGTTGACGCAGCCGTTGTCGGTGGGCTGGAGGTCCAGGGTGATCTTGGTCTTCTTGGCCTTCTCGGCCTTGCGCTCGGAGATGACGTTGAGCTCCGCCATCCGGTCGATGACCAGGTCGCGGCGTACACGCGCGGCGTCGGCGGAGTTGGTGGGGTCGAGGTCCGAGGGATTCTTGACGATCCCGGCGAGCAGCGCCGACTCGGCCAGCCCGAGCTCGGAAGCGTTCTTGTTGAAGTAGTGGCGGGCGGCGGACTGGATGCCGAAGGCGCCGTCACCGAAGTAGGCGAGATTGAGGTACCGCTCCAGGATCCAGTCCTTGGAGTACTGCTCCTCGAAGGCGATCGCGTAGCGCAGCTCGCGGATCTTTCGCGCCACGCTCTCCTCGGTCGCCGCAGCGCGCTCGGCCTTGCCGTCGGCCTGGCTGACCAAGGTCAGCTTCACCATCTGCTGGGTGATGGAGGAACCGCCCTGGACGACGCCCCCCGACGCCTGGTTGGTGATGAGCGCGCGCAGGGTGCCCTTGAGGTCGAGAGCACCGTGCTCGTAGTAGCGGTAGTCCTCGATCGCCACGATCGCCTTGACCATCTTCCGCGAGACCTGGCCGAGTGAGACGTTGATGCGGTTCTCGTCGTACAGGGAGGCAACGGTGTTGCCGGCCCCGTCCACGATGCGCGTCTTCTGGGCCAGCGGCTCCACGGTCAGCTCGGTGGGCAGGTCGTCCATGGTGCGCGAGACGTCGCGCGCGGCGATGCCCACCAGACCCGCGAACGGGATGGCGAGACCGGCGACGACCACCCCCATCACGGCCGCGACGGCCGCCATCACACCCAGGTGTGAGAGCACGCGGGCGGCGGGGAGACGCTCCTCAGGGGGCATGGACATGCCCTCCACGATAACTGGGCTTCGGTGACCCCGCCGATTCGTGGTCCTACATGACTAGTTAGTTCGGACTAGGAGAGTTGGGCTGATTGCGTCTGTCTGCCGGGTGTGTTGGTTCTTTACCTTTCAACTCGGAACCAACTCGAGATGTCATGGGGACATCCCGATTCCGGACGGACTGTGGGGTCGTCATCATGTGGATCGAAGACTGGGCACCATCGGCTGCCTGCCGCCAAGCTCAACCGGACGCACTGTTCGTGCGCGGTGCTGAGCAGAACAAGGCCAAGTTGCTGTGCAAGGGCTGTCCCGTGCGCACGGAGTGCCTCGCTGAGGCGCTCGACAACCAGATCGAGTGGGGTGTCTGGGGTGGCATGAGCGAGCGCGAGCGCCGCGCACTGCTCCGTCGTCGTCCGCAGGCCTCGTGGCGCAACGTGCTCGAGACCGCCCGCAACGCGCAGACCCTCGAGACGGCACTCTGACTCGTCGGCCCTCGGGCACGTCCTAGCCGCCGGCGAGCAGTTCGCCGACCTGGCGCAGGCCGGCCAGGTCGTGGACGTCGCCGGCCAGCGCCGGCACCACGGTCGTCGGCACCTTCGGGTGTGCGGCCGCGAATCGGTCCCGCAGGTTGGTCTCGCGCTCGACCAGGCGTGAGCGATCGGCGTGGAGCCGCAGCAACCCGGCGGCCACCGAACCGTGCCCGCGCTGCTCCAGGCGCGCGTACGCCGCCATCGCCTCGTCGGCAGACAAGGCGCCGACCGGTGCCGGACTCGCCCGGTTCACGATCATCCCGGCGAGCGGCATCCGGTCCTCACCGAGCCGCTCCACGAAGTACGCCGCCTCGCGCAAGGCGTCCGGTTCGGGCGCAGCGACCACCAGGAACGCGGTCCCGTCGGCCTGCAACAGCTCGAAGGTCTTCTGGGCCCGGGCCCGGAAGCCGCCGAAGAGCGTGTCGAAAGCGGCCACGAAGGTCTGCATGTCGCGCAGCACCTGTGCCCCCAGCACCTTCGTCATGGCGTTGGTGACCAGTCCCACTCCCGCGCTCATCAGCTTCGCCGGCCCCTTGGCGGGTGCCAGCAGCAACCGCATGAACCGACCGTCGAGGAAGCTCGACAGCCGCTCGGGCGCATCGAGGAAGTCCAGCGCGGACCGTGACGGCGGGGTGTCGACCACGATCAGGTCGAAGCTGTCGTCGATCTGGGCCTGGGCATGGATCTGACCCAGCTTCTCCATGGCCATGTACTCCTGCGTGCCCGCGAACGAGCTCGACAACGCGATGTAGAAGGGGTTGGCCAGGATCTGCTGCGCCTTGGCGGGTGTCGCCTGGCTCTCCACGACCTCGTCGAAGGTGCGCTTCATGTCGAGCATCATCGCGTCCAGCGAGCCCCCGTGATCGGAGCTGTCCTGTACGCCGGTGACCGGCCGCGGGGAGTTGTCGAGCTCCTCGATGCCCATCGACTGGGCGAGCCGGCGGGCGGGGTCGATGGTCAGCACGACCACGCGCCGACCCCGCTCGGCAGCCCGGAGCGCGAGGGCGGCGGAGATCGTCGTCTTGCCGACCCCGCCGGAACCGCAGCACACGATGATCCCGGTGTGGGGGTCGTCGATCAGTGCGTCGACGTCGAGCGGCATCGCCCGTGAGGCGGGGACGGCGGCCAGTGGACCGACCCGGGCCCGGGTCCTGGTTCGAGGCGGGGTCTTGCGGGTGGCGGTCATGCCATCCCCTGGTCCTTGAGGAGGGAGGCGAACTCATAGAGCGCACCCAGGTCGGCGCCACCCGGGAGCCGCGGCAGCTCATAGGTGGGGACGCCGAGACCGGCGACGATCGCGCGCTGGGAGTCCTCCAGCGCCCGGCGTACGGCGTGATCCCGGGCCTCGGTCATCAGCCCCGCGATCAGGGCGTCGTCGGCGTCGATGCCGGCCGCCTTGAGATCGGCCGCGACGAGCGACCGATCGATGTCGCCCGCCTGCGCCTCGGCGAGCTGCTCGGCGCCGAGGTCGCGGGGCCGGACCAGGTTGACGACCACGCCACCGAGGGGAAGGCCGGCCGCGCGCAGCTCCTCGATGCCGTCGGCGGTCTCCTGGACCGGCATCTCCTCCAGCACGGTGACCAGGTGGATCGCGGTACGCCGCGAGCGGAACAGGGTCATCACCATGTCCGCCTGGGTCTTGATCGGACCCACCCGGGCCAGCCCCGCCAGCTCGTTGTTGACGCCCAGGAACTGCGCGATCCGGCCGGTCGGCGGCGCATCGAGCACGACCGCGTCGTACTGCCGGGCGTTCTTGCCACGTCGCCCCTCCTTCGCCGCCTCGAAGACCTTGCCGGTGAGGAGCACGTCACGGACGCCCGGGGCCAGGGTGGTGGCGAACTCGATGACGCCGAACCGGTCGAGCGCCCGGCCGGCGCGGCCGAGCCGGTAGTACATGGCGAGGTACTCGAGGAGGGCAGACTCGGGATCGATGTGGAGCCCGTACACGGTGCCGGGCGTCGTGCCGTCGTCGGTGAGGCCGACCGCGATCCGGCGCTCCTCGTAGGGGAGCGGGTCGACGTCGAAGAGCCGGGCGATGCCCTGGCGCCCCTCGACCTCGCAGAGCAGGACGTCCTTGCCCTCGCTGGCCAGCGCCAGCGCCAGCGACGCAGCGACGGTGGTCTTCCCGGTGCCACCCTTGCCGGTCACCACGTGCAACGAGACACGGGACCAGTCGGGCATGAGCCCCAGCCTAGGTGGGTGGTTGTGTGGCCGGGGGCCATACGTGAGGTGATCCCGCGCCGCTAGTGTGAACGGGGGTCACAGAGTGGCCCGGAACGTGGCTGGAGCTGGGAGGACACACGTGGACAAGGTCGTGACGAGTGCGACCGAGGCGGTCGCGGACATTCCGTCCGGCGCGACGCTCTCGGTCGGCGGGTTCGGGCTCTGCGGGATCCCGTCGGTGCTGATCGACGCGCTGCTCGAGGCCGGGGTGACCGATCTCGAAGCCGTGTCGAACAATTGTGGCGTCGACGACTGGGGTCTCGGTCGGCTGCTGATGGAGAAGCGGCTGCGGCGGATGGTCTCCTCCTACGTCGGGGAGAACAAGGAGTTCGCGCGGCAGTACCTCCACGGCGAGCTCGAGGTCGAGCTCACGCCCCAGGGCACCCTCGCCGAGCGGATGCGCGCCGGTGGTTCCGGCATTCCCGCGTTCTTCACCGCGACCGGTGGTGGCACCCAGGTCGCCGAGGGCGGTATCCCGTGGCGCTACGACACCGAGGGCAACGTCACCGTGGCGTCGCCACCGAAGGAGACCCGTCTCTTCGGCCCGCCCGACGACCAGCGCGAGTACGTCCTGGAGGAGGCGATCGTCGCCGACTTCGGGCTGGTACGGGCCTGGAAGGGCGACCGCCACGGCAACCTCGTCTACCGCGACTCCGCGCGGAACTTCAACCCGCTCGCCGCGATGTGCGGACGGCTCACGATCGCGGAGGTCGAGGAGCTGGTCGAGCCCGGTGAGCTCGATCCCAACAACGTCCACACGCCCGGCGTCTTCGTGCAGCGGGTCGTCCCGCTCACTGCGGAACAGGCGGCCGACAAGCGGATCGAGCGGGTCACCACCCGACCGCGCACCGAAGGGGGCAGCTGACATGCCGTGGACTCGCGAAGAGATGGCGGCCCGGGCCGCCTCGGAGTTGACCGACGGCTCCTACGTCAACCTCGGGATCGGACTGCCGACCCTGGTCCCCAACTACGTCGCCGACGACGTCGAGCTGGTCCTGCAGAGCGAGAACGGGATCCTCGGCGTGGGCGCCTACCCCTACGAGGGGGAGGAGGACCCCGACCTGATCAACGCGGGCAAGGAGACGGTGACGCTGCGCAAGGGTGCCTCCTTCTTCGACTCCGCGACGTCCTTCGGGATGATCCGCGGCGGGAAGATCGACGCCGCGATCCTGGGCGCGATGCAGGTGTCCAAGGACGGTGACATCGCGAACTGGATGATCCCCGGAAAGATGGTCAAGGGCATGGGCGGCGCGATGGACCTGGTCCACGGCGCCAAGCGGGTGATCGTGCTGATGGAGCACGTCGCCAAGGACGGGTCGTTGAAGATCCTCAACGAGTGCGCCCTCCCCTACACCGGCAAGCGGGTCGTGCAGCGCATCATCACCGACCTCGCGGTCATCGACGTCACCCCCGACGGTCTGGTGCTGGTCGAGTGCGCGCCCGGTGTCACCGAGGACGAGGTCAGGGAGAAGACCGAGCCAGAACTCGGATGAGGTCAGGGGCGCGGCGCGCGCTGCGGCTTTCGCGAATCCTGCCCATGCGGCTATGCGCATGGTCACACTGGGGTGATGCAGCACGCGCCGAGCCATGCCAGCTCCGCGCCGGGTTCATGGCCCAGTGGGCTGATGCGGGGGCTGCTGCGGCCACTGGCGGCTGACGAGGCCGGGGCGAAGTTCTGGGCCCGGCACCTGCGCGTGGGCATCGCGCTCAGCGAGCTGGCGGCCTGCGTGGTGACGATCTACGTGCTCCTCGCCGACCGGCCCCACCGAGCCGCGTTCCTCACGATCGCCGTCGTGATCATGGCGGGGTCGCCACTCCTGCTCCTGCTGCCGGTCCAGAGGTGGAGCACCACTTCGCGCGGCCCGCTGCTCTTCTACCTCTGGAGCATCGCGGTGACCGGCGTCATCATGCTGGTCGCGCTGCTCGACGGCGGCTCCGACAGCCCCCTGATGTGGCTGTTCGTGCTGACGATGACCTTCGCGGCGCTGGCCTACCCGCCTCTCGGTGTGGTGCTGGTGGGGGCGCTCATGGTGGCCGCGTACATCGCCGTGGACGTCATCGACCGCTCCGTCGCCACGGAGACGTGGGTGGTCGCGTCGCTGCTGGTCAGCTTCACCGGGATGACCGCGTGGGTGGCGAGCAATCACTGGGACACCTACGAGCAGCAGAAGCTGCTGACGGCCCGGCACGCCGAGCTCGACCAGGCCCGGGAGGAGTTCATCGCGACCACCAGCCACGAGGTGCGGACCCCCGTGGCGTCGATCATCGGATACATCGAGCTGCTCGAAGACCCTGACCTCGATCCCGGGGACACCGCCAAGTTCCTGGTCACGATCCGGCGCAATGCCGAGCGCCTCAAGGACCTCTCGGAGGACCTGCTCGTGCTGTCCCAGTGGGAGTCGGAGCAGCGCCGACGAGTCTCGGGGGAGGAGGGCAGTGAGGACGTGGACCTCGGGGAGGTCGCGCGCCGGGTCGGGGAGACCCTGGCTCCGTTGGCCACCCGGCAACACATCTCACTGGTCATCGAGGAGCCGAGCGAGTTGCTGACGGTGCGCGGCTCCGCCGAGCAGCTCGAACGAGCCGTCCTCAACCTCGCCAGCAACGCTGTGAAGTACACGCCTGTGGGCGGGCACGTCCTCTGCACCGTGCGGCGCGACGCCGAGGAGGCTGTGATCGAGGTCCAGGACACCGGCATCGGCATCGCCGCCGAGGAGCTGCAACGACTCTTCGGTCGCTTCTTCCGCGCGAGCAGCGCCAGGGCCCGCTCGATCGCCGGCGTCGGACTCGGGCTGAGCATCGCTCACGAGATCGTCGTCGCTCACGGCGGTCGCATCGAGGTGAGCTCCCAGCTCGACCAGGGAACCGCCTTCGCCATTCGGCTGCCGTGCCCCCGACCAACCGCGGACGATTCCTCGCGATCCCCCATGACTCGGGTCTGGTCACACACCCCAGCACCGCGGGATCCCGCCACCACCCCCTGACGTGCCGGTTGACCCGCTCGGGTGACGACGATGGCGGCGTGGAGGCGATGGCCTAGCCTTCCCCGGTGAGATTCGAGGGGCTCTTCGCGGACACGCGGCCCCTTCGCAACGACCACTTCCGTCGGCTGTGGCTGGCCAACATCGTCACCGTCATCGGCGCGCAGCTGACAGTCGTCGCGGTGCCGGCCCAGATCTACTCGATGACCGGCTCGTCGGCGTACGTCGGGCTCACCGGCGTGTTCGGCCTGGTTCCACTGGTGGTGTTCGGGCTCTGGGGCGGGGCCCTGGCCGACGTGTTCGACCGCCGGACGCTGCTGCTGGTCACGACCGTCGGCCTGATCGTCACCAGTGCCGGGTTCTGGCTGCAGGCGTTCCTCGGGCTGGGCAACGTCTGGCTGCTGCTGGGGCTGTTCGCGGTGCAGCAGGCCTTCTTCGCGATCAACCAGCCGACCCGGTCCGCGGTGCTGCCCAAGCTGCTCCCGCCCGAGCAGCTGCCGGCGGCCAACTCGCTGAGCATGACCGTGATGCAGGCGGGTGGCATCGCGGGTCCGCTGGTCGGCGGGGCGCTGATCCCGCTCGTGGGGTACTCCTGGCTCTACGCCATCGACACGGTGACGCTGTTCGCGACGCTCGGCGCGGTCGTCGGGCTGCCGCGGCTGCCGGTCGAGGGCGCGCTGGGCGCGCCCGGCTTCAAGGCCGTCGTCGACGGCTTCCGGTACCTGCGCGGGCACCCGGTGCTGATGATGTCGTTCGTCGTCGACCTCATCGCCATGGTCTTCGGCATGCCGCGTGCGCTCTTCCCCGAGATGGCCGACGTGGCCTTCGGCGGACCGTCGGAGGGCGGGCTGGCGTTCGCACTGCTCTTTGCAGCGATCCCGGCGGGCGCGGTGGTCGGCGGCGTGCTCTCCGGCTGGGTCTCACGGATCGAGCGGCAGGGCCTCGCGGTCGTGGTGGCCATCGTCGTCTGGGGCCTGGCCATGGTCGGCTTCGGTGTCGCGGCGATGCTGGCGCCGCACGCCCCGGCGGCCATGCTGGTCGTGGCGGTGGTGATGCTCGCCGTCGGTGGAGCGGCCGACATGGCCTCGGCCGCCTTCCGGATGTCGATGTTGCAGGCCGCCGCGTCCGATGCGGTCCGTGGCCGCCTCCAGGGCATCTTCATCGTCGTCGTCGCGGGCGGGCCGCGCGTGGCCGATGTCGCCCACGGTGCGACAGCTGCTGTCACGGGCGCTGCGGTGGCGGCGGCCGGCGGCGGCGTCCTGGTCGTGGTGGGGACGGTGCTGGCCGCGTTGGCCGTCCCGGCCTTCGTCCGCCACCGGGTCACCCGGGGCTGAGGTCCGCTCCACTGGGGGCCGTCCGGGCCGCCGTGGCCACCGCCCCCATGGCGCAGACGATCGCGATGCCGAAGACGGCGAGGAACGGGTCGCCGCCGGCGCGGTCGGTGGCGGCGTACCCGATCCCGCACAGCGACAGCGCCAGCGCCGCGCCGATCGAGTCGGCGATGGTGAGCGCGGAGGAGTTGAAGCCGCGATCGGAATCGGACGAGGCGGCCAGCATCGCCACCCCGGTCCGGGTGAAGCCGAGACCCATGCCGGCGCCGGCGACCACGAACGAGCCGGCGGCGACGACAGGAGACAGGTCGACTCGCACCGCGAGCCACAGCACGGTGGCCGCCACCAGCAGCAGCCCGGTCCCGATCTGCATCGCCCGTTCGCTGGTGAGACGGTCGCGCAGCCGGGCCTGCGCCTGGCTGGCCGAGGCCCACACCACCCCCACGACGGTGAGGGCGAGGCCGGCTCGGCCCGCGGTGAGGTCCCACCGGTCCTGCAGCACGAACACGATGTAGGCCTGGCAGCAGAAGAACGCGGCGCTCATGAGACCGCGGGTTCCGATCACTGCCGGCAGACCTCGGCCCGCCAGCAGCGTGCGGGGTGGCATGAGGGGTCTGACGGCGACGACGGCGATCACGGCCGCACCGGCAGCGGCAGCGGCCGGCAGCAGCGACTCGCTACGCGAGCCGAAGAGCTCGACGGCCAGGACCGCTACCGCTGTCAGCGCCGCCCAGCCGAGCTTCGAGCGCGACGGGGTCGGCGGCTCGTCGGTCCGGGCGCGCAGGCCGGGGACCACCGGGGCGACGAGGACGGCGGCCAGTGCCACCAGGCCGACGACGCCGAGGAAGACCCAGCGCCAACCCACCGTCGAGGCGACCAAGGCCGCCAGCGCCGGTCCGAACAACGACGGCAGCACCCAGGCCGCGGCGAAGCTGGCGAAGATCGAGGGCTGCAACCGAGTGGGGTAGACGAGGCCCACCACGACGTACAGGCTCACGATCATGGCGCCGGTGCCCAGGCCGTGGATCACCCGACCGGCGACGAAGACCTCCATCGAGGGTGCCAGCCCGGCGGCCAGGACGCCGAGGGAGAACAGCACCAAAGACACCACGAGCGACCCGGCAGGTCCGTTGCGGTCGCTCCACGAGCCGGCCGCGACCATGCCGACCACCCCGCTGGCCAACGGTGCCGCGAAGGCCAGGGCGTAGAGGGCGACGCCGTCGAGCTCGCGGGCGATGGTCGGCATGACCGTCGTGACCGCAAGCACCTCGAAGGCGTTGAACGCGATGAGGGCGAAGACACCGATGGTGGTGGCCAGATAGGCCGGGGCGAGGATGCCGTCGCCGTCACGTCGGGCGGGCGTCTCTGGGGTGCGGGTCACGGTCACTCTTCAAGCGGTAGGAAGTGCAGGCCCATGAAGGGTCGCACGGCACCGCAGAAAGGGACGCCGTCCGTCACTGGGTCGGCCGGGGGTAGGGTCGCCGCCATGACCAAGTGGGAGTACCAGGTGGCGCCGATTCCGCTCCACAACGAAGCGCTCATGCTCAACAACTTCGGCCAGGACGGCTGGGAGCTGGTGGCGATCCAGACCAACGCGCAGGGAGGCCTGGTCGCGTTCCTCAAGCGCCCGGCCGCCGGCTCGGAGGGCTGAGCCGTGGCGCATCCCGAGGAGAAGCTGGCCGAGCTCGGCCTCTCCGTCCCGGACGTCGCGAAGCCGGTCGCGGTCTACGTCCCGGCCGTCCGATCCGGCCAGCACATCTTCACGTCCGGCCAGCTGCCGATGCGAGCGGGCGAGCTGATGATGACCGGCAAGGTCGGAGGCGACGTGACTCTCGAGGACGCCGTCGCGTGTGCGCAGCAGTGTGGCCTCAACGCGATCGCGGCGGTCAAGGCCGAGATCGGCGACCTTTCTGCGGTGAAGCGGATCGTGAAGGTCGTCTGCTTCGTCGCCTCGACGCCCGACTTCACCGGTCAGCCGCAGGTCGCCAACGGCGTGTCCGAGCTGCTCGGCGCCGTCTTCGGCGATGCCGGTGTCCACGCGCGTTCCGCCGTGGGGGTCCCGGTGCTCCCGCTCGACGCGCCGGTCGAGGTCGAGCTGATCGTCGAGGTCTGAGGCGCGATGCAGCGGCTGCCCCTACCCCACACGCTCGTCGACCAGGCGAGGGCGTACGCCGAGGGGTCGGCCACTCCGGTGGAGCCGCGCAACGCGGCGACCGTCGTACTGATGCGCCCGGGCGCCGAGCCAGCGACCGGGCCGGAGCTCTACCTGCTGCGACGGCAGACGTCGATGGCGTTCGCCGGCGGCATGTGCGTGTTCCCGGGAGGTGGCGTCGACCCTCGCGACTTCGACCATGCGGTGGCGTGGACCGGGCCGACCCCCGCGGAATGGGCCGAGCGGCTCGGCGTCGACGAGCCGATGGCGCGGGCGCTGGTGTGTGCGGCGGTCCGCGAGACCTTCGAGGAATCCGGGGTACTGCTCGCCGGGACGGCCGAGTCCGTCGTCGCCGACACCACCGGGGATGACTGGGAGGCCGACCGGGTCGCGCTGGAGAGCCGAGACCTGTCGCTGACCGACTTCCTCGACCGCCGCGGGCTGGTGCTGCGCACCGACCTGCTCGGTGCCTGGGCGGGCTGGCTGACGCCGGTCTTCGAGCCGCGCCGCTACCGCACCTGGTTCTTCACCGCCTCGCTGCCCGCGGGCCAGCTGACGCGCGACGTGTCGAGCGAGTCGTCGTCGGTGGCGTGGGTGCCGGCGATGACAGCCGTCGAGCAGGCCGAGGCCGGTGACATCTTCATGATGCCGCCGACCTACCTCACCTGCCTCGACGTCGGCCAGCACGCCGACCCCGACGCGGTGCTCGCCGAGGCTGCCGGCCGGTCGGTGGAGATCTTCACCCCGGAGGTCGTGCCGGACGGCGACGAGTTCGTGCTGTCCATGCCGCCGCGCTACGAGCCGCTGGTCGCCGCTCGATGAGCGGGTGGTCGGGGGGATCGTTCGGGGAGCGTGGGGCGTGCCTGCTGGCGCCCAATGCGAGCCCGATGACCCTCGACGGCACCAACACCTGGGTGCTGCGTGAGCCCGGCGGCAGCCGTTCGGTCGTGGTCGACCCCGGCCCTCCCGACCCCGGCCACCTCGACGCGGTGCGTGCCGCCGCGGGTGACGTCGCGGTCGTGCTGCTCACCCACCACCACCTCGACCACTCCGAGGCCGCCCGGGAGTTCGCGGAGTCGGTCGGCTGCGGCGTACGCGCCCTGGACCCGGCGTACCAGCTGGGCTCGGAGGGGCTCGGCGAGGGCGACGTGGTGTCGGTGGACGGACTCGAGGTCCACGTCGTCGCCACCCCCGGCCACACCGCGGACTCGCTGTCGTTCCTGCTGCCCGCCGAACGGGTCGTGCTCACCGGCGACACCGTGCTCGGGCGCGGCACCACCGTCGTCGCGCACCCCGACGGCCGGCTCGGCGCCTACCTCGACTCGCTCGACCGGCTCCACGCGCTGGCCGAGGCGCGTGAGGCGACCGCCATCTGGCCCGGCCACGGTCCGGTCATCGACGACGCGCTCGCCGTCCTCGACCACTACATCTCCCACCGCCGGCAGCGGCTCGAGCAGGTCGCCGACGCCGTCCGACTGCTGCAGTCCGGAGGCGTTGCGGACTCCACGAGGCTCCCGCGCCAGATCGTCGAGATCGTGTACGCCGACGTCGACCCGGTCCTCTGGGGGGCCGCGGAGCTCTCGGTTCGCGCCCAGCTCGAGCACCTGTCTGGGTAACGGACCCTTCGACTCGCTCCTGCGCCGTTGCAGCAGCGCAGGAGCGGTACCAGCGGTCCGTTACCCGCCCCCGCGGCGGCTCAGCGGGCGCGACGGGAGAGTCGTTCGACGTCCATCAGCACGACCGAGCGGGGCTCGAGACGGAGCCAGCCGCGGGAGGCGAAGTCGGCCAGCGCCTTGTTGACCGTCTCGCGGGAGGCGCCGACCAGCTGGGCGAGCTCCTCCTGGGTCAGGTCGTGGTGGACGTGTACGCCGTCGTCGGCGGTGCGACCGAACCGGTCGGCCAGGTCGAGCAGCGCCTTGGCCACGCGACCCGGGACGTCGGAGAACACCAGGTCGGCGTTGACGTCGTTGGCCTTGCGGAGCCGGCTGGCGATCTGGGAGAGCAGGCCGCGGGCGACCATCGGCCGGCCGTCGAGCCAGCGCAGCAGGTCGTCGTGGGAGAGCGACGCGAACGCGGCGTCGGTGACGGCGGTGACGGTCGCCGAGCGCGGGCCCGGGTCGAAGAGCGAGAGCTCGCCGAACATCTGGCCGGGGCCGAGCACCGCGAGCAGGTTCTCGCGGCCGTCGCTGGAGGTGCGACCGAGCTTCACCTTGCCGTCGAGCACGATGTAGAGCTTGTCGCCGGAGTCCCCCTCGTGGAAGAGAGTTTCGCCGCGGCGCAGGCGGGACTCGGCCATCGAGGAGCGCAGTGCGCTGGCCGCCTCGTCGTCGAGTGCGCTGAACAGCGGAGCCTGACGCAGTACGTCGTTGTCCACGAAGCCTCCCAGATCGGTGATGACGCTGCTGATCCTAACCAGTGGCGCAGGTCACACGTGAAATGCGGGCCCGCGCCGGATCGTCGGCGATGCCGCCTAGGCTTGCATCCATGGCGACGACGCGCGACTCGGCGAGCCGGACGGCTCTGGTCCGACGGGCCCGCAAGGTCGACCGCACCCTCGCTGAGACCTACCCCGACGCGCGGTGCGAGCTCGACTTCGACGACCCGTTCCAGCTGCTGGTCGTGACCGTGCTGAGTGCGCAGACCACGGACCGCCGGGTCAACGCGGTCCGACCGATCCTGTTCGCCGCCTACCCTGACCCCGCCGCGATGGCGGCCGCGCCCCGGGAGCACCTCGAGCAGCTCCTCGGTCCGCTCGGCTTCTTCCGGGCCAAGACCGAGTCGCTGCTCACGTTGTCGGCCGCGCTGGTCGAGCGCTACGACGGGCAGGTGCCGCCGAAGCTCAGCGAGCTCGTGACGCTGCCGGGCGTGGGCCGCAAGACCGCCAACGTCGTGCTGGGCAACGCCTTCGACATCCCCGGCATCACCGTCGACACCCACTTCGGACGGCTGGTGCGCCGTCTGGGCTGGACCGACGAGACCGACCCGGTCAAGGTCGAGCACGCGATCGGCGCGCTGTTCCCCAAGCGCGACTGGACGATGCTGAGCCACCACCTCATCTGGCACGGCCGCCGACGGTGCCACGCCAAGAAGCCGGCCTGCGGTGCCTGCCCGGTCGCGCGGCTCTGTCCGTCGTACGGCGAGGGCCCGGTCGACCCCGAGGTCGCCGCCGCGCTGGTGAAGACCCAGGGGCCGGCGTGAGGGCGGCCGCCGGGCTGCTGGCGGCATTGCTGCTGGCCGGCTGCTCGAGCGGGTCGACCGCCCACCCCGGCGCGGCGAAGATCGACGTCGACACCCCCGAGCTGCGCGAGATGAAGGCCGACGCGGGGGTCGAGCCGTGCCCCACCGGCGACGGCGAGCCGGTCGACGGGGGACTGCCCCAGGTCACGTTGCCCTGCTTCGGCGGTGGCGACGACGTCGAGCTCAGCTCACTGCGGGGACCGGTGGTCGTCAACCTGTGGGCGTCGTGGTGCGGGCCGTGCCGGGACGAGATGCCGATCCTGCAGCAGTTCCACGAGCGTCACGGCGACGAGGTCCCGGTCCTCGGCGTCGACTACCAGGACCGCCAGGTCACCGGCGCGATGGAGCTCGTTCAGGAGACCGGGGTGACGTACCCGCTGCTGGCCGATCCGCAGAGCGTCCTCGACGGGGCGACGCCGTTCCCGCGGCTGCAGGGCCTTCCCTTCCTCGCCTTCGTCGACGCCGACGGCCGGGTCGTCCACCAGGAGTTCGTGATCCTCGAGAGCGAGCAGCAGCTGGTCGATCTCGTCGACGAACACCTCGGGATCGACCTGTGAGGCCCACCTGGCTGCGCCCCATCGAGGAGGGGGCGCAGGCGATCTCGGTGCACGATCTGACTCGGTTCATGCCGCCCGAGGACAGCGACCCGCGGCGCGGCGCAGTCCTGATCCTGTTCGGCGAGGGCGAGCACGGTCCCGACATCCTGCTCACCGAGCGGTCGCACTCGATGCGGAGCCACCCCGCCCAGATCGCATTTCCCGGTGGTTCGATCGACCCGGGCGAGACGCCGCTGGCAGCCGCCCTGCGTGAGGCCGAGGAGGAGACCGGCCTCGATCCGGCCGGCGTCGACGTGTTCGCCGAGCTGCCCGAGCTGTGGTTGCCCCCGACCAACTTCGCGGTGACGCCGGTGCTGGCGTGGTGGGAGACCGAGACTGCTGTCGGCGTCGTCGACCCGGACGAGGTCCACGCCGTCTATCGCGTGCCGATCAGTGAGCTCGTCGGTCCCGACCACCGGATCCGGGTCGAGCACCCGTCGGGTTGGGTCGGTCCCGGCTACCTGATCGGTCACGACAACGACCGGGTGCTCTGGGGCTTCACCGCCGGCATCATCGCGCGGCTCTTCGACTTCGTCGGCTGGAGTGAGGAGGTCCACGACGCTCCGTTGCGTGCGTTACCCGCTCACATGCTGCAAGGTGAACCCACGCGGGCGGAGATCAAGCCCAACACCCGATTCGGAGAAGCTCGGTGAACCTCCTCGACTGGCTGCTGCTCGTGCTGGTCCTCGCGTACGCCCTCTCGGGCTACTGGCAGGGGTTCATCACCGGCGCCTTCGCCACGGCTGGTCTCCTGCTCGGCGGCCTGATCGGGGTGTGGCTGGCGCCGGTGGCGCTCGGTGACGCCGACCCGTCGGTGCTGGTCTCGCTCGGTGCGCTGTTCATCGTGATCCTGTGCGCGTCCCTGGGTCAGGCCGGACTCCAGTTCGCCGGCGCCCGGCTCCGCGACCGCATCACCTGGCAGCCGGTCCGGGCGGTCGACGCCATCGGTGGCGCGGTCCTCAGCTCGGCCGCCGTGCTCCTGGTCGCCTGGGCGCTCGGAGTCGCGATCTCCGGCTCCGGCATCGTCGGCATCACCGGCCTGGTGCGCAACTCCGCGGTGCTGGCCAAGGTCGACCGGGTGCTGCCGGCAGAGGCCGACTCCGCGCTCAGCGCGTTCAACGACGTGGTCGGGTCCGGCTTCTTCCCGCAGTACCTCGACCCGTTCGCCCCGGAGCGGATCACGCCGGTGCCGCCGGGACCGCAGCGGTTGCTCCGCGATCCCGATGTGGTGGATGCCGAGGCGTCCGTGCTGAAGGTCACCGGCACCAACGACTGCGGTCGCGGGGTCGAGGGCTCCGGCTTCGTGTACGCCGACGGCCGGGTGATGACCAACGCCCACGTGGTCGCCGGTGTGGACGACCCGGTGGTCGAGATCGACGGCGATGCGGTCAGTGCCGAGGTCGTCCACTACAACGAGGACGTCGACGTCGCCGTGCTCGCGCTCGACACGAGTGGTCTCCCCACCCTCGCCTTCGACGACGAGGCACGGGAGGGCGACGGTGTGGCGATCCTCGGCTACCCGCAGGACGGTCCCTACGACGTCCAGGTGGGCCGGATCCGCGCCGAGCAGCGGCTTCGCTCGCCCGACATCTACGGCAACGGGAGCGTGCTGCGCGAGGTCTACTCCCTGCGCGGCCTGGTGCGGCCCGGCAACTCCGGTGGCCCGATCGTCTCGTCGGGCGGAGACGTCGTCGGGGTCGTCTTCGCGGCGTCGGTGACCGACCAGGAGACCGGCTACGCGCTCACCGCAGCCCAGGTCGCCCAGAACGCAGCGGCCGGGCTGTCCAACTCCACCCCGGTCTCGACTGGCGACTGCGCCGGTTGACCTCGGCGCGTGGGTCAGGCCTTGCCCTTGAGGGCTCGCGGGATCTCCCTGCCCTGCCGCATCGCCTTCTCGGGTCCGCGGACCTGCTTGACCTTGCGGACGCCGACGAAGGCCAGCAGCCCGGCGACCAGCAGGTAGAAACCGAAGACGATCAGGAAGGACCAGTGCAGGCCCAGCCCCGCCCAGTGGATGAAGTAGGCGATCGCCACCGACAGCATGATGATCGCCAGCACGGCCACGAAACCGGCCGCGGCGAACAGACCGATGCCCAGGCCGCCGGCCTTGACGCTGACCTTCAGCTCGGACTTGGCGAGCGCGATCTCCTGGGAGACCAGGCTGGAGATGTCGCGACTTGCGTCGGTGACCAGACGACCGATGGTCGGGTCGGTGTCGCGCACCGGTTCCGTCGGCATGTGGACGTTCCTCCTGCTGGTCTGTCTGGGACTTCGACCCTATCGTCCCGGCTAGAGTGCCACGTGGTGTGCCGGGAAGTCTGGTCGGCCCGCGACGTCCAGAGGCCGTCACGGAGAGTGTGTTCGCGACGACCGGAAGGCCCCTGCCATGACACCTGACCCCCGCCGCCCCGCCGGCAGCGAGGACCGCGTGTGGCGACTCGGACCGAGCTACACCGCGAGCGACCGCCCCCTTGCCCGCTTGGTCGCGCGGCCGGTGCGGGAGTTCCTGCGCGTCGAGGCCGCCGGCTCGGTGTTGCTGCTGACGGCGGCCGTCATCGCGCTGATCTGGGCGAACACGCCGTACGCCGACGGGTACGACGCCTTCTGGCACTCGACGATCAGCCTCGACCTCGGCGTGCTCCAGCTCGAGGAGTCGCTCCAGCACTGGGTGAACGACGCCCTGATGGTGATCTTCTTCTTCGTGGTCGGGCTCGAGATCAAGTACGAGCTGGTCCTCGGCGACCTGCGTGACCCGAAGACTGCCGCGCTCCCCATCGTCGCGGCCTTCGGCGGCATGCTGGTGCCGGCGGCGATCTACCTCGCGGTCGTGGGGGGCGGGGAGGGGTCGTCCGGTTGGGGGATCCCGATGGCGACCGACATCGCCTTCGCGGTCGGCGTGCTCGGCCTGCTCGGCCGGCGCATCCCGTCGGCCGCCCGGTTGTTCCTGTTGACCCTCGCGATCGTCGACGACATCGGCGCGATCGTGGTGATCGCCGTGTTCTACACCGCCGATCTCAACCTGGTCGCACTCGCGATCGCCCTGCTCCTGTTGGGAGTCATGGCCGCGATGCGGGTGCTCCGCATCTGGTCCATCCCGGCGTACGTCGTGGTCGGTGTGCTGGTCTGGCTCGCGACGCTCGAGTCCGGCGTTCACGCCACCCTCGCCGGGGTCGCCATCGGTCTGCTGACGCCCGCCGTCCCGCTGCTGCAGGAGAAGGTGGCGCGCGGCTACGTGCAGGATGCGCTGCACGACGGTCACCTGAGCACCGACGAGCTCCACCGGTTGCGGTTCCTCCTCGACGAGTCGGTCTCGATCGTCGAGCGGTTGCAGACCCGGCTCCACCCGCTGTCGTCCTACATCGTGTTGCCCGTCTTTGCGCTCGCCAACGCCGGCGTCCACCTCGGGGGAGGGGTGCTGGGTGAGGCGCTCGACTCCACCGTCGGACTCGGCATCGCCGCCGGACTGGTGCTGGGCAAGCCGATCGGCATCCTGCTCGCGGCGTTCATCGCGGTGAGGCTGGGCCTGGGCCGGCTTCCCGAGGACACCGGCTGGCGGATGATCGCCGGTCTCGGTGCCGTGGGCGGCATCGGATTCACGGTCAGCCTGTTCATCGCCGGGTTGTCGTTCCCCGGCGACGAGCTGCTCACCGAGGAGGCCAAGGTCGGCATCCTCGGTGGCTCGCTGATCGCGGCCCTGCTCGGCGTAGCGCTGCTGCTCGTCGGTGGCCGCACGCCCACGACCGACGACGCCGAGTCGGCTGATCTTGACGCCGGATAGGGGCCGAGTCGGCGCGTCTCTGCACACAGATGGCACTGGTGACCGGGTGTGTTCCTGGTCTGGAGCCTGCCTTCCACACGCGCTGCGCGGCGTACCCACGCCCCACCCTTGCCGGCCAACTCACCCTCGGTCGAGGGCATCGCGGGCGACGCGGGCGTCACCTCCCCTCGCCAGCGACGGCCAGTTCCGGTCCAGGTGGGCAAGGATCGCTCGAGCCGCGGCCGCATGGCCCCATTCGGTGAACACCCGGGCGAGCCGTGGCCGCTGCGCCGGTGGGAAAATGCGTTCCGGATCGTCGGTGGCCCACGAGGCCAGGGCATCCCGGCCGGCGGTGGCGTCCAGCCACGGCAGCACCGTCGTGTGCAACGCCTCGGCGACCGCCGCGGGGGCGGGGACCGTGTACGTGGTCGACGACAGAGTTGCGGATACCGGCGGTACCAGCGCCGGGTCGTCCGGCATCGGCACACGCTGGGCCTCGGGGACGCATACCCCGTAGCGGACGTCGATCTTGTCGTGGAGCGAGGTGCCGTCCCCCAGTTCCCCGAGTCCTCGGAAGACGCACAGCACCTGGACCACCCCGTGCCCGCAGTCGCGGTGGAAGTAGCGCCCGTCATCGCGGCGGGTGTACCCGGCGGCGATGATCAGAGGTGCCACCGCGTCGGCGATCTCGACAACCTGCTCGTCGGTGACCCGTCCCGGCGGTGGTGGAACCTGGCGCGGGTTCCGGTTGACGTCGACGACGGCACGGATCACCGCCGCCGCAACATCGGCCAGGTGCAGCCGAGTCGCCAGGTAGACGACCTCGCGGTCCTCGGCCAACACAGCCGCGACCCCGGGTTGCTCGGCCAATGCCACCTCGAGGCCGTCCTCGGCCGGATCACAGTAGGTGTGGATCTCGTCGGCGAAGCCGACCACGGTGTTGAACTCGTCGAGAAGATCCTCGTCGGTCACGGTGAACCAGGTGGGCAGTTCCGAGAGCACCGGGTCAAGGTCCTCGAAGCGGCGGGCGAGTGGACCCGAGGCAGCGGCTTCTGCGAGTGCGGCGGCGACCGGGTCGGCACAACTGGCGCGGTACCGCGGCGGTGCCGCGGAGCGCCTCAGCCAGCGCACTGCTGCACCGGGGAGTCTTGGGCCACCTGCGCCATACGCGTCTTCCTCGGGTCGTGCGCAAACGGGTCGTGTCCTACTCTGCCTGCCGGGCGCGCGCCCGTCACCAGGGACACACCCAGTGGGGAGGTCAAGACGCGCCGACTCGGCACCTCGGGAGAGTGAATACGCGCCGACTCGGCTACTCGTCGGACGACGAGCTGGCGCCCTCCTGCTGCTTGATCAGGTCCATCACGGTCGAGTCGGCCAGCGTGGTCACGTCGCCCACCTCGCGGTGCTCGGCGACGTCCTTGAGGAGTCGGCGCATGATCTTGCCCGAGCGCGTCTTCGGCAGCTCGGCCACGATCATGATCTGCCGCGGCTTGGCGATCGCCCCGATCTCCTTCTGCACGTGCTTGCGGAGCTCCTCGATCAGGTCGTCAGGAGCCGATCCGTCGGCGTCGGTCGCCGACTCGCGCAAGATGACGAACGCGCAGACGGCCTGTCCGGTCATCTCGTCGGACGCGCCCACGACGGCCGCTTCCGCGACCTTGGGGTGGGACACCAGCGCCGACTCGATCTCGGTCGTGGAGAGCCGGTGGCCCGACACGTTCATCACGTCGTCGACCCGGCCGAGCAACCAGATGTCGCCGTCGTCGTCCTTCTTCGCGCCGTCACCAGCGAAGTAGAAACCTTGCTCGGGGTAGCGCGACCAGTACGTGTCCTTGAACCGCTGGTCGTCGCCCCACAGCGTGCGCAGCATCGCCGGCCACGGCTGCTTGAGCACCAGGTAGCCGCCCGAGCCGTTCGGCACTGACTCACCGGCCTCGTCGACGACGTCGGCGGCCACGCCGGGCAGGGCCTTCATCGCCGAACCGGGCTTGCCGTGGGTGACGCCGGGCAGGGGGCTGATCAGGATCTGGCCGGTCTCGGTCTGCCACCAGGTGTCGACGACGGGGACCGACCCGTTGCCGATGTGCTCGCGGTACCAGACGTAGGCCTCGGGGTTGATCGGCTCACCGACCGAGCCGAGCACCCGGATCGAGGACAGGTCGAACTTCGCGGGGATGTCGTCGCCCCACTTCATGAAGGTCCGGATCGCGGTGGGCGCGGTGTAGAAGATCGTCACGCCGTACTTCTCGATGATCTCCCACCAGCGGCCCTTGTGCGGTGAGTCGGGCGTGCCCTCGTACATCACCTGCGTGCAACCGTTGGCGAGCGGGCCGTAGACCATGTAGGAGTGGCCGGTCACCCAGCCGACGTCGGCCGTGCACCAGTAGACGTCGGTCTCGGGCTTGAGGTCGAAGACGCTCCAGTGCGTGTACGACGTGCCGACGAGGTAGCCGCCGGTGGTGTGGAGGATGCCCTTGGGCGTGCCGGTCGTGCCCGACGTGTACATGACGTAGAGCGGGTGCTCGGAGTCGTGCATCTCCGCCACGTGGTCGACCGACTGGCCGTCGACGGCCTCGTGCCACCAGACATCACGGTCGGTCCAATCGACGTCCTGCCCGGTGCGGCGTACGACGAGCACCTTCTCGACCTGCTGGTCCTGCTCGGCCGCCTTGCCGACCGCCTCGTCCACCGCAGGCTTGAGGGCTGAGGGCGCACCGCGGCGGTAGCCGCCGTCGGAGGTGATGATCACCTTCGCGCCGCAGTCGACGACCCGGCTGGCGAGGGCATCGGCGGAGAAGCCGCCGAAGACGACCGTGTGCGGAGCGCCGAGCCGGGCGCAGGCCAGCATCGCGACCGCGGTCTCGGGGATCATCGGCATGTAGATGGCGACCCGGTCGCCCTTGGTCACGCCGAGGTCGAGGAGCGCGTTGGCTGCCTTGCAGACCTCGTCCTTCAGCTCGGCGTACGTCAGGGATCGGTCGTCGTCCTCGGGCTCGCCGACCCAGTGGATCGCCACCTTGTCGCCGTTGCCGGCATCGACGTGGCGGTCGACGCAGTTCACCGCGGCGTTGAGGGTGCCGCCGACGAACCACTTCGCGAACGGCGGGTCGTCCCAGTCGAGCACCCGATCCCACTTCTGGCCCCAGTCGAGACGCTCGGCCGCGTCCGCCCAGAACGCTTCCGGGTCGGCGTCGCTGCGCCCGTACGCCTCCTCCGTGACGTTGGCGTGGGCCGCCAGGTCTGCCGGGGGCTCGAAGCGGCGGTTCTCCTGCATCAAGTTCGAAAGAGTCTCGTCTGCCATGGCTGCAACCTACTCCGGAGGGGTTGTGTGGAGGTTGGCTGTAACGCCGGGTTACCAGCTGTTCCCCCACGGAAATTTCCCGGGGGGAACAGTGGACAACCCGGCGTTACATCGGGTCAGTCTGCTGTCAGAGCTCGCCCTGGGCGTGCTTGGCGACCAGCTGCGTGTGGCCCGGGAAGCGGATCTCCTCCACGAGCTCCTGCATCACCGCGGACGGCTTCTTCGTGAACTGCGAGACGGTGATGGTCACCGCGAAGTTGATCAGCATGCCGATGGTGCCGAAGCCGGTCTCGGCGATGCCGAAGATGCCGTCGGAGTTGCCGTAGATGTCGATCGTCCACAGCATGTACGCCATCGTCGTGAGCAGTCCGACCGCCATACCTGCGGTCGCTCCGGCCGCCGTGCAGTTCTTCCAGAAGATGCCGAGCACCAGGACTGGGAAGAAGCTGGCAGCGGCCAGACCGAACGCCAGGGCGACCACCTGGGCCACGAATCCCGGAGGGTTGATGCCGAGGTAGCCGGCGACCAGGATCGCTCCGGCCATCGCCATCCGGCCGACCAGCAGCTGCTTGGCCTCGGTCGCCGCGGGGTTGATCTTCTTGAAGTAGACGTCGTTGGCCACCGAGGAGGAGATCACCAGCAGCAGGCCGGACGCGGTGGACAGCGCCGCCGCGAGGCCACCGGCCGCGACCAGGCCCACGATCGGCGCGGGCAGGCCGCCGATCTCCGGAGAGGCGAGCACGATGATGTCGTTGTTGATCAGGATGTCGGAGTAGTTGATCGCGCCGCTTCCCAACGAGGAGACCGGGCCGCCGTCGGGAGTGGTGATCAGACCGACGTTGGCCCAGGTGTCGAACCACCGCGGCATGTCGGCGACCGCCGTACCGTCGACGTCCTTGATGATCTGCAGCTTGCTGAATGCGGCCACCGAGGGGGCGGTCGTGTAGAGCAGCGAGATGAAGAACAGCGCCCACAGCGCCGAGAACCGGGCCGCGCGCACGCTCTTGGCCGTGTAGAACCGCACGATCACGTGGGGCAGACCGGCGGTGCCGAACATCAAGGCGGCGGTGATCAGCATCATGTTCAACATGTTGATGTCGTTGAACGCCGACGTGTACTCGCCGAGCCCGAGGTCGCTCTGCAGGCCGTTGAGCTCGTCGAGGATCTGGCCGAAACCGATCTGGGGGACTGCGACCCCGGTGACCTTGGCCGAGACGGCGAACGCCGGGATCAGGTAGGCGACGATCAGCACGGTGTACTGCGCGACCTGGGTCCAGGTGATGCCCTTCATGCCGCCGAGGACGGCGTAGAAGAACACGATCGTCATGCCGATGATGACGCCGACGGTGGTGTCGACCTCGAGGAACCGGGTGAAGACCAGGCCGACACCGGCCATCTGACCGGCGACGTAGACGAAGGACACCACGATCGCGGCCACCACCGCGATCAGCCGGGCGGTCTCGGAGTACCGGTCGCCCACGAAGTCGGGGATCGTGTACTTGCCGAACTTGCGCAGGTACGGCGCCAGCAGCAGCGCCAGCAGCACGTAGCCGCCGGTCCATCCCATGAGGAAGACGCTGCCGCCGTAGCCGTTGTAGCTCAGCCCGACGATGCCGGCGAGCGAGATGAACGACGCGGCGCTCATCCAGTCGGCCGCGATCGCGGCGCCGTTGGCGGGTGCCGGGATGCCGCCGCTGGCGACGTAGAAGCCCGCGGTGGTGTTCACCCGGCTGGCGTAGGCGATGTAGATGTAGACGGAGAAGGAGAGGACCACGAAGACGAGGGTCCAGGTCTGGATCTCACTCATGAGTGGTGCACCTCCTGCTCGTACTCGTCGATGCCGAACTCGGCGTCGAGCTTGTCCATCCGCCACACGTAGACGGCGATCAGGATCACGAAGGTGATGATCGAGCCCTGCTGCGCGAACCAGAAGCCCAGCGGGAAACCGATGAACGAGATGTTGTTGAGCGGCTCCACGAACAGGATCCCGGCGCCGAACGACACCAGCGCCCAGATCGTCAGCAGCACGGCCATGAGTCGAAGATTTCTGCGCCAGTAAGCCTGCCGCGCCTGCACGTCCATGGGTCCTCCTGGGGTCCCTCGGGATACGTCCTGCGCCGAAGAACAGCAATTCGGCAGACGTCGGGTCAAGGGCTGGGTATGACGCACGTCACTCTGTGCGCCGAGTGGTGGTGACGGGTCGGTCAGTGGCTCGATCGCCGGTCCGACAGGGGTGGTCCCGGGTGCACCGAGCCGCTGCGTCGACCGCTCGTCGCATCAGAGGCACCGTTCGTCGTACGTCGAGCGGTCCTCGGCGCCCGGGACCCGCCCCGGCCGCGGCGTAGGGTCACCGCCATGACGAGCTCTGCCCGACCGGCGGCGGGATCCACCGCGACCACGCGGCCGGAGCGTCGCCCACCCGTGCCCGGCCGTCGCCAGCTGCTGGGGGCCGTTGCGATGGTCGCGTTCGGATCGTTCCTGCCCTGGATCGACACCCCGCTGGGACAGATCTCCGGCGTCCGCGGTGCCGGGCTGTGGACCTTCTACGTCGCGATGCTGGGCCTGGCCGGTGCCCTCGTGCCGATCCGGCGGATGGCGCTGGTGCAGGGCGCGTTCATGGCGTTGGTGGCGGTCGGGCTGCCGGTGTGGCAGGTCGTGCACATCCTGAGCCTGGTCGGCACCGAAGGCTGGATGCCCGGCCCCGGCCTGGTCCTCGTGTTCGGCGGGGGCGTGCTGGCGGCCGTGGCGGTACGCCGGATGTCGACCGCGACCTGGACCTGACCGCTCACGGGGGGTGGCCCCTTGTCGCTGCCGGCATCAGTGCGCGGATCACGGCAGATCCGGACGTCCTGTGCATCGATCGTCACGCGGGGCGGGACCAGTACGGGACCGGCTTCGGCGCGCGCTGCCTGCCGATCCGCCAGCGGCACGTGACGGGGCGTGGGCCAGGGGCTACTGCGCAGCGTCGTAGGCACGCCTGATCCACGCCTCCGTCTGGTCGTCAATGTCGTCGATGCCATGAAGCTCGAGGTGGTGCATGAATACGCCCGGCCGCGGTTCGACAACTTCTTTCCAACGCGAATCGGCGTCGCGCTCGGGCAGCACAACGGAGAGGACCAGCGGCGCGCCGCGCTTGCCGAGGTACTGCCCCGGCGCCCAGGCCAGGGCGAACGTCCGGCGACGCCGAAACGCAACCTGGCTCTTGGACTCTCGCTCCTCGACCGGGCCGATCTCTACGATCGCGCGCCGCAGCTGCTCGAACAGCGCGAGCGATTCATCATGCTCGTCGAGGTAGTCCCTGAAGGCCATCGACGACATGGTCTCAACGCGCGTGCCATGGCCACAAGCAAATCGGCACGCGGAGCGTGTCGCAACGGGATCCGCTTGCGGTCAGCTGACGGCGGATGGTGCCGAACGCACGAGGCGCCCAACCCAAGATGAGTTGGGCGCCTCGTGGTCGAACTACTCCGCGCAGGCTTCCGCGTGGTCGATCAACCAACCGTCCCCATAGTCCTTGACCTGAACTGCAGCAACGGTCGAGTTGCCGGTCATGACGTACACCGTTGCCGATGTATCGGAGTTCTCGACTATCTGGGAGTCGGTGCCCTCCTTCAGGTAGGCGGCTGCCGCCTCTTCAGCGCTGTCGGCTCCCGTCGCGCCCCGCTCATGATCAGGGGTCGAGAATGACCGTTCCTTGCAGTCGAGTTCGGGCTTGGATTTCGACGAGGACGAACTCTCCTCGCGGCTCGCGCTCTGCGTCTTGGCTTGGCCGCACCCGGCGGCAGTGAGCAGGGTTGCAGCCGCCAACAGCGCGGCGACACGGTGTCTATACATGGGCGTGGGACGCATGGCGAGGGTTTGCGGTTCCATCGCCGTCAGCCGCGGAACCGCAAGCCAAGCACGTCGGCGATGACGGATGACAGGCCTCTGCGGCGCATGCAATACCCCCGTAGTTGCGATGTGGTCATCGGATCGAACCACAGCTGCGGGGCGCCTGTTTGCCGATTCGTGATCTTTCAGGAGGCGAAGGGCGGCATCATGTTGGTGGGCCCGCACCGTTGATTGCGGGACCGCCGACTCGGAAGGTGGAGCACCCGGATGCACCAGATGCGGCCAGTGGTCGCTTCCCACACCGCCACGTTCGCCATGGGGAGCCTGTACCTGGCCTGGCTGGCGCTCCCCGTGGGCGAGGGCCAGTGGCGGATCGACCCGACTATCCACTGGTGGTGGCTTCTCGTACCCGCCGCCCTGCTGGGCGTCGCGGCCGGAGTTTGCCAGGGTCTCGTCGTCGGGTTTGGCCGATTCTGGCCGACGATTGTGCCGTTGGTGCCGGCGTCCGCGGCCGCCCTGTGGTCGGCTGCCCTGTTCACCGCCCCGTCGCTGTTCGGGTCCAAGCCGGAGCAGCCATCACCGGCGCTGCTGATCGCGGCGGTGACGGGCTGGGCGCTCTACGTGACCGTGGCTCTCCTCATGACGCTGGGAGTTGGACGTGCTGTCGCCGTGCGGCGCACAAGACGTGCAGATCGTGCCCGGGCACCCGCCGACCTCGGGTAAGCGCGGCTGGTCGGGACCGCGGGCATGTGAGTGAGCGTCGACCCGCTTGACACGCCGGGAGGTGTCAGACCGCAGGCATGAACGTGCGCTGGGGTGCTGGCACGGTCCCAGAAGCGGAACCTCTAGCGGTGATCGCCTCGCGCTCGCGAGCACCGTTGCCATCGAGGAGCCGGATCAGCAACCATGGCGGCCATGGCATCTCGGGCATCGAACTTCTGCATCGACGCGGTTGACCCGTACGCGCAAGTGAGGTGGTGGTCACTAGTGCTCGAAGACTTCCAACTTCTCGATGAAGCGGAGATGGGGCCCGACGAGGAGGAGTGCTGGCTGGTGGGACCCGATGACCGCGAGATCATCTTCGCCCGGGTGCCGGAGCCGAAGACGGTCAAGAACCGCATGCACCTCTGTGTTCGCCCCACCGACCGCACCCGCGAGGAGGAGGTCGACCGAATCCTCGCGCTGGGCGCCACTCTCGTTGACGATCGGCGCGTCGGACCTGAAAAGGGGTGGGCGGTGCTGGCAGACCCTGAGGGCAATGAGTTCTGCGTTCTCACCCGCTACACCCCGGTGGGCTGACGGGCGCCGGGAGCTCGCTTCCGATGCCGTCGTCGGGACACGCGGGGGGATCCCACTTCGGGTAACCGCCTCCGGCGCTCGTCCCGCAACCCGAACCCCTGCCGAAAGTACACAGAGCGGCGGGTGACGGACCTCCGAGCATCCCGCAAGACCAGTCCGGTGAAGCGTTCGGTGACGGGGCGTCAACGGGGCCGCGCGCAACGGGCGCACTCATCTCGGCCAGATCCGTACTCACGCCGAACAGGGACACCCCCAGTCAGACCCGTCCCGGGCCACGCTCGAGCGTGACCTGCTCGGGGGTGTGCAGTCGCACCATCGTCCGGTGCACGTCGCCGGGAACCGTCGATGCGGTGGCGAGCGACACCACCCACATCGCGAGGAAGGCCGCCGGCACACTCCACGCCGCTGGCTGCTCGAGCAGGACCGAGGCCCACCCGGGTCCCGGTGGTGTGCCGAGGGTCCAGACCACGGCGGCGCCCGACCCCACGCCGCCGACGACCAGGCCGGAGATGGCCCCGACGGGGGTGAGCCCGCGCCACCAGATGCCCAGCACCAGCAGCGGGCAGAAGGTCGAGGCGGCGACCGCGAAGGCCAGTCCCACCGCTCGCGCCACCCCGACGCCGGGGAGCAGCAGGGCGAGCAGGCAGGGGACGATGACGGCGAGCGCGCAGCCGGCTCGGAAGGCGGCGATGCCGCTGAGCCGTCGGCCGCGGACCGGTCTGCCGGTGACGTCCTGGCCCAGCACGCCACCGACCGCGATCGCCAGCCCCGACGACGTGGACAGGAAGGCCGCGAACGCGCCGGCTGTGACCAGCGCGGTCAACAGCTCACCGAGAGGTCCCGGGACCATCAGCCGCGGCAGCTCCAGCACCAGCACGTCGGTACGTCCGCTGGCGACCAGCGCGTCGGCGTACACCCGGCCGAGGGCGCCGTACAACGGCGGCAGCAGGTAGAAGAGCCCCAGCAGGCCCAGTACGACGAGGGTCGTCCGCCGGGCGGCGCGGCCGTCGGGGTTGGTGTAGTAGCGAACCACCACGTGGGGCAGTCCCATGGTGCCGAGGAAGGTCGCCACCATCAGCGAGTAGGTCAGGTAGAGCCCCTGGGTGTCGCCACCGGCGAGGGGGAGTGCCCACGCCCGTGGGCTCACGCCGGAGCCGGCCACGTCGACGGGATGCGGGCCTCCGTCGCCGACCCAGACGATGAGCAGCACGATGATCGGCAGCAGCAGCGCGGTCAGCTTGAGCCAGTACTGGAACGCCTGCACGAAGGTGATGCTGCGCATGCCACCGGAGACCACGTTGATCAACACGATGAGGGGAACCACCACCGCGCCCGCCCAGCGCGGGGCCCCGATCGTCGACTGGAGCGTGATCCCGGCGCCCTGGAACTGCGGCAGCAGGTACAGCCATCCGATCAGGACGACGATCACCGTGCACAGCACCCGCACCCGCCGCGACCCCAGCCGCGCCTCCGCGAAGTCCGACAGGGTGTACGCGCCGGAACGCCGCAACGGCGCCGCCACCAGCACCAGCAGCACGAGGTATCCCGCGGTCCAGCCGACCGGGTACCACATCATCTCGGTGCCCCGGACGAGCACGAGACCGGCGATGCCCAGGAAGGACGCCGCGGAGAGGTACTCGCCACCGATGGCCGAGGCGTTCAGCCGCGGCCCGACGGTGCGGGACGCGACGAGGAAGTCGCTGGTGGTGCGGGAGAAGCGGAGACCCCAGGTGCCGATCGCCAGGGTCGCGATCGTGACGAGTGCGACCGCGACGATGCCCGGGGCCTGGTTCACGGCCGGTCGACCGTCTCGACGAGGTCGGCGAAGTCCGCCTCGGTGCGCTCCGCGGCGCGGACGTAGCGCCAGCCCACCAGGACCAGGAACGGGTACACCGCGAAGCCGAGCAGCAGCCAGGGCAGCGGCATGCCGAGCAGTCGTACGTCGGACAGGCCGGGCGCCAGGTAGAACACGATCGGCAGGCTGCCGATGCCGAGCAGGAGGGCGACCAGGCTCAGCGCCGAGTGCCGCAGCTGCTCCCTGAGCAGCGAGCGCAGGTAGAGCTCACCGAGCCGGGTCTCGTCGTCGATCTGTCGCCGCCGCGGCCGGGCCGGGCGGAGGGTGGGGCGCCGTGACGGGCCGGTGACCCGGACCCGGGGCGGCGTCCGCTCGCTCACCCGGGGTCCCTGTGCGAAGCGGAGCGCAGCGAGCATTCGCGTGGGGTGTTCATGCGCGGCCCCGGCGGGTGAGCACCTCGCGCAGGTGGGGCGTGTGACGGCGGCTCACCTGGAGCACCGCGTCGCCCACCACGACCGAGCACCGGCTGCCGTCGATGCGCAGCTCGTCCACGTGGCTCAGCGCGACCAGCAGGGACCGGTGGATCCGGACGAAGCCGGCCTCGGCCCACTGCTCCTCCAGCGCGGTGAGCGGTGAGCGCACCAGGTGGGAGTCGTTCTCGGTGTGGAGGCGGGCGTAGTCGCCCTGCGCCTCGACGTACCGGATCTCGGACCGGGCCAGGAACCGGGTGACGCCGCCGCGCTCGACCGGGACCTGCTCCTCCGGGGAGACGCCGGCCCGTCCGGTCGACTCGATCACCCGCCGCACCGCCTCGGCGAGACGCTCCTCGCGCACCGGCTTCAGCACGTAGTCGACCGCGTGGAGGTCGAACGCCTCCACCGCGTGCGCCTCGTGGGCGGTCACGAAGACCACGGGGGGCGGGTTCCGGAACCTGGCCAGCACCTGGGCGAGGTCGAGCCCGCCGAGGCCGGGCATCTGGATGTCGAGGAAGACCACGTCGACCTCGCGTTCCTGGATCAACCGCAGCGCGTCGGTCGCCGAGTCGCAGGCGTGCACCTCCCCGATCCGGGCGTCCCGGCCGAGCAGGTAGGAGAGCTCGTCGAGGGCCGGACGCTCGTCATCGATGACGAGTGCGGTGAGTGGTGTCCCGCCCATGCGTGGGGTGCTCATGGGGTAGTCATGCGTGGACTCCGGGGGCGAACTTGGGGATGCGCACGGTGACCTTGGTGCCGGCGCCGGGTGCGGTCTCCACGACCAGACCGTAGTCGTCGCTGAACGCGTTGCGCAGGCGCGCATCGACATTCCCCAGGCCGACCGAGTCGAGCTCGGAGTCACCGGCGAGCGCCCGGCGTACTCGCTCCGGGTCCTCGCCCACCCCGTCGTCCTCGACCTCGATCACGCACTCCTGGTCGAGGTCGCGGGCCACGATCGTCAGGTGCCCGGTCTGTTGGCCCTCCAGGCCGTGGCGTACGGCGTTCTCCACCAGGGGCTGGATGCAGAGGAAGGGCACGGCCACCGTCAGCACCTCCGGCGCGATCCGCAGCGTCACCTGCAACCGGTCGCCGAACCGGGCCTGCTCGAGCAGCAGGTAGCGCTCGATCGAGCGCAGCTCCTCCGACAGCGTCGTGTACTCCCCGTGCCTGCGGAAGGAGTAGCGCGTGAAGTCGGCGAACTCCAGCAGCAGCATCCGGGCCCGGTCCGGGTCGGTGCGGACGAAGCTGGCGATCGCGCCGAGGGAGTTGTAGATGAAGTGGGGGCTGATCTGGGCGCGCAGAGCCCTCACCTCCGCCTCCATCAGCTGGGTGCGCGACACGTCGAGCTGGGCGAGCTCGAGCTGCCCCGAGACCCACTGCGCGACCTCGTCGGTGGCCCGGACCAGGGCGCCGCTCTGGTACGCCGTGCAGACCGCCAGCGTGCCGACGACCACGTCCTCCACGAACAGCGGGCGGATGACGACGTGCCGGCTGTGGCACCCGGGGTCCTCGCACGGGTCCAACCTGCTGACCGTCGCCTCGCCGTCCGCGACGGCCGGCCCGATCAGCGCCTGCACCTGCTCGCGGTGGTGCTGACCCTGGCCGTCCCAGGCCAGCAGCGCCTCGGTGTCGGTGAGCGCGGCGGCGGGGGTGCCGAGCAGCGCTCGCAGGTGGCGGATGCTGCGCTCGGCACTGGAGCTCGTCAGTCCTTCACGCAGCGCCGGCGAGGCCAGGCTGGCGGTGTGGAGCGCGCGGTAGGTGGCCCGGTCGACCTCGGTCCCGAGGTGGGTACGGCGCCGCACCCCAGGCCAGCGACGCGTCATGCCGGGAGGGTACGCGCCGGTGACTCCTGCCAGCCAGCACTGTCCGACCCGGCCGGCGAGCTCAGCGGAAGTCGATGAGCAGCATGTCGGTGTCGGTGCCGTCGCTGCGACCCTCCGGACCATCGTCCGGCGGCGTGCCCGGCGTCTCGTCGTCCGGTGCCGGTCCGGCCGGCCCCGGGTCCGCGCGGTCGGCCACGACCGCGCGGTAGCACTCGCACTGGTAGGCCAGCTGCATGCCGTCCATGCCGCGCCCGTAGTCCTCGTAGAAGGCCAGCACCTCGGCCAGCTTCGCCGCCCGGGCGTCCTCGTCGAGGGTCGCGACGTAGCTCCGCGACGCGGCGAGGTCGACGATGGACTCGCGGTTGATCTCTTGCCAGTAGGGGAAGTCCTGCCGGTCCACGAACCCGAACAGGTCCGACTGCACCAGCGCGTCGGTGGCGTCGCCGGACAGCTGGTGCAGCTGCGGCTGCTCCCCGAGCAGTGTCCACAGCTTGCGCACGAAGGGGATGCGCGCATCGCGGTTGTTCCAGGCCGCCGCCAGGACGCCGCCGGGCCGCAGCACCCGCGCGATCTCGGGCAGCGCCAGGTCGTGGTCGAACCAGTGGAACGCCTGACCCACGACCACGACGTCGACCGATCGGTCGGGCAGCGGGATCTCTTCTGCGCCGGCCTCGCTGGTCGGCACGTCGGGCAGCCGCCGGTGCAGGACCGCCAGCATCTCGGGGTCGGGCTCGGTCGCGTGGACGTCGTACCCCTGCGCGACGAGCTCGGCCGTCAGCTTGCCGGTGCCGGCACCCAGCTCGAGCACGGTGGCGGTGTCGCTGCCCACCATCCAGCGCACGGCGGGAGCGGGGTAGCCGGGCCGGCCGCGGTCGTAGCGCTCGGCCACCGAGCCGAAGGAGCGCGCGTGGCGTCGCACGTCGTCGGGTGCAGGGTCGTCGTCCATCAGGGGCAGGCTACCTGCCGGTCGTACGACGGCGGCTGGCTAGTGTCGGCGCCACCATGCCTGAGTCCCCCGCCGCCGTGTTGACGCGTCTCCACTCCCTGGAAGGGGTGCCGTCGGCGCTCGCCTCCGCCCGGGACGGCATCGACGCCGTGCTGCGCGACCGGGGCCTGCGCCGGACCGCGCCCGAGCTGACCGCGGAGTCCCTGTTGCGCGGCGCCCACGCCAGCGCGGTGCTGGAGGGCTCGACCTCGACCCTCGACGACGTCCGCGCCGGCACCGGCGACGAGATCGCCTCGGTGTCGGTCCGGCTCTCGACCGAGCTGCTCGCGCTCGCGCCGGTGCTGCGCCGGTCTCCGTTGCAGGCCCTCGCCCGGCTCCACACCGTCGCCGGCGCCGGCTCGCTGCCCGAGTCCCAGCTGGGCCGGCCGCGTGATGCCGACTCGGCGGCGCTGCTGCAGGTGGTGGCGGGGATGCTCGCCACCGACGCCCCCGCGCTGCTGGTCGCCGCCGTCGTGCACGGCGAGCTGCAGTCGGCCGCGCCGTTCGCCTCCCACAACGGTCTGATCGCCCGCGCGACCGAGCGGTTGGTGCTGGTCGCGCGCGGCCTCGACGAGAAGTCCCTGATCGTCCCGGAGGCCGGCCACCTCGCGCTGCGTCCGGCGTACGAAGGCACCCTCGGAGAGTTGCGCGAGGCCAAGCCCGGCGGGGTCCACCGCTGGCTGCTCTACGCGGCGGAGGCGTACGCGGCGGGCACCGAGGCCAGCCCGGTCCGGACCCCGAAGCCATGACGGCCTGAGCATGCGAGCGGCACCCGAGTCGAAGAGATTCGGGTGCCGCCGCTGACACGTGAAAACTCGGCTACCAGGCGTGCATCGTTTCTTGCTGCCCCGGACAGTTTCCGGATGACATGCACCCTGTTAGAAGGGTAGATCGCCGCGTGGGTACCTGATTCACGTGCGGGTCTGTGGAGTTGTTGTTCGCCTCCATTGAGACATGTTCGCGACGACACTTCAAGAGCCGAAGGTCACCCATTTCGCGATCTGGTCAGTGGTTGGTCAGCCCGCGGCGCGGCGCTTGCGCGAGTTGCTCCAGGCCAGCCCGCCGAGGGCCAGCGCGCCGCCCACGGCCAGTGCCGCGAGAGTCTGCTTCGGGGGTGGCAGCGGCACCCGGGAGCGCAGGGCGACCGGCTTGGTGAAGACCAGCACCGGCCAGCCGTTCGCGGTCGCGATGCGACGCAGCTCCTTGTCCGGGTTGACCGCGTGCGGATGCCCGACGGCCTCGAGCATCGGCACGTCGGTGACCGAGTCGCTGTAGGCGTAGCACGCCGCCAGGTCGTAGCCGAGCGAGTCGGCCAGCGACCGGACCGAGCGGGCCTTCTCCTCGGCGTACACGTAGTGCTCGATCCCACCGGTGTAGCGGCCGTCGGCGATCTCCATCCGGGTCGCGACGACGCGATCGGCGCCGAGCATCTCGCCGATCGGGCCGACGACCTCGGCACCGGAGGTCGAGACGATGACGATGTCGCGGCCGGCGAGCCGGTGCTCCTCGATCAGGCTGACAGCCTCGTCGTAGACGAGCGGGTCGACGATGTTGTGGAGGGTGTCGGCCACGATCTCGCGGACCGTGGCGACGTCCCAGCCCGCGCACAGCTGTGACATGAAGCCGCGCAGCTTCTCCATCTGGTCGTGGTCCGCGCCCCCCACGAGGTAGACGAACTGGGCGTACGTCGAGCGCAGCACCGCTCGACGGGTGATCAGGCCGCCCGCCTGGAAGGGCTTGCTGAAGGCCAACGTGCTCGACTTGGCGATGATCGTCTTGTCGAGGTCGAAGAAGGCCGCGGTCGGGCGGGTCACCCCAGCATCGTAGGTGCGCGCCGTGCGCAGCCGTCGGACCACCAGCCGTCCACAGCGCCGCGTCGGCGTCGGGTCTCCACAGCCGCCGACGACCTCGGGTGTCCGGGAGGGCCGGTCCGGGCACGCTGCCCGGCATGAAAGCTCCTCTCCTGATCACCCGCGACGAGACCCTCCTCGACGAGCTGGTGCGACTCTGCGCGGCGGCCGGGGTGACGCCGGTCGTCGCTCCCGACGGGGTCGGCGGGCTCGCCGGCTGGACGGGCGCCCCGCTGGTGCTCGTCGGCAACGACGTGGCCGCCGAGCTCGCCGAGCTCCGCCCGATGCGACGCGACGGCGTCCACGTCGTGTCCTGGGGCAGCTTCCCGGCCGAGGCGATGACCCTCGCGCTGGCCCTCGGCGCGGAGAACGTCGCCGAGCTGCCCCAGTCCGGTGAGTGGATCGTCGAGCAGCTCACCGACCTCGGCGACGTGAGACCCCGCCGGGCGTGGACGGTCGGGGTCGTCGGCGGGTCCGGCGGCGCGGGGGCCTCCGTGCTCGCGGCCGCGCTCGGCCAGGTCGCGGCCGGGTCCGGACCGACGGTCCTCATCGACGCCGACCCCCTCGGTCCCGGGCTCGACCGGGTGCTCGGGGTGGAGGAGCGCTCGGGTGTCCGGTGGGACGAGCTCTGCCAGACCACCGGCAGGCTCGGTGCCACCGCGTTGCGCGAGAGCCTGCCGCGGCGCGACGGCCTCGGCGTCCTCACCTGGTACGCCGGGCGACGTGGTGTGCTCCAGCCGTTCGCGGTCCGCGAGGTGCTCTCGGCAGCGCAGCGTGGTCACGAGACGGTCGTGGTCGACCTGCCGCGATCGCGGGACGGGCTGGTCGACGAGATGGTCGCGCGGTGCGACCTCGTGCTGGTCGTGGCGCTGCCGACGGTCCCGGGCCTGGCCTCGGCTGCCCGGGTCGTCGCTGGTCTCCCTGAGGGCAAGCCGGGCCTGGTGCTGCGCGGCCCGGGTCTCGACGACGCCGATGTCGCTCGCGTCGTACCAGCGCCGGTGCTGCTCCGGATGGGAGACCAACGCGGCCTGGCGGAGTCGATCGACCTGGGGCTCGGGCCGGTGCGGTCGCGTCGATCGCCGTTGGCGCGCGCGTCCCGCGAAGTCCTGGCGCGGGTCGCCGCCACCGCGGAGGCCGCATGAGTCAGGCGCCGGACCAGCTCGTCGAGCTGGTCCGCGACCGGCTGGTCCGCGACCCGGGGAGGCTCACCCCCCACCGGGTGGCCGTGGCGCTGCGCGAGGCCGGGCGACCGGTGGGGGACGCGACGGTGCTGGCCGTCCACGACGCCTTGCGCCGCGACGTGGTCGGGGCTGGACCGCTCGAACCGCTGCTGGGCCTGCCCGGGGTGACCGACGTGCTCGTGAACGGACCGGCTGCGGTCTATGTCGATCGCGGTGCAGGGCTCGAGCTGACCGACGTCTGCTTCCCCGATGAGGAGGCGGTGCGCCGCCTGGCCCAGCGGCTCGCGGCCGGTGCCGGGCGGAGGCTCGATGACGCGACGCCGTACGTCGACGCCCGGCTGGCCGACGGCACCCGCTGCCATGCCGTGCTCGCGCCGGTCGCCCGTCCGGGGACGACGGTGTCGCTGCGCGTGCCCAGTCGCCGGGTGCTGGATCTCGATGCGCTGGTGGCCGCGCGCACCCTCACCGACGAGGGGGCGCGGCTGCTGGCAACGATCCTCGAGCGGCGACTGGCGTTCCTCGTCACCGGGGGCACCGGCGTCGGCAAGACCACCCTGCTCTCCGGGCTGCTGTCACGGGTGGATCCGGGCGATCGGCTGGTGCTGGTCGAGGATGCCTCCGAGCTGCGGCCCGAGCATCCCCACGTCGTGGCCCTGGAGGCACGCCCGGCGAACGTCGAGGGAGCCGGCGAGGTGACGGTCCGGACGCTGGTGAGGCAGGCGCTGCGGATGCGCCCGGACCGGTTGGTGGTGGGTGAGGTCCGCGACGGGACGGTCACCGACCTCCTCGCGGCGCTCAACACCGGGCACGAAGGTGGCTGCGGCACCCTGCACGCCAACTCCCCGGCCGACGTACCCGCCCGGATCGAGGCGCTCGCCCTGGCGGCCGGGTGGACCCGCGAGGCCACCCACAGCCAGCTGGCGTCCGCGCTCGACGTCGTGGTCCACCTGGCCCGTGCCGACGACGGCCGCCGGGTGCTCCGTGAGGTCGCGGTCCCGTTCCGGGCAGCGGACGGTCTGGTGACCCTGGTGACGGCCGTGGCCTTCGCCGACGACGGATCGTCGGTGCTCGGTCCGGGCGCCGCGCGGCTCGATCGACGCCTCGACCGGCGGGGGGTCGCGTGATCGTCGTGGCAGCGCTGGCGACGGCCGCCGCGGTGGTGCTGGCGCTGCGGCCGGTGCCTCGTCCGCCGCCCGCCGCGCCTCGCTCGGGGGCGGCGACCTGGCTGCTCCCGGTGGTGGCGTTCGGCGCTGCCGTCACGGCTTCCGGAGTCGGCGTCGTCGCCCTCGCCGTAGCTGGGGTCGCGCTGTTGGTGGGGCTGGGTGGCCTCGTCCTCTGGCGGCTGCAGGGACGACGGCGGGAAGCAGAAGCAACCTCGGACCGGGTGCTCGAGACCTGCGAGCTGCTGGCCGTCGAGGTGTCCGCCGGGCAGCCACCGGACCACGCGCTGGCGCGCGCCGCGACCGCGTGGCCCCTCCTCGCCCCGGCGGCAGAAGCCGCGACCCTCGGCGGGGACCTCCCGCGCACCTGGCGTGAGTTGGCGCAGCGACCGGGTGCCGCCGAGCTGCGACTGGTCGGCGCGGCCTGGGAGGTCGCCCACCGGTCCGGCAGCGGGTTGGCCGAGGCGCTCGACCGGGTCTCCGCGTCGGTGCGGGACGACCGTGCCACCCGTCGGGTCGTCGAGAGCGAGCTCGCGTCCGCACGTGCCACCGCACGCCTCGTCGCCGCCCTGCCCGTGGTGGTCCTGCTGCTCGGGGCGGGCGCGGACACCAGCCCGTGGAGCTTCCTGCTGACGACGCCGATCGGGTGGGTCTGCCTGACGGGCGGCCTCGCGCTCGGTCTGACCGGCCTCTGGTGGATCGAACGCATCGCCGCCGGGGTGGTCGGGTGACCGCGCTGGTCGTGGGCACGCTGACGACGGCGGCCCTGCTGCTGGTCCGGCGACCGCGACCTGCACCACCGGCGGTGTTGGCGGACCCGGTGCCCGACGAGCCCGACCCGGCCGACTGGGTGCGCCGGGGCCGGCGGCTCTGGCCGCCGCTGGCGCTGCTCGCGGGGTGGGCCTTCATCGGCGGCTGGGGCGGGCTCGGTCTGGGGGCCGTGGCGGCGGTCGTCGTCCACCGGGTCGCCGAATCGGCCGAACCGGCCGCCGCACGCCGCGAGCGCGAGGCCGTCAGGCGGGACCTGCCGGTGCTGGTACTCCTGCTCGCGACGGCGCTGCGCGGCGGCTGCAGCGCCGCGCTCGCGGCCCGCCAGGTGTGCACCGCACTGCCGGGTCCGGCCGCCAACCGGCTCGCCGTGGTCGGCGACCAGCTCGCTCTCGGCGTCGACCCCGAAAGGGTCTGGGCGGCTCTCGGTGCCGAGCCCGAGCTCGCCCCCCTCGGCCGTGCCCTGGCCCGCGCCGAGCGCACCGGCGCCCCGGTCGCCGCGGTCCTCGCTCGCCTCGCCGACGACCTCGCCACCGCCGGACGCGCCGACGTCGAGGACCGGGCGCGCGCCGTCGGCGTACGGGCAGCGCTGCCGCTCGGCGTCTGCCTGCTGCCGTCCTTCCTGTTGCTCGGGATCGTCCCCCTCGTCGCCTCCCTCATCTCGGGAATTCGGCCGTGAAGCCGGCTGGTGCGGAGCCGGAAGCCATCCACACGACGTGCCCGGTCCCGGCCCTCCACAACCGCAACGTCGCCCCTCGCGCTCCGTGGCCGCTCGCGGAGAGGCTCGGGTCGAGGGACGGCAACGGAGCCGTCCGCAGGACGAAGGAGACTCCATGACCCAGACGATGACCCAGACGGTGACCCGGACGATGAGCCGTGACCGCGGCCAGGCCGGCATCACCACGGCCGAGTACGCCGTGGGCACCGCCGCCGGCGCCGGGTTCGCCGGTCTGCTCTACAAGCTGCTCAGCGGCGGCTTCGGCGAGCAGATGCTCCGATCCCTGTTCGACCACGTGCTGGGCCTGCTGGGCATCGGGTGAGGACGCCCGGGACCCGACGACGCGACCGGGGCGCGGTCACGGCGGAGCTTGCCCTCGGGCTCCCGCTGCTGCTGGCCGTGACGGTGGGGCTGGTCTGGCTGCTGGCCGTGGGTGCCGGGCAGGTGCGCGTCGTCGACGGTGCCCGCGAGGCCGCCCGGGGCCTGGCGCGCGGCGATCCCGAGCCGGTGGCGTTCGAACGGGCGACCACCGTGGCTGGTGAGGGCAGCCGGGTGAGCGCCGCCTACGACGACACGGCGGTGACGGTGACAGTCACGCGCAGCGTGGCCGGCCCGGGTGGTCTGTTCGGGTTCCTGCCCGCCGTCGCCCTCGAGGCCGAGGCGGTCGCCTCGGTGGAGTCGCGGCCATGAGCCGGCTGCGGAGCGCGGGCGACCGCGGTGCGGCCAGCCTCCTGGTCGCGACCTGTGTCGCCGTGCTGCTGACGATCGGTGCGGCACTCGGTGTCGTCGCGGCGTTGGTGCGCAGTCACCGGTCGGCCCAGTCGGCGGCGGACCTGGCGGCCCTGGCCGGGGCTGCGGCCTGGCAGCGCGGTGTCGATGCCTGCCCGGCCGCCTCGAGGATCGCTGAGGCCAACCGGGCCGAGCTCGTGGTGTGCCGGCGCGAGGGTGAGGACGTGCTGGTGCGGGTCGTGCTCACCGGGCCGCGCTGGCTGGGGCAGGGTGCCGACCTGGTCGGCGAGGCGCGTGCCGGACCGGGACCCTAGTCACGCGTCGACTCGGCCGCGACGGCTCCCTCAGCATCCGATCGGGACACCTGGGAACGGACCGGCACCAGCAGCCACGCTGCCGCCACCAGCGTCTGGGTCGCCCAGTACCCGCCCCACGCCAGCTGCGACATCACCACCTGCTCACGACCCGCCGTCCAGCCTTCGCCACCGTTCGCGATCGGGCCGTCCAGGAAGAACCCCGCAGCGGCGAACGCGAATGCGGCCCCGAACAGGCATGCCAGCACGCCACCGACACGAACCCCTCGAGCCCACAGCACACCCTGCACGGAACCGAACACGAACGCCACGACACCGACGACGAACGCGAGCGACGCCCAGCCCTCCTGGTAGGCAAGGTTGGTCGGGGTGTCCCAGTTCACCGGCATGGCCCGCAGCAGCAGCACGGCCGCCACCAGCACGTAGATGGTCACCTGCACCAGCCAGAACCACCGACCGCGCACTCGGTCAGTCATGATCCCGTCCCCCGTTCTCCGAGCTGGGACCAGCGCTCCTAGACCTTGTCCCGGCCGTCCCTGCCCTCGCTGCCGTCCTTGCGGTCGCTGCCGTCGCCCTGGGCCCGTTCCAGCTTGGCGTTGAGCTCGACAAGCTCCTTCTGTTCCCGGCGGTGCTGGAGCGTGCGCTTGGTGCCGAACTTCAGGAGCCCGAAGCCCCAGAGGATCGCGACCCCTGAACCGACGCCGAGGAGGAAGAGCCCGAGAGCGGAGATGTCCGCACCGAGCAGGTCGATCCGGATCGAATCGACGTCGAGGACGACCGCGACGATGGCCAGGGCGCCCATCACGATGAGCAGCAGACCGAGGATCACCATGATCGCAGGCTACTCGGGTGCCGCGGGGGCCTGGCTGAGCAAGGCGTCCAGGAGGGTGACGGCACCCGCCTTGTCCAGCGGGTGGTTCTGGTTGCCGCACTTCGGCGACTGGACGCACGACGGGCAGCCCTCCGGGCACTCGCAGTCGTCGATGGTGGCGCGGGTGGCTTGCAGCCAGGCGGCCGCAGCACGGAACCCACGCTCGGCGAAGCCGGCACCTCCGGGGTGGCCGTCGTAGACGAAGACCGTCAACCTCCCGGTGTCGGGATGGATGGCGGTCGAGACGCCGCCGATGTCCCACCGGTCGCAGGTCGCCACCAGCGGCAGCAGCCCGATCGAGCAGTGCTCCGCAGCGTGGGCCGCCCCCGGCACGACGTCCGGCGACAACCCGACCTCGTCGAGGACCTCGTCGGGGACGGTCCACCACACCGCCACCGTGCGCAGTGTCCGCTCGGGAAGGTCCAGCGGCTCCTCGCCGATGACCTCGCCGCCGGGGTGGCCACGCTTCAGGAAGGACACCACCTGGTGGGTGACCTCCACCTCGCCCAGCGACAACCGGCACGCACCCCAGTCGGCGTGCTCACGTTCACCGAGCACGGAGATCGACGTGACCTCGCGGGCCGAGGTCGAGTAGCCCGGATCCGCCCGGTCGAGGATCGCGACCCGGTCCTCGAGGTCGAGCTCGCGCACCAGCCAGGTCTCGCCACGGTGGAGGTAGACCGCGCCGGCATGGGCGCTGCCATGGGCCCGTCCGCCGTCGACGGTGCCGACCACCCGCCCCGTCTCGGCCTCGAGCAGCTGCACCCCCGGCCCGCCGGTCGAGCGGATGTCTGCGAGGTCGGCGGCCGGTCGCCGGTCGGTCCAGAACCAGCCGCGCGGCCGGCGCCGTAGCAGCTCGGCCTCGACCAGCCGATCGACGACTGCCCGACTGGTCGGGCCGAACGTCGGCAGGTCCGCCTCGGTGAGCGGGATCTCCTGGGCGGCCGCGCACAGGTGTGGGCCCAGCACGTGCGGGTTGTCCGGGTCGAAGACGGTGGCCTCGACCGGTTGCCCGATCAGCGACTCGGGGTGGTGGACCAGGTAGGTGTCGAGCGGGTCGTCACGGGCGATCAGGACACCGAGCGCGTCGCCGGCGCCGCGCCCGGCCCGTCCCAGCTGTTGCCACAGGGCGGCACGGGTGCCGGGGAAGCCGACCATCAGGACCGCGTCGAGGCCGGAGATGTCGATGCCGAGCTCGAGTGCGTTGGTGGCCGCCAGCCCGACCAGCTCCCCGCTGCGCAGCTGCTCCTCGAGCTCGCGTCGCTCCTCCGGCAGGTAGCCGCCTCGGTAGGCCGCGACCAGTCGTGCCAGGGACGGGTCGACCTCGGCCAGCAGCTCGCTCGTACGGCGGGCGACCTGCTCGACACCGCGTCGCGAGCGGACGAAGGCGAGAGTGCGGACGTTCTCGACGACCAGGTCGGTGAGGAGGTCGGCCGCCTCGGCGCTGGCGGCCCGCCGGACGGGGGCACCGTTCTCGCCGAGGTAGGACGCGAACGGCGGCTCCCACAGCGCCAGCGAGACCCGACCGCGTGGCGACCCGTCCTGGGTCACCGCGGTCACGGGCAGTCCGGTGAGGCGCCCGGCCGTGGTCTCCGGCTCGGACATGGTCGCCGAGGCCAGCACGAACGTCGGGTGGGCGCCGTAGTGCGCGCAGATCCGGCGCAGCCGGCGCAGCACGTGGCTGACATGGGCGCCGAACACGCCTCGGTAGTGGTGGGCCTCGTCGATCACCACGAACCGCAACGTGGCGAGGAAGCGTGACCATCTCTCGTGGGCGGGGAGCAGCGACCGGTGCAGCATGTCGGGGTTGGTCAGGACGTACTCGGCGTGGTCCCTCGTCCAGTCGCGCTCCTCGCGGCTGCTGTCGCCGTCGTGGGTGGCGATGCGCACGTCCAGGCCGAGCCCGCGGAGTCCACTGGACTGGTCGTGGGCCAGCGCCTTCGTCGGAGCGAGGTAGAGCACACCCGCCCCCCGCTGGCCCCGGGCGCCGCGCGACGCGATCACCGTCGACAGCGCGGGCAGCTGGAAGGCCAGCGACTTGCCCGAGGCCGTGCCGGTCGAGAGCACCACGTGGCGCCCGGCCCACGCCTCCTCGGCGGCCAGGACCTGGTGACGCCACGGCTGCGCCACGCCACGGGCGGCGTACGCCTCGCGCAGCACGGCCGGTGTCCAGCTCGGCCACTCCGCGAGCTCGGCGGAACGCGCTGGCAGCACCTCGAGATGGGTCAGCCGCTCCTCGCGACCCGGACCGGTGGTGAGCCGTTCGAGCAACCCGGTGGCCCACGAGTCGGCGGGGGTGGAGGGCGGCATCACGCGTGCAGTCTGACAACTCGGGGTGACACCTGCGACGCGGGATCGAGGCGCTCGGAGGAGCGACCTCTCGTCGAACCTGTGGTGCTTCTGCCCCGCTGCGTACGTCGGCGTGCTTTGATAGGTGTCGGCAGACGGAGCATGGCACTTGTGGCCGAGGTTGTTCGGAACCTTGGACGTAGGGACCTGGGGAGAGCACTGGTGGACCTGACACTGACGACGCGCGAGGCCGATGGGAAGACCATCGTTGCCGTCGGTGGGGAGATCGATGTCTACACCGCGCCCAAATTGCGCGACAAGATCACCGAGCTCGTCGCCGGAGGCGCCTACGACCTGGTGGTCGACATGCAGGAGGTCGAGTTCCTCGACTCCACCGGCCTGGGTGTTCTGGTCGGCGGCCTGAAGAAGGTGCGCGCCCACAACGGCTCGCTGCAGCTGGTGTGCAACCAGGACCGGCTGCTCAAGATCTTCCGGATCACCGGCCTCGCCAAGGTGTTCGTGATCCACGACTCGGCCGACGAAGCGATCGCCGCGGGCTGAGCCGCCCCTCTCGCGCGTCAACCTGTGCCTCGTCTCACACCGGGTGCGGGCCCGGTGCTACCTCTGCGTAGACTCCGCCACGTTCGTGAGATGTGAGTCACTCCCAGGAGGAAATACATGACCGGGATCAGTCCCGCTGTCGTGGAGCTCTCCGGTGGCAACTTCGTGCTGGTGCTCGTCGTCCTCCTGATCGCGCTGGGCGCGCTCGGGATGGCCTACAAGTTCCGCCAGGAAGTTCTTGCTGCCGCTGAAGGCACCGACAACATGAAGAACATCGCCCAGGCTGTGCAGGAGGGCGCCAACGCCTACCTGACGCGGCAGTTCCGCACTCTCGGTATCTTTGCGGTCATCGCGTTCTTCGCGTTGCTCCTGCTACCGGCCGACGACCTGACGGTGCGGATCTTCCGCTCCATCTTCTTCGTCGTCGGCGCGGGCTTCTCGTCGGCCGTCGGTTACCTCGGCATGAACCTCGCGGTGCGCGCCAACCTCCGCGTCGCCGCTGCAGCCGAGACGACCGGGCGCGAGCCCGCCATGACCATCGGTCTGCGCACCGGAGCCATGGTCGGCATGCTGACCGTCGGCCTCGGCCTGCTCGGTGCCAGCATCGTCGTCCTGGCCTTCCAGGACACCGCACCGGACGTGCTCGAGGGCTTCGGCTTCGGTGCCGCGCTGCTCGCCATGTTCATGCGCGTGGGCGGCGGCATCTTCACCAAGGCCGCCGACGTCGGTGCCGACCTGGTGGGCAAGGTCGAGAACAACATCCCCGAGGACGACCCGCGCAACGCCGCGACCATCGCCGACAACGTCGGTGACAACGTCGGAGACTGCGCCGGCATGGCTGCCGACCTCTTCGAGTCGTACGCCGTCACGCTGGTCGCCGCGCTGATCCTCGGCTCGCAGGCTTTCGGCGACAAGGGACTCGTGTTCCCGCTCCTGATCCCCGCGATCGGCGCACTCACCGCGGTGGCCGGCGTCTACCTCACCAGGCCCAAGGTCGGTGAGAACGGCCTGACGACCATCAACCGGTCGTTCTACCTGTCCTCGGGCATCGCGGCCGTGGCCAGCATCATCGCTGCCTACGTGTACCTGCCTGGCAGCTTCGCCGACTTCAACAACATCGCCGGAGACCTCGCCGGCGCCGACGGGGACCCCCGGTTCATCGCCGCCTCCGCCGTCGTCATCGGCATCGTGATGTCGGCCGGCATCCTGGCCCTCACCGGCTACTACACCGGCACCGAGTACCGCCCGGTCAAGGACGTCGGGAAGACGTCGCTCACGGGTGCGGCGACCGTGATCCTCTCCGGCCTCGCGGTCGGGTTCGAGTCGGCCGTCTACACGACCCTGGTCATCGGGGCGGCGGTCTTCGGCGCCTACCTGCTGGGTGGCGCGACTCTCACCGTGTCGCTGTTCGCGGTGGCGCTCGCCGGCACCGGTCTGTTGACCACGGTCGGCGTCATCGTCGCCATGGACACCTTCGGTCCGGTCTCCGACAACGCGCAGGGCATCGCCGAGATGTCGGGCGACGTCAGCCCCGAGGGCGCGCAGATCCTCACCGAGCTCGACGCGGTCGGCAACACGACCAAGGCGATCACCAAGGGCATCGCGATCGCGACTGCGGTGCTCGCGGCGACCGCCCTGTTCGGCTCCTACGCGACCACGGTCTTCGAGTCGCTCCGGGACGCCAACATCAGCGCCGACGAGGCCTACCTGCTCGACTTCAGCGTGTTCAACCCGGCTGTCATCGTCGGCGTGCTCCTCGGTGCGAGCGTGGTGTTCCTCTTCTCCGGGCTGGCGATCAACGCCGTCGCCCGCGCCGCCGGCGCGGTCGTGTACGAGGTCCGCCGTCAGTTCCGCGAGATCCCCGGGATCATGGAGGGCACCGGTCGTCCCGAGTACGGCAAGGTCGTCGACATCGTCACCAAGGACTCGCTGCGCGAGCTGGTCACGCCCGGTCTCCTGGCCGTGCTGGCCCCGGTCGCGGTGGGCTTCGGACTCGGTGCCACGGCGCTGGCCGGGTTCCTGGCCGGTGCGATCGGCACGGGCACCCTGATGGCGGTCTTCCTGGCCAACGCGGGTGGTGCCTGGGACAACGCCAAGAAGCTGGTCGAGGACGGCCACCACGGCGGCAAGGGTTCGCTCGCCCACGAGGCCACCATCATCGGTGACACCGTCGGCGACCCGTTCAAGGACACCGCCGGCCCGTCCATCAACCCGCTGATCAAGGTCATGAACCTGGTCTCGCTGTTGATCGCCAGCGCCATCGTGTCGATGAGTGTCGGTGACGACCAGAACGACGCGCTGCGCATCGTGATCGCGCTGGTGGCGGCGGGGATCATCGTCGGCGCCATCATCGTGTCGAAGAAGCGTTCCTCGCAGCTCATGGAGGGCGGCGACGACACCCCGGTCGCGCCGGCGCAGGAGCCGGGCGGCCCGGTCCACGCCTGATCGATCGAGTACGCCGACCGCGGCCCCGGACGCCTGGCGTCCGGGGCCGCGGTGCGTCCGGGGTCCCTGTCGGATGCGAGGATCGGCCGAATGACCGAACGGATCGCCCTCGTCTCCGACGTCCACGGCAACCTCACCGCCCTCGAGGCCGTGCTGGCCGACATCGACGCCCGCGGCATCACCCGGGTGTTCAACCTCGGGGACTACGTCGGCAAGGGGCCGCGCGGCCGCGAGGTGGTCGACCTGTGCCGACAGCGCTGCGAGGTCAACCTGCTCGGCAACTGGGACGACTTCCTGCCCGACCCCGACCGCAGCTTCGACAGCGAGGCGTTGCGCTGGTGGCTCGCCCAGCTCGGGCCGGGGCAGGGCGAGTGGCTGCGGCGCTGCCCTTCAGCCACGACTTCTGGCTGAGCGGCCGCCGGGTGCGGCTCTTCCACGCCAGCGAGGAGACGGTCCACCGGCGGGTGCGCTATGTGCGCACGCAGGCAGAGTTCGAGGCCTTGTTCACCAACACCCCGGCCACCGGGGACGGTCCGACACCCGACCTGGTGGGGTACGGCGACACCCACGACCCGTTCTACGAGTGCCAGTTGGCGGGCCGGACCGCCTTCAACACCGGGGCGGTCGGCAACTGCATGGGCGACCCGACCCCGCTCTACTGCATCCTCGAGGGCGAGCTGGACTCCGAGGAACCGGCACCCTGGTCCCTGGCCTATGTCCGGGTTCCCTACGACGTCGATGCCGAGCTGCAGGTCGCCCGAGAGATGGGTGCGCCTCACCTCGACGGCTACGAGCTCGAGCTGCGCCACGGCATCTACCGTGGCCAGCTGGAGCTGTGGCGGGCCGGTGAGCCGCTGACCGGCTACCACGAGCCGGAGCCGGTGCAGGTGTGAGCGGCTGGGCACCGCGACTGCGCGAAGCGCTGATCGCCGCCGACTACACCTACGACGGCGTGGCCGAGCTGCTCGGTCAGGGCGCCCACGACGCGCTCGCGCGCAACGAAACCACGCCCGCCCTCCGGCGTACGACGGGCGGGTCCGCACTGGAGACGTTGGTCCGACTGTTCCTGCTGCAGACCGTCGTCGGTCGCCCCGCGGCCGAGGCGGCACTGCCCGGTCTGGTCGACGAGCTGGTCGCCGACCGGCTGCTCGGGGCCAGCGGTGGTGAGGTGACCGCCCTCGTCGACTGCCGCCCCTACGCCGACGACGACCGGGACCTCTGGATCCTGAGCGACCTGACTCCAGGTCTCGACGGCAGCCCGGTCCGGGTCGGGGCCGATCACGTGCTCGGCATCAGCCCCGCGTCGACCTCGCTGGCGCAGCTGACCCTGCGCCACCCGGTGGGATCGGCGCTCGACCTCGGCACCGGCTGCGGCGTGCAGGCGCTCCACCTCGCGCCCCACAGCGGCACCGTGGTCGCCACAGACGTGAACGCGCGTGCGCTCGAGATGACTCGGCTCAACGCCGCCCTCAACGAGGCCGGGAACATCGACGTCCGCGACGGGTCGCTGCTCGACCCGGTCGCAGGCGAGCGGTTCGACCTGATCGCCACCAACCCGCCGTTCGTGATCAGCCCGCCCGGAGATGCCCGGCTGACCTACCGCGACAGCGGCCTTCCCGGCGACGAGGTCGTCGCACGGATCGTGCGGGACGCGCCGGCGCACCTGCACCCGGGCGGCTGGCTGCAGGTCCTCGCCAACTGGGCGATCGTGCGCGACCGGCCGTGGGACGAGCGGCTGGGCGACTGGGTGTCGGACGACCACGCGGCACTGGTCGTGCAGCGCGAGGTGCTCGAACCCTCCGCCTACGTCGAGCTCTGGCTCAAGGACGCCGGCCTCCACGGTGCGGGCGACTACCTCGAGCGGTACGACGCCTGGCTGTCGTGGTTCGACGAGCAGCGGATCGAGGGCGTCGGGTTCGGCTGGATCAACGTCCGCGCCACCCCCGGCGACCACACCTTCCTCGACTGGCCCTACGCCGTGGAGCAGCCGATCGCTCCGGCGATCGGTGCCTGGGGCGACGCGGTGGAGCTGCTCCGTGGCGTGAGCGACGACGACCTCCTGGCGGCCCACCCGGTCGCCGCGACCGACCTCCGGCAGGAGACCGACGGCTGGCCGGGCGAGGCCGACCCGGAGACGATCGTGCTGCGTCAGCAGCGTGGGTTCCGGCGGGCGCGCACTGCCGACACGGTCGTCGCCGGGTTCGTCGGCGCGGCCGACGGCGACCTCAGCGCCGGCCAGCTGCTCGATGCGCTGGGCACGTTGCTGGTCCGCGACCCGGCCGAGCTGCGGGCGGCGTACCTGCCGGTCCTGCGGGAGCTCGTGACCGAAGGCTTTCTGACCCTGGCCTGATCCGTTCAGGCGAGCAGCTCGGCGAGCTTGTCGGTGGCCTGGTAGCCGGCGCCGACACCGTCGACGATGGCGGTCATCGACTCCGAGTGCTCAGTGCGCAGCGGCGCGATGGCCTGGTAGGCGTCCGACTCGTACCAGGTGACGGCAGCAGCCCGGTCCGGGAACTCGATGACGATCAGGTCCCCGTCCCACTCGCCTTCGAACGGGGTCAGCCTGCCGCCGTGGACGATGAACCGGCCGCCGTGCTCGGCGAGGGTCGCGTCGATCCGCTGCAGGTACTCGATGATCTCGGCGCCGAAGTCGACGTTGCGCAGGTAGCCCAGGGCGTAGGCGGGGGTGGTGGTCATGGTCGTCCCTCTCTGATGGATTCTGGTGGGTACGACGATGCGGCACCACGAGTCGGCCCGCGATTACCTGTGACGTCATGGCCGCCGCTACCGCGCTCACCTACCGTGACCCCATGACCGTGACCGAGGAACGGGCCGTCGCGGGCGCGCTGCTGCGCGACTGGCGGCATCGCCGCCGGCTCTCGCAGCTCGACCTGGCCCACGAGGCAGGGGTCTCCGCCCGGCACATCAGCTTCATCGAGACCGGTCGTTCGCGTCCCACCCGTGCGATGATCCTGCGGCTCGGTGACCGCATGGACGTGCCGCTGCGGGAGCAGAACCGGCTGCTGCTGGCAGGTGGCTTCGCCCCGGAGCACCCTGAACACACGCTCGACGCGCCGCCGATGGCGGAGGTCAACGCGGCGATCGAGCAGATCCTCGCGGCCCACCTGCCGTTCCCGGCCCTGGTCATCGACCAGGGCTGGGACCTGGTCGCCGCCAACGATGCCGTCTACGCCCTGCTCGAGGGCGTGCACCCGTCACTGCTGGAGCCGCCGGTCAACGTGATCCGGCTCAGCCTCGATCCCCGTGGCCTCGCGCCGAGGATCGAGAACCTCGCCGAGTGGCGCTGGCACCTGGTGGACCGGCTGCGCCGCGAGCTCGCCGCCAGCGGAGACCCACGGCTGGCCGCGCTGCTCGACGCGGCCGGCGAGGCCGAGGAGCTGGACCCGCCCAGCCGCGGTCTCGTCGTGCCCCTCCTGCTGCGTACGGACGTCGGGGTGCTGTCCCTGCTGTCCACCACGACGGTCTTCGGCACGCCCCGCGAGGTGACGCTCTCGGAGTTGGCGATCGAGGCGTTCTATCCCGCGGACGACGTGACCCGGCGACTGCTGTCGGACACCGTCACGAGCGCGTAGGACCCACCTCCGGCGGTAGGTCTTCGGCTGCTTCCAGTGCGAGCGCGAGGTCGCGCCAGGCGACGAGCTGGCGTCGGGTCTCGACCGTGAGCAGGTCGGAGCGCGCGAACGACGCGAGGTCCGGGCAGCCGCGCGGCCGGGGCTCGCTGTGGAAGTCGATCCCGCGCAGCTGCTTGGCCAACGCCTGCCCGGGCACGTTCAGTGCCTGCTTGAGCCACAGCTCGCGTCGCACGAGCTGCTGGGTGAAGCCGCCGTCGAACAGTCCGTTGGCCTTGCCGACGATCCAGATCAGGCCGCCCGCCACCGATGAGGGCGAGCGCGCCCCGGTGATCGCGTGCGGCGCGGTCTCCCACAGCAGCACGAGGGCCCGGTCGAGCATCCGCCGGGCGTCGGCGTCGAGGAGCCCGCCGGCCACCCGGTCGAGCGCCTCGCCCACCGCGGCGTACGCCGCCGCCGATGCGTCGTCGGGGAACACCGGGGTCGTTGCCGGCTCGCTCGGGTCGTCGGTGAGCGCGAGCAGTGCCGCCCGGCCGCCGACCAGCCCGTCGAGCCACCGCAACACCTGCTCCTGCCGGGGCGGTGCTGGCGGATGGTGCACGGTGGGACGCCGCTCGTCGTCGAGCTGCTCGGCGAACCGCTCCCACCGCGAGCCGTGGATCGGCTCGTTCCAGGAATCGACGAGCCGGCCGTCGACGTACGCCTGCAACCGGAGGCGCTCGGCGCCGGGCCCAGGGGAGGGGTAGGAGTAGTCGAGGTAGTCGTCTTGCCAGTGCACGGGGTGCCTCCAGGGGTTCGGGAGACCGCACGATCCCCCTCCGCGGGGACAACGACCGCTCCCTGGAGCGCGGCCTGTGCACCCTCGCCCCGAGGCAGGATCTGTGGACGCAAATTGGCCCATCGCAGTGTCAGGTGGACAGGCCGCGCTACCGTGAGCCGCCCAACCAGGGGAGCCGCCCTGCCCCGCTGAACCAGGAGAACGCCCACTCGTGTCACACAAGCTCGTCATCGTCGAGTCGCCCGCCAAGGCCCGCAAGATCGCGGAGTACCTCGGCTCGGGCTACGTCGTCGAGTCCTCGATCGGGCACATCCGCGACCTGCCGATGAGTGCGGCGGACACCCCGGCGAAGATCAAGGACCAGCCCTGGGGGCGGCTCGCGGTCGACGTCGACAACGGCTTCGAGCCCTACTACGTGGTGCCCCGGGACAAGAAGTCCCACATCTCCAAGCTCAAGGGCCTGCTGAAGGACGCCGACGAGCTCTTCCTCGCCACCGATGAGGACCGCGAGGGCGAGGCGATCGCCTGGCACCTGCTCGACGAGCTGAAGCCGAAGAACATCCCGGTCAAGCGGATGGTCTTCCACGAGATCACCAAGCCGGCGATCCTCGCCGCCGCCGAGAGCCCGCGCGAGCTCGACATGGACCTGGTCGAGGCGCAGGAGGCGCGTCGCATCCTCGACCGCCTCTTCGGCTACGAGGTCAGCCCCGTCCTGTGGAAGAAGGTCATGTCCGGCCTGTCGGCCGGCCGCGTCCAGTCGGTCGCCACCCGGCTGGTCGTCGACCGCGAGCGCGAGCGGATGGCGTTCCGGGCCGCGTCCTACTGGGACCTCGAGGGGACCTTCGATGCCGGGAGTGGCCACGAGCAGCGGATGTTCCCCGCCCGGCTCCACACCGTCGACGAGCAGCGCGTCGCCCGCGGCGCCGAGTTCGGAGCCGACGGCGAGCTGACCGACAAGGCCCGCAACGCGAACGTCATCCACCTCGACCGCAGCCGGGCCGAGTCGCTGGCCTCAGGGCTCCGCGAGACGGCGTACGAGATCCGCTCGGTGGAGTCCAAGCCCTACCGCCGCTCGCCCTACGCCCCGTTCCGCACCACCACGCTCCAGCAGGAGGCGTCCCGCAAGCTCGGCATGAGCGCGTCGGGGACGATGTCAGTGGCGCAGCGGCTCTACGAGAACGGCTACATCACCTACATGCGCACCGACTCGACCACGCTGTCGGGTGGCGCGGTGGACGCGGCTCGGGCGCAGGTGCGCGAGCTCTACGGCGCCGACTACCTGCCGGACTCGCCGCGGGTCTACGCGAGCAAGGTCAAGAACGCCCAGGAGGCGCACGAGGCGATCCGGCCGGCCGGCGACTCGTTCAAGACGCCCGCGCAGACCGGGCTGACCGGCGAGCAGTTCCGGCTCTACGAGCTGATCTGGATGCGCACCGTCGCCTCGCAGATGAAGGACGCCGTGGGCCAGACGGTGACGATCCGGCTCGGCGGCGCCGCGACGACCGGTGAGGACGTCGTCTTCTCGGCCAGCGGGCGGGTCATCACCTTCCACGGGTTCCTCAAGGCCTACGTCGAGGGCACCGACGACGCGGCCGCGACCAAGGACGACGCCGAGACCCGGCTGCCCGCCGTGAAGGAGGGCGACGCCCTCAGCGCGGCCTCCGTCTCCGCCAACGGCCACGAGACCAAGCCGCCCTCGCGCTACACCGAGGCCACCTTGATCCGTGAGCTCGAGGAGCGCGAGATCGGCCGGCCGTCGACGTACGCCTCGATCATCGGCACCATCCTCAACCGCGGCTACGTCTACAAGAAGGGCAGCGCGCTGGTCCCGGCGTGGCTGGCGTTCTCGGTGACCCGGCTGCTGGAGGAGCACTTCCCGCGGCAGATCTCCTACGAGTTCACCGCCCGCATGGAAGACGTCCTCGACGACATCGCCGGTGGTCGCCGCGACCGCAACAGCGAGCTGTCCGAGTTCTACTTCGGCAACCTCGAGGTCTCTGGGCTCAAGACGCTGGTCAACGAGCTCGGCGACATCGACGCCCGTGAGCTGGCGACGTTCCCGGTGGGTGAGCCCGACGACGGCGTCAACCTGCGAGTCGGTCGCTACGGCCCCTACCTCGAGGGCACCGACGACGGTCCGTACGCCGGGAAGCGGGCCAACGTGCCCGACGACCTGCCGCCGGACGAGCTGACCTCCGCCAAGGCCCGCGAGCTGTTCGCGAACCCCGCGGGCGAGGAGATCGAGCTCGGCGAGCACCCCGAGACCGGGCTGCGCATCGTCGCGAAGAACGGGCGCTACGGACCGTTCGTGACCGAGCTGCTGCCCGAGGACGCCCCCAAGTCGGCGAAGCCGCGGACCGGGTCGCTCTTCAAGTCGATGAGCCTGGACACCATCGACCTCGACGACGCACTGAAGCTGCTGTCGCTGCCGCGCGTGGTCGGCGTCGACGAGTCGGGTGAGGAGATCACCGCCCAGAACGGCCGCTACGGCCCGTACCTCAAGAAGGGCAGCGACTCACGCTCGCTCGAGACCGAGGAGCAGCTGTTCACCCTCGGGCTGGAGGAGGCGCTGAAGATCTACGCCCAGCCCAAGCAGCGTGGTCGCGGCGCCGCCACCCCGCCGCTCAAGGAGCTCGGCGACGACCCGGTCTCCGGGCAGCCCGTGGTCGTGAAGTCGGGCCGCTTCGGCGAGTACGTCACCGACGGCGAGCACAACGCCACCCTCCGCAAGGACGACTCCGTCGAGTCGATCACCCTCGAGCGCGCCGCCGAGCTGCTGGCCGACCGCCGCGAGCGCGGCCCGGCGAAGAAGACGGCCAAGAAGGGCGCGAAGAAGACGGCCAAGAAGACCACCAAGAAGGCCGCCGCCAAGAAGACCACCAAGAAGACCACCAAGAAGACCGCCAAGAAGGGTTGAGTCGCCAGACAATCGGGTCGAGTCGCCAGATAGTCGGCGCGGATCCGCGACTGAACTCGATTTCGTGGCGACTCAACCTCCGCCGCGCTCGACACCGTGAACACCCGGGGTGGGTACGTCGGGGGGCGGCCGTAGGGTGATCTGCATGAGTGACGGGACGTGGACCGAGACCGGCGTCTTCGTCTGCTTCGAGGGCGGTGAGGGTGCGGGCAAGTCGACCCAGGCCACGGCGCTCGCGGCCTGGCTGACCGAGGCCGGGTACGCCGTGACGCTCACCTTCGAGCCGGGTGACACCCCCGTCGGCAAGCAGCTGCGCGGGATCGTCCTGGACCCCGCGACCGGCTCCCTGTCCCCGCGCACCGAGGCACTGCTCTACGCCGCCGACAAGGCCGAGCACGTCGACACCCTGGTCCGACCGGCACTCGATCGCGGCGAAGTGGTGATCACCGACCGCTACGTCGACTCCTCGCTCGCCTACCAGGGCGCGGGGCGGGTGCTCGACATCGACGAGGTGACCACCCTCCAGCGGTGGGCGACCGCCGACCTGCGGCCGCACCTGACGGTGGTGCTCGACGTGAGTCCCGAGCAGGGGCTGGGGCGGTTCGTCGAGCGCGACCGGATCGAGGCCGAGGGCGACGACTTCCACGAGCGGGCGCGGCGGGCGTTCCTCGACCTCGCCGCCGCCGACCCCGACCACTACCTCGTCGTCGACGCCCGGTTGCCGATCGAGGAGATCGTCACCGCCGTGCGTGAACGGGTCGAGCCGCTGCTGGGCGGTGCCCGCCGATGACCACCCTGGCCGAGCCGGCATCGGTCTGGGACGGGCTGGTCGGCCAGCACCGCGCCGTCGAGGCGCTGCGAACGGCCGCCGGCGGACACGGCATGTCGCACGCCTGGCTGTTCACCGGCCCGCCCGGCTCCGGCCGTTCCAACGCGGCGATCGCGTTCGCCGCCGCCCTCCAGTGCGAGTCGGAAGGTTGCGGTGACTGCCACGAGTGCCGCACCGTGCTCAAGGGCTCCCACGCCGACGTCACGCTGGTCCGCACCGAGAAGCTCTCGATCGGCGTCGACGAGGTGCGCGACCTGGTACGCCGGGCCGCGCTCGCGCCGGTCGGCCGACGCTGGCAGATCCTGATCGTGGAGGACGCCGACCGGCTCACCGAGCAGGCGTGCAACGCGCTGCTCAAGGCGATCGAGGAGCCGACCGACCGCACCGTCTGGATGCTCTGCGCGCCCACCATCGAGGACGTGCTGACCACGGTGCGCTCCCGCTCTCGCCTGGTCGCGCTGACCACGCCGACGGCCCACGACGTCGCCGCGTTCCTGGTGCGCGACGGCGTACCGGCCGAGCTCGCGTCGTACGCCGCGCGCGCCAGCGCGGGTCACATCGGCCGGGCCAAGGCACTGGCGCGCGACGACGAGGTCCGCGAACGGCGCGACCGGGTCGTCGCGATCCCGTCGACGCTCACCTCGCTGGGCGACTGCCTGCGTGCGGCCACCGAGCTCGTCGAGACCAGCAAGTCCGAGGCGGACGCGATCACGAGCGCGCTCGACGCCCGCGAGCGGCAGGACCTCGCCGAGACGTACGGCGTGGTCGAGCGCGGGCGCCGTCCGCGCGAGTACTCACCGGCACTGAGCGCCCTGGAGAAGGGCCAGAAGGCCCGGGCCAAGCGGCGCCACCTCGACGTGGTCGACCGCGCGCTGATGGACCTGGCCTCGGTCTACCGCGACGCCATCGCGGTCGCGGCCGGAGCGCCGGGCGACCTGATGAACGAGGAGCGGCGACCCGAGATCGAACGACTCGCCGCCGCGTCGAGCGCCGAGCTCAACCTGCGTCGGATCGGCTGGATCTTCGACGCACGGGAGCAGATGCTGGAGTTCAACGTCCAGCCGCAGCTCGCGCTGGAGTCGATGATGGTGGCGCTCAAGCTCCCCGACGGCGCCCGCCGGTGAGGCGTCTCGCCGCACTGATCCTGGTGCTCGTGCTGGTCGGTAGCGGGGTGGGTCTCGCCGTCGGCCGGCTGCTGCAGGACGACGGCGGCTCCGACCCTTCCGGCGAGCCGGGCCCCCCGCCGCCGCCCGAACCCGGCGCCACCCGCGCCCCGGGCCAGTCCCTCGACCGCTTCTACGACCAGGAGCTGGTGTGGGAGCCGTGCGGCGAGCACGAGTGCACCAGCCTGCTGGTGCCGCTCGACTACGACCGACCGCGGGCCCGCACCATCAGGCTCTCGGTGCTCAGGGTGCCGGCCTTGGGCGAGCGTCGTGCCCCGCTGGTCGTCAACCCCGGCGGCCCCGGCGCGCCCGGCACGACGTACGCCGCCGCGGCCGACCGGATCGTCGGCCCGGCGATCCGCAAGCAGTACGACGTCGTCGGCTTCGACCCCCGCGGGACCGGGTCGAGCTCTCCGGTCGACTGCCTCTCCGACGAGGGGCTCGACCGCTACCTGTCGGTCGACCCGGTCCCCGACGACGCCGGCGAGCGTCGTGCGCTGATGGACACGATCCGCGCCCGAGGTCAGGGGTGCGTCGACGATGACGCAGCGCTGGCGGCCCACGTGTCGACCATCGAAGCGGCCCGCGACATGGACGTGTTGCGCTCCGCCCTCGGCCGGCGCACCCTCGACTACCTCGGCAAGTCCTACGGCACCGAGCTCGGGGCCACCTACGCCGAGCTGTTCCCGCGCCGGGTCGGCGCGCTGGTGCTCGACGGCGCAGTCGACGTGTCGCTCAGCTCGCGTGACCTCAGCCTCGAGCAGGCGCGTGGCTTCGAGACCGCGCTGCGGGCGTACGTCGAGAACTGCGTCGAGACGGTCGACTCCTGCTTCCTCGGCGACAGCGTGGAGGAGGGCCTGTCCCGGATCACCAGCTTTCTCGACGAGGTCGACGCGGCGCCGCTGCCGACGTCGTCGGGTCGCGAGCTCACCGTCGGCAATGCCTTCTACGGCATCGTGGCTCCGCTCTACGTCCGCGACTACTGGTTCGCCCTCAGCGCCGCGTTGCGGTCCGGCTTCGACGGGGACGGATCCGCGTTGCTGGGTCTGGCCGACGTCTACTCCTCGCGTGGCCCCGACGGCTTCACCGACAACAGCTCCGAGGCGTTCCCCGCCATCAGCTGCCTCGACGACCCGTTCTCGATCCCGCCCGCCCGGGTGCCGGACGAGCTCGCCGCGTTCCAGGAGGCGTCGTCGACGTTCGGTGACGTGTTCGCCTGGGGCCTGGTGGGCTGCCGCGGCCAGGTGGCACGCACCACCGAGCCGCCGTTGACCATCGACGGGTCCGGGGCGCCACCGATCGTGGTCGTCGGCACGACGCGCGACCCCGCCACTCCCTACGAGTGGGCGGAGGCGCTGGCCGACCAGCTCGAGTCAGGGGTGCTCGTCAGCCGGGACGGAGACGGTCACACCGGCTACTTCCAGGGCAACGCGTGCGTCGACCGCGCCGTGGAGGCGTTCCTGCTGCGCGACGAGGTGCCGGAGGATGGCCTGTCCTGCTGATGCTCAGCGGGGCGTGATCGGTTCGGCGATCGACTGGATCCGTTTCGTGGCCAGGTCGATCATCAACGTCGCGGCCGGGGAGAGCGTGGCGCCGGCGCGGTGGACGATCGCGAGCGTGTCGAACTGACGCGGACGCAGGGACACCATCCCGGCCCCGGGTGCGAGCCGGGGGAGGAGCTGCTCGGCGGCGCCACGCGGGATGACGGAGTCGGCCAAGCCCATGCCGACCAGCTCGACCGCGGTCTCGACGTCCTCCACCTCGATCCGGGTCTGCGGGTTGCGCCCGGTCTCGTGCAGCATCTGTCTCAGCAGCATCCGGGTCGAGTCGTCGGCGCGCCACGTGGTCTCGGGCATGACCAACGACGCCTGTGCGAGGCGGCTCGCGGTGACCGGGGTGGTCAGTCGCTCCGGGTCGAGGCTGATGTAGACGAGCTCGTCGCGGGCCACCGGCGTGACCGACATCCCCTCGCTGGTCACGGTCGGCACCGCGATCATCGCGGCCTCGAGCCGCCCCCGGCGCAGGTCCTCCTGGACGTCGTTGGAGTTCTGGCCGATCAGCTCGACCCGCACTCCGGGGTGCTGGCGCAGCACGTCGGCGACCAGCCCGGCGCCGGCGTACAGGCGGGCGGTGCCGAACATGCCGAACCGGATGGTGCCGGTCTCGAGGGTCGTCACGCTCCGCACCGCGCGCCGGGCCTCCTCGGCCGCGGCCAACGCCTGCTCCGCATGAGGTCGCAGCGCTTCGGCGACGGTGGTCGGCACCACGCCGCGTCCCACCCGTCGGAAGAGCTGGGCACCACATGACTTCTCGAGGGCCTTGATCTGCTCGGACACCGACGGCTGGGCGTAGCCGAGCTCGACCGCGGCCGCCGTCAACGACCCGTGCTCGTAGGCCGCGAGGAAGCAGCGCATCTGATGCAGCGAGAACATAGGTTCCTCCTAGGGCTCCTTCAGGAAAGACAGGCTACCGCTATGTCGATCCATGCCGGATCATGGACGAAGACAACCAACCTGATCCGAGGAGGACCCGTGTTCACCCACCACTGCACCACCTGCGACCGTCGCCAGCTCATCTTCGCGAGCCAGGTCCTCGGCCTGACCAACACCGCTCACGGCATCGAGGTCAGCTTCCGCTGCTGGTGCGGCTCGGAGCAGTCGCTGGTGACCGGCGCCGTCGCCGATCCGGCGCGCGCGACCGTGGCCGCCTGAGCCTTCGCCGGTACCCCACCCGCGGTTTCGCGGCGCGCGTCCGGGATCCGTATACTCGCCCGGGTTGCCCGGGCTGGTCCCGGGCAGCGCGCCGCCTTAGCTCAGTCGGTAGAGCGTCTCACTCGTAATGAGAAGGTCATCGGTTCGATTCCGATAGGCGGCTCCACCCCTCGCCCAGCCCCGTGCGCACGCGTAGCCTCGGAGTCACTGCTGCACTGGGGAGGCTGCGATGTCGGATCGGAAGGATCCAGCCGTCGAGGCGGCATGGGGGTACGAGCGGCTGCACGTCGATGCCCTGTTCCGGCAGTGGGCGGCGCCGGTGCTGGAGGTGGCAGGCGTCAGCGCCGGGCACCGCGTCCTGGATGTCGCGTGCGGGACCGGCGTGGTGGCGCGTGAAGCGCGTTCTCGAGTGGGTCCGACGGGTGCCGTGACCGGGCTGGACATCGGTCCCGGCATGCTCGCTGTGGCCGAGAGCATCGAGCCCGACGTGACCTGGGTCGAAGGAGACGCTGGTGCGCTGCCCTTCGACGACGCCCAGTTCGACGCCGTGGTCAGCCAGTTCGGCCTGATGTTCTTCCCCGACCGGGTGCAGGCGATCCGCGAGATGCTCCGCTGCGTGATGCCCGGGGGACGAGTCGCGGTGGCCGTGTGGGAGGCGCTCGAACGGTCCGACGCCTACCCGATCTCCGTCGCGCTGCTGGACCGTCGGGCGGGCGCCGCCGCTGCCGATGCCCTCCGGGCTCCGTTCGCGTTGGGCGACACCGACGAGCTGCGGAACCTGTTCGAGGAGGCCGGGGCCGCGACGATCGCGATCGACACCCGGCACGGCACGGCCCGATTCCCCAGTGTGCGCTCGATGGTCGAGGCCGACCTGCGGGGTTGGTTGCCGGTGATGGGGGTCTTCCTCGACGAGGACCTGATCGAGTCGATCCTGGACGAGGCCGACGTGGTCCTTGCGGAGTTCGTGGCAGCTGACGGGACCATGGTGTTCGACGCGCCCGCCCACATCGTCGTTGCCGGAGGGTGAGCGGCGCGCGATGATCGAGCTCCTCCTGATCGCGGTCGGGGTCTTCGGCTTCGCGCTGGTCTCCCAGCGCCTCGCCATGTCGCCGGTGACCGCACCCATGGTCTTCACCGCGTTCGGGCTCGCCGTCGGGCCGGACGGTCTGGACTGGTTCCACCTCGACCTGGCCGGCGAGGAGGTCGCCATCCTGGTGGAGGCGACCTTGGTGCTGGTCCTGTTCACCGATGCGATCCGCATCGACCTCCGGGCCCTGCGTCGTGAGGCCTGGCTGCCGGGCCGACTCCTCGGCGTGGGGCTGCCGCTCACGTTCGTCCTCGGCACCGTGGCTGCCGTCCTCGTGTTCCCCGACCTCACGTGGCCCGAGGCCGCCCTGCTGGCGGCGGTGCTGGCCCCCACCGACGCCGCGCTGGGACAGGCCGTGGTCAGTGACCGTCGGCTGCCGGTACGGCTCCGGCAGGGGCTCAACGTCGAGAGCGGACTCAACGACGGGATCGTCGTGCCCGTCGTCACCGTCTGCCTCGCCCTGGCCGCGGCCGACGCCGGTGGGCTCGACGTCTGGGGGCCCTTCGTGTCCCGCCAGATCGGCTATGGCCTCCTCGTCGGGATCGGGTGCGGCCTGCTCGGCGGCCTCGCGCTGCACCGGAGGGCACTGGGGGGTCACATCGAGGGAGTGTTCCGACAGCTGGCCACGCTCGCGATCGCCGCGGCGGCGTACGCGGGAGCCCAAGCGCTCGACGGCAACGGCTTCATCGCCGCCTTCACCGCCGGCATGGCCTTCGGGCTCGTCGCGCGCGAGCAGTGCCATGGCATCCAGGACTTCACCGAGGACGAGGGCCAGCTCTTCACCGCGGTGACCTTCACGCTCTTCGGAGCGGTCTTCGCCGGATCGGCGCTGGCGGATCTCGACTGGACGACTCTGACGTACGCCGTCCTCAGCCTCACCGTCGTCAGGATCCTCCCGGTCGTGGTCGCGTTGTGGCGCACCGGGACGCTGGTCGAGACCCGTCTCTTCGCCGGCTGGTTCGGCCCACGGGGACTGGCGTCGATCCTGTTCGCCCTGCTCGTGCTCGACGAGCTCGACAGCCCTCGCGCAGAGACCATCTTCCTCACGGCGACCACCACGATCCTGATCAGCATCTACGCCCACGGCGCCACCGCGAACCCCTGGTCCGCGCGCCTGGCCCGGCGGCTGGCGCAGACCCCGTCCGGCCAACCGGAACTGGCTCCCGCCCCGGAGATGCCGACCCGTTGGAAGGGGCCGGAGCGGCCTCGCTGACCGCTCGGCCAGTGGTCGTGCGGCGAGATGTCATCATGCGCCCATGACGACGCCAGCGCCCACCGGCCACCCACCCGCGGAGCTCCCGGCCGCGGCCTGGTGGCTCGGTTGGTCCTTTCTCGGCGGCCAGCTGGTGAACGTGGCGCTGAGCGGGTTCCAGGACGCGTCCGCGTGGCCGCTGTCGATCCTCCTGGGAGTGGCGCTGGTGGGATTCTTCTCCCACGGCGTGCTGCGGGCCCGGATGGTGCGGACGGTACTGATCGGCGTCCTGTTGGGGATCGCAGCGCTGGCCGAGGCCGTCGCTGTGCTCCTCGGTCACGGGCAGGAACTGCTGGGGCTCGCCGTCACCGGGGTGCAGATCGCCTGCTTCGTCGCCTACGTGCGGACGCCGTGGTTCGCGTGGCAGCGCGAACGTCCCGCGGGCGGCCCCTCGATCGCGCCCCTGATGGCGATCGCCGTCGTCGTCGGCGTGCTGGCCGGTCTCATCGGCGCCGACACCGGCGCGGGCGTCGGGACCGACCTGCGCGTCGGCCGCTGAGTCGGGCGGGCGTGGCAGGCTGACCCCGTGCCGGATCCGGGTGTCGTCGTCCTCGTCGAGGGCGAGAGCGACGCTGTGGTGGTGCGCGACCTCGCCCGGCGCACCGACCTGCAGCTCGAGGTCGTGGCGATGGGCGGCATCACCAACGTCGCGACGTACGTCGCCCGACTGCGTCGCGAACGGTCCGACGCGGTGCTGCTCGGGGTGTGCGACGAGCGGGAGCGGCGCTTCATGGAGCGGGAGCGACCGGACCTGGCCGACGTCTTCGTGTGTGAGCGCGATCTGGAGGACGAGCTGATCCGGGCGGTCGGGCCAGAAACGGTGGTGGAGCTGCTCGACGAGCTCGGCGAGCTGGGTCGGTTCCGCACCTTCCAGGAGCAGCCCGAGTGGCGCGGCCAGCCACTGCACGACCAGCTGCGCCGGTTCGCAGGCACCCGCAGCGGCCGCAAGGCGGTCTTCGCCGGGCGGCTCGCCGCCGAGCTGGAGGACGACTCGCTGCCGACACCGCTCGCGCGGCTCTCGGATCGGCTGCGCACCGAGACGACCCACCCTCGAACCACAGGAGACTCACCATGACCGCCGCGTTCGTGTACGACGCCGTCCGTACCCCGTTCGGCCGCTTCGGAGGCGCGCTGGCCGGCGTCCGTCCCGACGACCTCGCCGCGGGCGTCCTCGAGTCGCTGATGGAGCGAAGCCCCGGTCTCGACCCCGCCCGGCTCGACGACGTCGTGTGGGGCTGCGCCAACCAGGCCGGCGAGGACAACCGCAACGTGGGCCGGATGGCGGTGCTGCTCGCGGGGCTCCCGACCTCGGTGCCGGCCAGCACGGTCAACCGGCTGTGCGGGTCGTCCCTCGACGCCGCGATGCAGGCCGCCCGGACCGTCGAGACCGGTGACGCCGAGGTCGTGGTCGCCGGTGGCGTGGAGTCGATGACCCGCGCGCCGTGGGTGCTCCCGAAGCCGTCGCGGGCCTTCCCCGCGGGCAACGCGACCGCGGTCTCCACCACCCTGGGCTGGCGGCTGGTCAACGACCGGATGCCGGTGGAGTGGACGGCGTCGCTGGGCGAGTGCAACGAGCAGCTCGCCGAACGCTTCGGCATCTCCCGGGAACGGCAGGACGAGTTCGCCGCGTCGTCCCACCAGCGTGCGCACGACGCCTGGGAGGCGGGGTTCTACGACGACCTGGTGGTGCCGGTAGCGGGGGTCGACCTGGGTCGCGACGAAGGCATCCGCCCCGGCTCGACGCCGGAGACGCTGGCCGGGCTCACGCCGTCGTTCCGCCCCGACGGGACCATCACCGCGGGCAACGCCAGCCCCCTCAACGACGGCGCCTCGGCCGTGCTGATCGGGTCGGAGGCGGCCGCGGCGACGATCGGCCGCGACCCGGTCGCGCGGGTGGCGGGCCGCGGCGCCTTCGCCCTGGACCCCCGCGAGTTCGGATTCGCCCCCGTCGAGGCGGCCAACGCCGCGCTCGCCCGCGCCGGGGTCGGCTGGTCCGACGTCGGTGCCGTGGAGCTGAACGAGGCCTTCGCGGTGCAGTCGCTGGCCTGTGTCGACGCCTGGCAGGTCGACCCCGCGATCGTGAACGCCGCAGGTGGCGCGATCGCCCTCGGTCACCCACTGGGTGCCTCGGGCGGCCGGATCCTCGGCACCCTGGCCCGGCGGCTCGTCGACTCCGGCGAGCGGTGGGGAGTCGCAGCGATCTGCATCGGCGTCGGCCAGGGGCTGGCCGTCGTGCTCGAGAACCTCAGGCGGTGACGAGCTCCGTGCTTTCAGCGGCGAGCAGTACGGCGCCGATCATGCTGGCCCGCTGACCCAGCCCACTCTGGATGATCGGGGTCTGCGCCACCGAGTCGAGCGCGTGACGGCGCAGTCCGGTGCGAGCCGGTTCGAGCAGCAGGTCTCCGGCGCTGGCCATCCGACCGCCGACGATGATCACCGAGGGGTTGAGCAGGTTGACGACGCTGGCGAGCGCCCAGCCGAGGTGGAGGCCGGCGTCCTCGAGCGCACGTTGGGCGGAGACGTTGCCGTGGGTGGCCTCGTCGACCACGTCCTCCAGTGAGGACTCGGGCAGCGTGGGGGAGACCAGCCGGGCGAGGTGCTCGGCCGAGGTGTAGGTCTCCAGGCAGCCGCGGCTCCCGCACCGACACATGGGGCCCTGCTCGTTGATCGTGAGGTGGCCGATCTCACCGGCGGTCCCGTGGGCACCGTGGAACAGCTGGTCGTTGATGATGATGCCGGCCCCCACGCCGCTGGCGATCTTGACGTAGACCAGGCTGGCGTGGCCCCGGCCGTCACCTTGCCGGTGCTCGGCGAGCGCGCCGAGGTTGGCATCGTTCTCCACCGTCACCGGTACGCCGAGCACGGCCGCGGTGGACGCACTGCTGTCGACGCCCTCCCAGCCCGGGAAGATCGCCGCGGACCGCACCACGTTGTCGACCACGGGCGCGGGCAGGCCGAGTCCGGCATGGCGCAGCGGACCGCGACCCTCCAGCAGCCGGTCGAGGATCGACGCCGCTCGTCCGAGCGCCTCCTCGTGGCTCAGTGGCTCGGCCAGAGCCAGCTGCTCCTCGGCAAGCACCCGGCCGCTGAGGTCCCCCACGGCGACCGCGAGGTGGGCGTGACCGAAGTCGATGCCAGCCACGACACCCGCGGTTGCCGCGAGCCGGACCGAGGAGCCGCGGCGACCGCTGCCGGGGACGGTGTCGACCACGCCGGAAGCGGCGAGCTCGCGCACGATGTTGGAGACGGTGGCCGGAGCCAACCCGGTCAGCCTGGCCAGCTCGGCCTGGGTGTGCGCCGCAGTCGCGTCGGCCGGCTCGTCCGCGCCCGTGCGCAACACGGCCAGCACCCGGTTCTGGTTGGCGGTGCGCAGCGACGCCGTCGAACCGGGTGCGGCGGCAGGCGGGCTCGAGGTCATGGAGGAAGAGTGCCCTGTGCGCGATTCATGGTCAAGACTTGTTGATAAAACGTCGAATGCGGGACGTTGTTAACAGTTTGTCTTCATCTCTTGACGACAAACGGTGTGACGGTTGACACTCGACGCATCCACGGGCTGCTGCCCCGACTCACGAGGAGAACCATCGTGTCCACACTTTTCACCCGCGCCGGTGCCGTCGGTCTGACGGCGCTGTTCGCTCTCGGTGCCACCGCCTGCGGCGCCAACGAAGGAACCGGAGCTGACGACAGCAGCGATGCGGGTCAGACCATCGCGCTGCTGCTGCCGGAGTCCAAGACCACCCGCTACGAGACCTTCGACAAGCCGCTCTTCGAGGCCAAGGTGGCCGACCTCTGCCCGGACTGCGAGGTGTCCTACTTCAACGCCGACCAGGACGAGGGCAAGCAGGCCCAGCAGGTCGACACCGCGATCAGCGAGGGTGCGGCCGTGATCGTGCTCGACCCGGTCAACGGCGCCGGCGCCGGCGGCATGGTGACCTCGGCGCAGAACGCCGACATCCCGGTCATCGCCTACGACCGCTTCATCGCCGAGGCCGACTACTACATGTCCTTCGACAACGAGACCGTCGGCAAGATGCAGGGTGAGGCCCTGGTCGAGGCAATGGGCGACAAGGGCGGCATCCTGATGCTGAACGGGGCGCCCAGCGACCCCAACGCGGCCCAGTTCAAGGCCGGCGCCCACAGCGTCATCGACGCCAGCAACGTCAAGATCCTCCAGGAGTTCGACAACCCGGACTGGAGCCCGGAGAACGCTCAGCAGTTCGTCACCGACCAGCTGAGCAACTTCGACACCTCGGACGTGCAGGGCGTCTACGCCGCCAATGACGGCCAGGCAGGTGGCGTCGTCGCCGCGCTGACCGGCGCCGGCGTCGCGAAGGACTCGCTGCCTCCCATCACCGGGCAGGACGCCGAGCTCGCCGCGATCCAGCGGATCATCGCCGGTGAGCAGGCGATGACCATCTACAAGCCGATCCCGATCGAGGCGGAGACCGCGGCCGAGCTGGCCGTGAAGCTCGCCAACGGCGAAGAGGCCGGCGACACCAGCGACACCGGTATCGACCTGAGTACCTTCGAAGGCGTCCCGTCGTACATCTTCGACCCGGTCGCGGTCACGGCCGACAACGTCAACGACACCGTGGTGGCCGACGGCTTCTACTCCGTGGAGGACATCTGCACCGAGGAGTACGCCGACGCTTGCGCGGCGGCCGGCATCAGCTGATGACCGACACTCTCGAGTCGCCGGTCGGGGACAACGTGTTGTCCCTGACCGGCGTCGGCAAACGCTTCGGCGCCGTCCAGGCGCTGACCGACGTCTCCCTCCACGTCAAGGCCGGCGAGGTCGTCGCCCTCGTAGGCGACAACGGGGCGGGCAAGTCCACGCTGGTCAAGATCATCTCGGGGGTCTACCAGCCCGACGGGGGGCAGATCGTCTTCGACGGCAAGCGGGTCGAGGTCGCCGGACCGGCGGCCGCACAGGAACTCGGCATCGCCACGGTCTTCCAGGACCTGGCGCTCTGCGACAACCTCGACGTGGTCGCCAACCTGTTCCTCGGCCAGGAGCGCAGCTCGGGGGCCGTGCTCGACGAGGTCGCGATGGAGCAGGAGGCGTGGCGGCTGCTGCGCACCCTCTCCGCCAAGATCCCCTCGGTGCGGATCCCGATCGCGTCGCTGTCCGGCGGGCAGCGCCAGACGGTGGCGATCGCCCGCAGCCTGGTCGGCAAGCCCAAGGTGGTCATGCTCGACGAGCCGACCGCCGCCCTGGGTGTCGCGCAGACCGCGGAGGTGCTCAACCTCGTCGAGCGGCTCCGTGAGACCGGGCTCGGCGTGATCCTGGTCAGCCACAACATGGCTGACGTGCAGGCGGTCGCCGACCGGATCGTGGTGCTGCGACTGGGGCGCAACGCGGCGGACTTCGCCGTCGAGGACGCCACCACGGCGCAGCTCGTCGCCGCGATCACCGGTGCGTCCGACAACGTCGTGTCCGCTCGGGCATCGCGCCACGAGTCGGCACCCCCCACCGAAGAATCTGCCGCGGATACCAGCGAGGAGCCCACCGATGGCTGACAGCGACACCGCCCCCACCCGGGCCACGGCCGTTGCGGCCGACCTCGCGGACGAGCGACTCATCAAGAGCCAGGGCCTCTCCGGCTACCTCCGGCTCCAGTTCAGCCGGCTCCGTTCCGGTGACCTCGGCAACCTGCCGGTGATCATCGGCCTGGTCCTGATCAGCGTCGGCTTCTACGCCGAGAACGCGCGGTTCCTCTCCTCGCGCAACCTGGTCGCCATCACCCAGTTCGCGGCGCCGATCGGCATCATCGCGCTCGGCATCGTGCTGGTGCTGCTGCTGGGTGAGATCGACCTGTCGGTCGGCTCTGTCAGCGGTATGTCGGCGGCGGTGATGGCGGTGGTGATGGTCAACCAGGGTCAGTCCACGTTGGTCGGCCTGCTCGCCGGCGCGCTCACCGGCGTCGCCGTGGGTGTGCTCTACGGGCTGCTCTACATCTACATCGGAGTCCCATCGTTCGTCTTCTCGCTCGCGGGACTGCTGGGGTTCCAGGGTGTGCTGCTGTTCGTGCTCGGCAACAACGGCACGATCAACCTCCCCTCGGACTCGTACCTGATCGAGTTCACCCGGTTCAGCTTCGTGACCGGGACCGCGTCGTACCTCCTCGTCGTCGCGATCGTGGTCGTCTACCTGCTGGCCGAGTGGCGCACCGCGGTCAGCCGCAAGGCCGCCGACCTCGCGCCGCCGTGGCTGCCACTGATCGCCTTCAAGGCAGCGGCGCTCGCCGTCGGGCTCGGATTCGTGACCTACTACGTCAACATCGACCGCGGGTTCACCTATCTGTGGTGGCTGTTCGTGGTGCTGGTCGTGATCATGGACTTCGCGCTGCGCCGCACGGTCTGGGGACGGCACGTCTTCGCCGTCGGCGGCAACGTGGAGGCGGCCCGCCGCTCCGGCATCAAGGTGAAGCGGATCTACATGTCCGTGTTCGTGCTGACCTCGCTGCTCGCGGCCCTCGGCGGTGTCATGGGGGCTGGCCTGTTGACCAGCGTCTCGCAGGCCACCGGCACGACGGACACCAACCTGACCGCGATCGCGGCGGCCGTCATCGGCGGCACCAGCCTCTTCGGTGGCCGTGGCTCCGCGTACTCCGCACTGTTCGGCATCCTGGTCCTGCAGGCGATCACCAGCGGGCTCAACCTGGCCGGGGTCGAGTCGGAGGTGCGGTTCATGGTGACCGGCGCGGTGCTGCTGCTCGCAGTGGCGATCGACTCGGTGTCCCGACGGGCGCGTTCCTCGAGCGGCCGGGGATAGCCCAGCCCACGTGCGTGACAGCCCGTGGCCCGACATGGATACTGACCCTCAGGGGAGGCATCATGTCGGGTCCGGGCCGCACGCGACGACCAGCACAGCGCGCATGGCATCACGGTGCCGTGCTCCTCACGTCACTCCTCGCTGTTACGTCGATGCCGGCGTCCGCCGGGTCACTGCCGGCGGCGGATCCGTGGCAGCCGGCGCAGGTGATCCGGGCCGCCGGTCCGGGCGAAGGAATCGGGCTGGCTGCGGCGGCGGTGCTCGATGACGGCAGCACCGTGGTCATCCACGAGTTGGCCGGCGCCTTCTGGCAGTCATCCCGCGAACCCGGGGGCGACTGGAGCGAGCCACAGCGCATCGAGCCGCCCGACGCCTCCATCAACGGGCTGGGGAGCGCCGCGGTCTCGCCCGCGGGCACCGTCTGGCTGACCTACTCCGTGGGCACGCAGGGCGGAGACGAGGCCCACGTGGTGCGGATGTCGGGCGACCAGCCCGAGACGGTCCTGACGGTGTCGTCGAACGAGAGCGCGGGATCGCTGACCGTGGACCGCGAGGGCGACGTGCTCTTCAGGGTGCAGGGCAACTCCCGCGAGGGTGCCTGGTACGGCGACCAGGACAGCACGACGCTGACCCGGCTGGCCCCGCGGACGCGCTTCTTCTCGTTCCAGCCCCACGCCTGGGCGCTCGGCCCCGGTGACCGGGTGGCCCGGGCAGCCCTCGACTACGACGAGGACCGGATCGAGGTCCGGCGCGTCCTGCCAGGCGCGGCGAGAGCGCCGGTCGTCAAGCGATGGCGGGCCCCGACCCACGGCATCGATCACCTCTATGCCGAGGTCCGGCTCGCCTGGCGGGCCGACGGCAGCCAGGTGGTGGCGTGGAGCGAGCCGGACGGTCGGCCAGGCCGCCGCGACGTGGTGCGGCTGGCTCGACGTGCCCCGGGCGCCAAGTGGGGAGCAGCCCTGGTCGTGGGACGGTCGCGTCCCGACTCCTCCGACCCGGCGTACGAGCTGCGGCTGTCGCTCACAGCCACCGGCGCCTACGTGGCGTGGGCCCAACCGGGTCTCGAGATCGACGACCTCCGCATCGTCGGATACTTCGTCAGGCCGCGCCGAGAGCCTGAGCGGCAGCTCGTGGCGGAGCAGGTGGGCGACGACGTCGGACACGGCTTCACGGTGGACACCGATGCCACAGGTCGGTTGCTCGTGGTCTGGGACAACGCGACGTCCGGGAGCGAGCACACGACGGAGGTCGCCCAGGGCCGGGTGCGCGGAGAACTCATGCGTCAGCCGTTGTTCACCGACGCCGAATCACGCGGGCTGCTCCGTCCCGGGGGAGAGGCCACGGTGATCGCCAGGGTGCAGTCGCCGACCGGACCCGACGACGAACAGCTCGTGTCGCGCTCCACGGACTGAGACAGCCGTCAGCTCTCCCGCCGCATCGGCAGGTGGGGGATGCCGTCCTCCAGGAACTCCGGTCCGTCGGCGACGAAGCCGTGCGAGGCATACCACGCGGCCAGCGGCACCTGCGCGTCCAGCACCACGTCGCGGCCCGGACACGACAGCAGCGCGCAGCGCATGAGCTCGTCGGCCAGGCCTCGGCCGCGCCCGGCGCGCGCGAGCACCACCCGGCCGATCCGCCACTCGGTGCCGTCGTCGAGCACCCGGGCATAGCCGATCAGCGTCTCGTCCTCGTGCAGCAGCACGTGGACCGTGCCGGGCTCGGGGTCGCGGCCGTCGAGGTCGGGATAGGGACAGTCCTGCTCGACGACGAACACGTCCTGACGCAGCCGCCACACGGCGTACGCCGTGACGGGATCGAGCGCGTCGAACGGATGGGCCTCGGCCCGGATCATCGAAGGAACTCCCGCGTGGTGCGCCAGGCCTGGCGTGCCTCGGGGATGAGCGGCAGCAGCGGGTAGACGTGGATCAGGCCGGGCTCCTCGACATAGGTGAGGTCCCAGTCGGCGGCCGTGGCTCGCTCGGCCAGCAGCCGGCAGCCCGGCACCAGCAGGTCGCGGGTGCCGCAGAACATCAGCGCGCGGGGCAGTCCGTCGAGGTCGGCCAGCGCGGGACTGACCTCCGGGCGACCGAGGTCCTCCGGCGAGCCGGCCCACCATCCGGCGTACGCCGTGACCTTGCCGATGAACAGCCACGGGTCGACGTCGTCGTAGTCCGGGGTGTCGGGCGTCGAGGTGGTGAGGTCGACCCACGGTGAGTACATCAGCAGCTCCGACGGTTGCGGACCGCCACGGTCGCGCAGCGCCACCGCCAGGGCGAGGGCGTACCCGCCGCCGGCGGAGTCGCCGAAGAGTGTCAGCCGCGAGTCCGCGGCCCAGCGGGCGGCCAGGTCGGTCAACGGCTCGAAGGAGTCGCGCCAGGTGTGCTCGGGGGCGAGGGGATAGTCAGGGAGCACGACCCGGGCGCGCAGCGTGGTCGCCATGCGGGCCACGTGGACGAGGTGGAACGGGTCGACCGGCGCCATGTAGCCGCCGCCGTGCACGAACAGCACGGTCCGCTCCGGGTCCAGGTGGCGCGGGGTGATGACGTGGACCGGGAAGCCGGCCAGCTCCTCGGTGACGACCGAGAACCGACGCCTGAACCGCGGCACCAGCCGGGTCGGCAGGGTCCGGTCGAGCCCCTGGCCCAGGGTCGCGTGCCACCGTTCGACCAGGGCCCGCTCGGCCGGCTCGCTGTCGAGCTCGCGGGTCCTGCGTACGCGGGGGAGGGCCCAGGCGACCAGGTCGTGACGGCGGCTCGGCATGCGCTCAGCCTAGAGACCGGGCGCACGCGTTCCGCCGTCGACCGGCTCGGCTAGGGTGGCGACGTACAGACAGGGGAGCCCGCGCCAGCGGGCTGAGAGTGCGGACCAGCCGCAGACCCTCCGAACCTGATCCGGTTGAGACCGGCGTAGGGAGTCGTCATCGTGCGTCACGTCGTTTCCGTGCTTGCCCTGTCCGCGGCGCTCGCGGGCTGCAGCCTCACCGTCACCGAGGACTCCCCCGACGTACGCGAGTCGGTGGAGCCGGCGGGTGGCACCGTCGTCCTGGTCACCCACGAGTCGTTCAGCCTGCCCAAGCGGCTGGTGCGGCAGTTCGAGCAGGAGAGCGGCTACCGGCTGGAGGTGCGAGCCGCGGGCGACGCCGGCACCCTCACCACGAAGCTCGCGGTGACCGCCGACAACCCCACCGGTGACGCCGCGTTCGGGGTCGACAACACCTTCGCCTCCCGCGCCCTCGACGAGGGCGTCTTCGACGTCGCCGAGGTCGAGCTGCCCGAGGGCGCCGTCGACTACGTGGTGCCCGGCGACGACGGTGAGCGGCTGGTGCCGGTCGACACCGGCAACGTCTGCGTCAACGTCGACACCGCCTGGTTCGCCGAGCGCGACCTCGAGCCACCGGCGACGCTGGACGATCTCGCCGACCCGGCGTACGAAGGCCTGTTCGTCACGCCGTCGGCACTCTCGAGCTCGCCCGGGCTCGCCTTCCTGATGACCACGGTCGCGGCGTACGGCGAGGGCTGGCCGGCCTACTGGGAGGACCTGCTCGCCAACGACGCGAAGGTGGTCGACGGCTGGACCGACGCCTACTTCACCGACTTCACCGGCGGCAGTGAGGACGGGACCCGCCCGATCGTCCTCTCCTACGACTCCTCGCCGGCCTTCACCATTCCGAAGGGTGGCGGCGACTCGACCACGGCGGCGCTCCTCGACTCCTGCTTCCGCCAGGTGGAGTACGCCGGCGTGCTGGCCGGGTCCGACAACCCGGAGGGCGCCCGCGCCCTCATCGAGTTCCTGCTCGGCGAGGACGCGCAGGCCGCGCTGCCGGAGTCGATGTACGTGTTCCCGGTCCGCGACGGCATCGCGCTGCCGGCGGACTGGGAGGCCTACGCCGAGCAGCCGAGCGAGCCCTACGTCCTCGACCCGGCCGAGATCGCGGACAACCGGGACGACTGGCTCGAGCAGTGGCGCGACCTCGTGACCCGCTGACATGACCCGCCGGCTGCTCGGCCTCGGCGCGCTGGCCGTGGTGCCGGTGGTGGTGTTCGCCGCGTTCTTCGTGGTCCCGGTGGCCGGGATGGTGTCGCTGGGGTTCTGGCCCGACGGCCGCTTCGAGCCGGGTGAGGTCGTCGACGTGCTGCTGCGAGGCCGCACCGGCCGGGTGCTGGTCTTCACGCTCTGGACGGCCGCTGCGGGGACGGCGGCGTCGGTACTGCTCGGTCTGCCGGCTGCCTACGTGCTGCACCGCACGACCTTCCCGTTCCGCCGGTTCCTTCGCGCCGCGCTGCTGGTGCCCTTCGTGCTGCCGACGGTGGTGGTCGGCGTCGCGTTCCGGCAGCTGCTCGGTGAGGGCGGGCCACTCGGCTTCCTCGGCCTGGACGGGACACCGGCCGCCATCGTGCTGGGCCTGGTCTTCTTCAACGTCGCCGTGGTGATCCGGGTCGTCGGCGGCGCGTGGGAGTCGCTCGACCCCCGCTCCGGGCACGCGGCAGCGACCCTCGGCGCCTCACCGACCCAGGTGTTCCGCACCGTGACCCTGCCCGCGCTGCGGCCTTCGATCGTCTCCGCCGCGAGCGTCGTGTTCCTCTTCTGCGCGACCGCGTTCGGGATCGTGCTCACTCTCGGCGGCAGCCGCTATGCCACCGTCGAGACCGAGATCTACCTGCTGACCGTGCAGGTCTTCGACCTGCCCGCGGCCGCCGCGCTGTCGGTCCTGCAGCTCGCGGTGGTCGTGGTGCTGCTGCTGGTCGCGGGCCGCGCCCGCGCCACCACCCCGGTCTCGCGCCGGCCCGCACGGCCGCGTCGGCTCGGCCGCACCGACGCCGTTCCCGTGGTCGCGACCGTGCTGCTGCTCGCCTACGTCGCCGCCCCCATTGCCGCGCTGGTGGCCGGCTCGCTGCGCGTGGACGGCGCGTGGGGCGTCGGCAACTACGCCGCCCTCTCCACCACCGGCGACCAGCAGGCGCTGCAGGTGACCGTCACCGACGCGCTGGCCAACTCGCTGCGCACCGCCGTCGACGCGACGTGGATGGCACTCAGCACCGGGCTGCTCGTCGCGGTGGTGGTCACGCGCCGGTCGAGGTCGCGGACCGAGCGCCGGGTCCGGGGCGTCCTGGACGGTCTCTTCATGCTGCCGCTCGGTGTCTCCGCGGTGACGCTCGGCTTCGGGTTCCTCGTCACCCTGGACCAGCCGCCGCTCGACCTGCGTGACAGTCCGTTGCTGGTGCCGATCGCGCAGGCACTGGTGGCGTTGCCGTTGGTCGTCCGGACGCTGGTGCCGGTGCTCGGCGGCATCGACGACCGGCAGCGGCAGGCGGCCGCCTCGCTGGGCGCCGGTCCGCTGCGGACCATGACCACCGTCGACCTGCCCGTGCTCTGGAAACCGCTGCTGGCCGCGGCCGGGTTCGCGTTCGCCGCGTCGCTGGGGGAGTTCGGCGCGACGTCGTTCCTCGCCCGCGACGAGTTTCCCACCATGCCGCTGGTGATCTACCGGCTGCTCGGCCACCCCGGCGACCTGAACTACGGCATGGCGCTGGCCGCCTCGGTCGTGCTGGCCGCCGCGACGGCGATCGTGATGCTGCTCGTCGAGCGGCTGCGGGTCACCAGCGTGGGAGCCTTCTGACGTGCTGAGCCTGCGGGAGGTGACGGTGGCGTTCGACGGCGACCCTGCCGTCGTGGACGCCACGCTCGAGGTCGCCGACGGCTCGGTGCTGGCCGTGCTCGGCCCGTCCGGCTGCGGCAAGTCGACACTGCTGCGTGCCATCGCCGGTCTCGAGCCGGTCCAGCGAGGCCGGATCGCCTGGGACGGCACCGACCTGGCCGGGACACCCACCCACAAGCGCGGCTTCGCGCTGATGTTCCAGGACGGCCAGCTCTTCGACCACCTCACGGTCGCGCGGAACGTCGGCTACGCGTTGCACCTGCAGCGAGGAGTGCGCCGCCACCCCGACGTCGACCTCCGGGTCGGCGAGCTGCTCGACCTGGTCGGCCTGCCGTCGTACGGCGCCCGGCTGCCGGGGACGCTGAGCGGGGGCGAGCGGCAGCGGGTCGCCCTGGCCCGGTCGTTGGCCGTGGAGCCGCGGTTGTTGCTGCTCGACGAGCCGTTGTCGGCGCTCGACGCCGGGTTGCGGGAACGGCTGGCCGGCGATCTGCGGGGCATCCTCCACGCTGCCGGCACCACCGCGCTGCTGGTCACCCACGACCACGACGAGGCGTTCGCCGTCGCCGACCGGCTCGCGGTGATGCGCGAGGGCCGGATCGTGCAGCAGGGGGACATCGCCGACGTCTGGCGGGCGCCGGTCGACGCCGCGACCGCCCTGTTCCTCGGGTACGCCGCGGTGCTCGACGGCGCGGCTGCGGGCAGGCTGCTGAGCGCCGCCGGCCTACCTGCTGCCCCGGCCGTCGCCTTGAGACGGTCCGCGCTGGCGGTTGCCGCGGAGGGCCAGCTCCGCGGGCGGGTGATCTCGTCGAGGCTCACCCCCGAGCAGGTCCGGCTCCGCGTCGACGTACCCGGTCTGGGGGAGCTCGACGCCGTCGCCGCGCTCGACGCCCACCCCGGCCCCGGTGAGGATGTCGCGCTCCGTGTGGACCACACCCGGCTCGCCGCCATGCCGCATCCCTAGACTGGCGCGTGTGTATCGCCGCGCCTATGCCCTGCTCGTCGGCTGTGCCGTCGTCATGGGCGTGCTGGCGATCGTCACCGCCGTCGTGCTCGACCGGCGGCTCGCGGACCCCGAGGGATTCCTCGGCCCGTCGTGGCTGCGGCTGCCGCTGCTGCTGACCGGCGCGTTCCTGGCCGACATCCTGCCGCGGGTGCTGTGGTTCTCGCGGGGCAAGCCGACTGAGTTCTACGCCGTCGCGAGGGAGCGGGTGCGGACCCACTGGACCCGCGAGCGGCTGACGCTGGTCGTGCTGGGGCTCGTCTGCTTCTACATGACCTACGTCAGCTACCGGAACCTCAAGTCGTTCCTGCCCTTCGTGCGCGAGGAGAAGTACGACTGGGAGCTCTACCTCGTGGACAAGGCGCTCTTCTTCGGCCAGGAGCCGGCGCTCGTGCTGCAGGACCTGCTGGGCACGGGTGTGTCGGCCCACTTCCTCTCACTCATCTATCTGTGGTTCCTGCCGCTGGTGCCGTTGGCGCTCACCGCCTGGCTGATCTGGTCGCGCAACATCTCCTACGGCTACTGGTTCGTCACCTCGCAGTGCATCGCCTGGAGCCTCGGCACGCTCTCCTACTACCTCCTGCCGACGCTCGGCCCGGGCTTCTTCGCGCCCTGGCTCTACGAGAACCTGTCCCCGACGCCCACGAGTCAGCTCATGGACTCGCTGTCCGGGGCCAGGGAGAGAGTGGTGTGGGCAGGCGTCGAGAACGCCGTGCAGTCGACCGCCGGCTTCGCGAGCCTGCACGTCGCGATCACCCTGCTGGTGGCACTGATGATCCAGTACACGCTCAAGTCCCGGATCATGCACTGGGTCTTCTGGGTGAACTTCATGATCACCCTGTTCGCCACGCTCTACTTCGGCTGGCACTACATCGCCGACGACGTCGCCGGCATCCTGATCGCGTTGCTGTCCTTCTACCTCGGAGGGCGTGCCAGCGGCCAGGTCTTCCAGCGACACGGCCTCGCCTCGCACCCCACGACGACGACCTCCGCGGTCCCCGTCGACGCCGACCACCGCTGAGTGCCCGGCTGAGTGCTCAGCGGCGTGCTTGTAACGCCGGGTTATCACCTCATCCACCCTGCAAATTTCGGGGTGGGAACAGCTGATAACCCGGCGTTACAGCCGTCCCGCCGACCCGCACCGCATAGAACTACACGCATGTAGTTTGCAAGCCGACACGCCGGTAACGCGTGGGAATATTGGGGATTTTGTTCCTTTTGTGACGAATGAGCACTAGCGTGCCGCGAGTGCCCCGGTCCATGGGGCGGTCGGCAACGGCCGCAACCGGGGCGCACTCCACGACCCGGCGGTGCACCTGGCCACCGGTCGCGGCAACAGTGTCGGATCGAGAGGAACCGCGTTCGTGCGTGCAGTCGGACTGGCCCTGGGTCTCGCCCTGGCCCTGGTGCTCCCCCCGCACCAGGAGTCGCAGCCCCGGCGGACGAGGGCCGCACGCCCACCCGACAGGAGGTCCGCGACGCGCGGACCGCCGCACGCGACACGGCGCGCGACGTGAGCACCGTGCAGGCCGAGCTCGCCTCCGCCAACGCCCTCCTCCAGCAGTCCGCCATCGAAGCCGCCCGGGCGACCGAGGCGTGGAACGGCGCGCGATACCGGCTCGACCAGGCGCGGCGCTCAGCGGCAGCCGCCCAGGACCGGGCCGGTATCGCGCGCACTGACGTGAACCGCCAGCAGGACGTGTACGCCGCCGCGCTGGTGAGCTCGTACGAGATGTCGCCCGCGTTGACTGCCGTCGCGTCGATGGTCCACGCCGACGGCATCACGTCCGTCGTCGAGCAGACCACCACCATGCAGGCGACCGAGTCGGCGCTCGACACCCGCTACGACGGCTTCCTCGCCGCGTCCACCCTGGCCGGCGTGGCCGTCGACCAGGCCACGGACGCGGCCGCCGAGGCCCAGGCCATGCAGGTCGAGGCGCGAGACGCCCGCGACACCGCCCGCGACACGGCCGACGCCGCGGCCGCCGAAGCGCAAGCCATCGCCGCCCAGAAGTCGGCGCTGATCCAGGAGCTCGCCACCCTGCAGGACATCAGCGTCCAGCTGGCCGAGCAGCGACAGTCCGACCTCGAGCAGCGGGCCGCAGAGGCGGCCGCCGAGGCCGCAGAGCAGGCGGCCCAGGAAGCAGCGCAGGAGGCGGCGGACCAGGCGGCTCAGGACGCCACGGAGGACGCCGACCAGCAGCCGGCCCCCCAGCAACCGACCCAGCAGCCAGCCCCCCAGCAGCCGACCCCGGAACCGCCCGCACCCGAGCCGCCCGCGCCCCAGCAGCCGCCGCCCGCCCCCGGCGGCGGGGCCAGTGCCGCCATCGCGTTCGCGAGGGCCCAGATCGGCGAGCCCTACCGCTGGGGTGCCGCCGGCCCCGACACGTGGGACTGCTCCGGCCTCACGATGGGCGCCTGGAGCGCCGGCGGGACGTCGCTGCCCCACTACTCGGTGGCGCAGTACGAGCAGTCCACTCCCATCGGGGCGGGAAGCCTTCAGCCCGGCGACCTGGTCTTCTGGGGATCCTCGAGCAGCCCCTCGTCGATCTACCACGTCGCGCTCTACATCGGGGGCGGCCAGATCATCCACGCCCCGCGCACCGGTCGGAACGTGACCCAGGAGTCGATGTACTACTGGACCTCGCCGAACTTCTACGCCCGTCCCTGAGCAGCACCCACGCCCGGGCAGTAGCGTCGGTCCATGACGACCGATGCCACGACCGACTCCAGCCCCGCCGCCGAGGAGACGTCCGGCTACCGCCAGCCCGAGGTCGACGTACCGGCACTGCTCGACCTGCTCGACGGGCGCTACACCGAGATCCGCTCCCTGGTCCGCAGCAACCTCGCCGAGCACGCCTCGGTGCTGGAGGACGCCGAGCAGCTCAGCACCGACGACTACCGCGACCGGGTCCGTGACCTGGTCGTCGAGCTCGCCGCCACCGGCCAGACCGGCATGGGCTTTCCCAGCGAGTACGGCGGCGGCGGCGACATCGGCGCTTCGGTGGCCGCCTTCGAGACCCTCGCCTTCGGCGACCTCTCCATCCTGGTCAAGGTCGGTGTGCAGTTCGGCCTCTTCGGCGGCGCCATCCTTCAGCTCGGCACCCAGCGCCACCACGACGCCTACCTCCGGGACCTGATCACCGGCACGACCATGGGCTGCTTCGCGATGACCGAGGTCGGCCACGGCTCCAACGTCGCGGCACTCGGCACGATCGCCACCTATGACGCACAGGCCCAGGAGTTCGTCATCACCACCTCCGGGCCGGAGGCGCGCAAGGACTGGATCGGCAACGCCGCCCGGCACGCAGAGCTGGCCACGGTCTTCGCGCAGCTCGAGGTCGACGGCACCGGTCACGGCGTCCACGCGTTCGTCGTACCACTGCGCCGGGACGGCCAGGTCCTCGACGGCATCACCATCGAGGACGACGGCCTCAAGATGGGGCTCAACGGGGTCGACAACGGTCGGATCACCTTCGACCACGTCCGAGTGCCGCGCGAGAACCTGCTGAACCGGTTCGCCGACGTGACGCCGGACGGCGTCTACGAGAGCAGCATCGACAACCAGAACCGGCGCTTCTTCACCATGCTGGGCACGCTCGTGCAAGGCCGGGTCTGCGTCGGCGGTGCCGGCATCAACGCGGCCAAGGTCGCGCTCGCCATCGCCGTCAGGTACGGCGACCGCCGCCGCCAGTTCGAGGCATCGAACCCGCCCGAGGAAGACCTGCTCCTCGACTACGGCATGCACCAGCGACGACTGTTCCCACTGCTGGCGCGCACCTACGCGTTGCACTTCGCGCAGGAGGTGGCGGCCTACGAGCTGCACGACGTGTTCTCAGGGATCGAGGCCGGCGAGGAGGCGCGTCGCCAGCTGGAGTCTCGTGCTGCCGGCACCAAGGCGCTCGGCACCTGGCACGCGACGCGGACCATCCAGGAGTGTCGCGAGGCCTGTGGCGGTCAGGGCTACCGCGCCGAGAACCGGTTCGCCGCGCTCAAGGCAGACACCGACGTCTTCACCACGTTCGAGGGGGACAACCACGTCCTGCTGCAGCTGGTCGCCAAGGGCCTGCTCACCGACTACGCGGGTTCGTTCGAGGACATGGACCAGTTCGGCATGGTCCGGTTCGTGGCCGGTCTCGCCGTCGAGACGGTGATCGAGAAGACCTCGGTGCACAAGCTGATCGAGCGGATCCGCGACGTGCTGCCGGGCGGTGACGAGTGGGACCAGGAAGCTGGCCTGCTCGACCCCAACTACCACCGGATGATGCTGCGCTTCCGCGAGGAGCACATGCTCGGCGGCGTCGCGCGCCGGCTCAAGCGCGGCATCGACCAGGGGATGAACGCCGGCGTGGTGTTCTCGCGGGTGCAGGACCACGTCATCGGCGCCGCCCACGCGCACGTCGAGCGGCTGGTCCTCGACGCGTTCCTCGACAAGATCGCGACCGTGCCGGACGGCGACCTCAAGGTCACGCTCAACTTGATGTGCGACCTGTTCGCGCTCACGACCATCGAGGCGGACCGGGCCTGGTTCATGGAGCACGGCCGGCTCTCCACCACGCGGTCCAAGGCGATCAGCCGCGAGGTCAACGACCTGTGCCGCAAGATCCGCCCGATCGCGGTGGACCTGGTCGACGCCTTCGGCGTGCCGCGGGAGATGCTGCGCAGCCCGGAACTACTCGACTGATCGCCGAGCCGTCACTTGTGCAGGTGTGAAAGCCGCCGAGCCGTCACTTGTGCAGGTTGATTCCGCGCGTACTGCCTGGTGGCGATCGCCAGCGGCTGGCGGGTGAGGCTGGTCCACTGGGACCCGCCCGAGAGGTCGGCTGACGTATGGGGCACCCGAACCTGCACAAGTGACGGCTCGCTCTGGTGTGAACCTGCACAAGTGACGGCTCGCCCTGGTGTGAACCTGCACAAGTGACGGGTCGCGCGTGGCTCAGTGGTCGGGGTGTTCCAGGGCCCGCTGGAAGGAGGCCTCGACCTCGGCCTCGGCCTCGGTGCGGCCGACCCAGTCGGCACCCTCGACGGACTTGCCGGGCTCGAGGTCCTTGTAGACCTCGAAGAAGTGCTGGATCTCGAGCCGGTCGAACTTGGAGACGTGGTTGATGTCGCGCAGATGCTCGAGACGCGGGTCGAGGTTCGGGACGCACAGCACCTTGTCGTCGCCGCCGGCCTCGTCGGTCATCCGGAACATGCCGATCGCGCGGCAGGAGATGACACAGCCGGGGAAGGTCGGCTGCTGCAAGATCACGAGCGCGTCGAGCGGATCGCCGTCCTGGCCGAGGGTGTTCTCGATGAAGCCGTAGTCGGCCGGGTAGGCCGTGGAGGTGAAGAGCATCCGGTCGAGCCGGATCCGCCCTGTCTCGTGGTCGACCTCGTACTTGTTCCGCTCCCCCTTGGGGATCTCCACCACTACGTCGAACTCGCGCACGTCGCTGTCCTTCCACTTCGGCGACCGGTTGGTCCGGGCCGGGACCAGTGTCCCGCACAATGGGCCGGAACACGCAGCCGGGAAGGAGTCATCTGTGGGAACGCGTGATCGACGCCACCGCACGTGGCTGCCCGTGCTGCTGGTGCTTGCCCTGCTGGGTGGCGCCGCGGCGGTCTGGCGCCTCGACCTCGTCGACCGCTGGCTCACCACCCCGGCGCCCGACCCGATCACCGAACCGGCCGCCGTGCTGCCACCCGAGGGCCTCGACATCGCCGGAATCCCCGAGCCCGGCCCGGTCGCCGAGCCCGTGCGAAGGTGGGCGGCTGGTCGTCGCTGCCGTACGCCGGGCGCTCGCCGCCGGTCTCGCCGATCCCGACCTCGGCCGCTCGGTCCACGCCGCGGTCGCCCCGCTGACCGGCCGGTCCGGTCCGTCGTACGGTCTGGGAACCGGCTCGTTCATCCCGGCGTCGACCATGAAGCTCCTCACGGCCACCGCAGCCCTGGCCACCCTCGGACCCGATCACCGGTTCGCGACGAGGGTCGTCGTCCGCGGTCGCTCACTCACCCTCGTGGGGGGTGGCGACCCCCTGCTGGAACGGACGCCGGGGGAGCCCGACGACCAGCCGGTCCGCGCCGACGTGCGGACACTGGCCCGCGAGACCGCCACGGCCCTCAAGGAGCGAGGACGGGCGAAGCGACCGGTGACCTTGGCCTACGACGCAGCGTTGTTCACCGGTCCGGCGGAGAGCCCCTTCTGGCGCTCCGACTACGTGCCCGACGACATCGTGTCGCCGATCAGTGCGCTCTGGGTCGACGAGGGGCTCGCGGCGGATGTCTCCGAACGCGTCGCCGACCCCGCCGCCGAAGCCGGTGCTGCGTTCGCGGCGGCCCTGCGCCAGGAGGGAGTCCGCGTCCAAGGAGAGCCCACAGCCGGGAGGGCGCCTTCAGGCGCGCGGGAGCTGGCCCGGGTCACCAGCCCGCCGCTGGCGCAGATCGTCGAGGTGGTGCTGGAGACCAGCGACAACGAGGGCTCCGAGGTGCTGGCCCGCCACGTTGGTGACGCTGTCGCCGACGACGCCTCGTTCGCCGGCGGTGTCGAGGGCGTCCGAGAGACCCTCGCCGCGCTCGGCGTACCCCTCAAGGGGGCGGTGATCCGTGACGGCAGCGGGCTCTCGCGCGCCAACCGGCTCCGCACCGACACCCTGATCGGCGTGCTCCGGGTCGTCGCCAGTGAGGACCACCCCGACCTGCGTGCCGCGCTGACCGGCCTGCCCGTCGCCGGCTTCACCGGATCGCTCGCCATCCGGTTCGACGACGCGGTGCCTGCCGGTGTCGGCCGGGTCCGCGCCAAGACCGGCAGCCTGACCGGCGTCCGGTCCCTGGCCGGCATCGCCCTCGACCGGACCGGTACGCCGCTGGCGTTCGTGCTGGCAGCGGACCGGTTGTCGTTGTTCAACACCCTCGACGCGCAGCAGGACCTCGACAACGTCGCGGCGCTGCTCGGCGCCTGTCGGTGCTCACGGTGACCCGGCTCGGTTGCGGCAGCCGCGTAGGGTCACTCGCATGAGCTCGATGGTCGACTGGGAGGTCGCGGTCTCCCTCGGAGGCCGGGTAGCAGGACCGGGTCCGGTCGTCATGCCCGAAGAGGCTGCCGCGGCCGTCGCCGAGCTCCGAGCCGATGCCGATCTCTCCACGGGACTGGTGCGTGAGTTCACCGGGTTGGCGGCAGGCGAGCGCACCGCGCCGGTGCTGGTCGTCGACCGGCAGGGCTGGGTCCGTGCCAACACCGAGGCGTTCGCGGTGATGCTCGAGCCGCTCATCGACAAGCTGCAGGAGAAGAAGGGAGCTCCCGCCGGGTTGCCGCTCGCGCTGGGCTCGAAGATCACCGGCGGCGAGGTCGGGCTGTTGCTCGGCTTCCTGGCCTCGAAGGTGCTCGGCCAGTTCGATCCCTTCCACGACCCGGCCGGCCGGCTCCTCCTGGTCGCGCCCAACATCGTGCACGTGGAGCGCGAGCTGAAGGCGGACCCGACCGACTTCCGGCTCTGGGTGTGCCTCCACGAGGAGACCCACCGGGTGCAGTTCACCGCGGTCCCCTGGATGCGCGACCACCTCTACTCGGAGATCTCGGCGATCGCCGACACCGTCGACCCGGGCGGCCTGTTCGACGACGGGCTCAAGCGGATCTCGGAGGCCGTCCGCGGCGGCAACGGCAGCGTGATGGAGCTGCTCAGCACGCCGGAGCAGAAGGAGATCATGGACCGGGTCACCGGCGTCATGTCCCTGCTCGAGGGCCACGCCGACGTCGTCATGGACGACGTCGGGCCGCAGGTCATCCCGTCCGTGGCCGAGATCCGGAAGTCGTTCAACCAGCGCCGCAAGGGCGTGGGCATCCTGGACCGGGTGCTGCGCAAGGCGCTGGGCCTGGACATGAAGATGGCGCAGTACCGCGACGGTGCGAAGTTCGTCCGCAGCGTCGTCGACAAGGTCGGCATGGCCGACTTCAACGCCGTCTGGGAGGGCCCCGAGAACCTCCCTTCGAAGGCCGAGATCGCCGACCCGTCTGCGTGGGTCACCCGAGTCCTGTGAGGCTCGACCCCGCGGTCGCCGCGATCCGCCTCGCCGTACGCCGGAGCCTGGCCGACCTCGGGGACCAACCGGTTCTGGTCGCCTGCAGCGGGGGCGCCGACTCCCTCGCGCTGCTCGCGGCGACCGTCTTCGAGGGACGCAACAGCCCGTGGCGGGTGATCGGGGTCACTGTCGACCACGGACTGCAGGAGGGGTCAGCCGACCGCGCCGAGGCAGTGGTCGGGCAGATGTCGGCGATCGGGGTCGACGAGACCGTCGGGGTCCGCGTCCACGTCGAGGCGAGCGGTCAGGGTCCCGAGGCGGCAGCCCGGGAGGCCCGCTACACCGTGCTGGAGGAGGTCGCCGAACGCTTCGGCTCAGCCGCCGTGCTGCTCGGCCACACTCGTGACGACCAGGCGGAGACGGTGCTGCTCGGGCTGACGCGCGGCAGCGGCGGCCGCTCGCTCGCCGGCATGCGGCCTGCCTTCGACCGGTTCCGACGGCCGCTCCTCGAGATCAGCCGGGCCCAGACCGAGGCCGCCTGTGCGGCGGAGGGACTGGCGTTCTGGAGCGACCCCCACAACGCCGATCCTTCCTTCACCCGCTCGCGGATCCGGACCGAGGTGATGCCGGTCCTCGAGCGGGAGCTCGGACCGGGCGTGGCGGCCGCGCTGTCTCGCACCGCCGCCCAGCTCCGGGCCGACGTCGCCGCCCTCGACGCGATCGCGGAGGCGACGTACGCCGACCTGGCCGACGGCCTGCAGCTGCCGGTCGACCGGCTGGCGATGCTGCCGGACGCGATCCGGTCGCGCGTGCTGCGGCTGGCGGCGCTGGAGGCCGGCGCGCTTCCCAGCGACCTCACCCAGGGCCACCTGGCCGATGTCGACGACCTGGTCAGGAACTGGCGGGGCCAGCAGTGGGTGGACCTGCCCGGGAGCGTCCGTGCGACCCGCCGCGACGGCTGGGTCGCCTTCGTCGGATCGGTCAGGCCCGCCTGACCCGTTCGGGCCATTTTCAACCATTCCCGGGACGGTGGGGGCCGCGCTGGGCAGGATGGTCACATCGGTTCCGGTCCCCCCGACCGCAGCCCGCAGGACCACCTGAATACCCCCCCAAAAAGCGGAGTGCCCCCCGGTGAGAATCCTCCGTTCCATACCGCCCGTCCTGGCGACTACCGTCGTTCTGACCGATCTCGCGGCATCAGCCCACGCTGTGTAGATCTGGCCGCTCCTTCAGGAGTGGTGGTCGACCAGGCCGGGCGGTATGTGGGTGGAGGCTCGCTCAGGTGCAGGCCCTAGGCTCTCGGCCATGGATGCGTCCCACGTGGAGAACGACCTGGTCAACATCCTCTTCACCGAGGAGCAGATCCAGGGCCGGCTGGCCGAGCTCGCCGTCGAGATCGAGCGGGACTACGAGGGCGAGGAGCTCTTGATCGTCGGCATCCTGCGCGGTGCCGTGATGGTGATGGCGGACCTGGCGCGCAGCTTCACGCGACACATCGAGATGGACTGGATGGCGATCTCGTCCTACGGCTCCGGCACGAAGTCCAGTGGCGTGGTCCGGATCCTCAAGGACCTCGACACCGACATCAGTGGCCGCCACGTCGTGATCGTCGACGAGATCATCGACACCGGTCTCACGCTGTCCTGGCTGACGTCCAACCTCGCCTCGCGCGAACCGGCCAGTGTCGAGATCTGCACGTTGCTGCGCAAGCCCGAGGCGCTGCAGATGCCGATCGACGTGAAGTACATCGGCTGGGATATCCCGAACGAGTTCGTCGTCGGCTACGGCCTCGACTACCGCGAGCGTTACCGCAACCTGCGTGACATCGGCACCCTGGCCCCCCATGTCTACTCCTGAAGGTGCGCCGATGTCGGCTGGGATGCTCCGCACATTCTCGGGAACGAGTTCGTCGTCGGCTACGGCCTCGACTACCGCGAGCGTTACCGCAACCTGCGTGACATCGGCACCCTGGCCCCCCACGTCTACTCCTGAAGGTGCGCCGATGTCGGCTGGGATGCTCCGCACATTCTCGGGAACGAGTTCGTCGTCGGCTACGGCCTCGACTACCGCGAGCGTTACCGCAACCTGCGTGACATCGGCACCCTGGCCCCCCACGTCTACGGAGGCTGAGCCGCGCAGGTTCGTCGGCGTTGGGGAGGCCTGCGAGAATGAATGTCTGTCCCGTCCACCTTGCTGAATCTGACTTGAAGAGAAATACGTGAAGCGGATCCTCCTCAATCGCTGGGTCATCGGCATCCTTGCCGTGACCGGCGTCCTGCTTGCCCTCCAGTACCTCGTCCCCACCGGCGAGCACCAGGAGATCAGCACGTCCCGGATGATCGAGTACATCGAGACCGGGGAAGTCTCCGAGATCAAGTTCATCGACGGTGACCAGGTCATCGAGGCCACCTTGGACGACGGCGTCGAGCGCGACGGCGGCAACAAGGTGATGACCTACTGGCTCACCGACACCCAGGCCGACATCGAGTCACGGGTCGAGGACCAGATCGCCAGTGGTGACATCGACGAGTACACGACCGAGGTCTCCACGCCGAGCCTGCTCGGCACCATCCTCGGGACGTTCCTCCCGCTCATCTTGATCTTCGTGGTCTTCCTGTGGCTGATGAACAACATGCAGGGCGGTGGCGGGCGGGGCGTCATGCAGTTCGCCAAGTCCAAGGCGAAGCTGATCACCAAGGACATGCCGAAGACGACCTTCGCCGACGTCGCCGGCTGCAACGAGGCGATCGAGGAGCTCGGCGAGATCAAGGAGTTCCTCCAGGAACCCGCGAAGTTCCAGGCGGTCGGTGCCAAGATCCCCAAGGGCGTGCTGCTCTACGGCCCTCCCGGAACCGGCAAGACCCTGCTCGCCCGCGCTGTCGCCGGCGAGGCGGGCGTGCCGTTCTACTCGATCTCCGGTTCCGACTTCGTCGAGATGTTCGTGGGTGTCGGCGCCTCCCGCGTCCGCGACCTGTTCGAGCAGGCCAAGGAGAACGCCCCGGCCATCGTCTTCATCGACGAGATCGACGCCGTCGGTCGCCACCGCGGTGCCGGCATGGGCGGCGGTCACGACGAGCGCGAGCAGACCCTCAACCAGCTCCTCGTCGAGATGGACGGCTTCGACGTCCGCGGCGGCGTCATCCTGATCGCCGCCACCAACCGCCCCGACGTGCTGGACCCGGCGCTGCTGCGTCCCGGCCGCTTCGACCGCCAGATCGGCGTCGACGCCCCCGACCTCGAGGGCCGCCACAAGATCCTCCAGGTCCACTCGCGCGGCAAGCCGATGGCCACCGACATCGACCTGCTGTCGATCGCCCGTCGTACGCCGGGCTTCACCGGTGCCGACCTCGCGAACGTCCTCAACGAGGCTGCCCTGCTGACGGCCCGCAGCAACCAGAAGCAGATCACCAACCTCAGCCTCGACGAGGCCATCGACCGCGTCATCGCCGGCCCGCAGCGCAGCTCGCGGCTGATGAGCGAGAAGGAGAAGCTGGTCACCGCCTACCACGAGGGCGGCCATGCCCTCGTCGCCGCGGCGCTGCCGGGAGGCGACCCGGTCCACAAGGTCACGATCCTCCCGCGCGGGCGTGCGCTGGGCTACACGATGGTGCTGCCCGACGAGGACAAGTACTCCCAGACCCGCGGCGAGCTGCTCAACAAGCTCGCCTACATGATGGGCGGCCGCGCAGCCGAGGAGATGGTCTTCCACGACCCGACCACCGGCGCCGGCAACGACATCGAGAAGGCCACCGGGCTGGCGCGGGCGATGGTCACGCAGTACGGCATGACCGAGTCGCTGGGCGCCGTGAAGCTGGGCGACTCCACCTCCGAGCCGTTCCTGGGCCGCGACATGGGCCACCAGCGCGACTACTCCGAGGACGTCGCCGCCAAGGTCGACGAGGAGGTCAAGAACTTCATCGCCGCGGCCCACCAGGAGGCCTTCGACGTGCTCGAGGAGAACCGCGACGTGCTCGACGCGCTGGTCCTCGCGCTGCTCGACCGCGAGACCCTCGACAAGGCAGAGGTCGCGGAGATCTTCACCGCGCTACGGATCCGCCCGATCCGGCCGGCGTGGACCGGCAGCCCGGACCGGAACCCGTCCTCGATCCCGCCGATCGAGGTCCCGCAGGAGATCCGCGACCGGGTCCGCTCCAACGGGACCCCCGCCGAGGAGGAGCAGCCCGGCGTGGTCATCACGCCGCCGGGAGCCGGTGGCGACATCCATGGCGGCTCCGGTGGCCTCGGTGGTCCCAGCTCCGAGCCTCCCGAGCCTCCCGCCACGACATGACCGACCCGATCTGGCTCTCCGAACGACGCCCGGAGGACGTCCCGGACTTCGACCACGAACGGGCCGAGGCCGCGGTGCGCGAGCTGCTGGCGGCGATCGGCGAGGACCCCGCGCGCGAGGGGCTGCGCGACACGCCGGCCCGGGTCGCTCGGGCCTGGGCCGAGCTCACTGCCGGCCTCCATCAGCGACCGGAGGACGTGCTCACCACCACCTTCGACATCGGTCACGACGAGATGGTGCTGGTGCGCGACATCGAGCTCTGGTCGATGTGCGAGCACCACCTGGTGCCCTTCACCGGCGTCGCCCACGTCGGCTACATCCCAGCGGAGACGGGCAAGATCACCGGGCTGTCCAAGCTGGCCCGGCTGGTCGACGTCTACGCCAAGCGCCCGCAGGTGCAAGAACGCCTCACCACCCAGATCGCCGACGCGCTGATGGACATCCTCGAGCCGCGCGGCGTGATCGTCGTGATCGAGGCCGAGCACCTGTGCATGACCATGCGCGGCGTGCGCAAGGCCGGCGCCCGCACCATCACCTCCGCCGTGCGGGGCAGCATGCGCGATCCGGCCACCCGCGCCGAGGCGCTCGCGCTGATCCACCGGAGACCCTGAGCGGCCGTGACCCCACTCCTGATGGGGATCGTGAACGTCACGCCCGACTCGTTCTCCGACGGTGGGCGGTACGCCGACCCGGCCTCGGCGATCGCCCATGGCCGTCGGCTGCTGGCCGAGGGAGCCGACATCCTCGACATCGGGGGCGAGTCGACCCGGCCCGGTGCGACCCGACCGCTGCTGGAGGAGGAGCTGGCCCGGGTGGTTCCCGTCATCGCGGCGCTCTCGGGTGACGCGGTCGTCTCCGTCGACACGATGCGGGCCGAGGTGGCCCGCGCTGCGCTCGACGCCGGGGCCCGGATCGTCAACGACGTCTCCGGCGGACTCGCCGACCCCGCGATCCTCGACGTCGTGGCCGGCTCCGGGGCGACCTACCTCGCCATGCACTGGCGTGGCCACGCCGACCGGATGCAGTCGCTGGCGTCGTACGACGAGACGGGCGGTGTCGTCGCTACGGTGGCGCGCGAGCTGGCCGAGCGCGCGGCGGCCGCTCGAGCGGCGGGGATCCCGCAGGACCGCCTGGTGCTGGACCCGGGGTTGGGTTTCGCGAAGACCGCCGAGCACAACTGGGCGCTGGTGGCCGGTCTCGACGAGCTTGCGGCACTCGGCTTCCCGCTGCTGGTCGGAGGCAGCCGCAAGTCGTTCCTGGGCAGTCTGCTGCCGGACCAGGACGGCGTCGCCCGGCCGGTCGACGAGCGCGAGGCCGCCAGCACGGCGCTGACCCTGCTGCTCGCGCAGCGGGGGGTCTGGGGGATCCGGGTGCACGACGTCCGTGCCAGCCGCGACGCACTCACGGTGCTCGCACGTATCGAGGAGGAGCAGCGATGAGCGCCGACGAGCTGACCGTGACCGGGATCGAGTGCTTCGGGCACCACGGCGTCTTCGACCACGAACGTCGAGACGGCCAGGTGTTCGTGATCGATCTCACCCTCGGCCTCGACACCCGCCCCGCAGCGGCCTCGGACGACTTGCAGGACACCGTCGACTACGGAAGCCTCGTGGGGCAGGTGAAGACGGCGGTGGAATCCGATCCGGTGGACCTCATCGAGACCTTGGCGCAACGGGTCGCCGGGGTCTGCCTCTCGGACAGTCGTGTTGAATGGGTGAAGGTGAGGGTGCACAAGCCCGGCGCCCCCATCGACGCGGTGTTCGCCGACGTGGCACTGACGATCCGGAGAGACGCGAGGGACAACACGTGACCGAGACGCCCAACCCGAACATCATCGATGCCGACACCCTCACCGGTGAGATGCGCCCGATCCGGCGCGCAGTGCTCGCCCTGGGATCCAACCTCGGTGAGCGGATGGCGACGCTGCAGGGCGCGGTCGGTGCGATCGCCGACACCCCGGACGTGTGGGTCACTGCGGTGTCTCCGGTCTACGAGACCGAACCAGTCGATGCCCCCCAAGGTTCCAAGCCCTTCCTCAACGCGGTGCTCCTGCTCGACACGACGCTGGCCGCCCACCGGCTGCTCGACCGGGCGCTGGCCGTCGAGGATGCCTTCGACCGGGAGCGCGGCGACGTCCACAATGCCCCGCGCACCCTCGACATCGACCTCATCGTCGTCGGAGACCGTCGCAGCGACGACGAGCTCGTGCTCCCTCACCCGCGCGCCCGCGACCGTGCCTTCGTGCTGCAGCCCTGGTACGACGTGGAGCCGGACGCCGAGCTCGCCGAGGCCGGCCCCGTCGCCGACCTGCTCGCCAAGCTCGACGTCTCGGGCGTGAGCCGCCGCGACGACCTGGTGCTCGAGATCCAGTGACGCAGTCTCCGTCCGGGGAGGAGCAGCCGCCGGACGGGCACCTCGAACCGACCGGGGCCGCCGCGGTCGGCATGTCCGTGATGGTCGGGCTGGTGGGCGGCTGGCTCTTCCACCCGGTCTCCGACCGGATCGGGAACCCGCCGGTGGTCACCTGGGCCCAACCGCTGGCGCTGACCTTCGTGGCGGCGCTGCTCGCGGCCGCGGCGTACGGCACCCACCGCACCCTCCACGTCCGCCGCGAGCGGATGGAGCCGCACCGGGCCGTCAACCGGCTGGTGCTGGCCCGCGCCTGCGTGGTCGTGGGCGGCCTGGTGGCCGGCGGCTACTTCGGGTACGCCGTGAGCTGGCTCGGCGTGCCGGCCGAGCTGGGGGACCAACGGATCGTCCGCTCGGGGCTCGCCGGGCTCGCCGGTGTGGGCATCGTCGCGGCAGCGCTCTTCCTCGAACGTGCGTGTCGCGTCCGTTCCGACGACCCGGACACCTAATCTGCTGGTATGTCTTCCCCGACTGCACGTCGGCGACAGCGCAGCACTCGGCTGACGGTCGCCACCTCCCTGATCACGATCGCGGGTGCCCTCGTGGCCGCTGCGTTCCTCGGTGACGTCGCCTGGTTCCAGGCGACTGCTGCCATGTCCTCCGTGGTGCTCGGCGCAGCCGCCACCCGGATCACCTACAGCGAGCTGCTCCAGGGCCGCCACGACGCCGCTCGCGACCGAGCGGCCCAGGCTCAGGCCTACCGCCAGCTCACCGACGAGCGCACCGCCGAGCACGCCGGCTTCGTCACCGCCATGCAGAGTCGCGTCGACCGGCAGGAGCACGCGCTCGGCGAGCTCGAGGCGGCGCTGTCCGCCGCGCAGAAGCGTGCCGCCGAGGCCACCTTGAAGTTCAACGCCGAGGCCCGACGCGCCGAGCTGGCCGAGCAGGAGGGCCGCGCCACCACGGCACGGCTCGACGAGGCCGAGGAGCGGGCCGCCGAGTCGCTGCTGCGAGTCGCTGAGCTGGAGCAGGAGCTCGACGTGCTGCGCGCCGAGGTGGCCGCGTGGCAGGCCCAGCCCCACCGGATGCACGCCTGACACCCTGATCGCGACGTGTGCCCCACCGTGTGCCTGAGCGCGCTGTGGGGCACGCGCCGCGGCGTGATGCCGTGGATGCGGCAGAATCGGCCGATGTGATCCCCGAGGACAACCGCTTCCAGTCCGACCCCGACGGCATCCTGGCTGACTCCGAGCACCTGCTGGACGGCTGGCAGGTCGAGGCGCCGGATCCCGGTGACCGGTTCGTGATCGCTCGGCTGACTCACCTGCTGCGCGCTCACGAGCGCGCCGGACGGGGCTGGGCCGGCGCGTCGGTCGACGACGTGCTGGTCGAGGTCTCCGAGCAGGGTCTGCGGATGCGCGAGAACGTCGTCGTACGCGATCCCGACGGGGAGATCCGTGCCTGGGGGAGCGTCCACGACCGTGCCAAGGGCCGGATGATGTTCGTCCACGTGGTCGAGCGCGACCTCGACCCACCGATCGCCGACGCCTGTTCGAAGCTGCTCTTCGACTGGGCCGACGAACAGGCCCGGGCCGTCGGCGCCGCCCGCGGCCTGGAGGTCCAGCAGATCGACACGGGTGCCTTCGCCGGCGACCAGCGGCACGCGGACTGGCTCGAGGGAGCCGGGTTCCGGAAGGTCCGGTCGTGGTGGCAGATGAACCGACCGGTCGAGCCCGGTGAGGAAGCACTGGTTCCCGACCCCGACGAGTGGGAGGAGCGCGGCGCCCGGTTCCGACTCGTCGACCGGGAAGGCCAGGGGCTGCCCGACGAGGAGGACCTGCGGGCCGTCCACGACGTGCTCGAGCAGGCCTTCGTCGACCACTTCAACTCATTCGAGGAGACCTACGCCGAGTTCCTCCACCGACTCCGGGAGGATCCCGGCCACCGGTGGAACCACTGGTGGCTGGTCGAGCTCGTCGACGACATCCCCGAGGGGCTCGAGGCGCCCGAGGGCCGGGCGCCGGCGGTCGGAGCCCTGATCGGCACGGTCTCGCAGAACGCCACCGGCCCGGACTCGTCCTACGTGTCCTACATCGGCGTGATCGACGCCGCCCGTGGTCGCGGTGCGGCCAAGGGCATGCTGCGCACGATCATCGCCGACGCCGCCCGTCGTGGCCGCGTAGGAGTCGGCCTCGAGGTCGACGCCGACTCCTCCACCCACGCGCACCGGCTCTACGAGGGGATGGGCTGGAAGACCAAGTACGTCACCGAGTCCTGGCACCGCGACGTGCCGGTGGAGGAGTCTCCGGTCTAGGCCGTTCCGTGACGATACGTCCCGCGCCGTGTTCAAATGAGGTGCGACCCCCCCAGCTTGAGCCGACCTGGGGAGACATCGTGCGACGTACCCGAACCCTTGCCCTGACTGCCACGACCGCCTTGCTGGCGGCCTCGTTGATCGTGGCGCCGGCCGTACCGGCACAGGCGGTGACAGCCGGGACCGTGACCTTCGAACACACTGGCGCTCCCCAGACCTGGACCGTCCCGGCCGGCGTGACGAGCATCGATGTGGTGCTGGCCGGCGCCGCGGGAGCTGGGCTGCACCCGGACTCGACGACGAATCCGCGAGGCCTCGGGGGACGGGTGAGCGCGAGCCTCCCGGTGACCCCGGGCAGCGCGCTGGTGATCGTGGTCGGCGGAGGGGGAGATGGCCCGAGCGGAGGTTTCAACGGCGGCGCCAGCGGCAATGCATTTGGCGGCGGTGGGGCGTCCGACGTGCGGCAGGGCGGATCCGGTCTGGCGGACCGGGTACTGGTCGCCGGTGGTGGCGGCGGGGCGTCGTCGACCTGGTGTCCGGGTGACGGGGCGGGGCCGCTCCCTCCCGCAGCGGGCGGTGCCGGGGGCGGACTGACAGGTGGCCCCGGCGGCGACGCTTGTGCCGCAGGCACGGGCGGTGGCGGGGGCACCCAGTCGGCGGGCGGGGTGAACCCGGCTGATGCGGCTCGGAGCGGGTCGCTCGGCCAGGGTGGCTCGGGGTCGGGGCCGGGTGGTGGCGGTGGCGGCGGCTACTTCGGTGGAGCCGGTGCCAGCGTCGGTGGCGGCGGTGGTGGTGGTTCCGGGCACGGGCCGGCGGGGACGACGTTCCGGTCGGGGATCAACGACGGTGATGGGTTCGCCTCGATCACCTATGGGGCGTCGTCGCAGGAGTTGTCGGTGTCGCGGGCTGGTGGCGGTTCGGGGACGGTGACCTCCACCCCCGCTGGGATCGCATGTGGGGCTGACTGCAGTGAGTTCTTCGCCGACGGGACCGAGGTGTCGTTGGCGGTGTCGCCTGGACCGGGGTCGGTCTTCACCGGGTGGGGTGGCGCGTGCACGGGGACAGGCGGGTGCACGGTGACGATGGATCAGGCGCGGAGCGTGAGTGCGTCGTTCGAGCCGGTTCCGGTCCCGGGGGTGGCGGGGTTGACCGTGACCCGGACCGGCGAGGGGTCGGGGTCGGTGTCCTCGGACCCGGCGGGAATCGCCTGTGGTGCCGACTGTGTGCAGGAGTACGAGGCGGGCACTCCCGTGTCGTTGACGGCGACTCCGGACTCGGGGTCGGAGTTCGCGGGCTGGTCGGGTGCGTGCACGGGCACGGGCGGGTGCACGGTGACCATGGATCAGCCGCGGAGTGTCAGTGCGGCCTTCGAGCCGGTTCCGGCCCCGGGGGAGGTGAGGTTGAGCGTGACTCGCACCGGTCAGGGATCGGTGTCCTCGGACCCGGCCGGCATCGAGTGCGGCACCGACTGCACTGAGGACTACGAGGCCGGGACGGTGGTGTCGTTGAACGCGACCCCGGCAGCCGGGTCGAGCTTCGCGGGATGGGGCGGTGCCTGCGCCGGTGCCAACAACTGTGTGGTGACGATGGACCAGGCGCGATCGGTGACCGCGACCTTCGAGCCGGTGGCGGTGGCGGCGCTGGACCTCAGCGACGTCCGGGTGTCCCCGCACCGGTTCCACCGTCGTGGGAACCCGACGCGGCCGGAGCTGGAGTGGACGCTGGGTGGGGCCGCCGACCTTCGGATCAACGTGCGCCGGCTGTGCCACGGTGACCCCTGTGGGACGCGGATCCGGGTCGACCACCCCGCGGATGCAGGGCCGGGATCGTGGGCGTTGCGAAGAGACCTGGCGCCGCGGAAGCTGCGGCCGGGTCGCTACCGGGTGGTGGTGGTGGCTGCGACCGACACTGATCGGGACCGCGAGGTGACGGGCTTCCGGGTGCGTCGCGGCTGACCGGCCCGGCTGATCAGTCGGCCAGGGAGGCGCGCAACGCGCGGTGGACCCCGTTGGGGGTGAGCACGCCGACGAACTGCGCGCCGTCCTTGACACCCACCATCGCCTTGTCGTCGCGGAGCATCGCCGCCAGCGCCTCCTCCAAGGACGAGCTCACGTCGATGGCGGAGCCGAGCTCGCCGGCGTTGACACCGTCCATCGACTCGAGGTGGTTGCGGTTGATCGGCGTGACCGTGAGCCGGCGCAGGCCGGAGGTCGAGCCGACGAAGTCGGCGACGTAGTCGTCGGCCGGCCGGGCCAGCAGCTCCGCGGGGGTGGCGACCTGGGCGAGCCGCCCGCCGGCGGCAAACACCGCGACCCGATCGCCGAGCTTCACCGCCTCGTCGATGTCGTGGGTGACCAGCACCACCGTCTTGTCCAGCTCCTGCTGCAGCGCCTGGAACTCGTCCTGCAGCCGTACCCGGACGACAGGGTCGACCGCGCCGAACGGCTCATCCATCAGCAGCACCGGCGGGTTCGCCGCCAGCGCGCGGGCCACGCCGACGCGCTGCCGCTGGCCGCCGGAGAGCTGGTGCGGATAGCGGTCGGCGTACGTCGCCGGGTCGAGCCCGACCAGCTCCATCAGCTCGTGGGCGCGTGCGCGGGCGGTCGACTTGGACTCGCCGTAGAGCATCGGCACCGTCATCACGTTGGTCTCGATGGACTGGTGCGGAAACAGGCCGACCTGCTGGATGACGTACCCGATGCCGCGACGCAGCTCGACCGGGTCGGCGTGCGTGACGTCCTTGCCGTCGAGCTCGATGGTGCCGGTGGTCGGCTCGATCAGCCGGTTGATCATCTTCAGCGTCGTCGACTTGCCGCAGCCGGAGGGGCCCACCAGGACGACCAGCTCGCCGGCGGCCACCGACAGGTCGAGCTCGTGGACCGCCGCGGTGCCGTCCGGATAGGTCTTGCCGACACCCGTGAGCCGGATCATGGGCGGTGCGTCCGGCGCACTGGCGGTAACGTCCATGCGCGTGACCCTACCCGCGGCGACCTCGCTGCCGACCGCCGTCGAGCCGAGCTGCTACAGCCGGCTCACCAACGAGTGGTTCTGCGGCCAGTACCTCGTCGACCGTCGCGATGAGCTCGTCGAGGCGACGGTCGAGCACATCTGGATCACGGTCGCTGCCGTCGCCTTCGGCGTGCTGCTGGCGTTCCCGCTGGCGCTGCTGGCCCGGCGCTACCCACGCCTCGAGGCCACCGTCCTCGGCGTGAGCACCGGCCTCTACACGGTCCCGTCCTTGGCGCTGTTCCCGCTGCTGGTCCCGTTCACGGGTCTCAGCAAGACCACCGTCGTGATCGGCCTGGGGCTCTATGCGTTGACGATCCTGGTCCGCAGCATGCTCGAGGGGCTGCGAGCGGTGCCCGAAGAGGTGCGCGAGTCGGCGACCGGTCTCGGGTACGGCGCCGGCAAGCTGTTGCTGCGCATCGAGCTGCCGCTCGCGCTGCCGGTGATCATGGCCGGCCTGCGCGTCGCCACGGTGTCCACGGTCGCCCTCACCACGGTCGGCTCCCTCGTCGCGTTCGGCGGGCTCGGCAACCTGATCAAGGACGGCGTCAACACCAACTTCCGGGCCGAGCTGCTTGCGGCCGCCGTGCTGTGCGTCGTGCTGGCGATCCTGCTCGACGTGGTCCTGGTGCTGGCGCAACGAATGCTGACCCCGTGGACGCGGGGGGTGGGCGCATGACGGTCCTCGGCGATGCCTGGAACTACCTGACCACCGCGGCCAACTGGACGGGCAACGGCGGCATGCTCGAGCTGATGCTGCAGCAGCTGCTGCTCAGCGTCACCGCCCTGGCCCTCGCGGTCGCGGTCGGCCTCCCCCTCGCGCTGTGGCTCGGGCACCTCGGCCGCGGCGGCTTCCTCGCGATCAACATCAGCAACGTCGGCCGCGCCGTACCGACCTTCGCGCTGCTGGCGCTGCTGGTGACCTTCGACTTCCCGGGGCGGGGAGACTTCGGCCCCTACGGCCGGGCCGGGCTGGCGACCCTGATCGCGCTCGCGCTGTTCGCGCTGCCACCGATCATCACCAACTCCTTCGTGGCGGTGCGCGAGGTGTCCGCCGACGTGAAGGAGTCCGCCGTCGGCATGGGCATGACCGGCCGCCAGCAGTTCTTCCGGGTCGAGCTGCCGCTCGCGCTGCCGCTCGTGGTCTCCGGCATCCGCCTCGCGCTGGTGCAGGTCTGGGCGACCGCGACGATCGCGGCCCTGGTCGCCGGTCCCGGGCTGGGTCGGGTGATCACCGACGGGTTCTTCCGCACCAACTACGGCAAGGGGATCGCCGGCGCGGTCGTGGTGGCGGTCGTGGCCCTCGTCCTCGAGATCGTCGCCGCCCTCGCCCAGCGTGCCGTGACCCCACCGGGAGCGGGTTCACCCGATCGAGTGGAGGAGACGGCGGAGGACCCCCGTACGCTGGGAACGCCCGTCGGCTCCGCCGGCGGCTAGCGGGGCCACCCGCAACCGGACACGCGCGACGCCACGTCGCGGGACACAGAAGGTAGTGCCATGAAGCTCTCTCGTTCACTGGCCGCGGCCCTCGCCGCCGGCTCCCTCCTCCTCGCCGGGTGTGCTGGCGACGACCTCGCCGACGAAGGCAGCACCGATGACCCCAGCTCCTCGGGGGGTGGGCCGGTCTCGATCTCCGGGCAGGCGTTCCCCGAGGCCGCGCTGATGGCCGAGATGTACTCGCTGCTCCTCGAGGACGCCGGCTACACGCCCGACGTGAAGCTGGTCGACTCGCGCGACGGCTACATGCCGACCTTCCCCGGTGACATCGACCTCGTCCCCGAGTACGTCGGCGGCATCGTCAACTTCCTCAACGCCCGCGAGAACGGCGCCAAGGCCGAGCCGTTCGAGGCCGGCGACGGCGAGCAGCTCGCCTCCGACGGTTCCTCGCTGCTCGAGGACGCCGGGATCACCCTGCTGGACGTCTCTCCGGCCACCGACACCAACGCCTTCTTCGTCACCCAGGAGTTCTCCGAGACCGAGGGCGTCACCACGCTGTCCGACCTCGAGGGCATGTCGGTCACGCTGGCCGCGGCGCCCGACTGCGAGGGACGGCTCGACTGCGAGGGCGGGCTGTCCGAGCAGTACGGCATCGACATCACCGAGGTGCTGCCGCTCGGCTACGCCAGCGACCAGACCTACCAGGCCGTGCTCGACGGTGAGGCCGAGCTGGGCGAGACCAGCACCACCGACGGCACGCTCGAGTCGCAGGGTCTCGTCGTCCTCGAGGACGACCAGGAGATCCAGCCGGCCCAGAACCTGGTCCCGGCGGTCAGCACCGAGTTCCTCGACGCGAACTCCGGTCTCGCCGACGTCCTCAACCCGCTGATGGCGGCGCTGACCACCGAGAAGCTCACCGAGCTCAACGGCCGGGTGGCCGTGGACCGCGAGGAGGCCGAGACGGTCGCCCGCGACTTCCTGGTCTCCGAGGGACTCCTCGACGAATGAGCTGAGCCTGCTCAGGGCGTGAGCAGCTCCGCAGGCAGCTCCGGGAGGTCGGCGTACGGGTGGTCCACGACCGTCCGTCCGCCGACCTCGCGCGTCGGCAGGGGGCTCGGCTGGCCGTCCAGCCAGACCAGGAACTCCTCGAGCTCGCGACGCATCCCGCGCCCGACCAGCCAGCCCATGATCCGCTGCCGCAGCGGCAGTGCGGTCTGCTCGAAGGGGATGCCCTCGGGGACCCAGAGCTCGTTGACGCCGTGGCAGAGCGTGTCGAAGTACTCGTCGTCGCAGCCCGGTACCGCCCGGAAGTACTCCCACATGTCGATCGGCAGCACCCGCCGCACGAAGACGCGGGCGGTGCGGGGAGACGTGTGCTCGCGCACCGTCTCCAGTGACCACCGCTTGGTGCGCAGCCGGTCGGCCAGGTCGCGGATGTCGCCCCGCTGCTGGCTGATCGAGGAGCCGTCGTCGCGGACCCGCCACTGGTAGACCGGCTCGACCAACGAGTCGAACCGGGCCTGCACCAGTGCCGCCGTCATCGCCGGCTGGTCCTCGTACCGCATCCGGCCACCCGGGAACATCAGGCCGTGCCCGTCCCAGAACGAGCGCCGGAACACCTTGTTCCAGGCGAACACGTCGGCGAGCAACAACGGCGCCTCATCGATCCGTACGCCGGTCAGCGGTTGCTCGTGGTTGGCACGCATCAGCGGCGTCATGAAGGTCTCGGACCCGTGCAGCCGCTCCACCGACGCCGATCACGAGGTCGGAGCCGGACGCGTCGAGCGACCCCACCATCCGTTCATAGGCGCCAGGCATGACCAGGTCGTCGCTGTCGGCGAACGCCAGCAGCTCACCGGTGGCGTGCTCGACACCCACGTTGCGGGCCGCACCGAGACCGGCATTGGCCTGGTGGACCACCCGCACCCGCGAGTCACCGGCCGCGACCTGGTCGGCGAGGTCGCCGGTGCCGTCGGTCGAGCCGTCGTCGACGACCACCACCTCGAGGTCGCGGAAGGACTGGTCGAGCACGCTCGCCAGCGACTCCGCCAGCCAGTCTGCGACCTGGTAGGCCGGCACCACGACACTCAACCTCGGCACGTCAGCTCCCGCTGCGCCCGCGCCGCAGTCGCTGCTTGAGCTTGGCGGGCACCCGGCGGCGTACCGAGGCCGGCACCTGGTCGGCGATGGCCGCGACGAGCCCACGCCGCGTCGGCCACGGCTCGGCCTTCTTCGACGAGGCCCGCTTCGGCTTCGGCGTCTGCGGGGGCGCGAACCGGACCGACTGGCGGGCGGCGATCACCGAGGAGTGGGCGACCGACTCCGCCTCCGCGTAGTAGGCGGCGTACGACGCCCGCACCGCGTCGAGCCGCGCGAGAACGTCCGGGTCCTCGTCGCCCTCGCCGGTGGCGAGCGCGTCGAGGCAGTCCGACGCCTCGACCGTGAGGGTCTGCAACCGCTCCGGCAGCTCGAGGTCGTCCCACGTCATCCGCATCCGTCGCAGGGTGGGATCGATGAAGTCGGCCGGGTCCTCGGACGCGACCGGAGGGGCGTCGCCGAGACCGGTGCGGCGCCAGACCTGGTCGAGCGCGGGCGCCCAGTCGTCGAGGAGGTCGTGGTAGCGGACGAAAGCGCGTCGGTGGCCACGGGTGGCGTGCTCGGTGCCGGTCATCAGGTTGAGCCAGGAGGCGATGCCGTGCGGGTCCTCGAGCCCGCGGTTGTAGTAGGTGCGACGGCTGCCGACCGTCTCCGGGGGCGGGCGGAGCATGGTCACGAACGACGGCTCGGCCCCGAGCTCGCGGGCGACCTCGGTCCACAACGGCAGGAACCACAAGATCCGTGGGTCCTTCACGACCAGTCGGTCGGCGACGTCGAACTGCGCCTCGAGCCAGTCCCGCACCTTCACGCGGGTCGCGGAGTCGGTGAGCTCCGCGGCCAGGTCCCACGCCTCGGGCCGCGAGTCGGCCACCTGCACCTTCCCCTGCCGCAGCAGCCGGCCGTGGAGCTCGACCACCCACTGGGGCTCGCCGAAGCCGCGCGGGTTGGTGTCGTCGGGCGCCACCTCCGGCGTGGGCACGTGGATCCCGTGCCGTCGGAGCAGCCCGACCAGGGTGCTGGTGCCGGACCGGCCGGTGCCGGCGACGAGGACGAGGCGGCGGCCGTCGGGCTCAGGGTCGGGCATGTCGGCGATCCTAGATCCCGTCGGCCGCGAGCAGCGCGGCGACGACGTCCAGGTCGACCGGCGTCGTCACCTTGAGGTTCCGTTCGTCGCCGGGCACGACCACCACCGGCTGGTCCGGCAGGTAGCGCATCACGACCCCGCAGTCGTCAGTCGCCGTGAAGTGCGGATCCCGCGCCGCCAGTGCGTAGGCCTCGCGCAGCACCTCCGAGTGAAACCCCTGCGGCGTCTGCACCCGTCGCAGCAGCGACCGGTCGAGGGTGTCGCGGACCCGGCCGTCGGTGTCCACCGCCACGATCGTGTCGGCCGTCTCGATCGCGACGTTCACCACGGCGTACGACGCCAGCGACTCGAAGCAGTCGGTGATGATCCGCGCGGAGACCAGCGGCCGAGCCGCGTCGTGGACCAGCACCAGGGACGGCTCGTCGGGCAGCGTGGCCAGCGCGGCGACCGTGCTGTCGCTGCGAGTCCGTCCGCCGGGGACGACGGCGACCACCTTGTCGGCGTACCCGCCCCCCTCGACGATCTCCCGCGCGGCATCGAGGTGGTCGGCCGCCATCACGAGCGTGATCGCGTCGACGGCCGGGTGGGCGTGGAAGGTGTGCAACGCGTGCTCCAGGAGCGTGCGTCCGCCCACCTCGAGCAGCTGCTTCGGGGTGCCGCCGCTGACAGCTGGCCCGATCCGGGTACCGGTGCCACCGGCGAGCAGCACGGCGACACGACGGCGGGGCTCCATGCCCGGCATCCTCCCAGAGCCCCTGGCCGCCCGGAGGGCGGAGTGTGACCCACCCGACTCCGGCGATCCGTTCCCAGCGGGATGCGGGACGCGTAGCCTCGACGTTCACTGAGCAACGGAGCAATCGTCTGGTACCCGTACCGGTCCGCACCCAGCACGATCCGGGGGGCGGATGGCGGAGGGACTGAAGCGAGAGGTTCGACCATGAGCAGCAGTTCCACCGTGCCCCAGGACGAACGCCTGCGGATCGGCGTCATCGGCGCCGGCCGGGTCGGTGCCGTCCTCGCCGCCGCCCTCCGGGCCGCCGGTCACGAGATCGTCGCCACCGCCGGTGAGTCGGACGCCTCGCGCAACCGCATCGCCGCCCTGCTCCCCGGCGTTCCCACGCGGAAGCCCTCGGCCGTGGCCGCCGACTGCGACCTGCTCCTGCTGACCGTCCCCGACGACATGCTGCCCAACGTCGTCGCGATGCTCTCGGCCAGCGGCGCCATCCACGCGGACCAGTACGTCGTCCACACCTCCGGCCGCCACGGACTCGGCGTGCTCGCGCCGGCGGCCGAGGTCGGCGCCCGCACCGTCGCGCTCCACCCCGCGATGACCTTCACCGGAACCGACATCGACCTGCCGCGGCTGGCCGGCTGCGTCTACGGCATCACCGTCGGCGACACCGAGCGCGACCTCGCCGAGCAGCTGGTCGCCGATCTCGGCGGGCGGCCGGTCTGGGTGCCCGAGGACAAGCGTGCGCTCTACCACGCCGGTCTCGCCCACGGCGCCAACCACCTCGTCACCCTCGTCACCCAGGCGATCGAGCTGCTCTCGGCGTCCGGCGTGGACCAGCCGGCGGACACGCTGCGACCGCTGCTCGAGGCCGCCCTCGACAACGCGCTCGACCAGGGTGACACCGCGTTGACCGGCCCGATCGTGCGCGGGGACGTCGAGACCGTCCGCGACCACCTCGCGGAGGTCGCGCGCCACGCGCCCGACACGCTCCCGTCGTACGTCGCGATGGCGCGCTCGACCCTGGACCGCGTCGTCACCGACGGCCGGTTGCTCCCGATCCGTGCCGCCAAGATCCGGACCCTGCTCGACCGGGCGCTCAACCCCGCCACCCGCACCCTGCGATGACGGGTCCTGCCGTCGCGGGCACCCGTCGGGAGCTCGCGGACCTGCTCGAGTCAGGCACGCGCCGGCGGCGGCCGGATCGCGTTCGTCCCCACCATGGGTGCGCTGCACGAGGGACACGCCAGCCTGATGGCGCGTGCCCGTGCCGAGGTGGGGGCCGAGGGTCGGGTCGTCGTCTCGATCTTCGTGAACCCCCTCCAGTTCGGTGTCGGTGAGGACCTCGAGCGCTACCCGCGCACCCTCGACGCCGACCTCGAGCTCTGTGAGAAGGAGGCCGTCGACGTGGTGTTCGCGCCGGCCGCCTCCGAGGTCTACCCCGAGGGGGACGCGCTGGTGACGGTGTCGCCCGGCCCGCTCGGCGACGTGCTCGAGGGCCAGGTCCGCCCCGGACACTTCCGTGGCGTGCTCACCGTCGTCGCGAAGCTGTTCGGGTTGGTGCAGCCCGACGTCGCGGTCTTCGGCGAGAAGGACTACCAGCAGCTGGTGCTGATCCGTCGGATGGTCGCCGACCTCTGCCTCCCGGTCGAGGTGGTCGGCGCCGAGACGGAGCGTGAGGACGACGGGCTGGCGCTGTCGTCCCGCAACCGCTTCCTCGATCCCGAGCAGCGCCGGCGGGGAACAGCCCTCAGCCGTGCGGCGGCCGCCGCCCGCGCTGCCGCGCCCGACGGGTACGACGCAGCGCTGGAGGCGGCCCGCAGCGAGCTGCGCGCCGTGCCCGGCGTCGACCTCGACTACCTGGTGATCACCGACCCCGACCTGGCCGAGCTCCCGGTCGACCCACCGCCGGGCACGCCGGCCCGGCTCCTGGTCGCCGCGCGCGTCGGCACCACCCGGCTGATCGACAACCTCGCGCTGACCCTCGGAGGCACCTGATGCTGCGCACGATGATGAAGAGCAAGATCCACCGCGCGACCGTGACGCAGGCCGACCTGCACTACGTCGGCTCGGTCACCGTCGACGAGGACCTGCTCGACGCGGCCGACCTGTTGCCCGGCGAGCTGGTCCACATCGTCGACATCACCAACGGTGCCCGGCTCGAGACCTACACGATCGCCGGGGAGCGTGGCTCCGGCGTGATCGGCATCAACGGCGCCGCTGCCCGGCTGGTGCACCCCGGCGACCTGGTCATCCTGATCGGCTACGGGCAGATGGACACCGCGGAGGCGAAGGCCTTCCAGCCCAGCGTGGTGTTCGTCGACGCCGACAACGCGATCCTCGCGACCGGCTTCGACGCCGCCGAGACCTTCGGTGAGCCGGGTCTCACGCGTGGTGACATCATCAGTCGGTGAGTGATTCCGGGATCCCGTCCCGCCTCGAGGCACGCGAGCCCGGCTGGACGACGTCCGCCGACGTCGTCGTGATCGGCTCCGGCATCGCGGGACTGACCGCCGCGCTCCGGCTCTACGGACAGGTCGGCCGGATCCTGGTGGTCACCAAGGACGTCCTCAACGCCGGCTCGACCCAGTGGGCCCAGGGCGGGATCGCGGCGGCTCTGGGGCCCGGCGACACCCCCGACCAGCACGAGCACGACACCCTCGTGGCAGGGGCCGGTGCGTGTGACCGCGAAGCGGTGCGGATCCTGGTCAACGAGGGTCCGGACGCCGTCCACGAGCTGATCAGCTGGGGCGCGGTGTTCGACCAGCACGACGGCGTACTCTCCCTGACCCGCGAGGGCGGCCACCACCGCGACCGGATCGCCCACGCCGGCGGCGACGCGACGGGGGCCGAGATCCAGCGGGCGCTGATCGCCGCGGTCGAGCGGGCGCCGGAGATCGAGGTCATCCAGCACGCACTGGCCGTCGACCTGCTCACCTCCGACGACGGCGCGGTCGCCGGCGTCACCGTCCACGTGCTCGGCGAGGGCCAGGTCGACGGCGTCGGCCGCGTGCTCTGCCGCGCCGTGGTGCTCGCCAGCGGCGGGCTCGGCCAGGTCTTCTCCCAGACGACCAACCCGTCGGTGACGACCGGCGACGGCATGGCGCTCGCGTTCCGGGCCGGGGCCCGGCTGCGCGACCTGGAGTTCGTGCAGTTCCACCCGACCGTGATGTGGCTCGGCCCCCACTCGCAGGGCCAGCAGCCGCTGATCTCCGAGGCCGTCCGGGGCGAGGGCGCGTTCCTCGTCGACTGGGACGGCGGGCGGCTGATGGAGGGCGTCCACGAGCTGGCCGACCTCGCGCCGCGCGACGTCGTGGCCAAGGCGATCACCCGCCGGATGAACGAGACGGGCAAGCCCCACATGTGGCTCGATGCCCGCCACCTCGGCGGTGAGTTCTGGGAGAAGCGGTTCCCGACCATCCTGGCGACCGCCCGCTCCCACAACGTCGACCCGGTCACCGAGCTGATCCCGGTCGCCCCGGCCCAGCACTACGCCTCGGGCGGCGTCGCGACCGACCTGTGGGGGCGGTCCGACGTGGCGGGGCTGTACGCCGTCGGCGAGGTCGCCTGCTCCGGCGTCCACGGCGCCAACCGGCTCGCCTCCAACTCGCTGCTCGAGGGGCTGGTGTTCTCGCGGCGGATCGCGGAGGTGCTGCCCGCAGAGCTGCGGGACTGGGCCGAGCCCGCCGTCGACGACCGCCGGCCCGGGCTGGTCCCGGGCACGCTGCGGCCGCACCTGCAGGAGGTGATGACCGGCGAGGTCGGCGTACTGCGTTCGGAGAAGGGTCTGGCGACCGCGATCGACGACCTCGACGCGCTGGCCACCCAACGCCACCACGAACCCGGCCCCGACGCCTGGGAGACCAGCAACCTGCTGACCGTGAGCCGCGCGCTGGCTGCTGCCGCCGCGCTCCGCGAGGAGACCCGCGGCTCGCACTGGCGCGAGGACCACCCCGAGCGGGACGACGAGCGCTGGGCCGGCCACGTCGACGTCGTCCTCGACCGCGGTCGACCGGTGGCGTCGTTCCACCCCTCACCCGCCAGCGATGGAGGAGTCGCGTGATCCGCTTCCGCCCGCTACCGACCGACGTGCGCAACGAGCTCGAGGCGGCCGGCCTCGACCCTGACGAGGTGCTCGACCACGTGTTCCGCGCCCTGCACGAGGACCTGCCCGGGGACGGCGACGTCGACACCACCAGCGTCGCCACCATCCCGTTCGAGGCGACCGGCGTCGGTGAGCTCAATGCCCGCGAGCCGGGTGTCGTGGCCGGCCTCGGTGTCGCGGCAGCGGTCTTCCACGTGGTGATGGGCGACGACGTGACGGTGTCGGCGCGAGTCCCGGACGGCACCAACGTGGCGGCCGGTGATCGCGTCATGGTCGTCTCCGGCCCGACCCGGGGACTGCTGACGGCGGAGCGGACCGCCCTCAACTTCGCCAGCCACCTCTCCGGCGTCGCCACCGCGACGTCGCACTGGGTCGCGGCGCTGGACGGGACCCGGGCGCGGGTGCTCGACACCCGCAAGACGTTGCCCGGGTGGCGGGCGCTGCAGAAGTACGCCGTGCGCTGCGGTGGCGGCGTCAACCACCGGTTCGGCCTCACCGACCTGGCGATGGTCAAGGACAACCACGTGATCGCGGCCGGCGGGGTCGTGCCGGCCTACCGGGCGGTGCGCGATCAGTTCCCCGAGCTCCCGGTCGAGGTCGAGGTGACCGACCTCGACCAGCTCCGCGAGCTGCTCGACGTCGGCTGCGACCGGATCCTGCTCGACAACATGACGCCCGAGCTGATGAGCGAGGCGGTGGCGATCACGGCCGGCCGCGCCAGCCTGGAGGCGTCCGGCGGGCTCACCCTCGAACGTGCCCGGGTCGTGGCCGAGACCGGCGTCGACTTCATCTCGGTCGGCGCGCTCACCCACTCGGTGACCGTGTTCGACCTCGGCCTGGACCTGGTCGAGCAGTGACCATCCTCGCCGCCGACATCGGCAACAGCCACACCCAGCTGGGGTTGGTCGACGACGGTGCCGTCACCGCCGAGTGGCGGGTCGCCACCGACGATCGCCGTACCGCCGACGAGTGGGCGGTGCTGCTGCGCGGGCTGATCGGCGACCGGGTCGAGGAGATCGGCGGGATCGCTGTGTGCAGCACGGTCCCCGCCGTGCTCCAGGAGTGGCGGGACATGGTGGCGGGCCACTTCGGCGACCTGCCGCGGGTGATCGTCGAGCCCGGCGTCCGCACCGGCATCCCGGTCCGCACCGACAACCCCCGCGAGGTCGGCACCGACCGGATCCTCAACGCCCTCGCCGCCGCGACCGACGTCGGCGGTCCCGCGATCGTGGTCGACTTCGGCGGCACCGCCACCACCTTCGACGTGATCGACGCGCAGGGCCAGTACGTCGGCGGTGCGATCGCCCCCGGCCTCGAGCTGTCGCTGGAGGCGCTCGGTGCTCGCGGCGCGCAGTTGCGGAAGGTCGAGCTGGTGCGGCCGCGGTCGGTCATCGCCAAGAACACCGTCGAGGCGTTGCAGTCGGGCATGGTCTTCGGCGTCGCCAGCCAGGTCGAGGGACTGGTCGCGCGGATGATCGCCGAGCTCGGCGTCGAGCCGTCCGGCGTACACGTCATCTCCACCGGCTACCTCGCCCACCTCGTCGCCGACGAGTGCAGCTGCTTCACCGACCACCGGCCACACCTGACGCTGCGCGGCCTCGAGCTGGCCTTCCACCGCAACACCTGAGCGGTTCTCCACAGCCTGGCCGGCCAGGGGTTTGGGCAGCGCCCGGGCAGGGGATCATCTCCGACATGTACGGAGAGCCACGCAAGATCCGTGAGGTCGCGGAACGCCTCGAGAGCCGCGCCCAGCAGCTGCGCGCCGAGGCCGACGAGCTCCACGCCGCGAGCCAGAACAGCCCGTGGGTGTCGGTCGCCGGCGACCGGATGCGCGCCCACGCCCGAGACCGGCGCGACGAGCTGCGCGGGGTCGCTCGCGAGTACGACGAGGCGGCCCAGCAGGTCCGCGACCACGCCGCCGAGGTGCAACGGCTGCTCGACCTGATCGCCGCCATCGAGCGGCAGGTCCGCGCCATCATCGGCGAGGCGGTGAGCCGGCTCAAGGATGCCGTCTCCGCCGTCGTGGGCGGCATCAAGGACGCGCTGACCCCCGGCGACGAAGCCGACAAGCGGATTGCCGAGACACCCACCCCGCCGCCGGGCCACAAGGACTGGCTCGACATGCCCGACTCGGTGCCGGGGGTGCGGCTGTGAGCCCGGTGCTCCGCGTCACCGCCGCCGGTCGCGACGCCACGCAACCGGGCGTCCCCCACCGGGTCTCGCTCGGCCTGGCCGAGCTGATGGTCGCGGCGCGGCTCGCGGGCGACGTGCCGCTGCCGGTCGGGACGGCCGGCGGCCCGAGCGCGGATGACCGGATGAGCGACCGGCTGGCCGGAACCCCGCAGGACCAGGCCCGCGTGCTGGTGGCGCGCGAGCGCGCCCGGGCCGACGACGAGGGTCCCGACGGCGGCCGGGCGTCGCTCGCCGCCCACGGGCTGCTCGACGACACCGGCGAGCTCGAGCCGGGGGTCGCGGTGGCCCTCCAGACGCTCGCCGGTGGACCGCTCTCGATGGTCCTCGACGTGGCCGTCGTCCGACGGGCGGGGGAGGTGCGGCTGCGGTCGTGGTTCGGTGCCCGACCCGGGCTCGTGGCCCAGCTGTCCACGGGCGCGGCCCTGGACTTCGAGCTGGCCTGGTACGACCCGCGGCTGTGGGTCTCCCAGCTCACCCGTGCCGTGACCGTCGAGCCGTGGGTCCCCGAGCCGGCACCGTTGCTGCTGCCCGACTACGTCTCGCTGCCCAGCGAGCTGCTGGCCGGGAGCGAGAAGGCCCACCGCGAGCGGCGCACCGACCTGCTGGAGCCGATGGTGGCCGCGCACCTCGGCGCCGTCCGGATGGGGGAGCCCCGCGAGGTGCGGCCGGCCGACTCCGAGGAGACGCTGGCGCTGCTCCGGACGCTGGGCGGCGCCTGCCGCGGCCGGCTCCGGTTGCTCACCACCCGCCGTGACCGGGTCGAGCAGCCGGCCGTGGCGGCCTGGCTGCTCTTCGACGACGGCTGGCACGAGCTGCGGCCTGGCCGCGGCGCGACCAGCGTGCTGCGGCGACGCGACGCGCGCGACCTGGGCCTCGTCACGCTGCCCCAGGTCGAGGGCCTGGCCGACGGTCCGGTCGAGGGGGTGTCCTGATGGGTGACGAGGCCGGGGGCGTGCCCGCCATCGAGGTCAGCGGCGGAGCCGGCGGCATCGAGGCTCGGTACGACGACATGGAGCGGCTCGGCCGCATCTACGCCGACACCGGCAGCCGGTTGGTGGAGGCTGCCTGGGACGACAAGCTCGAGGCCGCCGACGGCGACCTGATCGCCTCGGCGATCCTGTCGCCCGACTCCTTCGCCGCCGCGGAGGCCGCGATCCTCGACGCGACGTACGGACCTCGGGGCCTGGTGGTCCGCGCCGCCATGATCGAGGCACAGAGCTTCTGCTTCGTCGGCGTCGTGGAGATCTACCGGGCCGCCGACGACGCGCGCCGCGCGGCCATCGAGACGCTCTCCTACGGCCTCGGCTACGTCATCGGGGTCAACCTGCCCGGGGTGCTGCTCGCGGGAGGGCTGGCCTACGGCGGCCTGCGGCTGAGCGGGATGAGCGACGAGGAGCTGATCGCCTTCCTCGAGGACCATCCCGAGATCGTCGAGACGCTGATCAACGGCGGTGGCGGCCTGCTCGACGGCATGGGTGACAACCCGCTGCTGGCGCCGCTGATGGGGGCGCTCGGCCTCGACGGCTTCCACCCCGACACGGGGTCCGCGGCCGATGACCTGGGTGACCTCCTCTTCGGTGACTACGAGGGCGACCTCAACGACGGCTACCCGCTCAACGCGTTCGACTACGACGCCCCGCACGACCTCGGTGACCTGATCGACGACCTCGGCACGACCGCCGACGACGGCGTGGACAACGGCGTGATCTCGATCCAGCGGCTCACCGACGCCGACGGCAACGTCAGCTATGTCGTTCAGCTGCCCGGCACCGACGAGTTCATGTCCGAGACCGACATCCGCAACATGGGCTCCAACCTCAACCTGATCGCGGGTGACGACACGGCCTACGGCGACGCGGTCCGGCAGGCGATGGAGGCCGCCGGGGTCGACCCGTCCGATCCGGTGATGCTGGTCGGCCACTCCCAGGGCGGCATGCAGGCGGCCGCGCTCTCCGGCGACCCGGACTTCGGCTACAACGTCACCCATGTCGTCACGGCCGGTTCACCGATCGCCACCTCGGGCATCCCCGACGACGTGAGCGTGCTGTCGCTGGAGAACACCGGCGACCTGGTGCCGCTGCTCGACGGCGAGTCGAACCCCGACTCGGCCCACCACACCACCGTCCAGGCCGATGTCCACTCCGGCAGCTTCGGGGCCGCCGACGGCCAGAACCACTCGCTGTCGACGTACGGCGCCATCGCCGACGCGGCCGATGGCAGCGGTGACGCGTCGGTCGACTCGGTGGTCGCGGGCATGCACGACCAGGGGTTCCTCGCCGGCGACGGCGAGCCGGTGCAGTCCCAGACCTACAGCTACCAGACCCAAGTGGGCGACCAGCTGCGTCCCGCCGAGGTCCGCGATCCGCTGGCGATGCTCGGCCATCTGGCACCGTGACGTCCGTGCGCTCCCTGCCCCGCCTGCTCGCCGCCGCGGCGTGCGCGACCCTGCTCGCAGGGTGCACCGACTCGGGTGGAGTCCTCAACGACGACGCCACGTGTCCCGGCGAGTCGTGCACCGAGGACACCCAGGCCAGGTTCGACGCGATCGCGCGGCTCGACGAGGTCACGGCCGTCGAGTCGGTGTCGCGCAGCTATGGGTTCGACCGTGGTTCGTCACGGTCGGCCGAGGTGGCCGCGTCGGTCGACACCGCCGACGCCGCGCGGGACGTCGGACTCGCGGTGCTGACCGAGCTGGAGGACTGGCCCGAGCACTCCGACGGCAGTGCGGTGGTGGTCGTGCGGGCCGACTCCGGCTCGCCGGTCCCTCAGTCCTACGTCGACCGACAGCCGATGCTCCCCGATTTCTACGAACCCTGCGCCCCGGCTCGGTGTGATGCCGCCGTGGCCGACCTGGAGGAGCTGCTGACCGCCGAGGTCGACGGCCTTGAGGAGCTCTCTGCAGCGGTCTCCGGCGGGAGGCTGTCGATCACCGCTACCGCCACCGCCGTGCCGGCCGCGCGGGCGGTCAAGGCGATCCTCGACCGCGTGGAGACCGATCTCGACGCCCACGTCGGTGACCGGGTGGAGGTGCGCATCGACTACGTCGCGCCGATCGAAGTGACGTTGCGCCTCGACGAGGGACTGGTGTGCGAGCAGCCACCAGGACTCATTGTCGGGTGTGACGACGACAATTCCGAGCCATTCCCGCAGTGATCGCCGAAAGCCGCATTTGAACAATTCGCTGCATTTCTGCCAGAGTGGACGAGTCGGAAGAGGCAATCCATTCTCGGTGAATGTGAATTGAGGAACAAATGGCCCAGAAGGTCAACATTATTCTTGTGGACGACATCGACGGCAGTGATGCCACCGAGACGATTGCGTTCGGTCTCGACGGCGCCACTTACGAGATCGATCTCAACGACAAGCACGCTGCGGCGCTGCGCGACGCGCTCTCCGGATACCTCGGCCACGCCCGCAAGGTGACCACCTCCCGGGGCCGCAAGGCCAAGACCTCCACCACCGGCCCCAGTGCGCGCGAGTTGCGTGACTGGGCTCGTTCCAATGGTTATGAGGTCTCCGATCGCGGCCGAGTTCCTGCCAACGTTCGCGACGCTTTCGAAGCTGCTCAGTAATCGCAGGACGTCATACGATCCGGGCGCCATAGGCCACGGTTCGTATGACGTCTGGCCACGTTCAGTAGGAGAGTGGAGCGGTGACGACTCTCCGCCGCCTCGTCCACGTGCTCGCGCTCGCGGTGTGCCTGACCGCGTGCACCGGGGGTGAGGCCAGCGACGACGGCACGGCCCTGCTCCGGAACGAGACGGGACGGGACGTTCGGGTCTTCGTCCTCGACGGCGCCGGCCGTCCGCTGATGGATGCGGCCCTGGACCCGGTGTTCCGCTTCGACACCCAGTTCACCGACCGCGAGCGGCAGTGCCTGGAGGCCGGGGACGGCTCCTTCGAGGTGCGCGACGCCGACGGCGCGGTGCTGGTCGAGCACGACTTCGCCGACCGGCCCGTGTGCGAGCACGACGAGCTGGAGGTCACCGACGACCTCGAGGTCGTCTGGGACGACTAGGCGACGGCGGCCACGCCGCCGCTCGACTCACCATTGTGTTCGCTGAGGGCGGACGCCTAAACCGCTCATGTGGGAACGCGTAGGCTGTCCGTGGGGTTGAACCTCATGATGTGGCCCGACGATCGACGGCGGGCCGGCCCCCGAGGCAGTAGGAGCGATGCGCATGTTCGAGCGGTTCACCGACCGGGCCCGTCGGGTGGTCGTGCTGGCCCAGGAAGAGGCCCGCATGCTCTCCCACAACTACATCGGCACCGAGCACATCCTGCTCGGGCTGATCCATGAGGGCGAGGGTGTGGCAGCGAAGGCTCTGGAGAGCCTCGACATCTCCCTGGAGGCGGTGCGCGCCCAGGTCGAGGAGATCATCGGCCAGGGCCAGCAGGCACCCAGCGGACACATCCCCTTCACCCCCCGAGCCAAGAAGGTGCTCGAGCTGTCCCTGCGCGAGGCGCTGCAGCTCGGCCACTCCTACATCGGGACCGAGCACATCCTGCTCGGCCTGATCCGCGAGGGCGAGGGGGTGGCGGCCCAGGTGCTGCAGAAGCTCGGCGCCGACCTCAACCGCGTCCGGCAGCAGGTGATCCAGCTGCTGTCGGGGTTCCAGGGCAAGGAGTCCACCGCCGCCGGCGCCACGACCGGTGCTTCCGGTGGCGACGCGCCGTCGTCGTCGCTGGTGCTCGACCAGTTCGGCCGCAACCTCACCCAGGACGCCCGTGAGAGCAAGCTCGACCCCGTGATCGGCCGCGAGGCCGAGATCGAGCGGGTCATGCAGATCCTGTCGCGCCGTACGAAGAACAACCCGGTCCTGATCGGTGAGCCCGGCGTCGGCAAGACCACCATCGTCGAGGGCCTGGCCCAGGACATCGTCCGGGGCAACGTGCCCGAGACGCTGAAGGACAAGCAGATCTACACCCTCGACCTCGGTGCCCTGGTCGCCGGGTCCCGCTACCGCGGTGACTTCGAGGAGCGGCTCAAGAAGGTCCTCAAGGAGATCAAGACCCGCGGCGACATCGTGCTGTTCATCGACGAGATCCACACCCTCGTCGGAGCCGGTGCTGCCGAAGGCGCGATCGACGCCGCCAGCATCCTCAAGCCGATGCTGGCCCGCGGCGAGCTGCAGACCATCGGCGCCACGACCCTCGACGAGTACCGCAAGTACCTCGAGAAGGACGCTGCGCTGGAACGACGCTTCCAGCCGATCCAGGTCGCCGAGCCGTCGATCGCCCACACGATCGAGATGCTCAAGGGCCTGCGCGACCGCTACGAGGCCCACCACCGGGTCACCATCACCGACGAGGCGCTGGTCTCGGCGGCGACGCTGGCCGACCGCTACATCTCCGACCGGTTCCTGCCCGACAAGGCCATCGACCTGATCGACGAGGCCGGCTCCCGGCTGCGGATCCGGCGGATGACCGCCCCTGCCGACCTGCGCGAGTACGACGACAAGATCGCCGACGTACGGCAGCGCAAGGAGGGCGCCATCGACGGCCAGGACTTCGAGGCCGCCGCGCGCCTGCGCGACGAGGAGAAGCAGCTGACCGCCCGGAAGGCCGAGCGTGAGAAGCAGTGGCGTGCCGGCGACATGGACGAGGTCGCCGAGGTCGACGAGGAGCTGATCGCCGAGGTCCTCGCCGTGGCGACCGGCATCCCGATCGTGAAGCTGTCGGAGGAGGAGTCCACGCGACTGCTCAAGATGGAGGAGGAGCTCCACAAGCGGGTCATCGGGCAGGAGGAGGCCGTCAAGGCGCTCTCCCGCGCCATCCGACGCACCCGCGCCGGCCTCAAGGACCCCAAGCGCCCCGGCGGCTCGTTCATCTTCGCCGGCCCGTCCGGTGTCGGTAAGACGTGGCTGTCGAAGTCGCTCGCGGAGTTCCTCTTCGGCGACGAGGACGCACTGATCCAGCTCGACATGAGCGAGTACGGCGAGAAGCACACCGTCTCCCGGCTCTTCGGTTCGCCTCCGGGCTACGTCGGCTACGAAGAGGGCGGCCAGCTGACCGAGAAGGTGCGGCGCAAGCCGTTCTCGGTCGTGCTGTTCGACGAGGTCGAGAAGGCCCACCCCGACATCTTCAACACGCTGTTGCAGATCCTGGAGGAAGGTCGGATGACCGACTCCCAGGGCCGGGTCGTCGACTTCAAGAACACCGTCATCATCATGACGACCAACCTCGGTAGCCGTGACATCGCCAAGAGCCAGAACCTCGGCTTCCAGCAGCAGGGCGACGCCGCGGGCTCCTACGAGCGGATGAAGAGCAAGGTGTCGGAGGAGCTCAAGCAGCACTTCCGCCCCGAGTTCCTCAACCGGGTCGACGAGATCGTCGTCTTCCCGCCGCTGTCGGAGGAGCAGATCGTCGCCATGGTCGACAACATGATCGCCTCCGTGGAGCTGCGGATGCGCGACCGCGACATGAAGATCGAGCTCACCCAGGCGGCCAAGAACCTGCTGGCCGTGCGCGGCTTCGACCCGGTCCTCGGCGCCCGGCCGCTGCGGCGGACCGTCCAGCGCGAGATCGAGGACGTCCTCGCGGAGAAGATGCTCTACGGCGAGGTCGGTCCCGGCCAGATCGTGCTCGTGGACGTCGAGGGCGAGGGCCCGACCGCGACGTTCACCTTCCACGGCCAGAAGATCAGCGAGTTCCCGGACCTGCCCCCGCTCGAGACCGCCGACGTGGACGCCGCCGCCTCCGGTGAGGCACCCCCGGTCGAGGGACCCGACGACAGCGAGGGGCCGACGGACGTCCCCCGCGCTGAATGACCCGGCGCTGAGGGAAGCGGTCAGGGCAGCGCGTACGCGTCGCCGTCCCTGACCACGAGACCGTCCTCGACGAGGCCGGCCAGGCACCTGGTGCGCTGGTCGGCCTCGTCCCACGTGCGGGCCAGCCGCGCCACCGGCACCGGGCCGTCGGCTTCGCGGAGGAGGGCCATCAGCCGCCCCCGGCACTGGCGATCGGTCCCGGCCCAGGCCTGGCCGCGCCGCGGCGGGCCGTCGTACGCCGGGGAGCCGGCGGCCAGCCAGGCACACCGATCCGCGATCGGACAGGACTCGCAGCGGGGCTTGTTCGAGGTGCAGACCAGGGCCCCGAGCTCCATCACAGCGATCGACCAGGTCGCGGCGTCCGCGTCATCGTGGGGCAGCAGCGCGGTCGCCCGGTCGCGCTCGCCGCGGCTGGCGGACGCCGGCGGGAACTCGTCGCCGGCCACGGCCCGCGCCAGCACTCGTCGCACATTGGTGTCGAGGACGGCGTGGCGCCGGCCGAAGGCGAACACCGCGATGGCGGCCGCGGTGTAGTCGCCGACCCCCGGGAGCGCGCGGAGGTCGTCGTAGTCCGCGGGCACCGCGCCGTCGTGGCGCTCGACGATGGCGGTCGCCGCGGCGTGCAGCCGCAGGGCGCGGCGCGGGTACCCGAGCCGCCCCCACATCCGGATCGCCTCGCCGGCCGGCTCGGCGGCCAGGCCGGCCGGCGTCGGCCATCGCTGCAGCCACTGGGCGTGCGCCGGGAGGACGCGGGCGACGGGCGTCTGCTGGAGCATGTACTCCGACACCATCACCGACCACGGCGACGCAGCGGCGCCGCGCCACGGCAGGTCGCGGGCGTGCTCGTCGTACCACTGCAGCAGCGGCGCCTGGAGGTCGCTCATCGAGGCCGATCGTAGGTGGGTCCGCGTGGCACCACCGACTGGGCGGTCGCGCTGCCTACCGTGGCCCCCATGACCGCGATGACCCGCGGACCGTTGTCGGCCCGCGTCTACTGGACGCGGCGGATCCTCGTGCTCGCCGTCGCCCTGGGTCTGGTCGCCGCCGCGGTCCAGCTGGTGTCGATGGCGGTGGGTGGGTCGTCCGGCGATCCGGACCGGGCCGCGCAGGTGGTGGCGGAGCCGAACGAGTCCGTGGCGCCGGATCCCGACGCCACCGAGCCCGCGGCCGAGCCGAAGGGCGACGGGAAGCCGAAGCAGGACAAGAAGCGCAAGCGCGATCGGGACCGTGGACCGGTGCTCGCGGAGCCCGAGGGCACCTGCACCGACCGCGACATCGCGGTCACGCCGACCGCGAAGAAGACGGTGGCCGGCAGCCCGGTCACGTTCGTCCTCGAGCTGCGCACGATCCTGACCCCCGCGTGCACGTGGGAGGTCTCGCCCCAGTCGCTCACCGTCAAGATCACGTCGGGCAAGGACAACATCTGGTTCAGCAACCAGTGCCGGCGAGCGATCCCTCGCCAGGACGTCGTGATCCGCAACAACGTCAGCACCGAGGTCGAGGTGACCTGGTCGGCCCGCCGGTCCGACCAGGACTGCAGCCGGCTGACGGAGTGGGCGCTGCCGGGCTGGTACTTCATCGAGGCCGCGGCCCTCGCCGGAGAACCGTCCGACCTGCAGTTCCAGCTCACCGTGCCCAAGCCCGAGGTGGTCATCGAGACGGTCGACCCGGAGCCGAAGGGTGACCAGGGCAAGAAGAACGGCAAGAAGAACGGCAAGAAGAAGAACGACGGCAAGAAGAAGGACCGCGAGGGCCGGTCCGGCGCCCGCGGCTGATCTCAGCTCACCAGGGCGTCCACGACGCGACCGACGCGCTCCACGTGGGTCACCAGGCTGCCCGTGAGGCGGTCATGGCGGGCGAACACGCCGGTTGGTCCGAGTCGGTAGAGGAGCGCGCGCACCAGCATCTGGTGCCACTCGGGTCCCTCCGACCAGTCCTCGAGCCAGGACAGCGGGGCGCCCCGGAAGGTCACCGCGTCCGTGACCGTGATGGCGCTGGCGAAGGCGGCCGGTCGGAAGTACGGCGGCCAGTCGATCAGTGCCGGCCGCAACTGCTGGTGGACCAGCACGTTGGGCAGCACGTCGCCGTGGATCACCTGCGAGGTGCTGGACACCGGCGCGAGATGGTCACGCAGCCGCTCGGTGACCCGCAACGTCACCGCGTCACCGACCGGTTCAGCTCCCTCCCACGCGAGTCGGTCGCCGTGGGACCACGGGTCCTGCCGGTCATCGAGGAACGACGGCCTCGACAGGTCACGCACCGCGGCATGGAAGGCGTCGCTGGCGTCGCGGACCGCCTCGATCTCGTCGAGCAGCTCCGCGTCGCGGCCCGGTGCCCAGGCGTGGGCACCCCAGCCGTCGACCGACCAGCCGTCCGGGTGGCCACTGACGGGTGCCACCGGCTCGGGCACCCGGACCTCGCTGCTGCGCCACGCGGCGTACACCTCACAGACCCAGGTGTGCTCAGGCACGCAGCCGACCGGCTTCACGACCAGTCGACCGTCGGTCCAGGTGTGGCCGGCTCCGCCGGGCAGCAGGCGGAGCTCGTCGGCGCGCACGCCGAAGGCCCGCACGGCCCGCGGCGAGGGCCCGCGTCGCCGCCACTCCCAGTCGGGCGGGCCGATGAGGTGGACCGGGCTCACGCGGTCGCGGGTCAGACGTAGCGTTCGAGGATCGTCGACTCCGCCAGCCGCGAGAGCCCCTCGCGCACGCTGCGGGCTCGCAGCTCGCCGACGCCCTCGACCGCCTGGAGGTCGTCGACCCCGGCGGACAGGAGCTTCTGCAAGTTGCCGAAGTGCTCGACGAGCCGATCGACCACCGACTGGGGCAACCGCGGCACCTTCGCCAGCAGCCGGTAGCCGCGCGGGGCGACCGCACCGTCGAGGTGCTCGCCGGTGCCCAGGCCCAACGCCCGCGCCGCCGCGGCCGGGTCGACCAGCTCGGTGGCGGAGAGGGCTTCGAGCCGGCCGAGGTACTCCTCGGGTCCCCGGGCGCGACGGCCGGAGGGCAGGTAGTCACGGATCACCAGCTCGCGCTCGGCGTCGACGCCGGTGATGAGCTCCTCGAGCTGCAGCGACAGCAGCCGGCCGTCCGTGCCGAGCTCGAGCACGTAGTCCTCGATCTCGCGCGCGATCCGCGTCACCATCTCGAGTCGCTGCGCCACGACCGCGACGTCGCGGACGGTCACGAGGTCCTCGATCTCGAGGGCGGACAGGGTGCTGGCGACCTCGTCGAGGCGCATCTTGTAGCGCTCGAGGGTGGCCAGCGCCTGGTTGGCGCGGGACAGGATCTGGCTGGAGTCCTCGAGCACGTGGCGGGTCTCGCCGACGTAGACCGCGATGATCTGCATCGACTGCGACACCGAGATCACCGGGAACACCGTCTGTCGGGCGGCTCGGTCGGCGGTGCGGTGGCGGGTGCCGGTCTCCTCGGACGGGATCGACTGGTCCGGCATCAGGTGGGTGGCCGCCCGGATGATCCGGGTGGCGTCCTTGTCCAGGACGATCGCACCGTCCATCTTGGCCAGCTCGCGCAGCCCGGTGGCGGTGAAGGGGACGTCGAGGGTGAACCCGCCGGTGCAGATCCCCTCGACGGTCTTGTCGTGACCGAGGACGACGAGCGCACCGGTGCGGCCGCGGAGGATTCGTTCGAGACCGTCGTGCAGTGCGGTGCCCGGTGCGATCTGGGCCAGGGCGGCACGCAGCCGTAGCTGCTCCTCGGAGCGGACCTGGGCGGCCACACCGCCTCCTCGACTTTCGGCGGCCGGGTGGTCCAGCCGTCAGGTGCGCCAGTGTAGGAGATCGCCGGGGCTAGCCCGCGTGATCGCCCACCAGCGAGAGCAGGCGGAGTGCGCTGCGGACGTCAGAGACCTCGATCACGCGCATCCCCTCGACCTGGCGTTCGCCCCCGGACCCGTCGCCGCGACCGGGAACGACGGCGACCTGGAACCCGAGGCGGGCCGCTTCGGCGATCCGCTGCGGGAGGTCACGGACCTTGCGCAGCTCTCCTGCCAGGCCGAGCTCGCCCATCGCGACCACGCCGCGCGGGGCCGGTCGACCGGTCGAGGCCGAGGCGAGCGCGACGGCGATCGCCAGGTCGGTGGCCGGCTCGACCAGCCGGGCACCGCCGACGGTGGAGGTGAACACGTCCTGCTGGTGGAGGCGGACGCCGCAGTGCTGGTGGAGCACGGCGAGCACCATCGCCACGCGCGAGGAGTCGAGCCCGCTCGTCGTACGACGTGGTCGCTCGGCGGCGGTGTGGGTGACCAGCGCCTGCACCTCGGCCAGCAGCGGGCGGCGGCCCTCCATCGTGACCGCGACGCAGGTGCCGGGGACCTGCTGGTCGTGGTTCTCGACGAAGAGGCCGGTCGGGTCGGTGACGGCGGTGATCCCTTCGGCGGACAGGTCGAAGCAGCCCACCTCGTCGACCGGGCCGAACCGGTTCTTCATCGCCCGGACCATCCGGAACCGGGAGTTGCGGTCGCCCTCGAAGTGGAGGACCACGTCGACGACGTGCTCGAGGACGCGGGGGCCGGCGATGGACCCGTCCTTGGTGACGTGACCGATCAGCACCAGGGTGATGTTGCGGGTCTTGGCCATCCGGATCAGGGCGGCCGCGACCTCCTTGACCTGGCTCACGCCGCCGGGGACGCCGTCGACGTCGGGGGCGGCGATGGTCTGGATCGAGTCGACGACCAGCAGCTCGGGACGGACCTCCTCGAGGTGGGTCAGCACCGCGCCGAGGTCGGTCTCGGCGGCGACGTAGAGCAGCTCGTGGACCCCACCGGTGCGGTCGGCGCGGAGCCGGACCTGGGAGGCGGACTCCTCGCCGGTGACGTAGAGGGTGCGCCGCTGGTAGCGGGCGGTCTGGGCGGCGACCTCGAGCAGCAGCGTGCTCTTGCCGACGCCGGGCTCGCCGGCGAGCAGGATCGCGGCTCCGGGGACCAGGCCGCCGCCGAGCACGCGGTCGAGCTCGGGCACGCCGCTGGTGCGGAAGGCGGACTCCTCGACCGACACCTCCCCGATCGGCACGGCCGGCCGGGTCACCGGCGTCGCGGCGGCGCGGGTGGTCGGCGCGGCGGCCTCCGCGACCGAGCCCCAGGCCTGGCACTCGCCGCAACGGCCGACCCACTTGGCCGTCTCCCAGCCGCACTCGGTGCAGCGGTACGGGGCCTTGGTGCGTGCGGTGCTTCGGGGCATGGGGCAGACGGTAGGTCACCGTGCCGACAGGCTCAGGTTATGCTCCCATTGGAACGATCAAGGGAGAGTCGATGACGCGGGTGACGGGGTGGGCGCCGGCGACGCCACCGACGCTGGCCGACGTGGCCGACCTGGCCGGGGTCTCGCGGCAAACCGTCTCCAACGCGGTCAACAACCCCGACCTGCTGCGACCCGACACCCTGGCCCGGGTGCTCGAGGCGATCGACGAGCTCGGCTACTCGCCCAATCGTGCGGCCCGCAACCTGCGCACCCGCTCCAGCCACCTGATCGGGCTCCGGTTCGCCCCGGCGCAGGAGGACACCGCGAGCGCGGTGATGGACCGCTTCGTCCACTCGCTCGTGGAGACGTCGAGCGCGGCCGGCTACCACGTGCTGCTGTTCCCGGCCGACCCCGAGGACCCGACGGCCGGCTACGACGGGCTGCTGCGGGCCACGGCGGTCGACGCGTTCGTCGCCACCGACACCTACCTCGGCAACCCCCAGGCCGCCTGGCTGGAGGCCCGGCGGGCACCGTTCGTGGCGTTCGGCCGGCCGTGGGACAACCCCGACGCGCAACACCCGTGGGTCGACGTCGACGGCGCCGCGGGCACCGAGCTCGCGACCAACCACCTGCTCGACCGGGGCCACTCCCGGCTCGCCTGGATCGGCTGGCGCAAGGACCAGGTCATCGGTGAGGACCGCCGCGCGGGCTGGACCCGGGCGATGCGCTCGCGCGGGCTGGCCACGACCGGACTCGCCTCCCGCTCCGAGGACACCGTCCACAGCGGACGCGAGGCCAGCGCCGTACTCCTCGACGAGGCGCAGCCCACCGGCTTCGTCTGCGCCTCCGACACCCTCGCCATGGGCGTGATGCACACCCTCTCCGAGCGCGGGCTGGTCGCCGGCCGCGACGTCGCGGTGGTCGGCTTCGACGACTCCCAGGTCGCGCAGGTCGTCCCGCCGGGTCTCACGTCGGTCCGGCAGCCGCTCGAGCTGGTCGCCGTCGAGATCGTCCGCGCGCTGGAGGGCCTGCTGACCCATCCTCCGGTGCGGGGCGGCGGCGTACTGCTGACTCCCGAGCTGATCGTCCGCGGCTCCAGCTGACGCGGACCTGGTCGGCGAGTCTGACGCTTCGCAGTGGTTATTTCGGCTGCCAACCTGCGGTTTCCCCGGTCGACCGGGGAAACCGCCAGCCCCCTCAGAACCCCCGCGACCACACGTTCACGGCGTAGTCGACGGAGGTGCCGACGTACGTCGCGACGACGGCCTCGGCGACGGCGGTGGGGAGCTCGATCCGGACCACCGCCTCGAAGTCCGCGCGGGAGGTGAAGTCCCAGCGGATGTCGAGGGGGTGCCGGGTCCAGCCGCGCAAGGACCAGAACCGCTCGACCTCGCCCGGGTCGACCGACGGGAACCCTCGACGGAACCAGCCGCCGAACGTCGATCGGGTGGGGTCGTTGTCGATCACGAACGCGGTGCCGCCGCGGCGGACGACGCGGGCCAGCTCGGCCAGGCCGGGCTCGCAGCCGGGCCCGAAGAAGTAGGCCCACCGGGCATGGACCACGTCCACCGAGGCATCAGGCAGGGGGAGGGCCTCGGCGAGACCTTCGTGGACCGAGACCTGCGGCAGCCGCTTCGTACGCCGACGGGCGAGCGCGACCAGTGCGGGGTGCGGTTCGACCCCGATGACGTGGGAGGCGGTGGCGGCGAAGCGGGGCAGGTGGAAGCCCGACCCGCAGCCGACGTCCAGCACCGTGCGCCCCTGCCACGGCGCGATCGACCGCATCGTCTGCTCGATCACCTGGTCGGGGTCGACGGCGTGGTTCTCGGCCTCGTAGGTGACCGGGTGCTCCCAGATGTTCGGGCTGGGCCGAGCTCCGGGTGGGACGCGCAGGTTCAGATCCGGACCAGGCCGCGCGGCGTCTGGACCTGCGCGGCGATGATGCCCGGGGTGCCGTTGGGCGCGGCCCACTCGACCTTCACGTCCTCCAGGGGTGCCTCGACGGTCTGGCCGAGCCACTCCGAGACCCGCTGCGGGTCGCCGGCGATCTCGAGGCAGGCGAGCGAGAAGTCGGGACTCGCGCCGTGGCTCGGGTGGAGCTCGGGTGCGATCCCCCACTCGATGAAGAACGGCAGCTGCGGGTCGGCGATGAGGCCGTTCACCCCGATCTGCTTCCAGGTGAGCTCGACCCCGTCGGGGCGGTGGCGGTTGCCGTTGGCGGCCTCGCGACCGAGCCGGGTCTCGACCGCGGCGATGTCGTCGACCGCGACGACCCAGCCGAGCCAGCCTCCGCCGAGCAGCGAGCGGGCGCGGACTGCCTGCCCGAACGGCGCCTTGTCGGAGGCGGGGTGATCGAGGACCTCGACGATCTCGAGGTACATGTCGCCCGCGAGGGGCAGGGTCATGTTGCGGGTGCCGAAGCGGGGGTGAACCCCGCCGTCCCTGAATTCGGTGCCGAGCAGTCCCCCGATGCGCTGGGCAGTGCTGGCAAGGCCATCAGGTCCGGCTGCAAAAGAAAGATGGTCCAAGCGCATGCCATTCATTGTCGGCAATGGCCCACGTGGTCCAGACAGCGGGGTCGATTTCGCGCGGACGACGACCCGACCGGGCAGGTCAGCGAGGGTCGGCGGGGTGCAGCGCCAGAGCCGACCGCGAGCGCAGGTGCGCCTCGCAGTGGACGACCAGGGCGTCGTACGCCGCACGCCCCATCAGCTCGACCAGCTCCGGCTCGTTGGTGACGTAGAGCGGCTCCGGGGCGACGTGCGCCTCGGTGTTGCCCGAGCAGTACCAGTCGAGGTCGTGACCGCCAGGACCCCAGCCCCGGCGGTCGTACTCGGTGATCGTGATCTCCGTGTACGACGTCTCGTCCTGCCGCTCGACGGTGCGGAACGTACGCCGGATCGGCAGCTGCCAGCAGACATCCGGCTTGGTCTCCAGCGGGTTGCGGCCCTGGTCCAGGGCGAGTCCGTGGAGCGCGCACCCGGCGCCCCCCGGCCCGTCGGACGGAGCGAAGTCGGTGCGGTTGTGGAACACGCACGCCGACTGGCCGTCGACGTCGAGGGTGCGGGTCTTCGGCTCGCCCTCGTCATCGGTGGTCATCCAGTCGGACTTCTTGACCTTCCGTCCGGGATGGAACTGCCACTGGTCGGGGGTCAGCTGCTTGACGTAGGAGGCGACCCGTTGCTCGTCGGCCTTGTCGGAGAAGTGGGCGCCCAGCGTGCAGCAGCCGGTGTCAGGAGAGGCCGCGTAGATGCCGGCACAGCCCTGGCCGAAGATGCACAAATAGTTCGACGTCAGCCACGTCAGGTCGCACCGGAACACCTGGTCGTCGTCGGCCGGGTCGACGAACTCGACGAAGGCGCGGGGAAAGACCAGGTCGACTTCGGGCACAGCGCCACAGTACGTGGCGGGTAGATTCGCTCCATGCGCCTGGGCGTTCTCGACATCGGTTCCAACACCGGCCACCTGCTGGTGGTCGATGCCCACGACGGCGCGGCCCCGCTCCCGGCGTACTCCCACAAGGAGCGGCTGCGGCTCGCCGAGCACCTCGACGCGTCCGGCGCGGTGTCGCGCAGCGGGATCGACACCCTCGTCGCGTTCGTCGCCTCCGCGCTCCGGGTCGCCGAGGACAAGGGCTGCGAGGAGCTGTTGCCGTTCGCCACGTCGGCGGTGCGTGACGCGACCAACTCCGACGCGGTCCTGGCCGAGGTGCGTGACCGCACCGGCGTCGACATCGAGGTGCTGCCCGGCGTGGACGAGGCTCGGCTGACCTTCCTCGCCGTACGCCGGTGGTTCGGCTGGTCCTCGGGGCGACTCGCGGTCTTCGACATCGGTGGCGGTTCCCTGGAGATCGCGGGCGGGACCGCCGAGTCGCCGGACGTGGCCTGGTCCTTGCCGCTGGGTGCTGCGCGGCTGGCCCGGGACCACCTCGCCGAGGACCGCAGCGAGGACGCGATCCGCGCGCTGCGCACGAAGATCCGTTCCGCGATCGCCCGCGACGCCGGCAACCTGCTGCGCCACGGCAGTCCCGATCACGCGGTCGCCACCTCCAAGACGTTCCGCTCGCTGGCACGGATCTGTGGTGCTGCGCCGTCGGACGACGGGCCCCTGGTGCCGCGGCTGCTGTCGGCCGCGGAGCTGCGCAGCTGGATCCCCCAGCTGTCGGCGATGTCGGACCAGGAGCTGGCCGATCTGCCCGGCGTCTCCTCGAGCCGCACCCACCAGATCCTGCCGGGAGCGCTGGTCGCCGATGCCGCGATGGACATCTTCGACCTCGACGGGCTCGAGGTCTGCCCATGGGCGCTGCGCGAGGGCGTGATCCTGGAACGGATCGACGCCTTCAGCGGGTCCGGGACCGTGAGTGACCTCCTGTGAGTGCCCGGTGAACCGGATCGGACTGTCGACCGCCTCCGTCTACCCGGAGTCGTCGGCGCACGCCTTCGGCTACGCCGCGCGACTGGGGTACGACGCCGTCGAGGTCATGGTCGGCATCGACGCGCTCAGTCAGCAGACGTCCGCGGTCAAGCAGCTCTCCGACCACCACGAGATCCCGATCTGCGCGGTCCACGCGCCGTGCCTGCTGTTCACGCAGCGGGTGTGGGGCACCGAACCGTGGGGCAAGCTCGAGCGCTCTGCGCAGATGGCCGCCGAGGTCGGCGCCGAGGTGGTCGTCGTCCACCCGCCGTTCCGCTGGCAGAAGGAGTACGCCGCCGGCTTCGTCGACGGCATCGCGGCGCTGGAGGAGTCGACCGGGATCGCCTTCGCGGTGGAGAACATGTATCCGTGGCGCGCCAGCGCGCGACCCGGTACCCGCATGGGCATGGAGATGTACCTGCCGGGCTGGGACCCGTCCGAGGAGTCCTACGCGAACACCACCATCGACCTCTCCCACGCGGCGATCGCCCAGTCGGGCGTGATCGAGATGGCGGTCAGGCTGGGGTCGCGGCTGCGTCACGTCCACCTCACCGACGGCAGCGGTTCGGCCAAGGACGAGCACCTGGTGCCCGGCCGCGGTGTCATGGGGGCCTCGGACTTCCTGACCCACGTGGCATCGGTGGGCTTCGCCGGCGACGTCGTGATCGAGATCAACACCCGCAAGGCCACCTCGCGCGAACAGCGGGAGGCGGACCTGCGCGAGTCGCTGGAGTTCGCCCGCGAGCACTTCGTGGTGACGACCTCGTGACGGTGCGGCGTGGGCGCCGGCCCGGTGCGCCCGACACCCGGACCGCGATCCTGGCAGCGGCACGCACCCGCTTCGCGGAGCACGGCTTCGCCGGGACGACGATCCGCGCGGTGGCTGGTGACGCCGGTGTCGACGCGGCCCTGGTGCACCACTACTTCGGCAGCAAGGACGGCCTCTTCCTCGCCGCGCTCGAGCTGCCGGTCGACCCGCGCCAGGTCCTGCTGCCCGCGGTGGCCGACGGCATCGACGGCGTCGCCGAGCGGCTGCTCCGAGCCTTCCTCTCGGCCTGGGACGACCCCGACCTGCAACCGCGGTTGGTCGCGGTGGTGCGGGGCGTGATGGACCCGGCCGGGTCGAAGCTGATCACCGAGGGCTTCTTGCCGGTGCTGCTGCAACCGGTGGGCCAGGCACTGGGCATCGACCGGCCCGAGCTGCGCATGCCGCTGGTGGCGAGCCAGATCATGGGACTGATCCTGCTGCGCTACGTGCTGCGGGTCGAGCCGTTGGCCTCGCTGCCACCCGACCAGCTGGTGGCGACGTACGCGCCCACGATCCAGCGATATCTGGCCGACCCCTTGCCCTGAGCGGCTCCGTGGGTGCACAATTCAACGCATGATGAATAATTCGGTGGAGATCACCGGGCTCACCGTCGTCCGCGGCGGCCGGCCCGTGCTCGATGGACTCGACCTGACGATCGGTGGCGGGGTCACCGGGCTGCTCGGTCCGAGCGGCTGCGGCAAGACCACGCTGATGCGCTCGCTGGTCGGCGTCCAACAGATCGCGTCGGGTCGCGTCGTGGTGTTCGGCCAGGACGCCGGCAGCGCGCCACTGCGCGACCGGATCGGCTACCACACCCAGGCAGCCAGCGTGTACGACGACCTGACCGTCACGGAGAACCTCGCGTTCTTCGCGCGGGTGCGCGGCCTCGGCCGGGAGGCCGTCGACAGAGCCGTCGCCGCCGTCGCCCTCGAACGCCACGCCGGCCAGGTCGTGCGGAGCCTCAGCGGCGGCGAGCGGTCCCGCGCCAGCCTCGCCGTGGCGCTGCTCGGCGACCCGGACCTGCTCGTGCTCGACGAGCCGACCGTCGGCCTCGACCCGGTGCTGCGGCAGGAGCTGTGGCAGCTGTTCCACCGGCTCGCCGACGCCGGCTCGTCGGTGTTCGTCTCGAGCCACGTGATGGACGAGGCCGAACGCTGCGACCGGTTGCTGCTGATGCGCGAGGGCGTGCTGATCGCCGACGGCACTCCTGAGGAGATCCGTGCCAGCACGGGGTCCGCCGACATCGAGCAGGCGTTCCTGGCGATCGTCGGAGGTGAGGCAGCATGAGCACCCTGGTGAACCCGCGGGTGACGCTGGCCGTGGCGGCCCGGGTGCTGGCCCAGCTGCGGCGGGACCACCGCACCCTGGTCATGTTGCTGGCGCTGCCGACCCTGCTGATGTCGCTGCTGTGGTGGATCTACAAGGACTCCCCGGGCGTCGTGTTCGACTCGGTGGGTCCCAGCCTGCTGGCGCTCTTCCCCTTCTTCATCATGTTCCTGGTCACCAGCGTCACCACGCTGCGCGAGCGCTCCAGCGGCACCCTCGAACGACTCCTCTCGATGCCGATGGGCAAGCTCGACTTCCTCTTCGGCTATGCGATCGCCTTCGGGTTGATGGCTGCGGCCCAGTCCGCGATCGCGGTCGGGGTCAGCGTCGGCTTCCTCGGCCTCGACATCAGCGGCCCGATCTGGCTGCTCACGCTGGTCGCAGTCGCCGACGCGGTGCTCGGCTCCGCGCTGGGCCTGTTCGTCAGCGCGTTCGCGCAGACCGAGTTCCAGGCCGTCCAGTTCATGCCGGCAGTGGTCGTGCCGCAGATGCTGCTGTGCGGTCTGCTCGTGCCTCGCGACCAGCTGCCCGGGGTGCTCGAGGTCGTCAGCGACGTGCTGCCGCTGTCGTACGCCGTCGACGCGATGCAGTCGCTGGTGAGGACGGCGAGCACCGGCGAGGCCTGGGGCGACATCGGCGTGATCGCCGGGTTCACGGCCGCGGCACTCGCCCTCGGAGCGGTCACGCTGCGGCGTCGTACTCCCTGACCGCAGCGGCGGTTACGATCCCCGCATGCCTGAGAATCCCTGGGACGACATCGCGCCGATGGCGCCCGGCGACGTGATGATCCACATCGGTCCCCCGAAGACCGGCTCGACCTCGATCCAGACCACGATGGCCGCGCGCCGCGAGGAGATGGCCGAGCTCGGGGTCCTCTACCCGGGATCGGGCGTGCGGGCGAAGTTCTCCGGCTGGGCCGTGATGGGCGCCCGGCCACGAGGGATGCGCAAGCCCCGGATGGCCGAGTGGGACGAGCTGGTCGCCGAGGTCAACGAGTCGGGGTTGAAGGCCGTCGTCAGCAGCGAGGCCTTCGGCCGTGCCGACGAGGACGCCATCGGCCGGATGGTGGCGAGCTTCGGCGCCGAGCGGCTCCACGTCGTGGCGGTGGGTCGGCGGCTCGACAAGGCACTGCCCTCGCTCTACCAGGAGAAGGTCAAGAAGTTCCTGGCCATGACCTACGAGGAGTGGCTCGAGTACGTCCTCGCGGGGGACGACATCGACGCGATCCTGGCCTCCTTCCCGCCGGGCCAGCAGCTCGCCGAGACGGCGCGGAAGTGGTCGACGCACCTCGACCCGCAGCGGTTCCACCTGATCTGCTCCGACGAGAACAACCGGGCGTTGATGCCCCGGGCCTTCGAGCGGCTGCTCGACCTCCCCGACGGATTCCTCGAGCCGGTCGCGACCGCCAACGAGTCCCTGGACCGCACCAGCGTGGAGATGCTCCGCCAGCTCAACGCGCAGAAGAAGGCGCGCGGCTGGACCGACGAGTTCTACCGGAAGATGGTCTTCTACGGCGCCGTCGGCGGACTGCGGCACCGTGAGTGGGGACCCGACGACACCAAGATCCCGACGCCTCCGGAGTGGGCGCTGGCCCGGATCCGGACCCTCGCGGATCACACCATCGCGTCGCTGCGTGAGCAGCAGCCCCACATCATCGGCGACCTCGCGTCGCTGCGTCCCGGCGAGGACGTCGTCGCGCCGGAGAGCCCGCTGGTCGAGTCGCCGACCATCGCCCTGGACGCCGCGGTGACCGCGCTGGCGGGCGCTGTCGACGCGGCCTGGAAGCTCGAGCAGGCCCAGCGGCAGCGCGGGCCGGGCGCCGGTCCGGGTGGCAAGGCTGGCAAGGCAGGCAAGGCGGGCAAGAAGCGCTCGAAGGTGGGCAAGGCGAAGGGTGCCACGCGGAAGGGTCGGCAGGCACCCGCCGCCGACTAGGGCAGGAAACCGCCTCGCGCGTAGCCTGTCCGCATGCCACTGCTCCGCCAACCGCTCCTGATGCTGGCCCGCAGCCAGCAGGTCAAGAAGCTCGTCAGCGCCATGCCCGTGTCGTCGGGGATCGTGCGCAGCTACGTCCCCGGTGAGACCACCGAGGCCGCGGTCGACGCGACCGGTGTCCTGGTCGACGACGGGCTGACCGTGACGCTCGACTTCCTCGGCGAGGACACCCTCGACGTCGAGCAGGCCGAGGCGACCGTGGCGGCGTACGTCGAGCTGCTCGAACAGCTCGCGGCGCGTGGCCTGAACCGCAAGGCCGAGGTCTCGGTCAAGCTGTCGGCGATCGGCCAGGCGCTGCCCGCCTCCGTCGCCGGCGGGGGACACAAGATCGCGGTCGAGAACGCGCGCACGATCTGCCGCGCCGCGCGCAACGCCGGCACCACGGTCACCCTCGACATGGAGGACCACACCACCACCGACTCGACGCTGGCGATCCTGCGCGAGCTCCGCAAGGACTTCCCCGAGACCGGCGCCGTGCTGCAGGCCGCGCTCCACCGCACCGAGGCCGACTGCCGCGAGCTGGCCCACGAGGGCTCGCGGGTCCGGCTGTGCAAGGGCGCCTACCTCGAGCCCGAGGGGGTCGCCTTCCAGGACCGGGTCGACATCGACAAGTCCTACGTCCGTTGCCTCAAGGTGCTGCTGGCCGGTCAGGGCTACCCGATGATCGCGACGCACGACCCGCGGATGGTCGAGATCGCCTCGTCGTTGGCCAGCCGCTACGGCCGCGCGCAGGGCACCTACGAGTACCAGATGCTCTTCGGTATCCGGCCCACCGAGCAGCTGCGGCTGGCCGAGTCCGGCGAGACGGTGCGGGTCTACATCCCCTACGGGACCGAGTGGTACGGCTACCTCATGAGACGGCTCGCGGAGAAGCCGTCCAACCTGTCATTCTTCGCGAAGTCGCTGATCTCGAAGAAGTAGGGGGAACCGACGTGACCCAGACCGCGATCCTCGGCGCCGGGGTGATGGGGGAGACCCTGCTCTCCGGCCTGGTCCGTGCCGGCCGTCGGGTCGATGACCTGCTGATCGGCGAGAAGCGGCCTGAGCGTGCCCGCGAGCTCGAGGAGCGCTACGGCGTCGCGGTCGTCTCCAACGTCGAGGCTGCCCGCAAGGCCGACACCCTCGCGGTCGTCGTGAAGCCCCAGGACATGGCCGACCTGCTCGCCGAGATCGCCGACGAGCTGCGGCCCGGTCAGCTGCTCGCGTCACTCGCTGCCGGCATCACGACCTCGTTCATCGAGTCGCGTGTGCCCGAGGGCGTCGCGGTGGTCCGGGTCATGCCGAACACGCCCGCCCTGGTCGACCAGGGCATGGCCGCCATCGCCCCCGGCTCCCACTGCGACGAGTCCCACCTCGCGGAGGTCGAGTCGCTGATGGCCTCGACCGGCAAGGTGCTGCGGGTGCCGGAGCGGCAGATGGACGCGGTGACCGCCATCTCGGGATCGGGTCCCGCCTACATCTTCTTCGTCGTGGAGTCGATGATCGAGGCCGGCGTACACCTCGGCCTGCCGCGCGCGACCTCCACCGACCTCGTCGTCCAGACCCTGCTCGGCTCGGCGACCATGCTCAGCGAGACCGGCAGCCACCCGGTGGTCCTGCGCGAGCAGGTCACCTCGCCCGGCGGCACCACGGCGGCCGCGCTCCGCGAGCTCGAGAGTCACCGGGTCCGCGCGGCCTTCCTCGCTGCCATGGAGGCCGCCCGCGACCGCTCCCGCGAGCTGGCCGAGGGCTCCTGAGTCACAAGCCCATGGCCGACCGCGCGGCGGCCAGCACCGGGTCGGTGACCACACGGCACCGCTCGGACCCGGTCTCGAACACCGAGGTCACGTGGGCGGGGTCGTCGGCGAGCTCGCGGTAGCGCCGCTGCAGCGGCTCGAGCACCGACACCACCGCGTCGGTCACCGCCGCCTTGAGGGCTCCGTAGGTCGCGATGCCGTCGGCCGATCCGCCGCACGCGGTGAGGATGTCGAGCAGGTTGGTGACGCCCGGTTTGCTGTCCCGGTCGGCCCGGACGGCCGCGGGTCCCGTGTCGGAGTCGGTGACGGCGCGACCGATCTTGCGTCGTACGACGTCGGGCGGGTCGAGCAGCACGATGCTGCCCGGGCCGGCGATCGACTTGCTCATCTTCCGTGTCGGCTCCGCGAGGTCCATGATCCGTGCCCCGGCCGTCGGTGTGACGATCTCGGGGACGGTGAAGACCGCACCGTAGGTCGAGTTGAAGCGGAGGGCGAGGTCGCGGGTGAGCTCGACGTGCTGGCGCTGGTCGGCGCCGACCGGGACCTCCGCAGGCCGGTAGAGCAAGATGTCGGCGGCCATCAGCACCGGATAGGTGAACAGTGAGACGCGCGTGGTCGGCACGTCGCGTCCCTTCTCCTTGAACTGGATCATCCGGTTGAGCTCACCGGTGTGGGCGGTGCACTCGAGCAGGTAGGCGAGCCCGGTGTGGGCGGGCACCATGCTCTGGCGGAACAACGTGCTCCGTTCGAGCCCTGCGGCCAGCAGCAGCGTCATCAGCTCGCGGGTGCGGTCCCGCAGCTCGGCCGGGTCGTGCGCGGTGGTCAGGGCGTGCAGGTCGGAGATGCCGTAGAAGGCGTGCTCCTGCCGTGCCGCCATCGGATGCAACGCGCCGAGCAGGTTGCCGAGGGTGAGCCGGCCCGAGGGGGTCAGCAGGGAGAGGGTGGTCATGGTGGCTCCTGGGGTCAGGGCCCCCGGAGAGTGCGCACGCATGCGTCCGACCGCCCGGGGGCGGTCATCTGCGTCGAAGGGTGTGCTCGATCGAGGTGGGCCGCCGTCAGGCGGGCCACCACATGGGGTTCACGAGTGTGGAACGAGACATCGGCACGCGACAAGGCTACAGGTACGTTGTCGGCATGGTGGAGTGTTCGGGACCGGCGACGGTCGTCTTCGACCCGAGTCTCACCCAGTACGACTTCGGCGAGGGCCACCCGATGTCCCCGGTCCGGGTCGACCTGACCATGCGGCTGGCCGAAGCGCTCGGCGTGCTCGACGGCCTCACCCTCGTCGATGCCCCGGTCGCGACCCGCGACCAGCTGCTCACCGTCCACACCGCCGACCTGGTGGATGCCGTGACTCGCGCCGGCACCTCCGGTGAGTACGACGACGTCTGCGGGCTCGGCAGCGACGACAACCCGGTCTTCCGCGACATGCACCACGCCGCCGCCCACGTCGTCGGAGCCACCATCGAGGCGGCAGATCAGGTGTGGTCAGGTCGCAGCCTCCACTCGGCCAACATCACCGGGGGTCTCCACCACGCCATGCCCGGCCGGGTCAGCGGCTTCTGCGTCTACAACGACGTAGCGGTGGGCATCCAGCACCTCCTCGACTCGGGCGCCGAACGCGTGGCCTACGTCGACGTCGATGTCCACCATGGCGACGGGGTGGAGAAGATCTTCTGGAACGACCCGCGCGTGCTCACCATCTCGATCCACGAGACCGGCCGGATGCTCTTCCCGGGCACCGGCTTCCCGAACGACGTCGGGGGGCCGGACGCCGAGGGCTCCGCCGTCAACGTGGCGCTGCCCCCCGGGACGTCGGACGCGGGCTGGCTCCGCGCCTTCCACGCGGTGGTCCCGCCGGTGCTGCGTGAGTTCGAGCCGGACGTGTTGGTCACCCAGCACGGCTGTGACTCCCACATCAACGACCCGCTGGCCCACATGATGCTGACCGTCGACGGGCAGCGGGCGACGTACGAGGCGCTGCACGACCTGGCCCACGAGGTCGCCGGCGGCCGGTGGGTCGTCACCGGCGGCGGCGGGTACGCCGTGGTCGACGTCGTGCCGCGGGCCTGGACGCACCTGCTCGCGATCCTCGCTGGCCAGCCGTTGCCGCCGATGACCGAGACCCCGCAGGGCTGGCGCGACCACGTCATGACCCGGCTCGGTCAGGTGGCTCCGATCCGCCTCACGGACGGCCGGACCGCCGCCTACCGCGACTGGTCCCAGGGCTACGACCCGGACACCTGGCTCGACCGCGCGATCCACGCCACGAGGACCGCGACGTTCCCGTTGCACGGGCTCGATCCGTTCCCCTGATCGGCCGCCGGCAGGCGTGCCAGGTAAAACTTCTCCCGCTCACGCAAGCGGACACGCCGGACCACTTGAGTTTCATTGGTCATTTGCTTCCCCACCATTCACACAAGGCCCTATCCTTCACGTGCACCGCCGGTGGGGAAGCCGGTGGGCGTGCCGCAGAGAAAGCCGGTGCACGATGGACAACAAGCCTGGGGACTACAACGATCCCAAGTTTCTGACAGTGGCGGAGGTCGCCGCGATGATGCGCGTCTCCAAGATGACTGTCTACCGCCTGGTGCACGGTGGCGAGCTGCCAGCCGTCCGCGTCGGCCGGTCCTTCCGGGTGACCGAGGAGGACGTGGACGAGTACCTCCGCAAGAGCTTCTACGACGCCGGCTGACCCGAGCGGCCTCCGCTCAAACCAGACTCACATGGTGGACTTTGGTCCACGCGGTTTCGGCTGCCTCCTGTACGGCGGATAGGCTGATCCCGCCAGCGGGTGCACCCGGTGGCATCGTGAGTTCTGAAAGGTATCCCTGTGGGTTCTGTCATCAAGAAGCGGCGCAAGCGTATGGCGAAGAAGAAGCATCGCAAGCTGCTCAAGAAGACGCGCGTCCAGCGTCGCAAGCTCGGCAAGTAGGCACTGCGCCCCACTCTTCCGGGGAGCCGCTTCATGAGTGAAGGCAAGGTCGTCCTGGTCACCGGGGTCTCGCGCGACCTCGGCCGCCGGTGTGCTCGCGCACTGGCGGCGGCGCCCGGCATCGACCGGGTGATCGGCGTCGACGTCGTACCGCCTCGCGGTGACATCGGCGACGTCTCCTTCGTGCGGGCCGACATCCGCAACCCGGTGATCGCCAAGGTGATCGCCAAGGAGGACGTCGACACGGTCGTCCACATGAGTGTGATCGCGACCCCTGGCAGCGCCGGTGGACGCCACACCATGAAGGAGCTCAACGTCATCGGGACGATGCAGCTCCTGGCGGCCGCCCAGCAGGCTCCGGGGTTGCGCCACCTGATCGTGAAGTCCACCTCCACGGTCTACGGAGCCAGCAACCGCGACCCTGCCATGTTCACCGAGGAGATGGAGCCGCGACGTGCGCCCCGCTCCGGCTACGCCAAGGACGCCGCCGAGGTCGAGGGGTACGTGCGCGGCTTCTCGCGACGCCGGCCCGACGTCCGGGTGACGCTGCTGCGCTGCGCCAACGTGATCGGACCGCACGTCCAGAGCCCCATCACCTCCTACTTCCGGCTGCCGGTGGTGCCGACCGTGCTCGGGTTCGACCCGCGGCTGCAGTTCCTCCATCAGGACGACCTGCTCGGCGTGCTCCGACACGCCGCGCTCGACGGTCCTTCGGGTGTCTTCAACGTCGCCGGCGACGGCGTCCTGATGCTGTCGCAGGCCATCCGCCGGCTCCAGCGCGCCAGCGTCACCCTTCCCGGGTTCGCGGTGGGGAGCCTCGGCTCCGTGCTGCGGCAGGCCCGGCTGGCCGACTTCTCGCCCGAGCAGCTCGGCTTCCTCACCTACGGTCGGGGCATCGACACCACCCGGATGCGCACCGACCTCGGGTTCGAGCCGCGCTGGACCACAGCGGGGGCGTTCGAGGACTTCTCCCGCTCGCTGTCCCGCACCGGGGGTCATGCGACCCGGGTGATCGACAGTGCCTCGCGCCTGGTCGACCCCGCCGCGATCGAGCTCGCCGAAGCTGGACAGGGGCCCGACCGTGGGTGACGCCGAGATCATCCCGATCGGGACCCGCGGCCGTCCCGGGCGCGGCACCGGCAACGCCCGCCCCTCCTCGGCCGCGCGCAACCTGGCCGGCACGACGCCGCCTCCCCAGTCGTCCAGCGCGGACGACTCCGCACCCCCGCCGGCGACCCCGCCGCGCAAGGCCCCTCCGCCCAGGAAGCAGGCAGCTCCCGCGTCGCCGCCGGTGCCACCCACCACGACCCGCGAGCGGGCGCCGCTGGGCGGCATCACCCCGGGGGAGTGGCTCGGCGCGTTCCAGTTCGCCGCCAAGGAGCTCTTCGGCGAGCAGTGGGAGCCACAGCTGGCCCGGCTCCTCTTCTTCCTGCGCCGCCGGGTCACCGGCGACTACGCCGTCGACGAGTACGGCTTCGATGCCGAGATCACCGAGCGCTTCTTGATGACCGCGCTGCGGCCGATCGCGGAGAAGTGGTTCCGGATCGAGGTCGCCGGTGCCGACAACATCCCGACCGAGGGCGGCGCCCTGGTCGTGTCCAACCACTCCGGCACGCTGCCGATGGACGCGCTGATGACGTTGGTGACCGTCCACGACCACACCGGGCGCCACCTGCGCCCGCTGGGCGCGGACCTGGTGTTCCAGATGCCGGTGGTCAGCTCGCTGGCCCGCAAGAGTGGCGCCACCTTGGCCTGCGGGGAGGATGCGGAGCGGATGCTCGCCGGCGGCGAGCTGGTCGGCGTGTGGCCCGAGGGCTTCAAGGGCATCGGCAAGCCGTACGCCGAGCGCTACAAGCTGCAGCGCTTCGGCCGAGGGGGCTTCGTCTCGGCCGCCCTGCGCACCGGCGTCCCGATCATTCCGCTCTCGGTGGTGGGTGCTGAGGAGATCTACCCGCTGGTCGGCAACGTGCCTTCCCTGGCCAGGTTGCTCGGCGTGCCCTACATCCCGATCACGCCGTTCTTCCCGTGGCTCGGTCCGCTCGGACTGGTGCCGCTGCCCTCGAAGTGGCTGCTGGAGTTCGGCGAGCCGATCCGCACCGACGAGTTCGACGACGGTGCCGCGGACGACCCGATGCTGGTCTTCAACGTCACCGACCAGGTGCGCGAGACGATCCAGCAGACGCTCTACTCGCTGCTGAGGCAGCGCGAGTCGGTCTTCATGGGCAGTCGGCAGCACGAGGCGCCACTGCCTGAGTGACCCGCGTGCCGCGAGGGCTTCAGGGCAGTTCGGGCAGGCCGTCCTCGACACCGTCGATGGCGTCGTCGACATCGGGGACGCCGGGAAGGCCGCCGCCGTTGGAGGTGGTGCCGCCGCCGCCGGTCACCGGGTCGGTCAGCGCGTCGAGCGGACTGGTGGGGTCGTTGCCGCCGGTGTTGCCGGGGTCGGGCGCGAGAGTCGGGTCGGTCAGCGGGTTGCCGTCGTCGGTCTGCTGGCCCTTCCCGCCCTGCTTCGGACCGCCTTTCGAGGGTTGCTCGCCCTCGCCGGAGCCGGTGCCTTCCTCGACGAACGGTGCGGGGACCACGATGACGAAGGGCTCGGACACTCGGCCGGCCGACATCAGGGAGGAGGGAATCTCCGAGAGACCTCCCGGGCACGAGGGGCAGGCCTTGCCGGCCGCCGCGTCGATGTCGCCGAGCACCTGGGCGGCGCGGACGAGCTCGCTGCGGGCCTCGTCAGGCACGAGCCCCTCGAGCTGGGTCAGGGTCTGCATGCTGGTCGAGGTGAAGTCGTGCAGCTCCTCGATCGAGGATTCCTCGCCCGTCTCGGCGTAGTCGTCGAGCAGCAGGTCGGAGGCCAGCAACGCCTGGTCGCTGAAGGTGCCGAGGGTGTCGGCGATCATCGCGCCCTCGGCCAGGTTGCCGGCGCGGCTCAGCGCGGCGACCTCCGCGAGCCGGTCGGTGGCGTTGGCCAGCAGCGAGACGCCCTTGCTCTCGTCGCTCAGGTGGACGCCGGTCTCGGCGCTCTCCAGGACGCGCTTGAGGGGATAGAGCATCTCGCCGGGCAGCGCGCTCGACGCCGCGACCGCCAGGGAGGTCGAGGCTCCCACGATCGCGAAGCCGCCGACCAGGGCGGCGAGCCGCCGGTCCCGGGCGGTCCGGCGCGGGGGGAGTGTGAGGCGCTGGGTGTCGGGGGAGGGCTGCAGCAGGGTGTCGGCGGCGTCCATGAGCTGCTCGCGCAGCGTCATCGTGAACGCGGGCGACGGCTCGACCGGAGGCAGGTCGCGCATCATGGCGACGAGCTCGACGAAGTCGGTGAGTCGGGCGTCGCGGGAGCTCCCGGTCGAGGTGTCCTCGACCAAGTGGTGGAACTCCTCGGCGCGACGTCGCACCGAAAACACCGTCGTCATTGCTGTGGTCCTGTCTGCTCATGGATGCCGAGGTCCCGATGACCTCTCGACACCCACCTCAACGACGCGCTGAGAGGCGAAGTTACGGGATGTGACGCGGCATACGTCGACAATTTTTCGTGCGTGTGCATCAGTCCTTCACGCCTTCCGGCATGAGCTTCGCCAGATTGCGTACGCCGCGCAGCTGCAGCTGCTTGATCGCGCCGTCGCTGCGCCCCAGGATCTCGGCGGTCTCGGCGATGCTCAGTCCCTGCAGGAACCGCATGATCAGGCAGTCGCGCTGCTCGTCGGGGAGCTCTTGGAGCGCCTTCATCAGCAGCTCGTTCGTGAGCGAGGCCAGCACCGCGGTCTCCGGGCCCTCGGTGGCGTCGTCGTGCGGCGACATGTCCTCGGTGGTCAGTTCGAGGCGGGTGCGGCCGGCCTTGAAGTGGTCGGTGCACAGGTTGCGGGCGATGGTCATCAGCCACGCGCCGAAGTCCTTGCCCTGCCACCGGAAGTTGTTCATCGAGCGCAGCGCCCGGAAGAAGGTCTCCGAGGCCAGGTCCTCGGCGAGCTGCGAGGAGCGGGTCCGGTAGAAGAGGAACCGGTAGACCGAACCCTGGTAGTGGTCGTAGAGGAGGCCGAACGCCTCCTTGTCGCCACCCCGGGCCAGCTCGACCAGAGCGATCAGTCGGGTGCGTTCTGCCGCGTCCTCCTCCGACGAGGCGGCCAGGTCGGAGTCACCGAAGCCACCGGCCCCGGGATCGGGCGTCACGGCGGCCTCGCTCAGCAGCCGACCGGCGCCCAGACGAGCGGGCCGAGCCGGACCCTCGCCGGCGAGCGCGGGTGTCCACGGCGCGGACATGGCCTCGGCGACGGCGGCGCGCAGGGCATCAAACCCGCGCGCGACGTCTCCTGGGCCCCACTGCGTCTTGATGACGACCCTCCCGGTCAACAGCTTCCCCCGAAGCCAGCCGCCATCGTAAGCGCCGTCACACGGAGGGGGAAGGCCTCACGGGCAAAAGCTGGTCCAGACCACGTTCGCCCGGCACGGGAGTCAGTGCCGGCGGCGGAACGCGACCCCGGCGGCCACGGCGCCGCTGACGGCCCCGGCCGCAGCTCCCACCACGAGCCCGGTCCGGGCCGCCTTGCGCCCGGTGCGGTAGTCGCGGATCCGCCAGCCCTGCGCGCGGGCGTGGGCGCGCAGCCGGTGGTCGGGATTGATGGCGCACGGGTCGCCGACCATGGTCAGCATCGGCAGGTCGTTGAAGGAGTCGGAGTACGCCGAGCAGCGGTCGAGCTCGAGACCCTCGCGGATCGCCAGGGCCTTGATCGCCTCGCCCTTGGCCGGGCCGTGGAGCAGGTCGCCCACCAGACGACCGGTGTAGACGCCGTCGACGTGCTCGGCCACCGTGCCCATCGCGCCGGTGAGGCCGAGTCGGCGGGCGATGATCTGGGCGATCTCGATCGGCGCCGCGGTCACCAGCCACACCCGCTGCCCCTGGTCGAGGTGCAGCTGGGCGAGAGCCCGGGTGCCCGGCCAGATCCGGTGGGCCATCGCCTCGTCGAAGATCTCCTCGCCGAGCTCCTCGAGCTCGGCGACCGTGTGGCCCGAGATGAAGCTCAGCGCGGAGTTGCGGGCGTCCGACACGTGCTCGGGGTCCTCGACTCCCACGACCCGGAAGTAGGCCTGCTTCCACGCGGCGCCCAGGATCTCGCGGGTCGTGAAGAACTCGCGTCGGTGGAGGCCGCGGGCGAGGTGGAAGATGCTGGCACCCTGCATGACGGTGTTGTCGACGTCGAAGAAGGCCGCCGAGACCGGGTCGGCGGGCGTGCTGAGAGCCGTCTCCACCTCGGCGGCCGACGCGGCCGCCTCACCGGCGAGGGTGGAGCGCTGCTGCAGGTTCAGCGGGCGGCGCGGCCTCTCGGGGGTCATACCCGGATCCTAGTGTCCCCTCGGGGGTCATCCCTGTGTGGAAGGATCGGCGCATGCCCCTCACGTCGGACGAGCAGCCGGACCTGAGCGGCCTGGTCTCGAGCGCGGCGGCCGAGCGGCCCGACGCCACGGCAGTCGTCGAGAGCAGTGGTCGCAGCCTGACCTGGGCCGCCCTCGAGGACGACGTCGCCCGGATCTCGGCCGGCCTGGGCGAGGCAGGTGTCCTGGGCGGACAGCGAGTGCTGATCGCGCTGGGCAACCGGCTCGAGTTCGTCACGTCGTACCTCGGGGTGCTCCGCGCGCAGGCCGTCGCCGTCCCGGTCAACCCGACCTCGACGGTCGGCGAGCTCGCCCGGATGGTCGCCGACTCCGGGTGCCGGCTCGCCGTCGCGGACGCCGCGACGCTGGGTGCGGTCCGCGAGGCGGTGGCGCTCGTGGCGCGAGCCCGCGCCGGTGAGGACGTCGGCCTCGACCCCGACCTGGTGGCGCGGGCCGTCCCGACGCGGGTGGTCGTCGTGGACGAGCCGGCGGGCGACGACGAGGTGGCCTTCGAGACGCTGCGGACCGCCGACGCGCGTGCCGTCCCCCCGCTGCCCGACCCGGAGAAGCTGGCCTGCCTCCTCTACACCAGCGGTACGTCGGGCCGACCGCGCGCGGCGATGCTGACCCACCGCGCGCTGCTGTCCAACGTCGAGCAGGTGGCCGGCGTGGAGCCGCCGATGATGCACGGCGACGACGTCGTCCTGGGCGTGCTCCCGCTGTTCCACGTCTACGGGCTCAACGCCGTGCTGGGGGGCGTGCTCCGCCACCGCGCCCGGCTCGTGCTCGCAGAACGATTCGATCCGCACGGCACCCTCGACCTGATCGAGGACGAGGCGTGCAGCGTCGTCCCGATCGCGCCACCCGTGTTCGGCTACTGGCTCGACGACCCCCAGCTCCGCGAGCGGCTCGGCCCGGTGCGGCTGGTGCTGTGCGGCTCGGCGCCGCTGAGTGCCGAGGTCATCGAGCGGTTCACCGGCCTGACCGGCCTCCCGGTCCACCAGGGCTACGGGCTCACCGAGGCGTCGCCGGTCGTGACCAGCACCCTGTGCTCGACCGATCTCCAGAACGGGTCGGTCGGCGCGGCCCTCCCCGGGATCGAGCTGCGCCTCGTCGACGATCGTGGCCGCGCGCCCGAGGGCGAGGACCCCGGAGAGATCCAGGTCAAGGGCGACAACCTCTTCAGCGGCTACTGGCCCGACGGCAGCGCGGGTCCCGACGACGAGGGCTGGTGGTCCACCGGCGACGTCGGCTTCCTCGACGCGAGCGGCGACCTGTTCCTGGTCGACCGGCTCAAGGAGCTGGTCATCGTCTCCGGCTTCAACGTCTACCCCAGCGAGGTCGAGGACGTGGTGCGTGAGGTCGAGGGGGTGACCGAGGTGGCCGTCATCGGCGTCGACGACGACGAGACCGGCGAGGTCGTGGTCGCCTATGTCCGGGCCCCCGACGCCGACCCGGCCGCCATCGAGGCGGCCGTGCGTGCGCGGTGCGAGGAGCGACTCGCACGCTTCAAGCGGCCCACCCGCGTCGAGGTCGTCGACGAGCTGCCGCTGACCGTCACCGGCAAGGTGCAGAAGGGGCGGCTCCGCGGCCTCGAGCGGCGCCGCGCCCTCGGCCTCCTGGAGTGATGGTGACTCCTGGCGGCGGTGGCTCAGGGACCGAACGGGACCACGAAACGGTGGCTCACACACCGCTGGGTCGGTGGCACCTCCTCCTGCGGGCGGGCCGATGACCGCCCGGGTCACCCTCTACGGCCGCGCCGGCTGCCACCTGTGCGACGACGCCCGCGTGGTGATCGACCGGGTCTGCCGCGATCTGGGTGAGGAGTACGTCGAGATCGACATCGACGGCGACGACGACCTGCTGGCGCGCTACGGCGAGGAGATCCCGGTGACGCTCGTCGACGGTCGGCAACACGACTTCTGGCGGGTGGACGAGCAGCGGCTGCGCACCGCCCTGACCAGGTGACCGACGAGGCCGGGGTCGCCTGGGCCGGTCGGGTGCTCGGCCGTCCGGTGACGGGGGTGACGGCCCTGACGGGGGGCATGACCTCGCGGATGCTCCGGCTCTCCCACGCTCGCGGCGACGATTCCGTGCTGCGACTGGTCACCGAGGAACCGTGGCGCCGCCACGGTGCCGAGCTCGCGCGGCGCGAGGCCGAGAGCCAGCAGGTGCTCGCGGCGCGCCCGGTGCCCGCACCGCTCAGCCTGGCCCTGGATGCCGACGGCGATCAGACGGGGTATGCCGCCCACCTGATGTCCTGGCTGCCCGGTGAGCCGGACGCGATGCGGTGTGACGAGGTGGCTGTGCTGAGCGATGGCGCAGCTGCTGGCGGCGATCCACGAGGTCCGGGTCGAGCCGATGCCGCGCCACTTCCAGTCGTGGGCGTGGCCGGCCAAGCGGGTCGTGCCCGCCTTCGCCCAGGATCCCGACACCTGGCGCCGAGCCTTCGCGCTGCTCGACGGCGGCGACCCTGCGTGGGAGCCGTGCTTCCTCCAGCGTGACTTCGGCCCCCACAACCTGCTGTGGTCGGGGGACCGGATCACCGGTGTCGTCGACTGGGTCGAGACCTCCACCGGGCCCGCCTGGCTCGACGTGGCCCACGCGGCCTCGAACCTCGCGCTGCGGCACGGCACCGAGGTGGCCCGGCACTTCGCGGCGGCGTACGTCGCCACGACCGGTCGACACCCCCAGCCGTACTTCGACGTGCTCGACGTGGTCGGGTTCCTCCCCGCACCCGGCGGCCGCACGATGCCGATCGGGTCCTCCGGCTGGCGGCGACTCGAGGACCACCTCGCGCGCGTGCTCGACGAGGTCGGGTGAGGCGGCACCCACCCCGCTGAGTGTGCGAATTGTCACCTGTGCTAGCCGTAGCCCACGCTCGATTTGTTCCCCCGTTCACAAACTCCTACATTGAACGGCGCCGCTTGGTTCTCCCCGGGTTCCCGAGGCCCGCTGCCGAGTGGCTGGAAAGCGACTACGTGACGGCCAGGACCTCCACCGACACCGCCCGGGACATCCCCGAGGCCGCCGTCGCGCGTCTGCCCGTCTATCTCAGGGCGCTGGTCACCCTCGCCGAGTCCGGCATCACCACCTGCTCCAGCGAGGAGCTCGCCCAGGCGGCCGGCGTCAACAGCGCCAAGCTCCGCAAGGACCTGTCCTACCTCGGCAGCTACGGCACCCGCGGCGTGGGCTACGACGTCGACTACCTGCGCTACCAGATCGCCCGCGAGATCGGGGTGACCCAGGACTGGCCGGTCGTCATCGTCGGCATCGGAAACCTCGGCCACGCGCTCGCCAACTACTCAGGCTTCCGCAGCCGCGGCTTCCGCGTGGTGGCACTCCTCGACGCCGACCCCGATCGCCAGGACGAGGTCGTCGCCGGAGTCGACGTCCGCCCGTTCGACGACCTGGAGGAGATCGTCGCCGAGCACGGTGTCGCCATCGGTGTGATCGCGACCCCGGCCGCCGCTGCCCAGGACGTGTGCGACCGGCTGGTCGCCACCGGCGTCACCAGCATCTTGAACTTCGCGCCGAGCGTGCTGACGGTCCCGGCGGGCGTCGACGTCCGCAAGGTCGACCTCTCCATCGAGCTGCAGATCCTCGCCTACCACGAGCAGCGCAAGGCGGGCACCCACGCGAACCAGGAGAACGCTTCATGAGCGTCCTGGTCGTCGGCATCTCCCACAACTCCGCCCCGGTCTCGCTGCTGGAGCGGGTCGCGCTCGACGGCGACGGCGTGGTCAAGCTCCTCACCGACGTCATGGCCTGCTCCCACGTCACCGAGGCCGCCGTCATCTCCACCTGCAACCGGCTCGAGATCTACGCCGAGGTCGACCGATTCCACGGCAGCGTCGAGGACGTGTCCCGGCTGCTGGTCGAGCGCGCCGGCGAGTCCGCCGAGGCGATGCTCCCGAACCTCTACGTCCACTACGAGGACGGCGCGGTCTCCCACCTCTTCCACGTCGCCTCCGGCCTCGACTCGATGGCGGTCGGGGAGGGCCAGATCCTGGGCCAGGCCCGCGCCGCGCTGCGGCTCGGCCAGGAACAGGGCACCGTGGCCTCCGCCCTCAACGTGCTGTTCCAGCAGGCGCTGCGGGTCGGAAAGCGGTCCCGGGCCGAGACCGGCATCGACCAGGCGGCGCCCACCCTGGTGACCGCGGCGCTGGACCAGATCCTCCCCGACGGCGTCGCCGGCAAGCGCGTCGTGGTGCTCGGTGCCGGCGGCATGGCCTCGCTGGCGACCGCGACCGTCGCCCGGCAGGGCGCGGCCGACGTGGTGGTCGTCAACCGCACGGCAGCCCACGCCGAGCGGCTCGCCGCCGAGTACGCCGTACGCGCGGTCGGTCTCGAGGACTTCGACCGTGAGCTGGCGACCGCCGACCTGCTGGTGACCTGCACCGGCGCGACCGGCGTGCTGCTCTCGGCCGCCCAGCTGCAGGCCGCTCGTCCCGACCACCACCCGCTGGCGATCGCAGACCTGGCGCTGCCCCACGACGTGGAGCCGACGGCGCGCGAGCTGCCGGGCGTCACCCTCGTGGGTCTCGCCGACCTCGCCGAACGGCTGCGCGACTCCGAGGCCGGCCGTGAGATCGACGGCGTGCGCCGGATCGTCGGCGAGGAGGTCACCGCCTTCCTCACCGCCCGCCGCCAGGCCAGCGTCACCCCGACCGTGGTCGCCCTGCGCTCGATGGCGACCGACGTGGTCGAGGCCGAGATGGCGAGGCTGGTCACCCGGCTGCCCGACCTCGACGAGGCCGCCCGCGACGAGGTGCTCCACACGTTGGCCCGGGTCGCCGACAAGCTGCTCCACCAGCCGACCGTCCGCGTCAAGGAGCTGGCCAACGAGACCGGCGCCGTCTCCTACGCCGCGGCCCTCGCCGAGCTGTTCTCCCTCGACCCCGAGGCGGTCGTCGCGGTCACCCGGCCTTCCGGGGAGGCGGTCACATGACCACCGACGTGAGGCAGGCTCCGCTGCGACTCGGCACCCGCGCCTCCGCGCTGGCGACCACCCAGTCGGGGCTGGTCGCCGAGCTGCTGCGTGATCGGCTGGGTCGCGAGGTCGAGCTCGTCGAGATCACCACCGAGGGCGACACCACGTCGGCTCCCCTGGCCCAGCTCGGGGGCACCGGCGTGTTCGTGAGCGCGCTGCGCGACGCCCTGCTCGACGGCCGCATCGACCTGGCCGTCCACTCGCTCAAGGACCTGCCGACCGTTCCCTGCGACGGCATCACGCTCGCCGCCGTACCCCTGCGCGAGGACCCACGTGACGTCGTGGTGGCCCGCGACGGGCTGACGCTCGGCGAGCTGCCGAGTGGTTCGGTCGTCGGAACCGGCTCCCCGCGACGGGTCTCCCAGCTGCACGCACTCGGCCTCGGTTTGGTCGTGGCCGACATTCGGGGCAACGTGGGCACCAGGATCGGGAAGGTCAGGACCGGTGAGTACGACGCAATCGTGCTGGCCCGGGCCGGACTGGCCCGGCTCGCACGGCTCGACGAGGTGACCGAGGTGCTGGACCCGCTGCAGATGCTGCCCGCCCCGGGGCAGGGTGCGCTGGCGGTCGAGTGCCGGTCCGCAGACACGGACCTGGCAGCCGAGCTGGCCACGGTGCAGGATCCGGGGTCCCGTGCGGCGGTTGACGCCGAACGCGCGGTTCTGGCCAGGCTCGAAGGGGGATGCTCGGCTCCGGTCGGGGCCCTGGCCGAGGTGGTCGAAGGAGAAGAAGGAGACGAGTTGTGGATCCGGGCGATCGCCCTGTCCCACGACGGGGGACTCTCGGTGCGGATGTCCGCATCAGGTTCCCCGACCGACGCCACCGGCGTCGGATCCAGGTTGGCGAGCGAGATGCTCGCTGACGGCGCAGCAGACCTGACGGCAGCACCAGCGAAGAGGCAAGAGGCATGACGCGAGCCAAGACCGATTCCAACCGGTCCACCGGATCCACGACGAAGTCCATCACCCCCGGGTGGGTGTCGTTCGTCGGTAGTGGTCCTGGAGACCCCGACCTGCTCACGGTGCGAGCCGTCGAGCTCCTCCGCGACGCCGAGGTGGTCGTCACCGAGACGCCCGGCCACGAGGCCATGGTGCGCCGGCTGCTGGGGCTTCCCGCCCCGGCCGTCGACGCCGACGAGAACGACGCCGCGGCCGAGCGCCCGGTGTTCGTCGACGGCGGCTTCGGCGAGGACGGCCAGCCGCTGACCCACGCGGCCCGCGCCAAGGTCGTCGTGCGCCACGGCAAGAAGAGCCGGGTCGTGCGGCTGATGATCGGCGACCCGTTCCTCTACGCCTCGGGTCCCGAGGAGGCGCAGGCCTGCGTGAAGGCCGGCGTCGGTTTCGAGATCGTGCCCGGCGTCTCCAGCGTCAGCGCGGTCCCGGCGTACGCCGGCATCCCGCTCTCGACGAAGGAGAACCGTGAGGTCACCGTCGTCACCTGCGGGGGCTCGGTCGACTGGAAGCGCTACGCCGACGACCGCACGCTGGTCCTGCTCAACGCCGTCGGGTCGATCGCAGACATCGCCCGGGCGCTGGTCGACGCCGGTCGCCCCGCCGAGACCCCGGTCGCGATGACCCGGGTCGGCACGACCACCGAGCAGACCACCGTCACCTCCACGCTCCAGCACATCGCGGCGGATGTCCGTGCGGCCCGGCTCGAGCCGCCCGCCGTCACCGTGATCGGTCACGTGGTCAACCTGCGCGAGACGCTGTCCTGGTTCGAGACCAAGCCGCTGTTCGGCTGGCGGGTGCTGGTGCCCCGCACCAAGGAGCAGTCCGCCTCGTTGACCAGCCGGCTGCGCGGCCACGGCGCCGTGCCCGAGGAAGTGCCCACCATCTCGGTGGAGCCTCCCCGCAACCCGCAGCAGATGGACAAGGCCGTCCGCGGCCTGGTCGAGGGACGCTACGAGTGGATCGCCTTCACGTCGGTCAACGCCGTCAAGGCCGTCCGCGAGAAGTTCGAGGAGTACGGGCTCGACGCCCGTGCGTTCTCCGGTCTCAAGATCGCCGCGGTCGGCGACAAGACCGCCGAGGCGATCGCTGCCTGGGGCCTGCGCGCCGACCTCGTTCCCACCGGTGAGCAGTCCGCCGCCGGGCTGCTGGCCGACTGGCCGCCGTACGACGACGTGCTGGACCCCATCAACCGGGTGTTCCTGCCGCGCGCCGACATCGCGACCGAGACCCTGGTTGCCGGCCTGATCGACCTGGGCTGGGAGTGCGACGACGTCACCGCCTACCGCACGGTGCGGGCGACCCCGCCGCCGGCGCCGACCCGCGACGCGATCAAGAGCGGCAAGTTCGACGCCGTCGTCTTCACCTCGTCCTCGACGGTGCGAAACCTGGTCGGCATCGCCGGCAAGCCGCACCCCTCGACGGTGATCGCCGTGATCGGCCCGGCCACGGCCAAGACCGCCGAGGAGCACGGCCTGCGGGTCGACGTGATGGCCCCCCAGCCGGACGTCGAGCTGCTGGTCGACGGGTTGGCCGACTTCGGTGCCACCCGCCGCGCGTCCATGCTCGAGGCCGGCCAGCCGGTCACGAAGCCGTCGGAGCGCAAGCCGTCGGGTCGCCGCGCGCGGGCCAAGTGAGCAGACGTTGCCCGGGCCGCTGATCCGTCCGCGCCGGTTGCGCACCACGCCGGCGCTGCGCCGTATGGTCGCCGAGACCTCGCTCGAGCCGTGGCAGCTGGTGCTGCCGTTGTTCGTCCGCGAGGGACTCGACGAGCCGCGACCGATCAACTCGATGCCGGGCGTCGTGCAGCACACCCGGGCGTCGCTGCTGCCGGCGGTCGCCGAGGCTGCCGAGCTCGGCCTCGGGGGCGTCATGCTCTTCGGCATCCCCGAGACCAAGGACGCGGTCGGCTCCGGCGCGACCGATCCCTCGGGCATCCTCAACCTCGCGATCACCGACGTCGTCGCCGAGGTGGGCGACGCGCTCACGGTGATGAGCGATCTGTGTCTCGACGAGTTCACCGACCACGGCCACTGCGGCGTTCTCGACGCCGAGGGTCGGGTCGACAACGACCGCACGCTGGAGCGGTACGCCGAGATGGCCCTCGCCCAGGCCCACGCCGGTGTCGACATGGTCGGTCCCAGCGGCATGATGGACGGTCAGGTCCGGGTGGTGCGCGAGGCGCTCGACGCCGCCGAGCACGTCGACGTCTCGATCCTCGCCTACTCCGCGAAGTACGCCTCCGCCTTCTACGGTCCCTTCCGCGAAGCGGTCGACAGCTCGCTCGAGGGTGATCGGCGGACCTACCAGCTGGAACCGGGCAACGTCCGCGAGGGCGTGCGCGAGGCGGTGCTCGACGTGGCCGAGGGTGCCGACCTCGTGATGGTGAAGCCGGCCCTGGCCTACCTCGACGTGGTGCGTGCGGTCCGCGAGGCCGTCGACGTGCCGGTGGCGGCGTACAACATCTCCGGCGAGTACGCGATGGTCGAAGCGGCCGCCGCGCACGGCTGGATCGACCGCGAGGCCGCCATCCTCGAGACTCTCACCGCCATCCGCCGTGCCGGCGCGGACGTGATCCTCACCTACTGGGCCCCCGAAGCCGCCCGGCTGCTCTCCCGTTGAGTCGTGCCCGCGCGGCAGTTGAGTCGCGCCTCAGCGACCATTGAGTCGTGGGCGGGCGGCAGTGAGTAGCCGCTAGGGCGCGATCGAACGGCCGCGGACACGCGACTCAACGTGTGGAGTCAGCCCTTGAGCAGGTCGGCCACACACTGATTGAGCTCGTTGACGGCGGTGAGCGGGTTGTCGACCACGCCGTCGGCGAGGCACTGGGCGAGGGCCTGGGCCTCGGTGAGCGGGGGCTCGACCGGGGGCAGGCTCGGCGTCGGCAGGTCGGGCACGTTCGGGACGCCGCCACCGCCACCGGTCGTGGGCTCCTCGACCGGGGGCTCCTCGGTGGGCGGCTCCTGGGTGGGGGGCTGCTGGCCGCCGCCGCCGTTGTTCCCGCCGCCGCTGTTCGCGCCACCGTCGCCGCCACCGTTGCCGCCGTTGCCGCCGCCGTTGGTGGGGCCGGTCGGCGGGGGAGCAGGCGCGAAGTAGCCGGCGCTGCTGACGCCATTGGGCACGGAGCTGAAGTCGCCGGACATGTAGGCGTCCATGAACGACAGCACCAGGTCGACGTAGTCGTCGCTGTGGTTGTAGCGGTAGACCGACGCGCGCTGGCCGGCCTCGGTCGACAGGTCGTCCTGGCCGGAGCACAGGTAGACCGCGCTGGCCAGGGCCGCGTCGTCGATGTCCTGCGGGTTGCGCGTGCCGTCGTTGTCGCCGTCCACGCCCACGACCGACCAGGTCGAGGGGATGAACTGCATCGGGCCTACGGCGCGGTCCCACTTGGCGTCGGAGTCGTACTGGCCGGCGTCGGAGTCGCGGATCGCCTGGGTGTTGTTCTTGCCGTTCAGGGCGATGCCGTAGATGCCCGGTGTGGCGAGGCCGTCGTCATCCAGGGTGTTGCCGTTGACGCGGCCGTGGTCGGACTCGACGCGGCCCACGGCGGCGATGAGCTGCCACGGCAGGTTGCAGCCCTTGTCGGCGGCGTTGATGACGGTCTCGGCGCGCTGGTAGGCGGCCAGGGCGGCGGAGGGGATGCCGGAGGCGGAGGCGGTCTGAGCCTCGCGGCCCAGGTTGCCGTCGACGCGACGGGAGCTGACCGGGGTGGAGACGCTGGCCGGTGCCTCGATGGCCGCGGCGGGAACGGCGGTGCCGTCCGGCAGCGTGGCCGGCGCTTCCTGGCCGGCGACGGCGGAGGTCGGGACGACCCCCGCGAGCGAGGCGGTCACGGCGGCGGACAGCAGGGCGAGCGGCACGAGTGCCGTGGCCTTCTGAAAACGGCCGAATCGCGGTGCGGACATCTGATCCTTCTCCCATTGCGGCGTGTCCCGTGGTCGTGCACCCTCCTGCACGGGGACATGGGGACAACGATCCCCCAGTCTCGGGGTTACGCGTCAGTAATGTCTGTGAGGCAGGTCGCACTCGGAACCACGCGCCCCCACGACGGTGGCTCCGTCCACGCGGCCACCGTACCTCGCGGGGCACGGTCCGGGGAGCCTCGGACACAGATCTTGACCATTCCCGCCCGACGGGCCGGTGACCGGCGGCGTGGACGGCTCGGTGACAATGGAGGAGTGTCCGGTACCGAGAGCTCGCAAGCCCTGTTCCGGCGTGCCCGGGCGGTGACCCCGGGTGGCGTCAACTCACCGGTCCGCGCCTTCCGAGCCGTGGGTGGCACGCCCCGCTTCATCCGGTCGGCGCGCGGCGCGTGGCTGACCGACGTCGACGGCAACGAGTACGTCGACCTGATCTGCTCGTGGGGACCGATGCTGCTCGGGCACGCCCACCCCGCCGTGCAGGCAGCCGTCGCCGAGGCGGTCGCGCGCGGGACGTCGTACGGCGCGCCCACCGAGCCGGAGGTCGAGCTGGCCGAGGAGATCGTGGCCCGCACCCCGGTGGACAGCGTCCGTTTCGTGTCCTCGGGCACCGAGGCCACCATGAGCGCGATCCGGCTGGCGCGGGGCTTCACCGGCCGCGAGCTGGTCGTGAAGTTCGCCGGGTGCTATCACGGCCACGTCGACGCGCTGCTGGCCGAGGCCGGATCCGGTGTCGCGACGTTGGCGATCCCCGGCACGCCCGGCGTACCCGAGTCGGCGACCGGCCTGACGCTGGTCCTGCCCTACCACGACCGCGCCGCCGTCGAGGCAGCGTTCGCCGAGCACGGCGACCGGATCGCCTGCCTGATCACCGAGGCGGCGCCGGGCAACATGGGCGTGATCTCGCCCGAGCCCGGCTTCAACGAGTTCCTGGCGCGCACCTGCGCCCAGCACGGCGCCCTGTTCGTCTCCGACGAGGTGATGACCGGGTTCCGGGCCAGCAAGCAGGGCCAGTGGGGCCTCGACGGGGCCACCGAGGGCTGGCGCCCCGATCTGACCACCTTCGGCAAGGTCATGGGCGGCGGGTTCCCCGCCGCCGCGTTCGGCGGCCGGGCCGACGTGATGGCCCATCTCGCCCCGGAGGGGCCCGTCTACCAGGCCGGCACGCTGTCGGGGAACCCGATCGCGACCACCGCCGGGCTCACCACGCTCCGGCTGGCCGACGACGCGGTCTACGACCACCTCACGAAGACCGGTGACGTGATCAAGCAGGCAACGGCCGAGGCGCTCACCCAGGCCGGCGTGCCCCACGGCGTGCAGTCGACAGGGACCATGTTCTCGGTGTTCTTCACCGACCAGCCGGTGCGCGACTTCGCCGGCGCCTCCGGGCAGGACCTCGGTGCCTTCGCCGCGTTCTTCCACGCGATGCTCGACGCCGGCGTCTACCTGCCGCCGTCGGCGTACGAGGGATGGTTCCTGTCGTCGGCCCACGACGACCGGGCGGTGCAGACCGTGCTCGACGCGCTCCCGGGGGCAGCCCGGGCCGCCGCGAAGGTGGCAGCCGCATGACCGAGCCGGCGACCGAGACGATCGTCCACCTGCTCCGCCACGGCGAGGTCCACAACCCGGGCGGCGTGCTCTACGGCCGGAGGTCCGGCTTCGTCCTCTCCGAGCTGGGTCGGCAGATGGCCCAACGGGTCGCCGACGTCGTCGGCGACCGCGACATCACCCATGTCGTGGCCTCGCCCCTGGAGCGGGCCCAGGAGACGGCGCGGCCACTCGCCGAGCGGCGCGACGTCGACATCAGCGTCGACGCGCGGATCATCGAGTCGACCAACATCTTCGAGGGCCAGAAGTTCGGCGCCGGTGTCAAGACGCTCCGCAAGCCGTCGGTCTGGCGTCACCTGTGGAACCCGTGGCGCCCGTCCTGGGGGGAGCCGTACGTCGAGATCGCCGAGCGGATGATGGCCGCGGTGCACGACGCCCGCGTCGCCGCACGCGGCCACGAGGCCGTCCTGGTCTCCCACCAGCTGCCGATCTGGACGACCCGGCTCCACGTCGAGGACCGGTCCTTCCTCCACGACCCGCGCAAGCGGCAGTGCTCGCTGTGCTCGCTGACCAGCCTCCACTTCGACGATGACCGGCTGGTGAGGGTGAGCTACTCCGAGCCGGCCGGCGACCTGATCCCGACCCGCGACAAGCAGGCTCCTTTCTCGGCCGGCGGAGCGCCGGAGGAGGACCGGCCGTGACCGCTCGACACCTGCTCGCCCTGGTGGTGGCGGGCGTCATGGTCCTGACCGGGTGCACGTCGCTGGGCGGAACCGGGGAGAAGGGGTTCGTGTCGGGCGACGGTCAGCTGACCGTGCGGACCGCCTCCGAACGGGACCGGCCGATCGAGCTGGCCGGCGAGGGCCTCGACGGGGAGGCACTGGACGTGGCCGACTACCGCGGCACCCCCGTGGTGATCGTCGTCTGGGGTGCGTGGTGCCCGCCGTGCGTGGCCGAGGCCCCCGAGGTCGTGGCGGCTGCCGAGGAGCTGGGGGACGATGCGCAGTTCCTCGGGATCGACCTGCGCGACCCCGACCCGGCACAGGCCCGGGCCTTCGTCCGGAACTTCGAGGTGCCCTACCCCTCGATCTACTCGCCGGACGGCAAGGCGATGCTGGCCTTCGACGAGGTGCTCGCCCCGAACTCCATCCCCTCCTTCGTCGTGCTCGACGGCGACGGCCGGGTCGCGGCCACGATTCTCGGCCGGCTGCCGTCGGTGCAAACGCTGGTCGAGGTGACCCGGGACATCGCGGGGAAGTCCGCCGATGGGTGAGTGGTTCTCCGCCACCGCAGGGTCCGGCTCGCTCGCCCTCGCCATCCCCGTCGCGTTGGTCGCCGGCCTCGTGTCCTTCTTCTCCCCCTGCGTCATCCCGTTGCTGCCTGGCTACCTCTCCTACGCGACCGGGCTCTCCGGCGCCGATCTCGAGGATGCCCACCGCGGCCGGATGATCGCAGGCTCGTTGCTCTTCGTGCTCGGCTTCGCCACCGTCTTCGTCGCCCTGGGCACGCTGTCCGGGGCGCTCGGCAGCTGGCTGATCACCTGGCAGCGGGAGATCACCCTGGTCCTCGGCTCGATGACGATCCTGCTCGGGCTCGCCTTCGCCGGTCTGGTGCCGTGGTTGCAGCGAGACGTCCGGATCCACCGGGTGCCAGCGGTCGGGCTGGCGGCAGCGCCGCTGCTCGGGCTGCTCTTCGGACTGGGCTGGACGCCGTGCCTGGGCCCGACGCTGGGCGTGATCCTCAACCTCTCGATCAACGAGGCCACGGCCGGCCGCGGCGCGCTGCTGTCGGCGGTCTACGCGCTCGGCCTCGGGCTGCCGTTCATCGCCGCCGGGCTGGCCTACCGCCGGATGCTCGGCGCGTTCGCGGTGATCCGCCGTCACCAGCAGTGGGTCACCCGGATCGGCGGACTGATGCTGGTGATCGTCGGTGTCCTGCTCGTCACCGGCTGGTGGGCCGACATCGTCAGCTGGCTGCAGATCCAGCTCATCAGCGACTTCGAGACGAGCATCTGATGCGCGGTCGCCCCCCAGTGCCCGAGTCCGGGCGTCGCTCAGGTGAGCTCACCCTCCGCGAGCTGCTGCGCTGGACCTGGCGGCAGCTGACGTCGATGCGCACGGCCCTGGTGCTGCTGTTGCTGCTCGCGCTGGTGGCCATCCCCGGCTCGGTCATCCCGCAGCGGGACGTCGACTCCCTCAAGACCTCGCAGTGGCAGGACGACCACCCGCAGCTGACGCCGATCTATGAGCGGCTCGGGCTCTTCGACGTCTACCAGTCGCCGTGGTTCGCCGCCATCTACCTGCTGCTGATGGTGTCGCTGGTCGGCTGCTTCGTGCCGCGGATCGGCGTCTACTGGCGTGCGCTCCGCGCCCAGCCGCCGGCGACCCCGCGCCACCTCGACCGGCTGCCCGACCATGCGTCGTACCGCACGGAGCTGGCTCCCGACGAGGTCCTCGACCGCGCCCGGACCGCGCTGCGCCGCTACCGGATCCGGGTCGCCGACGCTGAGGACTCGGTCGCCGCGGAACGGGGACGCCTGCGCGAGGCCGGCAACCTGCTCTTCCACGTCTCGGTGCTGGTGGTGCTGATCGGCTTCGGGATCGGCAGCCTGTTCGGTTTCCGCGGCGGCGTCATCCTCGTCGTCGGCAACGGCATGTCGAGCAGCCTCACCCAGTACGACGAGTTCCAGCCGGGGAGCCTGTTCAGCGAGGACGACCTCAACGAGTTCTACCTCGACGTCGACGACTTCGACGTCGAGTGGATCACCTCCGGTCCGTCGCAGGGTCAGGCGCGCAAGTTCGTCTCCCACGTGACCTACGCCGAGGGAGACGGCGAACCGCAGGAGTACGACCTGCGCGTCAACCACCCGCTCTCGATCGGGGACACCGACGTGTTCCTGATCGGGCACGGCTACGCGCCGGTGATCACGGTCCGCGACGGCAACGGCGACGTCGCCTACAGCGGGCCCACGATCTTCTTGCCCGAGGACCAGTCGTTCCAGTCGATCGGCGTGGTCAAGGCGTCCGGCGCACGGCCCGAGCAGATCGGGTTGGAGGGCTGGTTCTACCCGACGTACGCCTTCACCGACGAGACCGGGCCCTTCTCGGTCTACGGCAAGGCGACCAACCCGGCGATCTCGATGCAGGTGTACGCCGGAGACCTCGGGCTCGAGTCGGGCGAGGCGCAGTCGGTCTACGCCCTCGACAAGAGCGACGCCGAGCTGGTGACGAAGCCGGACGGGTCGATGTTCCGGGTCGACCTGGGACTGGGCGACACGGTCACGCTGCCGAACGACCTGGGCAGCGTCGAGTTCGAGGGCCTGGAGCGGTGGAACAAGATCCAGCTCAGCCAGACCCCCGGCAAGTGGATCGCGCTCGGCGGGGTGGTGATGGCGCTGCTGGGTCTGCTCGGCTCGCTGTTCATCCGGCCGCGGCGGGCCTGGGTGCGAGCCCGTCGCGACGGGGACGGCACACTGGTCGAGGTGGCCGTGCTCGACCGGGCCGGTGGAGATGACGTGAGAGCGGTGCTGGCCGATCTGGTGGCGGCACTCCAAGGACGAGACCCGGAGGAGAAGGCGTGAGCGACGCAGCATGGGAGGCACTCTCCAACCAGGCGGTAGCCGCAGCGGGAGTCGTGTACTTCCTGGCGATGCTCTCCCACCTGGTCGAGCTGTCCGCCGCCCGCAAGGTCGGGGACGACACCGCGGGCGACGCCGTGGACAACCGGGGAGACGGCATACGTCGCCAGGCGATGTTCGGCCGGCTCGGCGTACTGCTGACCATCATCGCCGTCGGAGTCCATCTGCTCTCGCTCGTCGCGCGTGGTCTCGCGGCCGACCCGAACCGGGTGCCGTGGGGCAACATGTACGAGTTCACGCTGGCCGGCACGTTCGTGGTCGCCGCCCTCTACCTGGCTCTGCTGCGGCGCTACTCGCTGGCGTGGATGGCGCCGATCGTGGTGGCCATCGTGCTGACGCTGCTGATGGTCGGGGTGATCTGGCTCTACGCGCCGATCGCGCCGCTGACGGAGGCGCTGTACTCGCCGTGGCTGGTGATCCACGTGGTCTCCGCGATCATCGCGACCGGCGCGTTCACCCTGGGCGGGATCGTCTCGGTGCTCTACCTGCTCAAGCAACGATCGACGTCATCGACCGGCTACCTCTCCCGCGTGCCGGTGCCCGCCGACCTGGACCGGTTGTCCTACAAGCTGCACGCGTTCGGGTTCCCGGTGTGGACGTTCGCGGTGCTCATCACCGGTCCGATCTGGGCCCACCAGGCGTGGAGCACCTACTGGAACTGGGACCCCAAGGAGGTGTGGGCGTTCATCACCTGGGTGGTCTACGCGGCCTACCTGCACGCCCGGGCGACCGCCGGCTGGAAGGGCCGCAACGCGGCGATCCTGGCGCTGGTGGGGCTCGCGACGCTGTGGTTCAACTTCATCGGGATCAACTTCTTCTCCTCGACCAGCCAGCACTCGTACGCCGGCGCGCAGACCGGCGAGTCAGCCGTCGTCGTGCGGGCGGGGGTCGTCGTCCCGTCGCTTGTCGAGGTCCCGTAGGAAGTCGGGATCGTCGTCGGGGCCGGTGACTCGCGGCGGCTCCGGGCGCTGACGCGGCGGGCGCTTGCCCGCACCGCGGCGCTGGATCAGCCGGACGGTCAGGTAGATCGCGGCCGCCAGGGCCACCACCACCAGCAGGATCTTCACACCCTCAGGATAGGTGCTCGCTGGTGATGCCTAGGCTGGGGGCGTGAAGGAGTTCTGGATCTACACCGGCCTGCGGCTCGCCGTGTTCGTCGCGAGCCTCGGAATCGTGGCCGGGGTCTGGATGCTGGTCTCCGACGAGGTGGCGATCCTCTGGGTGGTCGTCGTGGCGTTCGCGCTGTCCGGCCTGGCGTCGTACGTGCTGCTGGCAGGACCCCGCGAGGCGCTCGCCCGCCACGTCGAGGCCCGCGCCGACCGCGCCGCCGCCGCGTTCGAGGCTCGACGGTCGAAGGAAGACGCCGACTGACGGTGCCGCTGCCGGTCGAGGTCGTTCGTCTCACCGACGAGTTCCTGGCGTGCGTCGACGACGGTGCTCCGGGTCTCGTCACCGACCTCTACCTCCACGGATCGCTGTGCTGGGGCGAGTTCTTCGATGGCAGCGACCTCGACTTCGTCGCGGTCCTCGGGCGCACGCCGGACGTCGAGGCGCTGGCCGCACTGGCACGGGCGCACGAGCGGGTGCGCGAGGAGTTCCCGGGGCGGCGCTTCGAGGGGTTCCACTGCCGGCGCTCCGACCTCGAGGGGCCGCCCCACGCCGTGGCCCGTGTTCCCGTGCACTACCAGGGGGCGTTCGATCCCGACGGGGACCTCGACGTCAACCCGGTGACGTGGCACGAGCTGGCGGAGCGTGGGCTGGTGGTCCGGGGAGCACTCCCGGCGGTGCACACCGACCTCGAAGCCCTGCTCGCGTTCACCAGGGACAACCTGGACACCTACTGGCGGTCCACCCTGGCGCAGATCGACACCGCGATCGACGAGCACGGGCCTCCTGCCGTGGGCGGTGAGGACGGGACCGTTGCCTGGGTGACTCTGGGTGCGGCGCGGCTCCACCACCTGCTGGCGCGGCGCGAGCTGACCTCGAAGAGCGGGGCGGGCCGCTACGTCCTCGACTCGCTCGACGCGAGATGGCACCCGCTGGCGGTCGACGCCCTGGCGATCCGCGAGCAGCCGGGCAGTCCCTCGTCGTACGACGACCTCGGGCAACGAGGTCTGGACGTGCGCGACTTCCTGTCGTGGGCCGTCGAGGACGGGCCACGGACTTCGTGGTAGATCAGCGCTTGCGGCGCTCGATCTGCCGTCGCACGCGCGACTCGTCCTGGCCGAGGACCTTGGAGAGCAGCATCGCGCGGTTCTTCCACGCGAGGTAGCCACCGACGACGAGCACGAGCAGAATCAACCATCCCATGCCGTCAGCCTACGTCGGGCCTCCTCAGAACCCGATGAAGTTGAACGGCTCGTCCGGCAGGTCGGCCATCGCGGCGAACCGCCCGGCGCCCTCGGCCGAGCCGGTGATCCGACCGGCCCGATGCAGTGTCTCGATGTCGACGCCGGAGAGGTAGAGCGAGCCGAGGGTCTCGGTGTCGAGGGTCAGGTCGGCCTCGCGCTCCGTGGTGGTCGTCTCCGCCACGCCGTCGCGCGTGCGCACGAGCCAGCGGCCCGCGACGTACCCCTGCGCGTCGGCGATGTCGAGCACGATCTCGCCGTCGGCCTGCCACGGCCGGGCGGCGAAGGCGCGGGGCAGGTCGATCACCCGCACCCAGAGGAACTCGTCGACGGACTTGATCTTGAGGGCGTTGATGTCGCGCAGTGCCCAGCGGATCGGGTCCTCGGGCGCGAGGCCGTGGAAGTGGACGGAGCCGACCAGGTCGATGCCGCCGAGGAACTGCCACAGCGCGAGGTAGCCCTCCGGCGACTCCGACACCAGCACCGAGACCGTGACCTTGCGGACGCCCTGCTCGTCCTTGCCGTCCTGCTTGAAGAGCACGATCCCGTCGACGGTCTCGTGCGCCGTGAGATGGACGGCGGCGCGCAGCTGCTTGTCCTCGCCGTTCTCGTTGGGGTGGTAGTGACCGGTCAGCAACGTCTCGTAGAACTGCGGCAGGCCGACGGAGCCGCGAGTGCGCTGGTGGTAGCTGTCGATCTGGCCGCGGACCAGGTCCCAGGAGGTGCGCGGGTCGACCAGCTCGATGCGGCCGGGGTCGGTGAAGTCGCGCAGCCCGAACCGGGGGCCGGTGTCGACCACCACGTCGGGGGCGAAGGTGGCGGCGCCGTAGCCCCACCGGCCGTAGATGGTGGCCTCGGAGACGGTGAGCGCCGCCATCGGTACGCCGTCCGCAGCGGCCTCGGCCAGGCAGTCCTCCATCAGCCGCCGGACCAGCCCCTTGCGCCGGTGGGTCGGGCTGGTGGTGACGTCGGTGACCATCCGCAGCGGCAGGTGCTCGCGACCGCAGTTCAGGGTCTTGTCGAACCACGCGGTGGTCGCGACCGGGACCGGCGAGGCGCCGTACGCGTCCTCGGGGAGCCACACGCCGCGGCACTCGAGGCCGTCGGTCGACGCGTGCTCGCGCCACCACTTCTCGAACTCGTCGGCGACCCGGCCCTGGTGGAACCCGTACTGCACCGCCTGCAACCAGCCGGAGCGGCGAGCGGCCGCGGGTTCGGAGTCGTCGGCGTGGTCGAGGCGTGCGAAGTCGTAGTCCACGACGCTCACGCTAGCCCGACCACCACCCCGAGTGCCCACACCATTTCCGCGATCCCGGTCTGCTGGAGCACCGGGATCAGGGCCGGGCCACGGGCACCCCCGAGGACGGTGCGCAGCGCGGGGATGACGGGGATGAGGAAGGCGAGGCCGAGCAGGGCGGTCCAGGTCGTGCTCGCCGCGACCGCGACGACCGCGGCGGCGGCTGCGAGGACCAGCAGCAGGTAGAGGCCGCGGGTGCGGTCCTCGCCGAGCCGGACGGCGAGCGTGCGCTTGCCGGACTGGGTGTCGGTCGGGATGTCGCGGAGGTTGTTGACCACCAGGATCGCGCAGGCGAGCGCGCCGATGCCGACGCCGGCGTAGAGGGCGGGGAGCTCGAAGGTCTCGGTCTGGACGTACGTCGTACCGACCACCGCGACCAGACCGAAGAACACGAAGACCATGACCTCGCCGAGGCCGAGGTAGCCGTAGGGCTTGTCGCCGCCGGTGTAGAACCAGGCGGCCAGCACGCAGACGGCGCCGACCGCGACCAACCACCAGGCGGTGGTCGCGGCGAGGGCCAGGCCGGCGACGGCGGCGACGCCGAACGCCAGGAACGCAGCTCGCTTGACCGCGCCCGGGGTGGCCCGTCCGCTGCCCACCAGCCGCATCGGGCCGACCCGGTCGTCGTCGGTGCCGCGGATGCCGTCGGAGTAGTCGTTGGCGTAGTTGACCGCCACCTGCAGCGCCAGGCTCACCACCAGCGCGAGCAGCGCCTTCCACCACACCAACCCGTCGGCGTACGCAGCGATGCCGGTGCCGGCCAGCACCGGCGCGACCGCCGCCGGCAGCGTGCGTGGTCGGGCGCCGGCGATCCAGTCGCTGCTGGTCGGGGTGGGTGGTGGGCACTGGGGAATTCTGGCAGGGCGGCACTCTCAGCTGTAACGCCGGGTTATTGCTTGTTCCCCCTACGAAATTTCCGGGTGGGTAGAGGGGATAACCCGGCGTTACAAGCTAAGGGCCGACCCGCTCACCGGCCGGGTCAGAGGTGGTCGGGCACGATCAGCGCGTCCGGGTCCTGGCGGGGAGGGAGGCCGGCCAGGGCGGACTTCACCAGCGCGACCCGGGCGGCCATCGCCACCGCGCGGCGTACCCGGCCCAGGTCGTCGCCGACGACCGACTCGACCGTCTCCAGGATCTGGCGGTCGGTGAACGTCGGCCGCGTCCCGGCCGCCACCTCGACGTCGGGCAACGCCACCAGCACGGCCAGGATCTGGCTGCCGACGCCCTCGAGGATCTGGTAGCGCTCGTAGCGGGTCATCGCCTCCCACACCACCTCGACGTCCTGCCGACCGCGCCGCACGTCCTTGCGGGCGGCGAGGACGGTCTTCGCCGCGGACGTGACGGCCAGGGTCAGCTCGTTCTCGGTGAACCGCATGACCTCAGGATGCCGCAGCCCCGGTCCCGCTAGCGTTCGGGTCATGGAGCCGCTGCGGATCACCGGCGAGCCGGCCGCGGTCGTGACCGCCCTCCGAGGGTGGCTCGACGACGCCGACCCGCCGCCGCTGCTGGTGGAGACGTCGGGCTCGACGGGTACGCCGAAGCAGGTGCTGCTGTCACGGCGCGCGGTGCTGGCGAGCGTGGCCGCGACCGCGCAGCGGCTCGGGAGTGAGGGACGGTGGGCGCTGCGGTTGCCGGCGACGTACGTCGCAGGTGTGCAGGTGGTGGTCCGGTCGCTGGTGGCGGGCCACGAACCGGTCCTCGACGGCTGGGCCGATGAACGGGGGAGCGCGCGATTCACGTCGCTGGTCCCGACCCAGCTCCATCGCCTGCTGGAGAACCCGACGGACGTATCCGCGCTGGTGGCGATGGAGGCGGTCTTGCTCGGTGGAGGGCCGATCGACGCGGTGCTGCGGCAGCGGGCCGAGGCCGCAGGGATCCGGGTGGTCGCGACGTACGGCATGGCGGAGACCTGCGGCGGCTGCGTCTACAACGGCTACGCCCTCGACGGGGTCGCGGTCGCGCTCGGGAGCGACGGCCGGATCCGGCTGGGCGGGCCGATGCTCTTCGACGGGTACGCCGGCGACCCGGCCGCGACCGCCGAGGCGCTGGTCGACGGCTGGTTGCTGACCTCCGACGCCGGCCGGCTCGACGGGGACGGCCAGCTGCACGTGCTCGGCCGGCTCGACGACATGGTGATCAGCGGTGGCGTGAACGTGCCGACTCCCGCAGTGGCGGCCCGGCTGCGCCGCCATCCCTACGTCACCGACGCGGCCGTTGTCGGCGTCCCGGACGAGGAGTGGGGTCAGCGGGTCGTGGCCTTCGTGGTCGGCTCGCTCAACCTCGAGGAAGCCCGCGACTGGGTCGCGGCCGTCCACCCGCGAGCGTGGGCACCCCGCGAGCTCATCGCGGTCGACGCGCTGCCGCTGCTGGGCAACGGCAAGGTCGACCGGCTCGCGCTGCAGACCCGGGCGGAGCGGATATGAGGGTCTGGTCGATCCCGATGCGGACCAGGTTCCGCGGCATCACGGTCCGCGAGGGCGTGCTGATCGAGGGCGCCGCCGGGTGGGGGGAGTGGAGCCCGTTCCTGGAGTACGACGCCGAGGTCGCCGAGCCCTGGCTGCGCTGCGCCGAGGAGGCAGCGGCCGGCGACTGGCCGGCGCCGCTGCGTGACCGGATGCCGGTGAACGTGACCGTGCCCGCGGTCGATCCCGAGACCGCCCACCGGATCGCCCGCGCCGGTGGCTGCCGCACCGCCAAGGTGAAGGTCGCCGAACCCGGCCAGACCCTGGCCGACGACGAGGCCCGGCTCGAGGCGGTGCGCGACGCACTCGGGCCCGACGGTCGGATCCGGATCGACGCCAACGGCGGCTGGGACGTCGACACCGCGGTGCGGGCGATCCTGGTCCTGGACCGCGCTGCCTCCGGTCTGGAGTACGTCGAGCAGCCGTCCCCGACCGTCGAGGACCTCGCCGCCGTACGCCGCCGGGTGGAGGTGCCGATCGCGGCCGACGAGTCGATCCGCCGCGCCGCCGACCCCTACCGGGTCCGCGAGCTCGACGCTGCCGACATCGCCGTGCTGAAGGTCCAGCCGCTGGGCGGCGTCCGGGCGTGCCTGCGGATCGCCGAGGACATCGGGCTCCCGGTCGTCGTGTCGTCGGCGCTGGAGAGCAGCTTCGGCATCGCGGCCGGGGTGGCACTCGCAGCGGCCCTGCCCGAGCTGCCCTACGCGTGCGGCCTCGCCACCGTCCAGCTGCTGACCGACGACCTCGCCGTCGAGCCGCTGCTGCCGGTCGACGGTGCGCTGCCGGTGACCCGGCCGGTGCTCGACCCGGCTGCGGGCGGGCGGCTCTCGGCCGACTCCGATCGCGTCGCCCACTGGGAGCGGCGGCTGGCTGCCGTACGGCAGTATCGGGAACCGTGACTGCCACCCAGCTCGCCCGCTCCGTCGTCGGCAGCCTCATCGAGGCCGGCGTCACCGACGTGGTGCTCGCGCCGGGCTCGCGCAACGCTCCGCTCGCGTTCGCGGCGTACGACGCGGTCGGGGCCGGGCTGCTGCGGCTCCACACCCGCATCGACGAGCGGACCGCCGGCTTCCTCGCGCTCGGCCTGGCCCGCACCGGCGCCCCGGCCGCGGTCATGTGCACCTCCGGGACCGCCGTCGCCAACCTGCACCCGGCGGTGCTCGAGGCCGCCCACTCCGGAGTCCCGCTGGTGGTGGTGACCGCAGACCGGCCGGCGCGGCTGCGGGGCACCGGCGCCAACCAGACCACCGACCAGGTGGGGGTCTTCGGGCCGCTGGTCAAGACCCTGGACGTCGACGAGGCCGTCGACTGGGTGATGTGGTGGGGACCGCTCCACCTGAACGTGCAGCTCGACGAACCACTGATCCCCGACGACCGCTGGGTCCCCGACGAGACGACGGGCGAGCGGCCGCAGGAGATGCGGCCCGCGATCTACGAGACGATCGCGACCGGTCCGCGCACGGTCGTCGTGGCCGGAGACGACGCCGGTCCGCCGGCTCGGACCCTGGCCGAGCAGGCGAACTGGCCCCTGCTGGCCGAGCCCACCAGCGGATCGCGCACCGGCGCCAACCCGCTGCGCTGCTACCGGCTGCTGCTCGACGGCGAACTCGGCCGACGCATCGAGCGGGTGGTCGTCCTCGGCCACCCGACCCTGTCGCGGCCGGTCAGCCGGCTGCTGGCCCGCGACGACGTGACGGTGCTCGACGGCGGCAGCCGCGGAGTGTGGTCGGAGCGACCGTTCCCCGTCGCGCAACGCTTCATCTCCGGTCGGCCGTCGGTGGAGGAGCCGGACGACCCGGCCTGGCTGGAGCAGTGGCGCGAGGCTGACCGGTCGGTGGCCCGGCAGCTCGACGCGCTGCTCGCCGACGAGGCAGACCTCACGCCGTACGAGGTGGCCGGCGCGGTCAGCCGGGCGCTGCCGCCCGAAGGACTGCTCGTCGTCGGTGCCTCCAGCCCGATCCGCGACCTCGACCTGATGGTCGCGCCGTACGCCGTCGGCGACCGTCGCAAGGTCATCGCCAACCGGGGTCTCTCCGGCATCGACGGCACCGTCTCGACCGCCATCGGTGCCGCGCTCGGCCGGCCGTCCACCAGCCGCGCGTTCGCGCTGATGGGGGACGTGACCTTCCTCCACGACGCAGGCGGCCTGGTCCTCGGCCCCCACGAGGCGCGGCCCGACCTCACGATCGTCGTCGTCAACGACGACGGCGGCTCGATCTTCGCGATGCTGGAGCAGGGGGCCGAGGCGTACGCCGACCGCTACGACGCGCTGTTCGGCACCCCCCACGGCGTCGACCTCGCCGCGCTGTGCGCCGCCACCCGCACCCCGCACTGGCGGGTCGAGTCGCTCCTTGAGCTGGAGCAGGCCCTGGCCGCCCCCAACGGCGGGATCGAGGTCGTCGAGGTCCGGGTGCGCCGCGACAACCGGCGCGCGCTCGACGAGCGGATCCGGGCGCTGGCGCCATGAGGGCGCAACCCCGATCAAGCCAGATCTCGCAGATCACCGGACGATCGGACCCATGAGCACCGCCACCGACGTCTTCGCGGACTTCGTCGACCACCTCACCGAGGCGCTCGACGACCACGTCACGGCGTCGGGGGAGGGTCTCGCTCGCAGGTTCCACTTCTCGCGGTTCCACTTCGACCGGATGATCGCCTCGGTGGCCGGCGAGCCGCCGCAGACGTTCCGCCGCCGGATCCTCCTGGAGCGGGCGGCGTACCGCATGGTCACCACGTCGGCGCCGTTGATCGACGTCGCGGTGGAGGCCGGGTATGCCTCGCACGAGGCGTTCACCCGGGCCTTCGCCAAGGCGTACGGCGTGGCACCGGCCACCTGGCGCCGCAAGCCCGGCCACCTGCAGATCGACGCGCCCAGCGGGGTTCACTTCCACCCACCCGGCGGCCTCCGGCTGCCTGCACGAGACGAGGTCACCAGCATGGAACTCCTGACGAAGATGGTCGAGCACCACGTGTGGCTCACCGGCGAGATGGTCCGGGTCGCGTCGCGACTGACCGACGAGCAGCTCGACCAGCTCGATCGAGCTCGACGTCGATGACGACCGGCAGACCATCAGGTCGCTGCTCAGCCGGCTGGTCGGTCAGATGGGGATGTGGAACGCCGCGATGGCGACCCGCGACTACGACTGGTCGGTCGAGGAGCACGAGTCGCTGACGTCGATGCGCCAGCGGTTGGCCGACGAGGGCGCGACGTACCTGCGCCACGTCCACGACGTCGTCGACGCGAACCGGCTCGACGACACCTTCGTCGACGCCCTCTGCGAGCCGGCCGAGGTGTTCACCTACGGCGGGATGATCGCCCACGTGCTGACCTTCGCCGCCCACCGCCGCACGCTGATCGCGTTGGCCCTCGCCCGGCACGGCGTGGACGAGCTCGGGTGGGGTGACCCGATGCTGTGGGTGGCGCAGCCTGCCTGACACCGAGGACGGGGCCGGCGATCTAGAGTGTGACCTGCTCGGGCGACGGCAACGGGAAGAGGGGCGGTCTGGTGGGCGACCTCACCGACAACAGCGAGGCAGCAGCCGGCGGAGTGGTGGTGGCGCGCCGGCCGGTCGTCGACAGGGACCGTCGGATCGTGGGCTTCGAGCTGGTCTACCACCCCCACGCCCTGGGAGAGGGCTTCTACCCGGGTTCCGACACCGGGGTCGTGGCCGTCTACGAGCTCCTGCGCAACCATGACTTCAGCCTCGATGAGGTCGTGGGCGACAAGCTGGCCTTCTGTCACGTCGACCTCGACGTCCTGGTGGGGGACAGCCCCCTGATGCTGTCGCCCCGGCGGACCGTGCTCCAGGTTCGCGGCACGACTGCCGACCCCGAGCTGCTGGACGGCTGCGCCGCACGGAGACGCGAGGGCTACACGGTCGCCCTCGACGCAGTTGCTGGTGCCGAGCTGACCGAGCAGGTCCTGAGGGTGGTCGACATTCTCGCCGTGGACCTCACCTCCGGGTCACGGGACCAGGCCCGGGAGCTGGTGGAACGCTGTCGCGGCCGCCAGGTCCGGTTGCTGGCCCGTGGGTGCGAGACCGAGGCCGACCTGGCGTGGGCAGTGGGGGCAGGCTTCGAGCTGTTCCTGGGGCGGGCCGCTCAGGCCCCGGCGATCGCGGCGGGCTCCTCCGTCGCACCGTCCTCCCTGTCCCAGCTCCGGCTGGCCCTGGAGCTGCTCAGCGAGGACCTCGACATGGACCGGGTGGAGGAGATCCTGCGTTCCGAGCCGGGGCTCGTGGTGCAGGTGCTCAACCTCGCCTCGGCGGGCCGGCCGCGGGGCCTTCGCCGCCCGGTCCGCAGCGTGCGCGAGGCGATGGTGGTGATGGGCACCCGGAGGCTGCAGCGGTGGGCGGCGGTGACGGTGCTGGGACGCCACGGCCGGGTCGACACCGACGCGCTGGTCACTGGTCTGGTACGGGCGCGGACGTGCGAGCTCCTCGCCCACGTGCGGGGGGTCGACCCGGCGTTCGCGTTCACCGCGGGCCTCCTGTCGACCCTCGACCTGGTGCTGGGCGTGGAGCTCGACGAGATCGAGAAGCTGCTCGGGCTCGATGACGACCTGGCCGCGGCCGCGTTCCGCCGCGAGACGCGCATCGGCGAGCTGGTCGCGGACGTCGCCGACTACCAGCTCGCGGTCGACGCGGGCCTGCCGCTCGAGGGTGACCTCGACGGGCTGAGCCCTGCCGGCGCGTCGGCGTTCCGTTGGGCGACAGCCCTCGTCAACGCCATGGCGGGCTCCCCGCTGTAGCGCCGACTGGTCGGCCGGCGCCCACCCGCAGTGCGGGATGCACAATGACCCGGTGGAGATCGCCTTCTTCCTGGTTGCGCTCACGGTCGTGGTCCTCACCGGGACGGCGGTCTCGGGGCGGATCGGGGTGCCGCCGCCGCTGCTGCTGATCGTGGTCGGAGTCGCCGGGTCGTTCCTGCCGGTGATGCCCGAGATCCACCTCGACCCCGAGGTGGTGCTGCTCGGGCTGCTGCCGCCGCTGCTGTACGCCGCCGCCGTGCAGACCTCCCTGGTCGACTTCACGGCCAACCGCCGGTCGATCCTGCTGCTGTCGGTGGGGCTGGTCGTGTTCACCGCGGCCGGGGTCGGGGTCGTCGTCCACCTGTTGCTGCCTGACCTCGGGTGGCCGCTCGCGTTCGCGATCGGGGCCGTCGTGGCGCCGCCGGACGCGGTCGCCGCCACGGCCATCGGCCGCCGGATCGGACTGCCACGCCGCATCGTCACGATCCTGGAGGGGGAGTCGCTGCTCAACGACGCGACCGCCCTCGTCTCGCTGCGCACGGCGATCGCCGCGGCCGGCATCGGCGCTGCCCACGCGGACGGCGTCTCGATCGCGTACGTCGCCGGTGACTTCGCCCGGGCGGCGATCGGCGGGGTGCTGGTCGGTGTCGTGGTGTTCCTCGTGGTTGCCTGGTTGCGCAAGAAGGTGATCGACCCGCTGCTCGACACCGGAATCTCCTTCGTGGTGCCGTTCGGCGCCTACATCGCCGCCGAGCAGCTCCATGCCTCCGGCGTCCTCGCCGTCGTCATCGCCGGGCTGCTGCTGGGGCACAAGGCGCCGGTCATCCAGACCGCCCAGTCCCGGCTCACCGAGCGGACCAACTGGCGCACCATCGCCTACATCCTCGAGAACACCGTCTTCTTGCTGATCGGCCTGCAGGCGCGGTGGATCATCACCGGCGTCGGCGAGAGCGAGGTGCCGGCTGGTCGGATCGCCGCGCTGTGCATCGCCACGCTGGTCGCGGTCGTGCTGCTGCGACTGGTGTGGGTCTTCCCGGCCCGCTACCTGCTGGTCCGGACCCAGCCCGATCCGGCCACCGGGCGGAAGCCGCCGGCGGCGTACACCTTCATCCTGGGCTGGGCGGGGATGCGCGGCGTGGTCACGCTCGCGGCCGCGTTCGTGATCCCCGAGGACGCGCCGTACCGCGAGATCCTGCTGCTGATCGCCTTCACCGTCGTGGCCGGCACGCTGCTCCTGCAGGGACTGACACTGCCGTGGTTCGCGCGCCGGCTGAAGGTGCCCTCGCCGGACCCGGCCGCCGACGCGCTGGCCCGCGCCACCCTGCTCCAGCAGGCGTCCAAGGCAGGGTTCGCCCGGCTCGACGAGTTCGATCACGACGACCCCCATGGTGTGCACGAGGTGATCCGGCAGCGGATCGACCAGCGCAACTTCGCCGCCTGGGAACGGCTGGGCACCGTCGCCGACGAGGAGACACCGACCGAGCTCTACGCCCGGGTCCGGATTGCCATGATCGAGGCGGAACGCGAGCGGGTGCTGGAGATCCGCAGCGGCGGTCGGGTCGCCTCCGACGTGGTCGCGGAGGTGCTGGCCATGCTCGACGTCGAGGAGTCGATGCTCGACAGCGCCATGCAGACCCGCGAAGAGCTTCTGACCGGGGCCGGTGGGACCAGCCACGGTGGCGAGGGGTGTCCCGACCTCGAGCAGTACCCGGCGACCGAGACACAGGCGGAGCCCGTCTGCGATGCCTGCCTGCGCGACGGCACCCGGTGGGTGGCGATGCGGCAGTGCCTGGTCTGCGGCCACGTCGCCTGCTGCGACTCCTCACCGGGACGGCACGCCAGCGCCCACTTCCACGAGACCGGCCACCCCGTCATGGAGTCGGCCGAGCCGGGGGAGGACTGGCGGTGGTGCTTCGTGCACCACCAGACCGCCTGACGTCGTACGCCGTCAGAGGCCGGTGTAGCCCTGATCCTTGAACGGCATCTCGGGCTCGCCCGCGTGCTCCTCGATCAGGTCAGCGCTCACCTCGTGCGCCTCGAGCTCTCCGGCGGCGATCTGCTCGGCCCAGTGACAGGCGACCCGGTGGCCGGGGGTGACCCCGTCGATCTCGACGACCCGCAGCTGCGGCCGCTCCTCGTCGCAGCGGGTCTCCTGGCGCCACGGGCAGCGGGTGTGGAACCGGCAGCCGGTCGGCGGGTTGGACGGTGAGGGAAGGTCGCCGGTCAGCAGGATCTGCTCGCGCTGGTCCTCGATCACCGGGTCGGGCACCGGCACCGCTGACATCAGCGCACGGGTGTAGGGGTGGAGCGGCTGCTCGTAGAGCTCGGCCGCCCCCGACTCCTCGACCAGGCCGCCGAGGTACATGACCCCGATCCGGTCGCTGACGTGGCGCACGACGGCGAGGTCGTGGGCGATCACGAGGTAGGTGAGGCCGAACTCCTCCTGGAGGTCCACCAGCAGGTTGAGCACCTGGGCCTGCACCGACACGTCGAGCGCGCTCACGGGTTCGTCGGCCACGATCAGCTTGGGGTCCACGCAGAGTGCGCGGGCGATACCGATCCGCTGCCGCTGGCCGCCGGAGAACTCGTGGGGATACTTCGACAGGGCGGCGTGGGGCAGGCCGACCGCCTCGAGCAGCTCGCGCAGGCGGGCCCGGGTCTTCTCCTTGTCGTCGGCCAGACCGTGGGCCTTCATGCCCTCGACGAGCAGCGACTCCACCGACTGGCGAGGGTCCAGGCTCGACATCGGGTCCTGGAAGACCATCTGCAGGTCCTGCCGCTTGCGGCGCAGCGTCTCGCCCTTCAGGTGGGCGATGTCGGTGCCGTCGAAGAGCACACTGCCCTCGGTCGGCCGCTCCAGGTTGAGGATCGCCTTCCCGAGCGTGGACTTGCCGCAGCCGGACTCACCGACCAGGCCGTAGGTCTCGCCACGCTTGATCTGCAGGTCGACCCCGTCGACGGCGTAGACGTAGCCGACGGTGCGGTCGAAGACGATGCCGCTCTTGATCGGGAAGTGCACCTTCACGCCGCGTACGTCGACCAGCACGTCGTCGTCGTGACCGGTCTCGGGCTCGGACGTCAACATCTGCTCAGTCATGGCTCACCTCCGCCGGGTTGTGGCACCGCAAGCCGGTCGCGGGGTGCTCCTCCCACACCGGTGTCTCCTCGCGACACACGTCCAGCTCGCGGGGACACCGGGGGGCGAACGCGCACGCCGAGGCCCACGGCAGGTTGTCGACCACCGAACCGGGGATCGCGGTGAGCTTCTCGCCGCGGACCGCGTCGAGCCGCGGGATCGAGCCGAGCAGCCCGTTGGTGTAGGGGTGCGCGGCGTGGGCGAACAGCCGGTGCCGGTCGCCGCGCTCGACGATCCGCCCGCCGTAGAGGACGTTCACCTCGTCGCAGAGACCCGCCACGACACCGAGGTCGTGGGTGATCATGATCAGCGCCGTCCCGGTCTCCTCGACGAGCTCCTTGAGCAGCGCCAGGATCTGGGCCTGGATGGTCACGTCGAGGGCCGTGGTCGGCTCGTCCGCGATCAGCAGCCGTGGCTCGCACGCCAGCGACATCGCGATCAGGGCGCGTTGCCGCATGCCGCCGCTGAGCTGGTGGGGGTAGTTCTTCAGCCGTGCCTTCGGATCGGGGATGCCGACCCGCTCGAGCAGCTCCTGCGCCTGCGGCATCGCCTCCTTGCGGGACAGGTCGCGGTGGCGCTCCATCACCTCGGTGACCTGGACCCCGATCGGCACCACCGGGTTCAGCGACGAGAGGGGGTCCTGGAAGATCATCGCGATGTCGCGGCCGCGGCGGTCCCGCATCTCCGAGGAGGAGAGCTTCAAGAGGTCGGTGCCGTCGTACATGGCCGACCCCTCGACGCGATTGCCGCGTTGCGGGAGGAGGCCCATGATCGCCAGTGAGGTCACCGACTTCCCGCAGCCGGACTCGCCGACCAGACCCAGCGTCTTGCCGGCATGGACGTCGAACGAGACACCGTCGACGGCGTTGAACGGTTCTTCGCCCCGGCGCTCGAAGGTGACGCTCAGGTCGCGTACGGACAGCAGTGGTTCGTTGCTCACCGGGTCACCTCCGCGTCTTGGGATCGAGGGCTTCGCGCAAGGACTCGCCCATCAGCGTGAAGCCGAGGGCGACCACGATGATGCACGCCGCCGGATAGATGGCCAGGTGCGGGTAGGAGTTGATGAACTCCGTGGACTTGCCCAGCATCTGGCCCCACTCCGGCTGCCGGTCGTCGGGGTTGCCGAGGCCGAGGAACGACAGCGCCGCGGCGTCGATGATCGCGACCGCGAGCACCAGCGTGGTCTGCACGATCACCGGCCCGAGCGCGTTGGGCAACATGTGGCGGAAGATGATCGCGCCGGGCTTCACGCCGAGGGCGCGGGCGGCCAGCACGTGGTCGCTCACCCGCTGGGCCAGCATCGAGCCGCGGAGCATGCGCGCGAAGATCGGCACCTGGATCGTCGCGATCGCGACGATCAGCGTCCACTGGTTGGGCTTGGCGAACAGGGCCGCGATCGAGAACGCCAGCAGCAGCGAGGGGATCGAGAGCATCACGTCGACGATGCGCATCACCAACGAGTCGACCCAGCCGCCGAAGGCGCCGGCGAGCGTGCCGAGCGTGATCCCGCCGACCAGCCCGAACATGGTGGCCATCACGCCGACGACCAGCGTCTGCCGGCTGCCGATCAACAACCGCGACAGGAGATCCCGCCCGCGGTCGTCCGCGCCGAGCGGGTGGCCCGACTCGGGCCCCGGGACCGGGTTGGACTGGGGGCGCACCTTGTCGATGAGCGGGTTGGCGGCGGGGTCCCATGGCGCCAACCACGGGGAGACGAGGGCCAGGATCACGAAGAGCACCGTGATCGTCAGGCCGAGGAGGAACACCGGGTTACGCCGCAGTCGCCGCCACGCGCTCAGGAGCAGGGAGACTCCGGGAGTCTCGTCGACGGAGGCGGCCGCCAGCTCGTCGATGCGCTGCTTGCGGCGCTCGCCGTAGGACTGCCGCCCGGACGGGGTCGGCGACTTGTCGGTGTCGTGCTGGTCGCTCATGGGGTCACCTGGTCCTGACACGGGGGTCGATGATCGCGTAGGAGATGTCGACGAGCAGGTTGACCAGCACATAGATCGCCGCCGCGGCCATGATCAGCACTTGCAACACGGCGTAGTCCTTGTCCTTGAACGCCTCGTAGAGGGCTTGTCCGATGCCGCCGAAGGAGAAGACCGTCTCGGTCAGCACCGCGCCGGCGAGCAGACCTCCGACCTGGAGGCCGATGATCGTGGTGACCGGCAGCATCGCGTTGCGCAGCACGTGGCGACCGCGGATCACGGCGGCCGTGAGGCCCTTGGCCTCGGCGGTGCGCACGTAGTCCTCGTCGAGCACGTCGAGGACCGAGGCACGGGTGATCCGGAAGATCACCGCGAACGGGATGGTGGCCAGCGCCACCGACGGCAGCACCAGGTGGAGCATCGCATCCCAGGCGGCGTCCCACTCCCGGGTCATGATGCCGTCGAGCACGAAGAAGCCGGTGACCCGGGTGGCGTCGAGGCCCGGGTCCTGACGCCCGGACACCGGGAGCAGGTTCCACTCGACGGCGAAGTAGTACTTGAGGATGAAGGCGGTGAAGAACACCGGTACGGCCACTCCGACCAGGGACAGCACGATCGAGGTGTTGTCCAGGATCGAGCCGCGGCGGCGGGCGGCGAAGTAGCCGAGCGGGATGCCGAGCGACGTGGCGATGAGCAGCGCGAAGAACGAGAGCTCGAGGGTCGCCGGCAGTCGCTGGAAGAAGATGTCGAGGGCGTCGGTGCCGGGGAGCACCTGGGTCGAGACGCCGAAGTCGCCACGGGCGGCGCGCTGCAGGAACTTGAGGTACTGGACCCAGACGGGCTGGTCGAGCCCGAGTGCGGCCTCGAGCGCTGCCCGACGGGACTCGGTGGCCCGCTCGCCGAGGATCGCCGACACGGGGCCGCCCGGCAGGGACCGGAGCCAGAAGAACAGCAGCAGCGAGAGCACCAGCACCACGCCGACCATCGCGATCAGCCGGCGCACGATGAACCGGATCATTAATCAAGCCTCCTCGGGGGGTGACCCCGGCACCCTAGTGCGAGCAGTGGTGAGGGGGGTCACCCGCGGTGGGTGGCCCCCCTCGACCTCTGTGTGGTGAAGCGGTTAGCGGACGGTCACTGACCGCCGACGCTCACCGTGTTGAACTCCTCGGCCGTCAGCGGGCTGGCGATCAGGCCCTCGACCTCAGGTCCGACCACGAGGGCCGGCGGCGAGTGACTGATCGCGAGACCGGGGAGGTAGTCCTCCATGATCTGCTGGTTGATCGTCTCGAACGCAGCCGCCCGCTCCTCGTCGTCGACGATGGCGTCGGCGTCCTTCAGGTCGTTGGCGAGCTGCTCGCCCCACGGCATGACCTCGGTGCCGAAGTCGTTCTCCTTCAGGTTGCCGAAGAAGGTGCCGATGAAGTTGAACGCAGCGTCGTAGTCACCGGTCCACCCGAGCAGGTAGGCGTCGTACTTGCCGGCCGTCACGTTGTCCAGGTAGCCACCGTTCCACGAGGCGCTGACGACATCGACCTTGATCCCGACGTCCTCGAGGTTGGTCCGCAGTGCGTCGTAGAGCTGCTGCGGGTCCGGCATGTAGGGCCGGCTGACGTCGGTCGGGAAGGCGAACTTCAACGTCATGCCCTCCGCGCCGGCCTCCTTGAGCAGCTGCTTGGCCATCTCCGGGTCGTAGGCGTACGGCTCGAGCGAGCTGTTGTAGCCGCTCACGGTCGAGGGCATGAACTGCGTCGCGACCTCGGCGCCCTCGGGCAGCTGGGTCTGGATCAGCTGCTCGCGGTCGAGCGCGTAGTAGAGCGCCTGACGGACCTTGAGGTCCTTCAGCTGCGGGTTCGCCTCGGGGTTGAGTCCGAGGTAGAAGATGTTGAAGGCAGGACGCACCTCGACCGAGTTGCCACCTTCCTCCAGACCCGCCCAGTCGACGGGGTTGGGAAGGTCGTAGCCGTCGATGCTGCCGGCCTCGAGCTCCTGGCGACGAGTGCTCTCGTCGGCGATCACCTTGAAGACCAGCTCGCTCGACTTCGGGGCGTCGCCGTAGTAGTCGTCGAAGGCCTCGAGCGTGATGGTGGCGTTGGCCTCGTCGTAGTCACCGAACTGGAACGGCCCGGTCCCGACCGGAGCCTGGGCGTAGGCCGGGAAGCTGAAGCCCTCACCCTGGGTGGCGATGCCGTTGGCGTCGCCCTCCTCCATGGCGGTCGGCGACTGCATCGCGAGCGACGAGAGCGACAGCATGGTCGGGAAGCCCGACGTGGCGCGGGTGATGGTCACCTGGGCGGTGAACTCGTCGGTGGCCTCGCAGCTCTTGTAGAGCGAGCTCTCCGGGTCGTTCGCGAAGCCGCCCATGACGTAGCCCCAGTACTCGGCGGCGACCTGGCCGGCCTCGCCCTGGTTGAACATCCGCTCAAAGTTGGCGCAGACAGCCTCGGCGTTGAACGCCGTGCCGTCGTGGAAGGTCACGTCGTCGCGGAGCGTGAAGTCCCAGACGGTGCCGTCCTCGTTCGCGGTCCACTCGGTCGCCAGACCGGGCACGACCTCGGCGCCGCCGGGCTCGATGTCGAGCAGCCCTTCGAACATCTGACGGGTGACGCGGAAGGTCTCGCCGTCCGTGGCGTAGAGCGGGTCGAACATCTCCGGCGCACCAGCGGCACCGAAGGTGAAGGTTCCACCCCCGTCGCCATCGTTGCCCGTGCCGCCCTCGCGGTCGGACTCGGCGCAGGACGTGACGCCCAGCGCGAGCGCGGCGGCCAGAGCCACCGGCGCTACCTTGCGGATGGTTCTCATCAATGCAACCTCACAGTCGATCGTCGTGGCCGGCCCTGTCGGCAGACTCCCGCGCCTGGTGACGTGAGTCACGTCCCGTCGGCGCTTCGCGCACTCTAGCCCCAAGCGACGTTGTGTAAACAGGACAAGAGGGGTCGCTTACCGGACCTGTTATCAGGCCGTGATCCCGCGGGTGCGCCGCGACGACGGCGTAGGTTGCGTGGTATGCGGATCACCAAGTTCGGGCACGCCTGCGTCCGGATCGAGCACGCCGGGGTGGCGCTGGTGATCGACCCCGGTGGGTGGACCGAGCCGGAGGCGGTTGAGGGAGCGACGGCGGTCCTCATCACCCACGAGCACCCCGACCACTACCTGCCCGACCACCTGCTGGCGGCTGATGTGCCGGTGTTCACCATCGCGGCAGTGGCCGACCTGATCCGGACCGACGTCCCGGACCTGGTCGACCGGGTCACCGTGGTGGAGCCGGGGCAGGAGTTCGACGCCGGCCTGTCGGTGCGTGCGGTGGGCGAGCTGCACGCCGTCATCCACCCCGACCTACCCCGGTTCCACAACTCCGGGTTCGTGGTGACCGCTGGCCAGACCGCCCTGTTCCACCCCGGTGACGCGCTGACCGGGCCCGGTCAGCCGGTCGATGTCCTGTGCGCCCCGGTGTCGGCCCCCTGGCTGAAGGCATCCGAGGCCGTCGACTTCGCCCGGTCCGTGGGCGCGCCCCGCAACCTCGCCATCCACGACCGGGTCTACTCCGAGGCCGGGCTGGGCATCGTCGACGGCCACTTCGACCGGCTGCTGGGCGACGGGCAGTCCTACACGAGGCTGCCGGACGGGTCCGACCTCTGAGTGCGGTTCCTCAGCCGCCGGCGAGCGCGTCGCGCACCGGCACGAACTTCGCCTGGGACTCGGCGAGCTCGGCCTCAGGATCGGAGTCGGCGACGATGCCGCAGCCGGCGAACAACCGGACCGTGTCGCCGTCGACCACGGCAGAGCGCAACGCGATGCCCCACTCGCCGTCGCCCTCGGCGTCCATCCAGCCGACCGGACCGGCGTAGCGGCCCCGGTCCATGCCTTCGATGCCGGCGATGAGGTCGACCGCGTCGGGGGTGGGAGTGCCGCCGACGGCGGCGGAGGGGTGCAACGCCTCGGCGAGCTGCAGCGACGAGACCGTCGCCGCGTCGTGGACGACCCCGGCGACGTCGGTCGCGAGGTGCATGACGTTCGGGAGGTGCAGCACGAACGGCGCCTCGGGCACGTTCATCGACGAGCAGTGCGGGTCGAGCGCGTCGGCGACCGAGCGGACGGCGTACTCGTGCTCCTCGAGGTCCTTCGAGGAGCGGGCCAGGGTGGCGGCCAGGGTCAGGTCCCGGGCGTCGTCGCCGGTGCGCCGGATGGTGCCGGCCAGCACGCGGGAGGTGACCAGGCCGCGCTCGCGCCGCACCAGCATCTCCGGGGTGGCGCCGAAGATGCCGTCGACGTGGAACGTCCAGCACATCGGGTAGCCGGACGCGAGCCGCTGCAGCGGCCACCGGATGTCGATCGGCTCGTCGGTGGTGGCGATCAGGTCGCGGGCGAGCACGACCTTCTCCAGCGCGCCGGCGCCGATCCGGTCGACGGCGTCGGCGACCACGCCCATCCACTGCTCGCCGTTGAGGGCGCCGTCGGCGAAGCTGAGGCCCTGCGGTGCGGGCGGCTGCTCGGCGACCGAGACGGTGGCGTGCTGGTCGAGCGACCCGCGGGAGACGGTGGTGAGCCAGGTGCGATCGCCGCGGCGACCGACGACGACCTCGGGGACGGTGAGCACGGAGTCGCCCGGCTCGTCGGCAAAGGCGAAGGTGCCGAAGCTGACCAGGCCGGTCCCGGGTTCATCCACCTCGTCGCGGACCACCGCGCGGGCGGTCGTCTCCGCCCACCACTTGTTGGCATCGGCGAACCGGGTCGGGCCGGCCGTGAGGATCTGTGCCGCCACCCCCCAGCCCACCAGTCCCTCCCCACGACGCAGCCAGGTCACCGGCGCATCGGTGGGCAGCAGGTCGAGGAGGGACGTGCCGGGATCGAGGTCGAGGGCGACCGTACGAACGACGAGGGGGCCGGCCTGCCCGTCGGGGATCGCGCTGGACGTCACGAGGGAGAACAGTACGCCGGGGCCCGCAGCCGCACCGAAACGGTGACAGCAGCAGGCCCCGGCCCAGTTCAGCCGTTGAAGTTCGGCTGGCTCTGCGGGTTGAGCTCGCGGTAGCGGTACTTGGCGGCCTTCTTCAGCGACTTGTCGTCGATCCGCAGCACGTCGAAGCCCTGCTGGATGTCGTTGGAGTAGACGTAGCCGTTGTAGTAGTACGCCGACCACGAACCGCCGAGGACCAGCTCGGTGTCCGACACCGGACCGCGGTCGAACCACGCGAGCTCGCGCGGGTTGTCGGAGTCGGTGAAGTCGAAGACCGAGATCCCGCCCTGGTACCAGGCCTGCACCATGACGTCGCGTCCCTTGACCGGGATCAGCGAGCCGTTGTGGGCGACGCAGTTCTCGGTGTTGGACTGGGTGCGCGGCATCTTGTAGTAGCTGGCGAACTCGAGCTGGCCGCCATCGATGTCGTAGATGCCGTTGGCGCCCTTGTTCGGGCCCGTCGTGTCGTTGCAGGTGGGCGCACCGCCGCCGCCGAGCTCGTCGGTGTACACCACCTTCGTGCCCTCGTTGTTGAAGGTGGCGGAGTGCCAGAACGCGAAGTTCTCGGTGTCGCGCACCTGCTCGGTGACGACCGGGTTCAGCCGGTCGGAGATGTCGAGCAGGATTCCGTCACCCATGCAGGCACCGGCCGCGATGTCCTTCTTCGGGTAGGCGGTGATGTCGTGGCAGCCGCTGGTGGTCCCGGAGCCGTTGCCGCCCGGGTTGCCCCCGTCGGGGAACAGCACCGGCTCCGCGGCGAGCGACGCCGAGGCCGGGTCGTCCACGGGCACATCCACGACGCTGATCAGGTCGTGGGGCGGCTGGCAGTCGGGGAACGTCTCGCGCGGGGAGTAGGACGAGACGTAGACGTAGAGGTTCTCGCGGTCCCTGCTGGGCGCGAGGGTGTGGGTGTGGGACCCGCACTTGGTCTCCACGGCCGCGACGTACGACGGCTCCTCGGGGTCGCTGATGTCGAAGACCTTGATGCCCTCCCACGACTCCTTGACCTCGGCGCCCTGAGGAGTGCTCTCGCAGGAGTCGTCGCTGCGACTGGAATCGGTGCTCAGCACCAGCAGGTCGCGGTAGACCGAGACGTCGTTCTGCGACCCGGGGCACACCACCTGGGCGACCTGCTTCGGCTTGCTGGGCTTCCTGATGTCGTAGACGGTGAAGCCGTTGTAGTTGCCGGCGTACGCGTAGTCGCCCTGGAACGCCAGGTCGCTGCTGAACGAGTTGGTGGCGGCGAAGGCGCCGTTCTTGGGGATGTTGGCCAGCAGCGTCATGTCCTCGCTGGCCTGCTCGCCCGACTCCAGCTGCGCGTCGCTGTCGTCGAGCGCGGCGAGCTTCTCGCCGGGCAGGCAGCCCTGGGCGAACCGGTCGCCGGCGCGCTGGAGGGCACGCTCGCCGGGGCCGCACCGTGGAGCGGCCCGCTCCGAGATGACCGCGTCGCCGTGGCCCTCGTGGGCGTTGGCGGGGAGGAGTGGGAGTGCCAGCCCGGCGGTGGCCAGGCTTGCGGCGATGGCAACGCCGCGGATCCGAGATACCCGAGTCATGATTCTCGACCTTCCGTTTGGGGGGTGCCGAGGATCCTACGTAGAGTGGTCTAGGCCACACCAGCCCCTGATGGGGCTGACTTTCTCGGGAGGTCCTCCAGGTGCGTCTCATCCCCCTCGCGCTCGTCGGCGTGCTCGTGCTCGGCGTCGGTGCCTGTTCGTCCGACGACCAGGGCGCTCCAGCCGAACGGGACGACGCCGCGGCGCAGAGCCGGATCCTCCAGCCGGGTCGGCCGGGGGAGTCCAACCAGACGCTCGACCCGGACACCACGCTGGACGCGGCGCCGTGGAACGAGGCCGACGCCGGGTTCATGCAGATGATGATTCCCCACCACGCCCAGGCGCTGGAGATGGCCGAGCTGGCACCGACCCGGGCCCGCGACGCCGGAGTCCTTGCGCTGGCCCGCCGCGTCGAGGGCGCCCAGGCGCCGGAGATCCGGTCGATGGCGAGCTGGCTGGCGGCTCGCGAGCTCGCGGTTCCCGAGTCGATGGCCGACCTGGGTCACGGCGGGCACTCGATGCCGATGGCGGGGATGCTCACCGAGGACCAGATGGCCCAGCTCGAGGCGGCCCGAGGTGCCCGTTTCGACCGGCTGTTCCTCGCCGGCATGACCCAACACCACCAGGGTGCCGTCGACATGGCCGGCGACGAGCTCGAGGAGGGCAGTGACCAGCTCGCGCTCGAGCTCGCCGCCGACATCTCCACCGGCCAGCTCGCCGAGATCCGACGGATGCAGGACCTCCGCCGGACCCTCTGAGTCGAGGCTCAGGACCAGTAGACGACCACCGTGTCGCCGACGTGCACCTGGCCGAAGAGCCAGGCGAGGTCGTCGTAGTCACGGATGTTCACGCAGCCGTGGGAGGCCCCGTTGTAGCCGACGGCGGCGAAGTCCGAGGAGTAGTGCACGGCCTGGCCCCCGTCGAAGAACATCGAGTAGGGCATCGCGGACCCGAACTCGCTGGAGACGTGGTCGGCGTCCTTCCAGTAGACGTCGAACACTCCCTCGCGGGTCGGGGTGTTGTTGAGCGTCGATCCGAACCGGGCGTCCATGGTGAGCTCGACCTTGCCGTCGACCACCCAGCGCAGGGTGCTGCTGGTCTTGTCGATGCAGAGGACGCGGCCGGTCAGGCAGCGCGGGTCCAGGGCGCCCGGCTCCGGCTCGACGTTGTGCAGCTGCTCGTACGTCGGTTCCGCGGTCATGTCCACCAGCCGGTCCATCGTGCGCTGGTCGACCTCGCCGGTGACCGGGATCTCGCGCTTCGCCTGGAAGCCACGGACCGCCGTGACGGTGGCGTCGTCGTAGGTGCCGGTGACGTCGCCGAAGTACCAGGCAATCTGAGCCAGCCGGGCCTGCGCCTCACGGACGTCCTTGCCCGCGTCGCCGGCCGCCAGGAGAGCCGGGCCCGGGCGCAGGACGTTGAACATCTCGTCGTGCGTGGGCTGCTCCGTCATGGCCTGCAGGCGCTGCCAGGTGCGCAGGTCGACCAGTCCGGTCGTCTTGAAGCCGCGCTTGTCCTGGAACCCCCGGACCGCGTCGGCGGTGGCGTCGCCGTAGCGACCAGTGGTGAGCTCGGGGAACCAGTCGAGCTGGAACAGGCGGGACTGGAGCTCTCGCACCTGCGTGCCGCGGTCTCCGGGCTCGAGCACGGGTCCGGGTCGGACCGTCTCGGCGTCGACGGTCGGCTGCGCCGACGGTCCTCCGGTCGTGGGCACGGGAGCGGGCGGCTCGACGCCGGTCGACGCGGTCGCGTCGTCGTGGCGCAGGGTGTAGCCGGTGCCGTACGCCGCGGTCGCGGCCAGCGCGACCGCCAGGACGGTGAGGAGCATCGCTCGCAGGAACTTCATGACATGCCTTTCGATGGTTCGTGTTCAGGATGAGGACGCATCGACCGGGAGATTGGTTGCTGCCGCGAGCCCGTAGGCTTCAGCGGTGGCCCGCGCAGACCTCGACAAACAGCCCTCGGACGTCCAGCAGATGTTCGATGCCGTGGCCCAGCGCTACGACCTCACCAACGACGTGCTCTCGATGGGGCAGGACCGGCGCTGGCGCCGGGAGGTGATCGACGCGGTCGACCCGCGCGCCGGTGACCTCGTCCTCGACCTTGCGGCAGGCACCGGTACGTCGAGCCAGCCGTTCGCGGATCGTGGCGCGACCGTGGTCCCCTGCGACTTCTCGCTGGGCATGCTGAGGGTCGGCAAGTCGCATCGGCCACACCTGCCGTTCACGGCCGGTGACGGCACCAGGCTCCCGTTCGCCGACGACCGCTTCGACGCGGTCACCATCTCCTTCGGGCTCCGCAACATCGTCGACCCGGCAGCCGGGTTGCGCGAGATGGCGCGGGTCACCCGGCCAGGAGGTCGACTGGTGGTCTGCGAGTTCAGTCACCCGACCAACGGGTCGTTCCGCACCGTCTACCTCGAGTACCTGATGAAGGCGCTGCCGGCAATCGCTCGCGCGGTCTCCTCCAGCCCGGACGCCTACGTCTACCTCGCGGAGTCGATCCGGGCCTGGCCCGACCAGGCCGGCCTCGCGGAGATGCTCACCGCAACAGGCTGGACCGACGTCGAGTGGCGCAACCTGTCGGGCGGCATCGTGGCTCTCCATCGGGCGACGAAACCGGCCGACCGACCCGGTCAATAACGCAAGGCGACCCTGCGCTAAATCAGCAGGTCGCGCGGCGTTTCCGGGGTGGTCCACCCCGGGATGCGGCCGCCGTCGACCCGTCCTAGACTGTGCGTCGCGCCCAATATTGTGAACACCTTCACAAGGTCACAATCGATGACGTGGTACCACCGGGCGGGCGTTCGACGAGGGAAGGAACTGCAGGGATGGAGCTCTACACGCCGGTCCTGGCGTTGGCCGCCCTCGCGGCCGGCTTCGCCATCTTCTCCGTGGGGATCAGCACCCTCACCGGGCCCAAGCGCTACAACCGCGCCAAGCTCGACTCCTACGAGTGCGGCATCGAGCCGACTCCGCAGGCCATCGGCGGCGGCCGGTTCCCGGTGAAGTACTACATCACCGCCATGATGTTCATCGTCTTCGACATCGAGATCATCTTTCTCTACCCGTGGGCCGTCCACTTCGACGCCATGAGCCTGTTCGGGCTGGTCGAGATGGTCCTGTTCATCGCCACGGTCTTCGTGGCCTATGTCTACGTCTGGCGACGTGGCGGACTCGATTGGGACTGATGACGTGGGAATTGAAGAGAAACTTCCGAGCGGCGTACTCCTGACCACGGTCGAGGGGGTCGCCGGCTACTTCCGCAAGGCGAGCTTCTGGCCCGCCACCTTCGGTCTCGCCTGCTGCGCGATCGAGATGATGACGACGGGTGGCCCGAAGTACGACCTGGCCCGGTTCGGCATGGAGGTCTTCCGGGCCAGCCCGCGCCAGGCCGATCTGATGATCGTGGCCGGTCGGGTCAGCCAGAAGATGGCTCCGGTGCTCCGCCAGATCTACGACCAGATGGCCGAGCCCAAGTGGGTGCTCGCCATGGGGGTCTGCGCCAGCAGCGGCGGGATGTTCAACAACTACGCCATCGTCCAGGGCGTCGACCACATCGTTCCCGTCGACATGTATCTCCCGGGCTGTCCGCCTCGCCCCGAGATGCTGATCGACGCGATCCTCAAGCTCCACGACCAGGTGCAGACCGGCAAGCTCGGCGCCAACCGCCTGGCCCAGATCGAGGAGCGCGAGAACGCGGCGCTCAAGGCGCTGCCGACGTCCGAGATGAAGGGCCTGCTCCGATGAGCGAGCCGAAGGACCAGCCCGAGAAGACCGACGTCCCTGCTCCCGAGGGCGAGATCCGCGCCGTCGGTGAGCGGCGTGGCATGTTCGGCGCCGCCGGCAGCGGCGACACCAGCGGCTACGGCGGACTCATCCAGCCAGTCGTCTACCCCGGCGCGTCACAGCGTCCCTACGGCGGTTGGTTCGACGACCTCGCCGACGCGCTCGAGGAGCGGCTGGGCGAGGGGCAGCTCGATCGCGCGGTCGAGCACGTGGTCGTCCACCGCGGCGAGATCACCTTCCACGTCCGCCGCGAGGACCTCGTCGCCGTGGCCCAGCTGCTGCGTGACGACGAGCGGCTTCGCTTCGAGTTCTGCGCGGGTGTGAGCGGGGTCAACTACCCCGAGGACCACGGCCGCGAGCTGCACGCCGTCTACCACCTGCTCTCGATGACCCACAACCGCCGGATCCGGCTCGAGGTCGCGGTCCCGGACGTCGATCCGCACATCCCCAGCCTGGTCGGGATCTACCCGACCAACGACTGGCACGAGCGCGAGACGTTCGACATGTACGGCATCGTCTTCGACGGCCACCCCTCGCTCACCCGGATCCTGATGCCCGACGACTGGCCGGGTCACCCGCAGCGCAAGGACTACCCCTTGGGCGGCATCCCCGTGGAGTACAAGGGCGGGACGATCCCACCGCCCGACGAGCGGAGGTCGTACAACTAATCATGACAACCGAACAGGACTTCTACGCCGCGGGCTCCGACACCAGCGGCGGCCGCGTCTTCACCGTCACCGGCCAGGACTGGGACTCCATCACCGAGGGCCTCTCCGACGCCGCGGCCGACGAGCGGGTCGTGGTCAACATGGGGCCGCAGCACCCCTCGACACACGGGGTGCTCCGGCTGATCCTCGAGATCGAGGGCGAGACGGTCACCGAGGCCCGGTGCGGCATCGGCTACCTCCACACCGGCATCGAGAAGAACATGGAGTACCGCACCTGGGTGCAGGGCACGACCTTCTGCACCCGGATGGACTACCTCTCGCCGTTCTACAACGAGGCGACCTACGCGCTGGGCGTCGAGCGGCTGCTCGACATCGAGGACGACATCCCCGAGAAGGCCCAGGTCATGCGGGTCCTGCTCATGGAGCTCAACCGGATCTCCTCCCACCTGGTCTGCATCGCGACCGGTGGCATGGAGATCGGCGCGCTCACCGTGATGACGATCGGCTTCCGCGAGCGCGAGCTGGTGCTCGACCTGTTCGAGCTGATCACCGGGTTGCGCATGAACCACGCGTTCATCCGCCCCGGCGGTGTCGCCCAGGACCTGCCGCCCGGCGCCCTCGACGAGATCCGCGACTTCATCGCCCTGATGAAGAAGCGGTTGCCCGAGTACGCCGCGCTCTGCAACGCCAACCCGATCTTCCGGGCCCGCCTCGACGGTGTCGGCCACCTCGACCTGGCCGGCTGCCTGGCGCTGGGCCTGTCCGGTCCGGTCGTGCGCAGCACCGGCTACCCGTGGGACCTGCGCAAGAGCGAGCCCTACAGCGGCTACGAGGACTACGACTTCGACGTGCAGACCTGGGACACGAGCGACGCCTACGGCCGGTTCCGGGTGCGACTTGCCGAGATGGACGAGTCGCTCAAGATCGTCGCGCAGTGCGCCGACCGGCTGGCCGGGCTCGAAGGAGCCCCGGTCATGGTCGCCGACAAGAAGATCGGCTGGCCCAGCCAGCTGTCCATCGGCGCCGACGGCATGGGCAACAGCCTCGACCACATCCGCCACATCATGGGCGAGTCGATGGAGGCCCTGATCCACCACTTCAAGCTGGTCACCGAGGGCTTCCGGGTCCCGGCCGGCCAGGCCTACGTCCCGGTGGAGTCCCCCCGCGGCGAGCTCGGCGCCCACGTGGTCTCCGACGGCGGCACCCGCCCGTTCCGGGCACACTTCCGCGACCCGTCCTTCACCAACCTGCAGGCGACCAGCGTGATGAGTGAAGGCGGCCAGGTCGCGGACGTCATCGTCGCGATCGCCTCGCTCGACCCGGTCATGGGAGGGGTCGACCGATGAGCCAGGGGATCGACGAGAAGACCTGGGGCGAGCTCGAGGAGATCGCGGCCCGCTACCCGCAGAAGCGGTCGGGGCTGCTGCCGATGCTCCACCTCGTGCAGGCTGTCGAGGGCCAGGTGACGCCCGCCGGCATCGAGGCCTGCGCCGACATCCTCGGCATCTCCGCGGCCGAGGTCAGCGGCGTGGCGACGTTCTACACCATGTACAAGCGCCGACCCGTCGGCGACTACCACGTCGGGGTCTGCACGAACACGCTCTGCGCGATCATGGGCGGCGACGCCATCCTGGAGCGGCTCAAGGGCCACCTCGACGTCGGCAACGACGAGACCGCGCCGTCGCGCGACGGCGACCAGCGCACCGTCAGCCTCGAGCACATCGAGTGCAACGCCGCCTGCGACTACGCACCGGTGATGATGGTCAACTGGGAGTTCATGGACACCATGACCCCCGAGTCGGCCGTCGAGCTGGTCGACGACCTGCGCGCAGGCCGCGAGGTCCACTCCACCCGCGGCCCGAAGCTCTGCACGTGGCGCGAGGCCGAGCGGGTGCTCGCCGGCTTCGACGACGGCCTCGCCGACGAGGGCCCCGCCGCCGGACCGGCCAGCCTGGTCGGGCTCAACATCGCCCGCAGCAAGAACTGGAGCGCCCCGAGCGCCGAGGCCGGCGGTTCCTCCGCCGGCGTCGCGAAGACCAAGGAGGAGGCGGCCGAGCAGGCCGACACCTCCCGCGCGGAGACCGAGACGAAGCAGGAGAAGGGGTAGTCGTGGTGGACACCTTGACCCCGGTCCTCACCGACAACTGGGGCGACGAGCGCAGCTGGACCCTCAAGGCCTACGAGGCCCGCGGGGGGTACGGCGCGTGGAAGAAGGCGCTCTCCATGGAGCCCGGCGACATCATCGAGCAGGTGAAGGAGTCCGGCCTGCGAGGTCGCGGCGGCGCCGGCTTCCCCACGGGCATGAAGTGGGGCTTCATCCCGCAGGACAACCCGAATCCGAAGTACCTCGTGGTCAACGCCGACGAGTCGGAACCGGGCACGTGCAAGGACATCCCGCTGATGATGGCCAATCCGCACGTGCTGGTGGAGGGCGTCGTGATCTCCTCCTACGCCATCCGCGCCAACACGGCGTTCATCTACATCCGCGGGGAGGTGCTCCACGTCATCCGCCGCGTCCAGCGGGCGGTGCGGGAGGCCTATCTCGCCGGCCACCTCGGCAAGGACATCCACGGCTCGGGCTTCGACCTCGACATCGTCGTCCACGCCGGCGCCGGCGCCTACATCTGTGGTGAGGAGACCGCGCTGCTCGAAGGCCTCGAAGGGCGTCGGGGCCAGCCGCGGTTGCGACCACCGTTCCCAGCGGTGGCCGGCCTCTACGCCAGTCCGACGGTCATCAACAACGTCGAGTCCATCGCGTCGGTCCCCTCGATCGTGGAGCACGGCGCTGCCTGGTTCGCCTCGATGGGCACCGAGAAGTCCAAGGGCTTCGGCATCTTCTCCGTGTCGGGCCACGTGACGAACCCCGGCCAGTTCGAGGCTCCGCTCGGCATCACCCTGCGCGAGCTGATCGACCTCGCCGGTGGCATGCGCGAGGGTCACGAGCTGAAGTTCTGGACCCCCGGTGGCTCCAGCACCCCGCTGCTGACCGAGGAACACCTCGACGTACCCCTCGACTTCGAGGGTGTCGGCGAGGCCGGCTCGATGCTCGGCACCCGCGCACTGCAGATCTTCGACGACACCACGTGCGTGGTCCGGGCCGTGCTGCGGTGGACCGAGTTCTACAAGCACGAGTCCTGCGGCAAGTGCACACCGTGCCGCGAGGGAACGTGGTGGCTGGTACAGGTTCTCGCCCGGCTCGAGAAGGGCGAGGGCAGCGAGTCCGACCTCGACCTGCTGCTCGACCAGTGTGACAACATCCTCGGCCGGTCCTTCTGCGCGCTCGCCGACGGCGCCGTCTCGCCGATCTCGAGCTCCATCCAGTACTTCCGCGAGGAGTACCTCGCGCACCTCACCCACGGCGGCTGCCCCTTCGACCCGGCCGCCTCGACCACCTTCGCCACGGCCGGAGCCCACGCATGACGACGACCCCTGAGAAGGCCCCGCGACAGGCTCAGGACGACGTCGACCTGGTCACGCTGACCATCGACGGCGTCCAGGTCAGCGTCGCCAAGGACACCCTGGTGATCCGGGCCGCCGAGCAGATCGGCGTCCAGATCCCGCGGTTCTGCGACCACCCGCTGCTCGAGCCGGTCGGTGCCTGCCGACAGTGCCTCGTCGAGGTGCCCGACGCTGGCAACGGCCGGGGTTTTCCCAAGCCCCAGGCGTCCTGCACGCTGCCCGTCTCCGAGGGCATGGTCGTCAACACCCAGGCCACCAGCGAGGTCGCCGACAAGGCGCAGCAGGGCATCATGGAGTTCCTGCTCATCAACCACCCGCTCGACTGCCCGGTCTGCGACAAGGGCGGTGAGTGCCCGCTGCAGAACCAGGCGATGAGCAACGGTCGCGGCGAGAGCCGGTTCGAGGGTGTGAAGCGGACCTTCCCCAAGCCGATCAACATCTCCGCGCAGGTGCTGCTCGACCGCGAGCGCTGCGTGCTGTGCGCACGGTGCACCCGCTTCTCCGAGCAGATCGCCGGCGACCCGTTCATCGCACTGATCGAGCGGGGAGCGTTGCAGCAGGTCGGCATCTACGAGAAGGAGCCGTTCGAGTCCTACTTCTCCGGCAACACGATCCAGATCTGCCCGGTCGGCGCGCTCACGTCCGCCGAGTACCGCTTCCGCTCCCGTCCGTTCGACCTGGTCTCGGCGCCGTCGATCGCCGAGCACGACGCGTGCGGCTCGGCGATCCGCGTCGACCACCGCCGCGGCAAGGTCATGCGTCGGCTGTCTGGCAACGATCCCGAGGTCAACGAGGAGTGGATCACCGACAAGGACCGCTTCGCGTTCCGCTACGCCCAGTCCGGTGACCGGCTCACCCACCCGCTGATCCGCGAGGACGGCGAGCTCCGGCCGGCGTCGTGGCCCGAGGCGTTCGCGGTCGCAGCCCGCGGGCTCGCGGCCGCCGGTGCCACCGGCGTGCTCCCCGGTGGACGCGTGACGGCCGAGGACGCCTACGCCTACAGCAAGTTCGCGCGCGTCGCGCTCGGCACCCACGACATCGACTTCCGGTCCCGTCCGCTCTCGGCCGAGGAGGCCGACTTCCTCGCGGCCGAGGTCGTGCTCCGCACCGACGTGACGTACGCCGACCTCGAGCAGGCCACCACGGTGGTGCTCGCCGGGCTCGAGCCCGAGGACGAGGCCGGCACGATCTTCCTGCGGCTGCGCAAGGCCTCGGGCAGCCCCCGTCGGACCCGGGTCGTCTCGATCGCGCCGTACGCCTCGCGTGGCCTGCAGAAGATGGCCGGCCAGCTGGTGGCGACGCGTCCGGGCGACGAGCCGGCCGCACTCGCCGGCCTGGTCGAGCACGCCGACTACGGCATCGACACCGGCGCCGTGATCCTCGTGGGCGAGCGCCTGGCCACCGTGCCCGGCGCCCTGTCCGCCGCCGCCGACCTGGCCCACCGCACCGGCGCCAGGCTGGCCTGGGTGCCCCGCCGGGCCGGCGACCGCGGCGCGATCGAGACCGGCTGCCTCCCCAACCTGTTGCCCGGTGGCCGTCCGGTCGCCGACGCGGCCGCACGCGTCGACGCCGCCACCACGTGGGGTGTCGACTCGCTGCCCGAGGGCGTGGGCCGCGACGCGGACCAGATCGTCGCCGCGCTGGTCGCCGGCGAGCTCGGCGGCCTGGTCATCGGTGGCGTCGACCCCGACGACACCGCGGATCCCGCCGCGACCCGGGCCGGGATCGAGGCCGCATCGTTCGTGGTCGCCCTCGAGCTGCGCGAGACCGAGGTGACCCGCGCCGCCGATGTCGTGTTCCCGGTCGCCCCGGTCACCGACAAGGCGGGCATGTTCGTGACGTGGGAGGGCCGGCCACGGACCTTCGACGTGGTGCTGCGCAACGCGGCCGCCCTGCCCGACCTCCGGGTGCTGTCCGGCATCGCCGAGGAGCTGAGCCTGCTCGGCCCCGGCCGGCCGCTCGGCTTCCGCACCGTGGCCGAGGTCCGCGCCGAGATGCAGGAGATGGGTCCCTGGGACGGGGACCGCGTCACGCTGAGCCCTGACCACGCGGTGGAGCCGTTCGACGGCGACGGCGTCCGGCTCGCGTCGTGGAAGCAGCTGCTCGACAACGGTCGGCTCCAGGACGGTGACCCCGCGCTGCGGGCCACCGCCCGTCGAGCGGTCGTCCGGATCCCCGCGGCGCTCGCGGGCGGCCTGGGCGAGACCGTCACCCTCACCGGTGACCGCGGATCGATGACGTTGCCGGTCGAGGTGGTCCCCGACGACGCCATGGCCGCCGACACGGTCTGGGTCCCGGCCAACTCCTTCGGTCGCGGCGTGCTCGCAGACCTGGCGTCTCCGGGCACCTCGGTGACGATCTCCGGCCCCGTGACGGGAGGGACCCCCTGATGTCGCTGACGACCCAGCTGCTGATCCCGATGGTCGACGACCTGTCGGCCTTCGGGCAGGACCCGTGGTGGCTCATCTTGGTCAAGGCCGTCCTGATCTTCGTGGTCCTGGTGCTGCTGACGCTGTTCAACATCTGGTGGGAACGCAAGGTCGTGGCCCGGATGCAGCACCGGATCGGCCCCAACGTGCACGGTCCCTTCGGTCTGCTCCAGTCGCTCGCCGACGGCGTGAAGCTGGCGCTGAAGGAGGACCTCATCCCCAAGGCCGCCGACAAGGTGGTCTTCCTGCTGGCACCGGTGCTGGCCGTGATCCCGGCCTTCGTGACGTTCTCGGTCATCCCGTTCGGGCCCGAGGTGAAGGTGCCCTTCAGCGACACCACCACCCCGCTGCAGCTGACCGACATGCCCGTGGCCGTCCTGTTCGTGATGGCGGTCGCCTCGATGGGCATCTACGGCATCGTGCTCGGCGGCTGGTCGAGCGGCTCGACGTACTCCCTGCTGGGCGGACTGCGTTCGAGCGCCCAGATGATCTCCTACGAGGTCGCCATGGGCCTGGCGCTGGTCGCGGTGTTCCTCTACGCCGGGTCGCTGTCCACGTCGGAGATCGTGAGGGCCCAGGAAGACCTGTGGTTCGGCGTGATCCTGCTGCCGTCGTTCATCATCTACGTGATCTCGATGGTCGGCGAGGTCAACCGGGCACCGTTCGACCTGCCCGAGGCCGAGGGCGAGCTGGTCGGCGGCTTCCACACCGAGTACTCCTCGCTGAAGTTCGCGCTGTTCTTCCTGGCCGAGTACATCAACATGGCGACCGTCGCCGCCCTGGCCACGACGCTGTTCCTCGGCGGCTGGCACGCGCCGCTGTTCGTGGACACCGTCTGGGCGGGCGCCAACTCCGGCTACTGGCCGGTGCTGTGGTTCTTCGGCAAGATGATGCTGTTCATCTTCGGCTTCATCTGGCTGCGTGGCTCGCTGCCCCGGTTGCGTTACGACCAGTTCATGGCGCTGGGCTGGAAGGTCCTGATCCCGGTGTCACTGGGCTGGATCATCCTGGTCGCCACCGTGCGCGCGGTCTCCAACGAGGGCGGGGTCGACCGGCAGTACCTCCTGATCGGCGCCGGTGTCCTCGCCGGGCTGTTCCTGGTCCTGATGTTCTTCGGTGACGACGAATCGGCCGAGGACGAGGCGTCGACCGGTGCGACCGACGCCTTCTCCGGCGGCTTCCCGGTCCCGCCGATGCCGACCGGTGGCGCGGTCCGCGGTGCCGCCGCGCCGCTGAGCTTCGAGACGTCAACGACCCTCCGGGGCGACACCCACACCGACCCCCACAACCAACAAGGTCACCGCGACAGTGACAGCGACAAGGGGCACACCGATGGCTGAGTCTCGCTCCCTCAAGGAGCAGTTCTGGGACCCCGTAGCGGGGTTCGGCGTCACCTTCCGCACGATGTTCAAGAAGGTCGTCACCGAGCAGTACCCCTTCGAGAAGATGCCGACCGCGCCACGGTTCCACGGCCGCCACCAGCTCAACCGCTGGCCCGACGGGCTCGAGAAGTGCATCGGCTGCGAGCTGTGCGCCTGGGCGTGCCCGGCCGACGCGATCTACGTCGAGGGTGCCTCCAACAGCGACGGCCCCGAGGGCGAGCGGTTCAGCCCGGGTGAGCGCTACGGAGCCGTCTACCAGATCAACTACCTGCGCTGCATCCTGTGCGGTCTCTGCATCGAGGCCTGCCCCACCCGTGCGCTGACGATGACCAACGAGTACGAGCTGGCCGACGACAACCGCGCCGACCTGATCTACGAGAAGTCCGACCTGCTCGCCCCGCTGCTCCCCGGCATGGAGCAGCCGCCCCACGCGATGCGGCTGGGCGACGACGAAGGCGACTACTACCGCGGGACGTTCGCCGCCCCGCCGCCCGGATCCGGGAAGGAGGGGGACCAGTGACCTTCTGGCTACTGGCGCCACTGATGGTGGCGGCTGCCCTCGGGATCCTCTTCGTCCGCAAGGCCGTCCACGCGGCGCTCCTGCTGGCCGTGGTGATGATCTCGCTCGCCGTGCTCTACGCCGTGCTCGAGGCACCGTTCCTGTTCGCGGTGCAGATCATCGTCTACACCGGCGCGATCTTGATGCTGTTCCTCTTCGTGGTCATGCTCGTCGGCGTCGACGCCTCCGACTCGGTCGTCGAGACCATCAAGGGCCAGCGCCTGATGGCGACGGTCGCCGGCCTGTTGCTGGGCCTGATGCTGGTCGTCGGTATCTCCCAGACCACGATCGGCACCGCCGTCGGACTCGCCGACGCCAACGCCGAGGGCAACATCCAGGGCCTGGCGAACGCCTTGTTCTCGAAGTGGGTCTTCGCCTTCGAGGTCACCAGTGCGCTGCTGATCACGGCCGCGGTCGGTGCGATGGTGCTCGCCCACCGCGAGCGGATCACGCCGCGTGAGGGCCAGGCCGCCCTCGCTGCCCGTCGGATGCGCGACTACGCCGAGAAGGGCGCCCACCTCGGACCGCTGCCTCCACCGGGCGTCTTCGCGCGGAGCAACGCGGTCGACACCGCCGCGCTCCTGCCCGACGGCACCGCTGCCGAGGCCTCCGTCTCGCGCGTCCTCGCCGCCCGGGGGACCGTCCGGTCCGCACCGGTTGACGACGTCGAGAACCTCGAGAAGCAGATCGGCGACCCCAGCCACCGGTCACAGGCCGCGGATCCCGCGGAGCCCGCACCCGGGGAGGACGACCGATGACCCAGTACGTCGTACTCTCCGCGATCCTGTTCACGATCGGCTGTGTCGGGGTGCTCACCCGCCGCAACGCGCTCGTCGTGTTCATGTGCGTCGAGCTGATGCTCAATGCCTCGAACCTCGCGCTGGTGGCGTTCGCCAAGCAGCACGGCAACCTCGACGGCCAGATCGCCGCCTTCTTCGTGATGGTGGTGGCGGCAGCCGAGGTCGTGGTCGGGCTGGCGATCATCATGACCATCTTCCGTACCCGTCGTTCGGCCTCGGTCGACGACGCGAGCCTGCTGAAGTACTGAGGGGCAGACGGTGACCAACATTTTCGCAGAAGGCGGGGACCACGCGGTGTCGCACATCCCGGTCGTGGATCCCGGTGCTGCCGACGGCGTGTTCGCCCTGCTGTGGCTGGTGATCGCGCTGCCGCTGCTCGGCGCCGTGGTCCTGCTGCTCGGCGGGCCGCTCGCGCGCGGTGCCCTCGACAAGGTGGGTCACTACGTCGGCACCGTCATGTCGGGTGCCTCCTTCCTGATCAGCCTGCTCCTGTTCTTCGCGTTGCTCGGTCGCGACGAGGGTGAGCGGCAGGTCGGGCAGCAGCTCTACACCTGGTTCGAGACCGGCGGTTTCACCGTCGGCATGGACCTGCTCTACGACCCGCTCTCGGCGCTGTTCCTGCTCCTGATCACCGGCGTCGGCACCCTGATCCACGTCTACTCCATCGGCTACATGGAGCTCGACCCGCGCCGCCGCCGGTTCTTCGGGTACCTCAACCTGTTCGTGGCAGCGATGCTGATGTTGGTGCTCTCGGCCAACTACCTCGGCCTGTTCCTGGGCTGGGAGGGAGTCGGCCTCGCGTCGTACCTCCTCATCGGCTTCTGGCAGCACAAGCCGTCGGCTGCCGCTGCGGCCAAGAAGGCGTTCGTCATCAACCGCGTCGGCGACGTCGGTCTCTCGCTGGCGATCGCGCTGATGTTCGTCACCTTCGGCACCAGCGACTTCGCAGCGATCAGCGAGATGTCCGGAGACGCGTCGGGCGACACCCTGACCGCGATCGGGCTGCTGCTGCTGCTCGGCGCCTGCGGCAAGTCCGCCCAGGTCCCGCTCCAGTCCTGGCTGCTCGACGCGATGGAGGGCCCCACCCCGGTGTCGGCGCTGATCCACGCGGCCACGATGGTCACGGCCGGCGTCTACCTGGTGGTCCGCTCGAACTTCATCTTCGAGCTCGCGCCCGCGGCGCAGACCGCGGTCGTCACCGTCGCCGTCGTCACCTTGCTCTGGGGCGCGATCCTCGGCTGCGCCAAGGACGACATCAAGAAGGTCCTGGCCGGCTCGACGATGAGCCAGATCGGCTACATGATGCTGGGCGCCGGACTCGGCGTCGTCGGCTACGCCTTCGCGATCTTCCACCTGCTCACCCACGGATTCTTCAAGGCCAACATGTTCCTCGGTGCCGGCTCGGTCATGCACGGCATGGACGACGACGTGAACATGCGCCACTACGGCGCGCTCACCAAGTCGATGCCGGTCACGTTCCTGACCTTCTCGATGGGCTATCTCGCGATCATCGGCTTCCCGGGGTTCTCCGGCTTCTGGTCCAAGGACAAGATCATCGAGTCGGCACTGGCCGAGAGCTGGCTGGTCGGCGGACTGGCGCTGCTCGGTGCGGGCATCACCGGCTTCTACATGACCCGACTGATGCTGATGACGTTCCTGGGCCGCAACCGCTGGGAGAAGGACGTCCACCCGCACGAGTCCCCGAAGGTCATGACGGTGCCGCTCATCGTGCTGGCCGCGCTGTCGGTGCTGGGTGGCGTGCTGCTCATCGGTGACTGGATCGTCGGGTTCCTCGCTCCCGTCGTCGGCGAGGCCGAGCACCACGAGCCCCCGCTGCCGGCCCTGGTCATCACGTTGCTCGTGACGCTCGTCGTCGCCATCGGCGTGGCCGTCGCCTGGTTCGTCGTCGGCAAGCGCGACATCCCCCGTGAGGCCCCGCAGGATGTCTCCTTCGCCACCCGCGCCGCACGCGCCGACCTCTACGGTGACGCGATCAACGAGGGGTTGGTCGTCGCACCGGGTCGCCACGTGGTCTCGGGTCTCACGACCATGGACCGCGTCGGCATCGACGGTGTCGTCGAGGGCGGATCGTCCGCCGTCGGCGGGATGGCCCACACGTTCCGCGCCGTCCAGAACGGCTTCGTCCGCTCCTACGCGCTCTCGCTCCTGGTCGGCGTCCTGCTGGTCCTGCTGACCCTTCTGGTGGTGAACTTCGCGTGAACGACTTCCCCTGGCTGACCCTCCTGGTCGCCGTGCCGCTCCTCGGTGCCGTGGTGACCGGCTACCTGCCGAGCCGTGGCGTGATCGCGCGGCAGGTGGGCCTCGGCTTCGCCCTCGTGACGCTGGTCATGGCGGTCGTGATGGCGACCCAGTACGACGTGGGCGGCGGCTTCCAGTTCAACGAGCAGCACGAGTGGATCAACGTCTTCGGCGCCCACTACGCGCTCGGCGTCGACGGCCTCGGCCTGCTGATGGTGCTGCTGACGGTGGTGCTGGTCCCGATCGTGATGGTGGCGTCGTGGCACGAGGCCCACCCGAAGGCCGACGTGTTCTTCGCGTGGGCGCTGGTGCTGGAGGCGTTCTCGGTCGCGGTGTTCGCGGCGACCGACATGTTCCTCTTCTACATCGTCTTCGAGGCCACCCTGATCCCGGCGTACTTCCTCATCGGCGGCTTCGGCCGCGAGGGACGCGGCCGGGCGGCGGTGAAGTTCCTGATCTACCAGCTCGCCGGTGGTCTGGTCATGCTCGGATCGGTGATCGGCTTCTACGTCGTCTCGGCACGCGCCGGCAGCCCGACCTACCTGCTCTCGGACCTGGCCGAGATGGACATCGCGCCCGACACCCAGAAGTGGCTGTTCGTCGGTCTCTTCATCGCGTTCGCGATCAAGGCCCCGATGTTCCCCGTCCACACCTGGCTGGCCGACACCACCGAGAAGGCGACCACCGGCACGTCGGTGCTGCTGGTCTGCGTCCTGGACAAGATCGGCACCTTCGGCATGATCCGGTTCTGCCTCGAGCTGCTGCCCGAGGCCTCGGCCTGGGCGACCCCGGTCGTGGTGGTGCTGGCGCTCATCTCGATCGTCTACGGAGCCCTCGTGGCCATCGGCCAGGACGACATGCTGCGGCTGATCGGTCTGACGTCGCTGAGCCACTTCGGCCTGATCGTGCTCGGCATCTTCGCCTTCACCCCCGAGGGCGGTGCGGGCGCGATCCTCTACATGGTCAACCACGGCATCGCCACCGCCGCGCTGTTCCTGATCGCCGGCTTCATCGTGCGTCGTCGCGGCTCGGCACTGATCAGCGACTTCGGCGGTCTGGAGAAGGTGACCCCGGTGCTGGCCGGCGCCTTCCTGATCGCCGGGCTGGCGGCCGCCGGGCTTCCCGGCCTCTCGCCGTTCGTCTCCGAGATGCTGGTGATCATCTCGGCCTTCGACTACGCCTGGTGGGCCGGTGCGGTCGCCGTGACCGCGATCGTGCTCGCCGCGATCTACATCCTCTGGATGTACCAGCGCGTCATGACCGGACCGACCCGTCCGGAGGTCGCAGCGTTCAAGGACCTCGACCGTCGCGAGGTCGGCACCATCGCGCCGCTGCTGGTGGCGCTGGTGCTGTTCGGCTTCTTCCCGCAACCGCTGCTCGACGTGATCAACCCGAGCGTCGACACCACCCTGACGGAGCTGGGCGTGACACCGAGCCCTGACAACGACTTGGGCGGCGTCCCCACGACCACGGAGGAGGGTGAGTGATGGAGTTCGTCAAGCCCACCATCGAGTACGGCCAGCTGTGGCCACTGTTCCTGGTCTTCGGTGTCGCCCTGGCCGGCGTCCTGGTCGAGGCCCTCCTGCCGCGTCCGGTGCGCTACGTCGTGCAGACCGTGCTCGCCTTCACCGGCCTGGTCGCCGCGTTCGTCGGTACGGCGGTGGTGGCCAGCCAGCTGGACAGCCTCGGCGACGGCGTCGCCCGCGGCAACCTGGCCATGGAGGGCACGCTCGCGCTCGACGGTCCGACCCTCTTCCTGTGGGGTCTCATCTTGCTGATCGCCCTCGGCGGCGTACTCCTGTTCGCGGAGCGTCACCTCGAAGGTGGGGTCTCCGCGTTCGCCGGACAGGCAGCGGCGCTGCCCGGCACCGAGGCCGAGCGACAGGCGTCGACGTCCGGCCTCGACCACACCGAGGTCTACCCGCTGATGCTGTTCGCGGTCGGCGGCATGATGATGTTCCCCGCAGCGAACGACCTGCTCACCATGTTCGTCGCGCTCGAGGTGCTCTCGCTGCCGCTCTATCTGCTGAGCGGCCTGGCCCGCCGCCGACGGCTGCTGAGCCAGGAGGCGGCGCTCAAGTACTTCCTGCTCGGTGCCTTCTCGTCCGGCTTCTTCCTGTACGGCGTCGCGCTGGTCTTCGGCTACACCGGCTCGATGGAGTTCGCCGCGATCAACGAGGCGATCCGCAACGACCTCGGCAACCGCACCCTGCTGCTGATCGGCATGGGCATGATCGCCGTCGGCCTGTTCTTCAAGGTCGGTGCCGCGCCGTTCCAGGCGTGGACGCCGGACGTCTACCAGGGCGCCCCGACCGCGGTCACCGCCTTCATGGCCGCCGCCACCAAGGTCGCGGCGTTCGGTGCGATGCTGCGCCTCTTCTACGTCGCCTTCGGTGCCGACCGCTGGACCTGGCAGCCGATGATGTGGGTCATCGCGATCCTCACCATGCTGGTGGGCTCGGTGCTGGCCATCGCCCAGTCCGACGTGAAGCGGATGCTGGCCTACTCCTCGATCGCGCACACCGGATTCCTGATCACCGGCCTCCTGGGCGTGCAGAGCTCGACGGACCTCGCGATCGGCCAGCTCACCTCGCTGCAGGCCGTGCTGTTCTACCTCGTCACCTACGGGTTCGCGACCATGGGGGCGTTCGCGGTGGTCACGGTGGTGCGTGACTCCGGCGGCGAGCAGACCCACCTCGCACGCTGGGCCGGTCTCGGCAAGGAGTCACCGCTGGTGGCGGGCGTGTTCGCGTTCTTCCTGCTCGCCATGGCCGGTATCCCGCTGACCTCCGGCTTCATCGGGAAGTGGGCGGTGTTCGCCTCGGCCTTCTCGGCCGGTGCCTACCCCGTCGTGGCAGTGGCCATCCTCAGCAGCATCATCGCGGCGTTCTTCTACGTCCGGGTGATCCGGTTGATGTACTTCACCGAACCCGCGTCCAATGCCGCCAGCGTCACGAACCCGTCGGTGCTCACCGCCGCGACGATCGCGGTCGCCGCCGCGGTGACGCTGGTGCTCGGCGTCGTGCCCGGCCCGGTGCTCGACCTGGCCGGACGTGCGGGAGAGTTCATCAGGTGACCTGGACCCCGGCCTCGGACGGACTGGCGCTGCCCGTGACCGACGCGGCGCTGGCCGATCGGTTGCAGCGCCGGATGCTGGTCGTCGAGAAGGCCCTGGCCGGCCACGTGGTCGGCCGCACCCGCTACGTCACCGAGGCCGCGACGCACCTGCTCGCGGCCGGTGGCAAGCGGTTCCGACCGCTGCTGGTGCTGCTGGCTGCCGAGGCCGGACCCCGGCCGGAGTCGCCGGAGGTCGTCGACGCGGCCTGTGTCGTCGAGCTCACCCACGTCGGTTCGCTCTACCACGACGACGTGATGGACGAGGCCGCGCTGCGTCGCGGCGCCGACTCCGCGAACGCCCGCTGGGACAACCACGTCGCGATCCTCACCGGCGACTTCCTGTTCGCGAAGTCCTCCGAGCTGACGGCGTCCCTGGGACCCGACGCGGTCCGGATCCAGGCCGAGACGTTCGCCCGGTTGGTCGAGGGACAGATCCTGGAGACCGTGCCACCCGCGGAGGGTGAGGACCCGCTGGCCCACTACCTCGACGTCGTCGCAGGCAAGACCGGGTCGCTGATCGCGACCTCGGCCCGCTACGGCGCCCGGTTCAGCGGTGCCTCCGCCGCGGTCGAGGAGGCGCTGACGGCGTACGGCGAGATCGTCGGCGGCGCGTTCCAGCTCAGCGACGACATCCTCGACATCGCCTCCGAGACCGATGAATCGGGCAAGACGCCGGGCACCGACCTGCGCGAAGGTGTGCCCACGCTGCCGGTGCTGATGGCGCAGGCGTCGACCGATCCCGCCGACGCCAGGCTGCTCGAGCTGCTGGCCGGCGACCTCACCGACGACGCCCTCCACGCCGAGGCGCTGGGCCTGCTGCGCACGCACCCCGCCATGGACGAGGCGCGTGCCTACGTCGTGGCTCGGGCCCGCGAGGCCAAGCAGCTGTTGACCGTGCTCCCCGAAGGGCCGGTCCGCGAAGCGCTCGAGTCGCTCGCCGACATCGTGGCCACCCGCACCGCCTGACGGGTGAGGCACGCACCGCCCGGCGGTTGAAGTTTTACTGAATTTTTACTCTTGTAACAGGCTGACGCCCGGGATTAAGGTCACCGTCACACGGTTTCGTGACTTTTTCACACATCTCGGGGAGTTGTCGTGATTTTCTGCCAGCCCGTCCCAGCCCGCTCTCGGCGGCTCACCTTCCTCTCGGCGGCGCTGGCTGCGCTGCTCGTGGTCTCGCTGGGGCCGCCCGCCCAGGCGGCCGGTGCACCGGCCGGCCGAGCGGCCCCACCGCTCACTGCGTCCACCCCGGCTGCGGCCATGCCCGCCCCTGCGGACGGGCTGACCGACATCACCGACGGGTTGCCGGTCCCTGCCGTCACCCGGAGTTCCGGCTCCGCCGCGGACCACACGTCCGATCACGCCGACGTCCCGACGACGCTGCTGCCTGACGACGGGGTGGCCGACGACGTACGCCGCGAGGTCGCCGACGGCACGGCGGACGTGATCGTCCGGCTGCGCACCCAGGTGGACCTCAGCGAGCTCGGGGAGCGGGCAACAGCAGCAGGCGTCGAGGCCGCGGTGTCTCGTCGTGAGCGGCTCGCCGGTGGGGACCCGGCCGACGCCGGGCTGGGTCGTCAGGTCGCACACGCGTCCGAGACGGCGCGGACCACCGCGGTCGTGTCCGGCCTGCGCGACCTTGCGCGCGACGGGCGCGTGACCATCGCCCCCACCCTCTCGGAGCTGCGGCAGGACGGGCACCTGAGCGCGGTCCGCCACTACTGGATCTTCTCCGGGTTCTCGGCGACCGTCGACCGGGCCGGGCTCGACGTGCTCGCAGCGCTGCCCGACGTGGCCAGCATCGAGTCCGACGAGGAGATCGAGCTCCCCCAGCCAGAGCCGGTCTCGGCGCCCAAGCTTCCCACCTGGGGCCTGGAGTCCGTGCGGGCCACCGATGTCTGGGGCCAGTTCGCGAACCGCGGCTCGGGCGTGGTGCTGGGGCTCATGGACAGTGGCGTCGACCGCGGACACCCCGCCCTGACCGACTCGTGGCGCGGGGCTGCCGGTGATCCGGCCAAGAGCTGGTTCGTCGCCACGGGCGAGAACTACCCGACGCCTGGGGACGGCTTCGGCCACGGCACCCACGTCGCGGGCACGATGGTCGGCGGGCCTCCGGGTGAGGTCGTCGGCGTGGCGCCGGAGGCCACCTGGATCGCAGCGAAGATCTTCAACGACGCCGGCGGTGCCTCGACCAGCGGGATCCATGCGGCCTTCCAGTGGATGCTCGCCCCCGGCGGTGACCCGGCGGCGCGTCCCGACGTGGTCAACAACTCCTGGGGGGCCTCCAGCCCCACTCACCCGGAGTTCCGTCCGGACGTGCAGGCCTGGGACGCGGCGGGCATCGTGCCGGTCTTCTCCAACGGAAACTCCGGGCCCGGCAGCGGCACGGTGGGCTCCCCGGGCAGCTTCCCGGAGTCCTTCGGGGTGGGCGCGACCGACGTCAACGACGTCATCGCCAGCTTCTCCAGCCGTGGCCCGGTGACGTGGGACGGCACAACACTGACCAAGCCCGACATCGCCGCTCCCGGTCACCACGTGGTCTCCGCGTTCCCGCCCGCCCTCGGCTACGGCGAGTACGTCGACCTCAGCGGCACCTCGATGGCAGCTCCGCACGTCACCGGCGTGGCCGGACTGCTGCTCGCTGCGAACCCGGCACTCACCGTCGACCAGGTGGAGACGACGCTGACGAGTACCGCGCGGCAGGAGCCGCACATGGGAGTGTTGCCCGACAACGACTACGGCCACGGCATCGTCAACGCACTCGCCGCCGTCAACAAGGCCGCCGAGTCCGGGACCGTCTCGGGAACCATCACCACCCGCAAGGGCGCGCCGGTCACCGGCGCCCAGCTGGTGGTCGAGGGCGCACCGTGGACGGCGACCACCGCGACCGAGCTGGGCGCCTTCCAGGTTGTCGTGCCGACCGGCACCCACACCATCAAGGTGACGGCGCCGGACCAGCTCACCACCCGGATCACGGTCACCATGGCCCGCGGGGACTCGCTCCTCCGGGACATCCGGATGCGGCCGGCCGGCAGCCACGCCCTCAGCGGCACCGTCACCTCCGGCGGCGCTGCAGTCGCCGGTGCCGACGTCTCGATCGCCGGTGTCGGGTCCGCGTCGAGCGGCCCTGACGGCCGGTTCCAGCTGCAGGTCCCCGGGGGCGAGCACGAGGTCGTGGTCCGCGCCGCCGGTTACCAGGTGTGGTCGCAGACGGTCGCCGTCACGAAGAAGACCAAGCTGAACATCACGCTCTCGCCGCTCGCCACCGCCGCCGCGGACGGCTGGACCGAGTACCAGAACGCGCCGGCCAGGACCGGCAGGACCGAGGACGCCGTCGCGCCCGCCTCGCTGCGGCGCGAGTGGTCGGTCGACACCGGCCCCGGCATCGTCTTCAGCTCGCCGGTGATCGCCGACGGCCGGGTGTTCGTCGGCGCCACCGACGGCCAGCTCGAGGCGCGTGACCTCGACACCGGAGACCAGCTCTGGGTCTACGACGTCGGCTCCGAGCTGCGGGGCGCGCCGGCCGTGGCCGACGGCACCGTCGTGATCGGCGGAGGTGTCGACGGCGGTGTGGTGGCCCTCGACGTCGAGACCGGCGAGCCCCGCTGGCGGGTCGACACCCCCGGCCAGCTCACCGCCTACTCCCAGCCGACGATCATCGACGGAGTCGTCTACGCGAACACCGGTCCGTCGGACGTGGCCGACTCGGTCTACGCCATCGACCTCGCCTCGGGCGACGTCCTCTGGAGCACTCCGGTCGCCGTGGGCATCTTCAACGGCCCGGCCGCCGACGGCGACCGGCTCTTCATCACCTCGGCCGGGGAGGCGTCGGTCACCGCGCTGGACCGCAGCACCGGCGAGATCCTCTGGACCCTCGCGCGTGACGGCGAGACCTTCTACAGCGCGCCCAGCGTGGTGGATGGCGTCGTCTACACGACCACCACCAACGATGGCGGGCTCGATGGCACGCTGCTCGCGCTCGACGCGGCCGACGGGTCGGTCGTGTGGCAGCGGCCAGATCACGGAGACGCCCAGGGGAGCAGCCCCGCGGTCTACGGCGACCTCGTCATCACCGGTACCCACGCCACGGGCGCGGTCGTGGCCTACGACCGTGCGACGGGCGAGGCCGCCTGGCGCTACCAGGACTCCGGTCCGGTGTCGGCGTCCCTCATGACGACCGCGGACGGCTACGTCATCGGCGGTACGCAGCTCGACAGCGTCGTGTTCGCCCTCGATGCCGCCACCGGCCGTCGCGTGTTCGTCGACGACGTCGGGGCGAACGTCACCAGCAGTGGCGCCTACGACGACGGCACCTACGTCATGGCCGACACCTCCGGTCAGCTGTACGCCTACCGCACCACCGGGACCGTGACCGGCTCCGTGAGCGGGCCCGACGGGCCGCTGGCCGCCCGGGTGCAGGTCGTCGAGACCGGAACCGGTGCCGACACCGACCCACAGACCGGCGACTACACGTTCGACCACCGCCCCGGCGACTACGAACTCCAGGCCTCCGCCTACGGCTTCGTGACCGACACCGTGCCGGTGACCGTGGCCGGAGCCCGCACGGTGACCACCGACTTCACGCTCGAGCCCGCCGCGACCGGTGCGGTCTCGGGCACCGTCCTCGACGCGGACGGCGCCCCTCTCGCGGGGGCGGAGGTGAGGCTGGTCGGGACTCCGCTCGAGCCCGCGACCACCGCTGACGACGGTGCGTTCGCGTGGCCCGAGGTCGCGGCCGGCGACTTCCGGCTCACGGTGGTCCTCGACGGCTACGAGGACCACACCGAGACGATCGCCGTCACCGAGGGGCAGTCGACCGAGGTCACGGTGAGCCTCGAGCGGTATCGCGTCGCGGTCATGGGCGACTACCAGGGGATCCTGGTCGACACCCTCACACGGCTCGGGTACTCCGCCGACGTCACGACGTACGCCGAGGTCACCGACGACCCGGACCGCTACGAGCTGGTCTTCGCGAACGGTGCGGAGGACCGGCCCGCCGACGGAGTCTTGCAGCCGTTCATCGACGCGACCGACGCTGCCGGGACCAGTGTCGTCTGGCTGGACCAGTGGAGCATCGGCTACGGCAGCATCCTGCAGCTCTCGCAGCAGACCGGTGACCCGGCCGAGGTCGTCACCTCCTACGCCGGCAACGGTCGGGTGTCGGTCGTGTCGCGGCAGGAGCATCCCCTCACCGCTGGACTGGCGCTCGGCGCCCGGGTCCCCGTGCTCGCGACCAACAACGAATGGGCGGCCTTCACGGGCTACTCCGGCATCAGCGTCGCCGACCTCCACGTCGACGAGGGCGGCGACGTCGGCTCGGCGATCGCCTACCGACCGCGCAGCCTGGACAGCACCCACGTGCTGCTCTCGACCTTCGCGGCCGCACCCTGGGGCCGGCCGGACTCCGAGTGGCTGCCCGTCGTCGAGGACATCATCGGCAACGCCACCGCCTATGCGCTCGACGTCGAGTACGCCGAGGTCGGCGGCACCGTCACCGATGCGGAGAACGCGCCGGTGGCCGGCGCGACGGTGGTCGCGGTGGGCACCGGCTACCGCACCACCACCGCGGCCGACGGCAGCTACGCGCTGCTGCTCGACCCGGGGGACACGACGCTCCGGGTGCGATCGCCGGGCCACGTCACGCACGAGCAGGCATTGACCCTCCAAGCGGGGGAGACCCGGACCGTGGACGTCGCACTGGCCGCCGCCGGGGACGGGGCCGTCGCCGGCACCGTCACCGACACCGCGGGTGCGCCGGTCGCCGACGCCACGGTCCGGATCCCCGAGCTGCCCGGGGCGGTGACGACGACCGCCGCCGACGGCACCTACGCGCTCACCGGGATCCCGGCCGAGGACTACCTCCTCGAGGTCACGGCAGCGAGCTACCTCTCGTCCGACCAGCAGGTCACTGTGCCTGCGGGTGCCACGGTCACCGTCGACGTGACGCTCACGAGCGCGCCGCGCGTCGGCATCCTGGGCGACTACCAGGACCAGCTCGGCTCGCTGCTCCAGGGCGCGGGGATGAGCACCCGTCCGCTGTCCTGGACCGACACCACCGCGCTGTCCGAGCTCGACGTGGTCGTCGTGAACGACCCGCCGACGCCGTCCGCGTCGGCCTTCACCGGCTTCCTCGCCGCGATGGACCAGCACCGGGTGAGTGGTGTCTTCGGCGACGGCTACTACTCCACTGACGGCGGCGTGCGGTTCCTGCGCCAGTTCACCGGAAACCCCAGCGCCGCCCGGGTGCAGGTGAACAAGGTCGGCGAGATCGACTACCGCGCGGTGGACCCGGAGAGCCCGCTGTTCGAGGGCCTCGGTGCGCAGCCGCAGGTGCTGAACGGTGGCAGCCCGGCCACCGCGATCCCGGGCTACTCCGGCTTCCCGCTCGCCGATCTGGTGAGCGAGAGCGGTGGCGAGCACGGCGTCGCAGCGACCTACCAGCCGCGCACCGCAGCCAGCGTCCACCTGCTCCTCGGCGGTCTCACGACGGGGATCCTGGTCAAGGCGACCGAGGACTGGACCGCCGAGGGACGTCGGTTGTTCAGCAACGCCGTGCTGTTCGCCGCGCAGCCAGCGCTCGGCACCGTCGACGGGACCGTGACCGGCGGCGACGACTCCGCGGTCGCGGGAACCGTGAGTGTCGAGGGCACCGGTCAGGAGACCTCGATCGGCGCCGACGGCAGCTACGCCCTGCACCTGCCACCGGGCACGTGGACCCTGGAGTACGCCGGGTTCGGCTACGGAAGCCAGACCGCTGAGGTCACGATCACCGAGGGCGGACGGGTGACGCACGACGTGGCGCTCGCGCCGGCCGACGGCGTCGCCGGCATCAGCGGCACGGTCACCAGCGAGGGAGTCGCCGTGGCCGGGGCCACCGTGCGGCTCATCGGCGTCCCGCGATCCACGACCACGGCAGCGGACGGCAGCTACGAGCTGCCCCGGGTCGAGCCGGGCGACTACCAGCTCGACGTGACCGCACCGGACCACCTGCGTGAGCGGCGCTCCGTGACCGTCGGAGCAGAAGAGGGCCTGGTCGAGGACGTCGCGCTCCGCACGACGGCCCGGGTGGGCGTGATCGACGACTACCAGGGCAAGGTGGCCGACTGGTTGACCCACTGGGGCTACACACCGCAGTCGATCAGTTGGTCCGACACCGCGACGGTGGGCGACCTCGACCTGGTCGTCGCCAACCTGGCGTCGTACTCCGGGGTCGACCCGACCCGTGAGGGCTTCCGAGCCTTCGACGACGCGGCGACCCGCGCCGGGATCTCGGTGGTCTGGCTGGACCAGTTCGGGCGCGGCTCGTTCCGCTATCTCAGCCAGTACGCCGGGGATCCTGCCGCCCACGGGCAGGACCGTAGCGACGGCCCGGTGACGGCGACCATCACCGCCGACCACCCGATCGGGGAAGGACTTCCGGCGCAGTTCCCGCTCGTGGCCGACGACAACGAGTTCTCGTGGTTCGAGGACTTCGGGGGCAGCACGCTCGCCACCGTGGCCGGCGACACGGGATCGGGTGGTCTCGTCGGTGAGCGGCCGCGCGGTGCGGGTGGGGTCGACGTCCTGGTCGGCACGCTCTCGATGTCGACGTACGGCTTCGCGTCGTACGACGACGTGGTGGGTGACGCCTGGACGCCCGAGGCCGAGCTGCTGCTCCGCAACTCCGTCCGGTACGCCCTGGACGCGCCGCCCGCAGGCGGGCAGGTCGAGGGCGTGCTCTCCGGGGCGAACGGCCCGCTGACCGGGACCGTGACCGTGGTCGAGACCGAGCGAGTCATACCCGTGTCGGAGGACGGCCGCTACCTCGTCGGACTCCCGCCGGGCACCTGGACCCTGCGCGGCTCCGCGCCGCACCACACCGATGCCGAGGTGACCGTCGAGGTGGCGGTGGGCGACCGGCTCACCCGCGACCTGGTCCTGACTCCGCTCGACACCGGCAGCGTGGCCGGCACCGTGACCGATGGTGACGGCGCGCCACTGACCGGCGTCGGCGTCGCGGTCGAGGGCACCGGCCTCGCCGCCACCACCGACACGTCAGGCGGATTCCGGGTCGACGGGGTCCCCGCGGGGAAGCACCAGCTCGTGTTCACGGCGAGCGGGTGGCAGACCGCGAGGAAGGTGGTCGAGGTGACGCCCGGTGAGGTCGCCACGGCCGACGTGGTCCTCGGTGCGGCGGGTCGGGTGGCGCTCGTCGGCGACTACGTCGGCAGCCTCCGCGGCCTGCTCGAGCGCGACGGGTACGTCGTGACCGACCACGGCACCTCTGCCGCGAACTTCGACGCGCTCGCCAGCGAGGTGGCCGACTACGACGTCGTCATCCTCAACCGTGGTGCCTCCTCCTCCGCGGTGCCCGCCTTCGGGCGCCTGGTGGAGGCGGCCGCTGCGGAGCACGTCTCGGTGATGTTCGGGTCGCAGTGGGGCGGCGACGCGATCGCCAGCCTGCGCGCTCTCCGCGGTGACCCGCAGTCGGTCAACGGGAGCTTCGTGCCGACGCCGGTGTCGTACCTGCCGGCAGCCGGCCACCCGATCTTCGCCGGGTTCGCACCGGGGCGGCCGATCGTCATCCTCGACGACCCCGACCAGACGGGTGACAACCAGCAGTTCTCGGTGTTCGACGGCTACAGCGGAATGGTGCTGGCCGACCTGCACGGGCAGGATCGCACCCTCGGCTCGGGCGTGGGGCTGCGCTTCAGCTCCAGCGACAGCGTCGAGCTGCTCATGGGCAGCCTCACGGCCGGCAGCTACGGCCGGCCCGGGGTGGAGTGGACCGCCGCGGCGGAGAAGATCTACCTCCAGGCCGTGGCGTTCGCGGTCACCGCGCAACGTGGCGGCGTGGCCGGCGCCGTCTCGAGTGACGGCGCTCCGGTCGACGGGGCGAAGGTCACGGTGGCGGGCGACGCCCAGCCGGCGGTGACCGTCACCACGGGTGCGGACGGTCTGTACGACGTCGGTGCCGTCGACGGCACCTACACGGTGACCGTCACCGCGACCGGGTACGTCGAGCAGAGCCGCGAGGTCACGGTGGCCGACCACGCCACCGTGACGGCCGACTTCGAGCTCGCGACCCTGCCACGCGGTGAGCTGACCGGCGTGGTGACCGATGCCGACGGCCCGGTGGCCGGCGCCGCGGTGACCGGCGACGGCGACGAGGACTGGAAGGCAACCACGGGACCCGACGGCCGCTACCAGGTGACCGGGCTGCTCGACGGCCCGTACGTCGTGACGGCCACCGCGCCCGGGCACCTGCCGACGGAGGCGAGCCTCGACTACGCGGGGCCGAGCATGACGTTCGACCTCACGCTGACCCGGATCGACGTCGGGGTGCTCGGCGACGCCGATGGAGCCCTCGTGGACTTCCTCCGGGACGAGGGTGTGGCGGCCGGCCCGATCGACTGGTCGGCCGACCTGGAGCTGACCGGCTATGACGTCGTCGTCGTCAACGGCGACGGCGGCGACCCGGTCACCGACGCCGAGTTCGCCGAGCTCGAGGGCGAGACCGAGGCGAGCGGCGCCGGCGTCGTGTGGACCGGCAGCTGGGGTGACCGCGGCGGGCTGCGGATCCTGGCAGCGCACGACGACCGGGTCACGCTCGGAGCGTCCGGGTACGGCGACGGGTCGGTGCGCGTGACCGACTTCGCCAAGAAGAGCCGGCTGTTCACGGGGCTCACGGATCCGGCCACGATCCTGTCCACCGGCAGCTACTGGAGCACCATCGCCTCCTACGACGGCAGGCGGCTCGCCACCCAGCGGGTCGCGCTGGAGTCCGGGGGCGAGGCGACCGGCATCGGCGCCGCGTGGGACTGGACCTCGCGCACGGATGTCGAGGTGCTGCTCGCCTCGCTCGGTGCCACGGGGGCGGTCGGACCCGATCTCGGCTGGACGCCGGCCGGGGAGCGGTTGTTCCTCAACGCGGTCGAGCTCGCTCGCGACCCGAGCCGGAAGTGACGGGGTGAGGTGACTCAGACGGCAGAGGCATCGGCGGCGAGCCGCAGCTGCCTCTGCCGATGGGTCGCGGCCTCGTAGGTGAACACGACGAGTGCGATCCAGACGAGCACGAACCCGATCCACCGCGACATCGGCATCGGCTCGTCGAACCACAGCACGCCCAGGGCGAACTGCAGGATCGGCGCGATGTACTGCAGCAGGCCGATGGTCACCATCGAGACCCGGATCGCGGCGGCGCCGAAGCACAGCAGGGGGATGACCGTGACGATGCCCGTCGACACCATCAGCCAGGCATGGCCCGAGCCGTTCTGGGCGAACTCGGCCTGCCCCTGCCACGCCAGCCAGGCGACGTACGCCGCCGCGACCGGGCCGATGTAGAGCGTCTCCACGGTGAGGCTCTCGACGGCGTCGACGTTCGCCTGCTTCTTCGCCAACGCATAGGTCGCGAACGAGAAGGCCAGCAGGAAGGAGACCCACGGCGGGCGGCCGTAGCCGACGGTCAGCACCACGACCGCGACGGCGGCCAGCCCGACGGCGTACCACTGCAAGCGGCGGAGCCGCTCGCCCAGGACCAGGACGCCCATCAGCACGGTGACCAGCGGGTTGATGAAGTAGCCCAGCGAGGTCTCGACGACGCGGTCGTTGTTGACGCCCCAGATGTAGCCGCCCCAGTTGACGCTGATCACCACGGCTGCGAGCAGCAGGAACCAGCGGGTGCGGGGGTTCCTGAACGCGGCGAGCACGATCCGGGTGCGGCGCAGCGCGACCATGACGAGCACCACCGTGACCAGTGACCACAGCACCCGGTGGGCGAGGATCTCGACGGCACCGGCCGGGTCGAGCAGCGTCCAGTAGAGCGGGAAGATGCCCCACAGCGTGTAGGCGGCGACGCCGTAGCCGAAGCCACGACCAGGACTCGACGCCGGCGCGCCGTTCAGGCGATCGTCCAGGTGTCGCCGCCGTGGATCAGCGCGTCGAGGCGGGCTGACGGGTCCCCGACGTCCCCGCCCTGGGCGGTCTCGATCTGGGCGCGTGCCTGGTCGTCGTAGGTCGCGCGCTCCACCTGGCGGAAGATGCCGATCGGTGCCTGGTGGAGGTAGCCCGCATCGGTCAGCCGCGAGATCGCGAAGGCGGTGGTCGGGTCGTCGCAGTGGGCGTCGTGGACCAGCAGCGCGTCTTCCCCGACGTCCGCGGTCTCGACGACCTTGACGCCGCCCGTGGCCGCGTCACGGATCAACCCCTTGCTCCCGCCGACGCCGAACCGGATCGGCTCGCCGTGGACGAGCGGGATGAGCGCGTCCTCCTTGGTGTCGCGGTCCTTGATCGCGTCGAAGGCGCCGTCGTTGAAGATCGGGCAGTTCTGGTAGATCTCCACGAACGACGTGCCGCGGTGGGCCGCCGCCGCGGACAGCACCGACGTGAGGTGCTTGCGGTCGGAGTCGATGGTCCGGGCCACGAACGAGGCCTCGGCGCCCAGCGCCAACGACACCGGGTTGAACGGGTGGTCGACCGACCCCATCGGCGTCGACTTGGTGACCTTGCCCGGCTCGCTGGTGGGGGAGTACTGACCCTTGGTGAGGCCGTAGATCCGGTTGTTGAAGAGCAGGATCGTCATGTTCACGTTGCGCCGCAGCGCGTGGATCAGGTGGTTGCCGCCGATCGACAGCGCGTCGCCGTCACCGGTGACGACCCAGACCGAGAGGTCCCCGCGGGCGGTGGCGATGCCGGTCGCGATGGACGGCGCCCGGCCGTGGATCGAGTGCATGCCGTAGGTGTCGAGGTAGTACGGGAACCGGCTGGAGCAGCCGATGCCGGAGACGAACACGATGTTCTCGCGACGCAACCCGAGGTCGGGCAGGAACCCCTGCACGGCCTTGAGGACGGCGTAGTCGCCACAGCCGGGGCACCAGCGGACCTCCTGGTCGCTGGTGAACTCCTTGCCGGTCTGGGGAGGGGCGTCCGGCGACACCGTCGGGACGCCCTCGACCCCCGAGCGCAGGCCGGGGAAGGGAAGCTCGGACGTGCTCACGTGACAGCCTCCTCGGCCGCTGTGCTCAGATCGACCTCGATGCCCTCGGCGGCGCCGACCAGCTCGCCGATCACCTCGGCCAGCTCGGCGGCCTTCAGTGGCAGGCCGCGGACCTGGTTGTAGCCGATGGCGTCGACGAGGTAGCGAGCGCGGAGCAGCATCGAGAGCTGGCCGAGGTTCATCTCGGGGACCAGCACCTTGTCGTAGCGGGCGAGGATCTCGCCCAGGTCGTTGGGGAACGGGTTGAGGTGACGCAGGTGGACCTGCGCGACGTGGTAGCCGGCCTTGCGGACCCGGCGGCAGCCGGCGCCGATCGGGCCGTACGTCGAGCCCCACCCCAGCACCAGGACCTTGGCGCCCTGCCCGTCAGCGGCCGACGGGTCGTCGACCTCGGTCGGCGGCAGCGAGTCGGCGATCCGGTCGACCTTCGCCTGCCGGGTGCGGACCATGAAGTCGTGGTTGGCCGGGTCGTAGGAGATGTTGCCGTGGCCGTTGCCCTTCTCGAGACCGCCGATGCGGTGCTCGAGCCCGGCGGTGCCGGGGATGGCCCACGGCCGGGCCAGGGTGGCCTCGTCGCGCAGGTACGGCCAGAACTCGGCGTCGTCCCCGTCGTTGCCGTGGTTGGCCGAGGTCGCGAAGGCGGGGTCGATGGCCGGGAGCTCGGCCAGCTCGGGGATCCGCCACGGCTCGGAGCCGTTGGCGAGCATGCCGTCGGAGAGCAGCATGACCGGCGTGCGGTAGGTGATCGCGATCCGGGCGGCCTCGAGCGCGGCGTCGAAGCAGTCACCGGGGGACTGTGGCGCGACGATCGGCACCGGGGACTCGCCGTTGCGGCCGAACATCGCCTGCAGCAGGTCGGCCTGCTCGGTCTTGGTGGGCAGACCGGTCGACGGCCCGCCCCGCTGTACGTCGACGACGAGCAGCGGCAGCTCGGTCATCACGGCGAGCCCGATGGCCTCGGACTTCAGCGCGAGGCCGGGGCCCGACGTGGTGGTGACGCCGAGACTGCCGGCGAAGGAGGCACCGATCGCGGCGCCGACGCCGGCGATCTCGTCCTCGGCCTGGAACGTGGTGACGCCGAAGGACTTGTGCTTGCTCAGCTCGTGGAGGATGTCGGAGGCCGGGGTGATCGGGTAGGACCCGAGGAAGATCGGCAGCCCTGACTGCACCCCGGCGGCCAGCAGGCCGTAGGACAGCGCGAGGTTGCCGGTGATGTTGCGGTAGTTGCCGACCTTCATCGGCGCCGGCTTGATCTCGTAGGTGACCGCGAACGTCTCGGTCGTCTCCCCGAAGTTCCAGCCGGTCCGGAACGCGGTGATGTTGGCGTCGCGGATGTCGGGGACCTTGGCGAAGCGCTTCTGGAGGAAGCCGACCGTCGACTCGGTCGGCCGGCCGTAGAGCCACGACAGCAGCCCGAGCGCGAACATGTTCTTGGCGCGCGAGGCGTCCTTGCGGGAGAGCCCGAACTCCTTGACGGCCTCGATGGTCATGCCGGTCAGGTCGACCGGGTGGACGGCGTAGTCGCTGAGCGAGCCGTCGTCGAGCGGGTTCTCGGTGTAGCCGGCCTTGGCGAGGTTGCGCTTGGTGAAGTCGGCGGTGTCGACGATGATCGTGGCCGCCGAGGGGAGATCGCCGAGGTTGGCGCGGAGCGCGGCGGGATTCATCGCCACCAGCACGTCCGGGGCGTCGCCCGGCGTCAGGATGTCGTGGTCGGCGAAGTGGACCTGGAACGACGACACCCCCGGGAGCGTCCCCTGAGGGGCGCGGATCTCGGCGGGGAAGTTGGGCAGCGTCGACAGGTCGTTGCCGAAGGCCGCCGACTCCTGCGTGAACCGGTCACCGGTCAGCTGCATGCCGTCACCGGAGTCCCCGGCGAACCGAATGATGACCCGGTCGAGCTGCTTGACCTGCTTGGTCACCTCAGTCCTCTCCTCTATGGATCGCGGCGTTGCCCACACGGCGCACGCGCCCTCCACGATAGCCCGGCGCCCTCCTGCGGCCTACCGATCTCCCTGGCCGGACGCGTGATGACCGACACGCTCGACGTTCGCCGGCACCGGGTGGCAACGAAAACGTTGGTGGGCGGCTCTCAGCGGGGAGCAGGGTCGGGACACAGCGCCCTGACCAGGCTGGGCAGCAGCACCTTCTCCGAGACCATGTGGTCCTGGCCGGGGAGCACCTCGTGGGTGGCGCCCGGTATCGCGCCGGCGACCGCGCTCGCCACCCGGTGGAGCTCGTCGGGACTGCGCTCGCCGACCATGACGTGCACCGGGACATCGATGGCGGCGGCGACCTCCAACGGCGGCGGGTGTGCGGTCAGGTCCAGGTCGTGTCGCAGCGTGGGGGCCAGGGCGCGCATCCGACGCCATCCCGGCATCACCGGCAGCACCGCGGTGAAGACACGGGGCATACCGATGCCGATCAGGAAGCGCTGGAGTGCGCGTCCGTGCCGACCACGCGTCAGCAGTACGTCCACCTCGGCGCGCAGGCCGGCGTACGTCGCGGCTTCGGCGTCGTCGGCCACCCACGACGCGTCGTACATCACGACCCGCTGCACCCGGTCGCCCAACCGGTGGGCTGCGTGCATCGCGAGCACGGCACCCGAGGAGTGTCCGTAGAGCAGGGCGCTGCCGCCGAGCTCGTCGATCAGGGCCGAGATGTCCTCCACCTCGCGGTCCAGTGACCAGGGGCCGCTGTCGTCGGAGTCCCCGCGGCCGCGTCGGTCATAGGTCAGCACGCGGAACGCGCTCGACAGCACCTTCGCCCCGGAACGGATCGGCCCGAAGGTGCGGTGGCAGATGGCGCCGGTCACGTACACCAGAGGCGGACCGTCGCCGCGGATCTCGTAGGCGAGGTTCGTGCCATCGGCCGAGTGGGTGGTCTGGAAGCTCGTCGTACGCAGCATGCTCTGACCTCGGGCACTTTCTGGACTAGTCAGTGTGATGTCTCCAAAGTAGACTGACCAGTATGAAGAGTCAACCGACGGGCGGGTTGCGGCCCTCGTCGGTGGCGAAACACCGTGCGATCCTGGCGGCCGCCGAGAAGGCCTTCCTCGCGGCCCGGTACACCAGCGTCACGATGGACGAGATCGCCGAGATGTCGCAGGTGTCGAAGCAGACCGTCTACGCACACTTCGGCACCAAGGACCGACTCTTCGTGGAGCTCGTGACCGCGATGACGCGTGATGCCGGCGACGAGGTGTTGGCGGAGGCGGACCTGCCCGAGACCCGTGCCCACGTCGCGGCGACGCTGGAGAGCCTGCTCGGCCACCAGCTTGCGGTGGTGCTGTCTCCGCGGCTGGTGCGGTTGCGCCGGCTGGTGATCAGCGAGGTGGATCGCTTCCCCGACCTCGCGCACGCGGTGTTCGAGCAGGGACCGCGTCGCGCGGTCACTACCCTCGAGGCGCTGCTGCGCGAGCTCGACGCGCGTGGGTGGGTGCGGGTGCCGGATCCTGCCACGGCCGCCGAGCAGCTGAACTGGCTGGTGATGGGCGCGCCCACCAACGCGGCGATGTTCCTCGGCGACGACGTCGCGCCGTCCCCGACCGAGCAGCAGTCACACGTGCGGAACGCGGTCGCCACGTTCCTGAGGGCGTACAGCCCAGATCAGCGGTAGTTGGTGAACTGCACCGCGAAGTCGTAGTCCTGCGCCTTCACCAGCGCGATGACCTCCTGCAGGTCGTCGCGCTTCTTGCTGGACACGCGCAGCTCGTCGCCCTGGATCTGGCTCTTGGCGCCCTTGGGGCCCTCGTCGCGGATCAGCTTGCTGATCTTCTTGGCGTCCTCGGAGGAGATGCCCTCCTTGAGGGCGATCGAGATCTTGGACTCCTGACCGGACTGGCGCGGCTCGGAGGCGTCGATGATCTTCAGGCTCTGGTTGCGCTTGATGAGCTTCTGCTTGAAGACGTCGAGGACGGCGGTGGCGCGGTCATCGGCTGAGGCGCTGATCTCGATCGCCTCGTCGCCCTTCCACTCGATGGTCGCGCCGGTGCCCTTGAAGTCGAAACGGGTCGCGACCTCCCGGGCGGTCTGCCCGAGGGCGTTGTCGACCTCTTGGCGGTCGATCTTGCTGACGATGTCGAACGAGGAGTCGGCCATGGTCCCTCCGGTTTCAGGTCTGCGGGGATCTGACGCTATCCTTTCGTCCCGTTGCCGCCGGTGCCAGCCGGGGGTGACGACCACGGCAGGTTGCCCGAGCGGCCAATGGGAACGGACTGTAAATCCGTCGGCTTATGCCTTCGAAGGTTCGAATCCTTCACCTGCCACTGGAAGAACTTTCCGGGCGCTGAACCCCCACCTCGTGTGGGGGTTCTTCGTTTCCTGGCGCCACCGGCGTGGGTGGCCCACTCGTGAGTGCGAGAAGTTGGCGGGCATGCGCGATGGCGGTCGGTGTGTCGGGGAGGATGCGACCGGCGGCGCGGAGTGCGGTGGCGGAGCCGAGCGAGCGCAGTACGTCGTCGTGCTCGGGTGCCACGCCCGAGAGCAGGACGGCGATGCCTCGCCGCTCGAGCCGGGTGATGGCGTCGGCCAGGACGTTGGCGCCGGTGGCATCGAGCGTGGTGACGCGTGACATCCGCAGGATGACGACGTCGACGTCGACGATGTCTGGCAGCTCGAGGAGCAGCCGGTGGGCGGCGCCGAAGAAGAGGGGACCGTCGATGCGGTAGACGACGATGTGGTCGCTGAGGAGCGCGTGCTCCTCGGCGCTGTGGTCTCCGGTGTCGATCGGCACCTGCTCCAGGCGCGCGGTGCGCGCGACGGACCGCAGGGCCAGTGCCACGGCGACGGCCACACCCACCCCGACCGCCGTGACCAGGTCGAGGACGACGGTGACGCTGAAGGTCAGGCCCACGATGACAGCGTCGGAGCGGGTCGAGCGCAGGAGTGCCCGCAGCGCTCCCGCCTCGACCATGCGCACGCAGGTGGCGAACAGGACGCCGGCCAGGGCGGCCAGCGGGATGCTGGACACGAGCGGGGCGGCGACGAAGACCATCGCGAGCAGCACCAGGGAGTGGGTGATGGCAGCCAGTCGGGACGTGGCTCCCGCGCGGACGTTGACCGCTGTCCGGGCGATGGCGGCGGTCGCGGGGACGCCCCCGAACAGCGGGACGACCATGTTCGCCAGCCCCTGGCCGAAGAGCTCGCGATCGGGGTCGTGGTGCTCGTCGACGGTCATCGCGTCGGCGACGGTCGCGCACAGCAGGCTCTCCAGTGCGGCCAGCGCCGCGATCGCCAGGGCTGCCGTGGCCAGCGTGCTGATGGCACCGAGATCGACGAAGGCCAACGACGGCGCAGGCAGGCTCGACGGTAGGGCCCCCAAGGTCTCGACCTGCAGGTCGAGTGCCTGGACTGCCACCGTCGCGAGTGCCACGCCGATGAGGGAGAACGGCACCCTGGGCCGCCACCGGGCACCGACCAGCATCAGCGCGGCCACGGACAAGGAGATGATCAGTGGGCCGGGGCTCGGATGCACGACATAGCGCTGCACTGCGTCGGCCGCGCTGGCCCAGACCTTCTCCCCGACGGCGTCGTTGATGCCGAGGGCGGCCGGCACCTGTTGCAGTGCGATGACGACGGCGATGCCGGCTGTGAAACCCTCGATGACCGAGACCGGCAGGTAGCGCACGTAGCGCCCGAGGTGCGTCAGGGCCATGACCACCAGCACCATGCCCGCCAGCAGACCCACCATGAGGACGCCGGTGACGCCGTGCTCGTGCACCACTGGGACCAGGACGACAGTCATCGCACCGGTAGGACCCGACACCTGGATGTTGGAGCCGCCGAAGACCGCGGCCACGATGCCGGCGATGACGGCGGTGATCAGTCCCGATTGGGCGCCCAGCCCGGAGGCGGCACCGAAGGCCAGGGCCAAGGGGAGTGCCACGACGGCGACGGTGAGGCCCGCCACCAGGTTCTGTCGGGGGTGGCGCCGCATGGCGACGAGGTCGTGGCGGGTGGGCAACACCCGCCGCAGCCGACGGGCGGCTTCATCGAGGTGCAGCGTGCCGGCGGCTGTCACCCGGTCTCAGAAGTTGCGCGCAGGCTGCCGAGCAGCCCCTCTTGCTCTGCCCAGAGCGATGCCAGGATCCCGCGGGCATGGAGCAGGAGGCCCGCGACGTCCGGTGTGGCGAGGGTGTAGAGCACGGTGGCGCCCTCACGCGAGGAACGGACCAGGCCGGCGCGCCGGAGCACGCCGAGCTGCTGGGACAGGTTCGACGCCTCGATCCCGATCTCGTCGAGGAGTTCGTGCACCGGTCGGGCGCCGTCCTGGAGCAGTTCCAGGACCCGGATTCGGGCGGGGTGTCCCAGCGTCTTGAACAACTCCGCCTTCGCCTCGGACAGGGGTGCTTCTGCCACGGTGCTCCTTCGTCGCCGGCGTGGTTCGTCTTCGCCTGAAGAATACACCACATGAAGAAGTTAGCAAGTCGTCAACACGAAGCAGCGGGCGGCCGACCTGGCGGACGGTCAGACAGTCGGCGCCGGCCGCATGTCCAGCTCGGTGTGGACGTGGTGGTTGAAGTAGTTGGTCATCAGGTTCAGCGTGACGTGCGTCGTCAGCTCGGTCAGCTGCTCCTCGCTCCACCCCGCATCGAGCGCGGTCTGCCACGCCTGGTCGCTGGTGGTCCCGACGTCGGCGGTGAACTCGCGGGCCAGTGCCATGAGGGCGTCGAGCTTCGGGTCGTCGGCCCTGCCGCGGCGTACGGCGAGCATCTCGTCGTCGGTGAGGCCGGCGGCCCTGCCTCCGCCGGTGTGCGCTGCCTGGCAGTAGTCGCAGCCGTCCTCGTTGCCGACCGCGAGGGCGATGGCCTCCCGTGTCCTCGCGTCGAAGGTGGAGTGTTCGCGCAGGACGTCCTGGATCGCGACGTACGCGAGGAGAACGGCGGGGGAGTGCGCCATCTCGCCGTGGATGTTGAGGACCTTGCCGTACTTCGCCTCGAGGCCCTTCAGGGCGTCGCGGCTCGCCTCAGGCGCGCTGTCGACGGTGTGGACGGGGATGCGGGGCATGGGTGATTCCCTCCGAGATCGGGATCGTGCGGGCTAGGGAAACCTGCCTGCGCCGACTGGCATTCCCCGACCGCTCAGGTGACGCGGACCGAGCTCTCGTCCTGGGCGCGCGTGAAGGCGCCGTCACCCTGGTAGGTCACCGTGACCGGATACCGTCCGGCACCCAGGCGGCGGTGTCCGCCGAAGCGCGCGGTTGCCTTCCCCTTGTCCAGCGTGACGGTCTTGCTGCGGTCCCCCACGCGGACGGTGACCTTCCCACCGGGGACCGGCCGTACGTCCGGCGGTGCGGCCACGGTGACGCGGACCCGGGCGACGCCACGGGGGGCGGTGGCGGTGACGGTGAGCACCGGGTCGGCCGTGACCGGCCCCACGGCTCGTGGCGTCTGGGCGACGGGGTCGAGCCCGTCCGACTTGAGCGTGACCTGGCAGGTGACCTTGTGGCCGACGTCCCACGGCCGGACCCGGTAGGTCTGCTCGCGGGCGCCCTTGATGGGTCGGTCCCCGCGCATCCACCGGTACGTCGCGGTCGCCCCTGCGGGTCGGTAGTTGCCCGGGTCGACGCGGAGGTCGCGGTCGAGCTCCGCCGTGCCGGCGATGGTGGCGGGTTCGTCGACCACGATGGTGGACTGGTGGGCCGCGGCGAGGATGCGGTTGGTGCGGCGCCGCACCTTGGGCAGCGCGTCGTACAGGTGCTGGCCGGGGCACGCGGTGTCGTTGGTGTCGCGGTGGCCGTCGATCACGGGCAGCCGCACGACGCGGCCGGCGGCGAACTTGTCGCTGCCTTCGGACTTCACCCGGATCTTGCCGCGCGGGTTCCGGTCGAACGGGTCGAGCTTCCACGCGGCGATGGCGGCGATGGCGTCCAGCATCGCGTCACTGGGGCGGGCGGTGTCGTAGTTCCCGATGGCGGAGACGCCGGTCGAGGCGGCGTTGAAGCCGAGGGTGTGTGCGCCGCGGACCAGCTTGGCGGGACCGCCGGCGCGGCCGACCCAGCCGCGGCCGAAGCGGTCGACCAGGAAGTTGTAGCCGATGTCGGACCAGCCGAGAGACTGGGTGTGGTAGGCGTACATGCCGCGGATGAGCGCCGGCACGTCGCCACGGGAGTAGCTGTTGGAGTTGACCGTGTGGTGGACGTGCACCTGCTTGATGGTGCGGATGTAGGAGGGTCGGCCGTCGCGCAACGACTCGTTCGCGCCCCACTCCTCCCGGGTGACCAGCTTCGGCCGCGGGGCCTGGCGCTCCTCCTCGACGGCACGCTCGGACACGATGCGCGCACTCGTCTGGCCCAGGAACGTGTCACCGGATCGCACTGCCGGGTAGAGCAGGACCAGGGTGAGGTCGTCGGGTCGCTCGCCCTCGACGCGGATCTGGACCCCGTCCGCCTTCCCGATCCAGACCAGGTCGGTGCCGTCGACGCCCGCGTTCTCCTCGGCGGCCGCGTCGGGTACGTCGTGCAGGGTCGGCACTCGTTGCCAGCTTCCCCACGAGCCTGCGCTCCGGGAGCGGATGAGGGCCCTCGGGGGCTCCTGGCCGGCACCCCACGTGAACGCGACCATCGAGTGGGTCGAGGTGGGCAGCCTCCGGGACTCCCAGCGGCGGGAGGCGACGCGTGGCAGGACGTCGTCGCCGAGGGCGAGGTGCAACGAGGCCACGTCGGTTCCGGCGTGGGTCGACAGCGCCAGTGCGCCCGCCTGGGTCGGGGGGGCGTCTTCGTCGTCGGGGTGCAGCGTGAGTCGGGCCGCGACACCCACCGTCGCCAGGGCCGCGCTACCCGCGGCGAACTTCAGCAACGGGCGGCGGCCGGTTCCCTCAGTCCCACGGGGGTCCTCTTCCGTCACATGCGTCACCCTAGTTGCCTCTCGGCACGATGCAACGTTGTCAGCCCTGGTTGAACTCGGAATCCTTGCGGGAGATGATCTCGCGCCGTTCGTCCGCGGTGAGCGCCTCGAGCTGGGCCACGACGTCGGCCGGGAAGCCGCTGGCCTCCGGCGCCTCGGGGAGCGGGACCACGGTGTGGACGATCCGGTCGTCGTAGAGGTGGAGCATCGTCAGCGCCTGGTGGCCGTCGACGCCGGAGATCAGTCGGTCGAGCGGGGCCGGGTCTGAGGTGTAGCAGCTGGCCGAGGCGACGGAGACCGGGATGCCGGCGAAGGTGGACCACGACGTGTAGTGGAAGTGGCCGCCGATGATGCCCCGGACGTCCGTCCCGCCGATCACCTCGGCCAGCCGGTGCTGGTCCAACAGCTCGATGATCTCCGCGGCCCGCAGCATCGGCACCGGGATCGGTGGGTGGTGCATCGCCAGCAGTGTCCCGTGCGGTGCGGGGGTGGCGAGCTGGTCGGCCAGCCAGCCGAGCTGGTCGTCGGTGAGGTCGCCGTGGTGATAGCCAGGCACGCTGGTGTCGAGGGCCAGCACGCGCAAGCCGTCCACGTCGTAGGCCCGGTCCTGGCAGCCGTCGTCGTCGCTCCCGAAGAGGCTCTGCGCATACGGCGCACGCTCGTCGTGGTTGCCCATCACCCACACGACCTGCGCATCGAGGGCGTCGGCCACGGGCTCGACCAGCTCACGCAGCCGGGCGTACGCCGCCGGCTCGGCCTTGTCGGCGAGGTCGCCGGTGAACACCAGCACGTCGGGGCTCGGGGTGATCCGCCCGATCCGCTCGAGGGCGAGCCGGAGGCCGGCCTCGGGATCGATGACGCCGTACTGCAACGCGTTGCCGGCGAGCAGGTGCGGGTCGCTGAGGTGGGCGACGACGTGACGGGCCGGTGGGTACTGACCGAACTGGACCACGAGTCCCACGGTATCCCCGACCGGCGGCGCGCGCGGACTGGCAGGATCGGCCCGTGACGGAGCAGATCCACAACATCGGCAGGCGCCGGGCGTGGGTGATCTGGGCGGTCGCGCTGTCGGTCTACCTGCTGGCGGTGTTCCACCGCAGCTCGCTCGGCGTTGCCGGGCTGCTGGCGGCGGAGCGCTTCGACATCGATGCGACCCAGCTCGCGTTCTTCACCGTCCTCCAGCTCATCGTGTACGCCGGCATGCAGATCCCCGTCGGTGTCCTCCTCGATCGCTACGGCTCCCGGGCACTGCTGCTGTCCGGTCTCACCTTCATGACCGTGGGGCAGCTCGCCTTCGCTGTCGTCGAGTCGTTCCCGGCGGCGGTCGTGGCGCGGGGGGTGCTGGGTGCCGGGGACGCGATGGTGTTCGTCAGCGTGATCCGGTTGGTGTCGGCCTGGTTCCTGGTGCGGCAGGCGCCGCTGGTGACCCAGCTGACCGGCCAGGTCGGCCAGCTCGGCGCGGTGGCCGCTGCCGCCCCGCTCTCGATCGCGCTGCGCGAGCTCGGCTGGACCCGCACGTTCGCGCTGGCCTCGTCGATCGGGGTGCTGCTGATGGTCGTGGTGCTCGCGCTGGTCAAGGACTCGCCGTACGCCCGCAGTGGCCCGACCCGGGTGAAGCTGCGGGCACTGGTCCGGTCGGTGCACACCATCTGGGGCAATCCCGGCACCCGGCTGGGGATGTGGTCGCACTTCACCACGCAGTTCTCGATGACCGTGTTCGCGATGCTCTGGGGCTTTCCGTTCCTGGTCCGGGGTCAGGGACTGACGGAGCAGGCGGCGGGCATCCTGCTGATGGTGATGACCGGCTGGGTGGTGGTGAGCGGGCTGGCGCTGAGCTGGCTGGTCAGCCACTTTCCGCTCTACCGCTCGTGGATGATGGTCGGCGTCGTCACCACCATGGCGGTGGTGTGGACCGCCGTCCTGCTGCGGGACACGCCGTCCCCGATCTGGCTGCTGGTCGTCCTGGTGTGCGCCACCGCGACCGGCGGGCCGGCCTCCATGGTCGGTTTCGACCTGGCCCGGTCCTACTCACCGCTGGAGTCGATGGGACGCGCCAACGGCCTGGTCAACATCGGCGGCTTCTCGGCGTCGTTGCTCACCATGGCGCTGGTGGGGATCGTGCTGGACCTGCGCCAGCCCGGCGGGATGGGTGCCTACGGCCTCGACGACTTCCGGGTGGCGATGTCGGTGCAGTACCTCTTCTGGGCGGTCGGCATCGTGCAGATCCTGCGCTACCGCGCCCGCGGCCTCGCGCACCTGCGCAGGGTTCATCCGGGCGCGATCGAGTCGATGCGGCGCGGCGAGCCGTTCGCCCACCCCGGCTTCAGTGACCGCGAGGGGGTGTGACCGTCCCGGTCACCTCGCCGAGCCCGATCCGGCCGCCGCCGGTTCCGGGTGCGGTGTAGCGCAGGGTCACCGTGTCGCCGTCCTCGAGGAACGTGTGGCCGTCGGCGAGGGGTTCCTTCCCACCCCAGGTGAGCTCGAGCAACGAGCCGCGCTGGTCGCGTTCGGCGCCGGAGACGGTGCCGGAGGCGTACAGGTCGCCGGTGCGGAGCGAGGCTCCGTTGACGGTGAGGTGGGCCAGCATCTGCGACGGCGACCAGTACATCGAGCGGTACGGCGGCCGACTGATGACCTCGCCGTTGAGCTCGATCTCGATCGCGATGTCGAGGCCCTGCGTGCCGCCCGGTGACAGGTAGGGCAGTGGCTCGGGGTCCTGGCCCGGCAGCTCGCACCAGGCCGCGTCCAGCGCCTCGATCGGGGTCACCCAGTGGGAGATCGAGGTCGCGAACGACTTGCCGAGGAACGGACCGAGCGGCACGTACTCCCAGGCCTGGATGTCGCGGGCGCTCCAGTCGTTGAGGCCGACGATCCCGAAGACGTGGTCGGCGAACCGGTCGGTGGTGACCGGCTCGCCCAGCGTCGTACCGGTGCCGACGACGAAGCCGAGCTCGGCCTCGATGTCGAGCCGGACCGACGGACCGAACGTCGGCGCGTCGTCGTCCGGCGCCTTGCGCTGACCCTGCGGCCGCACGATCGGGGTGCCGGTGGGAACGACGGTGCCGGCGCGGCCGTGGTAGCCGACGGGGAGGTGGCGCCAGTTGGGCAGCAGCGCGTCGCCGTCGGGGCGGAACATCCTGCCCACGTTGGTGGCGTGCTCGAGCGAGGCGTAGAAGTCGACGTAGTCGGCGACCGCCACGGGCAGGTGAAGGGCGACCTCGTCGATCGGTATGAGGTGGGGCTCGACCAGGTCGCGCTCGGTCTCGTCAGAGAGGAGCCCGGTCAGCCAGGTGCGCAGCGACTCCCGGACCGCCCGCCCCTCCGCCATCAGCGGGTTGAGCGTGGACTCCTGGAAGACGTGGTGGGAGTCGAGCATCTCGGACGCGGCGACGGGCGCGACATCGAGCACGAAGTCGCCGATCCTCACCCCCACGCGGGGCTCGTCGTCGACGTGCGAGAACACGCCGTAGGGGAGGTGGTCGACGTCGAAGAGCGAGCCCGCGGCTCCCTCGACCCAGGTCGTAGTCATGGCTTCTCCAGGAGTCCGAGGGTGGTCAGGTCGTCGAGCGGCTCCCGGATCGAGCAGGAACCGAAGGAGGTGAACCAGCGGCGACCCCGGGTGAGGTCCTCGTCGCGGGCGGCGGTCAGCAGCGCTTGGGGGTCGCGCTCCTCGAGCAGGGCGACGACCTCGTCGCCGGCGGTCCCGTCGAAGGCGCGGATCGTCGCGAGCAGCACGTTGAGGAAGCCGTGGTGGGTGAAACCGTCGGCGTTGTCGTGGCGGACCGCGTTGTGGAGGCCGGCCGTGCACTTGAAGGGCGTCTCGCGGTCGAGGGCCGCGTCGATCCAGCCGGCCAGCGTGGCGGGGGTGGGGAACAGGTGCTCCTCGAGGCCGCCGGTGCGGAACTTCAGGCGCATCCCGGCTCCCGCAACCTCGTCGGCAGCTCGGAGCCAGCTGCCGGTGTCGGGGACGTGCGGCAGCTCGACGTGGACCCGCTCGAGGTCGAGACCGGCGGCGTCCGCGGCGGTGGCCACCCGGCGGGCGTTGCCGGCGAGGTCGTCGAGGTCACGCAGCGCGATCTCGACGCCGGCGACGTCGTGGCCGCCGCGGGTCGCCAGCTTCAGGGCACCCTCGATGGCTCCGGCGCCGCCGGTGACGACGATCGCCAACCGGAGCGGCTCTGTGACCTCGGGGATCTTCACGTCGCTGACGACGAAGCTGCCGACCAGGTCGGCGTACCACTCCCCGCGGTGTGCCAGGTGGGCCGAGACCGCCTCGGGCAGGGGGCTGTCGCCGGGCGGGAAGATCGCCGCGTCGTCCACCAGCCCCGCCCAGGCAGGAGTGAGTGAAGTGGTCATCCCCGCCACTGTAGGGCGTCAGTCGGAGGTGCTCCACGCCTGTCGGAGGCTCACCCGGCCCTGTGTCTGGAGCAGAGCCCGGCGATAGATCCGCTCGGCCAGGACCACGGTCGCCGCCATCGCCGCCAACAGCACCAGGATCGCCAGCACCGGCTCCCACCAGAGGGCGTCACCCCCCAGCAACCGGATCGGCATCAGCACCGTGGAGAACGGTGGCAGGTAGGAGGCCACGGTCAGGGCGGTGCCGTCGAGCAGGAACGCCGCGAAGAAGACCGTCATCATCAGGAACGTCAGCGGCGTCGCCGTCGCCTGCAGGTCCTCGGCCCGGCTCGCGAGCGCACCGGCGACCGCCCACCAGCAGGCGATGAAGCAGAACCCGACCACGAAGAAGGCGACGAACCAGCCCACGCCCTGCGAGATGGCGGGCAGGAACTGTGCGTACTCGGTGTACGAGATGCCCACGAGTCCGATGGCGACGATCATCGCCGTCTGCCCGATGGCGAGGAACGTGTTGCCGGCGATCTTGCCGATGAGCAGCTGGCGGACCGGGATCTTGGTGGCGATGATCTCCACGATCCGGTTGGCCTTCTCCTCCACGACGCTGCCCGAGAGCGTGTAGCCGAAGGTCAGCGCGGCCAGGTAGAAGAGGAACGCCAGCGCGACCCCCATTCCCTCTGCGAAGTCCTGCTGCTCCGCGTCGCCGTCGAGCAGGGTGGTCCCGATCGCGCTGCCCCGCTCGAGCTCGGTGACGCTGGTGCCGGCCGCGGCGGCGTTCTCGCCCAGCACCCGCTGTCGGACGACGGCCTCCGCGGCGGTGGCCAGGTCGGTGGGGACCTCCTCGGTGGCGACCAGTGTGTAGCCGTCCGTGGCGGGCCGCAGCAGGACGTCGGCCTCTCCGTCCTCGAGGGCGGCGACCCCCGCCTCGTCGTCGGTGACGTCGATCAGCTCGACCTTCACCGTGGAGTCCAGGTCGGGTACGTCGTCGACCAGTGCCTGCGCGGTGGCGTGCACCTCGGGCGTGGCGGCCACGGTGAAGGTCTCGGTCTGGTCCTCCGACCAGGCCGTGTAGCCGACGAACCCGACCACGAAGAGGATCGTGATCGCGGTCCCCAGGATGAAGGCGCGATCGGTCAGCTTGGTGACGACCTCGCGGCGGGCGACCAGCAGCCAGGCGCGCTCGGTCGGGGTCGACGTGCTCATGCGGTGACCTCCCGGTAGATCTCGGCCAGCGGCATGACCACCCGGCTCAGCTCGACGACCTCGCCGCGCTCCAGCGCGGTGGTCAGCACCTCACGGCGTACGCCGGCGACGTCATCGTCCAGCTCGAGGAGTGCCGTCGGACCGTCGACGTCGACGACGTGGAGGCCGCGGATGTCGCGGACCCAGCCCGCATCGCCGTCGGTGACCAGCCGGAACCGCTCGGGTCCGCGGGCCCGCAGCTCGGCGACCGTGCCCTGCGCGACGACCCGGCCGGAGGCGAGGATCACCAGTCGGTCGCACAGCTGCTCGACGAGGTCGAGCTGGTGGCTCGAGAAGAGCACCGGCGTCCCGCGCCCCGTCCCCTCGCGGAGCAGGTCGACCATCGAGTCGACGGCGCGCGGGTCGAGGCCGGAGAACGGCTCGTCGAGGATCAGTGCCGCCGGCTGGTTCATCAGCGCGGCCGTGATCTGGACCCGCTGCTGGTTGCCGAGGCTGAGCTTCTCGACCCGGTCGCCGGCGCGGTCGGCGAGGCCGAACCGCTCGAGGTGGTCCAGGGCCGAGGCGCGGGCGTCGGCGGCGCTCATGCCGGAGAGCTCACCGAGGTAGACGAGCTGCACGAGGACCTTCTGCTTCGGGTAGAGCCCGCGCTCCTCGGGCATGTAGCCGATCCGGCGGCGATCGGCGGCGGTGATCGCTCGCCCGTCCCACAGCGCCTCGCCGCCGTGCGTGCTCAGCAGGCCCATGATCATGCGCATGGTCGTGGTCTTGCCCGCGCCGTTGCCCCCGACGAAGCCGGTGAGCTGTCCGGCGGGGACGTCGAAGGAGACGTCGTCGACCGCCGTGACCTCGCCGAAGCGGCGGGTCAGCCCTCGTGTCTGGATCATGGCTCCACGCTAGGGAACGCTACGTCAGGCTGTGATCCGCCGTGGGTGGGAGATCTGGCCTCCCCCGCGGGGTGGAGATCAGCCGACGAGGCCTGCCCGGTGGGCGAAGACCACGGCCTGGACCCGGTCGCGCAGGTGCAGCTTGGCCAGGCAGTTGGAGACGTGGGTCTTGACGGTCGCCTCGCCCAGCACCAGCCGGCCGGCGATCTCGGCGTTGCTGAGGCCCTCGCTGAGCAGCACCAGCACCTCGCGCTCGCGCTCGGTCAGCCGCGCGACCTGGTCTGCGTGCTCGGCGGCCGGTGCCGGTCCGGCGTCGTCGGTGGCTGTCATCTGCGCGATGACGCGTCGGGTGACCTCCGGGGAGAGCAGTGCGTGGCCCCGGCCGACGGCCCGCACCGCCCCGACGAGCTGGTCGGCTGCGCAGTTCTTCAGCAGGAACCCACTGGCGCCGGCGCGCAACGCGGCGAACAGGTAGTCGTCGCGGTCGAAGGTGGTCAGGATGACCACGCGGCCGAGGTCCTCGGCGACCACCTCGGCCGTGGCCTGGACACCGTCGACGCGTGGCATCTGGACATCCATCAGCACGACGTCGGGGCGCAGCTCGCGGGCGAGTGTGACTGCCTCGGCACCGTCGCCGGCCTCGCCGACCACCTCGATGTCGGGCTCGACCGAGAGGATCATCCGGAAGCCGGACCGCACCAGCGCCTGGTCGTCGACGAGCAGGACTCGCAGTGTCGCCTCAGCCACGGGTCGCCTCCCGCGACTCGGCCAGCGGCAGCCGCACCCGGACCCGGTAGCCGCGGGTCGCCCGCGGCCCGATCTCGACCTCGCCACGGTGGGAGGCGGCACGTTCCCGGATGCCGAGCAGGCCGAGGCCGGTGCCGGAGGTGCCCGGACGCAGCCGGCCGTCGTCGAGCACCTCGATCTCGGCGTACGGCGTCGGGGCGTGCTCGGCGACCCGCAGCGTCACCGAGGCCTGGCCGGCGGTGGAGTGGCGGACCACGTTGGCGAGTGCCTCCTGGGCGGTCCGGTAGAGCGAGAGCCCGACGGTGGCGGGCAGCCTGGCGGCCGCGCCGTCGCGGTCCTCCACCACGTCGTAGGACGCGCGAAGCGTGCCGTTCGTGCGGGTCGCGACGAGGTCGGCGATATCACCGACGCCGGGGCCGGGAGCGCGATCGCCAGCTTCCTCGCCGTCCGCCTCGGCCTCGATGTCGCGCAACGTGCCGAGCAGGGAGCGCATCTGGGTCACTGCTTCTCGGGAGCTGTCCTCGATGGCCGAGAGGGCATCGGCGGCGGCCGCGGGGTCGCGGTCGAGGACCCGGCGGGCACCGGCTGCCTGGACGCCGATGACCGAGACGTGGTGGCCGACCACGTCGTGCAGCTCGCGGGCGATGCGCAGTCGCTCGTCGACCACCGCGCGGCGACGCAGCGACTCGGCCTGCGCCTCGATGGTGCGGGTCTGCCGGGCGAGGGCGTCGCGCTGGCGGGCGCCGCGCCACGCGACCTGGCCACCGACGATGGCGCCGAGGAAGTAGACGAGGTTCACCACGAAGGTCAGCAGGACGAGGGACTGGATCGCCGGCAGGAAGCCCCCCTGCTCGGGAACCGCCTCGTCGCCGAGGAAGTCCTGGAAGGCCGAGCCGAGGGCGAACTGCCAGGCGATCCAGAGCAGCATGAACAGCAGGATCGAGACCGACGCGAGCAGCGAGGTCCGGCGACTCCGGCCCCACGCCATCGCCGAGAACAACCCGACGAAGTAGCAGATCTGGAGGGCCAGCTGGCCCATCACCGGCGGCATCACCACCCCGGTGACGAACATGTGGCCGGCGAGGTAGACGGCGACGGCCACGGGGTAGCGGCGACGGCCCACCAGGGCCACGGCGGCGGCTGACATCACGAGGTAGATCACCCACCACGGAGCGGTCTCACCTTCGAAGGCGCCCGCGCTGCGGGCCAGCTCGAGGGTCACCACGCCGATCGCCTCGACGGCTGCTCCGGTCATCACGTCGCGACGGCCGATCGACGGCACCGGACGCGACCAGTCGTCCTCGAGGGCGAAGAAGGCGCCGACCCGGTGGCCGAGGGTGGATCGGGTCGAGCTCATGGTGCCCACCCTAGGGAGGAGGAGACGCGCCTATCCGGCCGCCGCCGGTTCCGGGTGCGGTGTAGCGCAGGGTCACCGTGTCGCCGTCCTCGAGGAACGTGTGGCCGTCGGCGAGGGGTTCCTTCCCACCCCAGGTGAGCTCGAGCAACGAGCCGCGCTGGTCGCGTTCGGCGCCGGAGACGGTGCCGGAGGCGTACAGGTCGCCGGTGCGGAGCGAGGCTCCGTTGACTGTGAGGTGGGCCAGCATCTGCGACGGCGACCAGTACATCGAGCGGTACGGCGGCCGACTGATGACCTCGCCGTTGAGCTCGATCTCGATCGCGATGTCGAGGCCCTGCGTGCCGCCCGGTGACAGGTAGGGCAGTGGCTCGGGGTCCTGGACCGGCAGCTCGCACCAGGCCGCGTCCAAGGCCTCGATCGGGGTCACCCAGTGGGAGATCGAGGTCGCGAACGACTTGCCGAGGAACGGACCGAGCGGCACGTACTCCCAGGCCTGGATGTCGCGGGCGCTCCAGTCGTTGAGGCCGACGATCCCGAAGACGTGGTCGGCGAACCGGTCGGTGGTGACCGGCTCGCCCAGCGTCGTACCGGTGCCGACGACGAAGCCGAGCTCGGCCTCGATGTCGAGCCGGACCGACGGACCGAACGTCGGCGCGTCGTCGTCCGGCGCCTTGCGCTGACCCTGCGGCCGCACGATCGGGGTGCCGGTGGGAACGACGGTGCCGGCGCGGCCGTGGTAGCCGACGGGGAGGTGGCGCCAGTTGGGCAGCAGCGCGTCGCCGTCGGGGCGGAACATCCTGCCCACGTTGGTGGCGTGCTCGAGCGAGGCGTAGAAGTCGACGTAGTCGGCGACCGCCACGGGCAGGTGAAGGGCGACCTCGTCGATCGGTATGAGGTGGGGCTCGACCAGGTCGCGCTCGGTCTCGTCAGAGAGGAGCCCGGTCAGCCAGGTGCGCAGCGACTCCCGGACCGCCCGCCCCTCCGCCATCAGCGGGTTGAGCGTGGACTCCTGGAAGACGTGGTGGGAGTCGAGCATCTCGGACGCGGCGACGGGCGCGACATCGAGCACGAAGTCGCCGATCCTCACCCCCACGCGGGGCTCGTCGTCGACGTGCGAGAACACGCCGTAGGGGAGGTGGTCGACGTCGAAGAGCGAGCCCGCGGCTCCCTCGACCCAGGTCGTAGTCATGGCTTCTCCAGGAGTCCGAGGGTGGTCAGGTCGTCGAGCGGCTCCCGGATCGAGCAGGAACCGAAGGAGGTGAACCAGCGGCGACCCCGGGTGAGGTCCTCGTCGCGGGCGGCGGTCAGCAGCGCTTGGGGGTCGCGCTCCTCGAGCAGGGCGACGACCTCGTCGCCGGCGGTCCCGTCGAAGGCGCGGATCGTCGCGAGCAGCACGTTGAGGAAGCCGTGGTGGGTGAAACCGTCGGCGTTGTCGTGGCGGACCGCGTTGTGGAGGCCGGCCGTGCACTTGAAGGGCGTCTCGCGGTCGAGGGCCGCGTCGATCCAGCCGGCCAGCGTGGCGGGGGTGGGGAACAGGTGCTCCTCGAGGCCGCCGGTGCGGAACTTCAGGCGCATCCCGGCTCCCGCAACCTCGTCGGCAGCTCGGAGCCAGCTGCCGGTGTCGGGGACGTGCGGCAGCTCGACGTGGACCCGCTCGAGGTCGAGACCGGCGGCGTCCGCGGCGGTGGCCACCCGGCGGGCGTTGCCGGCGAGGTCGTCGAGGTCACGCAGCGCGATCTCGACGCCGGCGACGTCGTGGCCGCCGCGGGTCGCCAGCTTCAGGGCACCCTCGATGGCTCCGGCGCCGCCGGTGACGACGATCGCCAACCGGAGCGGCTCTGTGACCTCGGGGATCTTCACGTCGCTGACGACGAAGCTGCCGACCAGGTCGGCGTACCACTCCCCGCGGTGTGCCAGGTGGGCCGAGACCGCCTCGGGCAGGGGGCTGTCGCCGGGCGGGAAGATCGCCGCGTCGTCCACCAGCCCCGCCCAGGCAGGAGTGAGTGAAGTGGTCATCCCCGCCACTGTAGGGCGTCAGTCGGAGGTGCTCCACGCCTGTCGGAGGCTCACCCGGCCCTGTGTCTGGAGCAGAGCCCGGCGATAGATCCGCTCGGCCAGGACCACGGTCGCCGCCATCGCCGCCAACAGCACCAGGATCGCCAGCACCGGCTCCCACCAGAGGGCGTCACCCCCCAGCAACCGGATCGGCATCAGCACCGTGGAGAACGGTGGCAGGTAGGAGGCCACGGTCAGGGCGGTGCCGTCGAGCAGGAACGCCGCGAAGAAGACCGTCATCATCAGGAACGTCAGCGGCGTCGCCGTCGCCTGCAGGTCCTCGGCCCGGCTCGCGAGCGCACCGGCGACCGCCCACCAGCAGGCGATGAAGCAGAACCCGACCACGAAGAAGGCGACGAACCAGCCCACGCCCTGCGAGATGGCGGGCAGGAACTGTGCGTACTCGGTGTACGAGATGCCCACGAGTCCGATGGCGACGATCATCGCCGTCTGCCCGATGGCGAGGAACGTGTTGCCGGCGATCTTGCCGATGAGCAGCTGGCGGACCGGGATCTTGGTGGCGATGATCTCCACGATCCGGTTGGCCTTCTCCTCCACGACGCTGCCCGAGAGCGTGTAGCCGAAGGTCAGCGCGGCCAGGTAGAAGAGGAACGCCAGCGCGACCCCCATCCCCTCTGCGAAGTCCTGCTGCTCCGCGTCGCCGTCGAGCAGGGTGGTCCCGATCGCGCTGCCCCGCTCGAGCTCGGTGACGCTGGTGCCGGCCGCGGCGGCGTTCTCGCCCAGCACCCGCTGTCGGACGACGGCCTCCGCGGCGGTGGCCAGGTCGGTGGGGACCTCCTCGGTGGCGACCAGTGTGTAGCCGTCCGTGGCGGGCCGCAGCAGGACGTCGGCCTCTCCGTCCTCGAGGGCGGCGACCCCCGCCTCGTCGTCGGTGACGTCGATCAGCTCGACCTTCACCGTGGCGTCCAGGTCGGGTACGTCGTCGACCAGTGCCTGCGCGGTGGCGTGCACCTCGGGCGTGGCGGCCACGGTGAAGGTCTCGGTCTGGTCCTCCGACCAGGCCGTGTAGCCGACGAACCCGACCACGAAGAGGATCGTGATCGCGGTCCCCAGGATGAAGGCGCGATCGGTCAGCTTGGTGACGACCTCGCGGCGGGCGACCAGCAGCCAGGCGCGCTCGGTCGGGGTCGACGTGCTCATGCGGTGACCTCCCGGTAGATCTCGGCCAGCGGCATGACCACCCGGCTCAGCTCGACGACCTCGCCGCGCTCCAGCGCGGTGGTCAGCACCTCACGGCGTACGCCGGCGACGTCATCGTCCAGCTCGAGGAGTGCCGTCGGACCGTCGACGTCGACGACGTGGAGGCCGCGGATGTCGCGGACCCAGCCCGCATCGCCGTCGGTGACCAGCCGGAACCGCTCGGGTCCGCGGGCCCGCAGCTCGGCGACCGTGCCCTGCGCGACGACCCGGCCGGAGGCGAGGATCACCAGTCGGTCGCACAGCTGCTCGACGAGGTCGAGCTGGTGGCTCGAGAAGAGCACCGGCGTCCCGCGCCCCGTCCCCTCGCGGAGCAGGTCGACCATCGAGTCGACGGCGCGCGGGTCGAGGCCGGAGAACGGCTCGTCGAGGATCAGCGCGGCCGGCTGGTTCATCAGCGCGGCCGTGATCTGGACCCGCTGCTGGTTGCCGAGGCTGAGCTTCTCGACCCGGTCGCCGGCGCGGTCGGCGAGGCCGAACCGTTCGAGGTGGTCCAGGGCCGAGGCGCGGGCGTCGGCGGCGCTCATGCCGGAGAGCTCACCGAGGTAGACGAGCTGCACGAGGACCTTCTGCTTCGGGTAGAGCCCGCGCTCCTCGGGCATGTAGCCGATCCGGCGGCGATCGGCGGCGGTGATCGCTCGCCCGTCCCACAGCGCCTCGCCGCCGTGCGTGCTCAGCAGGCCCATGATCATGCGCATGGTCGTGGTCTTGCCCGCGCCGTTGCCCCCGACGAAGCCGGTGAGCTGTCCGGCGGGGACGTCGAAGGAGACGTCGTCGACCGCCGTGACCTCGCCGAAGCGGCGGGTCAGCCCTCGTGTCTGGATCATGGCTCCACGCTAGGGAACGCTACGTCAGGCTGTGATCCGCCGTGGGTGGGAGATCTGGCCTCCCCCGCGGGGTGGAGATCAGCCGACGAGGCCTGCCCGGTGGGCGAAGACCACGGCCTGGACCCGGTCGCGCAGGTGCAGCTTGGCCAGGCAGTTGGAGACGTGGGTCTTGACGGTCGCCTCGCCCAGCACCAGCCGACCGGCGATCTCGGCGTTGCTGAGGCCCTCGCTGAGCAGCACCAGCACCTCGCGCTCGCGCTCGGTCAGCCGCGCGACCTGGTCTGCGTGCTCGGCGGCCGGCGCCGGTCCGGCGTCGTCGGTGGCTGTCATCTGCGCGATGACGCGTCGGGTGACCTCGGGTGAGAGCAGTGCATAGCCCCGGCCGACGGCCCGCACCGCCCCGACGAGCTGGTCGGCTGCGCAGTTCTTCAGCAGGAACCCACTGGCGCCGGCGCGCAACGCGGCGAACAGGTAGTCGTCGCGGTCGAAGGTGGTCAGGATGACCACGCGGCCGAGGTCCTCGGCGACCACCTCGGCCGTGGCCTGGACACCGTCGACGCGTGGCATCTGGACATCCATCAGCACGACGTCGGGGCGCAGCTCGCGGGCGAGTGTGACTGCCTCGGCACCGTCGCCGGCCTCGCCGACCACCTCGATGTCGGGCTCGACCGAGAGGATCATCCGGAAGCCGGACCGCACCAGCGCCTGGTCGTCGACGAGCAGGACTCGCAGTGTCGCCTCAGCCACGGGTCGCCTCCCGCGACTCGGCCAGCGGCAGCCGCACCCGGACCCGGTAGCCGCGGGTCGCCCGCGGCCCGATCTCGACCTCGCCACGGTGGGAGGCGGCACGTTCCCGGATGCCGAGCAGGCCGAGGCCGGTGCCGGAGGTGCCCGGACGCAGCCGACCGTCGTCGAGCACCTCGATCTCGGCGTACGGCGTCGGGGCGTGCTCGGCGACCCGCAGTGTCACCGACGCCTGGCCGGCGGTGGAGTGGCGGACCACGTTGGCGAGTGCCTCCTGGGCGGTCCGGTAGAGCGAGAGCCCGACGGTGGCGGGCAGCCTGGCGGCCGCGCCGTCGCGGTCCTCCACCACGTCGTAGGACGCGCGAAGCGTGCCGTTCGTGCGGGTCGCGACGAGGTCGGCGATATCACCGACACCGGGGCCGGGAGCGCGATCGCCAGCTTCCTCGCCGTCCGCCTCGGCCTCGATGTCGCGCAACGTGCCGAGCAGGGAGCGCATCTGGGTCACTGCTTCTCGGGAGCTGTCCTCGATGGCCGAGAGGGCATCGGCGGCGGCCGCGGGGTCGCGGTCGAGGACCCGGCGGGCACCGGCTGCCTGGACGCCGATGACCGAGACGTGGTGGCCGACCACGTCGTGCAGCTCGCGGGCGATGCGCAGTCGCTCGTCGACCACCGCGCGGCGACGCAGCGACTCGGCCTGCGCCTCGATGGTGCGGGTCTGCCGGGCGAGGGCGTCGCGCTGGCGGGCGCCGCGCCACGCGACCTGGCCACCGACGATGGCGCCGAGGAAGTAGACGAGGTTCACCACGAAGGTCAGCAGGACGAGGGACTGGATCGCCGGCAGGAAGCCCCCCTGCTCGGGGATCGCCTCGTCGCCGAGGAAGTCCTGGAAGGCCGAGCCGAGGGCGAACTGCCAGGCGATCCAGAGCAGCATGAACAGCAGGATCGAGACCGACGCGAGCAGCGACGTCCGGCGACTCCGGCCCCACGCCATCGCCGAGAACAACCCGACGAAGTAGCAGATCTGGAGGGCCAGCTGACCCATCACCGGCGGCATCACCACCCCGGTGACGAACATGTGGCCGGCGAGGTAGACGGCGACGGCCACGGGGTAGCGGCGACGGCCCACCAGGGCCACGGCGGCGGCTGACATCACGAGGTAGATCACCCACCACGGAGCGGTCTCACCTTCGAAGGCGCCCGCGCTGCGGGCCAGCTCGAGGGTCACCACGCCGATCGCCTCGACGGCTGCTCCGGTCATCACGTCGCGACGGCCGATCGACGGCACCGGACGCGACCAGTCGTCCTCGAGGGCGAAGAAGGCGCCGACCCGGTGGCCGAGGGTGGATCGGGTCGAGCTCATGGTGCCCACCCTAGGGAGGAGGAGACGCGCCTACCTCCCTCGCAAGGCGGAAATCGTCTCGCAGCCCACTCAGAGCGCGGGGACGCGGGCTCGTCCGGTGGCGGTGAGGTCGAGGGTCATCTGCGCGATGGCGCGGTCGACGGGGTCCTCGGAGATCAGTCCGGAGCCGACGGGTTCGGTCAGGATGGTGGTGCCGAGGTGGTTCACGCGTCGGTAGCGGTGGTGTGGGGTGTGCCAGACGTAGTCGCCTGGCCCGAGTTGTCGGACCTGGTAGCCGAGGTGGGTCTTGGCGCGGTGTGCGGTGCGGCTCAGGGGTTGGGTGTTGTGGTCGCCGGTCTGTCCGGTCTTGTCGGTGGGTCCGGGGAGGAAGGGGTCGACGTGGTCGTGGTCGAGGCGGCCGGTGACCTGGTTGGCGTGGGGGAAGGTGTCGGCGGGGGTGCGGAGCCGGACCCGTTCCTTGAGGGACTCGGGGTGTTCGTAGGCGTCGAAGGCGACCTGGTCGGCCAGGTCGATGACGGGCTTGACGGTGACGTGGGCGTGGCCGAGCCAGGCGGGGATCTCGGAGGACAGGACGGGGCCGATGTCCTCGATCCGGGCGACGCCGTGGTCGGTGCGGACGGCGGCTTCGTGGAGGTGGATGTAGAGCACCACCCGGGGCCGTGCCGCCGCCCCGGCGTGACCGGTGTGACCGGGGTCGCCGGTGCCGCCGGTGAGGAGGTCGAGGAGGTCGGCGGGACGGGCGAGCCAGCCGAAGGCCTCGGAGCGGAGCATGTCTTGGGTGTGGTCGGGGAACCGGGGCGCCAGCAGGTCGGCGACCCGGTCGAGGGTGGCGTCGATCCAGGCGGCGTCGCCGGCGCGGACCCGGGCGATGACGTGGCGTAGCCCGAACTCGTCGGTGCGGGACAGCGAGACGTAGCGGCGGCGCTTCTCGGCGGCCAGGGCGGTGGCGTGGGCGAGGGGGTCGGCTTCGATGACCTTGGCGCGGACGACCTCGAGGATCCGGGCCGGGGAGACCTCCCCGAGGTCGGCGGGCAGAGCCTGATCGATGACCCGGACGGCGACCTCGTCGAGGTCGCGGGTCAGGGTCGCGGTCTTCCGCGCGATCCAGGGCTCGAGCCGGAGCTCCTGGACCGCGGTCCACCAGGTCGGGAGCCGGTGGCGCAGGTCGAGGGCGTCGGCGACCAGCCGGCGAGACGCGTGGGGGTGGACCCGGCGGGAGATCGCGAGCGCGGCCAGGGACAGCTCCTGGACCTCGGGGGTGCCTGCGCCGCCGACCTGGACCAGCCGGTCCTCACCCGCCCAGACCCGCCGGCCGTTGCGGCCGAGCTGGGGGTCGGCGGCGTGGAGGTCGGCCCAGTGGGCACCCAGCGCCAGATCCCGTGCCTCGGCGCTACGCCGTGTGACCAGTGCGTCCTCGACGGCCGTCAGCGTGGCGGCTGCGTCCAGGTCCTCGAGGTCGGCGGGTGCGAGCATGTGCCGATCATACTCGAACACTTGTTCGAAAGCAAGGGATTTTTCAGACCCCAGGATCACCCTTCCGGACGGGGTCTTCGGGGGCCGGCGCAGGGCTGCCGCCGTCGTCATCCCTGCCAGGATGATCGCTACCGAGCCGGTTCCGGCCGCCCATGCGAATCGCTCCTGCCCCGCATCGCGACACCTCTCAGCGATGTCGGCGCCATCGGGGGGTGGCTCGCCACCGGGGAGGTTGTCGGCACCGTTGAGCACCGTGTCCCATGGCGCGAGGCATGTGTAGTCGTCGCCTCTGCTGGTGCCGTGGATGTCTGGATTGTCGAAGGACAGCCAGATCGCCGTCAGTGCGAACCCTGCCGACAGCGCCACCACGAGACCCCACGTGACCCGGGAGCGAATCATGTGACGCACCCTGACACAGGAAGCTCCATGGAGGAGTCGGGCCCCGCCCAGGTCGAATCAGGCACGATGACGCCATGAGCGCACGTCCAGGAGCCGTCCCCGCAATGGAGATCGCCCCGCTGACTCGGGAGCACGCGGTGGACATCTGCAGCTGGCGGTATCCGGCGCCGTACGCCTGCTACGACATGACCGAGGCCGACCCGGACGAGCTGCTCCTGCCGGAGCTCGGTTTCCATTCGCTCCTCGCAGGCGACCGACTCATCGGGTTTCGTTCCTTCGGCCCGGACGGACGCGTGCCGGGCTGGAAGTACGACGACCAGGCGCTCGACACGGGCGGGGCGCTGCGGCCGGAGCTCGTCGGCCAGGGCCTGGGCCGTACAGCCATTTCGGTCGGCCTGGCCTTCGGGCGCTCAGAGTTCGCACCGCCAGCGTTCCGGGTGACGGTGGCGTCCTTCAACGCCCGTGCCCTGCGCACCGTGGAGTCACTCGGCTTCGAGCGGGTCGGTCGGTTCAACGCCAGCGGCGACCGCAGCTTCGAGGTCCTGGTCCGTCCCGAGCGGTGACCGTTCAGCCGGCGAGCGAGCCACCGAAGATCTGCCAGGCCAGGGCGGTCTTCGCGACCAGGCTGAGCACCAGGTAGACCTTCTCGCCGTACCCGTAGTCGGCCCAGCGGCCGATCTGCTTGTACTGGAGCCACTGGTTGACGGCGAAGCTCATGAAGAAGACGAACAGCGACACGACGATCCCGTAGACGAAGCCGGGCACGGAGCTGCCCGCGCCGACGACGTTGACGAGGATGGCGACCCAGGGGGCCGCGCCCGCGATGCAGCCGAACCAGAACGGCAGCATCGTGGTCCGGTCCCGGCCCGGCGGGTTCATCACTTCCTGCAACCAGCCGAACAGGATCATGGCGACGTTCGCGCCGATGATGAGGACGACCTCGGTGATCCCGGTGAGGCCGTTGTAGAAGCCGATCAGCAGCATCATGATCGTCGCGCTGACGGAGTACTCGATCCAGCGGAAACGGTTCACGCCCGCCCGCAGGTCGGCCTCGTACCGGGTGCGCATCACGGTGGCCGTCAGCAGGTGGTCCAGCGCCGCCAGCGCGAGGAACACCGCGATCGCGACGCCGATGCGTACGTCGAAGAGGGCCTCGGGGGCGGCGGGCGTCGACCCCGGAGGACCTGAGGGGTACTGCGAGGTGACGGTGATCGCGAAGTCGGTCGCCAGGACCAGCACGATCACGGCCTGGGCGGCGTGCAGCAGGGTGAGCCCGAGGTTCCACTTCCGGAGGCGGGCGAGGCTGGAGTCGTTGATGCCGGTGGCGTCCATGACGCTCCTTCGGGGGTGGTGGGCTGGTTGCCACCGAAAAAAAAAAGAGAAGAAAACACTGCGAAGGTGACGAACGCTGGAACGATCGGCCGGCGAACACGTAAAGAGAGACGGGAAGGAAGCGGGCACGATGACGCCATGAGCGCACGTCCAGGAGCCGTCCCCGCGATGGAGATCGCCCCGCTGACTCGGGAGCACGCGGTGGACATCTGCAGCTGGCGGTATCCGGCGCCGTACGCCTGCTACGACATGACCGAGGCCGACCCGGACGAGCTGCTCCTGCCGGAGCTCGGTTTCCATTCGCTCCTCGCAGGCGACCGACTCATCGGGTTTCGTTCCTTCGGCCCGGACGGACGCGTGCCGGGCTGGGAGTACGACGACCAGGCGCTCGACACGGGCGGGGCGCTGCGGCCGGAGCTCGTCGGCCAGGGCCTGGGCCGTACAGCCATTTCGGTCGGCCTGGCCTTCGGGCGCTCAGAGTTCGCACCGCCAGCGTTCCGGGTGACGGTGGCGTCCTTCAACGCCCGTGCCCTGCGCACCGTGGAGTCACTCGGCTTCGAGCGGGTCGGTCGGTTCAACGCCAGCGGCGACCGCAGCTTCGAGGTCCTGGTCCGTCCCGAGCGGTGACCGTTCAGCCGGCGAGCGAGCCACCGAAGATCTGCCAGGCCAGGGCGGTCTTCGCGACCAGGCTGAGCACCAGGTAGACCTTCTCGCCGTACCCGTAGTCAGACCAGCGGCCGATCTGCTTGTACTGGAGCCACTGGTTGACGGCGAAGCTCATGAAGAAGACGAACAGCGACACGACGATCCCGTAGACGAAGCCGGGCACGGAGCTGCCCGCGCCGACGACGTTGACGAGGATGGCGACCCAGGGGGCCGCGCCGGCGATGCAGCCGAACCAGAACGGCAGCATCGTGGTCCGGTCCCGGCCCGGCGGGTTCATCACTTCCTGCAACCAGCCGAACAGGATCATCGCGACGTTCGCGCCGATGATCAAGACGACCTCGGTGATCCCGGTGAGACCGTTGTAGAACCCGATCAGCAGCATCATGATCGTCGCGCTGACCGAGTACTCGATCCAGCGGAAACGGTTCACGCCCGCCCGCAGGTCGGCCTCGTACCGGGTGCGCATCACGGTGGCCGTCAGCAGGTGGTCCAGCGCCGCCAGCGCGAGGAACACCGCGATCGCGACGCCGATACGTACGTCGAAGAGGGCTTCCGGCGCGGCGGGTGTCGACCCCGGGGGGCCCGAGGGGTACTGCGAGGTGACGGTGATCGCGAAGTCGGTCGCCAGGACCAGCACGATCACGGCCTGGGCGGCGTGCAGCAGGGTGAGCCCGAGGTTCCACTTCCGGAGGCGGGCGAGGCTGGAGTCGTTGATGCCGGTGGCGTCCATGACGCTCCTTCGGGGGTGGCGGGCTGGTTGCCACCGTAACCGGGCCGCGAGGACGGGTTGTCCTCGTGCCATGGCCAGCCCGACGGGCGGCGGCCAGTGATGTCGAAGAGCCAGTGCCGCCAGACCCCCAAAACTGGGGTACTCGTTCGTAAAGAATTTTAGTAGCGTCGGTGGCCCGAACGCGAGGGAACGTCATCGCGAGAGAACTTCATAGAGCTGGGCATGACCCGTTCAAAGGAGAACGAAATGCGCCGATTCCGCAGAACCGTTGGCTTACTCGCAGCGGCGTCCCTGGTCGCTGTAGGAGCACCGGCCCTGGCCGCCCATGGCGATCCGATACCGGAGAAGATCCCGGTCAGCGACGCCGAGTTCGACCTCGAGCTGACGGCCGACGGCTTCACCACGCCGGTGTTGGGGACCCATGCTCCGGGCAACAACAAGCAGCTCTTCGTCGTCGACCAGGTCGGAACGATCACCGCGGTCAAGCTCCGCCCGGGCCACCACGGCAGCGTGCCTGATTCGTTCACCTTCCTCGACGTCGGGGCCAGTGGCCTCGGCCTACTGGTGCCCCTCGGCGCCTTCGGGCCCGGCAGTTTCGATGAGCGGGGCTTCCTGGGCCTGGCGTTCCACCCGAAGTACCGCAAGAACGGCCTCCTCTACACCTACAGCTCGGAGCCGCTCGACTCCGGGACACCCGACTTCCCGGTCCCAACCGGCGACGCCCCGGCCGACAACGCCAGCCTGAGCGTGATCCGGGAGTGGCGGGTCGACAAGCCCAAGCGGCCCGGCTCGGTGGTCGACCCCGCCAGTTCACGGGTCCTGCTGCGAGTCCAGCAACCGCAGTTCAACCACAACGGTGGCGCCCTCGCCTTCGGCCCCGACCACAAGCTCTACATCGCCCTGGGCGACGGCGGTATGGCCGACGACCAGGGCCCAGGCCACGCGCCGGGCGGCAATGGTCAGGACCTCTCCGACGGCAACGTGCTCGGCAAGATCCTGCGCATCGACCCGTTGGGCTCGAACAGTGCGAACGGCGAGTACGGGATCCCGGCCAGCAATCCGTTCGTCGACCAGACCGGTGCCGACGAGATCTTCGCCTACGGCCTCCGCAACCCGTTCCGGATGTCGTTCGACTCGAAGACCGGCAAGCTGTACGCCGCTGACGTCGGCCAGAACGACATCGAGGAGGTCGACGTGATCGTCAAGGGCGGCAACTACGGCTGGCCGATCAAGGAGGGGACGTTCCTCTTCGACATGAACGGCGACGAAGACGGCTTCACCGGCGCCAACTCCCCGGGTGCGCCGGCCGGCCTGATCGATCCCATCGCCCAGTACGACCACGACGAGGGCATATCGGTGACCGGTGGCTTCGTCTACCGCGGTGATCGGATCAAGGACCTGCGCGGCAGCTACGTGTTCGGTGACTTCACGGCCAGCTTCGCCGGAGGCCCCCAGGGCCGGATCTTCCACATCGACAAGCACGGTCAGCTGGCTGAGCTGGTCCCGGCCAGCGGCCCGGCCGGCATGTTCGTCACCGGGTTCGGCCAGGACCGCAAGGGCGAGCTCTATGTCATGGGTCAGCAGGGAGCCACCCCGGTCGGCAACACCGGTCAGGTCTTCAAGCTGACCAGGCTCGACGACCGGGAAGTCGAGCTGGAGGCCGAGCTCTCGTCGGACAACGAGGTTCCGCCCTCGGGGACCGGCGCCAGCGGCGAGGCCGAAGTCGAGCTCGATCCTCGGCACGGTCAGGTCTGTGTGGAGATCGAGTCAGAGGACCTGGCCGGCGATGTCGTGGCGGGTCACATCCACGTCGGTCCGGCCGGCGTCAACGGTCCGGTCGTGGTGGACCTCGGTGTCGACAGCGATGACTTCGAGGCCTGTGTCGCGGCTGACCCGGCCCTGATTCGCACCATCGCCCGCAACCCCGGCGGCTACTACGTCAACGTCCACACCACCGTGGTCCCCTCGGGTGAGATCCGAGGACAGCTTGAGCGGGAGTGAGGTGACCGGCGCGTCTATGGTCGCCCTGTGATCGAGGAACGGCCCGAGCCTGACCAGGTCGGCGACTACGACCCCGCCGACCTGGTCGGGACCGGGCGATATCTGAGCAAGCAGGAGCTGTTCACCTGGACGCGATTCCTGGACGCCGGACGCCTGCTCGAGGAGATGCTGGCGGGTCACGTCGCCCAGGAGCACCGGATGACCCACAGCGACTACGAGGTCCTGGTGCGCCTCGACGGCGCCGGCGGCTCACTACGGATGACCGAGCTGGCGGCCGCGGTCGTGTCGTCGGCGCAGAAGCTGACGCACATCGCCAACCGGCTGGAGGGTCGCGGGTGGATCGAGCGGGTCCCGGCCGAGGGCGACGGCCGGGGACTGGTCGCCAGACTGACTCCGCCCGGACGGTCGGCGCTGGCTGATGCCGCGGTCGGTCACGCCGCACTCATCAAGCGTTTCCTGCTCGACGATCTCGCCCCCGAGGACCAGATCCGCCTCGGCGAGACCATGGATGGGATCGCCACCCACCTGCGCGTCCACCGCCGTGGCGGGCCGTGCCCCCGTTGTGATCCGCCCACTGGAGACGAGTCACACTGACCGCATGAGCGAACAGACGATGGCGGGCCGCACGGTCCTGGTGACCGGAGCAAGCGACGGGATCGGGGCCGAGACCGCCAAGGTTCTGGCTGCCAAGGGGGCGACTGTCCACGTGACCGGGCGCTCAGCAGACAAGCTCCGGCCCATCGCGGAGGCGGTCGGCACCGAGCCCCTGATCGCCGACTTCTCCCGGCTCGACGACGTCCGCCGCCTCGCCGAGCAGGTGGGTGAGCGGGTCGACGCGCTCGACCTCCTCATGAACAACGCCGGCGGCACGTTCGCCCCGTCCATGACGACAGACGACGGCCACGAGCCCAACTTCCAGATCAACCACCTGGCGCCGTTCCTGCTCACCAACCTGCTCCGGCCCCAGCTCGCGGCGGCCGGCAGCTCACTGGTCGTGAACACCTCCAGCGTCGCGAACCTGATGGGGAAGGTCGTGCTCGACGATCTCGACTACGAGCACCGCCGGGCGATCGAGTTCGCGGCGTACGGCACCGGCAAGCTGATGAACATCCTCTTCACCCGCGGCATCACCCAGCGGTGGTCCGACGACGGCGTCGTCTCGGTCGCCGTCCACCCCGGCCCGGTCGGTAGCTCCTTCGGCCGCGACTCGTGGTTCGTCGGACTCGCGTACCGCACCCCGCTCAAGCGGTGGGCCACCATCAGCGTCCCCGACGGCGCGGCACCGCTGATCGCTCTGGCCGAGCGGGGCCCGGACCCCGAGATCGACGGCCGCTACTTCAGCCAGCACAAGATCGACGGTCGCGAGAAGGGCCAGGCCAGCGACCAGGTGTTCATCGACGGCCTGTGGGAGAGGTCGGAAGCGCTCGTCGGGGTCGCCGCGTGAGCCGGATCTTCACGACGAGCTTCGCCTCCGTCTACCCCCACTACGTGACCAAGGTGGAGCGGAAGGGGCGGACGAAGGACGAGCTGGACCAGGTGATCGCGTGGCTGACCGGCTTCGACGAGAAGGCGTTGCGCAGGCACCTCAGCGAAGAGACGTCGTTCGAGGACTTCTTCGCCGCGGCCGAGCTCAACCCGAACGCCTCGCTGATCACCGGGTCGGTGTGCGGCGTGAAGGTGCAGGAGGTCGAGGACCCGTTGATGCGGCAGATCCGCTACCTCGACAAGCTGGTCGACGAACTCGCACAGGGCAGGGCGATGGAGAAGGTGCTGCGGGCCTGATCGGTCGGCGAAGGCCCCCGGTATCGTCGCTCAACGTGACCGCACCCCGCCCCACCTACGAGCAGCTCTCCCGACTCCCGGCGTACGTCGAGCAGCCGGTCCCGATGGCGTTCGAGGACGCCAACGGCCACCTCAACGTCCGCCACTACACGGGGATCGCCAGCGAGGGGCTGGACGAGTCGCTGGTGCCGCACGGGATCGAGCAGAACTGGCCGGCCATGGGTCACGCCTGCTTCTCGGCTGAGCACCACCTGACCTACCTCGCCGAGATGCGCACGGGTGACCGGATGTCGGCGCGGGTACGGCTGCTCGGCCGCTCGGAGCGGGCCGCCCACGCCCTGGTCTACCTGCTCGACGAGACCCACCAGCAGCTGAGCTTCGTGATGGAGGAGATCTTCCTCCACATCGACATGGAGACCCGGCGGACCGCTCCGTGGCCCGACGACGTCGCGGCCGCCCTCGACGCGCGGGTCGCCGAGGACGCCGACCTGCCGTGGGAGCCGGACGTGTCCGGCTCGATGCGGCTGCGCTAGCTGGTCCGGGCCCGCCACAGTGCGGCGTGCTCGCGAAGGGCTGGCGTCCCAGCACGTCCAGGCTGACTAGTCTCGCGGTGTGTTCGATCGGAAGGGACGCCGCGCTGCCGCCGCCGCCCTGGCGGGGTTCGTCGTTGCTCTGGCCTTGACCCCGCCCATGGCCGCCATCTGGGCCTATGACCCGCCGTCCACCGAGTGGGCGTCGATGCCGTGGGTCGAGCGGACGTTCGGTCCGACGCTGGAGGGGTGGGGCGCCCTGACCTTTCAGTGGGGGCAGCTTGACCCGTATCAGGTCTACGGGAAAGGTTTCTTCCTCGTCTATCTGGCCATGATGCCGCTGCTGCTCCATGTCCATGATCGGTACAGGTCAGGGGGCGGCGCCAGCCGTTGGGAGCTCCGTACCTGGCGAGTCATGTGGCTGTCGCTCTGTGCAAACGCGGTCGGAGACTTCGTGAGCTACTGGGGTGTCTCGGTCCCAGGACCCGTCGGTGAGGTCTTGTGGGGCGGGGGATTTTTCATCGAGCTGCTCGCATCCGCAGCACTGCTGGCCTCAACGACCCTGTACGGAGGACTGTCCCTGCGCGTCCACATCCTGCCGATGTGGACGTCACTTGCACTTGTCGCGGTGATCCCCTCCGCCCTCGTGATGCTGGCAGTCGTGGTCGAATACATCCCGAACGGCTATGCCCTACCACTGAGTTTCGCGTGGGCTGCCTACGGAGTGACGCTGCTCGTTTCCCCCGGGTCACCGCTAGCCCCCACTCCTCGACACCCGGATCGCTGAGGACGCTAGCTGGTCCAGGCCCGCCAGAGCGCGGCGTACTCGCCGCCCTCGCGGTCGACCAGCTCGTCGTGGCTGCCGAGCTCGGTGATCCGGCCGTCGATGACGACCGCGATCCGGTCGGCGTCGTGGGCGGTGTGGAGCCGGTGGGCGATGGCGACCACGGTCCGGCCCTCCAGCAGGGCGTTCATCGACCCCTCCAGCGAGCGCGCCGTGCGCGGGTCGATCAGCGAGGTCGCCTCATCGAGCACCAGCGTGTGGGGGTCGGCGATGATCAGCCGCGCGAGCGCGACCTGCTGCGCCTGGGCAGGCGTCAGCGTGTGCTGGCCCGAACCGATCCGGGTGCCGAGGCCCTGCGGCAGCCGTCGTACCCAGTCGTCGGACCCGACCGCGCGCAACGCCGCCCAGACCGCGTCGTCGGGTGAGTCCTCGCGCGCCAGCACGATGTTGTCGCGCACCGTGCCGATGAAGACGTGGTGCTCCTGGGTGACGAGGGCGACCTCGGTGCGCAGCACCTCCAGCGGCAGCTCGACCAGGTCCACCCCGCCGACCCGTGCCGACCCGGTGCGCGGCCGGTTGATGCCGGACAGCAGCCGGCCCAGCGTCGACTTGCCGGAGCCCGAGGGGCCGACGATCGCCAGCCGCTCACCGATGCCGAGCGACACGTCGATGCCGTGCAGCACGTCGTGGCCCTCGCGGTAGGCGAACCGGAGGTCCGAGCCGACCAGGTCCTTGCCGTCGGGCAGCGCGTCGCCGGGTGACCGGTCCGGCGGGACCTCGGCGATGCCGAGCAGCCGCGCCGTCGACGTGGCGCCGACCTGGAGTCGGTCGAGCTCGCCGACCAGCCGGTCGAGCGGGCCGCTGAGCGCCTCGACGTACAGGACCGCGGCGGTGATCTGGTCCAGGCCGAGCCAGCCGTTCGCGTAGCCCCAGGCGCCGACGACGAGGGTGACGACCCGCGGGGTGTTGAACGCGATGTCGATCACGGCGAACAGCAGGTTGCGCAACGACATCGTGTAGCGCTCGGCCTGTGCGGAGACCGCGATGTCGTCGTCGCCCTGCCGCACCCGGCGATCGGAGAGTCCGAGCGCCTCGACGGTGCGGGCGCCCTCGACGGTCTCGGTGAGCGTCGTGTTGATCCGGGAGTACGTCGCGCCCTCGGTGATGTAGCCCTTCGGAGCCGACCGCAGGTAGTTGCGGACCGCGAGCACGCTGGTGCTGATCACCAGCAGTGACGGGATCGCGAGCAGGACCGAGTTGAGCAGCATCGCGACGACCGACAGCACCACCGTCAGCAGCGAGATGATCGCCATCGGCACGCCGAACTGCACCGAGCGGCTCATCGTGCCGACGTCACGGGTCACCCGCGTCACGAGGTCACCGGTGCTGGCGCCCTCCACCTTGCCCAACGGCAGCCGCAGGATGGTGGCGACGATGAACTCGCGGGCCGAGGACAGCAGGTCCTGCCCGAACTTGGTCGAGACCACCTGACCCACGAACGTGAACAGCGCCTGGGCGCAGACCACGGCCACGACCAGCCACGCCAGCGTCGAGATCGAGGCGCCGGCCCCACCGACGGTGCGGTCGACCAGCTGGCCGAGCAGGCGCGGGACGATCAGCCCGGTGGCAGCGGCCAGCGCGTTGAACACGACCAGCGTGACGAAGATGCCGCGCCGTTCGGAGATCAGCGACCGGAAGAAGCGGAGTACGGCGCGGTCGTCGGCGACCGGCCACCCCCGCTCGGGCCGCCGCGTCCCCTGGTAGACCCGCTCGGCCTCCTCGCGCCGCAGGTGGTGGCGCATCCGCCACGCGGCGAGGCGCTCGCTGGTGGTCGCGTCGGTCGGGGGCTCCAGCCGCGGGTCGACCGTCGGCTCGTCGGAGGTGTGGTCGGACCAGGTCCCCCCGGAGCTCTCGAGCAGTCCGGAGCTCATCGGACCACCTCCTCGTCCATCGCCCGGGCCACGACCGCGCGGTAGGCGTGGTCGTGGAGGAGGTCCTCGTGGCTGCCGTCGGCGACGACCTGGTCGCCGTCGAGCAGCACCACGCGATCGGCGTGGTGGAGCCACAGCGGCGAGAGGGTGCACACGACCGTGGTCTGCCCGGTCCGCACCCGGGTGACGCGCTCGGCGATCCGGGCCTCGGTGTGGGCGTCCACGGCGGACGTCGGCTCGACGAGGACCAGGATCGGCGCCTCCATGCCCAGCGCGCGGGCCAGCACGACCCGCTGCCGCTGGCCGCCGGACAGGCCGCGGCCGCGCTCGTCGATGACGCCCTGCCAGCCGCCGGGCAGCGAGTCGTAGACGTCCTCGGCGTTGGCCGCGAGCAGCGCGTCCTCGGCCTGCTCGCGGGTCAGTCGTCGGTGCGGATCGATCGCGTCCTGGAGGGTGCCGGCGAACAGCTGGCTGGTGGTGTCGCTGACCAGCACGGTCCGTCGTACGTCGACGAGTGAGGCGTCGCCCAGGTCGGTGCCGTCGAGCCGCACTCCCCACGGGCCACGGGTGCGTGCGGCGTCCCGGGCCGCGATCTCGGCGCGCCGCCGCGCCCGCTCCACCCGTGCCTTGCGGGCCGCCCGGCCCGGCACCCGCTCGTCCTCGGCCTCGCTGACCGGCTCGGTGTCGGCCGGCAGGTAGCGACCGAGCCGGTCCGCGAGCCGTGCCGAGACCTCGGGGACCGCGCTGACCACGACGGTGAGCTCTCCGGGTCGGACCGCGAGTCCGGTGGCGGCGTCGACGAGCGTGCCCTCGCCGTTCAGCGGCGTCGGCTCGTCGAGGTCGCGCCACGGCGGCGGCGGCTCGAAGATCGCGATCGCCTTCCGGGCGCTCACCAGCGCCCGGGTGACCTTCTGGGCGAACTCGAAGAAGGTGCGGATCGGGCCGATCAGGTAGAGGCCGTAGCCGAGGAAGCTCACCAGCTGGCCGACCGAGAGCCGGCCCGCAACGACCTCGCGGGCGCCGAGCCAGAGCAGCAGGACCAGGAAGACGCCGGAGAACAGGACGCCCAGCGCCTCGATCACGGCCTGCCAGATGCCGGCGGAGACCCCCGCGGCCCGGGCGCTCTGCGACTGCCGCTCGTAGTTGCGGCGGAAGGTGCGCTCCCCGCCGATCCCGCGCAGGATCCGCAGCCCGGCGACGATGTCGGTCGCCATCGACGTGAGCTCGGAGTTGCGGGAGCGCTCGATCTCCTGGCGCCGGTGGAGCGGCCGCAGGAACGGCAGCGCGACACCGAACAGGACCGGCGCGGCGACGAGGACGACGACGCCGAGCCGTGGCGAGGTCGCCAGCACGATCGCGGCGACGGCCAGGAAGGAGATGAACTGCGACCCGGCGCGGGCGATGATCTCGCTCATCGCGCCGAACTCGTCGGAGTCGCTGGAGGCCACGCTGAGGATCTCGCCGGTGGGGGAGCGGCGCGGCAGGATGTGCCCCATCTGGGCGGCCTTGCGGGTCACCATCATGGTGGTGCCGTAGAGGCTGATCAGCCAGCTGCGCACCACGAGCGTGTGGAGCGCGATGCCGAAGACCGCGCCGACCAGGGTGACGAACATCAGCCCGGCAGCGCCCCACGCCACGGCGCCGGCGTCGTCGACCAGGATCCCGTGGTCGATCGACCAGCCGAAGAGCCACGGGCCCGCGATCAGCGGGAGCTGCCAGAAGACGCCGGTGACGGTGGCGACCAGGACGACCGGGCCCTGCTGCTGCATCACCCAGCGCAGGAAGCGCACGGGGCTGCGGGTGTCAGGCGCGGGCGTGACCGGACGGCCCTCGGCTCCCCCCTCGGGGGACCAGAAGGTGGTCACGGTCGGGGGAAAGTCACGCATGGCACCGTCGAGCGTAGGTCGCAGATGCCCCTCCGAGCGAAGCATTTTCGGTGGTCACGAGTCGAACGGTAGGAGTTCAGGTCCGCTTCAGGTCAATCTCGACGGACGGGGGCTTCCGTGCGACACTCGTGTCACATTATCGGACGAACGTGATCGGATAACGGACATGGCGTACTACCGGCAGGTCGGCGAGGTGCCCCGGCAGCGGCACACCCAGCACCGCGATCCCGACGGGCACCTCTACCGCGAGGAGCTGATGGGTGAGGAGGGCTTCTCCTCTGATTCGTCCTTGCTCTACCACCGAGGCGTGCCGTCGGCGATCGTCGACAGCCAGGTCTGGGAGCTCGCCGACCAACGGCTCGCGCCCAACCACCCGCTCAAGCCGCGCCACCTGAAGCTGCACGACCTGTTCGAGGACGGCGCCTGCCCCGTGGAGGGGCGGCGACTGGTCCTCGGCAACGCCGACGTCCGGATCGCCTACGTCGTCACCGGCGTCGATCCCTCGCCGCTCTACCGCAACGCGATCGGCGACGAGTGCGTGTTCGTCCAGTCCGGCAGCGGCACGGTCGAGACGGTGTTCGGCGTGGTTCCCTACCGGACCGGCGACTACGTCATCGTCCCGCGCGCGACCGACCACCGCTGGGTGCCGGCCGAGCCGTCGCGGCTCTACGCGATCGAGGCCAACAGCCACGTCGCGCCGCCGAAGCGCTACCTCTCGCGCTACGGCCAGCTGCTCGAGCACGCGCCGTACTGCGAGCGCGACCTCCATGCGCCAGCCGAGCCCCACCTGTCCGAGGGGGCCGACGTCGAGGTGCTGGTGAAGCACCGGACCTCTGCCGGCGTCGTCGGCAGCCGGCTCACCTACGCGACGCACCCCTTCGACGTGGTCGGCTGGGACGGCTGTCTCTACCCCTACACGTTCAACATCGAGGACTACATGCCGATCACCGGCAAGGTCCACCAGCCGCCGCCGGTCCACCAGGTCTTCGAGGGCCAGAACTTCGTGGTCTGCAACTTCCTGCCCCGCAAGGTCGACTACCACGAGCTCTCGATCCCGGTGCCGTACTACCACTCGAACGTGGACTCCGACGAGGTCATGTTCTACGTCGGCGGCGACTACGAGGCGCGCAAGGGCTCGGGCATCGGCATCGGCTCGATCTCGCTCCACCCGGGCGGTCACGCGCACGGCCCGCAGCCGAGCGCGATCGAGGCCTCGCTCGGCGTCGAGTACTTCGAGGAGTCGGCCGTCATGGTCGACACCTTCAAGCCGCTCGAGCTCGGCGAGGGCGGCCTCGCCGTCGAGGACCCGGCCTACGCGTGGAGCTGGGCCGGCCGCGGCCCGGATGCCGACGGTGACGACGGCGGTCCCGCGGTCTACTCCAACTCCTGACTCAGGCGGCGGGGTACGACGGGTAGTCGACGTAGCCGGTCTCGTCGCCGCCGTAGAACGTGGCCTTGTCGGGGTCGTTGAGCGGCAACCCGTCGCGCAACCGGCGCGGCAGGTCGGGGTTGGCCAGGAACGCCCGGCCGAAGGCGACCGCGTCGACCCAGCCGGCCTCCATGACGCGCTCGGCCTTGGCGAGGTCGTAGCTGCCGGCGCCGATGATGGTGCCGGGGAAGGCCTCGCGCAGCCGCTCGCGGAAGCCGTCGGAGAGTGCCGTGCCGCCGATCCAGTCCGGCTCGGACAGGTGGAGGAAGGCGACGCCGCGCTCGGCGAGCAGCTCCGCGACCAGCAGCCCGGTCGCCTCGCCCGCGGGGTCGTCGACCCCGTTGAACGAGCCGACGGGGGAGATCCGGACGCCGATCCGGTCGGCCGACCACTCCTGCGCCGCCGCGTCGACGACCTCGGCCAGCAGCCGGGCGCGTGCCGAGGGCGACCCGCCGTACGCGTCCTCGCGGTGGTTGCTGTTGGGCGAGAGGAACTGGTGCAGGAGGTAGCCGTGGGCGGCGTGGATCTCGGCCAGGTCGAAGCCGGCGTCGCGCGCGTTGGCCGTGGCCTGGCGGTAGTCGTCGACCACGCGCGGCAGCTCGTCGGTCCCCAGTGCCCGCGGGGCCGGGGAGTCGGCGCGCACCAGCTGGCCGTCCGGGCCGCGCAGCGAGGTGCGGCCGCCGGAGCCGAGCGCGCTGGCCGAGACCGACGGCTCGCCGTCGTGCAGCGAAGGGTGGTTGACGCGACCGGTGTGCCACAGCTGCGCGGCGATCCGGCCGTCGGCGTCGTGCACGGCGTCGGTGATGTCGCGCCAGGCCGCGGTCTGCTCGGCGCTGTGGATGCCCGGGGTGTCGGCGTACCCCTGGCCCTCGGGGGAGATCTGAGTGCCCTCGCTGATGACCAGTCCGGCCGAGGCGCGCTGGGTGTAGTACTCGCGCATCAAGGCGTTGGGCAACAGGCCGGGGTTCACCGCGCGCATCCGGGTCAGCGGCGCCATCAGGACGCGGTTGGGTGCGCGGACGGCGCCGATGGACAGGTCGTCGAAGAGATCAGCCACGTGGGCACAACTCCCCGGTGGAGGAGCCGCATTCCCCCAGGGTGACCGTGGTGACGCTTGACTCACCGGTGAGGATGGATTGCATGAGGCGTCGCGCACCGTCCCGGGACATCGACGAGACCGAGCTGGAGGTCGACGGAGCCCAGCGGTCGGCGGCGGGGGTGACCGCGGTAGCGGTGGCCATGAAGCGCGCCGTCGAGCAGATGGGCGTCGTGCGCTCCGCGCGCACGCTGCTCAAGCTCAACCAGGTCGACGGGTTCGACTGCCAGGGCTGCGCGTGGCCCGACCCCGAGGCCGGTCATCGACACACGGCCGAGTTCTGCGAGAACGGCGCCAAGGCGGTGACCGAGGAGGCGACGCTGCGTCGCGTCGGGCCGGAGTTCTTCGCCGCCCACCCGATCGCGGAGCTGCGGGACAAGACCGACTACTGGCTCGGGCAGCAGGGCCGGATCACGCAGCCGATGGTGCTGCGCGACGGCGCCAGCCACTACGAGCCGATCGAGTGGGACGACGTCTTCGACCTCATGGCCGACCGGCTGCGCGGGCTCGATTCGCCGGACCAGGCGGTCTTCTACACCTCCGGCAAGACCTCCAACGAGGCGGCGTTCGCCTACCAGCTCTTCGCGCGGGCGCTGGGGACCAACAACCTCCCCGACTGCTCGAACATGTGCCACGAGTCGACCAGCCTCGCGCTCGCGGAGACGATCGGCATCGGGAAGGGCTCGGTCAGCCTCGCCGACATCGAGCGGGCCGAGCTGATCGTGGTCATGGGCCAGAACCCCGGCACCAACCACCCCCGGATGCTGACCGCCCTCGAGAACGCCAAGAAGAACGGCGCCAAGATCCTCGCGATCAACCCGTTGCGCGAGGCCGGCCTGGTGAGGTTCAAGAACCCTCAGAACGTCCGCGGGCTCGTCGGTGTGGGGACCGGCCTCGCCGACCTCCACCTCCCGGTCAGGGTCAACGGCGACCTGGCGCTGATGCAGGCGATCGGCCACCACCTCGTGGAGTGGGACGCCCTCGACCACGAGTTCATCGAGCGGCACACCGACGGCTTCGAGGCGTGGGCCCAGCACGTCCGCGACCTCGACTGGGACGCCGTGGAGAAGGCCACCGGACTCGATCGCGACCTGATCCGACAGGCAGCCGAGATGTTCCGGAACTCCTCGGCCACGGTGACCTGCTGGGCGATGGGGATCACCCAGCACCGCAACGCGGTCGCGACCATCAAGGAGATCACCAACGTCGCACTCGCCCAGGGCAACATCGGCAAGCCGGGCGCGGGGCTGTGCCCGGTCCGCGGCCACTCCAACGTCCAGGGCGACCGCACCATGGGGATCTGGGAGAAGGTGCCCGACCACTTCCTGGACGCGCTCCGCGACGAGTTCGGCTTCGAGCCGCCGCGCGAGCACGGCTTCGACAGCGTGAACGCCGTCAAGGCGCTGCGCGACGGCGAGGCCCGGATCTTCATGGGGATGGGCGGCAACTTCGTGTCGGCCATCTCCGACACCGAGGTGGCCGAGGACGCGATGCGACAGGCCGACCTCACCGTCCACGTCTCGACCAAGCTCAACCGTTCCCACGTCGTCACGGGACGTGAGGCGCTGATCCTCCCCGTGCTTGGCCGCAGCGAGCAGGACCGCACCGGCGGCCGCGAGCAGCGGGTCACCGTCGAGGACTCGGTCTCCGCGGTGCACGCGTCGAAGGGGCCGCTGGCGCCGGCGTCGTCGTACCTGCGCTCCGAGGTCGACATCGTCTGCAGCCTCGCCCTCGCCACGTTGGGGGCCGACCACGTCGTGCCGTGGGAGGCGATGCGGAACGACTACACCGAGATCAGGCACCGGATCGGCCGGGTCGTCCCCGGGTGCGAGTCCTACGAGGAGAAGGTCGACCAGCCCGGCGGCTTCGTCCTCCCACACCCGCCGCGCGACTCCCGGACCTTCCCCACCGACGTGGACCTGGCGAAGTTCAGCGTCAGCCCGACCGACGTGCTGCACGTCCCCGAGGGTCGGCTGCTGCTGCAGACGCTGCGCTCCCACGACCAGTTCAACACCACGATCTACGGCCTCGACGACCGCTACCGCGGGATCTCCGGCGGGCGACGCGTCGTGTTCGTCCACCCTGACGACATCGCCGCCCTGGGCCTCTCCGACGGCGAGATCGTCGACCTGGTGAGCGAGTGGAGCGACGGGTCGGAACGGCGCGCGCCGCGCTTCAGGGTGGTGCCCTACGAGCAGCCGCGGGGCTGCGCGGCCGCCTACTACCCCGAGACCAACCCGCTGGTGCCGCTGGACCACGTCGCCGAGGGGAGCAACTGTCCCTCGTCCAAGTCGGTCGTGATCCGGCTCGAGCCCGGCCAGGCGGGCGGGCAGGAAGTCAGCCACTCCGGCGCGGCGGCCAGCGACGCCGGAGAGATCGATTCCGGCAGCGGCAAGCGCGCTGCGAAGCCCTACCACCTCTCCTGAGGACTGCACCGTGACCAATCCCGAACGTGACCCCGACGAACTGGTCCTCGACCCGTGCGCAACCACCAGTGAGGTCGAGATCCTCACCGCCCGCGAGGTTCCGCTCGGCGGACCGCGCGCCATGTCCGTACGCCGGACGCTGCCGCAGCGCCACCGCTCGTTGATCGGTGCCTGGTGCTTCGTCGACCACTACGGACCGGACCGGGTCGCCGACAGCGGCGGCATGGTCGTCGCGTCCCACCCGCACACCGGGCTGCAGACCGTGAGCTGGCTCTTCACCGGCGAGGTGGAGCACACCGACAGCGTCGGCAACCGCGCGATGGTGCTGCCGGGTGAGGTGAACCTGATGACGGCCGGCCACGGGATCAGCCATTCCGAGGTCTCGACCGACGGCACCGAGGTCCTCCACGGCGTGCAGCTGTGGGTGGCGTTGCCGGACGCGAGCCGGGACGTCGATCCCGGGTTCGCCCACCACGCTCCCGAGCCGGTGACCGGGGACGGCTGGGTGGCACGCGTGTTCCTCGGGTCGTTGCTGGGTGACGCCTCGCCGGTCGAGACCCACACCCCGCTGCTCGGCGCTGAGCTCCTGCTCGAAGCCGACACCGTGCTCGACCTCGACGTCGACGCCACCTTCGAGCACGGCGTCCTCGTCGACACCGGAGTCGTCGAGGTGTGCGGCCAGGAGGCCAAGTCCGGCGACCTCGCCTACGTCGCCCCGGGGCGGACCGGGCTCCGGTTGTCGGCGGGCGCCGAGGCGGCCCGGGTCATGGTCCTGGGCGGGACGCCGTTCGGCGAGTCGATCGTGATGTGGTGGAACTTCATCGGCCGCACGCACGACGAGATCGTCGGCTACCGCGAGGAGTGGCAGCAGCGCATCGACTCCGGGACCGACGGCAGGTTCGGCATCGTGGACCACCCGTTGCCACCGATCCCTGCCCCGCCGATGCCCAACGCCCGCCTGAAAGAGCGCCGGTGACCGGACCTGTCGTCGGGGAGGACGGCGTCCCGCGGTGTCCGTGGGCGGCCGGTGACCCGATCAACCGCGACTACCACGACACCGAGTGGGGGACGCGGGTCCACGGGGAGTCGGCCTACCTCGAGCGGCTCACCCTCGAGGCCTTCCAGTCCGGCCTCTCGTGGCGCACCATCCTCACCAAGCGCGAGAACTTCCGGGCCGCCTTCGCCGGCTTCGACCCGGACACCGTCGCGGCCTACGACGACGCAGACCGGGCGCGGCTGATGGCCGATGCCGGCATCGTCCGCAACCGGCTCAAGGTCGATGCCGCCATCACCAATGCGCAGGCGACGGTCGCGCTGCGCGCGGACGGCGGGCTGGAGGCCTTCGTGCTCGGCTTCAGGCCCGAGGTGAGCCCGGAGCCGGCCACCAGCGACCAGGTCGCCACCACCTCGGCGGAGTCGGTCGCGCTGTCCAAGGCGCTCAAGAAGGTCGGCTTCGTCTTCGTCGGGCCGACGACCATGTATGCGCTGATGGAGGCGATCGGGCTCGTCGACGACCACCTGCTGGGCTGCCACCGGCGTGGAGTGACCGGCCAGTAGCGTCACGACCCATGACGCACGTCCACGCCTTCTCCGACGACGCCCTCGGCCACCACGACGCGGTGGGTCTCACCGAGGAGCTCATCAACGGCGCGGTGACCATCCCCGAGGTGGTCGAGGCCGCCATCGCCCGCACCGAACAGGTCAACGACCGGCTCAACGCCGTCGCGTACGCCGACTTCGACGGTGCCCGCGAGCGGGCCGTCGATCCGCGGGGCGGGTTCTTCGCCGGCGTACCGACGTTCGTCAAGGACAACGTCGACGTCGCGGGCATGCCGACGATGCAGGGTGGCGACGCGTGGCAGCCGACCCCGCGCCCGGCCGACGGCGACTTCGCGCGGATGTACCTCGCGACCGGGGTGGTGCCGCTGGGCAAGACCCAGCTCTCGGAGTTCGGCTTCTCCGCCAGTGCCGAGCACCCCCGGCTCGGCCCGGTCCGCAGTCCGTGGTCACCTGACCACACCGCCGGTGCCTCGTCGGCCGGTTCGGCGGCGCTGGTCGCTGCCGGCGCGGTCCCGATCGCGCACGCCAACGACGGCGGCGGCTCGATCCGGATCCCTGCCTCGGTCAACGGCCTGGTCGGGCTCAAGCCGACCCGTGGCCGCCTCGCGCAGGACGCGTTGACCCGGCAGATGCCGGTCCAGATCGTCTCCGACGGCGTCCTCACCCGCAGCGTGCGTGACACCGCGGCCTTCTACCGTGAGGCCGAGCACGTCTACCGGAACCTGCGGCTGCCGCCGATGGGCGACGTCGCCGGCCCGGCGCGCACCCGGCTGCGGATCGCGGTGATCACCGAGGGGATCGGGCGCAGCGCGTCCCCCGAGGTCGCCGACCTGACCATGACGACCGCCGCGCTGCTCGAGGACCTCGGCCACGAGGTCCGCATGATCGAGAACCCCCTGCCCGCGTCGTTCAAGAGCGACTTCCTGCTCTACTGGTCGATGCTCGCGCTGGCGATGGTCCGTGGGGGTCGACGTACCTTCGGGCGGACCTGGGACGGCGGGCAGCTCGACAACCTCACCCAGGGGCTGGCGGCCCACTCCGCCCGACGCCTCCACCGGCTGCCGGGCGCGATCACCCGGCTCCGCCGGATGACCGGCTTCTCACGCGAGTTCTACGCCGACCACGACGTGCTGCTGACGCCGACGCTGGCGACCGAGACCCCGGCGATCGGCCACCTCGCGCCGACCCAGGACTACGACACGATCATGGAGCGGCTGCTCGACTGGGTGGCCTTCACGCCGCTCCAGAACGCGACCGGCGACCCGGCGATCAGCCTGCCGCTCGCCACCACCGCGAGCGGGCTGCCCCAGGGCATGATGCTCGCCTCCGGATGGGGCCGTGAGACCACCCTGCTGGAGCTGGCCCACGAGCTCGAGGAAGCCGCTCCGTGGGCCCGGATCGACGCCTGATCCGAGGCTGCCTCTCCGCCTGCAGAGCCGATTTCTCGAACCCTGTAGGGAGTGTGTATCGTTCTCCGTCGTTGCCCCTTTAGCTCAGTCGGTAGAGCGTCTCCATGGTAAGGAGAAGGTCTACGGTTCGATTCCGTAAAGGGGCTCTGGGTGGGGGTTTCGTCGCTGTCGTGGCGGCGGAACACTCCGTTCCCGTGGCGGGGTAGCTCAGGTGGTTAGAGCACACGGCTCATAATCGTGGTGTCGCGGGTTCGAGTCCCGCCCCCGCTACTCACACAGACGCACCAGACGCAGGACAACCAGAAGGACTTCCCGTGGCCAGCAAGAGCTCCGACGTTCGCCCCAAGATCACCCTGGCCTGCCAGGAGTGCAAGGAGCGCAACTACATCACCAAGAAGAACCGTCGCAACGACCCCGACCGCGTCGAGCTGTCGAAGTTCTGCCCGCGTTGCCGCACCCACACCACGCACAAGGAAACCCGCTGAGGCTTTCCCGCTCTGCTCGATCGACCCGTCCGGTTCCCCGGGCGGGTCGTCGTCATTTCTGCCCCTAGGCTGGCCCCATGCCGATCGACCAGTCCCTCGTGGGACGGACCTTCCCGCCGACCCGACCTCACGAGGTCACCGAGGAACACGTCCGGGCGTTCGCCGAGGCCACCGGCGGCGGGTACGACGGGGGAGCCGCTCCAGCGACGTACCCGATCGTGCTCGCGTTCGACGCGATGAACGCCTTTCTCGAGGCCGAGCAGGTCGACCTGTTCCGGATCGTCCACGGCGACCAGAAGTTCTCCTACTCCCGGCCGGTGCTGCCCGGCGACGTGCTCACCGCGACGCTGACCGTCGCGAGCCTGCGCCAGATCGGTGGCGCCGACATCCTCGGCACCACCAGCGAGATCACCGACGCCACGGGCGCCCTGGTCTGCACGACCAGCGCCACGCTGGTGCACTCGGGGGCTGCGTCGTGACCGGCCTGGCCGCCGGCGACGTCCTCGAGACGCAGACCTACGCCGTCACCCGCGCCGACCTGGTCCGCTATGCCGACGCCAGCGGCGACCACAACCCGATCCACCAGGACGAGGCGGTGGCGCAGTCGGTCGGGCTGGCCGGCGTGATCGCCCACGGCATGTTCACGATGGCACTGGCTGCGCGTGCGGTGGCCGAGTGGACCGGCGGTGCACAGGTCGTCGAGCTGGGCTGCAAGTTCACCCGGCCGGTCGTCGTACCGGCACAGGGCGCGGTCACGATCTCGGTCGGCGGCACCGTGAAGACCGTCGAGGACGGGCTGGTCGCGCTCGCGCTCGAGGTCACCAGCGACGGCCAGAAGGTGCTCGGCATGCCCAAGGCAGTCGTGCGTGCCTGAGCCGACCCGTCTCCTGGGCGACCACACCACCCTGCGGCTGGGCGGTCCGGCCGGCCGGTGGGTGACCGCCACGACCGAGGCCGAGCTGATCGCCGCCGTCGCGGCAGCCGACGACGCCGGCGAACCGGTGCTCGTGCTGGGCGGTGGCTCCAACGTGGTCGTCGCCGACCACGGGTTCCCGGGAGTGGTCGTCGAGGTCGCCACCACCGGAGTCGTCCCGGACGTCGAGGACGGGGCTGCCTGCGGCGGGGTCATGGTGACCGTCGCCGCCGGGGAGAACTGGGACGCGCTGGTCGCCACGGCCGTGGCCCGCGGCTGGGTCGGCGTCGAGGCGCTCTCCGGGATCCCCGGCGCGGTCGGCGCCACGCCCATCCAGAACGTCGGCGCCTACGGCCAGGAGGTCTCGCAGACCGTGGCGTCCGTGCGCGCCTGGGACCGGCTGCTCGGTCGCGTCCACACCTTCGCCAACGACGACTGCGGCTTCGGTTACCGCCACTCCCGCTTCAAGGCCGACCCCGGCCGCTACGTCGTCCTCGACGTGACCTTCCAGCTGGCCCAGGGCGCGCTCGGGACGCCCGTGGGGTACGCCGAGCTCGCCCGCACCCTCGGGGTGGAGGTCGGCGAGCGCGCCCCGCTCGCCGAGGTCCGGGCCGCCGTGCTGGGGCTGCGGTCCGGCAAGGGCATGGTGCTCGACCCCGGCGACCACGACACGTGGAGCGCCGGGTCGTTCTTCACCAACCCGGTGGTGGATGCCGCCGCCGTGCCTGAGGGTGCGCCGACCTGGCCGCAACCCGACGGTCTGGTCAAGACGAGCGCTGCGTGGCTGATCGAGCACGCCGGCTTCTCGAAGGGGCACGGTCTTGATCGGGGAGCGCCGGTGTCGCTGTCCACCAAGCACACCTTGGCCCTCACCAACCGCGGTGGCGCGTCCACCGCGGACCTGCTCGCGCTGGCCCGCGAGATCCGGGACGGGGTGGAGACGGCGTACGGCATCAGGCTGGTCAACGAGCCGGTCCTCGTCGGCTGCGAGCTCTAGCCCAGCCAGGCGTCGATGTCGGCCATCGCCCGCTCGACGACGTCGGAGGGTGCGAGGGAGGCGCGGAAGGACATCCGTGCGAGCTCGGCGAGCTCGGCGTCGGTGAGCTCGTGGGCGGCGCGCATGGTGGCGTACTGGGCCGCCAGCTGAGAGCCGAAGAGCAGCGGGTCGTCGGCGCCGAGGGCGACGGTCGCGCCGGCCGCCACCAGCTGGGGGAGCGGGACCGAGGTGAGGTCGGAGTAGACGCCGAGGGCGACGTTCGAGACCGGGCACACCTCCAGCGCGATGCCGCGTCGGACGATCTCGTCCAGCAGCCGCGGATCCTCAGCGGATCGCACACCGTGGCCGAGACGTCCCGGGGACAGGGCGTCGAGGCACGCCCGGACGTGGTCGGCCCCGCGCAGCTCACCGCCGTGGGGCACGAGCAGCAGCCCGGCCCGGTCCGCGATCGCGAACGCGGCGGCGAAGTCCTCGGTCCTGCCACGTCGCTCGTCGTTGGAGAGCCCGAAGCCGATCACGCCGCGACCGGCGTACTGCGCGGCCAACCGGGCCAGCGTCCGGGCGTCGAGCGGGTGCCGGGTCCGGTTGGCTGCGATCACGACCGCCATGCCCAGACCGGTGCGGCGCGAGGCGTCGGCCACCGCGTCGAGCACCAGGTCGGTGAACGCGGTGATCCCCCCGAAGCGGGCGGCGTAGCCGGAGGGGTCGACCTGGATCTCGAGCCACCGACCGCCGTCGCGGACGTCGTCCTCGGCCGCCTCGAGCACGAGCCGGCGTACGTCGCCCTCGGTGCGCAGCACGCTCCGCGCCACGTCGTAGAGGCGCTGGAACCGGAACCAGCCCTTCTCGTCGGCCGCGGACAGCTCCGGCGGCCACTCGCTCACCAGCGAGTCCGGGAGCGAGATCCCGTCCCGCTCCGCGAGCTCCAGCAGCGTGCCGTGCCGCATGGAGCCGGTGAAATGCATGTGGAGATGCGCTTTGGGCAGGGCAGCAAGCTGCCCCCGCCCTGAGCGCATCTCCCCACCTCGCGCTTCGCGCTCGTCATGGGTGCCTTGCGGCCCCGTGCGACCTCGCCATCCCGCTCAGGATTGCTCCAGCAGGTGCTCCGCGGCCGCGAGCAGCACGCAGGTGGCGACGGCTTCCATGGCCTGCCGGACGTCCGCGAGCTCCGGGAAGGTGGGAGCGAGCCGGATGTTGGTGTCGTCGGGGTCATGGCCGCCGGGGAAGGCGGAGCCGGCCGGGGTGAGGGCGACGCCGGCGTCCTTGGCGAGCTCGATGACCCGCGCCGCAGTGCCGGGCACCACGTCGAGGCTGACGAAGTAGCCCCCACTGGGGTGCGTCCAGGTCGCCACGCCCCGCCCGCCGAGCCGCTCCTCGAGCACCTCGGCGACCGCCTCGAACTTCGGCGCGATGATCTCGCGGTGGAGCCGCATGTGGTCGCGCACGCCCTGCGGGCTGCCGAAGAACTGCACGTGGCGCAGCTGGTTGAGCTTGTCCGGTCCGATGGCTCCCTTGCCGAGGTGGTCGAGGTACCAGCGCACGGTCTCCACCGAGCCCGCGAGGAACGAGACCCCCGCACCGGCGTAGGTGATCTTCGAGGTCGACGCGAACATGATCGGCCGGTGGGGGTGGCCGGAGGCCGCGGCGAGGGACAGCAGGTCGGCGCTCTTCGCCTCGTCCTCGGTGAGGTGGTGGAAGGCGTAGGCGTTGTCCCAGAAGATCTTGAAGTCGGGTGCCGCGGTCGGCATCGACGCCAGCCGCGCCGCCACCTCCTGCGACACGATCGACCCCGACGGGTTCGCGTGGGTCGGGACGACCCACATGCCCTTGATGCTCGGGTCCTTCGCGACCAGCTCCGCCACGGCGTCGGCGTCGGGCCCGTCCTCGTGCATCGGGACGGTCACGGTCTCGATGCCGAACCAGCTCAGCAGCGTGAAGTGCCGGTCGTACCCGGGCACGGGACAGATGAAGGTGACTTTCTCCTCGGACCCCCACGGGCGCTCGCTGTCGACGCCGCCCTTGAGCCACAGGTCGGTCAGCACCTCGCGCATCAGCACCAGGCTGGAGTTGCCACCGGCCACGACCTGCTCCGTCTCGACCCCCAGCAGGTCCGCGAACATCTCGCGGATGGCGCGGATGCCCTCCAGGCCGCCGTAGTTGCGAACGTCGACGCCGGCCGGATCGCGGGTTCCCTCGGGCAGGGTCAGCAGCCGGTCGGCCAGGTCGAGCTGGGCCGGCGACGGCTTGCCGCGGGTGAGGTCGAGCGCCAGCCCGCGCTCGCGCAGGGCGTCGTACGCCGCCTCCTGCTCCTGGCGGAACGCCGAGAGCCGTTCCGGGGCGAGGTCGGTGAGAGGTCCGGTCTGCGTCGTCTGCTCGGCCACGGAGCCATGCTCGCATCCCCGCTCCGCCGGTTCGACTCCGCATCCATGCGCCGGGTAGAGTTCCTCATTGGTGATCTCCCCGATACTTCGGCCTGCCCGCAGGTCTGTGGGTGGAGCGCCGGAGGGCACTAGCTCAACTGGCAGAGCATCGGTCTCCAAAACCGAAGGTTGGGGGTTCAAGTCCCTCGTGCCCTGCAAGGACTCACGAGTTTCCGATGTTTGACGGAGAAGAGGAACGGCGATGACGGACAGCCGCGCGGACCGCCGCGACCCGACCGAGCAGCGCACCAGCCCGGTGACGTTCTACCGGCAGGTCGTCGCTGAGCTGCGGAAGGTGGTCTGGCCGACCCAGGAGCAGCTGATCACGTACTTCATCGTGGTGCTGGTCTTCGTGGCGTTCTTCATGACCATGGTGTCCCTCCTCGACCTCGGCTTCGGCAAGCTCGTGTTCGAGGTCTTCACCTCCGGCGGCCAGTGAGCGACAGCCGGTGAGCGACAGCCAGGGTACGGATCACGTGAGTGAGACCGACCAGACGGACAGCCAGACCAACGACGTGACGGAGCAACAGGTGTCGGAGCAGGACCACGCGGACCAGGTCGAGACGGCCTTGCCGGAGGACCAGGAGACGGTCGAGGCCGAGGCGGCCCCGACCGAGACCCCGGTCGACGAGGAAGTGCCTGCCGACGAGGCCGAGGCGGCCCCGACCGAGACCCCGGTCGACGAGGAAGTGCCTGCCGACGAGGCCGAGGCCGCCCCCGACGACCGCCGCAGACCCGCTCGAGGCGTTCCGCGACGAGCTGTGGGCCAAGCCCGGCGACTGGTTCGTCATCCACACCTACTCCGGCATGGAGAAGCGGGTGAAGTCGAACCTCGAGAACCGCATCAACTCCCTCAACATGGAGGACTACATCCACGAGGTCGTGGTCCCCACCGAGGACGTCGCGGAGATCAAGAACGGCCAGCGCAAGATGGTCAACCGCACGCGCTTCGCCGGCTACGTGCTGGTCCGGATGGAGCTCACCGACGAGTCCTGGGCCGCCGTGCGCCACACCCCGTCCGTGACCGGCTTCGTGGGCCACGCCCACCAGCCGGTGCCGCTGAGCATGGCCGAGGTCGAGAACTGGCTGGCGCCGTCGTTCGCTGCCGCCGAGGCCGAAGCCGCCGCAGTCGCCGCCGGGGGTCAGACCTCCGGTGGAGCCACCACCCCGAAGCGCCCCGTCGAGGTGGCCGACTTCGACGTGTCCGACTCCGTCATGGTGGTCGACGGTCCGTTCGCCACGCTCCACGCGACGATCACCGAGATCAACGCCGAGTCCCAGAGGGTCAAGGCCCTCGTCGAGATCTTCGGCCGGGAGACCCCGGTCGAACTGAGCTTCAGCCAGATCCAGAAGGTCTGAAGCTCACCGCACCAGGTGGCAGGGGGCGTACGTCGCCCTCGTCATGACCACGAAGAAGAAAGAAGAAGGCAATGCCTCCCAAGAAGAAGATCGCTGCGCTCGTCAAGGTGCAGCTGCAGGCTGGCGCAGCAACTCCGGCTCCGCCGGTGGGTACCGCCCTCGGTCCCCACGGCGTGAACATCATGGACTTCTGCAAGGCCTACAACGCGCAGACGGAGTCGCTGCGTGGGAACGTGATCCCGGTCGAGATCACCATCTACGAGGACCGCTCGTTCACGTTCATCACCAAGACCCCGCCGGCCGCCGAGCTGATCAAGAAGGCTGCCGGGCTGAAGAAGGGCTCGGGCACCCCGCACAAGGACAAGGTCGGCAAGCTGACCAAGGACCAGGTGCGCGAGATCGCCCAGACGAAGCTGCCGGACCTCAACGCCAACGGCATCGAGGCCGCGATGAAGATCGTCGAAGGCACCGCCCGCTCCATGGGCGTCACCACCGACTGATCCGTCCCCTTCACACCACGCACCTGTGGCAGGGCCGCGCTGGCCCGCTGACCACACTTCGTAGAAACGAGAAATCACATGCAGCGCAGCAAGACCTACCGCGCCGCGAGCGAGCTGTTCGTCCAAGACGAGCTCTATGCACCGCTGGCCGCGATCAAGATCGCCAAGAACGGCTCCAAGAAGAAGTTCGACGAGACCGTCGACGTCGTCATGCGCCTGGGCGTCGACCCGCGCAAGGCCGACCAGATGGTGCGCGGCACCGTCAACCTGCCCCACGGCACGGGCAAGACCGCCCGCGTCCTGGTGTTCGCCAACGCCGAGAAGGCCGACGCCGCCCGTGAGGCCGGCGCCGACGTGGTCGGTGGCGACGAGCTCGTCGAGAAGGTCGCCGGCGGCTGGCTCGACTTCGACGCCGTCGTCGCGACTCCCGACATGATGGGCAAGGTCGGCCGTCTCGGTCGCGTCCTGGGTCCCCGTGGCCTGATGCCGAACCCGAAGACGGGCACCGTCACCCCGGACCCGGCCAAGGCCGTGACCGACATCAAGGGCGGCAAGATCGAGTTCCGGGTCGACCGCCACGCGAACCTGCACTTCATCATCGGCAAGGCGTCCTTCGGTGAGGCCCAGCTCGCGGAGAACTACGCCGCCGCCCTCGAGGAGGTGCTGCGTCTCAAGCCGGCCAGCTCCAAGGGCCGCTACATCCGCAAGGTGACGGTCTCCACGACCATGGGCCCCGGTGTCCAGGTCGACCCCAACCGCACCAAGAACGTCGCCAGCGAGGACTCCGCCTCGGAGTGACCTCACGTCGTACGACGGCCCGGTACCCCGCGTGGGTGCCGGGCCGTCGTCGTTACGTCACTGGGTGAAGACGCGCTCGTCGACCAGCTTCTCGGTCACCACGGCTCCGTCGGGGACGAAGCGCCCGCGACCGAAATCCTTGCGGAACTCCAGCTCGGCGCCGGCGCTGCCCGAGCGGTTCTTCTCCACCGTCAGCACCGACCAGCCCTGGAACTGCGCGCCGTGGTCGCCGGAGAACATGAGGTGGTGGCGGGCGACGATGTCGGCCTTGTTGGCGAGGATGAGCACCACGTCGGCCTCGTAGGCCAACGCCGTCGATCCCTTCATGTTGCGGGCCCTCATCCGCTGCCCGGGCTCGAGACCGGCCCGGTCGGAGGCGGAGATCGCGAGGACCGGGCAGTCGAACTCGATCGCGACGTCCTTGAGGCGCTCCGTCACGTGGGTGATCGCCGCATCCTCGTCCATGGCCTCCTGCGGTCGCAGCTTCTGCAGGTAGTCGACGACCACGAGCGGGGGCGTGCCGAACTCGGCCAGGACGTCCTTGACCGCGGCGGTGATCACGTCGAGCGTGGTGTGGGTCGTGGTCGAGCGGTGGATGAGCATCCGCGGCGCGTACGCCGACACCGTCTCGAGCGCGTCCAGGCCGCCGGGGTGGTGGCGCAGCCGTTCGGGGAGGCCGCCGTCCTGGCCGTCGGTGCCCTCGAAGGCAGCTCGGACCTGGTAGACGGTCACCGAGTTGGCCACGCCGGAGTCTGCCGCCTCGGAGGCGATGACCTTCTGCAGCAGCACCTCGGCCTCGAGCTCGAAGGAGAAGAACAGCACCGGTCGCGCCTCACGCGCGCTGCTGCGCGCGACCTGGAGGGCGAAGGTCGTCTTGCCCTCACCCTGCGCGCCGGCCAGCAGGTGGAGGGCGCCGGACCGGAGCCCACCGCCGAGAGCGTCGTCGAGCAGAGGAAAGGGAGTGGGCCAGATCCGGACGTCGCCCTCGGGGGAGAGCAACCGACCGTCGACGCGTTCGAGCACCTCGTGGAGGGGGTGCAGCGAAGGGTCCATGCCTCGATGCAAGCACACCTCCTGCCGCCACGTGGGGACTCCCGATGGATTGGTGCGGACCGTCGATCCCGCCGATTTGGCCCAGGCTCGGCCGGACGCCTAGAGTGACGCTCGTAACCAGAGACCGCCGGTGACCTCCGTGACGCAGTCAGGGAGTTCGAAGGTTCCGCGGACGCGGACGGCCAGCGCAGGTCACAGAGCAGGAACCGCTTGCCGGATCTCCACGCCCTGAGCCTGTGCTCGGGGCGTTCGTCGTTCCACGGGCCCGAGAGGTGACCGGGGCGTCTCTCCAGTCCGGAAGGAGACCCATGGCGCGGGCAGACAAGCAGGCGGCCGTCGCGGAGATCGTTGATTCCTTCAACGATTCCGCCGGTGCCGTTCTGACCGAGTACCGCGGTCTCACCGTGAAGCAGCTGCAGGAACTGCGGCGCACTCTCGGCGAGAACGCCAACTACGCCGTGGTCAAGAACACGCTGGCCAAGATCGCCGCCACTGAGGCGGGCATCGACGGCTTCGACGACCTTCTCAGCGGCCCGACCGCCATCGCCTTCATTCAGGGCGACGTGGTCGAGGCGGCCAAGGGTCTGCGTGACTTTGCCAAGGCAAACCCCACCCTGGTGATCAAGGGTGGCATCCTGGACGGCAAGCAGCTCGACGCGTCCGAGGTGGCCAAGCTGGCCGACCTCGAGTCCCGCGAGGTGCTCATGGGCAAGCTGGCCGGCGCGATGCTCGCGTCGCTCAGCCAGGCCGTCTACCTGTTCAACGCCCCGATCGCGCAGGTTGCCCGGCTCGCCGGCGCCCTGCAGGCCCAGCGGGCCGAGACCGAGCAGGACACCCCGGCCGCCGACGAGACCGAGGAGGCTGCCCCCGAGGCGGCCGCCGAGGCTCCCGCCGAGGCTCAGCCCGACGTTGAGCAGTCCACCGAGGCCTGACCAACACCCCACCTGTAATCCCAGGTCCGTCACTCGAGCCGAGGCCGGACCGCACAACGGAAGGAAACGCCACCATGGCGAAGCCCACCACCGACGAGCTGCTCGACGCGTTCAAGGAGATGACCCTCATTGAGCTGAGCGAGTTCGTGAAGCAGTTCGAGGACACCTTCGGCGTCACCGCGGCCGCTCCGGTCGCCGTGGCCGCCGCCCCGGCCGCGGCCGGCGGCGACGCCGGTGCCGCTGCCGAGGAGCAGGCCGAGTTCGAGGTCGTCCTCGAGGCGGCCGGCGAGAAGAAGATCAACGTCATCAAGGAGGTGCGCGCGCTCACGTCCCTCGGTCTGAAGGAGGCCAAGGACCTGGTCGAGGCCGCCCCCAAGACGGTGCTCGAGAGCGTCACCAAGGAAGCAGCGCAGAAGGCCAAGGAGTCCCTCGAGGGCGCCGGCGCCACCGTCACCGTCAAGTGACGATTCGCTGACCCGACGTCGGGGCGGACACCTTCGGGTGTCCGCCCCGACGTCCATTTGCGTAACGATGTCCACCGCCTCCCGTCCACCCACCGGGGATCAGGTGACGACAATCGAATTTGTGCGTAACCTCCGGTCACAGTTGCCGTTGTTACTGACGAGTGCGGTGTGGCCGTGATGCCCGCGAGCCCTCGGGTCCGTGCAGCAGCTGGTCAACATTCACGCAGGTCAGGGATGGAGGGTCTGGTCCATGGGCGTAGAGATCGAGGTCAGGGACCTGTCCAAGTCGTTCGGCAGCCAGTTGATCTGGGGCGACGTCTCCCTGACCGTCCCGGCCGGTGAGATCTGCGTGATGCTCGGCCCCTCCGGAACCGGCAAGTCGGTGTTCCTCAAGACGCTGATCGGCCTCCTCAAGCCCGACCAGGGCTCGATCATGATCGAGGGCACCGACATCGCGTCGTGCTCCGAGCGTGATCTCTACGAGATCCGCAAGCTCTTCGGCGTGCTGTTCCAGGACGGCGCCATGTTCGGCTCGATGAACCTCTACGACAACGTCGCCTTCCCGCTGCGCGAGCACACCAAGAAGTCCGAGTCCGAGATCCGTGCCGTCGTCATGGAGAAGATGGACCTGGTGGGCCTCATCGGTGCCGAGACCAAGCTCCCCGGCGAGATCTCCGGCGGTATGCGCAAGCGCGCCGGACTGGCCCGGGCTCTCGTGCTCGATCCCGAGATCGTGCTCTTCGACGAGCCGGACTCGGGTCTCGACCCGGTCCGCACCGCGTTCCTCAACCAGCTGATCATCGATCTCAACGCCCAGATCGACGCCACGTTCTTGATCGTGACCCACGACGTGAACACCGCCCGGACGGTGCCGGACAACATCGGGCTGCTCTACCACCGTCACCTCGCGATGTTCGGCCCGCGGGAGATGCTCCTCTCCTCGGAGGAGCCGGTGGTCCGCCAGTTCCTGAACGCTCAGCGCGTGGGCCCGATCGGCATGTCCGAGGAGAAGGACGCCGACGAGCTCGAGGCCGAGAAGGACCAGGAGCTGCCGCCGCTGCCGCCGATCCCGCTCCAGCAGGAGCCGTCCAACGGCATTCCGCGCCGCAGCCAGCGCAAGCCGGGCGAGTGGTGCAAGGCCAACGGCGTGACCCCGCCCCCGGGGTCCTTCGAGGAGAACATGTCCTTGGCGACGGGTGGCTGACGTGGCGACTCTCACCTCATCGCGGGCGCTGGCACCGATCGGCGCAGCCGGTCACCTGTTCGCGTTCGCACTCGACGTGGGCCGCAGCCTCTTCCGGCGTCCGTTCCAGATGCGCGAGTTCCTCCAGCAGGCCTGGTTCATCGCGTCGGTGACGATCATCCCCACCGCGCTGGTCGCCATCCCGTTCGGCGCCGTCATCGCACTGCAGGTCGGTGGGCTGATCAAGCAGTTCGGCGCCCAGTCGTTCACCGGCTCGGCCTCCGTGCTGGCCGTGGTCCAGCAGGCGGCGCCGATCGGCACCGCCCTGCTCATCGCCGGCGCGGGCGGGTCCGCGATCGCCGCCGACCTCGGCGCGCGCAAGATCCGCGAGGAGCTCGACGCGATGATGGTGCTGGGCATCGACCCGATCCAGCGCCTCGTCGTACCCCGGGTCCTCGCCTGCATGCTGGTCGCGTTCTTCCTCAACGGCATGGTCAGCTTCGTCGGCGTCGCCGGCGGTTATGTCTTCAACGTGATCCTGCAGGACGGCACGCCCGGCGCCTACATCGCGAGCTTCACCGCGCTCGCCCAGATCCCCGACCTCCTCATCGGCCTGCTCAAGGCACTCGTCTTCGGGCTCATCGCCGCGATCGTGGCCTCCTACAAGGGCATGAACGCCGGCGGCGGGCCCAAGGGTGTCGGCGACGCCGTCAACGAGTCGGTCGTCATCACGTTCCTGTTGCTGTTCGTCGTGAACTTCGTCCTGAGCGCGATCTACCTCCAAGTCGTCCCACCGAAGACGGGATAGCGGACGACATGGCGAAACTTCCCAGCGCAGTGCAGCGACCGCTGAACTCCCTCGACACCCTCGGGAGCCAGCTGTCGTTCTACATCGGCGTGGTCGCGGCGATCCCGCGGTCGATCAAGCGCTACCCCAAGGAGATCCTGCGGATCCTCGCCGAGGTGACCCTCGGTCGCGGCGCCCTGGCCGTGATCGGCGGCACCGTGGGAGTCATCCTCGGCATGACCTTCTTCACCGGGGCGCAGGTGGGGCTGTCCGGGTACGCCGCGCTCAACCAGCTCGGCACGGCGGCGTTCGCCGGCTTCGTGTCCGCCTACTTCAACACCCGCGAGATCGCCCCGCTGGTCGCCGGCATCGCGCTCGCGGCGACGGTCGGCTGCGGCTTCACCGCCCAGCTCGGCGCGATGCGGATCTCCGAGGAGGTCGACGCCCTCGAGGTGATGGCGATCCCCTCGATGCCGTTCCTGGTCGCCACCCGCGTCGTCGGCGGCCTGATCGCGATCATCCCGCTCTACGTCGTCGGGCTGCTGTCCTCCTACTTCGCCAGCCGGCTGGTCGTGACGCAGTTCTACCACCAGTCGGCCGGCACCTATGACCATTATTTCAACCAGTTCCTGCCACCAGGAGATGTGCTGTGGTCCTTCGGCAAGGTGCTCGTCTTCGCCGTGACCGTGATCCTCATCCACTGCTACCACGGCTACAACGCCTCGGGCGGGCCGGCCGGAGTGGGTGTCGCGGTGGGACGAGCGGTGCGCACGAGCATCGTGGCGATCAACGTCATCGACCTGTTCCTGTCCATGGCCATCTGGGGCGCCAACACCACCGTCCGGCTGGCGGGGTGAGATGACATGAGGTTCTCCGTTCCCCACAAGGCGCTCGGCGTCGTGTTCCTGTGCCTGTTGCTGGTCGGCGTGTGGCTGACCTACGCGATCTTCACCAAGAAGTTCTCCGACTACGACGAGGTCACGCTCCAGACCAGCAAGATCGGGCTCCAGCTGCCGGCGCGAGCCGACGTCAAGGTGCGCGGCGTGATCGTCGGCGAGGTGCTGGCGTTCGACGCCACCAACGAGGGCGCCGAGCTGACTCTCGGCCTCTTCCCCGGCGAGATCGACCACATCCCCTCCGACGTGACCGGCTCGATCATTCCCAAGACGTTGTTCGGCGAGAAGTTCGTGTCGTTGGAGGTCCCCGACGGCAGCACCGCCACCAGCGCCTCCGCGCTCGCGGTCGGCTCCACGGTCGAGCGCACCGAGGTCTCGATCGAGGTCGAGGAGGTCCTCGGCGACCTCTACCCGCTGCTGCGCACCGTCCAGCCGGCCGACCTCAACATGACCCTCAACGCGATCGCGACCGCGCTCGAGGGGCGCGGCGAGCAGCTGGGGCAGAACCTCGAGACGCTCGACAGCTACCTCAAGCGGCTCAACCCCCAGATCCCGCAGATCGTCGACGACCTGCGCCTGACGGCCCGGATGTCGAACACCTACGCCGACGTGATGCCCGAGATCGCCGAGATCCTGCGCAACACGATCACGACCACCGGCACCTTCGAGTCCCAGGACGCCAAGGTGCGGGCCCTCTACGAGGACGTGGCCGCCTTCTCCGACACCTCGCGCGACTTCCTCGACGCCAACGGCGACAACCTGATCCGGCTCAGCCAGCTCGGCGCGCAGCAGCTGCGGCTGTTCGCGAAGTACGCGCCCGAGTACCCCTGCCTGCTCAAGGGCATCACCAATGCCGCCCCACTGCAGGCCGAGACCTTCCGCGGCTTCACCCTCCACATCGTCCTCGAGACGCTCCCGAACCAGCCGCGCGGCTACAACGCCAACGACAAGCCGGTCTACGGCGACGACCGGGGCCCGTCGTGCGCCAAGCTGCCGAACCCGGGTTTCTCGCAGAAGGACCCGATGCGCCACCAGCCGGACTTCAACGACGGTGTCGACGAGCCGACCGGCAAGGGCACCAGCCGGGTCGCGCCCTCCTACTACAAGGTGGGCTCCGGCTACGCCGGTAGCCCGGCCGAGGCCGACCTGATCAGGGCGCTGCTGGCTCCGGCGCTCGGTGTCTCGGGCGAGGACGTGCCCGACCTGGGCATCCTCCTGATCGGACCGATGGCGCGTGGAGCGGAGGTGAGCCTCCGATGAAGATGCTCGACAAGAAGACGGCCGGCGACCTCACCCGGCTGATGATCTTCATGCTGATCACCACCCTGGCGACCGGCCTGCTGATCATCACCATCGGCAACATCACCTTCGGTGGGAGCAAGGACTACCGGGCCGTGTTCGTGGACGCGACCGGTGTGAACAAGGGCGACGACGTCCGGATCGCGGGCGTCAAGGTCGGCTCGGTCAGCGGTGTGGAGATCGTCGACCGGTCCCGGGCGCTGGTGAGCTTCTCGGTCAAGGACGAGACCGCCCTGAGCGAGGCCACGCAGGTCCAGATCCGCTACCGCAACCTGGTCGGTCAGCGCTACCTCTCGCTCAGCGAGACCATCGGCGACACCGGCCAGCTCGACGAGGGTGCCACCATCCCGGTGTCCCAGACCTCCCCGGCGCTGGACCTGACGGTGCTGTTCAACGGCTTCAAGCCGCTCTTCGAGGCGCTGTCGCCCGAGGACCTCAACCAGCTCTCCTACGAGGTCATCCAGGTGTTCCAGGGCGAGGGCGGCACGCTCGAGGGGCTGCTCACGAGCACCGCCTCGGTGACGCAGACCCTGGCCGACCGTGACCAGGTGATCAACGAGCTGATCGACAACCTCAACGAGGTGCTGGTCAACATCGGCGACCGGGACCAGGAGCTGAGCAGGCTGATCACGTCGTTCCGGACGTTCGTGGGCGGGCTCAAGGACGATCGCAAGGCGATCTTGACCTCGCTCGACCAGATCTCGGAGCTCTCCTCGCAGACGGCGAGCCTGGTCGGTGGGATCCGGAAGCCGTTCGTCGAGGACATCAAGCAGCTGCGCCGGTTCGCGGGCAACGTCGACAAGAACAAGGCCGAGCTCGACCGTGCCCTCCAGGTGTTGCCGATCAAGCTCACGAAGGTCGGCCGCACCGCGATCTACGGCTCCTTCTTCAACTTCTACCTCTGCGAGTTCACCGGCAAGGTGCAGCTGCCGGGCAACCAGAGCCTGCCGGTCAACTACCAGACCGGCTCCGACAGGTGTGATCTGGGATGAGCGTCCCCTTCCGCGAGCGCAACCCGGTCATCATCGGGTTCATCAGCATCGCCGTCATCGTGGCCCTGCTGGTGACGGCCTTCAAGGCCGCGTCCCTGCCGATCATCGGCGGTGGCGACGTCTACCACGCCGCCTTCAGCGAGGCCGGTGGCCTCAAGGTCAACGACGAGGTCCGGATCGCCGGCGTCCGCGTCGGCAAGGTCGAGTCGATCGAGCTCGACGGTGACCACGTCCAGGTCTCGTTCCGGATCGACGAGAACGCCGAGTTCGGACAGGAGTCGCTGGCCGCGATCAAGGTGAAGACCTTGCTCGGCTCGATGTACCTCTCGATCGAACCCGCCGGCAACGGCCAGATGAACGAGGGCTACGAGATCCCGGTCGAACGCACCACGTCCCCCTTCGACGTCGTCGAGGCGTTCTCCGGACTCGCCGAGACCTCCGAGGAGATCGACACCGACCAGCTCGCCGAGTCGCTCACGACGTTGGCCGACTTGAGCCGCAACACCCCCGAAGAGTTCCGGGCGGCGTTGAAGGGCGTGTCGGCACTGTCGTCGAACATCGCCGAGAAGAACGAGCAGATCGGCGAGCTGCTCGGCAACCTCGAGACCGTCTCCCGCGTGCTCGACGAGCGCGACGAGGACATCATCGCGTTGATGGAGGACGCCGACGTGCTCTTCCGGGCCCTGGTGAAGCGGCGCGAGTCCATCCACCGGCTGCTGGTCTCCACCTCGCAGCTGTCCAAGGAGCTGACCGCTCTCGTGCGCCAGAGCCGTGCCGACCTCAAGCCCGCGCTGACCCACCTCGACAACGTGGTCAAGGTCCTGAACAAGAACGAGGACAACATCGACAACAGCTTGCGATTGATGGCGCCCTTCTACCGGGTCTTCGCCAACACGCTCGGCAACGGGCCGTGGTTCGACACCTACATCCAGAACATGCCGCCCGCACCGCAGGTGGGGGGCTGACCTGAGATGAAGAAGCTTCTTGTCCCCGGCATCGTCATCGCCCTGCTCGTGGCCGCCGCGTTCACCTTCCTCGGTGGCGCGGACCGCAAGACGGTCACCGCCCTGTTCCCCCGCACCATCGCGATCTACGAGGGCAGCGACGTCCGGGTCCTGGGTGTGCCGGTCGGCACCGTCGACTCGGTCACCCCGTCGGGCACCGACGTCGTGGTCACGATGTCGTACGACTCCGAGGTGACGCTGCCGTCCGACGCGGAGGCCGTGATCATCTCCCCGTCGGTGGTCGGCGACCGCTACGTCCAGCTCACCCCCGTCTACGACGGCGGCGACGCGCTCGCCGACGGCGCGACCCTCGACATCGAGCAGACCTCGGTCCCGCTGGAGCTCGACGAGATCTACGCGAACCTCGACAAGCTGAACGTCGCGCTCGGACCCACCGGGGCCAACCGCAACGGCGCGCTCTCGGACCTGCTCGAGGTCACCGCCGACAACTTCGGCGGCCAGGGTGAGAAGTTCCACGAGACGATCAAGAACTTCGGCAAGTTCAGCCAGACCCTGAGCGACAACCGAGACGAGTTCTTCGACTCCACCCGGGCGCTGCAGGGCTTCGTCAGCACGCTGGCCCGCAACGACCAGACCGTGCGTGACTTCAACCAGTCGCTGTCCGACGTGTCGACGGTGCTCGCGGGAGAGCGCGAGGAGCTGGCCGGCGCCCTGAAGAACCTCGGGACGGCCCTGGGCGAGGTCTCGACGTTCGTGCGAGACAACGAGGACCTGCTGGGCCGCAACATCAAGGGCCTGAACCGCTTCACCAAGGTCCTGGCCAAGCAGCGCGACTCGCTCGACCAGATCCTCAAGATCTCGCCGACCGCGCTCAACAACCTGGTCCTGACCTACAACCCTCAGGCCGGCACGCTCGACACCCGCTCGAACCTGGGCGAGATCGGCTACCAGATCAGCTCGGACCCGGCGACGTTCCTGTGCGGCTTCGCCAACCAGGCCGACACCTCGGGTGACACCTGCGACATCATCCAGGACTCCTTCCCGCGGGCGGGTGCGTTCCTGGGGATGCAGGGGAAGAACGCCCGATGGAAGGACACCTTCGACCAGACGCTCGGCGGACTCGTGGAGGTGACCCGATGACCCGCACCTCGCGCGGCCTCAAGGGCCTGCTCCTGACCACGGCGTGCGCCGTGGTGCTCAGCGGGTGCGACTTCAGCGTCGCCAACATGCCGCTGCCCGGCGGGACCGACGTCGGGGACAACCCGATCGAGATCACCGCTGAGTTCCGCAACGTCCTCGACCTGGTGCCGCAGACCACGGTCAAGGTCAACGACGTGAGCGTGGGTCAGGTCACCGACATCGACCTGGAGGGCGAGACCGCCGTCGTCACGATGCAGCTCCCCCGCGACACCGAGCTCCCCGACAACGTGGTGGCCGAGATCCGACAGACCAGCCTGCTGGGTGAGAAGTTCGTCCAGCTCGAGGCGCCGGAGGCCGGTGCCAGCGACGCGACGCTCGCGGACGGCGACGTCATCGGGCTCGCGGACACCGGACGCAACCCGGAGGTCGAGGAGGTGCTCGGCGCGCTGAGCCTGATCCTCAACGGTGGTGGCGTGGCGCAGATGAAGACCATCGCCAGCGAGCTCAACCTGGCGCTCGAGGGCCGGGAGGACTCCGCCAAGTCGGTGTTCCGCCAGATCCGCGACCTGATGGGCCAGCTCGATGAGGGCAAGGCCGACATCGTCGCGGCGATCGAGGGTCTCAACCGGCTCTCGGTCGCGGTCAACGACCAGATCGGGACCATCGACTCTGCGCTCGAGGAGCTGCCCAGCGCCCTGCTGACGCTCGACAAGCAGCGCAAGGACCTGGTCCGGATGCTGCAGGCGATCAATGAGCTCGGGGACACCGGTGTCCGCGTGATCAAGGCCTCCAAGCAGGCCACGATCGAGTCGTTCCGGCAGCTGACCCCGGTGCTGACCCAGTTCGCCAACTCCGGCGACGCGTTCGTGGACGCCTTCCACGTGTTCTTGACCTACCCGTTCGTCGACGAGGTGGTCGGCCGCGACCCGCAGGTCGCCCGCAACCTCCACATGGGTGACTACACCAACCTGTCGATCCAGCTCGACGTCACGGTCGAGGGCGGCGGCGACGACGGCACCGCTCTTCCGACCGACCTGCCGACGATCATCGACCCGACGGCGGTCGTCAACGACGTGCTCAAGTGCATCCAGTCCGGCGATCTGACCAGCAAGGCCTGCCAGAAGGTGCTCGCCAACGCCGAGAAGCTCGCGAAGCTGCGTGAGGAGTGCGCGAAGAAGAAGAACCGCGACAAGGACGTCTGCAAGCAGATCAACACGATCCCGGGTCTGCCGACCCCGTCGGGCAGCGGTGGTCCGCTCGACCCGATCACCACCGGCCTGCCGCTGCAGGCCATGGAGCGGGCCGGCGGCACCCTCGCGGTGAAGACCTGGGGACCACGTGGACCGACGATGGGTGAGCTCATGGACCTCTACGACCCGGCCCTCGTCTCGCTCCTCGTGCCGGGGATGGTGACTCGATGATCGAGCGCACGACCAAGATCCAGCTGCTGGTGTTCGTCATCATCACGATGGTCGGAGTGACCTTCGTCGGTGCGCGCTACGCGCGTCTGGACCGGCTGTTCGTCGACGACACCTACACCGTGGTCGCCCACTTCTCCGAGTCCGGCGGCATCTTCGCCGATGCGGAGGTGACCTACCGTGGCGTCAAGATCGGCCAGGTCGACGAGCTCCGGCTCACCGACGAGGGCGTCGACGTACGGTTGTCGATCGACAAGGACTACGACGCGATCCCGGCCGACGCCATCGCCTTGGTGGGCAACCGCTCCGCGGTCGGTGAGCAGTACGTCGAGCTCCAGCCGCAGAGTGACGCGAAGCCCTTCCTCGGCGAGGAGTCCGAGATCGCGACCGAGAACACCCGGACGCCGATCCAGACCAAGACGTTCCTCACGAACCTGTCCAACACCGTGAACTCGGTCGACCGCGACGCGCTGCGCACGACCGTGTCCGAGCTGGGTGCTGCGTTCGGCGGCACCGGTCAGGACCTGCAGCGCATCATCGACACCGGCAACGCGTTCATCGAGGACGCCAACGCCAACTTCGACACGACCACCGCGCTGATCCGCGACGGCAACATCGTGCTGCGCGGGCAGGTCGCCTCGGCGAGCGCGATCCGCAACTTCGCCTCGCAGCTGTCGCTCTTCAGCGGCACCCTCGCGTCCTCCGACAAGGACCTGCGCAAGGTCATCGGCAACGGCTCGATGGCCGCCAACGACCTGCGTCGGTTCCTCGAGGAGAACGAGGTCGACCTCGCCGAGCTGGTCAACAACCTGGTCACGACCGGCGAGGTCGTGGTCAAGAACCTCGACGGCATCGAGCAGGTCCTGGTGCTCTACCCCTACGCCGTCGCGGGTGGCTTCACCGTGGTGGCCAAGTCGCCCGACACGGGGCTCTACGACGCCCACTTCGGCATGATCGAGCAGTCGAACCCGCCGGTCTGCACCCGCGGCTACGAGAGCACCGACCGTCGCCCGCCGCAGGACGGCAGCAACCGGAAGATGAACTTCAAGGCCCACTGCGCCGAGCCGGCGACCCAGAGCAACCCGCGCGGCGCGCAGCACGCGCCGCGACCCGGCGCGTTCGTGGACCCCGCGACCGGCGAGGTCACCTGGGCCACGCAGGCACCCTCCGGATTGAGCAACCCCGGTAGCGTGGCTCCCAGCACCCTTGGAGAGGAGTCGTGGAAGTGGCTGTTCCTCCAGCCCCTGACGACCGCGCAGGAGTGACGGACGACAACACCCACGGCACCACCCACGACGGCCCGGGACGCGCGCACGCGTACCGGCTGGCGCTGGCAGGGTTGCTCGTGGTCGTGCTGCTCGCCTCGCTCGGCACCAGCATCTGGCTGGCGGCCACGCGCGGGTTCGAGGCCGTGGGCATCGAGCGCGGAGCCGGTGAGCTCCAGTCCGAGCGCGAGGCCGTGATGAGCCAGACCCGGCAGTTCATGCTGCGCACCGGCACCTACGGCCCCGACCAGCTGGTCGACGGCCAGCTTCCGGAGTACCGCGAGCTGGTCCAGGAGGTCATCACCCCGAAGTTCGCCACGTCCTTCGACCAGTCGGTCTCGACCGCGGAGCAGATCGTCGCCCAGGCGGGGGTCTCACGGTCGGCCGACGTCTTCTCGACGGGCGTCACCACCGTTGACGCGGACTCTGCCACCGCTCTGGTGGCGGGATCGTTCACCGACTCCTACCCGGACAAGGACGGCGAGCTGCAACCGCAGGAGCCGGTTCCGTTCCGGATCCAGGTGACGCTGGTGAAGTCCGGCGGCGAATGGCTCGTCGACGACTTCACGCCGATCACGGGAGCCGACCAGTGAGCGCCCCGAACTGGTACGACGTCCTCGACGTCGACAGCGCCGCGACCACCGAGGAGATCCGGGTCGCCTGGCGCGATGCGATCGCGGACCTGACGCCCGCCGACCGGCGCTTCCGGCTCTACAACCAGGCCGCCGAGGTACTGCTGGACCCCGAACGGCGCGCTGCGCACGACGCCGTGCTCGCCGAGGAGGCGGCGGAGTCCGCACCGGTGGCAGCGCCGGTCACCTCACCGGCGACGTCGCCAGAGCAGCTTCCCGACGAACCGGCCCTCGAGCGGCCTCGAGAGGCCCGGTCGGTCCCGACCTGGCTGGTCGCCGGCGTGGGGGTGCTGGCGGCGCTGTCGGTCGGTCTGACCGCGTACCTGTTCACCCAGCCGTCCGAGCAAGCCGTCGAGGACGCCACCGGCGCCGCACGGGCCGCAGCAGAACGGGCCGTCGTGCCTGTGCTCTCCTACGACTACCGGACCCTGGAGGAGGACCAGGCAGCAGCCCACGACCTGATCACCTCCGACTACCAGAAGGACGACTACGACCCGCTGTTCGAGGCGATCAAGGACAACGCGCCGTCCTTGAAGGCGGTCGTCGAGGTCGAGGTCATCGCCTCGGCCATCACGCGGTCGGGGGAGGACCGCGCGGAGATCCTGCTCTTCGTCAACCGGCCGACGACCAACGCCCAGACCGAGGAGCCGGTGGTCTACAAGGACCAGGTCACGCTGATCATGGAGAAGGTCGATGACGAATGGCTCGTCGACGGCCTCAAGACCAGCCCGATCGCCCCGTAGTCGCCCCGTAGTCGCCCCGTAGTGGCACCGCAGTTTCCCTCCCACGCCGCGCTGAGGCTTGACCTCGGGTCCCGAGGCGTTCATGATCTACCGCAACGTCGCGGACTTGTCTTGACGCCGATGTTGTGTCGCGCCCGCTCGTGGGCTACTCTGGCCGATCGACCCCTTTCTCAGATGCGCTTCTGCCTGCCCGGTGGCGGATGCGTGGTGAACGGATGTCACTCCCAGAGCGAACCCGTGAAAAGGACCCCTCTTGGCCGCGCGCACCGCCCCTGGCAAGTCTCTTGAGTCGAAGCGAATCTCCTTCGCCAAGATCGCAGAACCCCTCGAGCTCCCGCAGCTCCTCTCGCTCCAGACCGACAGCTTTGACTGGTTGATCGGCAACGACGCCTGGCAGGCAGAGTTCCTCCGCCGCACCGAGGCCGGTGACGACGTCTCGGTGAAGTCGGGATTGCAGGAGATCTTCGAAGAGATCTCCCCGATCGAGGACTTCAGCGAGACCATGTCGCTGTCGTTCGAGAACCCGGTCTTCTACGACCCGAAGTACACGGTCGAGGAGTGCAAGGAGAAGGACTTCACCTACTCCGCCCCGCTCTACGTCTCCGCCGAGTTCACCAACAACGAGACCGGCGAGATCAAGGGCCAGACCGTCTTCATGGGTGACTTCCCCCTGATGACGCCCAAGGGCACCTTCATCATCAACGGCACCGAGCGCGTGGTCGTCTCCCAGCTCGTCCGTTCCCCCGGCGTCTACTTCGAGCGCTCGGCCGACAAGACCTCCGACAAGGACATCTTCACCTCGAAGCTGATCCCGTCGCGCGGCGCCTGGCTCGAGTTCGAGATCGACAAGCGCGACCTGGTCGGCGTCCGCCTCGACCGCAAGCGCAAGCAGAACGTCACCGTCCTGCTCAAGGCGCTGGTCGCGGTCGCCCAGGAGACCGGCGAGGCCTACGACTACGACGCCGTGATGGCCGACCTGCGCCAGTACGAGTCGATCCAGCTCACCGAGGAGAAGGACAACACCCAGGGGCCGGACGACGCGCTGCTCGACATCTACCGCAAGCTGCGCCCCGGGGAGCCCCCGACGCGTGAGGCCGCGCTGACGCTGTTGAAGAACTACTACTTCAACCCCAAGCGCTATGACCTCGCCAAGGTCGGCCGCTACAAGATCAACAAGAAGCTCGGCCTGACCGAGGCGTTCGACAAGCAGACGCTGACCATCGCCGACATCGTCGCGGTGATCACCTACATCGTCGCGCTGCACGAGGGCCGGGACTCCCTCGTCACCCCGGCCGGCGACACCGTCGTCGGCGCCGACGACATCGACCACTTCGGCAACCGCCGGATGCGGACCGTCGGTGAGCTGATCCAGAACCAGCTCCGCACCGGCCTGGCCCGCATGGAGCGCGTCGTCCGCGAGCGGATGACGACCCAGGACGTCGAGGCCATCACGCCGCAGTCCCTGATCAACATCCGTCCGGTCGTCGCGGCGCTGAAGGAGTTCTTCGGAACCTCGCAGCTCTCGCAGTTCATGGACCAGACCAACCCCATCGCGGGGCTGACGCACAAGCGTCGCCTGTCCGCGCTGGGTCCCGGTGGTCTGTCCCGTGACCGCGCCGGCATGGAGGTCCGTGACGTCCACCCGTCGCACTACGGCCGGATGTGCCCGATCGAGACCCCGGAAGGCCCGAACATCGGCCTGATCGGGTCGCTCGCGTCGTACGGACGGATCAACCCGTTCGGCTTCGTGGAGACGCCCTACCGCCTGGTCAAGAAGGGCAAGGTCAGCGACGAGGTCCACTACCTCACCGCCGACGACGAGGACCGCTACGTCATCGCCCAGGCCAACGCCGTGCTCGACAAGAACGGTCGCTTCGCCGAGGAGCGCGTCCTGGTCCGCCAGCGTGACGGTGAGGTCTCCGAGGTCCTGGCCGACGAGGTCGACTACATGGACGTCTCGCCGCGGCAGATGGTGTCGGTCGCGACCGCGCTGATCCCGTTCCTCGAGCACGACGACGCCAACCGTGCGCTCATGGGCGCCAACATGCAGCGTCAGGCCGTCCCGCTCATCAAGAGCGACAGCCCGCTGGTCGGCACCGGCATCGAGTACCGCGCCGCCGTCGACGCCGGCGACGTCGTGGTGGCCGACAAGGCCGGTGTGGTCAAGGAGGTGTCGGCCGAGGTCATCGAGACCATGAACGACGACGGCACCTACACGACCTACAAGCTGGCGAAGTTCCGTCGCTCCAACCAGGGCACCTGCATCAACCAGCGCCCGCTGGTGAGCGAGGGCGACAAGCTCCAGGTCGGCAGCCCGATCGCCGACGGTCCGTGCACCGACAAGGCCGAGATGGCGTTGGGCTCGAACCTGCTGGTGGCGTTCATGCCGTGGCAGGGCCACAACTACGAGGACGCGATCATCCTCAGCCAGCGGCTGGTGCAGGAGGACGTCCTCACCTCGATCCACATCGCGGAGCACGAGGTCGACGCCCGCGACACCAAGCTCGGGCCGGAGGAGATCACGCGCGACATCCCGAACGTCGGCGAGGAGATGCTCGCCGACCTCGACGAGCGCGGCATCATCCGGATCGGCGCCGAGGTGACCACCGGTGACATCCTGGTCGGCAAGGTCACGCCCAAGGGCGAGACCGAGCTGACCCCCGAGGAGCGGCTGCTCCGCGCGATCTTCGGCGAGAAGGCGCGCGAGGTGCGCGACACCTCGATGAAGGTCCCGCACGGAGAGTCCGGCACCGTCATCGGCGTCCGGGTCTTCGACCGCGAAGAGGGCGACGAGCTGCCCCCGGGCGTCAACCAGCTGGTGCGTGTCTACGTCGCGCAGAAGCGGAAGATCGCGGTCGGCGACAAGCTCGCCGGTCGTCACGGCAACAAGGGCGTCATCGCGAAGATCCTGCCGGTCGAGGACATGCCGTTCATGGAGGACGGCACCCCGGTCGACGTGGTCCTCAACCCGCTGGGTGTCCCGCGTCGTATGAACATCGGCCAGATCCTCGAGCTCCACCTGGGCTGGCTCGCCAAGCAGGGCTGGGACCTCGACGTCTACGGTGACCGTGGCTCCGCCGCCTGG
>CAWAIJ010000015.1:0-26800 GCA_963782075.1 uncultured Actinomycetota bacterium
CAGGGCGGCGACGGGCGGCTGCCCCGGAACCTGCATCCGGTGGCGTGGTGGAGCTGGGCCTTCGGCCTGGCCGCCGCCGCGTCGTTCACCACCAACCCGCTGCTGCTCCTGCTGATCGTGGGGGTGGCGGCAGTGGCCGTCGCGCTCCGTCGCTCGGACCAGCCGTGGGCCGACTCGTTCCGCCTCTACGTCATCCTCGGGGTCGTCATCGTGGCGGTGCGGGTCGGCTTCCGGCTGCTCTTCGGCACCGGGCTCCCGGGCACGGTGCTGGTCGACCTCCCAGCGGTCGCGCTGCCCGACTGGGCGGCCGGCATCGTCCTGCTCGGCCCGATCACCCGTGAGTCGCTGCTCGCCGGGTTGTACGACGGGCTGCGGCTCGCCGCGATCGTGATCAGCATCGGCGCCGCCAACGCCCTCGCGAACCCCAAGCGGCTGCTGCGCTCGGTGCCGCCGGCGCTCTACGAGATCGGCACCGCGCTCGTCGTCGCGGTGACGATGCTGCCGCAGTTCGCCGACAGCGTGCGCCGGGTGCGCGCGGCGCAGTCGCTGCGCGGCGGCGACACCGGCCGGGTGCGGCGGCTGCGACGGTTCCTGGTGCCGGTGCTGGAGGACGCGCTCGAGCGGTCGCTGGCGATGGCGGCGGGCATGGACGCCCGCGGCTACGGCCGCGCCGGGGCGGTCAGCACGGCGCAGCGGCGGCGTACCGGCGCCCTCATGCTGCTGGGGCTGATCGGCGTCTGCGCCGGCACGTACGCCGTGCTCGACCCGACCGCACCGCGATGGCTGGCCGGACCGATGCTGGTCGCCGGGCTGGCCGTGGCCGGGCTCGGCTTCGTCAGCGCCGGCTCGCGGGTGCACCGCACCCGCTACCGCCCGGACCCGTGGCGCTGGCCGGAGCTGATGGTGCTCGGCAGCGGCCTCGTCGTCGGTATCTCCGCGTGGTGGATGAACCGCCACCAGATCGCGATCGCCTACCCGTCCACCGACGTCGTCCCGCAGCTGAGCCTGCTGGCCCTGGCCGCGCTGGCGATCGGGCTGGCGGGTGCGCTCTGCGCGCCCGACCAGGGTGGCGCGACCCGGGGGGCCGGCCCGTGATCGAGCTGCGCGGCATCACCTTCCGCTACCACGACCACATCGTGCTCGACGACGTCGACCTGACCCTCGAGGAGGGCGAGCTGGTCGTCGTCGCCGGCCGCACCGGCGTCGGCAAGTCCACGCTGCTCGGGGTCGCGACCGGGCTGGTGCCCCGCTTCACCGGCGGCACGCTGAGCGGCCGCGTCCTGCTCGACGGGCAGGACGTGACCCGGACCCCGCCGCGCGAGCGCGCCGACCTGGTCGGCTACGTCGGCCAGGACCCGGCCGCCGGCTTCGTCACCGACACCGTCGAGGAGGAGCTGGCCTACGGCATGGAGCAGCTCGGGCTCACCCCCGGCACGATGCGCCGGCGGGTCGAGGAGACGCTCGACCTGCTCGGCATCGCCGAGCTGCGGGACCGCGACCTCCGCACGCTGTCCGGGGGACAGCAGCAGCGGGTCGCGATCGGGGCGGTGCTGACGATGCACCCGCGGCTGCTGGTGCTCGACGAGCCCACCTCCGCGCTCGACCCGACCGCCGCCGAGGACGTGCTCGCCACGCTGACCCGGCTGGTGCACGACCTCGGCCTGACCGTCCTGGTCGCCGAGCACCGGCTCGAGCGGGTCGTCCCGTTCGCCGACCGGATCTGCCTGCTGACCGGTGACGGCGGGATCCGGGTGGCCGACCCGGCGACCATCCTGGCCGACTCGCCCGTCGTACCCCCGCTGGTCGAGCTGGGCCGCGTCCTCGGCTGGTCGCCGCTGCCGCTCGCCGTCCGCGAGGCCCGCCGCGCCGCCCGCGGCCTCGACCTCACCCCGCCGGCGCCCGCGCGCGCGACCGGGGGCGGACCGACTGGTCGGTCGCGGCCTCACCGTGCGACACGGCACCACCGTCGCGGTGCGCGAGGTCGACCTCGACCTGGCCGGCGGCACCGTCACCGCCCTGATGGGCCGCAACGGATCGGGCAAGTCGAGCCTGCTGTGGGCGCTCCACGGTCGGCCGCGGTACGCCGGATCGCTGACCGTGTCGGGCGTCGACCCGGCCGTCGAGGACCCGGCCCGGCGTCGCGAGCTGGCCGGCCTGGTCCCGCAGACGCCGGCCGACCTGCTCTACCTGGAGACCGTGGCCGAGGAGTGCGCCGCCGGTGACGGGGGGACCGGACGGTGCCGGGTGCTGCTCGACCGGCTCGCGCCCGGCGTACCCGATGCGACGCACCCGCGTGACCTCTCCGAGGGTCAGCGGCTCGCGCTGGCGCTGGCGCTGGTGCTCGTCGGCCGGCCGGGACTGCTGCTGCTCGACGAACCGACCCGCGGCCTGGACTACCCCGGCAAGGAGGGGCTCTCCGCGATCCTGCGCGACCTGGCCGGGGAGGGGATGGCGGTGCTGGTGGCGACCCACGACGTGGAGTTCGTCGCGCAGGTGGCCGACGACGTGCTGGTGATGGCCGAGGGCGAGGTGGTCTCGCGCGGCCCGGTGCGCGAGGTGGTCGCGCAGTCGCCGGCGTTCGCGCCGCAGGTGACCAAGGTCCTCGGGGCGCCGTGGCTGACCGTCGCCGACGTGGAGGCCGGCCGGTGAGCGGGCGGGTGGACGCGGTCCAGCTCTCGCTGCGGTCCGGACTGGTGCTCGGCGTCGCGTCGGTGACCGGGCTGATGATGCTGTGCTGGCCGCTGCTGCTCCAGGCCGAGGCGGGTCAGCGGATCGCGCCGCCGTTCCTGTTCCTGGTGCTGTTGCCGCTGATCATCGCGGTGGTGCTCGCGGAGGTCAGCGAGGGCGGCCTCGATCCTCGGGTGCTGGCGATCCTGGGCGTGCTGAGCGCGGTCAACGCGGTGCTCCGTGCGCTGTCGCCCGGGCTGGCGGGGGTCGAGCTGACGTTCTTCCTGCTGATCCTCGCCGGGCGGGTCTACGGGCCCGGGTTCGGGTTCGTCCTCGGCTGCACCTCGCTGTTCGCGTCCGCGCTGCTGACCGCCGGGGTCGGGCCGTGGCTGCCGTTCCAGATGATCGTGTCCGCGTGGGTCGGGATGGGCGCGGGGCTGCTGCCGCGGCGGTTCACCGGCCGCGCCGAGATCGTGCTGCTGGCGGCGTACGGCATCGTGGCGGCGTACGCCTTCGGGATGCTGATGAACCTCTCCGGCTGGCCGTTCGTGGCCGGCATCGCGGTGCCGGGCGAGGAGAGGTCGCTGTCCTACGTGCCGGGTGCGCCGCTGCTCGAGAACCTGCACCGGTTCCTGCTCTACACGCTGCTCACCTCGACCGGTGGCTGGGACACCGTCCGCGCGATCACCAACGCGGTGGGCATCGCCCTGCTCGGTCCCGCCGTACTGACCACGCTGCGCCGCGCCTCCCGCCGCGTGAGTCGTGCCCGCGACCAGTCGCGAGGGTGCGCCTGGAAGCCGCGCGCCGATCAGCACGGCGATTCCCGGGTCGACCAGCAGGATCCGGTCGTCGGAGGCGGCGGGGGCGCCGCGGCCGTCGCGGTTGGACGTCGTCACCCAGAGCATGCCGTCGGGGGCCGTGACCACGGTCCGCAGCCGGCCGTACTCACCCACGAAGAAGTCCGCCGGGTTTCCGGCCTCGCCGTCGGCGACGTCGACCCGCCAGAGCCGGACCCCGCCGAGCGCGGCCATCCACAGGTGGCCGTCGGCGTAGGCCAGCCCGGACGGTGAGGCCTCACCCGTCGACCACACCACGCGCGGGTTGACGAAATTCTCATCGGGACTGCGGCCCTCGGCCTCGGGCCAGCCGTAGTTCTCGCCGGGCCGGACCAGGTTGAGCTCGTCGAAGGACGACTGGCCGAACTCGCTGGCCCACAGGTTGTCGTCGTCGTCGAACGCCAGACCCTGGACGTTGCGATGGCCGTAGCTCCAGACGGGGGAGTCGGGGTCCGGGTTGCCGGGTGCCGGCTCGCCAGCGGGGGTGAGGCGCAGGATCTTGCCGCCGAGGGAGTCGAGGTCCTGCGAGAGCTCGCCGATGCCGGTCTCGCCGGTCGACGCGTAGAGGAACCCGTCCGGCCCGAACGCCAGTCGGCCGCCGTCGTGGATCGCGCCCACCGGGATGCCGTCGAAGACCACCTCGGTGGCGCCGAGGGTGTCGTCGTCGCCGAGCTCGGCGCGCAGGATCCGGTTGTCGGTCTCGGTGCTGGCGTAGAAGTAGAGGAGCCGATCGGTGCGGAAGTCGGGGGAGACCGCCACGCCGAGCAGCCCGCCCTCACCCTGCGGGACAGCCTCATCGATCTCGCCGGCGACGACCGGGTCGCCGCCCTCGGGGTCGACGAGGAGCACCCGGCGCGAGTCCCGTTCGGTCACCACGGCCCGGTCGTCGGGCAGGAAGGCCACGCCCCACGGGACGGCGAGACCCGTGGCGACCTCGGCCACGACGCGTGGTGCGTCGGGCTGCTTCGTGGGGCTCGGGTCCTCGGAGCCAGGGGCTGAGGTCGTGGCGGTGACGGTCGACGGGCCGGGGCCCGCGTCGGGGTCCTCGCCGCAGCCGGCCAGCGCGGAGGCCAGCGTCAGCACCACCAGCGTGGTCCCGACCGCGACCCGCCGCACGTCAGCCGATCCGATCGAGGAACTGCAGCAGCAGCTCGTGCACCTGCTCGGGCTGTTCCATCTGGATGAAGTGCGAGCCGCGGAGCTCCACGTACGTCGCGTCCTCCAGCCGCTCGGCCGCGCTCAGCAGGTCGCGACGCCCGGCCATCAGGTCGTACGACGCCGCCACGAAGCAGGCCGGCACGTGGATGCGGCTGAGGCGGACGCGAGCGTGGCGCGACGTGCTGAGGGCGAGGTGGAAGTACCAGTCGACCGGGGTGGTGAGGAACTCGCGGACCGCTGTCGCGGCGAGCTCGCGGTCGGGCATCGGGAACATGAACCCGGTCCGGCTGAGCACCGCGATCGTCCTGGTCCCGACGGGAAGCCGCTGCGTGATCGGGGTGAGGGCCCAGCCGCCGTACTTCATCGCGCGGGAGAGGTTGACCGTCACCGCGCGCGCCACCGGCCGGGGCAGCACCCGGAGGGGGGAGAGCATCGTGGCGAAGGTGCCGCCGGGCACTCCCGCCACCGCGAACAGGCCGCTCACGCGCTCCGGATGCGCGACGGCGAGCTCGAACATGGTGTTGACGCCCATCGACCAGCCCAGCAGGACCGCACGGTCGACCCCGAAGTGGTCCATGACCGAGAGCGCGTCCTCGACGAACTCCTCGACCCCCACGCGGTGCGGGTCGGCCGGTCGGTCGGAGCCGCCGGTGCCGCGGTGGTTCCAGCTGACGACGCGTACGCCGCAGTCGGGGTCGAGCAGCGCCGGCCAGGTGTAGGGGCTGGTGCCGAGTCCGTTGCAGAGGACGACGGTCGGGCCCTCCAGGGTGCCCTCGGGATCGTTGGTCCAGACCCGGAGCCGGGTGCCGTCGTCGGAGAGGATGTCCTCGAAGGCCAGTCGGGCATGGGCGGTCGTTGCGGCCGCGGGAGTCGACATGCCTCGATTCTGCCCGAGGGAGCATGACCGATCGGGGAGGTGTCGCCCAGATCACCCTCCAGACCGCTGGCCAGTCATCCGGTGGCGGCGACCGCCTCCACCGGCTCGGGATGCTGCGCCGTACGAACGGGAGCACGGCTGGCGAGGTAGGCCTCGACCTCGTCCCTCTCGATCCGGCGCCGGGTCAGCTCGGTCGTGGCGACCATCGCATTGCGACACGCGCCCTGCTGGGAGGCGTGTGCCCACAGGTCCAGGAGCGGCAACTTCATGGCTCTGAACCTAGGCAGCCGGGTTTGCGGTGGCGTCAACCGTGTGTGAAGTCTGTGTGAACTAGTCGGGGACGGGTTCGGAGATCGTCCGACCGGACCCGGTGGCCCCGACCGAGGCGACGACCACGCAGGCGACGGCCAGCCACTGGAGCGCCGAGAGGAACTCGCCGAGCACGACGATGGCGGCCAGCGCCGCGGCGGCCGGCTCCACGCTCATCAGGATCGAGAACACCGCCGGGCGGATGGTGCGCAGCGCGGTCAGCTCGCAGCTGTAGGGGATGACCGAGCTGAGCAGTCCGACAGCAGCGCCGAGGGCGAGGATCTTCGGGTCGAGCAGGGCGGCGCCGGCGCCGGCGAGCGCGAGCGGGGAGAGCAGCAGGGTCGCCACGACGCTGGCGATCGCGAGCCCGTCGAGGCCCGGCCAGCGAGTGCCGGTCCGCGCGCTGAGCAGGATGTACGCCGCCCACGCGGCGCCGGCCAGCAGCGCGAACAGCACACCCGGCAGGTTCACGTCGCCCGGTTGCAGGCCGAGCAGCAGCACCCCCAGCGCTGCCAGCCCGACCCAGAGCAGGTCTCGCCGCCGGCGGGACCCGATGACCGCGAGGGTGAGCGGCCCGACGAACTCGATGGTCACCGCGATGCCGAGCGGGATCCGGGCGAACGACTGGTAGATCGCCCAGTTCATGACGCCGAGGGTCACGCCGAACGCGATCGCGACCAGCCAGTCGTCGCGGCTCCGGCCGCGCAGCGCCGGGCGGGCCACCAGCCCGAGGACCAGCGCGCTGGTCACCAGCCGCAGCCACACCATGCCGGTCGGCGAGATCACGTCGAAGAGGTCCTTCGCGATCGCCGCACCGAGCTGGACGGAAAGAATTCCGATCAGCACCAGCCAGACCGGTGAGAATCGCGTCGCCACCCAGTCAATCTAGGTGCGGGGCTCCTGTCCGCTGCCGGTGGTCCACCCGAGGGGCTTCCGCAATCGACCCGACCACGGAAAGGTGGCGCCATGACCACGTTGTTGATGATCGGCACTCGCAAGGGCCTCTGGCTGGCGTCCTCGGACGACCGGGCTGACTGGAAGGTCACCGGCCCCCACTTCCCGATGGAGGAGGTCTACTCCGTCCTGCTCGACCGGCGAGGTGGAAGCCCGCGGCTGCTGGTCGGGTGCTCGTCGAGCTGGTTCGGACCGCAGGTCCGCCGGTCCGACGACCTGGGCGAGACCTGGACCGAGACCCCCAACGGTGCGATCCGGTTCCCCGAGGACACCGGGCAGACGCTGGCCCGGGTCTGGCAGCTGGTGCCCGGCGTCGAGGACGGCGTCGTCTGGGCCGGCACCGAGCCGGGGGCGATCTTCCGCTCGACCGACCGGGGCGAGACCTTCGAGCTGGTCCGCGGTCTCTGGGACCACCCGCACCGCGCCGAGTGGAACGAGGGGTTCGGAGGCCAGGCGTTCCACACGATCCTCCCGCACCCCACGGACGGTGACCGGGTGCTGGCCGCCATCTCGACCGGTGGCGTCTACCGCACCGAGGACGGCGGGAGCTCGTGGGCGGCGTCCAACACCGGCGTGAAGGCCGAGTTCATGCCGGGGGAGCGGTTCTACCCGGAGTTCGGCCAGTGCGTCCACAAGGTCGCCCGCGACTCGGGTGATCCCGACCGGCTGTACCTCCAGAACCACGGTGGGGTCTACCGCTCCGACGACGGCGGTGCGTCGTGGAACGACATCGCCCCGGGCCTGCCCGCCGAGTTCGGGTTCGCGATGGTCGCCCACCCGACCCGCAGCGGTACGGCGTACACCTTCCCGATCGCGGACGCCGGCGCCCGCTGGCCGGTCGACGGCCGGGCGCGGGTGTGGCGCACCTCCGACGCCGGTGCCTCCTGGTCAGAGCTCGGCGGGGGCAGCCTGCCGGACGAGTTCTACGCCGCGGTGATGCGCGACGCGATGTGCGCCGACGACGGGGATCCCGCCGGGGTCTACTTCGGCGGCCGCAACGGCGTGGTGTGGGGTTCGGCCGACGAGGGCGAGTCCTGGCAGCAGGTCGCCGCGGATCTGCCTGACGTGATGGTCGTCCGGGCTGCGATGATCTGACCATGGCTGCCTTCGAGATGTCCCGTTCCACCACGACCTCGGCTCCGCCGGAGCGGATCCACCCGCTCCTCGACGACTTCCGGGCGTGGCAGCAGTGGTCGCCGTGGGAGGGCCTCGACCCCGACCTGCAGCGCACGTTCACCGGTCCCGAGCGGGGCGTGGGCTCGCACTACGCGTGGAACGGCAACAAGAAGGCCGGTCAGGGGACGATGGAGATCATCGAGTCGACTCCGCACGCCGTGGCAGTCGACCTCCGCTTCCTCAAGCCGTTCAAGGCCACCAACATCACCCGCTTCGACCTCACTCCGACCGCCTCCGGCACTGACGTGGTCTGGACGATGGCGGGCGAGCGCGGCGCAGTCATGGGCCTGATGGGCAAGCTCTACTTCGACCAGGCCGTCGGCAAGGACTTCGACCGTGGCCTCGCCCAGCTGAAGTCGGTCGCCGAACGCGGCTGAGACCTTCGTCAGGAAGGGTCAGGGCAGCCGGGCGAGCGTGTCCACGACGAGCTGGGTCAACCAGTTGATCCGGTCGGGAGCCAGCACGAGCATGGCCACCGCCGTGCCGGTCAGCGCCACGGCGACGCCGTACAGCCGTCGCGATGGTCGCCGCTCGTACTGCGGCGTCCGCGTGCGGTAGATCTCGAGATATGTGTCGTTCGGTGGATAGTTGTCATGTCGTGCGGTCATCGCGCACCCCCGTTCCCGTACGTCGATTGTCCGGCCGCCGGACCCCGATGTCGTCATCAAGAATGTTGAAAATCGCCGCCCGCAGCCCTGGGCAGGTCTCGCCGACGGTGGCGGGGCCCGCCACGGCGCAGCACCCGCATTAGGCTCGGTGGCATGGCCGACGCTCCCGACATCAAGCCCCGCTCCCGCGACGTCACCGACGGGCTGGAGAAGGCGGCTGCCCGAGGCATGTTGCGCGCGGTCGGCATGGGGGACGACGACTGGGTGAAGCCGCAGATCGGCGTCGCGTCGTCATGGAACGAGATCACGCCCTGCAACCTCTCCCTCGACCGGCTCGCCAAGGCCACCAAGAACGGCGTGCACGCGGCCGGCGGTTACCCCCTCGAGTTCGGCACCATCTCGGTCTCCGACGGCATCTCGATGGGACATGAGGGAATGCACTTCTCGCTGGTCTCCCGCGAGGTCATCGCCGACTCGGTCGAGACCGTGATGATGGCCGAGCGGCTCGACGGCTCGGTGCTGCTCGCCGGCTGCGACAAGTCGCTGCCGGGGATGCTGATGGCCGCGGCCCGACTCGATCTCGCGTCGGTCTTCCTGTACGCCGGGTCGATCATGCCCGGACAGGTCGACGGCGAGGACGTCACGATCATCGACGCCTTCGAGGCGATCGGCGCCTGCCTGGCCGGCAAGATCACCCGTGAGGAGGTCGACCGCATCGAGCGGGCGATCTGTCCGGGCGAGGGTGCCTGCGGCGGCATGTACACCGCGAACACGATGGCGTCGGTGGCCGAGGCACTCGGCATGTCGCTGCCTGGATCGGCGGCACCGCCGGCCGTGGACCGTCGCCGCGACGGCTTCGCCCACCGCTCCGGCGAGGCCGTGGTGGAGCTGCTTCGTCGCGGCATCACGGCCCGCCAGATCATGACCATGGAGGCGTTCGAGAACGCCATCACCGTGGTCATGGCGCTGGGCGGATCCACCAACGCCGTACTCCACCTCCTCGCGATCGCCCGCGAGGCCGACGTCGACCTCACCCTCGACGACTTCAACCGCGTGGGGGACAAGGTCCCGCACCTCGGCGACCTCAAGCCGTTCGGCAAGTACGTCATGAACGACGTCGACAAGGTCGGCGGCATCCCGATGGTGATGAAGGCCCTGCTCGACGCCGGCCTGCTCCACGGCGACTGCCTCACCGTGACCGGCAAGACGATGCGCGAGAACCTCGAGGCGCTGGCGCCGCCGGCCGTCGACGACGACGTGATCCGGGCCATGGACCGGCCGATCCACCGCACCGGCGGCATCACCATCCTCAAGGGCTCCCTCGCCCCGGAGGGTGCCGTGGTGAAGAGCGCCGGCTTCGACGAGACGACCTTCACCGGCACCGCCCGCGTCTTCGACGGGGAGCGGGCCGCGCTCGACGCGCTCACTGCCGGGCAGATCACCGCCGGCGACGTGGTCGTGATCCGCTACGAGGGCCCCAAGGGCGGGCCCGGCATGCGCGAGATGCTCGCCATCACCGGCGCGATCAAGGGCGCGGGACTGGGCAAGGACGTCCTGCTCATCACCGATGGCCGCTTCTCCGGCGGTACGACGGGCCTGTGCGTCGGCCACCTCGCCCCCGAAGCCGCCGACGGGGGACCGGTCGCGTTCCTGCGTGACGGTGACCAGATCACCCTGGACGTGCTGAACCGTTCGCTCGACGTGGCCGTCACCGAGGAGGAGTTCGCCTCGCGGCGCGAGGGCTGGCAGCCCAACCCCCCGAAGTACACGCGCGGGGTGCTCGGGAAGTACGCCAAGGTCGTGCAGTCCGCCGCCCACGGAGCCGTCTGCGGCTGACCCCGTCAGCCACGGGGCGGGCGGGCGCGGACGTTCTGGGAGAGTGGCGCCGTGACCCAGCCGACCCCCTCCGCTGCCGACCTCGATTCCGTCGACTCCCTGGCCCGCTACCGGGACCGGTTCGTGGACGCCGACACCGATCTCGTCTACTTCGACGGCAACTCGCTCGGGAGGCCGCTGCGCGCCACGGCCGAGCGGCTGTCACGGTTCGTCACCGGTGAGTGGGGCGGACGGCTGATCCGGGGCTGGGACGAGTCGTGGATGGACCTGCCGCTGACGGTCGGCGACGACCTCGGTCGCACCGTGCTCGGCGCTGCCCCGGGGCAGGTGATCGTCGGGGACTCCACCACCGTGCTGCTCTACAAGGCCATGCGAGCCGCGGTCGCGGCCCGGCCCGGCCGCACCGAGATCGTGATCGACCGCGACAACTTCCCCACCGACCGCTATGTGGCGGCGGGGGTCGCGGAGGAGTGCGGGCTGACACTGCGGTGGATCGACGTCGACACCACCGCCGGGGTGACCGAGCAGCAGGTGGTGGACGCGGTCGGCGAGCAGACGGCCCTGGTCGTGCTCAGCCACGTCGCCTACCGCTCCGCGTGGATCGCCGACGCGGCCCGCATCACCTCCCGCGCCCACGACGCCGGGGCGCTCGTGCTCTGGGACCTGTCGCACTCCGGTGGCTCGGTCCCGGTCGAGCTCGACGCGTGGCACGTCGACCTCGCCGTCGGCTGCAGCTACAAGTACCTCAACGGCGGACCGGGCGCCCCCGCCTGGCTGTACGCCGCACGCCGGCACCTCGAGACGCTGACGCAGCCGATCCAGGGCTGGCTGGGCGCCACCGACCCGTTCCGGATGGGCCCGACCTACACGCCGGCCGACGGCATCCGTCGCTTCCAGTCCGGGACCCCGCCGATCATGGGCCTGCTGCCACTGCGCGACATGCTGGAGCTGATCGAGGAGGTGGGGATCGACGCGATCCGCGAGAAGTCGATCGCCCTCACGGCGTACGCCGTCCAGCTCAGCGACGAGCTGCTGTCCCCCCTGGGGGTCGAGGTGGCCTCGCCGCGCGATCCGGCGCGCCGCGGTGGCCACGTGACCCTGCTCCACCCGGCGATGCAGGCCGCCACCGAGCAGCTGTGGCGGCGCGACGTGATCCCCGACTACCGCGAGCCGGACGGGTTGCGGATCGGGCTCTCGCCGCTCTCGACCTCGTTCGCCGAGGTGGAGGCGGGCGTGACGGCCGTGCGTGAGGTGCTCTCGACGCTGGGTTGATCCTGACCTAGGGTGATGTGGTCCACGTCACCTCCACCGCGCACCATCCGCGGCCCGGTGGGGGCACCTCTCGGGAAGGTCATCACCTTGATTCGTCGTGTCGTCGTAGGGGCAGGCATCGCCGCCCTCGTCATCCCGGGGGCGTTCGTCCCCGGATCAGCAGGGGCCGAGGACGGTAGCGCCGACCGATTCGTCCAGGCACCCAGCAGTGGCCCCATCGACCCGCAGGTCACCCTGGCCGCACTCGACGACGCGCGCCGCGTCTCCGTCATGGTCGAGATGGAGGGCGCCCCGGTCGCAGTGAGAGAAGCCCGGCGCGGCGCCGAGTTCTCCGCCAGTCGCGACCGCCAGATCCAGCAGTCGCTCCGCTCGATCCAGAACCGTGCTGCCCGCGTCATCGAGGCTGACGGCGGTCGCGTTGAGTCCTACCTCCAGTCCGCCTACAACGGCATCCGCGCGACGGTCACTCGCTCCCAGCTGCCCGCCATCACCGACATCGCCGGCGTCAAGGCAGTCCACGTGATCCCGGTCCACGAGCTCGAGCACGAGGTCTCGGTCCCGTTCCTCGGGGTCCCCCAGGTCTGGGAGAGCTCCGGCTACACCGGTGAGAACGTCAAGGTCGCCGTGATCGACACCGGGATCGACTACACCCACGCCAACTTCGCCGGCCCCGGCACGGTCGAGGCGTACGAGGCGGCCGATGCGGCCGACGTCGCTCCCGCCGACCCCTCCCTGTTCGGACCCGACGCGCCGCGCATCAAGGGCGGCTTCGACTTCGTCGGCGACGACTACGACGCCAACAACCCGGCCTCGGTCGCGGTTCCCGACCCGAACCCGCTCGACTGCCAGGGCCACGGCTCCCACGTGGCCGGCACCGTCGGTGGCAGCGGCGTGAACCCGGACGAGTCGACCTACGACGGCGGCTACGACGCCACCACCTTCGAGCAGGACTTCAAGATCGGGCCCGGCGTCGCGCCGCAGGCCGACCTGTATGCCCTGCGCGTCTTCGGCTGCGGCGGCTCCACCGACGTGACCGTCGACGCCATCGACTGGGCCGTCGCCCACGACATGGACGTCATCAACATGTCGCTCGGCTCGTCGTTCGGCAGCGCCGACGACCCGTCCGCGGTCGCCTCCACGAACGCCGTCGCTGCCGGCGTCGTGGTCGTCACCTCGGCCGGCAACAGCGGCCCCGCGCCCTACATCACGGGTTCGCCCGGTACGGCGCCCGGAGCCGTGAGCGTCGCGGCCGTCGACCCGGCGGAGTCGTTCCCGGGAGCAACCCTCAGCTTCGGTGGCACCACCATCAACTCGATCAACGCCAACGGGGCCGAGCTGCCCCCGGGTCCGCTCACGATCGTCGCGTTGACCGATGACCCCGCGACGCCCGCCAATGAGGCACTCGGCTGCGCCCGCACCGACTACACCCGCGTCGGGATCGTCGACGGTGGCTCGCAGCTCGCCGTCACCCAGCGCGGCACCTGCGCCCGCGTGGCGCGCGGAGTCTTCGCCCAGCAGGCTGGCGCGGCTGCGGTGTCGATGATCAACAACACGGCCGACTTCCCGCCGTACGAGGGCGAGATCACCAGCAACCCCGACACCGGGGAGCAGTACCGCGTCACCATCCCGTTGCTCGGGGTGCGCGGTGTGGTGGGGCCGGCGCCGACCGAGGACGGCGACCAGCTGCTCGCCGCAGACGGTCAGTCGGTCACGCTCGCCTCCTCGACCATCTCCAACCCCGGCTTCCGCGGCTTCGCGTCGTTCAGCTCCGGTGGCCCCCGCCGCGGTGACAGCGGCGCCAAGCCGAATGTCGCGGCGCCCGGCGTGAGCACGCTCTCGACCGACGTCGGGACCGGCTCGGGCGGCACCATCAAGTCCGGCACGTCGATGGCGGCGCCCCACGTGGCAGGCGTCGCTGCGCTCGGTGTCCAGGCCCACCCGGGCTGGACGTCGGAGGAGATCTCGTCCTCCCTGGTCACGACCGCGGACCCGTCCGGGATCGCCGGCTACAAGCTGTCGCGCGGTGGTGCCGGTCTGGTCGACACCTCGCAGGTGGTGCGTGGCACGTCCGTCGCCTACGGCGACGAGACCGCGGCCGCCGGCGGGACGGTGCGGCAGCCCTCGGTGAGCTTCGGCTTCGCCGAGAGCGGCACCACCTTCTCGGAGAGCCGGACCGTGACGGTCGCGAACAAGGGCAGGAAGGCCGTCACCTACCAGGTGTCGACCGAGCGCTCGCCGCAGTCGCAGGACGGCGACGTGACGGTGAGCCCGTCGCGGGTCACGGTCCCTCCGGGCAGCTCACGGACGGTGCGCGTGACGCTCACGGCGCCGGCGACCAACGTCCCGGGCTCGACGACGGGCGGAGACCAGTTCAGCTTCTGGGAGATCTCCGGCAACGTCGTCCTCTCCGGGAAGCGTGCAGCCGACGGGACGCTGCGGGTCCCCTACCTGCTGGTGCCGCGCTCGCTCTCGCAGGTGGACGCCACGGTCGACGCAGACACCGCCACCCTGACCAACGGCGGGGCCATCTCGGGCGACGCGGACTTCTACGCCTGGGGCATCGAGGATGCCCAGGGCGACTCCGGCGTCGACGACGGCGTGGACCTGCGCGCGGTCGGCGTCCAGGCGTTCGACTACCAGTCGACGAAGCTGATGGTGTTCGCGGTCAACACCCACGACCGCTACAGCAATGCCGCGGCCAACGAGCACGACGTCTACGTCGACGCCAACGGCGACGGCACCGACGACTTCATCGTGCTGTCAGCCGACTCCGGTGCAGTGCGTGCCGGTTCGGCGAACGGTACGACGGAGGTCTTCATCGTCAACCTGGCCACCGGCGGCCTCTCCGCGGCCGGCTTCCTCGCGAGCGCACCGACCGACAGCGGCACGGTGCTGCTCCCGGTACGGGCCAGCTCGCTCGGGATGACGGCCAGCTCGCCGGCGTTCGACTACTCCGTGGCGTCCTTCGGCCGTGACGGCGGGTTCGACGTGACCGACACCGCAGGGTCCTACGACCCGTGGTCGCCGTCGTATGCCAGCGACGGGCAGTTCGTGAGCGTCGCCCCCGGTGGGTCCGAGCAGGTCGACGTCGCACCGGGACCGGGTCACGCCGAGACCAGTCCGCTGGGAGTCATGGTCGTCGTCTACGACAACGCCGCCGGAGCGGCCGAGGCCCTGACCCTGCCCGCCGGCTGACCTCGGGCAGACCACCCGCCGGTGCCCCGTTCCCGCCAGGAGCGGGGCACCGGTGCTTGGATGGGTCGCCATGGACCTCCGCTTCCCGCCCCCGCTGCGACCCGGTGACCGGATCGGTGTCACCTCACCGTCCTCCGGAGTCGTGGGTGCGGGCGCGGACCGGATCGACTTCGCCACGGACTGGTTGCGCCGGCGCGGCTTCGAGGTCGTGGTGGGGGACTGCATGGACGGGTCCACCCACGTCAGCGCCCCGCGCGAGCAGCGAGCCGCCGAGCTCACCGCCATGCTCGTCGACCCACGCATCCGGGCCGTGGTGCCGCCCTGGGGTGGCGTCACCGCGATCGACCTCCTCGACCTGCTCGACTACGACGCGATCGCCGGGGCCGACCCCACGTGGGTCGTGGGCTTCTCCGACTCCACGACGTGGATGGTGCCGCTGACGCTGCGCACCGGGCTGGCGACGTTGCACGGTGACAACCTCGCGGACACGCCGTACGCCGCGCCGGACGGGCTGACCCACTGGCTGGACCTGGCCGCGGCGACCGAGCCGGTGACCCAGCGCGACTCGGGTCTGGTGGGCGACTGGTGGCGGTTCGAGGAGGACACGTCGGCGACGACGTGGAAGCCCGCCGGTGCGGGCGCCTGGGAGGTGCTCGGCGGTGGCACGGTCGACGTGACCGGACGGCTGATCGGCGGCTGCATCGAGACCATGGGGCCGATCGCCGGGACGGCCTACGGCGACGTCGCTGCGTTCGGACGCGAGCACGGCGACCTCGTGGTCTACGTCGAGGCCGCCGAGGACGAGGCGTTCACCATCTGCCGCCACCTGCACGCGCTGCGGCTGGCCGGCTGGTTCGAGCACGCGGTGGCAATCCTGGTCGGCCGCACCCGCGCACCCGGCAGCGAGGGTGGCTTCGGCCAGCGCGACGCGGTCGTCGACGCGCTCGGGATGCTCGACGTCCCGATCGTGCTCGACGTCGAGATCGGGCACGTCCCACCACACCTGCCACTCCTCAACGGCGCCCTGGCCCGGGTGGTCGTCGACGGTGACACCCGCGAGATCACCCAGTCATGGCCGTGACCCGGGTCAACGAGCACCGCCAGCCGATCGGCGACCCGGTCGAGTGGACGCCCCGCCCGCCGCCGACCCGGGTCCGGCTCGAGGGCCGCTACGTGAACGTCGAGCCGCTCGAGGTCGCGCACGCCGAGTCGCTGTGGACGGCGCTCTGTGGACCGGACGACGCGTCGCTCTGGACCTACCGCGCGGACGACCCTCCCGAGGACGTGGCCGGGATGCACGCCTGGGTCGACGGGTGTCACGCCACCACCGATTCCGTCACCTACGCGCTGGTCCCGGCCGACACGGGCGCGGCTGCGGGCGTCGCCAGCTTCTTCCGGATCGACCCGGACCACGGCTCGATCGAGGTGGGTGCGGTGCTCTTCGCCCGCACGCTCCAGCGCACCAGGGCCGCCACGGAGGTGATCCGGCTGCTGGCCGGCTACGTCTTCGACGACCTCGGCTACCGCCGGTTCGAGTGGAAGCTCGACTCGCTCAACGCCCCGTCCGCCTCGGCCGCGCGACGGCTCGGATTCCGCTACGAGGGTCGCTTCCGACAGGCGATGGTCTACAAGGACCGGAACCGCGACACCGACTGGTTCGCGATGACCGACCACGACTGGCGGTCGCTGCGGCCGGCGTACGACGCATGGCTGGCCCCCGACAACTTCGACGAGGCCGGACAGCAGCGGACCCGGCTCTCCGACCTCACCGATCCGGGGACGGGCGACTGACCCACTCCGTCACGAGGTCCTGCAGCCCGGGCGGTCTCGGCGTCACGGTCCTCACGGTCGGGGTCCACGACGCGGGCGAGGTGGCGGCCGACGCGGCCCCCACACCGACCCGTCACTTGTGCAGGTTCCACAGGTGCCGAGCCGTCATTCGTGCAGGTAGAAGTGACGGCTCACGCCCATTCCAACCTGCGGGAGTGACGGCTCGCGCCTAGGTGTTTCTCGAGGATGAGTTCTCGGACCCGGTTGGCGTCGGCCTGGCCGCGCGTCTCGTCCCCGGCGGCGGGTGGTGCCGGCCAGGTGGGTGAACCAGTCAGCCGTCGACCCCCAGGCCAGCTGCTTCTTGGCGAGGTCGCGGGCGTCGACCTCGGCCAGCAGCTCGGCCTCCAGCGCAGCTGCCTTGGCCTTGAGCTGTTGCAGCTCCTCGACCCCGGCGACCAGCTCTGCGTCGGTCCGCGCGGACCACAGCGACCCGGTCAGCGCGTCGAGCCCAGCGCATGCCTCACCCACGACACCGGCGGGTGTCGGGTGCGGGAACGGGCTGATGGCCATACCCCCATCCAAGCCGTCACCACTGAAGCCCAGAACGCTCAGAACCCCTTGTCCACAAGGGATTCCGGCATCGTGACTCGACCGTGACCTCGACCGAGCGGGCGCCGCACGAGCCGAGCGAATGCGCCCACCCGGTGGTCGTGGTCGGACGCGTCTGCCAGCCTCGGCGGCATGGAGCAACGCGTCTCGTTCATCACCTCGCCGTCGCCGACCTCTCCGCGACTCGTCGCTCCTACGTCGATGGCCCCTCGGCCAGACCGTGCTGTGAGCCGGCATCGCGCCGCAATGTGGGACCGCCGTCCCACCATCCGGGACGCATGGGAGACTCGGCTGACGGCCCGACGAGGCCGGGCGTAGGCTGATCACATGGAGAAGCTGATTCTCGTACGCACCGGACGCGCCGACTGATCGACCGACCAGCCGACGCGTCGCCCCTCGTTGCTCAGCAACGTGGGGCGTTTTTGTTGGGACAGCGGATGGCACCACCACGGATGAAGGACACAGCCAGATGAGCGAGATGACGGGCGCGCAGAGCCTGATCCGGGCTCTTGAGGCCGCCGGGACCGAGACCATCTTCGGCATCCCGGGCGGCGCGATTCTCCCGGCGTACGACCCCCTGATGGACAGCTCGATCCGCCACATCCTGGTGCGTCACGAGCAGGGGGCCGGTCACGCCGCGCAGGGGTACGCCGCGGCGACCAACCGGGTCGGCGTCTGCATGGCCACCAGCGGGCCTGGCGCCACCAACCTGGTCACCCCGTTGGCCGACGCCCACATGGACTCCGTCCCCATGGTCGCCGTGACCGGGCAGGTCGGTGCCGCCGCGATCGGGACCGACGCGTTCCAGGAGGCCGACATCCGGGGCATCACCATGCCCATCACCAAGCACAACTTCCTGGTCACCGACCCGGCCGACATCCCGCGCACGGTCGCTGAGGCCTTCTACATCGCCAGCACCGGTCGCCCCGGCCCGGTCCTGGTCGATGTCGCGAAGTCGGCCCTGACGGCGATGACGACGTACGCGTGGCCAAGCGAGCTGCGGCTGCCGGGATACCGCCCGGTGACCCGGCCCCACTCCAAGCAGATCCGCGAGGCGACCCGGTTGATCCTGGAGTCGCGGCGTCCCGTGCTCTACGTCGGCGGCGGTGTGATCCGCGCGCAGGCGAGCGCCGAGCTGGCGCAGCTCGCCGCGCTCACCGGCATGCCGGTCGTCACGACGCTGATGGCCCGGGGTGCGTTCCCCGACAGCCACCCGCAGCACCTCGGCATGCCCGGCATGCACGGCACCGTCGCCGCGGTCGCGGGACTCCAGAAGAGTGACCTGATCATCAGCCTCGGTGCCCGCTTCGATGACCGGGTCACCGGCAACCTCGAGTCGTTCGCGCCCGGCGCGCGGGTCATCCACGCCGACATCGACCCGGCTGAGATCGGCAAGAACCGCCACGCGGACGTCCCGATCGTGGGTGATGCCCGCGAGGTCATCGCCGACCTGGTCGTGGCGCTGCAGGCCGAGTCGGACGCCGGGCACACCGGGGACTACGAGGCCTGGGTCGGTTTCCTGGCCGGGGTGAAGAAGAAGTACGCGCTCGGCTACGACCAGCCCGCCGACGGCTCGCTGGCTCCGCAGTACGTCATCGAGCGGCTCGGCGCGATCGCCGGCCCCGACGCGGTCTACGCCGCCGGCGTCGGCCAGCACCAGATGTGGGCGGCGCAGTTCGTCGGCTACGAGAAGCCGAACACCTGGATCAACTCCGGCGGTCTCGGCACCATGGGGTACGCCGTACCGGCTGCGATGGGCGCCAAGGTGGGGCTCCCCGACACCACGGTGTGGGCGATCGACGGCGACGGCTGCTTCCAGATGACCAACCAGGAGCTGGCCACCTGTGCCATCAACGACATCCCGATCAAGGTCGCGATCATCAACAACGAGTCGCTCGGCATGGTGCGGCAGTGGCAGACGCTGTTCTACAGCGAGCGCTACAGCAACACCGATCTCCACACCGGCGCTGACCGTCGGATCCCCGACTTCGTGAAGCTGGCCGAGGCCTACGGCTGCGTGGGTCTCTCGTGCGACAGCCCGGGGGACGTCGACGCCACCATCACCAAGGCGATGGAGATCAACGACGTCCCCGTGGTCGTCGACTTCCGGGTCCATCGCGACGCGATGGTGTGGCCGATGGTCGCCGCCGGCTCCAGCAACGACGACATCAAGTACGCCCGCGACATCGCGCCCGACTTCGAGGAGGACGACCTCTAAGTGAGTACTCATACCCTCTCGGTCCTCGTCGAGAACAAGCCCGGTGTGCTGGCCCGGATCGCCGGCCTGTTCAGCCGGCGCGGCTTCAACATCGACTCGCTCGCGGTCGGCCCGACCGAGCACCCCGAGGTCTCCCGCATGACCATCGTGGTCAACGTGGAGGAGTCCCCGCTCGAGCAGGTCACCAAGCAGCTCAACAAGCTGGTCGAGGTGATCAAGGTCGTCGAGCTCGACACCACCGGCTCGGTCAACCGCGAGCTGCTGCTGGTGAAGGTCCGGGCGGACGCCGAGACCCGCGGTCAGGTGCTCGACGCCGTGCAGCTGTTCAAGGCGCGCGTCGTCGACGTCGCTCCCGACGCGGTGACCGTCGAGGTCACCGGGAACCCCGACAAGCTGGCCGGTTTCCTGAGCCTGGTCGAACCGTTCGGGATCCGCGAGCTCGTGCAGTCCGGCATGGTCGCCATCGGCCGCGGCTCCCGTTCCATCTCCGAGCGCACCGTGCGCCCGGTTCCGATCCAGGCACCGGCCGCGGTCGGTGCGGCCGCCGCCGTACCCACCCACCATCCCGTCCCGGCGCCACCCCGCGCCGCTCCGGGACACTGACAACGTCACTCACTGCATCACCCAGACCCACCCACCCATGAAGGAGAGCCTCCAGTGGCTGAGATGTTCTACGACGACGACGCCGACCTCGGCCTGATCCAGGGCAAGAACGTCGCCGTCATCGGTTACGGCAGCCAGGGTCACGCACACGCGCTGTCGCTGCGCGACTCGGGAGTCGACGTCCGCGTCGGCCTCCAGGAGGGCAGCGCGTCCCGCGCGAAGGCAGAGGCCGAGGGGCTGCGCGTGCTGACGCCCGCCGAGGCGGTCGAGGAGGCCGACCTGATCGTGGTCCTCGCGCCCGACCAGGTGCAGCGGACCGTCTACGCCAACGAGATCGCGCCGCACCTCACCGAGGGCGACACCCTCGTGTTCGGCCACGGTTTCAACATCCGGTTCGGCTACATCGAGCCTCCCGCGGGCGTCGACGTCTTCATGGTCGCTCCCAAGGGCCCCGGCCACCTGGTCCGACGTGAGTACGTCGACGGTCGGGGCGTGCCGGTGCTGGTGGCGGTCGAGAAGGACGAGTCCGGCAAGGCCTGGGACCTCGCGCTGTCCTACGCGAAGGCGATCGGCGGCCTGCGTGCCGGCGGCATCAAGACGACCTTCGCCGAGGAGACCGAGACCGACCTGTTCGGCGAGCAGGCCGTTCTCTGCGGCGGTGCCAGCCAGCTGGTGATGTATGGGTTCGAGACCCTGATCGAGGCCGGCTACCAGCCCGAGGTCGCCTACTTCGAGTGCCTCCACGAGCTGAAGCTGATCGTCGACCTGATGTACGAGGGCGGCATCGCCAAGCAGCGGTGGTCGGTCTCCGACACGGCCGAGTACGGCGACTACGTCTCCGGCCCGCGGGTCATCACCCCGCAGGTGAAGGAGAACATGGCGCTGATCCTGGCCGAGATCAAGGACGGCACCTTCGCCAAGCGCTTCATCGACGACCAGGACAACGGCGGCAAGGAGTTCAAGGAGCTGCGCGAGAAGGGTGAGTCCCACCCGATCGAGCAGACCGGCCGCGAGCTCCGCAAGCTGATGGCCTGGGTGAAGTCGCACGACTCCGACTACGTCGAGGGCACCGCCACCCGCTGATCCCATGCGCAACGTCATACGGTCCGGTCGCTATTGCGACCGGACCGTATGACGTTGGAGGGGCTACTTCACCTCGGAGCGCAGCACCAGCCGCAGCCCGATGGCGAGCGGGAGCGCCAGCCAGAAGAATCCTGAGACACCCAGCTGTGCCCACTGCTCCGCGTTCGGGACGGCTCCGAACAGGTTGCCCTGGCTGAAGTTGAAGTCCACCCAGGGCTGGATGTCGGCGTACCACTCCTGCGTCGCGGCCAGCAGCGCCGTGAGCGTGCTCAGCACGAACTGGTAGACGAAGTACGCCACGATCGCGGCGGCCGAGTTGCGCAGCAGCAGGCCGAGCATGAATCCGATCATCATGTTGAGCACGGTGGCCAGCACGATCATCGAGAACTGCATGACGCTGATGTCCCACACGGTGGGGACCCCGGCGAGGCTCGAGCCCAGGAGGTTGCCGAGCGCTCCGATGCCGGCAGCGACCAGCATCGAGACCACGCCGATGCCCACGGCGACGGCTGCCTTGGCGCCGATCACCCGGCTCCGGCTGGGGACGAAGGTGAACGTTGCCAGCCCGGTGCGCTGGCTCCATTCGCTGGTGATCGACAGCATCGCGATCACCGGCAAGATCACCGTCATCGGGATCCCGATGGCGGCTGCGAACGAGTCGTAGGTCAGGGAGGCGTCGTCTGCGAAGAGGATCACAGCGCCGGTCGCCAGGACCGAGAGCACGCCGATGCTGACCATCAACCAGAACCCCGACCGGGTGTCGAACATCTTGCGGAGCTCGACGCCGATGATCCGGCTCATGGGGATGGGGCGGACGGCGGGCCGTTCGCGGGGTGCGATCACCGCAGTGTCGGTGGTGGCGGTCAGGGTGCTCATGCTGCTGCTCCTTCGGAGACGTCGTCACGCTGGGATTCCGCGGTGAGCTCGAGGAACATCTCCTCCAGACCGGCGCTGTCCGCGGAGCGCAGCTCGGTCAGGGCGACGCCGGCGGCCAGGGCGATCTGGCCGACCTGCGATGCGTCGGCGTCGGTGTGGAGGGCACCCGACCCGGAGACCGAGGCGCCGACGCCGGCGTCGGCGAGCGCTCCGGCCAGGCGGACGTTGTCGACCGAGGTGACGACAGTGCCGGCGGCGGAGAGGAGCTCCTCCTTGGTGCCCTGCGCGACGATCCGGCCGTTCCCGATCACGACGAGGTCATCGGCGATGACCTCGATCTCGTGGAGCAGGTGGGAGGACAGCAGGACCGTGCCGCCGCCGTCGGCGTAGTCGCGCAGGAGGTCGCGCATCCAGCGGATGCCGGCCGGGTCCAGGCCGTTGGCGGGCTCGTCGAGGACCAGGACACCCGGATCTCCGACCAGCGCGCTGGCGATGCCGAGCCGCTGTCGCATGCCGAGGGAGTAGTCACGGACCCGGCGGTCCGCCTCCTTCCCGGTCAGCGACACCCGGTCGAGCATCTGGTCCACCCGGCTCTTCGGGAGCCCCATCGTGAGGGCAGCCAGGGTGAGGATCTCGCGGCCGGTGCGGCCCGCGTGCTGGGCGGAGGCGTCCAGCAGGACGCCGATCTCGAGGCCGGGGTTCGGCAGGTCGGCGTACCGGCCGCCGAGCACCTCGACGTGGCCGGAGGTGGCCGGGGTCAGGCCGACCATGATCCGCATGGTGGTCGACTTGCCGGCGCCGTTGGGGCCGAGGAAGCCGGTCACGCGACCGGGTCGGGCGGTGAAGGAGACGTCGTCGACGGCGGTGACGCCGCGATAGCTCTTGGTCAGGTGGTCAACAGTGATCATGGGTTGAAGCCTCGCGGTGGGGCGGGTCCCACCACATCGGGGACGACACCTGAGCCCACCCCGGCCCGACCCTGATCGTCCTCAGGGTCGAGGTCGGGGTCGACGTGCTGCTTCAATCCTTGGGTGGATCCCTTCACCGCGGCTCACGAGGCCGCCGACTGGCTGCGCGAGAGGCTCGGGGCCGACTCGGTCGACGCCGGCGTCGTCCTCGGCTCGGGCTGGAGTCCACTCGTCGAGTCGTGGGGCGAGCCCCTGTTCGCGTGCCCGACGGCCGACATCCCCGGCTTCCTGGCGCCCGTGGCGGAGGGTCATCGCGGCGAGGTACTGGCGTTCGCGGTCGGTGGCCGACGGGTGCTGGTCCTGTCCGGGCGCACCCATCTCTACGAGGGCCACGGTGTGCGCCCGGTCGTCCACGGCGTGCGCACCATTGCCGCCCTCGGCGCCGACCGGGTCGTGCTGACCAACGCCAACGGCAGCCTCCGGTACGGCGACTGGCAGATCGGCCAGCCGTTGCTCATCCGCGACCATCTCAACCTCACCGGGACCAGCCCGGTCGAGGGAGCCCGCTTCGTCGACCTCACCCACACCTGGTCGCCGCTGCTGGTGGCGCAGGCGTTCTCGCTCGACCCGACCCTCGAACAGGCGGTCTACGCGCAGCTGCGCGGCCCGCACTACAACACGGCGGCCGAGGCTGACTGGCTGCGCGCGCTCGGTGCGGACCTGGTCGGGATGTCGACCGTGCCCGAGGCGATCGCGGCGCGGGAGGCTGGGCTCGCGGTGCTCGGGATCTCGATCGTCACCGCGATCGAGGGCGGTCGTGACCGGCCCGCGGGCGGGGGCGGCATCGACCCCGCCGAGGTGGTCACGATCGCGGAGGGGACCGCGCGGTCGCTCGGACCGCTGGTGGCCGGCCTGGTCTGACCCGGTGTCGCGCCCTGCGCGGCGTCAGGGATCACCAATGCCATCATCGAGGCATGAGCACCCTGGACGAGACACGACGCCTCGGCGTCGAGACGACCGGCATCGAGATCATCGACGAAGCGGAGCGGACCGCCCGGCCCGCCGACCTCTTCTGGCCGTGGTTCGCCGCCAACGTGAGCGTGTTCGGCATGAGCTACGCGGGGTTCATCCTCTACTTCGGCATCTCGTTCTGGCAGGGGGTGCTCGTCGCGCTGGTCGGCATCGTGGTGTCGTTCGCGCTGTGCGGCGTGATCGCCATCGCCGGAAAGCGGGGCTCGGCGCCGACGATGGTGCTCAGCCGTGCCGCGTTCGGCGTCTCCGGTCAGAAGGTGCCGGGCGTCATCTCGTGGCTGGTCTCCATCGGCTGGGAGACGTTCCTCGCCATCTTGGCCGTGCTCGCGACGACCACGGTGTTCGCCCGGCTCGGCTGGTCCGCCGGCACCACCACGCAGGTGGGGGCGACCGTGGTGGTCGCCTCGCTGATCGTCGCTGCCAGCGTCGCGGGCTACCACATCATCATGCGCATGCAGTCCTGGCTGACGTGGATCACCGGCGCCGTCACGATCCTCTACGTCGTGCTGACCGTCGACGACATCTCGTGGGACGCGGTGTCCGCGACCCCGTCCGGCTCCACGCAGGCGGTGATCGGTGCGCTGGTGATGGTCATGACCGGCTTCGGGCTCGGCTGGATCAACATCGCCGCAGACTGGTCGCGCTACCAGTCGCGTCGCGCGTCCGGTGCGGCCATCGTGGGCTGGAACACCTTCGGCGGCGCGCTCGCGCCCTGCCTCCTCGTCGTCTTCGGCCTCGCGCTCGCGAGCTCCTCGCCGGCGCTGCTCGACGGGATCGCCGCCGACCCGATCGGCACCCTCTCGACGCTGTTGCCGACCTGGGCCCTGGTGCCGTTCCTGCTCGCCGCGATCCTGGCGCTCGTCAGCGGTGCGGTGCTCGGCATCTACTCCTCAGGCCTGACGCTGCTCTCGCTCGGAGTGAAGATCGCACGCCCCACGGCCGCCTTCATCGACGGGGTGATCCTCACCGCCGGCACCATCTACGTCGTCTTCTTCGCCGAGAGCTTCATCGGTCCGTTCCAGAGCTTCCTGATCACGCTCGGCGTCCCGCTGGGCGCGTGGGCGGGCATCATGATCGCCGACATCCTGCTGCGCCGCGAGGACTACGACGAGGCCGCCCTCTTCGATCCGCAGGGCCGGTACGGCGCTGCCGACGTGGTCTCGCTCGGCACCCTCGCGCTGGCCTCCCTGGTGGGCTGGGGGCTGGTGGTCAACGCGTTCTCCGAGGACGCCTCCTGGAACAACTGGCAGGGCTACCTGCTCGGTCCGCTGCAGCTCGGCGGCCGTGACGGTGACTGGGCGTTCGCCAACCTCGGCGTCCTCGCCGCGCTGCTGATCGGGTTCGTGGTGACCGCGCTCGCGCGGCGCGGCACGATCGCCCGGCAGGAAGCCGGCACGGTCCGCTGACTCAGGTGCGCGGTCGCTCGCCGCGGGCGCTGGACGCGGCCACCTCGGCGACGCGCGCTGCACGGGTCTCATCCCGCTTCGCGAGCACGATCCAGGCGAGCGCCTGCTTGCGCGCCGACGGTGGGAAGGCGTCCCAGTGCTCGCGGGCACCGGGACGGGCGGCGAGCGCGGCGGCGAGGTCGTCGGGTACGACGAGGTCCTCGACGTCGTCCATCAGCGTCCACATCCCGCTGTTCCGGGCCGCCTCGACCGCAGCCTGCCCGGCGGGCTCCATCCGGCCGTCGGCCTCGAGCGCGGCCACGCGCACCTTGTTGCGGCGGGTCCACACGCTGCCGGGGCGGCGGGCGGCGTACCACATCATCGTGCGCTGGTCGTCGACCGTGCGTTGGGTCGAGTCGACCCACCCCCACCGCAGTGCCTCGACGACCGCCGCGTCGTAGTCGAACGCGGCCAGGCCCGTCGACTGCTTGTGGGTGACCAGCCAGACACCGGGGGTGTCGGCGTGGTGGGCGGCGAGCCAGGCCGACCACTCAGCGAGGTTCTCGGGCTCGATGCGCTCCGCGTCGTCCTGTACTCCCATGGCCCCGATCATGCCCGGAACAGACCACCGGGTGGCGCTGTTGACCCGGCATGCGCATCGAGATCTGGTCCGACGTCGTCTGCCCGTGGTGCTACATCGGCAAGCGCCGGCTGGAGACCGCCCTGGCCGACTTCGACCACGCCGACGAGGTGGAGGTGGTTTGGCGCTCCTTCCAGCTCGACCCGTCCTCGCCCCGCGAGGCGACCGGGACCATCGCCGAGCACCTCGGCCACAAGTACGGCGGCGGCGTCGACGCCGGTCGGCAGATGATCGCCAAGGTCTCGCAGGTGGCGGCAGAGGAGGGACTGGCGTTCAGCTACGCCGACGCCCAACGCGCCAGCACCGTGGACGCCCACCGATTGCTCCACCTGGCCCTGGCCGAGGGTGGACCCGAGCGTCAGGGGGCGCTGAAGGAACGGTTGCTCGAGTCGTACTTCGTGCGTGCCGAGAACCCCGCTGACACCAGTGTGCTGCGGGCGGTCGCCGTCGCGGCCGGGCTGCCGCAGCAGCGCGTCGACGACGTGCTCGCCTCCGACGAGTACGCCGACGCGGTGGACGCCGACCAGCAGCAGGCGGTCGCGTACGGCGCCAGCGGCGTGCCGTTCTACGTGGTCGACCAGAAGTTCGGCGTGTCCGGCGCCCAACCGGCCGAGGTGTTCGGCCAGGTGCTCGAGCGGGCGTGGCACGAGTCCCATCCCGGCGTGCAGGTGCTGGCGACCGGCGACGCCTGCGGACCGGAGGGCTGCGCCGTCTGACCACACTCTGGCGCCGTGCCGGCCGTGAGTTAGGCTGAAAGGGCACAGCGTCGTGCGACCTCACTCCCACTG
>CAWAIJ010000016.1:0-26938 GCA_963782075.1 uncultured Actinomycetota bacterium
AACGTCTGACCGGAGGGCGCGCCTCAGGGCACGAGGTCGGCCAGGGCCACCGACGGATCGCGGACCTTGTCGCCGGCCGGCATCCCGACCACCGCACGCAGCGCGTCGGTCGCGTCCCAGTCGTTGGCATGCATCCCGGCCACCACCCGGTCGCCGGCCACCCACAGCGCCGAGAACACCCGGCCCTCGAGGTCACCGCGGATGACCACCTCGTCGTACCCGTCCGGGCCGACGTGACCGACGTACTCCATGCCCAGGTCGTACTGGTCGGTGAAGAAGTACGGCTGCCGGTCGTAGGCCGCGGCGTCGCCGAGCAGCGCGCGAGCGGCGTGCTTGCCCTGCTGGATGGCGTTGTCCCAGTGCTCCACCCGGACCCGGCCCAGCGCCGGGTGGTCGTGGTTGGCCACGTCGCCGGCCGCCCAGACGTCCGGCGCACTCGCGCGCAGTGAGGCGTCGACCAGTACGCCGTTGTCGGTGGCCAGCCCCGCCGACGAGGCGAGGCCGTCGTCCGGCCCGGCCCCGATGCCGACCACCACCAGGTCGGGGTTCACCTCGTGCCCGTCGGAGAGCCGGACGGTGGTGCGCCCGCCGTCGCGCGAGATCGAGTCCAGCCCGGTCTCCAGCCTCAGGTCGACGCCGTGCTCGCGGTGCAGGCCCGCGAAGGAGGCGCCGATCTCGGGGCCGAGCACGCGGGCCAGGGGCAGCGGGGCGGTCTCGACGACCGTCACCCGACCGCCCGCCTGCCGGGCCGCGGACGCGACCTCGAGCCCGATCCAGCCGGCGCCGATCACCAGCAGCTCCCCGGTCAGTCGCTCCTTGAGTGCGAGCGAGTCCTCGAGGGTGCGCAGGTAGCTCACCTCGGCGCCGGACTCGTCGACCGCGGCCAGCCGCCTGGGCTGCGAACCCGTGGTGAGCAGCAGCCGGTCCCACGCGATCGACCGGTCCCCCACGCTGACCGTTCGCGCCTCGAGGTCCAGCGCCGTCGCCGCGTCGCCGACCACCAGGTCGACACCGTGTTCCGCGTACCACGCGGTCTCGTGGACGAACGGCGAGTCGGGCTCGTCGGTCCCGAGCAGCAATCCCTTCGACAGCGGGGGTCGCTCGTAGGGGGTGTGGTGCTCGGCGCCGACCAGGGTGACGTCACCGTCGTACCCCTGCTCGCGCAGCTCCTCGACGGCCTTCGCGCCGGCCAGCCCGGCTCCGACCACGACGATGTTCACGTCTGCCTCCTGGTGAGTGAGAGAAACTCGGTCCGACTACGGGGATCGTCGCGCACCAGGCCGAACAACGTCGAGGTGAGAGTCCGGGTGCCAGACGCCCGGGCGCCACGCAGGCTCATGCAGGTGTGCTCGGCCTCGATCACCACCCCGACCCCACGCGGCCGCAGGCGCGCGTGCAGGTCGTCGGCGATCTGCTTGGTCAGCCGCTCCTGGGTCTGCGGTCGGCTCGCGTGGAAGGTCACCATGCGCGCGAACTTGGACAACCCCAGGATCCGCTCCCCCGGCAGGTAGCCGACGTGGGCGACTCCCGTGAACGGCAACATGTGGTGCTCGCACAGTGACTGCACGGGGATGTCGCGGACGAGTACCAGCTCGTCGTACTCCTCGTCGTTGGGGAACGTCGTCAACGAGAAGTCCGGGGCAGTCGTCATCTCGAGCAGCGCGCGGGCCATCCGGCCCGGGGTCTCGGCGAGCTGCTCCTCGGTCACGTCCAGGCCCAGCGCGAGGAGCAGGTCGGCCGCGGCACGCTCGGCAGCGGCGGGATCCCTGACCGGGGAGGACGCGGGGGCGATCCGGGGTCGCCAGCGACTGACTGCGGTCGACTCGGTGATTGCTCCGGCGGTCACGCCGGGCCCTCGCGCTCCGGCGTCGCGAGGACGGCGAGCGCCAGGGCAGCCCCCATCAGCCCGACGTCGCGCAGCGCCACGTCGTAGTAGTCCCCCAAGGTCACCAGGTTGACGACGATCCCGCCCAGCCACGCCGCGACGAGCAGAGCGCCGTAGCGCGGCGCCACGGCCACGGTCAGGCCGGCGACCACCTCCACGACTCCCACGGCCAGCATCGCGTCATGCGCGCTGCCCGGCACGAGGTCGTTGATCCAGGGGGCGAGGTACATCTCCCAGTCGGCGAGCAGGCCGACGAACTTGTCGAGTCCGAAGGCGATCGGCGCCACCGTGAAGAGGGTGCGCAGCATGGTCCGGGCGAGGTCGGCGTGGGTCGAACCGGTCCGGATCCTGGGTCCCGTGGTGATGGTCATGATGAGTCTCCGTTCTAAAGAAGATGTGTTCCATCTTTAGAAAACGCCTCTTAATGTCTTGTGTCAAGAGATTTCTGTTTTAGAGTTCGGGCATGGACCTTCACAGCCAGGCCGCCGGGATCGGGGCCCTCGCCGACGAGAACCGGCGTGCGCTCTACGAGTACGTCGTGCACGCACCGGACCCGGTCGGACGCGAGCAGGCCGCCGGGGCCCTGGGGCTCCCCCACCACACCGCCTCCTTCCACCTCGACCGACTCGTCGAGGAAGGACTGCTGGAGGTGGAGTTCCGGCGACTGACCGGCAAGAGCGGCCCGGGCGCCGGGCGTCCGAGCAAGCTCTACCGGCGCGCCGACCGCGAGTTCACCGTGTCATTGCCCCCACGCCGCTATGACCTGGTCGGGGACATCCTTGCCGTGGCGGTGAAGCGCACCGCCGACGGCGACGAGCTCGATCGGTCTCTCAGCTCGAGCGCCCGGGACGAGGGGCTCGCGCTGGGCCGGGCGGTCACCGGCGCGCGCGGTCGGGCGACGCTGCCGCAGGTGGCTGACGTCCTCGCAGGTCAGGGGTACGAACCCCAGGTGGCGGAGGCGGTCGTGACGCTGCGGAACTGCCCCTTCGACTCGCTCGCCCAGAAGCACACCGAGCTCGTCTGCGGCCTCAACCAGGACTTCGTACAAGGTGTTGTCGACGGGCTGGAGCGTTCCGACGCGCAGGCCTGCCTCGAACCCGAGCCGGGCTGGTGCTGCGTCAAGGTGCGAACCCGTACCTGATCGACCTCAACGCAGCCACATCAACGCAGCGACGCCAGCGCCCGTTCGGCCGCGGCGTGGTCCTGTGAGGCCGCGGTGAAGGCGGCTTCGGCCTCGGCGCGTGCGTCCTCCGCGTCGGAGAGCTCCTCCTCGACCTCCTCGTACGCCGACTCGCGCTCGGCCAGCCGGCCCCGGAGCTCGTCGAGCTCGGCCTGCAGCTGCATGCTGCGGGCCTCCAGCTCGTCGACGGTCCCGGTGGCCTGCGCCAGCTCCGCCTCGGCGGCCGAGGCTGCGGCCTGGGCCGCCTCGACCCGCTCCCGGGCCGCGGTGACGGCCTTCTCGTCGGCGTCCGGGTCCGGGACGACGTGGAGGCCCGGCGGTGCCGGCGCGGACTCCGTCGCCGTGGCCGTGAACCCGAGCGCGTCGGGAGTCGCCACGGCCGCGCCCAGGTCGACCTCGTCGACGCCGGTCGACGACAGGGCCGTGACGAGGAGCCCGCTGCGCACCGCATCGGCACACCGGGCGTCGAGCATGGCGGCCGTCAGCGTCGACTCGACCTGGTCGGCGACCGCCTGGGTGACCTTGACACCCTCGCCGGCCGCGAGCGCCCTGGCACCCGTGGTGACCGCCGCGGTCAGCTGGCGTCGCTGCCGGGTCAGTGCCCGCAGCTCGTCGCCCTGCATCCCCGACGCGGCCTCGCGCAGTGCCGCCCCCAGCTCGAGCACCTGCGCGGCCTGCTCGGGATCACGGCGTACGAGGAGGTTGACGACCCACGCCGCGAGCGACGGCTTCTTGAGCGCCTTCACGGGCGCCGCCAGCTCGGTGCCCTTCAGCTCCTTGGCGCGCGCGTCCCGTGCTGGCGTGAACTCGGCGAGCGGTAGCGCGTAGAGCTCGTCGGCGATGCCCAGCAGGTCGTCGGTCACCCTCCCGATCCTAGGATGGTCGATCGTGGTCGCCCGGGACGCCGCGACCGTGACCGTGTCCTCGGCACCTCACCTCACATGTCCGTGCCGAGGAAGATCGGGTCCCCGGCACGGATGCCGGTGCGGCCGATCGGCACGCAGTCACCCGTGGCCGGCTCGCAGTCGAAGAACCGGTCGCCGTCGTTCCCCAGGACGGCCACCAGCACGCTGCCGTCCGTGTCGAGCGCCGTGAACTCGACGCCGTCGATCGGGACGTCGAGCCGGATCGGCGGTCCCCCGTCGGTGCTGCTCAAGGTCGACGTCCAGGCCAGCTGGTGGGCGCCGTCCAGGGTGAGCAGGGACTCCACACCTTCTGCGTCGGCGACGCGCCAGCCCGGACCGAGCGGTTGGTCGCCGCAGCAGTAGCCGGTGCCGAGCATGACCCGGTTGCGGACGTCGGCGACCACGAAGCCCGTCAGCGCCACGGGGTCCGCAGCAAGGTCAGCCACGTCGAAGACCTGGGTGTCCGCGGTCCCACGCACGAACACGTGACCGCCGTCGATGCCGGCCATGCGCTGACGCCCGCACTCCTCGCCCTCGCACGGCACCGTGGCCGTCCCCACCAGGCCGGCGTCGTCGCCGAGCCGGTAGACCGACAACATCACGTCCGACACGTCTCGGGTCAACCACGCAACGAGCGGCTCCGTCGCGTCGTACTTCACGGTCGGGGTGAACGCCACCGCGTCCGACGGACCCGTGGCGAGGGTGCTGATGGCGCCGTCCTGGGTCAGCAGCCGGGCCGCCTGGTCGTCGCCGAAGTAGAGGACGCCGAACGGCGTACTGCTGGCGCTGGTGTCCATTCCGCTGACGACGCTGAGATCGAAGACGGCACCACCCAGGTGCATCTCGCCCGTGCCGTCGTCGTAGAAGGCCCGGGCCCCCTCGTCGAAGTCGAGCGGCGGGAGCCCGGCCGGCTGGACCGCGCGACCGCCGTCCTCGACGAGGGAGGTGCCGAGCGCGACGGCTCCGCTGACCATGGCGAGCACAGCCAGCGAGGCGGCGGCGACACCCAGCGCGCGGCGTCGCTCGCCGCGGCGGCGCACCGCCTCCACGTCGAGCGCGGGGACCTGCACCAGGTCGGCGTGCTCCTCGATGCTCCGCCTGATCGTGTCCTCGAAGCTCATACCCGCTCCCCTTCCAGAGTCGTGCGTTCCCAGGACCGGCGCAGGTTGACCAGTGCCGCCGCAGCCTGCGACTTCACCGTGCCCGGCCGGACGCCGAGGGTCTCCGCGATCTCGGCCTCGCTCAGCTGCTCGTAGTAACGCAGCACCAGCACTGCCCGCTGCCGGGGCGGGAGCCGTCCGATGGCATTCCACATCGCGTCCGACTCGGCCCACGACGCCGTTGCCTCACGGGTCGGACGTTCCGGCAGGTCGCCGGTCGGCAGCTCGCCCGAGGACGCGCGGCGCCGCCACGAGAGCACCTCGTTGACGACCATCCGGCGTACGTACGCCTCCGGTCGTTCGGTGCGCGTGATCTTGCGCCAGCGGACGTAGGCCTTGGCCAGCGCCGCCTGCACGGCGTCCTCCGCGTGGTGGTGGTCTCGCACGATGGCGTACGCCGCGCGGTACAGCCGCGGCGACATCGTGGTCACGAAGTCGTCGAACTCCGCCTCGAGATCTGACCTCATCCCCGTCCTCCCTGCTGGTTTCTCACCCCTGTGACGCAGTGAGCCGCTGATCGGTTCGTCCCGCGCCGTACTCGATCTCGAGCGGGTACGGCGCCCACTGAGCCGTCCGGGACAGCCCGGTCGGTCGCCAGCCGAGATGCTCGTAGAGTCCGCGGGCGCGCTCGTTCTCACGGAGACACCAGAGCCGATGCGCTCCTGCGTGCTCCGCACGCTCAACCCCGGCGCGCGCCAGGCCGCAGCCCCACTGCTCGGGGTGGACAGCGAGGTGTCGCAACGTCGTGCCGTCGTAGGCCAGGAACGCGTCGAGCCGGTCCTGTGCACCGACGACCTCGACGGTGACCGCGGCGTCGGCGACGACCGCGTCCCACCGCGCCAGCACCTCGTCGTAGGGGAACGGATGGGTGGCGGCCGGGAAGATGTGCCCCAGCGCGGCGAGGTTGGCGTCACGCTCGAGGTCGGCCAGCCGGCCGGCGTCCACGGCTGAGGCCGTGCGCCAGCCGGCGTCACTCATCGTCGGCGTCGAGGCCCTGCTCGATGGCGTAGCGGGTCAGCTGGACCCGGTTGTGCATCTGCAGCTTGCGCAGCGTGTTCTGGACGTGGTTCTGGACGGTCCGGTGGGAGATCACGAGCCGCTCGGCGATCTGCTTGTACGACATCCCCTTGGCGACCATCTTGAGGATCTCGGTCTCGCGCTCGGTGAGCCCGTCGCCGGCCTGCTCGGCCGGGGCGTCGGCGATCCGCCGGAACTCGCCGAGCACCAGCCCGGCCAGCCCGGGGGTGAAGACGGTGTCTCCGACGGCCACACGTCGTACGGCGTCGAGCAGCTCGGGCCGCGAGGCGGACTTCACCAGGTAGCCGGTCGCGCCCGCCTTCACCGCGGCCAGCACGTCGGCCTGCTCGCCGGACGCGGACAGGATCAGCACCCGTGCGGACGGGTCGTGGGCGAGCACGTTGGCGGTGACCTCGACCCCGTTGGGGCCGGGGATCTGGAGGTCCAGCACCACGACCTGGGGTCGGGCCGCGGGGAACCGGGCGATCGCCTGGTGCCCGTCGGCGGCCACGGCGACGACGTCGAACCCAGCCTCCTGGAGGTCACGCTCGACCGCATCTCGCCACATCGGGTGGTCGTCCACCACCATCACCCGGATCGGCCGCTCGCTCTCCTGCTCGATCATGGGGCCGACCCTAACCGCACCCAGCGGCCGCGCCGGTGCCCCAGCGCGTCGTCGCCGTCCCCGACCACGACCTCCCTCACGCTGCACGTGACCAGCCGCGACCAGCCCACGTCGCGGACGTCCTCGACCTCGACGTCGGCCCAGCCCTCGGCGTCCTCGAGCCGGGGACCGGCCTCGGTGTCCTCGAACGCGCCGGTGCGGAACGCGCCACCCGGCGCGGGAGCAGTGCCGGCGAAGGCGTCCGCGAGCTGTCGGTGCCGCCACCCCAGCAGCGCCACCACGCCGCGCCCGGAGTCCTCGAGCCGCGCGGTCAGGTCGGCGTCCGGGTCGAGCAACGCCAGCACACGTCCCGGCTCTCCCCCGGCGACCATGATCGAGGTGACCGTCAGGCCCGCCCGCTCTGCGGCACCGCCGGCGGTCCACAAGGTGACGGCGGCCCCCAGTCGGCCGCGGAAGCGTCGTACGGGATCAGGGGCGGCATCCGCAAAGGGATGGTCGGTGTGGATGGTCACGCGCCGAGCGTACGGCGGCGCGGAACGACCAGCTCCCACTCGGTGCCGTGGTCGCCGGTGTCCAGGATCGCCGACCCGCCGAGCTCGGTGACTCGGGCGACGATCGACTGCGAGACTCCGAGCCGGCCCTGGTCGACGGCCTCGGTGAGTCGTTCGTCCGGGATGCCCGGGCCCTCGTCGCGCACCGTGACGGTGACCTGGTCGGGTGCGTCCTCGACCAGCACCCACGCCGGAGCATCGTGTCCGACATGGGTCGCGACGTTGTCGAGGCAGGCACCGACGGCCGCCACCAGCTCGGCGGCGACCTCCGCGGGCAGGTCCACGGACCGGCCCGGCGTCGCCACCGTGACCTGCAGCGTCACGGCGCGGGTCAGCGCCTCCAGCGCGGCGACCAGATCGGTCTCACCGGTGGTCTGTTGCACGTCCTGCTGCCGGATCAGGGAGCGCAGCGTGGCCTCCTGGTCACCGGCCAGCCGACCGAGCTCGGCGAACTCCGGCGACAACGGCTCGAGCTCAGCACCGCGACGTTGCACCAACGCAAGCACCTGCAGCACGCCGTCGTGGACGGCCCGAGCCAGCCGGGCCCGCTCCTCACCGCTGACCGCCTGCCGCACGGCGACGTCCCGCTCGCGCTCCATCCGCTGCAGAGACTCGGCCATGAAGCCGACGATCGGCCCGCCGATCAGCAACAGGAAGATGTTGCCGTAGTTGCCCTGGCTGATGTCGCTGCGCACCGACACATCGGCCGCTGTCAGCGCGAACCCGGCCGCGAGGCCGCCGCGCCAGTTCCAGTGGATCGCCATCGCGAACAGGGCGCCCATCACCCAGAACCCGGGGATGGTCGCGCGCATGTCGTCGCCCTTGACCAGCGGCGACACCAGGATCAGGCCCACCGCGACTGCGAGGTCGGCCACGACCAGCGCCGTGGTCCGGCGCGACGGGTCGGCGTACGCAGCGATCATGGTGACCGTCCAGCCGGCCATCACCACGACGCAGACGACGCCGCCGACAGGGTGGTCGAAGTTGTCGGCGCGGTAGGCGTTCAGCGCGACCGCGTTGGCCAGCACGACGACCCGCAGGATCGCCAGTGCCCGGTACAACCGGTCCTCGACGGCGAGGTCCGGCCGGGACCACAGCGCCCGGCGCGGGCGCCGACCGGCCCCCGACTCGCTCAGGATGCCTGCTTCGCGTCGGCCACGTCGTCGGCAGCGACGCCCGCCGCCTCATTTGCGTCCTTGGCGTCCTTGGCGTCCTTGGCCTCGCGCTCGAGCCGCTTGGACTCCTCCTTGGCGCGGCCGGCGTACTGGTCGACGTACTCCTGGCCGGAGAGCCGCATGATCTCGTACATGATCTCGTCGGTGATCGACCGCAGGATGTAGCGGTCGTTCTCCATTCCCTCGTAGCGGGAGAAGTCGAGCGGCTTCCCGAACCGGACGCCGGGGCGGGTGAAGGTGCCGAACTTCTTGCCCGGCGGCGCGACCACGTCGGTGCCGAGCACGGCAACCGGGATCACCGGGACGCCGGTCTCCAGCGCCAGTCGCGCGACGCCGGTCTTGCCGCGGTAGAGCCTGCCGTCGTGGGAGCGGGTCCCCTCGGGGTAGATGCCGAAGAGGTCGCCGGACTCGAGGATCCGTCGCGCCGAGGAGAGGGCGCCCTCGGCCGCCGACGCGCCGCTGCGGTCGATCGGCACCTGCCCGGCCCCGGTGAAGAACTTCTTCTGGAACCAGCCCTTGATCCCGGGCGTGGTGAAGTACTCGGCCTTCGCGACGAACGTGACCCGGCGTGCCAGCGTGAGCGGCATGAACATCCAGTCGGCGTACGAGAGGTGGTTGCTCGCGAGGATCGCGGGTCCGCTCTCGGGGACGTGCTCGGCGCCCTCGACGTGAGGGCGGAACACCACGCGCAGCACGGGTCCGAGTGCGATCCACTTCAGGAACCAGTAGAACAACGCCGCGCCTCCTCACCCGCCTGACGACCTCGGCGTCCTCCACTGGTCCGAGATCGGTGCCAGCCTAGTGGACACCAGACCGTCCGAACGCTCTCCGGTGGTGCAGAATCTCGCCATGACCATGCATCCCCTCGTGGAGCCGATGTCGGCCCCCGCCCAACCGGCCCTCACCGACGGCCGGACCATCGGCGTGCTGCTGCTCCACGGGTTCAGTGGTTCACCCGCCTCGATGCGGCCGTGGGCCGAGTCGCTCAACGCCCAGGGGTATGCCGTGGAGGTACCACTGCTGCCCGGGCACGGCACCCGCTGGCAGGACCTGAACACCGTGTCCTGGACGTCGTGGTACGACACGGCGTCGGCCGCACTCGACCGGCTGCTCGCGACCTGCGAGGCCGTCGTCGTCACCAGCCTGTCGATGGGTGGGTCCGTGGCGCTGCGGCTGGCCGAGGAGCGCCCGGCCGACGTGGCCGGGGTCGTACTGGTCAACCCGTTCGTCTCCAGCAAGCGCAAGGAGCTGCTCGCGCTGCCGCTGATCATGCGGCTCGTGCCGTCGTTCCCCGGAGTCGTCAACGACATCAAGCAGCCCGGGCAGGACGAGCACGGCTACCCGCGACTGCCCCTCAAGGGCGTCCACCAGGTCACCCGGATGTGGAAGGCAGTCGTGCCGGACCTGCCGAAGGTCACCGCGCCCCTGCTGTACTTCCAGTCGCTCGAGGACCACGTCATCGACCAGTCGTCGAAGGACACCGTGCTGTCGGCGGTCTCCTCCCGCGACGTCACCCACCGCCCGCTCGAGCAGAGCTACCACGTGGCGACCCTCGACCACGACGCGGAGACGATCTTCTCCGAGACCGCCGCGTTCGTGGCCCGGGTGACAGCGGCGCCGTGAGGCGCCCGCGAAGCGGGCCCCCAACCCTGACGTAATCTCGTCTGCGTGAGCGGCACCAGCAACGACGACGAGGCCTGGCAGGCCATCGTCGACAACTACGGCGAGCGGCCGGCTGCCGAGGACCTGCCGGTGCCCGTGGCCGAACCGGAGCCGCCGCCGGAGCTGCTGGTGGCACCGGACGACCAGGCCGATCCAGACCCCGACGCGTTCGTGCCTCCCGAACCGCCACCCGGCCCACCCCTCGATCTGCCCCGCCAGCTGCCCTGGGTCGCGGTGTTCGGCGTCCCTGCCCTGTTGCTGGTCTCCCTGCTGGCGGGGGTCAGCCTCCCCACCTGGCTGGGCTACCTCCTGATCAGCAGCTTCGTCGGCAGCTTCGTCTACCTCGTGTTCACGATGAAGCCCGGCGGCCGCGACCCCTTCGACGACGGCGCTCGGCTCTGAGCCTCCCCGGATGGGGTCGAACCTGCTGGCTCGCTAGGCTCCCCACGTGAGTGTGAAAGAGACCGTCGAAGTCACCGGCCACCTGATGGACAGCGGCGTGCTGAGCCGCATCCTGGACGACATCCGCGAGTACGGCGGCGACTGGGTGATCACCGCGATCGATGTCGGCCACGAGGCGGGCGACACGTCGACGGCGACGATCAACCTCACGTCCGAGGACGACGAGTCGCTGCAGCGACTGCTGATGCGGCTGCAGACCCGCGGCGTCAACCAGGTGCATCCTGGCGAGGCCTCGATGGCGCAGGCCGACCGCGACGGCGTGTTCCCCGACGGCTTCTACTCCACCACGAACCTCGACACCAAGGTGCGCCTCGAGGGTCGCTGGCTCGACGTCGACAACCCGGAGATGGACTGCGGCCTCATCGTCGACGTCGAGGACGGCACGCCGCGCCGGGTCCACACCCTGCCGATGTCGGACGTGAAGGCCGGCATGTGGGTGGTGACGGGTGCCGCCGGCATCCGGGTCGACATCCCGGTGCTCGACAAGAGCAGCGACTCGTTCGGCTTCATGGAGTCCGACGTGTCGTCGGAGAAGCCACAGGCGATCCTCGTGCGCCAGGTCGCTGAAGGGATGAGGGAGGCGAAGGCCAACGGCAAGAAGGTGCTGTGGGTCGGCGGTCCCGGCGTCGTCCACACCGGCGCCGCCCCGGCGATGGTCGCGATGGTGAAGGCCGGCTTCGTCGACGTCCTCTTCGCCGGCAACGCGCTGGCGACCCACGACATCGAGTCGTCGCTCTACGGCACCTCGTTGGGCGTCGACCTCTCCCACGGCCACGGCGTCGAGCACGGTCACGAGCACCACATCCGCGCCCTCAACACGATCCGCAAGGAGGGCTCCATCAAGGCGGCCGTCGAGAGCGGCGTCCTCACCGGCGGGATCATGCACGCCCTGGTGACCCACGACAAGGAGTTCGTGCTCGTCGGGTCCGTGCGCGACGACGGACCGCTCCCCGACGTCCACACCGACGTGATCGTCGGTCAGCGCGCGATGCGAGGCGCCCTCACCGACGTCGGCTTCTGCCTGATGGTGGCCACGATGCTCCACTCCGTCGCGACCGGGAACATCCTGCCCGCCTCGATCCCGCTGGTCTGCGTCGACATCAACCCCGCGACCGTCACCAAGCTGGCCGACCGCGGCTCCTCGCAGGCGAAGGGCATCGTCACCGACGTCGGTCTCTTCCTCGAGCAGCTGGCCCGCGAGCTGGTCCCGGAGTACCGGCAGCTCTGACCTTCTTGATCGATAGTCCCCGAACTTCTGGTCGTCAGAGCGGCCATCGGGCGACCAAAGATTCGGGGACTATCGCAATCCGAGGGCGTCCCTGGCCAGTCCCGCCGCGCCGATCAGGCCAGCCTGGGGACCGAGTGCCGCCGGCACCACGAGCGGTACGACGCGGTGGCCGGCGCCCACGAGCGACCGTGCCATCGACTCACGGGCCGGGTCGAGCAGCCGGTCACCGGCGTCCGAGACCCCACCACCCACGACCACCAGGGCCGGGTCGAGCGCGGCGACCAGGTTGGCCAGGCCGACGCCGAGCCACTCCCCGATCCGGGTGAAGGCGCCGCGGGCGACCAGGTCGCCGTCGGCGGCCGCCGCCGTCACCATCGGTCCGGTCAGCCGGTCGGGTTCGCCCTCACAGAGCTCGGAGAGCACCGTGGGCTCAGTCCCCAGCCGCGACCGCGCGTCACGCACCAGGGCGTTGCCGCTGGAGTACTGCTCCCAGCAGCCGCGCCGGCCGCACTCGCACGGTGCCCCGTCGGGGACGACCTGCATGTGCCCGAACTCGCCGGCCATGCCGTTCGCGCCGCGCCACACCCGCCCGTCGAGGACGAACGCGCCACCGATCCCGGTCCCCAGCGTCACGAGCACCAGGGACGAGGCATCGCGCCCCGCGCCGTACGACGCCTCCGCGTGAGCGGCGCAGGTGGCGTCGTTCTCCAGCAGGACCGGTGCGCCGATCCGCTCGTGGATCCGGGCGCGGACGTCCTCGCCACGCCACGGCAGGTGGGGCGCGAACATGACCCGCGACCCCGAGCCATCCACGAAACCTGCCGCGGCGACGCCGACCGCTGCCAGCGGCCGCCCGCCGGCGGCACGCGCCACTACGGCCGCGAGGGTCTCCTCCACGGACTCGGGCGTGGCCAGCCGGCCGGGGGTGGTGCCGCGGCAGAGGTGGTGGACCGAGCCGTTGGCAGCGACGACTCCGGCGAGCACCTTGGTCCCGCCGACGTCGACGCCGACGACGACCGGGGTGTCAGCGTCGGGCAAGGTCGGCGGCACCGATCATCCCTGCAGCATTGCCGAGCGTGGCCGAGCGGACTTCCGCAAGCGGGCGGTGCTCTCGGCCCGGCAGGTGATGCTCGAACGCCTCGCGGAGCGGCTCGAGCAGCAGGTCGCCGGCTTCGCTGACTCCCCCTCCGAGCGCCACCACGGCCGGGTCGAGCACGGCAACCAGCGAGGCGATGCCCGAGCCCAGCCAGTGACCGAGCGCGGCCAGCCGGGCGATCGCGAACGCGTCGCCCGCGCGGGCTGCCTCGGTGATCATCGGGCCGTCGATGCCCTCCACCGACCCACCGGCGCGCGCGAGCAGGGCGTCGGCCGCTGGCACGCCGTTGGCGGCGAGCTGCCGGGTCTCGCGCACCAGCGCGCTGCCGCTCCCGTACTGCTCGAGGCAGCCGTGCTGGCCGCAGCCGCACAGGATGCCGTCCGGGACGACGCGCAGGTGGCCGATCTCGGCGGCAACCCCGAAGGCACCGCGGTAGAGCGCACCGTCGAGGACCAGCCCTCCCCCGACGCCGGTGCCGACCGTGACCAGCATCAGGTCGTCGACGTCGCTGCCGGCGCCGAAGCGGAACTCGCCCCAGGCGGCCGCGTTGGCGTCGTTCTCGACGACGACCGGGAGCTCGATCCGTTCCTCGAGCCCGGCCCTGAGGTCCACGTCGCGCAGGGCGAGGTTCGGCGCGAACAGCACCCGGGCCCGGTCGCGGTCGACATAGCCGGCGGCGCCGATCCCCACGGCGGTGATCTCGTGCCGCGCGCCCAGCTGACCGACCAGGTCGGCGATGGCGACCTCGATCGCCTCGACGTCGGCGGCGGGCGACTCGACCCGGAGCGTCTCGAGGACCTGTCCGTCGTCGTCGATGACACCGCCGGCGATCTTGGTGCCGCCGACGTCGATCCCGCAGGCCAGGCTCACTTCCGGGGTCCCTGTTCGAAGCGGAACGACGTGAGCATTCGACTGGGGTGGTTCATTGCTCGTCCTCCGGCCACTCGTCCTCGTCGTCCCCGTCCAGGTCGATTCTCTCCACGCCGTCGCCGCCCCTCGACTCCGACCCCCGGGAGGCCGCCACCATGACGCCGGCCGCGGCCTGCATCAGCGAGGTCGCGGCGACCGCGAGGTGCTCGCGTACCTCGGGACTGGTCTGCCGGATGAGGTGAACGGTGCGACACACCGGGCACCACTCGCACTCCGAGGCACCGGTGTCGAGGTGCTCGTCGACCTCCCGGGCGGCGCTGGCGGCGCGGGTGGCGAACCCGGAGATGCCCTGCGCGAGGTTGGGCCCGAGGTGGGGCCCCAGGTCGGGTCCGTGGTCGCGCGCCCAGTCGGCGAGCGCGCCGAACAGCTTTGCGGCCTCCTCGCCGACGCCGCCGACCTGGTCCTGGTTGTCGCTCACGTCACCTTCTCCTCGAACCTGACCTGCAGCTCACCCTGCTCCACCCGGGCGCCGGCGGTGCGGTACTTCGCGAGCACGGCCGGCAGTGTCAGCAGCCGACGATACGACCCGACCGAGGACCCCGGCCCCTCGCTCCGGTCCGTGAGCGGCGCAGGGCTCCGCAACGTCACGACGAGCTCGTCGCCGTTGCGGGCGAGATCGACCTCCGCCCGGCTCACGAACGGCAGTGCGAGGTGCAGCACCGCTCCCCGCGCGGTCCGTACGACGCGGAACGGCCCGTCACCGGTCGGCACCGCCAACGGATCACTCCCGCCGTACACCTCGGCGGCCATCGCTGCGAGCGGCTGTACGCCGACGGGCTCGGCGGGCCGGTAGACAGAGCGCCACACCGGCAGCCCGGGAAACGACTGGTCGACCTGCTCGAGGACGGCATCCTGTGACATCACCCAGCCGGCGCGCCAGTCGTCGGCACCCTCCGCAGGGAACACCCGGTTCGCCACCACGCCGTCGACGCGGTAACCGTAGAGAGACAGGGTCGTGTAGGAGCGCCGCGCCTCGGCGAGCACGACGCTCTCGGGCGTGAGCACCAGCCGGACGCTCGCCTCAGGACCGCTGAGCAGGGCCCGCACCTCGTCGAGCTCCGCGTGCAGCCGTTCCACGGCGTCGAAGACGGTGTCCTCGGGCATCGGGATGCCGGCAGCGCGCGACAGCACCGGCTTGAGCGTCTTCACGACCCGACGCTCGATGGGGAGGATCCGCTGCATGTACCACCCCAGCGCCTCCGGCAGCGCGAGCAGCCGCAACGTCTCGGCGGTCGGCGCGCAGTCGACCACGATCACGTCCCACCGCCCGGACCGAGCCTGCAGCCGCAGCTCGAGGAGCGCGAGCACCTCCTCGGCGCCCGGGATGACCGTCAGCTCCTCGGCAGCGACCGGGTCGACGCCGGCCACGTCGAGCACCGAGAGCAGGTAGCGCTGGATGTCGGCCCACGACTGCTCGAACCGCAGCTGGGCATCGACCTGTTGCACGAACAGGCGCGTGGCCACCTCGGTCGGCTCCGAGCCCACCTGGGCATCGAAGGCGTCGGACAGCGAGTGGGCGGCGTCGGTGGAGAGGACGAGCGTGCGGCGTCCCGCAGCGGCCGCCAGAGCCGCTGTCCCGGCGGCCACGGTGGATTTGCCCACCCCACCCTTGCCGGTGAAGAGCAGGACTCTCACGAGAGCTGTTCGACGCGCTTCTTCAGGCCCTTGAGCGCGGTGTCGATGAGGATCTTCTCGCCCTTGCGCTTCAACATCCCGATCAGCGGGATCGAGACGTCCAGCGCCAGCCGGTAGGTCACCTCGGTGCGGCCACCGCCGAGATCGCGCAGGGAGTAGGCGCCGTCGAGGGTGCGCAACATCTTGCCGGAGACCAGGGTCCAGGTGACCTCGTCGTACCCGTCCCACGTGTAGGCGAGCGTGTACTCGTCCTTGATCGGCGCGACATCGAGCCGGAAGAAGACCTGCTCGGCCCAGCCCTCGGGGCCGTCCTTGACGACCGTGGCCTCCTGGACGCCCTTGGCCCACTCGGGGTAGGCGGAGAAGTCCCCGATCACCTCCATCACCGCAGCCGGCTCGGCGTCGACGACGATCGAGGAGGTGGTCTGTTCAGCCATGGTCGGTGAGCCTAGCGGTAGCCTGCCGCGAGACTCGCTGGACCCGACGCTGGACGACTCTCGAGGAGGCATAGTGCGTGAGTACTCGACTCCGCTCGTGACCACGATCCCGGCGACCGGCAACCTCACCGACGACGTGGTCACCAACGGAACCCGGCACGCCGACGAGGTCGTGTTCAGCCGGCACGACGGCAGCGCGTGGATCGACGTCACGGCCGGCGAGTTCCTCACCCAGGTGCGTGCCGTCGCGAAGGGAATCGTCGCCTCAGGCGTCGAGCCGGGCGACCGGGTCGCGCTGATCTCACGCACCCGCTACGAGTGGACCCTGCTCGACTACGCGATCTGGTTCGCCGGGGCCGTGACCGTCCCGATCTACGAGACCTCGGCGGCCGAGCAGATCGCGTGGATCCTGAAGGACTCGGGCGCCCGGGCAGTCGTGGCCGAGGGTGCCGTCCACGTGACCCGGATCGCGGAGGTGCGCAGCGAGCTCGAGGAGCTGCGCCACGTCTGGTCCCTCGACGACAACGGGGTCGACGTCCTGACCCGGATCGGTGCCGACGTCAGCGACGAGGCCCTCGAGGCCCGGCGTACGGCGTCCACGCCACTCGACCTCGCGACCCTCATCTACACCTCGGGCACCACGGGCCGACCCAAGGGCTGCATGCTCACCCACGGGAACTTCATGTTCGAGCTGGGTGTGGGCACCGAGGAGCTCGACGAGCTGTTCGGTGAGGGTGCCTCGACGCTGCTGTTCCTGCCGCTGGCGCACGTGTTCGCCCGGATCATCCAGATCGGCAGCGTGAAGCGTCGGGTGCGACTCGGCCACACCAGCGACGTGCTCCACCTCGTCGACCGGCTCGGTGAGTTCCAGCCGTCGTTCATCCTGGCCGTACCTCGCGTGTTCGAGAAGGTGTTCAACACCGCGTCGCAGCGGGCGACCGCGGACGGCCGAGGCCCGCTGTTCGACCGCGCCGCCCGGACCGCGATGGAGTGGTCACGCGCCCAGGATCGCGGCCGGGTCCCGATGCGGATCCGCGCCCAGCACACGCTCTTCTCACGCATCGTCTACCCGCGGCTGCTGGCGGCGCTCGGTGGGCGGTGCCGGTACGCCGTCTCCGGGGGCGCGCCGCTCGGCGACCGGCTGGGCCACTTCTACCGCGGCATCGGCCTCACCGTGCTCGAGGGCTACGGCCTGACCGAGACCACGGCAGCGTTGACGGTCAACCTGCCCGACGCCCACAAGATCGGCACGGTCGGCCGGCCGCTACCGGGGACGAGGGTGCGGGTGGCCGAGGACGGGGAGCTGATGTTCACGGGCGGTCAGGTGTTTGCCGGCTACTGGGCGAACGAGGCGGCGACGCGGGAGGCGCTCGAGAGCGACGGCTGGTTCCACACCGGCGACGTCGGCGAGGTGGACGACGAGGGTTTCGTCAAGATCACCGGCCGCAAGAAGGAGATCCTGGTGACGGCGGGCGGCAAGAACGTCTCGCCTGCGGTCCTCGAGGATCGGGTGCGGGCGCACGCCCTGGTGAGCCAGTGCCTGGTCGTGGGCGACGGGCAGCCCTTCATCGGGGCGCTGGTGACGTTGGACGCGGACGCCCTCGCGCCCTGGGCCGAGCAGCACGGGAAGTCGGCCGACCCGGCGAGGCTGGTCGACGATGCCCACCTCCGCGCACAGATCCAGGCCGCGATCGACGACGCCAACGGGGGCGTCTCCCGGGCCGAGTCGATCCGCAAGTTCGTCGTGCTCCCGCACGACTGGACCGAGGAGGGCGGCCAGCTCACGCCGAGCCTGAAGCTCAAGCGCAACGTCGTGATGCGCGAGGAGCGGGACGAGATAGCGGCCCTCTACCAAGGCTGAGTGCCTCCTCCGCTCGTGAGTGCGACCCGTACGACCTTCTATTTTGAGAACAACTGAATGGGTTTGCTGAAACAGGTGTGACTCACGAGGTTTCTCACTACAGTTTTGCGGGCGTGCTGTGGGAGATGTCGCGAAAGCCTCGTGGCAACACCCGGCGCAACGAGCCGACCGACCCCCGGGTCTGCCAGAGAATCGAGAGGTACCGATGGACCGCAGAAGGATCCTGCTCATCGTCGCCGTCATTGTGGCGTTGCTCGGCACCGCGCTCGTCTTCTTGTACGTGCGAGGTGCCGACGCCCGCGCCGAGGAGCGGTTCGACACCGTCAACGTGTTGCGCGCGGTCGCTCCCATCGAGGCCGGCGAGAGCATCGACGATGCCGCCGCCAACGGGAAGCTCGCGCTTCAGCCCGTGGCCGAGGACTACCTGCTCCCCAACTACCAGACGTCGGTCGAGGCCATCAGCGGCAGCGTCGCGACCGTCCGGATCCTGCCGGGCGAGCAGATCGTCTCGGACAAGTTCGGCTCGGCCGTCGAAGCAACCGGCTCCGCGCTCGCGATCCCCAAGGGGATGATCGCCATCTCCGTGACGTTGTCGGACACCGCGCGCGTGGCTGGATTCATCAACCCGGGCACGCAGGTGGCGATCTTCCTCAACGGCACCGACCCAGCCGGCGCGACGTTCACGCGTCTGCTCGTGCGGGAGGTGCAGGTGATCGCGGTCGGCTCCACCACCACCACCCAGACCACCACGACCACGCCGGAAGGCACCCAGACGGTGGAGGAGCTGCCGCGGACCCTGATGACATTGGCCGTGGACCAGCAGGACGCCGAGAAGGTCCTCTTCAGCCAGACCAGTGGCGAGCTGGTGTTCGCGGTCCTGAATGAGGACAGCAACGTCGACCCCGGTCCCGGCACCAACGCCGGCAGCCTGTTCCGGTGATCTGAATGCCCGTCGTCGTCGACCCCAGCACCGAGACCCTCGACACCTTGCTCGGCACGGTGCCGGCGGGCGCTCACGCGATCGATCAGGTCGATCGACTGCAGGCCTGGCTCGAGAACCGGCCGGAGGAGTACGTCGTCGTACTCGGCCCCCAGGTCGACCTGGCCGAAGCGGCCGCCGTGGCCGACGGGATGCGGCTCACCCGCCCGTCGACGAGCGTGGTGCTGGTGCGCGAGGAGGTGGACGCGCACACGATGCGGGAGGCCATGCACTCCGGCATCCGGGACGTGGTCGCGATCTCCGACCTCGACACCATCAAGGCCGCGGTCGACCGCGCCTACCAGCTCTACGTCGCGCTCCGCGGTCCAGGTGGCGCGATGCACCAGGGCCGGATCGTCACCATCTTTTCCCCCAAGGGTGGCGTCGGCAAGACCACGGTCTCGGTCAACCTGGCACTGGCGCTGGCCGACCGGGGCGCGCGCAAGGTGTGCCTGGTCGATCTCGACCTCGCCTTCGGTGACGTCGCGATCACGCTGCAGCTCTTCCCGAGCCACACCATCGAGCACGCCATCGGCTCCGAGGACGCGATCGACGCTCCGCTGCTGGAGTCCCTGCTGACCCGACACGCCGACTCCGTGATGGTGCTCGCCGCGCCCAACCACCCCGACGTCCGGGAGAGGGTGACGCCGATGCTCGTGTCGCGCATCCTCAAGGCGCTGCGGGACTCCTTCGACTTCATCGTGGTGGACACGGCCCCCGCCTTCGACGAGCAGACGCTGACCGCCCTCGACGAGACCGACGAGTGCGTCATCGTCGCCACGCTCGACGTGCCGACGCTGAAGAACGTCAAGGTCGCGCTCGAGACGCTGGAGATGCTCGACATCGCCCGCGACCACCGCCACCTCCTGCTCAACCGGGCCGACGACAACGTCGGGCTGGGCGCTGAGCGGGTGGAGTCGATCCTCGGCATGCCCGTGGAGAGCATGGTCGAGACCTCCATGGACATCGCGGCCGCCACCAACGCCGGCCAGCCCCTGATGAGCCAGGACCCTCACCACGCGTTCAGCCAGGCCTTGCGCGAGTTCTCCACGCGGCTCACCGGGGCCCCGGCGGCCCCCACTTCGGCGGGCCCTCAGCCAGTCGACGAACCGGAGAAGGCCACCAAGCTCTTCCGGAGAAGGAAGTGAACCCATGAGCACACTCGGTGACCGACTCTCCGCCGCCCGCAAGGCGACCGACGACGGCGAAACCCCCCTCGACCCAGCCGAGCCCGGCGCGGAAAGTACCGCCGCGGAGGACGCGGACGGTGTGACCGACGAGGACCAGCCCTCCACCGTCCCGTCGTACTCCGCCAAGCACGCCGGCACTCCCAAGGTCTCGACGCCCGACGGTCGCCCCGACCCGCGTCCTGACCCGCGCCGCGCCCTGGTGACCACCCAGCAGGACCGGATGGACGAGCTCAAGCTGACGGTGCACTCGGAGCTGCTCAAGCAGCTCGGCCCCAAGCTCTACGGCGGCGAGATGGACGTCGACGAGCTCGACCGGCAGGTCCGGGTCGTGCTCGGCGACGTGCTCTCTCGTCAGGACCGGCCGCTCAGCAACAGCGACCGGGTCCAGGTCACCCAGGAGATCAGCGACGACATCCTCGGCTACGGGCCGATCGAGCCCTTCCTGCGCGACTCCGACGTCTCCGAGGTCATGGTCAACGGTCCCGACTCGGTGTGGGTGGAGCGCTCGGGCCGACTCAGCCCCGTGCACGCGCACTTCAGCGACGAGGCGCACCTGCGTCGCACCATCGACAAGATCGTCTCCCGCATCGGTCGCCGCGTCGACGAGTCCAGCCCGATGGTGGATGCGCGCCTCCCTGACGGCAGCCGCGTCAACGCCGTCATCCCGCCGCTGGCGGTCGACGGCTCGGCCCTCACGATCCGCAAGTTCTCCAGCGACCCGTTGACGGTGCACGACCTGATCCGGTTCGGCTCCCTGAGCGATGCCACGGCCGACTTCCTCGACGCCTGCGTCCGCGGTCGGCTCAACATCATCGTCTCCGGCGGAACCGGTGCCGGGAAGACCACCACGCTCAACGTGCTGTCGTCCTTCATCCCCGACGACGAGCGCATCGTCACCATCGAGGACGCCGCCGAGCTCCAGCTCAAGCAGGAACACGTGGTGACGGCTGGAGTCCCGCCCGTCCAACATCGAGGGCAAGGGCGAGGTCACGATCCGCGACCTGGTCAAGAACAGCCTGCGCATGCGGCCCGACCGGATCATCGTCGGTGAGGTCCGCGACGCCTCCGCGCTCGACATGCTGCAGGCCATGAACACCGGCCACGACGGCTCCATCTGCACGCTCCACTCGAACGGCCCCCGCGACACCCTCGCCCGCATGGAGACGATGGTGCTGATGGCCGGCATGGACCTGCCGATGCGGGCGATCCGCGAGCAGGTGGCCTCCGCCGTGGACCTGATCGTCCACCAGTCCCGCCTCAAGGACGGGACCCGGCGGATCACCCACCTCACCGAGGTGGAGCGGATGGAGGGCGACATCATCACGCTGCAGGACATCTTCGCCTTCGACCACACCGCCGGCTTCGATGACGAGGGCAAGTCGCGTGGGACGCTGCGCTCCACCGGTCTCCGACCGAAGTTCCTCGAGAAGATGAGCCAGGCGAACGTCCACGTCGAGCCGATGACGTTCGCGCCGCCGAGGGCCTGATGAAGAGCCTGCTCGCGGCCACACTGGCCGGCGTCCTCTCGGCGCTCATCGTCGGCGTCCCCGCCCAGGCGGCGGAGAACGCGACCAGCATCGCCTACGTCGAACGCACCGACGAGGAGCTGCAGATCCTGGTCTCGGTGCCGGCCGATGCCACCGTGGACACCGAGAGCGTCGCGGTCACCATCGACGGCACCGTCGCGCCCGCGACGGCGGTCCCGGCCGACGACACCACGTCGGTGCGTCGCACCGCAGTGCTGGTCATCGACACCAGCAACTCGATGCGCGGCCAGCGGATCACCGCCGCCCAGACTGCGGCCCAGACGTTCCTCGAGACCGTCCCGGACGACGTCTACGTCGGAGTGGTGACCTTCGACAGCGACGTCACGGCCGCGCTGGATCCGACCCTGGATCGCGACGAGGCACGCGACGTGGTCACCGCCCTCGACCTCCAGCAGCAGACCAGGCTCTACGACGGCGTGCAGGCCGGCATCACCATGGCCGGACTCGAGGGTCAGCGCCAGCTGTTGGTGCTGTCCGACGGGGCCGACACCAGCGACACCGCGCTCGAAGGCGTCGCGGCTGCCATCTCGGATGCCGACCTGCTGGTCAACGTGGTCGCGCTCGAGCAGAACCAGAAGGGCGCCGTGGGGGCGCTCGAGACCCTTGCCGAGTCCGGCGACGGCCGGGTGATCAGCGCCGACTCCGGTGCCCTCAGCCGCGCCTTCAGCAACGAGGCCGACGTGCTGGCCCGTCAGGTGCTCGTGACGGCTCAGGTCCCCTCCACGGTCACTGCCGAGGAGGCCACGGTCGCGGTCACCCTGGGCTCCGACGTCGGTGACCTCTCCGCCGAAGCCTTCACCCCCATCGGGAACGCCCCGGCACCTGTCGCCCCTGCCGTCACCGCGACCGACCAGGGCCTGGTGCTCAACTCGGCGTGGCTCTACGGCGGGCTCGCCGCCCTCGGGCTGGGGTTGCTGGTGGTGCTGGTCGCCATCGCTCCACGGCAGGCCGAGCCGCTGACCGGCGCCGACCTCGCCGCGGCGTACACCGCCCGAGTGACGGGCGTCGGGAGGAACGGCGAGGACGAGGCCGAGACGACGCTCGTCCAGGCGAGCCAGACCGCCGAGAAGATGCTCGGCGCGAACAAGTCCCTGGAGACCCGCATCTCCGAGCGGCTGGACGGTGCCGGAAACCCGTTCAACCCCGGCGAGTGGGTGCTGCTGCAGGTGGGCGTCTTCATCCTCGCCGGGACCATCGGGCTCCTCCTCGGCGGGGGAAACCTCATCCTCGGCGTCATCTTCCTGTTCGTCGGAGCCGTGGCTCCCTGGATGTATCTCGGTATCAAGCGCTCCCGCCGACGCAAGAAGTTCGAGAGCCTCCTGCCCGAGACCTTGCAGCTGATCTCCGGATCGCTGTCCGCCGGTCTCTCCCTGGCGCAGGCCATCGACACCGTGGTCAAGGAGGGCGAGGACCCGGTCGCCTCCGAGTTCCGCCGGGCGCTGGTCGAGACCCGGCTCGGCGTCAGCCTCGATGACGCCCTCGAGGGGATCGCCGACCGTTTCGACAGCAAGGACTTCTCCTGGGTGATCATGGCGATCCGGATCCAGCGACAGGTCGGCGGCAACCTGGCCGAGCTGCTGGACAAGGTCGCCGGCACCATGCGCGAGCGCGAGTACATGCGGCGCCAGGTCGCCGCCCTCGCGGCCGAGGGCAAGCTCTCGGCGTGGGTGCTGGGTGGGCTGCCGCCCGGCTTCATGGTCTACCTGCTGCTCACCAAGCGTGACTTCGTGATGCCGATGTTCACCGAACCGATCGGCTGGCTCATGCTGGGCGGCGCAGTGGTACTGCTCAGCGTCGGAATCTTCTGGATGTCCCGGATCGTGAAGGTCGAGGTCTGAGATGTTGCTGCTCTTCATCATGGGCGTGATGCTGGTGCTCGCCGCGATCATCCTGGTCGCGATGGCGGTCCCCAGCTCGCAGCCCCAGGGCATGAACCGCTCGCTCGCGGTGCTCGAGGCGATGGCGACGGCGCCCTCGGAGCTCACCGAGGAGCTCAACCGGCCCTTCGCCGACCGGGTGCATGGCGCCGATGCAGGGTCGGGCCCTCGCGGTCGGCAAGCGGATCACCGGGGCCGACGCCGCTGACCGGATCCGCAAGCGGCTCGACTTCGCGGGCAACCCCGCCCGGTGGACGGTGGACCGGGTCATCGCCTTGAAGGTGATCGGTGCGGTGGTCGGGCTGATCGCCGGAGTGGCGTTGACCCAGCTCCTGGGCGCCGGGATCCCGATGCGGATCCTCGGCAGCGCAGCCGCCGTCGCGATCGGCTTCTTCGCGCCGAACCTCTACCTCTACCAGGTCTCCCACGACCGGGCCGCCACGATGCAGCGGGCGCTGCCCGACGCCATCGACCTGATGACCATCAGCGTCGAGAGCGGCCTGGGCTTCGACGCCGCCGTGCAGCAGGTCGCGACCAACACCGACGGCCCGCTGGCCGAGGAGTTCGCCCGGGTGCTGCGGGAGATGCAGATCGGCCGCAGTCGCTCCGACGGTCTTCGGTTCATGGCGGACCGCACCCCCGTTCCGGAGGTCCGCACCTTCGTCAGTGCGATGGTGCAGGCCGACGCCTTCGGTATCCCGATCGCGCAGGTGTTGCGCGTCCAGTCCAGCGAGATCCGCGTCAAGCGCCGGCAGCGAGCCGAGGAGAAGGCGCAACAGGTGCCGGTGAAGATCACCGTTCCGCTCATCTTCACGATCCTCCCCTGCCTGTTCATCGCGGTGATGGGACCGGCGGTGATCAGCGTGATGGAATCCGTCCAGTGACCAACGGGGCACAGCTCCCCCACCAACGCCTGAAGCTGGGCGCGCGGGCGCTGGCCCCATTGATCCTCGCGGTTCCGGTGTTCATCCTCGGTGACAACGACTCCCTGATCGCGCTGGTCGCGCTCGTGGCGGTGTGGTCGGCGGTCACCATGGCCGAGCGGCTCTCCGTTCCCGGGGTCCTGGTGGTGGCCGTCGAGTCCGCCTTGGTCGGAGTGGTCGCAGCGCTGACGCTGCCGGATGCCTCGCCAGTGGTCGGGGCGCTGGCGCTGCCGCCGTTCACCGCCGGGCTCAGCTACGGCGTCAAGGGTGCGGCCTGGGCCTTCTCCGCGCAGGTGTCGACCCTGGTGACCCTGCAGGTCCTCGCCCAGGACGAGATCCGCCCCAACGAGGCCACTGACATCTTGACCTGGCTGTTGACGGGGGTCGGTCTCGGGCTGATCGCCAGCTACCTCCACGCGGAAGCTCTTCGCCATCCGGTCGACAAGCTGGCGCCCTACCGTGACGCACAGAAGCTGATCCGGGAGCTGCTCGCGATCTCCGGGAACCTGGGCTCGGGCCTCGACCCGATCACGCTCGGAACCAGGGCCGCGGTCGCGGTCCGCAACGAGCTGCCGGTCATCGCGGTGGCCGTCTACGTCCAGCGTGGCGACCACCTGACCCCGCTCGTCTCCGGCTCCAACTCTGCCTCGGTCGACCAGTCCCTCCTCGAACCGATCTCGAACCGGGCCTGGGAGTCACAGCGGACCGAGCTCGACGGCCGGCTCTTCGCCCTGCCGCTGCGGACGGGAGCGGGCCCGGTGGCGGTGGCGTCGGGCCTGCTCCCGGCCGGCACCGCCGTCGACGAGGAAGGCATCCGACAACGCCTCGCCGACCTGGCCCCCACCTTGTCCACGCTCAGCGTCCACCTCGACACCGCGATGCTGTTCTCCCGGCTCCGTGATGCCGCCACCGCCGACGAGCGCCGGCGTCTGGCCCGCGAGATGCACGACGGCGTCGCCCAGGACATCGCATCCCTCGGGTACCTCGTCGACGCCCTGGCCGCGTCGCCGGCCTCGCCGGCCCAGGCCGAGTCGCTGCGCCGGCTGCGGGAGCGGATCACCGCGGTGGTGGCCCAGGTCCGGCTGTCCGTGCAGACGTTGCGGACCGACGTGCAGGCCAGCGAGAGCCTCGGGGCCGCGGTCAGCGGACTGGCCCGGCATCTCAGCGAGAGCTCCGGCATCCCGATCCGCGTCACCGTCAACGAGCGCACCGCGCGCTTGCGCCCCGAGATCGAGGCCGAGCTGCTCCGGATCACCCAGGAGGCGATGACCAACGCGGTGCGTCACTCACGCGCGAACGCGATCGACGTCACCTGCCGGGTGGCGGCTCCAGCGGCCGAGATCATGGTGCGCGACGACGGGAGCGGACTGGGCACCGGTCGCCCCGACTCCTACGGGCTGGCGATCATGCGCGAGCGGGCCGGGCTGATCGACGCCGACCTCCAGATCGAGTCGGTCGCGCCGAGCGGGACGGTCGTGACGGTGCGGGTGCCGTCACGACACGCGAGCGCCTCCCTCGCCGACGAGACACGTCCTGACAGGGTGTCGGCATGACCACCGTGCTGCTCGTGGACGACCACGAGCTCATTCGCGACGGCCTCACCGGCATCTTCGCAGCGCAGGAGGACATGGAGGTCCTCGGTGCCGCCCAGAGCGTGACCCAGGCCATGGCCATGCTCGACGAGCAGCTGCCCGATGTCGTGGTGACCGACCTCCAGCTCCCCGACGGCACCGGCCTCGACATCGTGCGCCGGCTGCGCCGCGAGTCCGACAAGGTCGGCCTGGTGGTGCTCACGATGCACGCCGGTGACGACCAGATCTTCGCGGCCATGGAGGCCGGCGCGTCGGCGTTCGTCGGCAAGGACGCGCCGTCGACGGAGGTGGTGAAGGCGGCCCGGCACGCAGCCGTGTCACCCCGCTCGTTCCTGTGCGCCGGGCTGACCCAGGCGATGGTGCGGCGCACCACCGGCGCCGCCTCGCGGCTGTCCGACCGCGAGCACGACGTCCTGCTGCTGCTGGCCGACGGCCTCAGCTCCGCGGAGATCGCGCCGCGGCTCCACCTCTCGGAGTCGACGGTGAAGTCGCACGTCGCCCGGATCTACCAGAAGCTGGGGGCGGCCAACCGGGCCCAGGCGCTGGTCACCGCGATGCGGATCGGGCTGCTCTCCAGCATCAACCCGTCCGGCTCCACCGCCGGTTAGGTGACGCGTAGTCCGAAGTGACTAGGCGACACGGGTCGAACTCCGGGTGTGACGGACGGCCCGACCCCTCATGCTTGAGTTCTGGAGGTCCTGTGCCTCCCAGCCCGGAAAGCACTCAAATCTCAAGGAGCTCCCCCCATGTTCGACACTCTCAAGATTCTGATCAACGCCCGCCTCGCCAAGATGGAGGAGCGCGGCGCGTCCGCCGTCGAGTACGGCCTGCTCATCGCCGGCATCGCGGCCCTGATCATCGCCGTCGTCTTCGTCTTCGGTGGCACCATCGCGACGTCTTCAGCGACACCTGCGGCACCATCGAGGCGGCGGCGGCAGCGGCACCTGCTGATCCAGGCTTTTCGTGGGCCGCCGACGTCGCGTCGGCGGCCCACGGTCGGTTTCGACCAAGGAGAACGCTC
>CAWAIJ010000017.1:0-31178 GCA_963782075.1 uncultured Actinomycetota bacterium
CCTCTGCGACGATGGATGCATGACGAACCCCAGGCCGGTCGAGTGCTGGTTCACCGACATGGACGGGGTGCTGGTCCACGAGGAGTCGCCCATCCCGGGCGCTGCTGAGTTCCTCGAGGCGTTGAAGCGCCACGACCGGCCGTTCCTGGTGCTCACCAACAACTCGATCTACACCCCGCGCGACCTGCGCGCCCGCTTGCTACGAGCCGACATCGACGTGCCCGAGGAGGCGATCTGGACCTCGGCGCTGGCGACCGCGCAGTTCCTCGACGACCAGCGACCAGGTGGCTCGGCGTACGTCGTGGGCGAGACCGGCCTCACCACGGCGCTGCACGAGATCGGCTACACGACCAACGACCGTGATCCCGACTACGTGGTGCTCGGGGAGACCCGCACCTACTCGTTCGAGGCGATCACCCGCGCGATCCGGCTGATCGAGGCCGGTGCCCGGTTCATCGCGACCAATCCCGACCCGAGCGGGCCGAGTCCGGCAGGGACGCTGCCCGCGACCGGGTCGGTGGCTGCTCTGATCAGCACCGCCACCGGCCGGCAGCCCTACTACGTCGGCAAGCCCAACTCGTTGATGATGCGCTCCGCCCTCAACCGGCTCGAGGCGCACTCGGAGACCACGGTGATGATCGGGGACCGGATGGACACCGACATCGTCAGCGGCCTGGAGGCGGGACTGCGCACGATCCTGGTCCTGACCGGCTCGACGCCGCGCGAGCGGGTCGACAGCTTCCCCTACCAGGCCACCCGGGTGCTCGACTCGATCGCCGACGTGGTGCCGCTGGTGGACGAGTTCGACCCCGCGGCTCGGGGCTGACCGAGGGAGCCCGGGGGTTTCGAGGCTCGCTGCGCTCGCACCTCAACCACCGGGCGGCCGGTCCTCGGCGGCGCGGCGGGCCGAGTCACGGATCTCGAAGATCTCCGTGGCGAAGCCGCCGAGCGCGCCGGCCACGTCCTTGACGGCCGTCGTGAGGATCGTGGTCACCGAACCGACGGTGCCGGCGGCGGCCTCGACGGCGGTCTGCACGGCGTCCTTGCGGATCTCTGACTTCGAGAGGTGGTCGGCCATGGCCCCATCCTCACGCGGAGACAGCCGTCCGGTCCACCGGACCCGGTTCCTGAGACCAAACCGCTCCATCCGTGCACACCTGTGCACCGATAGCATGCGGCGCGTGACCGAGACCCGCGGCGAGCGCAAGCAGCGCACGCGCCGCGCGATCCTGGACGCCGCGCTGCGACTCTCGGGGGAACAGACGTTGGCGGCGTTGTCGCTGCGGCAGGTCGCGAAGGAGGTCGGCATCGTGCCGACCGCGTTCTACCGTCACTTCGGTTCCCTCGACGACCTGGGGCTGGCGCTGGTCGAGGAGTCCTTCGCCTCGCTGCGCGCGATGCTGCGCGACGTACGCCGGGATGCCCCTGCGTTCGACCGCATCATCGACCGCTCGCTCGAGGTGCTCGTGGAGCACGTGCACTCCCAGCGTTCCCACTTCGGCTTCATCGCTCGCGAGCGCGCCGCCGGCCCGGCCGTCGTCCGCGAGGAGATCCGTCACCAGATCGAGCTGTTCGAGCGCGAGCTCGCCACCGACCTGGCGCAGCTGCCCGGCACCGACCCCTGGTCCCCAGACGACCTGCGGGTGCTCGCGAACCTGATCGTGACCTCGGTGGTCGCCACCGCGGAACAGATCATCACCGCCGGCCCCGAGGCGGAGGCCGACATCGTCGAACGGGCGCGCACCCAGCTGCGGATGGTGCTGATCGGCGCGCTCAACTGGCGATCAGACGGCTGAGCGAGCGGCTACGGTCCCGTCATGGGACTCGCCGCAGACATCGACTACAGCCACAGCACGGCCAACCCGATACACCGCGCCGGCCGCTGGTTGGGCGGGACCCGCGTCGGTGGCTGGCTGTTCTCACGCACGTTGCGCCACCTCGACAGCCTGATCGGACGGCTGAGCCGGGGCAGGCACAGCGCACCAGGACTCCTCACCGGACTGGCCGTGCTCGACCTGACCACCACCGGCCGCAAGTCCGGCCAGCGCCGCACCAGCCACCTGATCGCGACGCCGTACGGCGACACGCTGGCACTGCTCGGCACCAACTTCGGCCAGGAGTCGACGCCGGCCTGGGCGCTCAACCTCGAGGCCGACCCGCACGCGACGGTCAGCTACCGCGGCTCCAGCCGCGACGTCGTCGCCCGGCCGGCCACCGAGGTGGAGACCGACGAGATCTTCGCCCGTGCCGCCTCGTTCTACGCCGGCTACCGGAACTATCGCGAGCGGATCGGCGGCAGCCGCCGGATCCGGGTCTTCGTGCTGGAGCCGGTCAGCGAGGCTTGATCGACAGGTCCGGCACCGTGGCGTCGTCGCCGAGGTCGAGGACGCCGAGGATCGCCTCGGCCACGGTCTCCGGCCGGATCCACGCGTCCGGGTCGTAGTCCTTGCCCTCCTGCGCGTGGACCTTCTCCTGCATCGGCGTCGCGGTCCGGCCGGGATAGACCGTCGTGACCCGGACGCCGTGCTCGGCCTCCTCACCGCGCAGTGAGTCCGCCAGCGCTCGCAGTCCGTGCTTGGACGCGGCGTAACCACCCCAGGTGGGGTGTGCGACCTGTCCGGCGCCGGAGTTCACGAACACCACGGTCCCCCGCGCGGCGCGCAGGGCCGGAAGCGCGACCCGGGTCAGCGCCGCCGGTGCGACCAGGTTGACCTGGAGCTGGGAGGTCCAGGCCTCGATGCTCAGCTCGGCGACCGGGCCGAGCTCGACGACCCCGGCGGCGTGCACGACCGAGTCGAGGGACCCGGGCAGCGCCAGCGACTCCACCGACTCCGGGCGCGCGAGATCGGCGACCAGCACCGTCGCGCCCGCCAGCTCGCGGGTCAGCTCCTCGGCACGCTCCTCGGACCGGGCGACGGCGAGGACGTCGTCGCCGCGCGCCAGCAGCCGCTGGGCCAGGACCGCGGCGATGCCCGATCCGGCGCCGGTCAGCAGGTGCGTGGCCATCAGTTTCGGGGTCCCTGCGGCGATGGGAGCGCAGCGAGCATCGTCGTGGGGTGAATCATCGGGTGAACACGATCTTGCCGAAGACGTCGCCGTCGGCCATGGCGGCGAACCCGTCGCGTGCCTGGTCCATCGGCAGCGTCCGGTCGATCAGCGGTCTGGCGCCGGTCGCGTCGAGCATGGTGACCAGCGAGGCGAGCTCGCCTCGGGTGCCCATCGTCGAGCCGATGACCCGCAGCTGCAGGAAGAAGATCCGGGTGAGCTCGGCGTCGTCGAGCTGGGGGCCCGACGTCGTACCGCTGACGACGATGGTGCCGCCGGGCCGCAGCGCCCGGATCGAGTGGGACCAGGTGGCACGGCCGACCGTCTCCATGACGGCGTCGACCTTCAGCGGCAACCGGGCGCCGGACTCGAACACGTCGTGGGCGCCGATCTCGAGCGCGCGTGCCCGCTTCGCCTCGTCACGGCTGGTGGCGAACACCCGCAGCCCCGCTGCGCGCGCCAGCGTGATCAGCGCGGTGGCGACCCCACCGCCGGCACCCTGCACCAGCACCGTGTCGCCGGCCTTCAGTCCACCCTGGATGAAGAGCATCCGGTACGCCGTGAGCCAGGCGGTCGGCAGGCACGCGGCCTCCTCGAAGGACAACGACTCCGGCTTGGCGACCACGTTGCCCCGCGGCACGGCCACCCGGGTGGCGAAGGTGCCCTGGTGCCGCTCCGAGAGCAGCGACCGCTTCGGGTCGAGGGTCTCGTCGCCGGACCAGGACGGGTCGCTCACCACCGCGTGCACCACGACCTCGTTGCCGTCCTCGTCGAGACCGGCGGCGTCGCAGCCGAGGATCATCGGCAGCGACTCCTCCTTGAGACCGACGCCGCGCAGCGACCAGAGGTCGTGGTGGTTGAGCGAAGCGGCCTTGACGGTGACCGTGGTCCACCCGTCGGGCACGTCGGGGTCGGGACGCTCCCCGACCACCAGGCCCGCGAGGGGATCGTCGGCGGAGAAGCTGTCGGCGTAGACGGCGAACATGCAGTCCACGCTAGAGCCTGGCGACGCCGTCCCGGCGGGCGGCCTCGGCGACCGCGGCGGCCACGGACGGGCCGACTCGCTCGTCGAACGGCGAGGGAACGATGAAGTCCTCACGCAGGCCGTCACCGACGAGCAGCGCGATGGCATCGGCCGCGGCCACCTTCATGCCCTCGGTGATCGCGGAGGCGTGGACGTCGATGGCGCCGCGGAAGATCCCCGGGAACGCGAGCACGTTGTTGATCTGGTTCGGGAAGTCGGAGCGGCCGGTCGCGACGACGCGCGCGTGGCGGTGTGCGACGTCGGGGTGGACCTCCGGGTGCGGGTTGGCGAGCGCGAACACGATCGCGTCCGGCGCCATCGTCGCCACGATCTCCTCGGGAACGGTGCCCCCGCTCACTCCGATGTAGACGTCGGCACCCGCCATCGCGTCGGCCAGCCCGCCCCGGCGGCCGAAGTGGTCGGCAGTGTCGACGGCGAGCGCCCGCTTGACCGGGGTGAGGTCCGACCGCTCGGAGTTGAGGACCCCCTGCCGGTCGAGGACCGCGATGTCGCTGACCCCGGCCTCGAGCAGGATCCGGGCCACCGCCACCCCGGCGGCGCCGGCACCGGAGATGACGACGCGAGTGCCGGTGCCGGTGCGTCCGGTCAGCCGGAGCGCGTTGGTGAGCGCGGCGAGCGCCACCACCGCCGTACCGTGCTGGTCGTCGTGGAAGACCGGGATGTCGAGCAGGTCCTTGAGCCGGGACTCGATCTCGAAGCACCGCGGTGCCGAGATGTCCTCGAGGTTGATGCCGCCGAAGCTCGGCGCGAGCCGGACCACGGTCTCGATGATCTCCTCGACGTCGGTGGTGTCGAGGCAGATCGGGATCGCGTCGACGCCCCCGAACTGCTTGAAGAGGACAGCCTTGCCCTCCATCACCGGCATCGCGGCGGCCGGACCGATGTCACCGAGTCCGAGGACCGCCGTGCCGTCGGAGACGACGGCGACGGTGTTGGGCACCCAGGTGTAGTGGCGGGTCAGCGACGGATCGGCCGCGATCGCCTCGCAGACCCGGGCGACGCCGGGCGTGTAGGCCAGCGACAGGTCGTCCTTGCCGACCAGCGGCACAGTGGAGCGGATCTCCATCTTGCCGCCGACGTGCAGGTCGAAGACCGGGTCGTCGGCGTACGGGTGCGGGAGGGAGTCGGCCACGGCGATCGATCTTTCCACACGGGCGAGCCCCGGTCGGGGCCGGTCTCAGACGGATCGTGGCCGGGGCCACACCCGGGCCAGGGCCACCCCCACCACGTCGGCCTCCGGGATCGGACCGCGGTGGCGCGAGTCGACTCCCTCCGGGTTGTCGCCGAGCAGCCACCACGCGGCGCGGCCGTCGCTCGTCGTACGTCGCTCGATGGCTCGCTTGACCGCCAGGGTCCCGTCGGGGAAACGCGCGACCACGACCGCGCCCGGCCGTACGGCGGCGCCGTAGCGCACGAGCAGCCGGTCGCCGTCGACGAGCCCGGGACGCATCGAGTCGCCCCTCACCAGGGCCCAGCCGAACGGGATCCGGCCCACCTTCAGGGGTGAAGACACGCGGAGTAGTGTCGCAGGGACGACAGATCCCGAGCAGATAGGACCCTTCTGAAGATGTTCGACACGCTGTTCACCCGCACCGTCGAGGTCTCGGCCCACTGCGACCTCCCGTGCGGTGTCTACGACCCCGCCCAGGCCCGCATCGAGGCCGAGTCGATCAAGGGCATCATCGCCAAGGTCGCCGACAACGACGACCCCGACTTCCGTACCCGGGCCATTGTGATCAAGGAGCAGCGCTCCGAGCTGGTCAAGCACCACCTGTGGGTGCTGTGGACCGACTACTTCAAGCCGCCCCACTTCGAGAAGTACCCCCAGCTCCACCAGCTGTTCAACGAGGCCACCAAGCTGGCCGGCGCCTCCGGCACCAAGGGTGAGCTCGACGCCGGCAAGGCCGACGAGCTGCTCGCGAAGATCGACGAGATCGCCGAGATCTTCTGGGAGACCAAGAAGGCCTGACGCCGAGCGGCGAAGCCGCTGGCGTCACGGCCTTCGCGTGTCGGAAGCGCGACTGAGCTCGCGAAGTCGCGACCGCTTGAACGCAACCACACGGGAACCGAAGCCGCTGGCGTCACGGCCTTCGCCGTCGGAAGCGCGACTGAGCTCGCGAAGTCGCGACCGCTTGAACGCAACCACACGCGACCGTGAACCAGCTCGACCCCCTGCGGACCGAACAGGTCCTCAGGGGGTCGAGTCGTTCAGGCCGTGCTGGTGCGCCCAGAGCGCTGCCTGGGTCCGGTCGGTGACCCCGATCCGCTGGAAGGCGGAGGTGAGGTGGCCCTTGACGGTGCGCTCGGTGATGCCGAGGCGACGAGCGATCTGCTTGTTGGCGAGGCCCTGGACCACCAGCAGCAGCACCTCCCGTTCGCGGGAGGACAAGTGCACGTCGGCGGCTGCCGAATGTGTTCCGGGGCTGGTTCGCGAGGTGAGCAGGTGTCGGGCCGCCTTGGGGTCGATCGGCGACTCGCCCCTGGCTGCGGCGCGGATGCCGGCGACCAGGTCGGCCGGCTCGGCGTCCTTGAGGAGGTAGCCGACCGCCCCGGCGTCGATGGCGGCGAGCAGTCGGTGGCCGTCGGAGAAGGACGTGAGGATGAGTACGTCGACGCCCAGCTGCTCCCCCACGATGGCCTGGGTGGCACGCACGCCGTCGAGGCCCGGCATCTGCAGGTCCATCAACACCAGGTCCGGCTGCAGCCTGCGGACGAGGTCCACCGCTTCCTCACCATTGGTCGCGGCGCCGACCACGTCGATGTCCGAGGCGCTCTCGAGGAGGCCGGTCAGGCCCTTGCGGACCACGGCATGGTCATCGGCGATCACCAGGCGGATCACGGGACTATCAACTCCATGGTCACGGTGGTCCCGCCATGGGGTCGAGAGTGGACCGCCAGCCGCCCACCCGCCTCCTGGACCAGCGTGGACATGCCACGCAGCCCGAAGTGTCCGGCGGCGGGTTCGACGTCCTGGTCCCAGCCGATGCCGTCGTCGCGAACGTGCGCGACGAGCAGTGAACCCTTCATGACGACGGCCACCTCGACGGTCCCCGCCTCGCTGTGGCGTGCGGCGTTGCGCACGGCCTCCTGCACCACCCGCCACGTCAGCTCGACCAGGTGGGACGGCACGTCGTCGGTGAGCGAGACGTCGAGACTGGTCCTGATGCCGGCCGCCGCCAGGGGCGAGAGCAGGTCGTCGAGGGCCGCCGCAAGACCGGTCACGGCCAGGTCGGGTGGGTAGATCTCGACGAGCAGCGAGCGCAGGGACCGCATGCTGACTCGCAATGACCGACTGACCTCGTCCAGCTCCTCGGCCAGCGCCGGATCCGTGCCGGTCCGGGCGACGATCGTCGAGAGCTCATAGGACGTACCGGCCAGATCCTGGACCACCCCGTCGTGCAGGTCCCTCGCGATCCGGGTGCGTTCGGCGTCCGAGGCCTCGATCGCCGTGGCGAGGAGCCGCTCCCGCTGCTCGGCGGCCAGGCGTGCCCGACGCGTGAGCAGGAGCATGAGCGGGGTGGTGACGGCCACCAGGACGCCGATGGCGCCGAGGGTGATCGGGCGGAATCGCTGCATGATGTCCTCGGCACCGGAGTCGACGCCGGTGGTGGCGAAGTAGGCCTCGAACAGCAGCGGCTCGCCCTCCGGTGACTCCACGGCGGTGTACACCTCCAGCATTCCTCCGAGCCCCCTCTCGTACCGGTTCTCCGGCTGGGACAGGTCGGAGATCTCGGCCTCCGTCCCCCCGTCCAGGATGACGGCGACCTCATCCTCGTCCAGCTCGTACCGACTACCGATGAGGCGGGTCTCGTCGGAGTACACGATGGTGCCATCGAGAGACCAGATCTTGATGCGCATGAGATCGCCCACCTCGAGCTTCTTCCCGATCACCCGGTCCAACCGGTCGATCGCCCCGGAATCGCCGCTGACCAGCCCCCGCGGGAGCGCCGGGGTCACCACATTGTCGGCCAGCACGACGGTCACCCGACGGGCGTCGTCGACCGCTTGCTCGTTGGCGGCGTCGCGACTGAAGCTGCCCGTGAACACGACCACCAGGAGCACAGCCAAGCATCCTGCGGCCAGGAACTGGGCCACAGGATGCCTGACGAGGCGGCCGGGGGATGAGGCCGCCTCGGAAGGGTGCCTTCTACGTGTCGTGTCGATGCTAGAAGTTCACCACGCCGCGGCAGGTTTGACCGTCGTGTCGGGCAACAAAGACGACCTTGTCGGTCCCCTGGAGGTTGACCATCCGGCGTTCGACGCTGAAGGACCCACTCGGCCCGGCCGTGGACTTCTTGCCCTTCGCAGAGACCTTGCCGTTGTGACGGAACTTCCAGGACCACTGCTGACCGTTCTGGTTGCTGTCGACCTCGCCCTCCACTTCGAGCCGTCCGTTGTCGGTCTTGACCTTGAGGTCCCAACGGGCGCCCTCGGAGCAGGAGCCGGTCCGTTCGACCCGGTCGTCGCCGGCGATCGCCGGAGAGTGCGGAGCCAGGAGCGCGAACGCGACCCCCAGGAGGAGGACGGCGGTACGTCGTACGGGGCGGGTGGTGGAGCTGTGACGGGTCATGATGTCTCCTCGGTGGGATGTCGTACCGCCAGAGTGTGCGACCCGAGGGACTGTTCGACAGCCGTCCAATGGTGCCGGTACCCAGCTCCACAGGTTTCGCGCATTTCGGCCGTACCTGGCCACGCCCGGCCCCGCCCCCGACTAGTGTCTGACCCAGACGAGCGAGGGGAGGACTGCCAGCCCATGTCACCCACCGGTTCAGCCACCGGCGCCGACAGCCGGCGCGCGGACGTCGAGCTGCGAGTGCCGGCCGACGGCGCCTACGTCTCGGTGCTGCGTACGACGACCGCCGGACTCGCAGCCCGACTGGACTTCACCATCGACGACATCGAGGACCTGCGGATCGCGGTCGGCGAGGCCTGCGCGATGGTGCTGCCCGAGGCCGACCCGGGTTCGCCACTGGTCGCGGAGTTCTTCCTGGCACCGGGCCAGCTCACCGTCCGGGTCACCGTCCACGGCGGTGAGATCGGCGAACCCGACTTCGACAGCTTCGCCTGGCAGGTGCTCGACACCCTCGCCAGCAACGCCACCGCCGAGATCGACGGTGGCACCTTCGTCGTCACCGTGACGATGACGGCCGAGGCATTGGAGCCCAGCCTGTGACATGACGGCCGACACCGACCGGGATGGGGGCGCGCCGGGGGAGGCGCCGTCTGCCGGAACTGAGCGGAACCGGGCGCGCAGCGCCGAGTTCTTCGCCGTCCTCCACGATGCTGCGGCCCACTGCTCGGCCCACGAGTCCGCGCGCGACGGGCTGGTGCGGCTGCACCTTCCGCTGGTGCAGCACTGCGCCCGCCGGTTCCGCAACCGGGGCGAGCCCTACGAGGACCTCGTCCAGGTCGGCACGATCGGCCTGCTGAAGTCCATCGACCGCTTCGACGCCGAGCGCGGCGTCGAGTTCTCGACGTACGCGACGCCCACCATCATCGGTGAGATCAAGCGTCACTTCCGCGACAAGGGCTGGGCCATCCGGGTCCCCCGTCGGCTCCAGGAGCTCCGGATGCAGATCGGGGCGGTCAGCGCAGAGCTCACCCAGAGCCTGGGCCGCTCCCCCACTCCGCGCGAGCTGGGGGAACGGATCGGCTGCACCGTCGAGGAGATCATCGAAGGACTGGAGTCCAACAACGCCTACGCCACGCTCTCCCTGGACGCCGCTGACAACCACGACGACAGCCCCCACCGGCTGCTCGACGCACTCGGTTCCGACGACGAGAACCTCGAGCACATCGAGATCCGGGAGTCGATCAAGCCACTCCTGGACGCGCTCGACCCACGGGCGAAGAAGATCCTGCTGCTGCGGTTCTTCAAGAACATGACGCAGTCGCAGATCGCCGAGGAGATCGGTATCTCACAGATGCACGTCTCCCGGCTGCTCACCCGGACCCTGGCGCAGCTCCGGGAGTCACTGCACGACGCGTCCTAGACGCGTCCTAGTCCTCCGGGTCGTCCATCAGCGCAGTGAGGCTGTCGGGATGGAAGAGCCCGGCCACGACGACCAGCGCCACCACCGCCAGGCCGATGGCGATCCAGGTGGTCTCCCCTCCCCTGAAGTTCCACGCCAGACCGAGCTGGATGAGCTGGGCCAGCACGACCGGGCTACGCGCCCAGGACGCCCGTCGGGTCAGCTGCCAGGCGCAGAGCAGCAGCCCGACGCCGAACACCGCGAACGTGACGGTGGTGGTGAGCCCCATCGCCAGCCGCTGGGTGCTGAGATTTCCGATCTCCAGCAGGGCCAGCAGCACCAGCATGATGCCCTCGACCGCGACCAGCGAGGCGGCGACCGTGAGTGGTGGCGGGACGCGCGGGGAGGGCTCCCGCGTGGCAGGTTCGGGGGCTGGCGTCACGCCGGTCAGACTACTGGCGGGGCGCAACGTGTCCTCTGTGACGGAATCGACTGCGGTTCGGGGTTGTTTCACGATCAAACTCTTGCCACTCTAGGTATGCGCTCGTGAAAGCGTGCACACAGCCCTGCCGCCACAACCCAGCGGCATCACGCACACCACCCACGAATCGCCGCCCACCACCCCCGAACGTCAGAGAAGAGGGATTCTCCAGCCATGGATTGGCGCGACCGTTCCGCATGCCTTGATGAGGACCCGGAACTGTTCTTCCCGATCGGCAACACCGGTCCGGCCATCCTCCAGATTGAGGAGGCCAAGCAGGTGTGCCGTCGATGTGACGTGCGCGAACAGTGTCTGCAGTGGGCACTCGAGGCTGGACAGGATCATGGTGTCTGGGGCGGTCTGAGCGAGGACGAGCGGCGTGCTCTCAAGCGCCGCAACGCTCGCGCTCGCGTCCGTACCGCCTGATCCACGCCGGCCCGCGAACCCCTGATCCGTCAGGTCAAGGGTAGGTCGAGCACGACCCGGGTGCCGCGACCCGAGGACGCCTCGACGACCCGCAACTGCCCCCCGAGCTCGGATTCCACCAACGTGCGCACGATCGAGAGCCCCAGCGTGGTCGAGGCGTCGAGGTCGAACTCCGCGGGCAGTCCACGCCCGTCGTCCTCGACGACCACGTCCATCCGGCCCACCAGCCGGCTGGCGGAGACCTCGATCCGGCCGGCGTCCTCCTCGTCGTAGCCGTGCTCCACCGCGTTCTGGAGCACCTCGGTGAGCACCATCGCCAGCGCCGTGGCGACGTCGGACGGCAGCACACCGAACGACCCGACCCGGACGATGCGCACCCGCTCGCCGGTCGCGCTGACCTCGGCGACCATGCGCGCGAGACGATCGGCGATCTCGTCGAACCCCACTTCCTCGTCGGTGGCCTCGCTGAGCGTCTCGTGCACGATCGCGATCGAACCGACCCGACGGACAGCTTCCTCCAGCGCCGACTTCGCCTCGACGGCATCGATCCTGCGGGCCTGGAGCCGCAGCAGTGCCGCGACGGTCTGCAGGTTGTTCTTCACCCGGTGGTGGATCTCCCGGATGGTGGCGTCCTTGGTCACCAGCTCGCGGTCACGCCGCCGCAGGTCGGTCACGTCACGCAGCAGCACCAGCGCGCCGCTCGGCTCGCTCTGCGGGAGGAGCGGGATCGACCGGACGATCAGTGAGACCTCCTCGGTGCCGAGCTCGGTGTCGCGATGCACCCGTCCGCCCAGCACGGCGGAGACGGTCTCCTCGTCGGGTCGGCGGCGACGCGGCACCAGGTCGCGGGTGACGTCGGCCAGCACCAGCCCCTCCAGGTCGCCGGACAGGCCCAGCCTGCGGTAGACCGACAGTGCGTTCGGGCTGGCATAGGTCACTCGACCGTCGGCGTCGATCCGCACGAAGCCGTCACCCACCCGGGGGGAGTCGGCGTGGTCGCTGCGCTGCCCCGGCGCCGGGAAGTGGCCGTGGGCGATCATCTGCGTCAGGTCCGCAGCCGTCTGGAGGTAGGACAGCTCGAGGCGGCTCGGGGTGCGGACCCCGAGCAGGTTGGTGTGGCGGGCGATGACCGCGATCACGCGGCCTGCCCTGCGAACCGGGATCGTCTCCACCCGGACCGGCACGTGGTCGCGCCACTCCGGGTCGCCCTCGCGAACGAGCCGGCCCTGCTCATAGGCCGCGTCGATCATCGGTCTCCGCCCGACCGGGACGAACGTGCCGACCACGTCGTCGACGTACGCCGTGGGGCCGGTCGTGGGGCGCATCTGGGCGCCCGCCCAGAAGCCCCTGGCCTCACGGTCCGGCAGCCAGAGCACCAGGTCGGCGAAGGACAGATCGGCGATGATCTGCCAGTCGGCCTGGATCAGCTGCAGCCACGCGACGTCGTCGGCATCGAGGTCGGTGTGGCTGCGCACGAGCTCGGTCAACGACGGCACAGAGACGAGCCTAGGGCGTCCACGGAGGGTCTCACCCGGTCGAGAGGTCGCTGCCGGTACTGGCAAGATGGCGACCATGGTTGGGACGGACTGGAAGCAGGTGCTCGAGCGCGGGCTCCAGGTGCCGACCGACCGCCCGCTGGACGAGCTCACGGCCGAGCTGACGCGCATGCTCGGCTCCACCGACCCCGGTCTCCGCGACGGCACCGCCTACCCCGCGCTCGGCACCTGGATCGACCGTGGCGTGTACGACGACCTGCTCACCGGCCTGGGTGACGGCATGGCCACCGGGCTGGGGGTGGGCCTCGGCGAGAGGGACACCGACACCGTCTTCCGGCGCGCGTTCAGCGTGCTCGTCCTCGCGACCGTGGTCGAGCGCGACACCTCCCAGCACCTGGTCCCGGCCGGGAAGGTGCTGCGCTGGGGCGACCAGATCGTGTCCTGGTACCTGCGCGAGAAGGACCTGCGTGGGCACGTCGAGGGCAAGGGGTGGGCGCACGCGGTGGCCCACGGTGCCGACGCGGTCGGAGCCCTCGCCCGCTCGCGTCACTTCGGGGTCCACGAGCTGACCGTGCTGCTCGACGTGATGGCTGACCGGTTGCTGACCATCGACGTCCCGTTGCTGTGTGGCGAACCGGACCGGATGGCCCTCGCCGTGATGGCCATCTTGCGCCGCAACGTCGTCCCCGCCACCGTCGTGGAGCCCTGGATCTCCCGCATTGCGGCCCACGCCAACCCGTTCGACAACCGTGCCATCGCCGACCCCTACGCCCCGACCAACAACGCCCAGCAGTTGCTGCGCTCCCTCTACCTCTTGCTGGCGATCGGTCCGCAGCCTCCCACCGACCGGGCCGACCTGGTGCTGGTGACGGTCGACGCGTTGCGCGCCTCCAACCCGTTCTCGCTCGCCCGCTGAGCCAGGTTCCCCGGCTGCCTACCCTTGAGTAGCCTGCGGACATGACCGACGTCACCGAGTCCACCGTCACCGCAGACGTCAGCGGGTCCCAGATATCGGGCCACGCGGGCGAGCTGGCCGTCGCGGCCGCCCGCGCCCACGGCGTCGAGACCATGTTCACGCTCTCCGGCGCCCACGTCTTCCCGATGTACGACGGGGCCGTCAAGGCGGACCCGCCGATGCGGCTGCTCGACGTACGCCACGAGCAGACCGCCGCCTTCGCCGCCGAGGCGACCGGCAAGCTCACCCGGGTGCCCGGTCTGGCGGTCCTCACCGCCGGTCCCGGTGTCACCAACGGCATCAGCGCCATCGCGCAGGCCCAGTTCGCCGGGTCGCCGATGGTCGTGGTCGGTGGGCGGGCCCCGTCCAACCGCTGGGGCAGTGGCAGCCTGCAAGAGCTCGACCAGCCGCCGATCATCACCTCGATCGCGAAGTCTGCCCGCACCCTCCACACCGCCGACACCGTGCTGGACGGCATGCACCAGGCGTTCGCCACGGCCGGTTCCTCCCACCGGGGCCCGGTCTTCGTCGACGTCCCGATGGACGCGTTCTTCGAGTCCGCTGAGGGCACGCTTCCGGCGATCGGCAAGCAGCGCGGCGCCGAGCCCGACCCGGACGCGATCGGTGAGATCGCCGAGCTGCTCGGCCGGGCCACCCGACCGGTGCTCATCGTCGGCACCGATGTGTGGGCCGACGGCGCCGAGGAGGCGGCGCTCCGCTTCGTCGAGGCCGCCGGCGTCCCTGCGATCACCAACGGCATGGGCCGCGGTGTGATCCCCGGCGGCCATCCGCTGCTGGTCACCAAGGCCCGCGGTCCGGCACTCGGCGGCGCCGACCTGGTCGTCGTGATCGGCACACCCCTGGACTTCCGGCTCGGCTACGGCGTGTTCGGTGGGAAGGACGACACGACGCCGGCGCAGGTCGTCCACATCGCCGACTCCCCCGGTCAGGTCTCCGGCCACGCCGACCTGGCGGCCTCGGTCAGCGGCGACCTCACCACTGTCATCGACGCGCTGCAGGCAGCGCTCGAGCAGGTCGTACGACGTCCCGACTGGTCGACCTGGGTGGGTGAGCTGCAGGACACCGTGAAGGCCGCGGTCGCCCGTGACTCGGCGCTGCTGAGCGCGGAGGCGGACCCGATCCATCCTGCGCGGATCTACGGAGAGCTGGTGCCGCGGCTGGCCGAGGACGCGGTGGTGATCGGCGACGGTGGCGACTTCGTGAGCTTCGCCGGCAAGTTCGTCGAACCCAAGCGCCCCGGCGGCTGGCTCGACCCCGGCCCCTACGGGTGCCTCGGCGCCGGTCTCGGCTCCGCGATCGCAGCCCGGCTGGCCCGCCCCTCGGCGCAGGTCGTGCTGCTGCTGGGGGATGGCGCCGCCGGCTTCTCGCTGATGGACGTCGACACCCTGGTGCGCCACCAGCTGCCGGTGGTCATGGTGTGCGGCAACAACTCCGCGTGGGGCCTGGAGAAGGGGCCGATGCAGATGCTCTACGGCTACGACGTGGTGGCGGACCTGGCCAGCCAGACCCGCTATGACGAGGTCGTGAAGGCGCTGGGCGGCGGCGGCGAGACGGTGACCGACCCGAGGCAGATCGGCCCCGCCCTCGACCGCGCCTTCGCCGCGAACCAGCCCTACCTCGTCAACATCATCACCGACGTCGACGCCGCCTACCCGCGCGCCACGTTCGGGATCTGATGGAGATCCGCCGGGCCACCAGCGACGAGCACGCGGTGATCGGAGAGCTGACGGTCGCGGCGTACGCCGGGTTCACGACGGGCGCCGATGACTTCTACCTCGAGCACCTGCGCAATGCCGCCGCACGCGATCGCGAGGCGGAGCTGTGGGTGGCCGAGGACGACGGCGTCGTGGTCGGGACGGTCACCATCGCCCCCGAGGGCTCGCCGTGGCGAGAGCTCGGCAAGCCCGGTGAGGGCGAGTTCCGGATGCTCGCGGTCGCGCCGGCGGCTCGGGGTCGCGGCGTGGGTGAGGCCCTGGTGCGACACGCCCTGGCCCGCTTCGAGACGGCCGGCCACACGCGCGCGGTGCTGTGCAGCCTGGTCGAGATGGAGACGGCGCACCGGATCTACCAGCGGCTCGGCTTCCGGCGTGCACCCGACCTCGACTGGTCCCCCGAGCCGGGGGTCAACCTGATCGCCTTCGCCTTGGAGCTGCCGTGACCGACACCCTCGTGGCCACGCTGACGTTCACCGTGTCCGACGCCGACACCGCCGCCGCGCTGGGCAGCGGTTCGCTGCCGGTCCTGGCCACCCCACGGCTGCTGGCCTGGGCCGAGGCGGCGACCTGCGCCGCCATCGAGCCGACGCTGCCCGAGGGTGGTACCTCCGTCGGCACCCGGGTCTCGCTCGAGCACCTGGCCGCCTCGCCCGTCGGCGCGCAGGTCGAGGTCACCGCCGAGTCGTCGTACGTCGACGGCCGGCTGCACCGATTCACGGTCGCCGCCCGTCATCTCGACGGGAAGCTGGTCGGCACCGGCGAGGTCACCCGGGTGGTCGTCGACACCGAACGGTTCCTCGGCCGGCTGTAGCCCGACAACTCCTGAAATGCGACGAACCCCCGGGGTGGCCGGGGGTTCGTGACAACTCAGAACGCGTCAGGCGTTGGGACGCTTGCCGTGGTTGGCTGCCTTCTTACGACGCGAACGGCGCTTGCGACCGGTCTTGCCCATGGTGTCCTCCTGGATCGAATACTGCCGAGCAGTGTGTCAAACGGCGGGGCGTGGCGCGAATCGAGGACGCGGTCAGCTCTCGGTGATGCGGACCTGGACGGCGCGGATCTGCACCATCACGCGTTGCCGCAGCTCCTCAGGCGCCGACTCGGAGCACGAGCGGGCGATGACGGCCTTGACCGTGCGCTGGAGGTCGTACTTCTCCAGGCAGGGGTTGCAGGCGTCGAGGTGGAGCCGGACGGCGGAGCAGTCGGCCTCGTCGAGCTCGTTGTCGAGGAAGTAGACGATCCGCTCGAGGAAGTCGGCGCAGTCATCGCTGGCGTGATCGTGGCTCATGACTCGCTTCCTTCACGTCCGACTGTCAGTAGGTCGTTGGTCTTCACGTAGTCCGAGAGCATGTCGCGCAGCTGGCGACGGCCACGGTGGAGACGCGACATCACGGTCCCGATCGGGGTCTCCATGATCTCGGCGATCTCCTTGTAGGCGAAGCCCTCGACATCGGCCAGGTAGACCGCGAGCCGGAACTCCTCGGGGAGCCTCTGGAGCGCGTCCTTGACCTGCGAGTCGGGCAGTCGCTCGAGCGCCTCGGTCTCCGCGGACTTCAGTCCGCTGGAGGTGTGGCCCTCGGCGCGGGCGAGCTGCCAGTCCTCGACGTCCTCGGCCATCGACTGCTGCGGCTGCCGCTGCTTCTTGCGGTAGTTGTTGATGAAGGTGTTGGTGAGGATCCGGTAGAGCCACGCCTTGAGGTTGGTGCCCGGCCGGAACTGGTGGAAGGAGGAGTACGCCTTGGCGAACGTCTCCTGGACCAGGTCCTCGGCGTCGTGCGGGTTGCGGGTCATCCGCATGCCCGCGGCGTAGAGCTGGTCGAGGAACGGCAGCGCGTCGCGCTCGAATCGTGCTGCGCGCTGGTCGGGGGTCTCGGTCTCGACGTCGACCTCGTCGGCGGTGTCCGTGGGATCTGTCATCGTGCCCCAGCCTAGTCGGGCCACGGGCACATCGGGTCTTTCGAGCAGGGCGAGCACACCGGCACAACACGGTCACCCGCCCGACGATTCCCCGATCACTGCGCGAATCATCCACTCCAGGGTCGCCTCGACCAGGATCGCCATCGTCTCGTCCTCGCTGACCGGCCCCCGTGCGGGCACGGAGAAGCCGTGGTCCCCGCCGGGGAGGACGCACATGTCGGTGTCCTCGGGGAACTCGTCGGGGCCGCCGAAGGGGTCCCGCTCGCCTTGCACGACCAGGGTGGGTACGCCGGAGCCGACCAGCTCGTCGATCCGGGACTTCTCGGGACGGCCCGGCGGATGGAGTGGGAAGGCCAGCGCCAGGCAGCCCACTGCCCCGAGATCGACGGCGCACCGGGCCGCCGAGCGGGCCCCTGCGGACCGGCCGCCGACGATCAGCGGCGCGGTTGATCGCAGCCGGCGCGCGGCAGCGCGCAGTCCCTGGTCGAGCGTGGGCGGGGGCGAGGCGACCTTGCGTCCGGCCAGCACCCACGGCTGCTCGAAGCAGACCACGGTCACTCCTTGCCGGGGCAGCGCGGTGGCCAGGGCCGCCAGGTCGCGGGTGCCGATGCCGCCGCCGGCGCCGTGGCTGAGCAGCAGGGTCGCGATCGGACTCCGGGCCCGGTTGGTGACGGTGCGCGCCTCGCCCAGCGGAGTCGTGAACCGCGACTCGCGCCCGGGCACGGCGTACGGACTCATGTCAGCGCCTCGTCGAGTGGCAGCGGATCGAGGAGCTCGGGCCCGTTGTTGCGGACGTTGTTGACCAGCAGCTGAACCGGGTAGGCCTCCAGCTGCCCCGGAGCGGCAGGCACCAGCAGTGACAGCAGGTCGTCCTTCGAGGAGATCGTCGGGTCCAGCCAGGCCGCGCGCCGGTCGGGCTCGACCATGAGCGGCATCCGGTCGTGGATGTGGCCGACCGCGTCCTCCGCCTGGGTCGTGAGCACCGTGCACGTCCAGCGGAAGCGCTCGGGATCGTCCTCCTCGCGGGTCGGGTCGCGCCAGATCTCGTAGAGCCCGGCCATCGCCAGGATGCCGCCGTCCGCCGGGCGGATGAAGAACGGCTGCTTCAGGGGCTTGCCGGACGTGGACACCTGCTGGGTCGGGTACCACTCGAAGTAGCCGTCGGCGGGCAGCAGGCACCGGCGTACGGCGAAGGCCCGCTTGAACGCCGGCTTCTCGGCGACCGTCTCCATGCGGGCGTTGATCATCCGGTTGCCGATCGAGGGGTCCTTGGCCCACGACGGCACCAGTCCCCATCTCAGCGAGCGGAGCTGGCGCTGCGGTGGCTCGTCGGAATCACGCGAGGGCGGACGTTCGACGACCGCGTAGACCTCCTTGGTCGGCGCCACGTTGTAGTCGGCCTCGAGCGGCTGCCGGATGCGGCTGTCGACGACCTCGAACTCCTCGATGAGGTCCTCGGGCTTCCGACTCGACGCGTAGCGACCGCACATGCGTTCAGCCTAGAGCTCGACGGTGACATCGGATCGTGTAGACAGGGGTCATGACCATGACGCGCCTGATCGCCCGTCCGATGCTCGCCTCGATGTTCGTCGTGGGAGGTGTCAACGCCCTGCGCAACGCGCGCGAGCGGGCCGACGCCGCCTCCGTGGTGACCGACCGAGTCGTCCCGCTGGCCCAGAAGGCCGCCCCGCAGCTGCCGATCCCGAGCGACCCCGTGACGCTGGTGCGGATCAACGCCATCGTCCAGGTCGGCGCCGGGCTGATGCTCGCGACCGGCCGTCTCCCGCGGCTGACCTCCACGGTGCTCGCCGCCTCGTTGGTCCCGACCACCGCCGCCGGCCATCGGTACTGGGAGGTCGAGGACCCCACCCAGCGCGCCAACCAGAAGATCCACTTCTTCAAGAACGTCTCGATGGTGGGTGGCCTGCTGATCTCCGCCGTCGACACCGAGGGCAAGCCCGGGGTGGTGTGGCGGGCTCGCCGCGCCGCGCGCGACGCTCGCCGCGAGGCCGGGCACCTCACCGCCACCGCCAAGCGCGAGGCCCGGCTCGTGGCTGCCCAGATCTCCTGAGGTCGAGTCGCCAATAAATCGAGTCGAGTCGCCACGAAATCCGGTCGAATCGCCACGGACGTCTGACTCTCTGGCGATTCGACCAACATTGGTGGCGACTCAACACGGCATAGGCTGCGCGGGTGACGACCAGTACCAGTAGCGACCTCGCCGACCCGTGGCCGGCACCACGTGTCACCGCACCGGTGTCGGCGGTCGTCTCCCTGCCCGGAAGCAAGTCCCAGACCAACCGGGCGCTGGTGCTGGCTGCGCTGGCCGACGGCCCCAGCGTCGTACGACGACCGCTGGTCTCACGCGACACCTCGCTCATGCTGGCGGCGCTGCGCGGGCTCGGCACCCACGTCGACGCGCGTCGCTCGAAGTGGCTCGTGACACCCGGTCCGCTGTCTGGTCCGGCTCAGGTCGACTGCGGCCTGGCGGGGACGGTCATGCGCTTCCTGCCACCCGTGGCCGGCCTCGCCGGCGGCGCAGTCGACTTCACCGGCGACCCCCACATGCGGCTGCGGCCGGTCGGTGAGGTGCTGGACGCGCTGCGGACGCTCGGCGTGGACGTCGAGGGCGCCGGGCTGCCCTTCACCGTCCACGGGACGGGTCACGTCCGGGGCGGAACCGTCGTCGTCGACGCGTCGGCCTCCTCGCAGTTCGTCTCGGCACTGCTGCTCGCCGCACCCCGCTTCGACGAGGGCGTCGACGTGCGCCACGACGGCAAGCCGGTGCCGTCCCTGCCCCACATCGAGATGACGGTGGGCATGCTGCGCGAGCACGGCGTCGAGGTGGACGACTCCGACGCCAACCGGTGGGCCGTCTCTCCCGGCCCGATCCGCGCCATCGACCGGACCATCGAGCCCGACCTCTCCAACGCGGCACCCTTCCTGGCGCTGGCGGCCGTCAGCGGCGGCGAGGTGACGGTCCGCGACTGGCCGCGGACGACGGCCCAGGCCGGCGACGCGCTGCGCGAGATCCTGTCCCGCATGGGATGCGACGTCTCCCACACCGACGACGGCCTGGTCGTGCGCGGCACCGGCCCGCTCCACGGGGTCGACCTCGACCTCCACGACGTCGGCGAGCTGACACCGGCCATCGCGTCGCTGTGCGCCCTGGCCGACTCGCCGTCCCACCTGCGCGGCATCGGCCACATCCGCGGTCACGAGACCGACCGGCTCTCGGCGCTGGCGCGCGAGCTGGGCGGGCTGGGTGCCGACGTCACCGAGCACGCCGACGGGCTGTCGTTCCGTCCGGCACGCCTCCACGGCGGCGTCTTCCACACCTACGCCGACCACCGGATGGCCCACGCGGGCGTCATCGTCGGCGCCGCGGTCGACGACGTGCTGGTCGAGGACGTGGCGACGACCTCGAAGACGTTCCCGGACTTCGCCGACTTCTGGACGGGCCTGCTGTGACCGGGCGCTACACCGACCACGACCAGGAGCACTACGAGCGCCCGCGCCGCCGCACCCGCCCGCGCACCAAGGAACGGCCCACCTACGACGACGCGGTCGACGGCGTGGTGATGACGGTCGACCGCGGCCGCTACACGCTGCTGATCGACGGCGTGACCGTCACCGCGATGAAGGCGCGGCCGCTGGGGCGCAAGGGCGTGGTCGTGGGCGACCGGGTCCGGGTCGTCGGTGACACGTCGGGCACTGAGGGCAGCCTGGCGCGGATCGTCGAGGTCGCCGAACGCACCACGGTCCTGCGGCGTACCGCCGACGACGACGACCCGGTCGAACGCGTCATCGTGTCCAACGTCGACCAGCTGGTGATCGTGACCGCCCTCGCCGATCCGGAGCCGCGGCGCGGCCTCATCGACCGGGCGCTGGTGGCGGCGTACGACGCGGGCATGCGGCCGCTGCTGTGCCTGACCAAGTCCGACCTGGCGGATCCCGAGACGCTGCTGGTCACCTACCGGTCCCTCGGCGTGCCCTGGGTCGTCACGCAGCGCGGAGGCGACCTGGCCGAGGTGCGCGACGCGCTGCGTGACCGGACCAGCGTCCTGATCGGTCACAGCGGGGTCGGGAAGTCGACGCTCGTCAACGCACTGGTGCCGGGTGCCGACCGGCTGATCGGCCACGTCAACGCCGTCACCGGTCGCGGCCGGCACACGTCGACCTCCGCACTGATGCTGGCCCTCCCCGACGGCCCGGGCTGGATCGTGGACACCCCGGGGATCCGGTCGTTCGGGCTGGCGCACGTCCGGCCCGAGGACCTGATCGGCGCCTTCCCCGACCTCGACGAGCTGACCGAGGACTGCTCGCGCGGGTGCACCCACGGCACGGACGAGCCGGAGTGCGGGCTCGACGAGGCGATCGAACGCGGCGAGGCCGACCCCGAACGGGTCGAGTCGTTCCGCAGGTTGCTCGCCGCCCGGAGCGAGCCGGTTTACTAGTTCAGGAAGTCGAAGCTGCTGCGGATGGTGTCCCACAGGGAGCGGGTGTCGGCGTCGGCAGACAGCGCCACCAGCACCAGCACCACGAAGGAGAACCCGGCGAGCAGGAACGGCAGCGCGACCCGCAGCGCCCCCGTGCGCGGATTGAGCAGCGCGGAGAGGCTGGCCATCACGAAGTAGCCCACGGTCGGCAACACCAGCTTGGTGGCGTACTGCTGGTGGTTGACGACCTGCGCGTCCACGGCCAGCTCCGGGTGGTCGGACAGCAGTCGCTCACCGCTGATGTAGGCGCCGAGGATCGACACGGTCGCCAGCACCGCCGTGATCAGCATCGGCCAACGCCACGAAGTGCGGTGGTCCGGCCGGAACGCGTACCAGAGGGCGACCAGGCACCCCACAGGGCCGAGCACCGCGGCACCCACTGCCAGGGCCGAGTGCAGGGGGAGCCCGAGGATCTCCATCCCCGCAAGGTAGCCCTCCTGAGCGCTCAGTGGTGGGAGAACGTCACAGGCTTTCCCATACTGCCCGGGACCCGGCGTCGCCGGTCAGGACCACCTGGACCAGTACGGCGGCCGCAGCGAGGCCCAACAGCACCCTGCTCGCGAGCGCTGCTGGCCCGGCTCGCCGATGCAGCCACGCTGCCGCCAGCGCGACCACCCCGAAGCCGAGCGTCAGCCACAGCAGCAGCTGGGCCCGCTCCTCGTGGGTCCCCACCATCGGTTCCCGGCCGAGCTGGGGCCGGTTCTCGAGAAGGTTGTCACCGGTCAGGTACGCCGCGACGACGGACGCGGTGGCGAGCAGCGCGAGGGCGATCATGGGCAGGCGGAGGCGATCTCGCCAGCGCGGTAGGACGGCGTACGCCAGGGCGGTGAGGGCGCCGATCGGCCCGAAGATCGACCGCCGCGTGCACCACCAGCGGGTGGAACGGAAGACCATTGATCTCCATGGCGGACCACGGTAGTCCCGACGGAAGAGAATAGTGTGAGGATCGTGCTGGACTACACCGACGACCTGCGGCTCGCCCACCTCCTCGCCGACGACGCCGACTCGCTGACCACAGCGCGGTTCAAGGCCCTCGACCTCCACGTGATGAGCAAGCCCGACCTCTCCCCCGTCACCGACGCCGACCAGTCGGTCGAGGTGAGCATCCGGCGGACCCTCTCGCGGGTCCGGTCGCGCGACGCGGTCACCGGAGAGGAGCAGGGCTCCACCGGCCACAGCCAGCGGCGCTGGGTCATCGACCCGATCGACGGCACGAAGAACTACGTCCGGGGCGTCCCGGTCTGGGCGACGCTGATCTCTCTGGTCGTCGATGACGAGGTCGTGCTGGGTGTGGTGTCCGCGCCGCTGCTGCAGCGCCGCTGGTGGGCCTCGGCCGGCAACGGCGCGTTCACCGGGCGCTCGCTGCTCAAGGCGACCCGTTGCCAGGTCTCCGACGTACGCCGGCTCGAGGACGCCTCCCTGTCCTACTCCTCGCTCCACGGCTGGGACGAGCGCGACCGGCTCGACGACTTCCTGTCGCTGTCGCGTCGCTGCTGGCGCACCCGCGCGTACGGCGACTTCTGGTCCTACATGTTGCTCGCCGAGGGGGCCGTCGACCTCGCCGCAGAGCCGGAGCTGGAGCTCCACGACATGGCCGCCATGGACATCATCGTCCGGGAGGCCGGTGGCCGGTTCTCCTCCCTCGACGGCACCGACGGCCCGTTCGGCGGCAACGCGCTGGCGTCCAACGGACACCTGCACGACGCCGCGCTGGCCTTCCTCGGCTCGTTGCCCGACGACGAGTCCGACCCCGACTCCCGCCCCCGTGGCCCCGGATCGGTCTCCGAGCTCCGCGAGCGCCGGCCCCGCGACGAGTAGGGGTGGGATGCTCGGTTTCCCCGGTCGACCGGGGAAACCGCCACTTGGCAGGGCAAACAACCCACGCGAGGTCACAGACTCGCCCACAAGGTCCCGCACGCCGCGTCTCACCGCGTGGCGCACCTGTTCACGCACCCACCCCGGGGCTAGCGTGGACCCATGAGAATCGGCGACGTACTCGGCGCCAAGCCGAGCCAGGACGTAGTCACCATCACGCCCGAGGCGGGGGTGATGGAACTGCTCGCCCTGCTGGCCGAGCACAACGTGGGCGCCCTGATCGTCAGCTCGGACGGAGAGTCCGTCGACGGCATCGTCAGCGAGCGTGACGTCGTACGCCATCTGCACCATGACGGCACCGTCGTCAACAACACCGTCGGCGCGATCATGACCGCCGAGGTGGAGACCTGCGACCGCGAGACGCAGCTCGACGACCTGATGAAGGTCATGACCGAGCGACGCATCCGTCACGTCCCCGTGGTGGAGGCGGACAAGCTGGTCGGCATCGTCTCGATCGGCGACATCGTGAAGCACCGGATGGACCTGTTGCAGTTCGAGCGGGACCAGCTCGACCACTACGTGCACCAGTCCTGAACAATGGGTGGCATGGACAAGCCCGAGATCGACTTCTTCGACCCTGAACCGCCGACCGACCTGGTCGTGACCGACGTGACCGAGGGGGACGGCGCCGAAGCGACCTCCGGCTCCACCGTGTCGGTCCACTACGTGGGCGTGGCCCACTCCTCCGGCGAGGAGTTCGACGCCTCGTACAACCGTGGCACCCCGCTCCAGTTCCGGCTCGGCGCCGGCCAGGTCATCTCCGGCTGGGACCAGGGCGTGCAGGGCATGAAGGTCGGTGGCCGCCGCCAGCTCGTGATCCCGCCGCACCTGGGGTACGGCGACCGCGGCGCCGGTGGCGTGATCGCGCCGGGCGAGACCCTGATCTTCGTCGTCGACCTGCTCGGCGTCAGCTGACCCTCACCAGGGAAGATCGTCGCCGACGGATTCGTCGACGACGCGTGCGGACTGGTGCGCGAGCGACACGACATCGCCCACGCGGAGCTGCCGACCCCGGCGGGTCTCGACCTCGTCGTTGACGCGCACCAGTCCGCCCTGGATGACCGGCTTGGCGTCGGCGCCGCTCTCCACGAGGTTGGCGAGCTTGAGGAACTGGCCGAGTCGGATCGACTCGTCCCGGATCTGTACGTCGAACGGCTCGGTCATCACGTGAGCACCGCGACGGTGTGGATGACCACGCCGACCAGGCCGCCGACGATGGTGCCGTTGATCCGGATGAACTGAAGGTCGCGTCCCACGTGCAGCTCGATCCGGTCTGCGGCTTCCTTGCCGTCCCACCGGTCGATGGTGGTCGTGATGACGGTGGTCAGCTCGGCGCCGTACCGCTCCACGACGAAGACCGCCGCGTCGGCCGCCATCACGTCGAGCCGGCGCCGCAGGTCCTCGTCGACGGTGAGCCGCTCGGCGAAGGTCACCAGCTCGGCCTGCAGCCGGTGGCGCAGCGCGCCGTCCGGATCGTTCAGCGCGCCCAGCAGGGCCTTGCGGAGCGCGTTCCACAGCGAGATGCCCGTCGCGGTGAACTGCGGATGGTCGAGCAACCGGTTCTTCAGGCCCTCTGCCCGCGCCTGGGTGTCGACGTCGAACAGCAGGTCCTGTCCCAGCTGCGCGAGCATCGAGTCGACCGCGCTCCGGGCATGGTGGAGGGGGTCCTGACGGATGTCGTCGATCCAACGGACGGTCTCGGTGTGGATCCGGGTGGTGACCGCCTCGTTGAGCCGCGGCGGCGCCCACCACGGGGCGCGTTCGCTCAGCACGTCACGCACCGTGTCGGGGTTCTCGACCAGCCACCGGTGGAGCTCCTCCAGTGCCAGGTCGACCACGCCGTGGTGCAGGTCGTCGCGCACCATCTCGACGACGAAGGTTCCGATCAGCGGCGCGATCGGCTCCTCGCGGAACCGCGGCACGAGCACAGCCTCGACCAGCTCGGTCACCTGTCGGTCACCGACCTTGGACAGCGCGATGCCGGCGATCTCGGTGACCTCGTCGACCACCCGACGCGCGTTCTCGGGTTGCGCGGCCCACTCCCCGATGCGGCGCGAGATGTCGGCTGCCACCACCCGCTCCCGGATGATCGCCTCCTGCAGGAAGTTCTCGCCGAAGAACTCCTCCAGGCTGCGGCCGAGGTCGTTCTTGCGCTTGGGGACGAGCGCGGTGTGCGGGATCGGCAGGCCCAGCGGGTGCCGGAACAGCGCGGTCACCGCGAACCAGTCGGCGATGGCACCCACCATCGACGCCTCGGCGCCGGCATTGACGAACCCGAGGAACCCGTCGCGGTCGCGCGTCAGCAGGTAGACGACGGCGGCCAGCAGCAGCAGTCCGACGGCCAGGCTGCGCATGCGTCGCAGCCCCCGGCGCCGCTCGTCGTCGGCGGCGGGGTTCTGCGTGATCATCGCGATGCTGCTCATCACGGTCGATTCTTGCCTACCCGCGGCCGGCTGCCAGAATGCGGGCATGTCGCGCACCGTCATCACCTTCGGCACCTTCGACGTCTTCCACGTCGGGCACCTGCGCGTCATCGAGCGCGCGGCCGCTCTCGGCGACCGCCTCGTGGTCGGCGTCTCGGCCGACGAGCTCAACTTGCGCAAGAAGGGCCGCGAGCCGGTCTTCAGCCAGGGCGAGCGGATGGCGATCGTGGCCGCCCTGAAGCCGGTCGACGAGGTGTTCGTGGAGGAGAGCCTCGAGCTCAAGCGCGACTACATCACCGAGTACGCCGCCGACGTGCTCGTCATGGGTGATGACTGGGCGGGCAAGTTCGACGAGTTCGAGGACATCTGCGAGGTCGTCTACCTGTCCCGCACGCCGGCGATCTCGACGACGGCACTGATCGAGAAGATCTCCGCCACCGGGTGAGCCCCTACCGGCCCGCCGGTCGGGCGAGGTTTAGGCTCGAGCGAGTGTGGGGCAGGGTCCCCGCGACCATCTCGGATCCGAAGGGGAACCCATGCGCCGTACCGTCGCCACCACTCTCGTGGCGCTGAGCCTGGCCGCGTCCACCCTGGCCGCACACCCGTCCTTCGCGGACGACGGCTTCACGTGGACGCCGGCCCAGATCGCCCCGACCGAGACCGCCCCGCCGTCTCCGGCGCAGGCCCTCAGCCAGGCCGACGCCGCCCTGGCGGGCGAGCTCTCGGGCGAGCGCCGGCCCGACGCCACCCTCGCGCTGCGCGACCTGTTCGTCTCGCTCCCCCGGCTCCGCGGTGACGACCGGACCCAGGCGATGCGCATCCTCTCTCGCCCGACCGACGGCGCGGACGACGTCTACGGCGACGGCTACACCGTCCCGGCGAAGAAGAAGTGCACGAAGAAGATCTGCCTGCACTGGGTGCCGACCACCGCCGACGCTCCGCCCAGCGGGAAGTGGGTGACCAAGTCGATGCGCACCATGAAGGCCGTCTGGCGCAAGGAGGTCGGCAAGCTCGACTACCGCCGCCCGGCCAAGGACGGTCGCCGCGGCGGCAAGGGCGGACGGTTCGACGTCTACCTCAAGGATGTCGGCGCCCAGGGCCTCTACGGCTACTGCGCTCCAGAACGACGAGTGCGTGGCAAGCGGAGGGACGCCACCGGGTACTGCGTGCTCGACAACGACTTCGCCCGCTCCCAGTTCAGCGGCAAGCCGATCGACAGCCTCAAGGTGACCGCCGCCCACGAGTTCTTCCACGCGGTGCAGTTCGGCTACGACCACCGCGAGGACCCCTGGCTGATGGAGGCCACCGCCACCTGGATGGAGGAGCGGTTCGCTGACGGCATCAACGACAACCGGCAGTACCTGCACGACAGCCAGATGGCCATCACCTACCGTCCCCTGGACACCTTCAACCCGAAGAACTCCGTGCAGTACGGCAACTGGGTGTTCTTCGAGTACCTCAGCAACCGCTTCGGGGTCGGCATCGTGAAGCGGATCTGGGGTCAGCTCGACGGAGCCAAGGGCAAGACCTACTCGGTCAACGGCATCAAGCGCGTCCTGCCGCGCAAGGCGCCCTTCAAGAAGGTCTATGCGCAGTTCGCTGCGGCCAACACCACGCCGGGGCGCTCCTACCCCGAGGGGAAGGCGTGGCCCACCCCGACGTGGGTCGGCCAGGGCCGGATCGGCAAGGGGGAGGTCGCGAACGGCGCCGTCAACATCAGGCACCTGGCGACCAACGACTTCAGGTTGACGCCCAAGAAGGAGCTCACGAAGAAGAAGTTCCGGCTCAAGGTCAAGGTCAACGGCCCCCGGGGGCGGACCAGTCCGATGGCGGCCGTGGTGTGGCAGAAGAAGTCGGGCAAGGTCACGCGGATGCTGGTCAACCTCAACCGCAAGGGAAACGGGTCGAGGACGGTGCCCTTCAACCGCAAGCAGACCAAACGGATCTACGTCGTGGCGGTCAACGCCTCGACCCGGTTCAACTGCGGCTCCGCTGACTTCACCTACTCCTGCAAGGGCACACCCCGCGACGACGACACCGCGTTCAAGCTGGCGTTCAAGGTCGTCACCACGCGTCGCTGAGCTAGGACCGCTCAGCGGCCCGCGCCCCGACGTCGCGATCACTGCAGAACCCTGTACGACGACGTTTCAGGCACAGCAGCCCGAGGAGGCCACCTCCCTCGTCGACGACCGCCAACCGGCGCGCTCCCGAGTCGTCCAGCACGCGACCCGCCGCGTCCGTCGACGTGGAGCCCTGGATCGTCCTGCCGGCCAGCCGGGCCAGCGGCAGCGCAGGCGCGTCATCGGCTGCGTCGTGGAGGTCGTCGCGGACGACGGTCCCGATCAGGACCTTCCCCTCGGTCAGCAACGCCATGTGCACGTGGTCGTTGCGGAAGACCGCTCTGACGTCGCCTACGGTCACGTCGGAGGCCATGGTCTTCGGATCCGTGATCATGACGTCGGCGACGGCGCTCGACACGTCGAAGGTCAGGCTCACGGCGTCCCCTCGGGGTCGACGGAGACGGGGATGTCCACCACGCGGGTCACCAGCTTCGCGGCGTGGGCGCGCGCGCCCCTGATCTCCAGGTCGCGGCCGGCGATCCGGGACTCCTCCAGGATGTCGCGCAGCATCAGCGCTCCGGTGAGGTCCAGCCTGCCCACTCGATCCAGGTGGACCACCACGCGCGCAACGTCCGGGTGGTCGGTGATCAGCGCGTTGAGGGTGCGCTCGACTGCCGGAGCGGAGCCGAAGTAGAGAACGCCGGTCGGCCGCAGGTGCAGGACGTCTCCCTCGACGCTGGCCGGGACCACGACCCCCATCTCTCGCCAGAGGTGCACGCCGAGTGCCGCCCCCACGCCGACCAGCACGGCGAGGTCGACGCGCGGCGCAAGGGCGAGGGTGGCGACACCGGTGACGACACCGACCGCGAACTGCGGCCGCGACCAGCGCCAGTACTGCCCCGGCGCCTTGAGGTCGACCAGCATCGCCACGGCACCGATCACCAGACCGGCCAGGACGGAGAGCGGAAGCGGTTTCAGCACGAACGCCAGCGGCAGCAGCGCTGCGACGGTGACCCCGGTGAGGAAGCCGCTCCAGCGGGTGCGGGCTCCGGAAAGCCGGTTCAGCGACGTGCGCGAGAACGACCCACCCACGGGAAAGGCCCCCACGACGCCCGACGCCAGATTCGCCAGTCCCTGACCGATGAACTCCCGGTTGGAGTCCCACGGCTGCCGGTCCATCGCCGCGTACCGCCGGGCGATCGAGGCCGGCTCGGCGAACCCGACGACCGCGATCACGGCGCCGGGGATGAGCAGCGCAGCCACGTCCGACACCGCGACCCCCGACAGGCCGCGCAGCTCGAGCGTCACCTCACCGACCACGGCGCCGTCGTAGCCGGTCCACCAGCTCCAGAGGATGCCGCCCATGACCGCCAGGAGCGCGCCGGGGAAGAGTGCCCAGACCCGTCGGCCACCGAGCATCACCAGCAGCGCCGTGCCGCCGAGTACCAGGTCCACCCACGACCACCGCGTCGGGTCGGACACGGCCTGCAGGGCGCCGAGCAGAGGATTGCGGGCGTCGACCTCGACCCCGAGCAGGGCCGGCACCTGGGTCCCGATGATCAGCACGGCGCTGGCCGAGGTGAAGCTGACCACGACCGGCTGCGACATCAGGTAGGCGATCGGACCGGCCCCGGCGAGACCGAGGCCGATGCGCACCAGTCCCACCACGATCGCGAGCACTCCTGCGAGCAGTGCGAACCGCGCGGTCGAGGGCTCGGCAACGGCGCTCAGCGCCCCGAAGGTGAGCAGGCTGGTCACCGCCACCGGCCCCGTCTGCAGATAGGGCGAGGACCCCACGAGGGCACCGGCGATCGGCGCGGCCACGGCCGCGAGGAGGCCGTAGGCCGGCGGGACCCCGGCGATGGAGGCGTACGCCAACGCCTGCGGGACCAGGACCATCGCCACGCTGATCCCGGCCACGAGGTCCCCTCGGGCGGGTCTCGTGAGCACGGCGCGTCAGACCACGGTCAGCGGCAACGAGCGGCCGACCAGACCTCGTCGTACGACGGGCAGGTGGGTGGCGATCCGGCGCAGCTCCATGACCGACGCCGCCTCCGGAGCTGCGACCATCGCCGGCTCCCCCCGGTCACCGGCGGTCCGCAGCTCGACGTCGAGCGGCACCTGACCGAGCAGCGTCGTCCCGATCGTCTCCGCCAGCCGGGCTCCGCCGCCTTCACCGAAGATCGCGGTCTGCGACGAGCACGCCGAGCACACCAGCGACGACATGTTCTCCACCACGCCGGCCACCGGCATCCGCGCATCGCGCGCCATCCGCCCGACACGTGCGGCCACCGACTGGGCCGCGAGCTGGGGGGTCGTGACCGCGAGAAGCTGCGCATCGGGGAGCAGCTCGAGCAGGGTCAGGGTGACGTCGCCGGTGCCGGGCGGCAGGTCGATCAGCAGGACGTCGAGATCGCCCCAGTACACGTCCCCGAGGAACTGCTCGATCGCCTTGTGCAGCATCGGCCCACGCCACACCACCGGCTCGTCCTCGGCGACCAGGAACCCGACCGACATCAGCGAGACACCGTGCGCCTGGATCGGCAGCATCAGCCCCTTCAGGGCGACGGGGTGCTCCCGGACCCCGAACAGCTGCGGCACGGAGTAGCCCCAGACATCCGCATCCATGACACCGACGCGCTTGCCCTCCTGGGCCAGTGCCACGGCCAGGTTGGCGGTGACCGTCGACTTGCCGACGCCTCCCTTGCCACTGGCCACGGCGTAGACCTGCGTCCGCGAGTCCGGGCCGAACTGGTGACCGACCTCCCGACCGCCGCGCAGTCGGGTGGCGAGCCCGATCCGCTCCTGCTCGCTCATCGCGCCGAACGTCACCGACGCACCGGTGACCCCCTCGACGGTACTGACGGCGGCGCCCACGTCGGCGACGATCCGCTCACGCATGGGGCAGGTCGGGGTCGTGAGACGCACGGTGACGTCGGCGACACCGGACCGGTCGACGCTGACCTCGCCGAGCATCCCGGCATCCTCGAAGGTGAGGTGGAGCTCCGGGTCGATCACGGAGCCGGCGGCACGGCGTACGGCGGCGAGGTCCACCTCCGCCCCGGGTCGACGACGGGCGAGCAGACTCATCGGTCGCCCCCGTCCTCGGCGCCGGCGGGCACTCGGTAGGCCTTGCGCTTGGGCGTGACGTGACGCATCAGGAACTCCGGTCGCCGCAGGCCGCCCGGCCCGGGGCCGGGACGAGCCATGGCCAGCCAGCGGCGGTAGACCTCACGCGACTTGTTCAC
>CAWAIJ010000018.1:0-31821 GCA_963782075.1 uncultured Actinomycetota bacterium
TGTGTTCCTTCCGGTGGTGGTGCAGGTTCGAGTTCACGTAGTTGAGCACTCTCGACTCAACTTATGTATGCCAGCGTAACGAAGCCGTGGTGGCGGTTTGTTCCCACCCCCTCGAGACGCTTCTGACGCCACTGGTCCTCGACCCACCGCGGAGCGGACTCGCCGTACCCGCCCGGCATGCCTACACTGGCGTGGATACCTGGCCGGGGGTCCGCGGGGGGCGGAGGCGGCCGACGACGTTGGGCGCGCCGTTCCGGCATGACCGGAGCGCCCCTGGGGGTGATGACATGCCACGCAAGCTGGGGACGACCGTGCTGGCCACGTTCGCGCTGATCGTCGCGGGACTGGTGCTCTCCGCGCCCGTCCAGGCGGAGTGGAGCCGACCCGGGGACATGACCAAGTACCGGCTCTGCCGGGCCTCGGCCGACGGCGGGGACTCCTGGCGGTTCGTCAGCAAGGTGCGCAAGTACGCCTCCACGCCCGACGCCCGCGCCGGCATCTCGCTCCACGTCGGCAACAAGCGGGTGGCCCGTTGGTCATCTGGTTGGTTGGAGAAGGGCGAGGTCCAGATCTCCACCGTGCGGGTGAAGAAGTCTCCGAAGGTCCGCATCTGGATCTGGGAGGAGGCCGGCGACGCCGACTCGTCGATCGGCACCGCCGCGCAGGGCCACGTGATCAAGCCGAAGAAGGTCCAGCACTGCTGACGCCTGCGGAGATCACGCGCCACTAACGACGAGCCGCCGGCCGGGGCGCCCTCGCCGTGGCTCGAGGGTCACGAGGAGTGGCGCTCGCCGCTCGAGATCGTCGAGGACGACGGCCGGTGGCCGGAACGCTTCGGCGTGCTCGAGTCGGTGGTTCGCGATGCGTTGGGTGACCGGGTGCAGGAGCTGCACCACGTCGGGTCGACCTCGGTCCCGGGTCTCCCGGCCAAGCCCGTCCTGGACGCGGATCTGGTCGTCGCCGATCCGGGCGACGAGGCGGCGTACGTCCCGGACCTGGTGGCCGCCGGGTTCCACCACATCGTCCGGGAGCCGTGGTGGCACGAGCACCGGCTGCTCAAGCTCCGCACCCCGTTCACCCACCTGCACGTGTTCGGGCCGAGCTGTCCCGAGGTCGTGCGGCACACGATGTTCCGCGACTGGCTCCGGTCCGAGGACGAGGACCGGGCGACGTACGCCGCCGCCAAGCGCGAGGCGTCGACGGCGACCCGGGCGTCGGGCGGCACTGGCATGGACTACAACCGCGTCAAGGAGCCCGTGGTGCGGGCGATCTACGACCGGATGTTCCGCGCCCACGGTCTCCTCGACTGAGACGACCCGGAATAGCCGACGGCCGCGGCTTGTCACACCTCGTATGACTATTCGAAGCTCGGGCCCGACCATCACCCTCCACGACGGCACGTCCATCCCCCAGTTCGGCCTCGGCGTCTTCCAGGTTCCCGTTGAGGACACGGCGCGCGTGGTCGAGGACGCGCTCGGGGTCGGCTACCGCCACATCGACACCGCCCAGATGTATGGCAACGAGTCCGGCGTCGGTGCTGGCCTCAAGGCCTCCGGGATCGCCCGCGACGACGTCTACCTCACCTCCAAGCTCAACAACGGCTTCCACCGGCCCGAGGACGCTCGACGTACGTTCGGGGAGTCGCTGGACCGGCTCGGCATCGACCGGATCGACCTGTTCCTCATCCACTGGCCGCTGCCGACCGAGTACGACGGCGACTTCGTCTCGACCTGGCGCACCCTCGCCGAGTTCGTCGAGGACGGACGCGCCACCTCCATCGGCGTCTCCAACTTCCAGCCCGCCCACCTCGACCGGATCGTCGAGGAGACCGGCGTGGTCCCGGTCGTGAACCAGGTCGAGGTCCACCCGTTCTTCGGCAACGAGGCGGTGCGCGACGCCAACCGCCGCCACGGCGTGGTGACCGAGGCCTGGTCGCCGCTGGCCCAGGGCGCGATCGGCGACGACGCCACGATCGTTGAGATCGCGACCGCCACCGGCAGGACGCCGTCGCAGGTGGTGCTGCGCTGGCACGTGCAGCGCGGCGACATCGTCTTCCCGAAGACGACCCGGATCGAGCGGATGCGGGAGAACATCGACGTCTTCGACTTCGAGCTCACCGACGACCAGATGGCCGCCATCGGCGCGCTCGACCGTGACGAGGCCGGTCGCCGGGGCCCGAACCCGGACACGTTCGACTACATCCCGGGCTGAGTGGTGAGGACGCGACGCTGACACCATCACCGACGTGACCACCGAGCAGGAGTTCCGGCTGCGCGACATCGCGCTGGCGGCGTACGGACCCAGCGTGGTCATCTCGGTGGGCCACGGGGCGGTGATGCCGGTGCTGGCGCTGCGCGCCCGCGACCTCGGCGCCGACGTCGGCACGGCGGCGCTGGTGGTCGGCCTGCTGGGCGTCGGGATGCTGGTGGCCTCGTTGCCTGCCGGGTCGCTGATCGCCCGGGTCGGCGAGAAGCGGGCGCTGCTGCTCGCCGGTCTGCTCGACGCCGCCGCGATGGGCGCGGCCGCGCTGACCGACAGCGTGCTCGGCCTCGGCCTGGCGGTCGTCGTGAGCGGCATGGCGTGGACCACGTTCCTCATCTCGCGCCAGGGGTTCATGATCGAGGCGGTCCCGCCCGCCTATCGCGCCCGCGCCCTCTCCGGTCTCGGCGGCACCTACCGGATCGGCGTGTTCGTGGGGCCGCTGATCGGCGCGCTGCTGATCGACTGGACAGGGTTGACCGCGGTGTTCGTGATGGCGCTGGTCATGTCGCTGGCCGCGGCCGCGATGGCGACACTGATGCCCGACCTCGGTTCCGAAAGTCGTGCCGAGCAGGGGGCCGCCGGCCACCTGTCGGTCTGGTCGGTGCTGGTCGACCACCGCCGGACGCTGCTGACGCTCGGCTCCGCGGTGGTGGTGCTCGGCGCATCACGCTCGATCCGCACCGTGCTGCTACCCCTGTGGGCCGAGTCGGTCGGCATCTCGACTGCCACGACCTCGCTGATCTTCGCCCTGGCCGCCTTCGTCGACATCGTGTTCTTCTACCCGGGCGGCTGGGTCATGGACCGGTACGGGCGGACGGTCGTCGCCGTCCCCGTCGTGCTGTCGGTCTCGATCGCGGCGCTGCTGCTCCCCCTCACCTCCGGCGCGGCGGGCGTGGCAGGGGTGATGGTGCTGATAGCCGTCGGCAACGGTCTCGGCTCCGGAATCGTGATGACGCTGGGCGCCGACACCGCCCCGACTCGTGGACGTTCCCAGTACCTCGGCGGGTGGCGTCTCTGCGGTGACATCGGGAACTCCGGTGGACCGCTGCTGGTCAGCGCGGTCGCGACCCTCGCGTCGCTCGCGACCGCGTGCATCGTGGTCGGAGTCCTGGGTCTGCTCGGCACGGGGTGGGTCGGCCACTGGACGGCCGCGGTCGACCGGCGCCGGCGTACGGCGTCGGCCCAGATGATCAGTTGACGGTGACCTTGACCTGCTTGGAGGTCTTGCCGTTGCCGGTGTCGAGCATCCGGAACCGCTGCACCCCGGGCTGGCCGGTCTGCACGTAGGTGGAGAAGGTCTGGTTGCTCACCGAGACCGGTGAGGCGGGGAAGTTGACCCAGCTGCCGTTCTCGAAGCGCTGGACCTGGAGGATCGCGCCCTCACCACCGGGGTAGACGCCGGTGAGGTCGATGTTCTGCATCGGCGAGACCGATGTCTGGCCGGCGGACAGCGAGATCACCTTCGACGGCTTGTCCGGAGACTTCGACGTGTCCGGATCCGGCTCCTCCGCCGAGGGAGGCGCCTCCTGGCCCGGACGGAGCGTGAGCTGGGGACCGTTGTCGGGCTTGGTCGGCTCGGGCTTGGGCAGGTACATCGACGCCTCCCCACCGCCGGTCGAGGCGGTCTCGGGCTCACCGACGCCGAAGACCCGGGCCCCCGCGAGAGCGGCGAGCCCCATCACCAGGCCGACGACCACGGCGACGCCGACGAGGGCCAGCATCCCGAACGCGACGGGATGCTCACCCCGGCCCTGCTGGTCCAGTCGGTCAGCCACGCCCCCATTGTCATGGGTGGTCGGCTCCGATCCAAATGACCCACCTGCCCGGGTGAGACCCGCGGGACCGGTCACTGAATGGGGTGACGCGAAACCGCACGGATCCCACGCTCCCATCCACAGGTCGACCACGACCCGTGTCGCCCAGCACCGGCGCCGGTCGACACTCGCCGGATGACCACGACCACCGGCATCCTCATCGAACCCGACGCGCTGGCCCGGCTGGCAGACGCCCTGGCTGCCCTGGGCCGCGAGCTGGCCGCCGCCGAGGAGCTGCGCGACCTCGATGCCGAACGCCGCGCCCAGGACCGGTGGCGCGCGGCGGTCGCGTCCTACGAGGGCCGGTGATGAGCCCGCCCGAGCCGTTCGCGGTCCCGCTCGGCTGGCGCCGGTCCCGCCGCGGCGGGGTGCTGGTCGCGACCCGGCCCGGTCCGGCACCGGCCCGGCTCGAGTGGCGCTCCGGGTCGCCGCCGGCGTACGACGCCCTGGTGGTGGAGGACGAGGACGCCTTCGACCTGGCCGGCGAGCCGGTCGTCTACCGCCGGTTCGGACACCGGGCGAGTGGTGTCGAGCTGGTCAGCGAGGAGTGGACCTGGCGCGTCGATGGCGAGCGGTGGACGCTGACCGGCACCGTCGCGCGCGATGACTATCTCTCGGTGTGCGACCTGTTCGAGGACGTCGCCGCGACGGTGGAGTGGGACTCTGCTCAGTGCTGAGGCTCGCCAGCCGCCCGACGCCGCTCGCGCTCGGCGGTGGCGTAGGGATCACTGCGCTCGTCGTAGGACCAGAAGTCGCGCAGCGCGGCTGCGGTGATCGCGACCCCGGCCACGCACGCGATGCCGCCACTGGTGATCGAGCCGCGGACCGACCAGAGGTCGGCCACCGCACCGGCCCGCACCTGCCCACCCAGTGGCCCGATCGAGTAGGACAGCATCTCGATGCCCGCCAGGCGGCCTCGCATCCCCTCCGGGATCGTCTGGTTCCAGACGGTGGTGCGGAAGATGCCCGAGATCATGTCGGCCGCACCGGCACCGCCGAGGCAGACCGCGACCAGCCACAGGTTGGGCATCAGCCCGGCCAGGGCGATGAACCCTCCGAAGACCATCGACGCGATCACCACGGCCCGACCGTGGTGGTGGACACGCGAGGTCCAACCGCTGAGGGCCGTGGCCACGATGGCGCCGACGGTCTCCGCCGAGTAGAGCAGGCCCAGCAGCTCGGGGCGTCGGAACACGTCTTCGACGAGGGCCGGGAACAGCACGATCGGCATCGCGAGGAACATGGCGGCGATGTCGACCAGGTAGGTGCCGAGCAGGTCGCGGCGACGCAGTGCGTAGGCCATCCCCTGCTTGATGCCGGCCAGGCTGGGCGGCGTGGTCTCCTCGCGATGCGGGTAGGGGCGCATCGCGACGAACAGCAGTGTCGCCACCGAGAGCGCTCCGACGTCGACCACGAAGCACCAGCCGATACCGATGAAGGCGATCAGCAGACCACCGACGGCCGGACCGACCAGCACCCCGACCTGCATGCCGAAGCCGGTCAACGCATTGGCGGCGGTGATCTGGTCGTGTCGGACGGTGCGCGGCATGAGGGCCTCGCGGCTCGGCCGCTGCATCGACGAGGCGGCTGCCAGGAACGCGGAGACCACGAAGATCAGCGGCACGCTCGGGTCCTCGCGGAAGGCGTTGACGCCGAGGATGCCGGTGAGCACCGCCTGCGCGATCCCGCAGCCGACCAGGAGCCTGCGCCGGTCGACGTGGTCGGCCAGCGCGCCGCCGTAGAGCCCGAAGAAGATCAGCGGCACCAGCTCCACGAGCCCGATCGCGCCGACGGCGAGGTTGGAATCGGTCAGTCGGTAGACCTGGAAGGGGATCGCGACGTAGGACACCATCGCGCCGAAGTAGAAGACGGTCCCGGCGACGAAGAGCAGCCGGAAGTCGCGGGAGTCGCGCAGCGGCGACACGTCCATCCGCAACGCCCGGAACCGTTCACCCCAGGTCACAACTGCTCATGCTGACACCGGGAGAGACCGGCCGCAGCCGGTTATTCACCGCGTGACGCGGACCTGGGCACCCTTGAGAGGGACGCTGGTGATGTTGCGGACCTTCGGCCGGTCGGCGCCGATCGCCTCGACGTCGTAGCCGGCGAAGACCTCCCGCAGCACGGCCACGCCCTCCATCAGCGAGAAGCCGGCGCCGATGCAGCGCCGGACGCCGCCACCGAACGGGATCCAGGTGTTGGTCGGCGGGGTGTGGCCGATGAACCGCTCGGGCCGGAAGGCCTCGGGGTCCGGGTGGTTGTCGCCGCGGGCGTGGGCGATCAGGATCGACGGCCCCACGGTCGTCCCGGCCGGCACGTCGTGACCACCGATGGTGACCGGCGCGAGCAGGGTCCGGACCACCATCGGGATGACGGGGTGGAGACGCATCGACTCCTTGAGGACTGCCTCGAGCCAGGTGTCGTCGCCGGTTCGTGCCGCCTCCCGGGCCCGGCGCAGCTGCTCCGGGTCGCGGCCCACCTCGTACAGCGCCCACGCCAGCGCGCTGGCCGTGGTCTCGTGGCCGGCGAGCAGCAGCGTCACCAGCTGGTCACGGAGCTCCTCGTCGGAGAGTCGGTCGCCCCCGTCCTCGACCCGGATCAGCTGGGAGAGCACGTCGGGGCGCGAGGCCAGGTCGGGCGCGCGACGTCGGTCGCGGATCTCGGCGTACATCAGCTGGTCGAGCTCGTAGGCGTTCTGGACGGTACGGCGCCACGGGCCGAGCTTCTGCAGCCACGGGTAACCCCAGCCGAGCAGGATCGCGGGGCTGATGTCGACCGTCCGGGTGACCCGCGGACGCAGCTGCGCGAGCCGGGCCTCATCGGTGACGCCGAAGACCACGCGCAAGATGACCTCGAGGGTCAGCGCGTTCATCCGGTCCAGGGACCGGAACTCCATGCCGTCGCGCCAGCGTCCGACCTCGGCCCGCGCGACCTCGGTGACCAGGTCCTCGTAGCCGCGCAGGGCGTGTCCGTTGAAGGCCGGCATCAGCAGCTTGCGGGCACGCTTGTGCTCAGCACCGTCCTGCAACAGCAACGAGTGCTCGCCCATGATGGGGCCCAGGATCGCGTTGCCCTTGCCGGCCTGGAAGACCTCGGGGTCTCCGGCGAAGATCTCCTTGGCGTGCTCGGGCCGGGTGAACAGCACCAGCGGCCGACCCCGGGGAATGATCTTGACGGTGAAGGTGTCGCCGTAGCGGCGGTGGAGGTAGGGCACGAACCGGTGCCGGAACCGCAACAGCGCGACACTCTGCGCGAACACCGGCCACCGAGGACCGGGTGGGAGGCCGACGGTGCTCACCGGTGCCGGGGCGTCGCCGCCGAACGGTCGCATCCGGGAGAATCGCCGCTCCGCGAGCGCGATGACGTCGTCCTCGAGGGTCGTCATGCTTCGCATACTAGGGGTATGGAACCTAGGTGGCGAGGGCCTCGATGCTGCGGATCGTGTGGGTCGGCAGCGGGTTGTCCCGCAGCGCGCGGCAGGTGAGGCGGGCCGAGTCGGGCCCGGTCACGGTGTGCACCGCGACCGACCACCGGCGCCCGGCGACCTCCAGCTCGACGCGCGTGTCGGCGCCGTCGACCCGGCGTCCGACCAGCCGGACGGCGTCGATCGCGGTCTCGCCGAGCTGGCGGCGCAGCGCGATCTCGGCGGCCTGCACCGGCATCGCCCACCCCGAGCGGCCCCGCAGGTGCGCCAGGTCGAGGTGCCCGGACGCGTGGGCGCCGGCGACCTCGATCGCCGCGACCGGGTCGATCCGCCCGTAGTAGAGGCCGTGCGGCAGCACCAGCAGGTTCCCGGCGAACCGGTCGCCGCCGATGTGGGAGACCTGCCAGGACTCCGCCGGATGGGCCGCCGCGAGGGCAGCGCACACGGGGCGACCGCGCTCGGCGCAGCAGGTGTCGTGGCGGCCATGGGTGCAGACCGCGAACACCGGCCCGTCGGCCGGGGTCAGCCCGGGCGACTCCCCCCGACCGAGTGCCGCGAGGTCGAGGTCGAGCAGGTCTTCGGGTCGCTGCACGGTCGTCGTCTCCAGCCACGGCCGCACCGGGTCGGCGTACGCCGCGAACACCTGTCGGCCGGACTCGACCGAGGACCGTCCCTGGCGCCGCACCAGCAGCGGCCTGACCCGGGCCGCCCGCGCCGCGTCACGCAGCGCGGTGCCGACCGGGAGCCTGCTGTCGGTCAGTGCATCGACGCCCCAGGGGCCCGGTTCCTCCACGAGCAGGTAGGCGCGGACGGTCGAGGCGGTGCCGGCCAGGTCGTCGGGCCGGCCGGACGACTCGACCGCGCACCGGAAGGGTGCGGTCACCGGACGACCTCGAGCAGCCCTTCCCGGACCAGGCGACGACACAGCACCAGCCGGCTCTGCTCGTCGAGGTGGGCGGCCAGGTCGGCCGGGGCGAGCTCGCGTTCCGCACGGACCTGCTCGAGGGCCGGCAGCAGCCGGGCCGGTACGTCGAGGGTGCGGTCACCGAGCAGGATCACGACCCGGTCGCCGCGGGGACGCAGCACCATCGGGGATCCCGGTCGACGTCGCAGCCGGGTGTCGTCGCTGAGATTGCGGACCGCGAGCACGTCGCCCAGCCCGCCGGCCAGCAACGCGCCACGGGAGGTCAGGAACCGCTCGACCTCGCGGTCGACCGCCGCACCGGCGTCGAGATCGTTGAGGGCATCGGCCACGACGCGGAGCCGCTCGGCCAGTGCTGCTGACAGGTCCTCGGGCTGGTCGAGGTAGCCGGCAGGGAGATGGTCGTCGGGCACCTCGGCCACCACCTGCTCGACGGTGCGGCGCACCAGCCCGCGCCAGGTCAGCTGGTTGATGCCGATCGTGACGTGCAGCGACGCCCCGTCCTGGGCACGCGCGGCGTGCGGGGTGCCGGTCGGGAGGTACATCGACAGGCCCGGCTCGAGGAGCACCTCCTCGGGACCGTCCTCGCCGTGGACCTCCCACAACTTGGTGCCGTGGGTCTGGAACACGAACACGTCGTGGCTGTCGGAGTGGACCGCGAAGCCCTGCGACCCGGGCGGGGTCAGGTAGGCGTTGGCCTGGCAGGGGTGGCCGAGGTCGAGCTCCAGCTGGGCCGTCAGCTCACGCAGCGGCGGCCAGTAGCGGTGGAGCCCCTGCAGCACGACGGTGGCGCCGCCCTCGAAGAGCTCCAGCACCTTGCGGGCGTCGACCAGCCCGGTGAGGGGCTCCCCGGCGAGCGAGGCTCCCGACCGGGTGAACCGCGACGTGGGGAGCACCGACCCGTCCTGGGCGATGCGGACCGCCGGCGTACGGATCGCGGTCGAGGTCAGCAGGTGGTCGACGTCGGCGAACGACAGCAACCCCACCAACCGGTCGGGGTCGGTGTGGTGCAGGTGTACCCGTGACGCCCAGATCTTCGTCAGGAAGCTCTGGGCGTCACCGGCCAACAGGTCGAGCGCGTTCAGCTGGCGTCGCCGTCCGTGCTGTCGGTCGAGTCGCCGTCGGTGCCATCGGCGTCCGTGCCGTCGGCGTCGGACCCGTCACCGTCGGTGGCGTCGGTCGAGTCGCCGTCGGTGGAGTCGCCATCGGTGCCGTCGGCGTCCGCACCGTCGGTGCCGTCGGCGTCGGCCTCGCTCGGCGTGGACGATGCCTGCGGGGCGCTGCCGGTGGTCATGTCGTCGTCGTTGAGCGGCTCGTCGGGTGTCGTCGTCACGCGCGTCTCCTTCGTCGAGGTTGGATCCGTCAGGGATCCGCTACTGCGGTCACTGCCGAATCTAGCCCGGCGGCAGAAGCCGTCACACCCCCACAGGGGTGGCCTCCGGCCAGGTCAGCCCATCCGGGTCATGGCATCGACCCGGTGGACGGTGCTGGCCTTGAGGATGCCACCGGCGCAGCTCTGCCGGCGGGGCTCGCCCGCGGTGGCAGTCACCGTGATCCGCCACTCCTCGCCGGCCACCGACAACGTGACGACGTCGTGGTCACTGTCGCTGGCGCCATCACTGGCGCCATCACTGGCGCCATCACTGGCGACCAACGAGATCCCCTCCACCGGCTCCAGCCCGAGCTCGCAGCGGACGTGGTGGTCGGCGACCTGCGCGGCGGCCGGCCACCCGGCGCGGCCGCGGGAGTGGGCGAGCGGTATCCGACCCTCGGCCAGCTCGGTGCAGACGGCGACGGCCTGGTGCGGCAGCAACCGGCCGAGCGTCACCAGGCTTGGCAGCGCCAGCAGCGTCGCTGCGAACCGGTGACCGCCCAGGTGGGTCGTCTCCCAGGTCGCTTCGGGCCACCGCTCGGCCAGCGCCGCGGTCGTGGCGCGGCCGAGGTCGGCACAGCACAGGTCACGGCGGCCGTTCGTGCAGACCAGCCAGAGGTCGTCGTCGTACGCCGGGAGGCCGAGCGTCCCGGACGACGCGAATCCGGAGAGGTCGAGCTCGAGCAGCGCCTCCGGACCGTCGAGCACCGACGACTCGATCCGGGCGCGACCGTCGACGGAGGTGGGGTCGGCGGTCGCGGCGAACACCCGGATGCCGGGCCCGGTCTCGCGACCGTGACGTCGGATCAGCTGCACCCGGACCCCGTCAGCGCCGGTCAGGTGGTCACGGACATGCTCGGGGAGTCGGCTCTCGGCGACAGCCAGCCGGCCCCACGGCCCGGCGTGCTCCACGAAGAGGTAGCGGGTCTCGGTCGGAGCGGTGCCGATCAGCGGCTCGGCGTCGTCGCGGCTGGACTGGGAACAGCGGACAGTGTCGGATCGGTCGGGCACCGGGTCATTCGACCAGACCACGTCGGCGGCCGATCGCGGCGGCCTCCGTCCGGCCGGACGCACCGAGCTTGCCGAGGATGTTGGACACGTGGACCGAGACGGTCTTGGTCGAGATGAAGAGCTGCTTGCCGATCTCGCCGTTGCTGCGGCCCTCGGCCACCAGCGCCAGGATCTCGGCCTCCCGGGCAGTGAGGGTGTCGCTGCCCACCGCTTGCCGTCCCGGACGCGAGCCCAGCGACGTCAGCTGCTCGAGCAGGGGCTGCGCCTCCAGCGCACGGGCCGCGCCGCGAGCCAGGTCGGCGACCACGCGGGACCCGGCGGTGTCACCGGCGGACCGCAAGATGGTGGCCAGGACGACCCGCACCGTCGCCAGCTGGTGGGCGTCGCCGAACTCCTCGAACGTCGACTCGGCGGTGCGCCACGCCTCGACCAGCGACTCGTGGCTGGGTGGCTCGCCGGCGAGCCACTGCATCCGCAGCAGCTCGGCATCGAGCCGAGCGACCCAGGCGCGACCCTCGGGACCCCACTCCCCGGCCGGGTTGGTGCGGCGCTCGAGCACGACCTGTCCGTCGGCATGGAGTTCCTCGGCGCGGGCGAGGTAGCGGGCCCGGTCGACCGCCGACTGGCTGGGCACACTGTCTGCCAGGGCGCCGATGGCGACGGCGGCGAGCCGGATGCGCGCGCCGAACCACGGCTGCCACAGCCGCCCGAGGATCGCGACCGCGTCGTCGTAGGCACGGAGTACGCCGTCCGGCTCGCCCCGTCGCGACGCGTCGACCATCTCGAGGGCACTGGAGTGGACCGTGATCAGCCCCTCCTTGGCCCAGAGCCGACGCAGCGGAGGCAGTCGGTCACCGACGTCGCCGCCGCGCGCCTGGTCGATCTGGACCCGGAACACGTCGAGCATCGCCTGGTGGACCCTCGGCGGCGACCCGGCGGCGGCAGCCAGGTCCAGGGCCGCGTCCCAGTCGCCGCGCACGACGTACTCGAACACGAGGTGCCAGCGGGACTCGAAGGCGAACGGCGCGTACGGCAGTCCGGCCTCGTCGCCGCGGGCGACCGCCCGGCGGAAGGCGGCCTCGGCCTGCTCCCACTCACCGGCGTCCTCGTAGGAGCGGCCGAGCAGGAAGTGCGCGCGCAGCTCGGGCTGGACGACGCCGGAGGCCCGCGAGCGGTCGACGGCCTCCTGCAGTGCCTCGCGCAGTCCGACCTGGGGGCCGGTGTGGCGAGTCTGGCTGAGGGTGACGACCAGGTCGAGGACCTGGTTGGTGAGCTGGAGCCGCTCGGCGACGGCGAGCCCCTCGAGGGCGATCGACTGCGCCTCGTCGTAGCGACCGAAGGCGGTCAGGATCCGGGCATGGGTGGCCAGCACCCGGGCGCGGACCGAGGTGTCGCCGTCCGGGACCAGCCGGTAGGCCTCCTCGCTGAGCTCGGCCGGATGCTCCTCGGTCTCGGTGATGAGCAGCAGGTAGGCGCGGGCAGACATCAGCCGTGCCCGCCACGCGGCGGGGGCGTGGGGCGGCAGCAGAGCGAGCTCCTCGCTGAGCAGCGTCTCGGCCTTGTGGGGCCGGCCGGCCGCGGTCAGCGCGTCGGAGAGCTTGAGGACCAGCGCCGAGCGGTCGACGTCGGTCGCGCCCGGTCGGTGCCGGTCGGTCAGCAGCTGCAACGCCTGGTCGTAGTGGTGGGCGGCCTCGTCGGGTCCACCGACCGCCAGCGCGTCGTGCCCGGCGCGGATGCTCGCGTGGAGCGCGGTCTCGAGGTCGTGGGCGAGCCGGGAGTGACGGGCCAGCTCGGCGGCAGTGCCGATCGCTCCGCCGTCCCGCAGGGCGGTTGCGAACCGGTCGTGGAAGCGGACCCGCTCGCCGGGCAGCAGGTCGTCGTACACGGCCTCGCCGAGCAGGGCGTGGCGGAAGGCGTAGCGGTCACCGGAGGGGACGAGCACGTTCATCTCGACTGCTTGCCGCAGCCCGTCGTCCAGGGCTGACCCGGTCAGCCCGGAGGCGGCGGCGAGGAGCTCGTGGGAGACCTTGCGGCCGGCCACGCTCGCGGCCCGCACCACCTGCCGGGCCTGTTCGTCGAGCCGGTCGAGCCGGACCAGCAGCACGTCGGCCAGCTCGGCCGGCACCCAGCGGCCGGGGCCGGCCGCGGCACTGGTGAGCTCCTCGACGAAGAACGCGTTGCCCTCGGCGCGGTCGACGATGCCGACGGTCTCGTCGGCGGACAGCCCACTGGGCACGAGCTCGGCGATCAGCCGGTGCACGGAGGCGTCGCTGAGCGGCGCGAGCGCGAGGCGTCGTACGCCGCCGACACGCGACCACTCCGCGAGGTGGCGTCGCAGCGGGTGGCGACGGTGGAGGTCGTCGGCGCGGTAGCTGACGACCAGCGACATCGGTCCGGCGTCGCGTGCGAAGAGGAAGGTGAGCAGGTCGCGGGTGGACTGGTCGGCCCAGTGGGTGTCCTCGACGACGACCAGCAGCGGGCCCCCGGCCGCGACCTCGTCGAGCAGGGCGCGGACGGCGTCGAAGAGCGCGGACCGCTCGATCGCGGCCCCGTCACCGTTCTCACCGGCGAGGGTCCGACGCCCCGGCAGCAGCCTGGTCAGGATCGGGTGGCGACCGGTGACGGAGGCGACGACCTCGGGCAGACCGGTCGAGAGCCGGCCCAGGATCTCCGAGAAGGGCAGGTAGGGAACGGCGCTGTCGCCCAGGTCGAGACAGTGACCGGCGACCACACGCCACCCGTCTCCGGCGAGCCGGTCGCGGACCTCGGTCAACAGTCGGGTCTTGCCGACGCCGGCGTCGCCGGACAGCAGCACCGTGGCGCCGGTGCGGGCGGGGTCGTCCGCCGCGTCGGTGTCGCCACCGAGCCAGGAGACGAGCTCCTCCAGCTCGGCGTCACGCCCGACGAGGGGCGCGGTCGTTGGTGCAGCCACGTCGTCCATCATGACGTGACCGACCGACATCGCGCTCCCCGCTCAGCGAGTGAGTCGGCGGGACCGGCGCGGGACGCCGACCCGTGCGCGGGTGGGCTTCTGGTGCTCGGCGCGACGGGGGGCACGGACCCCCTGCAGCCGCTCGACCCGGTAGGCCAGCTCGTAGTCCAGGTAGGTGCCTGTGATCTCGTACATGTCATCTCCTCGGTGGGTGGTACGAGGTAGACATTCGTCGTCTGAGGTAGGCCGGCACATCAGGCTGGTGCCTTATCTCGGTCACCGGCCCTCGCGGGCTACCTCAGACGGCCGCTGGCCGCCCGGCCTGCCACACGCCCGCGACCAGCGGTACGCCGGGCCGGTAGGCGAGGTGGACGTGGGACGGCGCGTCGAGCAGCACCAGGTCGGCCCGCCGACCGGGTGCGATCACCCCCACGTCGTCGCGTGCCAGTGCTTGGGCGCCACCCGCGGTCGCCGCCCACAACGCCTCGGCCGGGGTCATCCCCATGTCCCGGACCGCGATCGCGATGCAGAACGGGACCGAGCTGGTGAAGGAGGAGCCGGGGTTGCAGTCACTCGCGAGGGCGACCGTGACGCCGGCATCGAGCAGCCGGCGAGCGTCGGGGTACGGGTGCCGGGTCGAGAACTCGACGCCCGGCAGCAGGGTCGCGACGGTGCCGCTGTCGGCGAGGGCGGCCACATCGGCGTCGGTGAGGTAGGTGCAGTGGTCGACCGCGGTCAGGCCCAGCTCGGCAGCGAGTCGGACACCCTCGCCGTAGGTGAGCTGGTTGGCGTGGAGCCGGCCCGGCAACCCGACGGCGGCACCGGCCTGCAGGACGGTCCGGGCCTGGTCGGCGTCGAAGGCGCCGTCCTCGCAGAACGCGTCGATCCAGCGGGCGTGCGGCGCGCAGGCCTCGAGCATCGGTCCGGTGACCAGGTCGACGTACGCCGCCGGGTCGGCGTCGGCCGGGACGACGTGGGCCCCGAGGAAGGTCGTCTCCTCGGTGAACTGCCGTGCGACGGCGAGGCTTCGAGCCTCGTCGTGGACGCTCAGGCCGTAGCCGCTCTTGATCTCCACGGTGGTCGTGCCCTGGGCGCGCATCTCGGCGACCAGCCGGGCGACGTGGCTGGTGAGCTGCTCGTCGGAGGCAGCGCGGGTGGCGGCGACGGTGGTGCGGATGCCGCCGGCGGCGTACGACTCACCGGCCATGCGCGCGGCGAACTCCGCCGAGCGGTCGCCGGCGAAGACGAGGTGGCTGTGGCTGTCCACGAACCCCGGGATGACCGCCCGCCCACCTGCGTCGACCTGCTCGTCGGCGGCGGGAGCCTCGACCGCGGGGCCGACCCAGGCGATGTGGCTGCCCTCGACGACGACGGCGGCGTCGGTGAGGGGCCGCTCGTGGTCCTGGGTGGTGAGCTCGCCGATGTTGGTGAGGACGGTGCTGATCATGAGAGGAGGCTCCCGATGACGGCGTCGAGCTCGCGCCCGATCTCTTCCCTGGTCTGCACGGCGTCACCCTGTCGTACGACGACCCGGCCGTCGACCACCACGTGGGTCACGTCGGCGGCGGTGGCCGCGAAGACCGCGGTGTGGGCGTCGGCACCGGTGCCGGCAGTCCGGGGGCTGGCGGTGTCGAGGGTGACCAGGTCGGCGCGGCGGCCGACCGCGATCTCGCCGGCGTCGTCCCAGCCGAGGCTGGCCTGTCCGTGCCGGGTGCCCGCCTCGAGCAGGTCGGCCGCGGTCCAGTGACCCCGCTGCTGGGAGGCGAGCCGTTCGTCGAGCTCGAGCGCGCGCATCTCCTCGAACGGGTCGACCACGGCGTGGCTGTCGCTACCGAGGGTGAGCCGGACCCCGGCCTCGTGCAGCCGACGCCCCGGACCGATGCCGTCGCCGAGGTCGCGTTCGGTGGTCGGGCAGAACCCGGCGTAGGTCGCGGTGTCGGCGAGGTGGGCGATGTCGTCGTCGGTCAGGTGCGTCGCGTGCACCGCGGTGGTCAGCGGACCGAGCACCCCGTGGTCGAGCAGCACCTCGACGGGCGTGCGGGCGTAGGCGGCGACGCACGCGGTGTTCTCGGCGACCTGCTCGGAGACGTGGACGTGGAGTGGCCGCCCGGACGCCAGGTCCGCCACGGTCGGCATCGCCTCGGCGGGGACGGCACGGACGGAGTGGATCGCGGCGCCGGTGCGGGTCGTGCCGGTGTTGGGTCGGAAGGAGCCGGCACGCGTCGACCACGCGTCGACGTCGCCGTCACTGAACCGGCGTTGCACGCCCTGCGGCGGCTCGCCGAAGCCACTCGACAGGTAGCAGGTGTCGAGCAGGGTCAGCCGGATCCCTGCCTGCGCGGCGGCCTCGACCAGCGCGTGGGACATCGCGTGCGGGTCGGCGTACGGCGTGCCGTCGGGCTGGTGGTGGAGGTAGTGGAACTCCCCCACGCTGGTCATCCCGGCTGCGACCATCTCGCGGTAGGTCGCCCGCGCCAGCCGCAGGTAGGAGTCCGGGTCGAGCCGTTCCGCGACGGCGTACATCTGCTCCCGCCACGTCCAGAACGTCCCCCGTCCCCGCTGGGTCCGCCCCCGCAACGCCCGGTGGAACGCGTGGCTGTGGGTGTTCGCCAGTCCGGGGAGGGTGAGGCCGGGAAGGGTGACGGTTTCCCCGGATATCCGGGGAAACTGTGGGTTCTCGGCTGAAACTTCCGCCGAGAACCCACCACTTCGGCCGAGAACCTCGACCCGCGTGAACCGGCCGTCCGCGATCTCGACCAGTACGTCGGACTCCACGGCGCCGTCGACCCAGGCCCGCTCGAGGAGGTACGCCGAGCCGGTCGGCGCGGTCACGTGAGCAACCGCTCGAGGGTGTCGGCGAGCGCGGAGACGCCGACCAGGCAGTCGGCCATCGAGGCGTGCTCGTCCGGGGAGTGGGAGATGCCGCTCGGGTTGCGGACGAAGAGCATCGCGGTGGGGACTCCGGCCGCGGCGAGGATGCCGGCGTCGTGCCCGGCAGCGGTGGGGATGACCGGCCAGTCACCCTCGGCGTGGTCGGCGGCGATCCGCGCGGCCAGCTCGACGTCGAACGACACCAGGCCCGAGACCGACTCGGCGGTGACCGCCAACGACGTCCCGTCCCGGGAAGCGCGCTCGGTCGCCTGCCGGGTCACACCCTCCACCAGCGACGCCAACTCCGACTCCGACGCGGCCCGCGCATCGAGCCATCCGGTGACGCGCGAGGGGACGGCGTTGGTGCCGTTGGGCGCGACCTCGACCCGGCCGAACGTGGCGCGGGCCTCGGCGAGCCGGGCCTGCTTGGCGGCGGCCAGGGCCGTCATCGCGTAGCTGAGCATCGGGTCGCTGCGGTCCTCCATCCGCGTCGTCCCGGCATGGTTGGCCTCGCCGGTGAAGTCGAAGCGGTAGCGCCCGTGCGGCCAGATCCCGCTCGCGACCCCGATCGCGCTTCCCCGGTCGACCAGGTCGCGTCCCTGCTCGACGTGCAGCTCGACGAAGCAGCCGAAGCGAGCCGAGAGGTCCCCCCACGCGGCGGAGTCGGCCACGCCCAGTCCCGCACCTTCCAGCGCATCGGCCAGGAAGACACCGTCGCGGTCGCGCAGCTCGCGCGCCTTCTCCCACGGGAGAACGCCGGCTGCGAGCCGTGAGCCGAGGCACGCCAGCCCGAACCGCGAGCCCTCCTCCTCGACGAACACTCCGACCGCCAGCGGCCGCGTCGGTACGACGCCGCGCTCGTGCATCAGGTCGATCGCCGCCAGCGCGGAGACCACGCCCAGCGGCCCGTCGTACGCGCCGCCGTCGAGGACGGAGTCGAGGTGGGAACCGGTCAGCACCGCCGGACCGGACGCGCCGTCGGGACGCCACCAGGCCAGCAGGTTGCCGAGCCCGTCCTGCTCGATCTCGAGCCCACGATCGCTCGCGGCGGCCCGGAACCACTCGCGCAGCTCGGTCTCGGCGCTGGTCCACGGTTGCCGGAAGTACCCGCCCGAGGACGCCGAGCGGCCCACCGGTGCCAGGTCGGCCCACATCTCCTCGAACGACATGCCCCCAGTCCACCGCTCCCGGTGGCACCGCGGCAAGCAACGCTCCGGTCCGACTGTCTCGGATCCGAGACGTGCGAGGGTGGCGGTATGGAGTTCCAGCAGGTGGTGGACCGTCGCCGGATGATCCGCAACTACGCCGAGCGGCCCGTCGACCCCGGCGCAATCGACCGGGCGCTGCGCAACGCAACGCGGGCACCGAGCGCCGGGTTCACGCAGGGCTGGGCGTTCGTGGTGCTCGACGAGCCCGCCGACGTACGCCGGTTCTGGGAGTCGACCACCGACCCCGACCAGCTCGCGCAGCCCGACGCCTGGCTGACCGGCATGATGCGCGCCCCGGTGATCGTGCTGCCGTGCTCCAGCAAGGCCGCCTACCTGGACCGTTACGCCGAGCCGGACAAGGGCGTCGCCGATCGCAACGAGGGTCGCTGGCGCGTCCCCTACTGGCACATGGACACCGCGATGGCCGCGCTGCTGATCCTGCAGACGGCCGTCGACGAGGGCCTCGGCGCGCTGTTCTTCGGCATCCCGACCGAGCGCATCGACCACGTCCGCAGCACGTTCGCGATCCCCGAGTCCCACAACCCGATCGGCGCGATCACCATCGGCCATCTCACCGAGGACGAGGGCGTCCCCGGCTCCCCGAAGCGCCGTCGACGGGTCCCCCTCGACGAACTCGTCCACCGGGGCGGTTGGACCCGGTAGCTGTCCCCGCGATGCACCCGCGGGCACCTCGTAAACTGGGCGGCAGCCGACGTCGGGGAGGCGACGATGAACGAGGAAGACGCACGCCGAGCGGCTCGTGGCGCCGAGGCCCGGGACCCGCGCACCGGCCGGGCCGCGGCGGCTGCCCGGATCCAGCAGCAGCACACCTGGGTCGACCTCCAGGTGCAGCAGGCGATGGAACGCGGTGACTTCGACGACCTTCCGGGCGCGGGCAAGCCGATCGGCGACCTCGGCACGCAGCACGACCCGGACTGGTGGATGAAGCAGCTCATCGAGCGGGAACGGATCACCGGCGTGCTGCCTCCCGCCCTCCAGCTCCGCAAGGACGACGCCGAGCTCGACGACCGGCTCGACGCGCTGGCCTCCGAGACCGAGGTGCGCCGGGAGGTGGAGGACTTCAACGCCCGCGTCCTGCACGCGCGCTACACACCCGTCGAAGGCCCGCCGTTGATCACGATGCCGCGCGACGTCGACGAGACGGTCGCGGCGTGGCACGAGCGGCGGGCGGCCCGGCGTACGCCGGCGAATCCCGTCACGCCCGAGCCGGCCAGGCGGTCGTGGTGGCGTCGCCGAAGGTGAAAGTGGTCATACCGGAGACGGTCGGCCGGACGGTAGGTTCCGGCCATGCCCAGCTCCCAGAGCCCCAAGGACTTCTTCCGCCCGCTTGCCGTCGGGGCCCCCGAGCCCGTCCGTGAGGTACCGGCCCGACCCAGTCGGGCGATCCACTTCTTCGACCCCAGCAACGAGAAGATGGCCTCGAAGATCCCCGACATGGTCGGGAAGGTCGACGTCCTGCTCGGCAACCTCGAGGACGCCGTCAAGGCCGACAACAAGGAAGCCGCCCGCGCCGGCCTGGTGAAGATCGCCCGGGCGACGGACTTCGGACCCACCCAGCTGTGGACCCGGATCAACGCCCTCGACAGCCCGTGGGTCCTCGACGACCTGACCACGCTGGTCACCGAGATCGGCCACAAGCTCGACGTGATCATGGTGCCGAAGGTGCAGGGCGCCGAAGACATCCACTACGTCGACCGGCTGCTCGCCCAGCTCGAGGCGAAGGCAGGCCTGGACCGGCCGATCCTGGTCCACGCGATCCTCGAGACCGCCCGCGGCGTGGCCAACGTCGAGGAGATCTGCGGCGCCTCGCCGCGGATGCAGGGCCTCTCGCTCGGCCCGGCCGACCTCGCCGCCGACCGCCGGATGAAGACGACCCGCGTCGGCGGCGGCCACCCCGGCTACCTGGTCCGCGAGGATCCGCCGCGCGTCGACGGTGCGGCCAACCTCGAGGCCCACCGGGCGACGTACCAGCAGGACCTCTGGCACTACACCATCGCCCGGATGGTCGACGCCTGCGCGATGCACGGCATCTATCCCTACTACGGACCGTTCGGCGACATCGCCGACGAGGTCGCGTGCGAGGACCAGTTCCGCAACGCGTTCCTGCTCGGCTGCGTCGGCACCTGGAGCCTGCACCCCAAGCAGATCGCGATCGCGCACCGGGTCTTCAGCCCCAGCGTGGAGGACGTGGCGCACGCCCGACGCGTCGTCGCCGCGATGGGCGACGGCACCGGCGCGGTCATGCTCGACGGGAAGATGGAGGACGACGCCTCCCTCAAGCAGTGCCTGGTGATGGTCGAGCTCGCCGAGCAGCTCGCCGCCATCGACCCGGAGCTCAAGAAGCAGTACGAGGCGATCGAGAGTGAGTGACTTCCGCGCCCGACGCAGCGTCCTCTACATGCCCGGCTCCAACGCCCGCGCACTCGAGAAGGCGAAGACGCTCCCCTGCGACGCCCTGATCCTCGACCTCGAGGACGCCGTCGCCCCCGACGACAAGCCGGCCGCCCGCGAGGCCGCCTGCGCCGCCGCCGCGTCCGGTGAGTACGGCGCGCGCGAGGTGACGATCCGGGTCAACGGCGCGGACACCGAGTGGCACGCCGACGACCTGGCCGCGGCCTGTGCCGCCGGTCCGGACGCGATCGTGGTGCCCAAGGTCAACAGCGCCGATGCGGTTCTCGAGCTGGTCGACGCGATGGCCGCCCACGGCGCCCCCGAGCACACCACCTTGTGGGCGATGCTGGAGACGCCGTACGCGATGCTTCACGCCGAGGACATCGCCGCCGCGTCCGAGCGGCTGACCGTGCTGGTCATGGGCACCAACGACCTGGTCAAGGAGCTGTACGCCGAGCACGTGCCCGGCCGGCAGCCGGTCCTCGCCGGTCTCGGCCTCGCCCTGCTCGCCGCCCGCGCCACCGGCAAGGTGATCCTCGACGGGGTCTACAACGACGTGAAGAACGAGGACGGCTTCCTCGCGGAGTGCCGGCAGGGTCGCGAGATGGGCTTCGACGGCAAGACCCTGATCCACCCCGGCCAGGTCGCCGGCGCGAACGAGGCGTTCGCTCCCTCCGAGCAGGCGGTCGAGGACGCCCGCGGCATCCTCGAGGCCTGGCAGAACCGCTCGTCGGGCGTGGTCACCTTCAACGGCCGGATGATCGAGAACCTCCACGTGGAGTCGGCCGAGCGGACGCTCCAGATCCACGACGCGATCCGGTCACTCCAGAGCTGACAGGGCGGTAGTCCCCGAACCTTTGGTCGTCCCAGGCGCCGATCAGCGACCGAAAGTTCGGGGACTATCGCACCACCACGTCACGGTCGACGACGACATCGGCCGTGGCCATCGGGTTGCACAGCTCCGAGTAGATCCGCTGCGCACCGAGGTAACGCTGCTGGTCGGGATCTGCCACGTCGTCGACGGTGTCGTCTCGCGCCGCCATCCGGGCGACCCGCACCTCGTCGGGCGCCTCGAGCCAGACGACGAGATCCCAGAAGCCGGCGAGCTCCGGCCGCTGCACGAAGACCCCGTCGACCAGCAGCACGCCGCGGTCCGGCACCGGCTCGACCCGCTCGTCGACGTAGGTGTCCGTGACGAGGTCGTGCCAGCGGCGGCGGTACATCGAACCGGGCCCGCGTCGCCACGGCTCGAGCAGCTCACGGCGTAGCGCATCGAGGTCGAAGCTGCGCGACCAGACCGTCTCCGGGGTGCGGCCGAGAGCGTGTCGATAGGCCCGTGGGTGGTGGAAGTCGTCGACGCTCGCGCGGACGACCCTCCGGCCGGCCGCGCCCAGCACGCCCACCAGCACGTTGGCGAACGTGGTCTTGCCCGCGCCATCGGCACCGTCGACGGCTACCAGCACCGGCCGGCCGAGCGCCGGGACGCTGCCGGCGACGTGCTCGACGGCGGTAGTCACGGCCGCCAGTCCGGGTCCCGCCCGATGAAGCCGAGCAGCCGCGACTGCGGGTCGGCGTCGTCGGGGACCGGGACGCGCGGACCGTACTGACCGCTCGAGCGCAGCAGGTCGTCGTACGGCGCCATGCCCTCGACCATCATCTGACACCGGTCGGCGTCCAGGGTGTCGTCCTGGCCGGTGGCGCGGGCGAGGTCCCAGGTGTGCATGAAGACGTCGGCGGTGAAGAACTGCGAGATCGCGTCCGCCAGCGGGAGGTCGCCGGTGTGCGGGTTGGTGAAGGCCCGGGCGGCCGTCTCGGGGTCGTCGAGCACCGCCTGCACGGAGGCCGCGAACCCGTCCCACGTGCCGACCGGGTCGTCGTCGACCGATCCCGTCGGCGGCAGGGTCACGTCCGAGCCCCCGGCCAGGAACCCGGGGAACCACTCGACCAGATGGCGTACGACGTCGCGTGCCGTCCAGCCCTCGACCGGGGCCGGGGCATCCCAGCCCCCCGGCGCGACGCCGTGGACGACGTCGCCGAACCTGCCGGCTACGTCCCGGAACTCCGAGGCCTGTTCCATGCTCGCTCCTTCGGTTGGCGAGCATCCTGCCACCGAGGGCGCCCCGCGGGTCAGGGTCGACGCGACAACCCGGTCAGCGGGGCCTCCTCGCCCAGGATCCGCGACGTCAGCCGTGCCAGCTCGGCGACCTCGGCTCGGGTCAACCGTCCGAACAGCACTCGACCCAGACCGTCGAGATGGGTGTGCGACGCCTCTCGCAACAGCGCGCCACCCGCCCCGGTCAGGGTCACGACCACGCCGCGACTGTCCTCGTCGTCGACCTCCCGACTGACCAGACCTCGCGCGTCGAGCTCGGCGACCAGCCGCGAGACCCGACTCTGGCTCAGCGGCGCCTGGGCTGTCAGCTGGCTCATCCGCAACGAGCCGTCGGGTGAGAACGCCCCCAGGTGGAGCAGGATCTCGAAGCCCGGAAGGCCGATGCCGTGGGCGAGGCGAAGATCGCGATCGAGCTCCCGGTTGACGACCTCGCCTGCCCGGACCAGCCCGAGGAACGCGGCGGCGTATGTCGGGGACAGGTGGCTGACCCCGTCGTCACGGTGGGTCACCCCGGAGCGCGGCATCGACATGTCCTGATTCTACGGGGTTGCATGCGCGAGCATATATTTCTATGCTCGCGCATATATCTACGACGGGAGTCATCATGCACAGCTCAGTCCTCCGCCACGTCGGCGCCGTGTGCGCCGCCACCGGCACCGCCGTGGCGATCTACCTTCTAGGCCGGCACGGGCTCGGCATCGAGATCGAGTCCGCGCACGTCGATCCGGAGCGGGTGTCCCTGGGCAGCGTGCTGGTCGCGTCCAGCATCTCGTCGGCCCTGGGCTGGGCCCTGCTGTCGGCCCTCGAGGGCCGGTCGTCGCGCGGGCGCACTCTGTGGACCCGGATCGCGGTCACCGTCACTCTCGTCTCCGCACTCGGGCCGCTGACGACCCCCGACCTCACCGCGCAAGGGCGCGCGCTGCTGGTCCTGCTCCACCTGGCCGTGGGTGCCGTGACGATCGCGACCCTGCTCCGGATCCGGACGCCGCAACGGGGCTACGCGGTCTCGTCTGCGCGCTGACCGTTCAGTCACGCAGCGCCAACGCGGTCATTCCGCCATCGGCACCCGCACGTCGCGCTCGGCGGCAACCTCCACCGCGCGCTCGTAGCCCGCGTCGACGTGCCGGATCACGCCCATGCCGGGGTCGTTGGTGAGCACCCGCTCGATCTTCGCGGCCGCGAGGTCGGTGCCGTCGGCGACACAGACCTGGCCCGCGTGCAGCGAACGTCCCATGCCGACGCCACCGCCGTGGTGGAACGACACCCAGGTGGCACCCGATGCCGTGTTGACCAGGGCGTTGAGGATCGCCCAGTCCGCGATGGCGTCGGAGCCGTCGAGCATCGACTCGGTCTCGCGGTACGGCGAGGCGACCGAGCCGCAGTCGAGGTGATCGCGACCGATCACGACCGGGGCCTTGAGCTCGCCACTGGCCACCATCTCGTTGAACTTCAGCCCGGCGAGGTGGCGCTCGCCGTACCCCAGCCAGCAGATCCGGGCCGGCAGTCCCTGGAAGGACACCCGCTCGCCGGCCATGGTGATCCACTTGTGAAGGCGCTCGTTGTCGGGGAAGAGCTCCAGGATCGCGCGGTCGGTGGCGGCGATGTCAGCGGGGTCCCCGGACAGTGCCGCCCAGCGGAAGGGTCCCTTGCCCTCGCAGAACAGCGGCCGGATGTAGGCCGGGACGAAGCCCGGGAACTCGAAGGCCCGGTCGTAACCGCCCTTGCGTGCCTCGTCCCGGATCGAGTTGCCGTAGTCGAAGACCTCGGCGCCGCGGTCCTGGAACTCGACCATCGCCCGGACGTGCACGGCCATCGAGGCCTGCGCCTCCTTGGTGAATCCGGCCGGGTCAGCCACCCGGCGCGCATCCCACTCCTCGAACGGGACGGCCGCCGGCAGGTAGGCGAGCGGGTCGTGGGCCGAGGTCTGGTCGGTCACGATGTCGATCGGCGCGTCCATCTCCAGCAGCCGCGGGAACACCTCGGCCGCGTTGCCGAGGACGCCGATCGACAGCGGACGCCGTTCGTCGCGCGCCGCGATCGCCAGCTCGAGGGCGTGCTCCAGCGAGTCCGCGCGTACGTCGAGGTAGCGGTGCTCGATCCGGCGCTCGATGCGGGACTCGTCGCACTCGATGCAGATCGCGACACCGTCGTTCATGGTCACGGCCAGCGGCTGCGCCCCGCCCATGCCACCCAGGCCGGCGGTCAGCGTGATGGTCCCGGCCAGCGTTCCGTCGAACCGCTTGTCGGCGACCGCGGCGAACGTCTCGAAGGTGCCCTGGAGGATGCCCTGCGTGCCGATGTAGATCCACGACCCGGCCGTCATCTGGCCGTACATCGTCAGCCCGAGGTCCTCGAGCCGTCGGAACTCCTCCCAGTTGGCCCAGTCGCCCACCAGGTTGGAGTTCGCGATCAGCACCCGCGGCGCCCACTCGTGGGTCTTCATCACCCCGACGGGCTTGCCCGACTGCACGAGCATGGTCTCGTCGTCGGCCAACGTGCGCAGCGTGCGCACCAGTCCGTCGTAGGCCTCCCAGCTGCGGGCCGCCTTGCCGGTCCCGCCGTAGACGACGAGGTCCTCGGGTCGCTCGGCGTTGGCCGGGTCGAGGTTGTTCATCAGCATCCGCAGCGGCGCTTCGGTCTGCCACGACCCGCACGACAGCTCGGTGCCGGTGGGGGCATGAATCGGGAGTCGGTCGTTCACTGGAGTTCTCCGATCACGGACTCGGCGGCCGCGAGCACGGCGCCTGACTGGACGAGCGAGACACAGGTCTCGATCTCGGGCGAGAGGTGACGATCGGGGCCGGGGCCCTCGATGCCCGACGAGCGGAGCAGCGCCACGACGGCGCCGGTGGCGGGCGACGACTCCAGCGGCGCGCGCAGGTCGAGCGCCCGCGCTGCTGTGAGCACCTCGATGGCGACGACCCGCAGCAGGCCGTCGACGGCACGGCGCAGCTTGCGGGCGGCCGACCACCCCATCGACACGTGGTCCTCCTGCATCGCGCTGGAGGGGATCGAGTCGACGGACGCGGGGACGGCCAGCCGCTTCAGCTCCGAGACGATCGCGGCCTGGGTGTACTGGGCGATCATGTGGCCGCTGTCGACGCCGGGGTCGTCGGCCAGGAACGGCGGCAGGCCGTGATTGCGGGCCTTGTCCAGGAACCGGTCGGTACGACGCTCGCTGATCGAGGCCACGTCGGCGGCGACGATCGCGAGGAAGTCGAGCACGTAGCCGACGGGTGCGCCGTGGAAGTTGCCGTTCGACTCCACCCGCCCCTGACCGTCAGGACCGATCACGACGACCGGGTTGTCGACCGCGCTGTCGAGCTCGCGGCCCGCGACGGCGGCAGCATGGGCGACGGTGTCGCGCGCCGCTCCGTGGACCTGCGGCGAGCAGCGCAACGAGTAGGCGTCCTGGACCCGGTTGCAGTCCGGGCCGCGGTGGGACGCGACGACGCCGGACCCGTCGAGCAGCCGGGTGAGGTTGGCGGCGGACGCGGCCTGGCCGGGGTGGGGCCGCAGCGCCTGCAGCTCCGGCGCGAAGACCCGGTCCGTGCCGAGCTGGCCCTCGACCGACATCGCCGCGGCGATGTCGGCGGTCTTCAGCAGCAGGTCGAGGTCGGCGATGGCGAGCACCAGCATCCCGAGCATGCCGTCGGTGCCGTTGATCAGCGCCAGCCCCTCCTTGGCGGCCAGCTCGACCGGCGCCAGTCCGGCCGCGGTCAGGGCGTCGGCTGCGGGTCGGAGCACCCCGTCGGCGTCGCGGACCTTGCCCTCTCCCATGAGCGCCAGCGCGCAGTGCGACAGCGGCGCGAGGTCGCCGGAGCAGCCGAGCGAGCCGTACTCGTGCACGACCGGCGTGATGCCGTGGGTGAGCAGGCCGGCCATCAGCCGGGCGGTCTCGGGCCGGATGCCGGTGTGGCCGGTCGCCAGCGTCGAGAGCCGCAGCAGCATCAGCGCCCGGACCACCTCCCGCTCCACCTCCGGCCCGGAGCCGGCGGCATGCGAGCGGACCAGGGAGCGCTGCAGCTGTGCGCGCTGGTCATCGGGGATGTGTCGGGTGGCCAGGGCTCCGAAGCCGGTCGAGATGCCGTAGACGGGCGTGGCGGACCCAGCCAGCTCCTCGACGACGGCTCGCGCCCGCTCGACGGCGGTCTCGGCTTCGTCGGTGAGCGAGACGGTCGCGCCGTGACGCGCCACGTCGACCAGGTCGGTGAAGGAGACCGGGCCGGTGCCCACGGTCACGTGCAGACTGCTCATGTCACCCATCGAACCTCCGTCGGCGTACCCGCGCCAGTGGTGCACCACCACCGACTGTCTCGGATCCGAGACAGGTGACTACCCTTGCAGGTGAAGCCAGGCCCGGCCGACGTCCCTACCGTGGGGCCCATGGATACCGGACAGATCATCTGGATCGTCGTGGCGCTCGTCGTCATCGCGATCGTCGTGGCCGTTCTCGTCAGCGTCTCGCGCCGCCGCCAGGCCGAGCAGCACCGCCTGCGGGCCGAAGAGCTGCGCTCCGAGGCCCGCGTGCAGGCAGACCAGAGCCAGCACAGCGACCTCGAGGCCCGACAGGCCGAGGCCGAGGCCGAGCGGGCCCGGGTCCAGGCCGAGCAGGCCGAGGCACGCGCCGCCGAGGCGCGCCGCGAGAACCTCCACGACCAGGCCCGGGTCGAGGACCACGTGCGCGAGGCCGACCACGTGGACCCGGACGTCGACACCACCACCGACCACACCGACACCACCGGCACGGGCACCGACAACGACCCGTACAGCCCGCGACACTGACACAACCGGCGGGCCGATCGTGACCGTTCCGTGATCTCGTCGCCGAGAAGCGCGGCCCGCCGAGCGGGAGACGCGTGAAGTCTCCCGGAAACGGTCGCCGACCCCCCCTCCGGTACCAGCCGGGATTCCGTGACCTGGACGGATGATGTCGCATGTCACGAGACCCGAAGAGATGGATGACCCTGGCCTGTCTGCCACTCCTGGCGGCGAGCATGAGCATCACCGGCCAGTCGGCGACTGCGGCCAACCCCGGTGAACGGCCGTCCTCCCAGAAGGCGGGCAACAACGCCACGCCCTTCGCCCTCAAGACCCGCGGCTACGGGACGAAGGTCGTCGGCGGGGACCTCCCGGTGGCGTCCGGGACGACCGCATTCCAGCGGATCGGCTGCACCAACCGGGCGGGCAAGCTCCAGAAGAACAGCGAGGCGGAGGTCGACGTCCCCGGCCTCGGCGTGGTGGCCGGCGTCGCCACCACCATCCGCACCAAGCGCCGTCACGGCGTCGTGTCCTCCGTCTCCACCCAGCGCATCGCCTCGGTGGTCCTGGCCGACTCGCCGCTGGGCACCCTGGCCATCGAGGCGATCCGGTCCCGGGCCCGCGCCTTCCACGACGGCAGCGGCTTCCGCGCCCAGGCAGTGACCGAGGTCGGCCGTCTGGTCCTCACGCCGCCGGTCGGGGACCCTCAGGTGTTGCCGCTGCCCTCGGCTGACCAGCCGGTCGAGATCCCGGGCCTCGCCACGATCCGAGTCGGCCCCCGTACCACCCAGGAGGGCAAGAACGGCGCCGTCGCCAAGGCCACCGCACTGATCGTCCAGGTGATCCCCAGCAACACCACGGCGACCATCGGGTTGGCTCGCGCGAACATCAACGACGGCGTCAAGGACCTGCTGTTCCGTGGGTCCTCCAGCGGCATCCAGGCAGTCGGCCTCGACGGCGTCCTGACCAAGGGCCGTACGCCGCTGTCGCGGATGCCCTGCCAGGGCACCCTCGGCGCGGTGAGGTCCAAGGCGATCGCCGGCCTCGACGTGACCGACGCGATCGTCGCCGGCGCGCTGACCAGCGAGCAGATGGCTCGCCAAGGAACCAAGGGAGCGCGCGGCTACGAGCGTGGCTCGGTCGCCCGGCTGGACCTCGGCGGTGGTGCCCTCGTCATCGAGGGCGTCGTCGGCCAGGCCAACCTGCGCCGACACCACGGCAAGACCCACCTGTCCGCGCAGGGCACGACCGTGGGTCAGATCACCGCCGACGGGGAGGCCCACACCTTCCCGGACACCGACGTCCTCGAGATCCCCGGAGTAGCGAGGCTCGAGGCCAAGGTCGTGGTGCGCAAGAAGCACGTCATCTCGGTGGTCGGACTTCGCGTCACTCTTCTGGACGGTTCCGGCGCCGTGATCGACCTCGGCACGGCGAGCATCGGCAGCAAGCGCTCCGGTCGCTAGCGCATTGGGGGGGTCCGCGGCGCGAGATCCGGACCTAGGCTTCTTGGATGAGCCAGGTCCCCGCTGCGACCCGGACCCTCCGGGTGCTGAAGTTCCTGGCTGCCCAGTCCGAGCCGGTCCCCCTGGACCGCATCCTTCGGGCCTGCGCGCTGCCGCGGAGCAGCGCCTACCACCTGCTGCAGGCGATGGTGGAGGAAGGCTTCGTCACCCATCTCGAGGTCGAACACCGTTACGGGCTCGGGGTGGCCGCCTACGAAGTGGGCAGCGGCTACTCCCGACAGGAACCGTTGCAACGGGTGGCGCGGCGGCTCCTCACCGATGTCGTCGACCAGACGCGACAGAGTGCGCACTTCGCGGTCCTCCACGGGCGTGACGTGCTCTACGTCGTCGAGGAACGGGCGCCGGGCCGCCCCAGCCTCGTGACCGACGTCGGCGTCCGGCTCCCGGCCCACCTCACCGCGAGTGGGCGCGCCATCCTGGCCGGGCTTCCTGCGGCGCAGCTCCGCGCGCTCTATCCCGACGTCTCGGCCTTCGTCGAACGCAACGGGACCGGTCCCCGCTCACTCAGCGCGCTGCGGTCCCTGCTCTCCGAGACCCGGCAGCGTGGCCACGCCGTCGAGGACGGCGAGGTGACGCCGGGGTTCGCCAGCGTCGCCTCGACCGTCCGTGACCACACGGGTCACCCCGTCGGGGCGATCGCGATCACCTACGAGTCCCACGTGTCTCCCACCGGCCCTCTCGTCGGCGCCACGCGCCAGACCGCGGCTGCTCTCACCCAGCGTCTCGGTGGGCGTGTGACCTGAACGGCCGACGCTCGTTGGACCGGACAGTCGTCCGTACCGAGGAGTAACCGTGACCGAGCCCTCCCGTCCCCTTCGCCGCATCGTCGTCGCCGCCACGGTGGCCGCCGTCGTGGTGGCCGGCGCCGTCACCACCGCGACCGCGGGTGACCGGACCGGAAACCTGGTGAGTGACTACGACCGCTCGGTGCGGCAGGCGACCGAGGTGGTCGCGGAGGCGAAGGCCGAGGCGCGCCCCCATTCCCACACCGACCCGTCGACCAAGAACGACGTCTCCCGCGCCGGCGAGACGACCAAGGACGCCCAGGACCCGACCTCCGCAGCCGAGAAGATCGCCAATGCGGCCGCGGTCGCGGCCGCACGCCGGGCCCCGGAACCGACCCTCACCACGACCCCGGCCGACCGGCCGCGCGCCACGCACCCGGCGACGCGCTACGACATGGCCAACGGCTGCTACACCCTCGTCGAGGACGGCGAGCCGCTGTTCTTCAAGCCGACCCGGCTCGGCGACTACCTCCTCTACGACGCGGAGCGCCGGTTCGTCACGCGCGGCGGCGAGAAGGCGGCCGAGCCGAGCGGCGACACGATCTGGACCTCGACCATGGACGGTCGCCGCGCCCGGTTCACGAACGGCGACGAGGCCCTGACCGTCGACGGCACCAGCCGCTTCCTGCTGACCCGCACCACCGGGTGTGCGGCGTACCCGGAGTCGCAGATCAACATCTCCGGGGACCCGTTCGCCGGCACCTCGCCCTTCCAGGAGGTGCGCGGGTACGCCGACGCGCACACCCACGGCATGGCCTTCGAGTTCCTCGGCGGGGGTGCCCACTGCGGCAAGCCCTGGGACCGGTTCGGAGCGCCGTACGCGCTCGTCGACTGCCCCGACCACCAGACCGGCACCAACCCGCTCGAGGCGGTGCTCTCCGGTGAGCCCAGCCACGACCCCGTCGGCTGGCCGACCTTCGCCGACTGGCCGGCGCCCAACTCGCTGACCCACGAGGGCACCTACTACCGGTGGATGGAGCGCTCGTGGCGCGGCGGCCAGCGGCTCTTCGTCAACCTGCTCGTCGAGAACAACCAGCTCTGCACGCTGTACCCGTTCGGGCCCGGCGGCAGTCCGGTGAAGAACTCCTGCGACGACATGGACTCGGTCCGGCTGCAGGCCAAGCGGATGTACCAGCTCCAGGACTACGTCGACGCGCAGTGGGGCGGCCCGGGCGAGGGCTGGTACCGGATCGTGAAGAACCCGTGGCAGGCCCGCCGCGTGATCAACGACGGCAAGATGGCGATCGTCATGGGCATCGAGACCAGCGTGCCCTTCGGCTGCACCTTCAAGGCCGGCCCGACCGGCGACGACCCCGCTGCCGAGTGCACCAAGGAGTCCATCGACAAGCAGCTCGCCCAGGTGCACCGGATGGGGGTGCGGCAGATGGAGCTGGTCAACAAGTTCGACAATGCCCTGTCCGGTGTCGCGGGCGACGCCGGCGAGGTGGGCGCGGCCGTCAACAACGCCAACTTCCTCGAGACGAACACCTACTGGGACATGCGGCACTGTGAGCCCGAGAACCCCCAGGCGCACGACAAGAACCAGTTCGCGGCACCCGAGATCTCCGCCGACCAGCAAGACGCCCTCTTCGGGGCGATCGGCCAGGTCTACGGGGCGCTCGGTCCCGCGCTGCCGCTCTACCCGCCGCCGGACCACTGCAACGAGCGCGGCCTCACCGGGCTCGGCGAGCACCTCGTCCGCAGGCTGGCGGAGCGCGGGATGCTGGTCGACCCCGACCACATGAGCGTCAAGGCCCGCGACTCGCTGCTCGACCTGGTCGAGCGGCGCGACTACCCCGGCGTGATGTCGAGCCACTCGTGGTCGACGCCCGACGCCTACCCGCGGATCTACGACCTCGGCGGCTTCATCGCGCCGTACGCCGGCGACTCGACCGGTTTCGTCGAGAAGTGGCGCCGCCACACGGAGTGGGCCAACCCGAAGTACTACTTCGGCCTCGGCTTCGGCGCCGACATGAACGGGCTCGGCGCGCAGGGCGATCCGCGCGGCGCCGACGTCCCCAACCCGGTGACCTACCCGTTCCGCGGCCTCGGCGGCGTGACCGTCGAGAAGCAGCACGCCGGCCAGCGGGTCTACGACATCAACGTCGACGGCGTCGCCCAGTACGGTCTCTACCCCGACTGGATCGAGGACCTGCAGATGGTCGCCGACGCCGAGCAGGGCGACGGCGACGCGATCGGGCAGGACATGGCGCGCGGCGCCGAGGCCTACCTGCAGACCTGGGAGCGGGCACAGGGCATCGCCGCCGACCCGTGCCGCAATCCTCGGCTCCGCGAGTCGGTGAGGTCGTTCGAGCAGCTGGTGCAGCCCGGTCTCACCACCCGTCAGGTGATGCGCAAGGTCGGCCAGCCGTTCCTGCGGCGCGACCTGACCTACACCTACTGCGCCACGG
>CAWAIJ010000019.1:0-14680 GCA_963782075.1 uncultured Actinomycetota bacterium
GCGGGCGGTGTCGGAGTCGATCTCCGCGAACGGTCCGGTGCCGAGGACCTCGTCACGGCCGAGCACCTCGAAGAGGTTGAACTCGATGTCGCGGAGGTTGCTCTTGTAGTGACTCACTGGATTCACCTGTTCGGTCTCGGGGCGGTCGTTCTCAGGGGGCCGGCATGAGTATTACTACTCACCGGTAACAACAAGTATCACTCGCCGTCGTCGGCCGTGCAAGGGAATCCGGGGGTCCACCGCCTCACATGTGACGGGGACCACCGAGCGCCACTGATTCACCACCGAGTCGATCGACTCGGTCTGACAGACTCGCCCCATGCGTGTCTCCGCCAAATCCGACTACGCCCTGCGGGCCCTGATCGAGATCGCGCGCGAGACGGAGCGCCCGGCGATCAGTGCGGAGGAGCTCGGTCGCCGGCAAGACATCCCCCACGGATTCCTGCAGGCGATCCTCGCCGACCTGCGCCGGGCGGGCGTCCTGATCTCCCAGCGAGGGCAGGCGGGTGGGTGGCGCCTGGCGCGCCCTGCCGCCGACGTCTCCGTGGCCGACGTGATCCGCGCCGTGGACGGTCCGTTGGTCTCGGTCTACGGGCTGCGTCCCGAGGCGGTCAGCTACAACGACGAGGCGGCCGTGTTGCAGCACGTGTGGATCGCGGCCCGACGCTCACTGCGCGACGTCTTCGAGCACGTGACCATCGCCCAGCTCGCCCTCGGCGACCTCCCCGGCGAGGTCACCTCCCGCACCGCCGACGAGGATGCCTGGCAGTCCCACTAGCCGAGCCGCCCAGTTACCCGCAGCGACGGGGTGCCAACGGTGGCTCAGGTGGTCGCATTCGTGGCGACCCAGGTGACGAACGGGCGCAACAGCCGCCAGTCATCGCGCACGCGGTCGAGCAGCCCGGGCCCGATGGCGTCGGCCTCGAAGCCGTAGCTCTTGCCGGCCATCAGCTGCTTGTGGCGCAGCAGCTCGATCCGCGGGTGGTCGGCGGCGTGGCCGCGCGGGGTGGTCTTGAGCCGCTCGCCACTGATCTCGAAGCCCTCCCCGGTGAGCTCGGCGAGGATCCGCTCGAGCTCCGGGCCGGTGCGGTCGTGGGCCATCCCGTCGCGGATCGCTGCCAGTCGCGGACCGCCTGCCTCGTAGAACCCGGCCCCGACCCGGGTGCCCCGGGCTGAGATCTCGACGTACCACCCGGTCGCGTGGCCGGCGGGGAAGAACGCGCCCTGGTGGGTCTTGTAGGGCGTCTTGTCCTTCGCGAACCGGACGTCGCGGTGGGGGCGGAACACCTTGACCGGTAGACCGGGCTGGGCGAACTCCGGCTCCAGCGCCGCGACCAACGCCAGCATCGGGGCGCGGACATCGGCGTCGTACGTCGGCTTGTGCTGCTCCCAGAACGAGCGGGTGTTGTCGACCTCGAGGTCGTCGTAGAAGTCGAGCGCGCTGACCGGGAAACCGGAGAACTCCGTCACCGGGCCAGCCTAGGTTGCGGGGTGGCAGGGCACCGCTGCTGCCCCACCACCCCTACCAAGCCAACGCACGAGGTGGGAGGACGTGACGGCACCATAGGGGTGAATCGTGGAACGTCCGGTGACCGGACGGGGCAGGGATGGGCTTCCCAGACGGGAATGGAGCGGATGACGAGACTCGAACTCGCGACATCGACGATGCGGCAGAGTGTCGCGCTCTGAGCGGCTTGAAGCGTCGTGCTGTGGGATCGTAGGACTGGAGCGGATGACGAGACTCGAACTCGCGACATCGACCTTGGGAAGGTCGCGCTCTACCAACTGAGCTACATCCGCGGGGGTGCGGTGCGATGCTACCGGACCTGCGGGCCGCGACAGGTGGGGGCGGGTAGGTTACGTGCGTGCTGCTGAGCGACCGAGACATCCTGGCCGAGATCGATGCCGGCCGGATCCGGATGGACCCGTGGGACCCGGCGATGGTGCAGCCGTCGTCGATCGACGTCCGGCTCGACCGGTTCTTCCGGGTCTTCGAGAACCACCGCTACCCCCACATCGACCCGGCGGCCGACCAGTCCGACCTGACCCGGCAGGTCGAGCCAGAGGGGGAGGAGGCGTTCATCCTCCACCCGGGCGAGTTCGTGCTCGGGTCGACGTACGAGGTCGTGAGCCTGCCCGACGACATCGCGGCCCGCGTCGAGGGCAAGTCGTCGCTGGGACGGCTCGGCCTGCTGACCCACGCGACGGCGGGATTCGTCGACCCCGGCTTCTCCGGCCACGTCACGCTCGAGCTGGCCAATGTCGCGACGTTGCCGATCAAGCTCTACCCGGGCATGAAGATCGGCCAGTTCTGCTTCTTCCGGCTCTCCTCGCCCTCCGCGCACCCGTACGGCTCGGAGAAGTACGGGTCGCGCTACCAGGGCCAGCGCGGGCCTACGCCGTCGCGCTCCTTCCAGAGCTTCCACCGCACCTCGATCTGAGCCGCGCTCCTTCGCTGCGGCTCAGGCGGGTGGTTCGTCGGGCGTGACGGGCGGCCACGAGGTGGCCCCCAGCTCACGTGAGACGTTGCGGGCGCACTCGCGCAGCAGGGTCAGCACCTTGGGGTCCACCGGCTGCTGGTCCGCCGGGAACACCACCGCCACGGCGGCCACCGCCTCGCCGTCACGGTCCGCGATCGCGGCCGCCACTGAGGCCTCGCCCAGCACGGCCTCCTCGATCTCCAGGGCGTGCCCGGTCCGGGCCACCTCAGCGAGGGAACGCGCGAGCTCGGCCGGGTCGACGATGGTGTCGCCGGTGAGGCTCCGCAGCGGCCCGGCGAGCACCCGTTCCCGGAAGGCCGGGCGGTGCGCCAGCAAGACCTTCCCCAGGGCTGACGCGTGGGCCGGGATCGTCAGCCCGGTCTCGGGCATCTGCCGGCTGCCGTCCGGGCGCGGCTCGTGGTGGATCACGATGATCTCGTCGAAGAACTCCGCGCCGAGCCGGACGGCCAGCCCGGTGCGTTCGCTGAGATCGGTGGTCCAGCGCATCGCGCGGGCACGTACGTCGAGCGTGTCGAGGTAGACGTTCGAGAGCTGCAGCAGCGTCGGTCCGAGCATGTAGCGCTGGCCGTGCGGCTCCTGCACGACCAGGCCGTGCAGCTGCAGCGACTTCACGATCCCGTGCACCGTGGAGGGGGGCAGGCCGAGGCGGACGCCCAGCTCGCTCACTCCGAGGTGCCGCGAGCCCTGGAGGGCGCGCAGGATCTGCGCCGCCCGGTCGATCGCCTGGATCACTCCGTCTCCTCAGCTCGCTCTGGTCCGGCGTCAGTATGCACGTTCCGGCAAGGTTTTTTGGTTTCACCCTTGACGACGGCCCCGTCTCGGAGCACTATTCGACAATGCCGAATGTAATTCACATCACACGAAAGGTGATCTCGTGATGGACGACAACACTGCGTGGCAGAAGCTGGCCGCCGAGTTCCTTGGAACTGCCTTCCTGGTCTTCGTCGGCGTCGGCTCCGTGCCAGCGCTGCTGATCGTGAACGAGGCCAACGGATCGACATTCAGCGGCTCGGACCTGGGGATCATCTCCCTGGCGTTCGCGTCGATCGTGATCGTGACGGTCTACGTCTTCGGTTACATCTCGGGAAACCACATCAATCCGGCCGTGACCTTCGGTCTGGCCGCCACCGGGAAGTTCCCCTGGCGGGACGTGCCCAGCTACGTCGCCGCCCAGGTGGCCGGCGCGGTGCTCGGTGCCTTCCTCATCGCCGGAGTGCTCGGCAGCAAGGCGAGTGACGTCGGGCTGGGAGTGGCGTCGTACGCCGACAGCGTCTCGGTGCCGCAGGCGTTCCTCGCCGAGTTCGTCGGGACGTTCCTGCTCGTCTTCGCGGTCTTCGGGGTGATCTACCGCAAGGCGGCACCCGGCTGGGCCGGCTTGGCCATCGGCATGGTCGTCTTCGCGGCGATCATCCCGGTCGCGCCGACGACCGGCGCCTCCATCAACCCTGCACGGACGACCGGCCCGATGCTCGTGCAGCAACTGCTCGGCGGGGACGTCAGCTGGTCGCAGTGGCCGGTGTACGTCGGAGCCGAGCTGCTCGCGGGTGTCCTGGCGGCCCTCGCCTTCGGCATCATCGCTCACACCCAGGTGGACCGGACCGCGGTGTCCGGTGCCCTCACCACAGCGGAGGTCTGACATGAAGAAGCTCATCAACAACCCGGCCGACGTGCTGGCTGACGCACTGCGCGGCATCGAGGCCGCGAGCGCGGACCTGCGGGTGGACCATCAGCACCGGGTCATCTACCGGGCCCGCACCAAGGAGGCCGGGAAGGTCGCGCTGGTCTCCGGCGGAGGCTCCGGCCACGAGCCCCTGCACGGCGGCTTCGTCGGGCTCGGCATGCTCGACGCCGCCTGTGCCGGCGAGGTGTTCACCTCGCCGACCCCCGACCAGGTGGTCGCGGCGACGGTCGAGGTCGATCGAGGTGCCGGCGTGCTGCACATCGTGAAGAACTACACCGGCGACGTCATGAACTTCGAGATGGCCGGCGAGCTCGCGGGCGCGACCTCGGGCGCACGAGTCGAGACCGTGGTCGTCGACGACGACGTGGCGGTCCAGGGCTCGACGTACACCGCGGGACGTCGCGGTGTCGGACTGACCGTGCTGCTCGAGAAGATTGTCGGTGCCGCCGCTGAGGAGGGACGCGACCTGGACACGGTGCTCGCCCTCGCGCGGCGCGTGAACGAGACGGGCCGGTCGATGGGGATGGCGCTGACCAGCTGCACCGTGCCGGCGGCGGGCAAGCCGACGTTCGACCTGCCGGACGACGAGATGGAGATGGGTGTCGGGATCCACGGCGAGCCGGGTCGCCACCGGGTCCCGCTCGGCACGGCCGCCGAGGTGGCCGAGCAGCTCCTCGAGCCGGTCCTCGGCGATCTCGACTTCACCGGTTCACCGAGCATCGTGATGCTCAACGGCATGGGCGGCACGCCGCTCATCGAGCTCTACCTCCTGTACGGCGAGGTGGCGACCCTGCTGGAGAAGGCGGGAGTCGCACCGGCCCGGGTGCTGGTGGGCAACTACATCACCTCGCTCGACATGGCGGGTGCCTCCGTCACGGTCCTCAAGGCCGACGACGAGCTGCTGCGACTGTGGGATGCTCCTGTCCAGACAGCGGGGCTGAGATGGGGGGTCTGACCGTGACGGACACCGTCACCGTGGACGACCTGCTCAGCTGGCTGAGCGCGTTCACCGACGCCGTGCACGAACACCAGGGCTATCTCACCGAGCTCGACTCGGCCATCGGCGACGCCGACCACGGCGCCAACCTCACCCGTGGCATGGATGCCGTGATGGCGGCGGTCGCCGGTCCGGACGCGGCGCGGCCGGAGGACGCCGGTTCACTGCTCACGAAGGTCGGGATGACCCTCGTGACCTCGGTCGGCGGTGCCAGTGGACCGCTCTACGGCACGTTCTTCCTCCGCCTCGGCACCACGGCCGGGGACGAGCCCGATCTCGACGGTCCGGCACTGCTGCAGGGCTTGCAGGCCGGGCTGGAGGGGATCGTGACCCGTGGCCGGGCCGAGCCCGGCGACAAGACGATGTACGACGCCCTCGCCCCCGCCGTCGCGGCACTGGCGACGGGGCTCGGGGAGGGCGAGTCGCTGGCCAGCGCCGTACGCCTGGCGGCCACGGCGGCGGCCGAGGGCCGCGACGCGACCTCCGACATGCTCGCGCTCAAGGGCCGGGCGAGCTACCTCGGCGAGCGGAGCGTGGGCCACATCGATCCCGGGTCGGCGTCGGCAGCGTTGTTGCTGGCCGCGCTCGCCGACGCGGTGGGTTGAGGCCGACCATGATCGGGATCGTCGTGGTGTCCCACAGTCCTGCGCTGGCCCGGGCGGCGGTGGACCTGGCGCAGCAGATGGTGACCGGCGTGGGCCCGGTCATCGAGATCGCGGCCGGGGCCGACGGACGGCTCGGCACCGACGCCACCGACGTCGCCCGGGCCCTGGAGCGCGCGGCGTCGCCGGACGGCGTGCTGGTGCTGATGGACCTCGGATCAGCGGTCCTGAGCGCCGAGCTCGCGCTGGAGCTCACGCCCGGTGCCGGCCGGGTACGGCTCTGCCCCGCACCCCTCGTGGAGGGGCTGGTGGCGGCCGTCGTACGAGCGGCGGGCGGTGCCGGCCTCGATGCCGTGGCCCGGGAAGCGGAGGCCGCCCTGCGGCCCAAGACGACCGCGCTGGCGTCCCACGCAGACGCGACAACGCCAGCGGGAGACATCGCGGGAGGACCTGCGGACGCGGGCGACTGCGTCTCCGCGCTGGCCAGCCTGGTCAACAAGGACGGGCTGCACGCCCGCCCGGCCGCCCAGATCGCGGAGGCCGTCGGAGCCCTGGCCGCCGACGTGACTGTCAGGTGCGAGGACCGCAGCGCCGACGCAGCGAGCTCGCTGGAGCTGATGGCGCTGCAGGCGGGTCCGGGGATGGAGCTGCGGGTCTCGGCCACCGGCCCCGACGCCGAACCGGCCGTGCGCGCCGTGGTCGACCTGGTGAAGGCGGGCTTCGGCGAACTGCACGCGTACTGACCGCATCCGTGGGACGCGGTGAGGCGTCACTGGTCCAGTCGCTCCGCGGCGTGCCGGAGGGCGGCGGCCATCCTGGTTCGGGTGCGGCGTCGCGGCGCGGGCTGGGTCGGGGTCGCGTGGTGGTGTCGACGTTCGTCGAGCTCGTAGCGGCGCGAGATCTCCTCGGCTTCGGTCAGGTAGCTGCTCATGGCGCTGATCCCTTCGGTGGGTAGGTGTGGTGGTCAGTGCTGGGTGAGGATCACGTCGCCGCTGACGGTGGTGGCCCGCAGCTCGACGTGGTCGGCGCCCTCGCCGGGCTGGCCGACGCCCTCGACGTTGTTGTGGATTCGGCCCGACACCGTGGAGATGTCGGTCCAGATGGGGGTGCCGGCCGGGATGCCGACGTGCACGGAGCCCGACGCACCCTTGGCACTGAACTTGCCGCGCCGGGCGGTGTCGATCTGCAGGTCGCCGCTGCCGGTGGTCAACGACAGGTCGCCGCCGGCTTCCACGACGCGGACGTCGCCGGAACCGGTCTTGATGACGGCCGATCCCTCGCTGGTGCCGATCTGGACGTCGCCGGACCCGGTCGAGACGGCCAGAGCGGAGCCGGCGTGACGCACGGTGACGTCACCGGAGCCGCACTTGATGCGGGCCGAGCTGCGAACCTCCTCGATCTCGACGTCTCCTGAACCGGTCTCGGTGGAGTTCGGCCCGCAGAGGACGTCGAGTCGGACGTCACCGGAGCCGGACTTCACGTGGCTGTCCCCGATCTCGCCGATCACGCCGAGGTCGGCGCTGCCGGTGCGGACCGCGAGGTCGCTGGAGGCCGGGACGGTGACGGTGACGAAGAGGCTGGAGTCCTCGCTGAGGAACCCGGTACGCCGCCGGGGGGCGATGATCCGCAGGTCGCGGCCCTCGAGGGTCACGTCGACCTCGTCGGCGTGTCGGCCCGTGATCTCGACCCGGCTCTCCTCTGTATCGGTGGCGGTGACGTCGATCGAGCCGGAGCCGGTCTCGACGTAGAGCGCCACGGGTTCGTGGGTCTCGAAGCGGTAGTCGGTCATGAGGGTCTCCAGGGTGTGCTCGGCCAGGGGGCCGGCGGGCGCCGGTCCCTGATGGGGGTGATGGGTGGGTGTGCGGTCAGAGCCAGCCGGTCATCCGGCGGTTGCCCTTGTCCTTCCCGAACGGGAAGCCCTCCCCGAAGGGGAGGCTGGACAGGTCGATGTCGACCTCGATCGCGCGGTCGCTGGACGCGGCCCGCACGACCTTGACCAACCAGGTGTTGAGGCTGTCGCCGGCGCGGGCGGCCTTCTCCTCCGCCTTGGCCTTCACCGACTCCGGGATCCGGAGCGTGATCCGGGCCAGCCCGCCCTCGTCGATCTCCTCGGCCCCGGGCGGGGGCGGCGGGGGAGCCGGCGGAGCGGGCGGGGCGGCCATGTGGACGACGAAGTCGAGCTCGCGGCCCGCGAGCCGCACGTCGACGCCACCGGTCGGCAGCTCAGTGGTGATCTCGGCGGCCGCCTGGGAGACGGCTTCCATGAGCGCGAGCCGGGCGGCGGGGTCGAGCGCCAGCACCAGCCGTTCCGCGGCCTGCCGGATCTCGGGGCCGCCGGCCTCGGCGGCGGCCAGCAGGTCCCGACGGAGGCTCTCGACGTACGGCGTGATGTCCATGTGCCTCACAATGACATCACTATGACGTCATGTCAACACCAAAGTGGGTCCGAATGATGTCACGACAGCACGATGCCGCTCGGGTTAGCGTGTCCCGGCCTCACTCGGGGACTCGGAAAGGGGACGGACATGGCGAGGGTGCAGCTCACGGTCATGGCGGAGACGCTGATCAACGCCGATCTCGTCGACTACGCGATCCTGGCGCTCTACTTCGGGTTCGTGCTCGGGATCGGGGTGCTGGCACGGCGCCATGTCTCGAGCTCGGTCGACTTCTTCCTCTCGGGCCGGTCGCTGCCTGCGTGGGTGACCGGGCTGGCGTTCATCTCCGCCAACCTCGGTGCGGTCGAGATCATGGGCATGTCCGCGTCCGGCGCGGAGTTCGGCTTGCCGACCGTCCACTACTTCTGGGTCGGCGCGATCCCGGCGATGCTGTTCCTCGGCGTGGTGATGATGCCGTTCTACTACGGCTCCAAGGTGCGCTCGGTTCCCGAGTTCATGCTGCGCCGGTTCGGCCCCGGCGCCCACCTGGTCAACTCGATCTCCTTCGCGCTGGCCCAGCTGCTGATCGCGGGCGTCAACCTCTACCTGCTCGGCACGATCGTGCGGGCGTTGCTCGGGTGGCCGCTGCCGGTCGCGCTGGCGGTGGCGGCCGTCATCGTGCTCTCCTACATCACCCTCGGCGGCTTGTCGGCCGCGATCTACAACGAGGTCCTGCAGTTCTTCGTGATCGTCGCCGGCCTGCTGCCGCTGACGTTGCTGGGGCTGCACCGGGTCGGCGGTTGGAGCGGCCTGACCGACAAGATCACCGCCGCGGCCGACTCCGGGGCAGGGCCGCCGGCAGAGCAGCAGCTGAACTCGTGGCCCGGTCAGGCGCTCTCGGGCTTCGACTCACCGCTGCTGTCGGTGATCGGCATCGTGTTCGGTCTCGGCTTCGTGCTCTCCTTCGGCTACTGGACGACCAACTTCGTCGAGGTCCAGCGGGCGATGGCCACCAACTCGATCTCGGCCGCCCGGCGTACGCCGATCATCGGCGCCTTCCCGAAGATGTTCATCCCGTTCATCACCATCATCCCCGGCATGATCGCCGCGGTCCTGGTGACCGAGATCGCCGACCTCAAGGGCGGTGGGGAGCCGCAGGGCGTGGCCACCGGCGCCGACGTGACCTACAACGACTCGTTGCTCTACCTGATGCGCGACCTGTTGCCCAACGGCCTGCTCGGGTTGGCGATCACCGGCCTGCTGGCCGCGTTCATGGCCGGCATGGCGGCCAACATCTCGGCGTTCAACACGGTCTTCAGCTACGACCTGTGGCAGGGCTACGTCGTCAAGGACCGCGAGGACGACTACTACCTGCGGATCGGTCGGATCGCCACGGTGGCAGCGACCGCCATCGCGATCGGGACCGCGACCTTCGCCGCCAGCTTCTCCAACATCATGTCCTACCTGCAGACGCTGTTCGGCTTCTTCAACGCCCCGCTGTTCGCCACCTTCATCCTCGGCATGTTCTGGAAGCGGATGACGGCCACCGCCGGGTGGATGGGGCTGGTCGCTGGCACGCTGTCGGCGGTGCTGGTCGCGTTCCTCAGTGAGGACGCGTTCGGCTCGGCCAGCCTCGGTGTGATCGCGATCGGCGGCCAGGGTGCCGCCTTCCTCGCCGCGTCGACCGCATTCGTGGTCGACATCGCCCTGAGCATCGTGGTGTCCCTCGCGACGCAGCCGAAGCCGGCGGAGCAGCTGGTCGGGCTGGTCTACTCGGAGACCCCGCGGGAGATGCGCACCGATCCCGACGAGGCCTCGGCGCCGTGGTACCAACGCACCGTCCCCCTGGCCGGCCTCGCGCTGGTCATGGTCATCGCACTCAACCTGGCGTTCTGAGGAGGCCGACCATGACTGATTCGAAGTCTGAGAAGAAGACCGCGGGTGCGTTCGACGTCCGCACCATCATCGGCCTGCTGCTGACGGCGTACGGCGTGATCCTGACCGTGATGGGCCTCTTCGCCGACCCCGACGAGGATCGCACCGGCGGCATCAACGCCAACCTCTGGGCCGGGCTCGCACTGCTGGTGGTCGGCGTCGGCTTCCTGGTCTGGGCGCGGCTGCGGCCCATCGTCGTCCCGGACCACGTCGACGCGGACGTCGAGCGGCCCCAACGTGAGTGAGGTGTGATCACGCCGGCCGCCAGACGCACGCTCATGGCGATGACCTGATGTGCACGCGATACCGCAACGGACGCGTGGCCGGGGCCTAAGATCCCGATCCATGAGCGAAAGAACTGCGTCCTCGCAGGCAGAATGGTCAGCCCGGCGGAAGGCGCAAGCGGACCGAGCGCGGGGCGGAACAGCGGCTGCGGTAGGGGTCCTTCTCGCGATAGCAGGCGTCACACTCGGTCTGGTCATGGCCTTCACTCGCGACGCACTAGGGGGCAGCGCGGTCGCGGTGATCTCGGCGATGCTCGGGATTCTCCTCTTGCTGGTCGGATCCCTTGTGTGAGACAGGGCGCGGCTAAGGACGCCATTCTTCGGGGACGATCCTCGATCGTTCATAGGCGCGTAGCGCGCTTCGACTACAACCCGGCGGCGACCTCGGCGAGAGCGGAGTCGCGGTCGACCCTCGGCGTCCAACCCCAGCTGTGAGCCCGGTCGGCCACGATCAGTCCCGTCCATGCGGGAGCGTCGTCCCAGACCGGGTCGAGACCGAGCGCGCGCGCCACGGTGCCGTAGTAGTCGCGATGGGTCGCGGGGCCGGCAGCGACATTGACGGCGGTGCACTCGCCCGGTGCCGGACCTGTGATCCGGCCGATCGCGACGTCCGCGACCAGTGCTGCGAGGTCGTCCACGTGGACCCACCCGAAAGTCTGGTCCGGTACGGCGTGGGGCGGCTCGTCGGCGTCCCGGATCTCGGCGGGGCGCAGGGTGTTCCAGATCGAGGTCTCGCCGGGTCCGAGGATCGCGGGTGGGCGAACCAGGACGCGGGTGATGCCACCGACCTCGGCCAGCGCGAGGTCGGTGTCGCGCTTGGTGACCGGGTAGTCGCCGGCGTCGTCGCCCACCAGGGCCGCGCCCTCGTCCACGTCGCCGACTCCGGGGGAGCGGTCGTAGACGGCCGCGGTCGAGAGGTGGACGAACCGCTCGACCCCGGCGCCCGCCGCAGCCCGGGCCAGAGCCGGTGTGGCCTCGACGCCGATCCGGTGCTGGGTCGCTCGATCGCTCTGCATCGGGTGCACGGTCGAGACGACGGCGTCGGCGCCGGCGACCACGGCAGCAGCGAAGTCCGGGTCCGTGAAGTCGCCCACGCGCTCCTCGATGCCCTCGAGGGTCGGGGCGGTGGCGGCGCGCCGTACGACGGCGCGCACCGTCGCCCCTCGCTCCACCAGGGTGCGGCAGACGCGGGCGCCGACGAGCCCGTTGGCGCCGGTGACAACGACGACGGGGCTGGGTGTGGCTGCTGGGTCGCTCATGAGTCCGGAAGGAGGTCCTTGACCGCGTCGACGGCCTTGGCCATCACCGGTCGGTCGTCCCCACCGCTGGCCCAGACCGGGTCCTGCGGGAGCGGGCCCATCGGGTCGGCAGCTTCGGGGGTGGTGCTGGCCGGGGCGAGAGTGCGGCGGAACGCTTCGTCGAGTCCGAGGAGCTGGTGCCCCTCGGGCAGCAGCTCATCCTGGAAGTCGGAGTCGGCCGCCACCATGTCGTGGTGGAGGCTCTCGACGAGCGCTTCCACCGTGGGCCGCGGCACGTCGGTGAGGCTGCCCACCAGCGTGCCGACGAGGGCGGTCGGCAAGAGCGGGACGTCGACCTGAGGACGCACGAGGCCGGCGTGCTCGGTGTAGGCGGCGATCAGCGCGCCGTAACGCAGCCGGTCCGGGCCCCCGAGGTCGAAGTGGCGCGAGGGGCCGGCGTAGTCCAGGGCACCGACCAGGGCCTGCAGCACGTCGACGATCGCGATCGGTTGCACCGTCGAGTCCATCCACGTGGGCACGGTGTGCACGGGCATCCGCTCGCTGACCTGCCGGATGATCTCGAAGGAGGTGGAGCCGCTGCCCAGGAGCACGGCAGCGCGCAAGGTGACCACCGTCGCCGGCCCACCCCTGAGGATCCGCTCCACCTCGCGACGGGACTTGATGTGCTCGGAGAGCTCGTCGTCGGGGACGTCCGGGACGAGCCCGGAGAGGTAGACGATCTTGTCGACGCCGTGGGTGCGTACGCCGTCAACCAGGTGGCTGGCGGCGTTGCGGTCGGCCTCGGCGAAGTCGTCGTCGCCCATCCCGTGGATCAGGTAGTAGACCGCGCTCATGCCCTCGCACGCGGCGGCGACCTGATCCGGGTCCAGGGCGTCCATGACCACGGTCTCGACCCGGTCCCCCCACCACGGCTGCTCGCGATCCGGATCGCTCGTGGTGGTGCGGACCGTGTGGCCGCGCTCGAGCAGGGAGGGCACCAGTCGCCCGCCGACGTAGCCGGTCGCGCCGGTCACCAGGATCTTCAACGTGTCCTCCGCATCTCACGTGCGCCGCTGGCCGGAACGCGCGGCGTTCGGGAAGCCTACGTCCGAGGCGCGAGCCGTCACTCCCGCAGGCTGGGATGGGCGTGAGCCGTCACTTCTGCCTGCACGAATGACGGCTCGGCACCTGTGGAACCTGCACAAGTGACGGCTCGGCATGGGGGCCGCCGGAGCTACTGGGGCTGGGGCACCTTCGAGCGCCGACCCAGGCCCGCGATGGCGGCGACGATCAGCAGCGACCCGACCAGGCCGGTCGGGGTCAGCCGTTCGCCGAGGAACAGCACGGCGATGAACACCGCCGTGACCGGCTCGAGGAGAGTCGCGACGACCACGGCGCCGCTGGGCGTGCTGCGCAGCCCGGTGAACAGGAGCGCGTAGGCAACCGCCATGGCCACCACGCCGAGGTAGACGATGACCAGCCACGACGTGGTGTCGTTCGTTGCCAGCGTCTCGCCCCTCAGGGAGGCGATGACCACCCCCGCCGGCACGAGGACTGCAGCGGCCACGGACATCGTGGCGACGGTGACGGTCAAGGTGTCCAACCGCTGGGAGAGCGGGGCTGCGACGTCGGTGGACAGCGCGTATGCGGCGCCGGAGCCGAGCGCCGCCAGGATGCCGAGCGCGGGGTTCGGGGTGTGGGTGCCGAAGTCACCGAAGACACTGACCAGCCCGAGCCCCGCCAGGGCGACCGTCACCGTCAGGGTCTCCTGGAGGGAGGGGAGGGCCCGGTTCTGGATGCTGCTCACGACGAGGAGCAGCACCGGTGCGAAGCCGAGAGCGACCACGGTCGTCAGGCTCACGCCGACCGCGATCACCGCCACGAAGAACAAGAGCTGGAACAGCGCCGTGAACAGGCCGACCAGTGCCACCCGACGCCACTGGTGACGAGCGAGGAACCACGAGGTGCCGAGCCGACCGGTGATGAGGGCGACCAGGAGCAGTACGGCGACTGCGGCGATCGCCCGGTAGGCGCTGATCATCACCGGCGACAGGCCCGAGCTGTCGTGGACGATCTGGACGCCGGGACCGATGGTGCCCCAGATGATCCCGGCCAACGAGACCAGGAGCAGTCCGTGCCACCCGCGCATCACGGGTCGATCAGAGGTCGAAGAGCGAACCCGAGTCCGGGATGTCCACGTCCGTCTTCGGCTCGTGCGCGTCACCGCTCGCGGCGGGCTTCGGCTCCTTCTGCTCCGATTCGTCGTCCTCGGCGGCATCGTCGGCGGGCTCGGGCTCGGGCTCGCGGCTCGGGTTCCTTCACCTCGGGCTCGGCCGCTTCGACCTCGGGCTCGTCGTCACTGGCAAACATCGCGGCCTGGCTCAGCGCAGCACCGTCCGGCTTGTTGTCGTCGCCGGCCGGCTCGGCTCGGGTACGTCGGCGTCGGGGGTTTCGAGGCTCGTCGCTGGCGCTCCTCGCACCTCAACCTCCGACGGCTCCGGTTCGTCCGGGGCTTCGAGGTCGAACAGCGAGCCGCTCTCGGGGATCTCCGTGCTCGGCGTGGATGCGGGGGCGGACGCCTCGGTCTTCGCCTCGGCCTCAGGCTCCGGCTCCGCTTCCGGCTCCGGCTCGGTCTCCTCAGGAGCCGCGATGTCGAACAGCGAACCGCCGCCGGAGACGTCAGCGGCAGGTGCCGCGGGCTTCTCGTCAGGCTCCTCCGCCTTCGGCTCGGCCGGCGCGTCGCCGCCCAGGTCGAAGAGCGAGCTGCTGGCCTTGGCTTCGTCGGGGACCGACTTCTCCTCCGCCGCCGTCTCGGGCTCCGATGGCTCGTCGTCGCCGCCCAGGTCGAACAGCGACGAGCCGCCGCTGGCCTTGGCGGCCGGACCGGCGTCGGCGGTCTCGGTGATGGTGCCCTCGGTCTGGGTGGCGTCGCCGGGCTCGGGCTCGGCGGCGGTCTCCTCGTCGCGGGTCAGCGTCGCCGTACCGCCACCACCGCCATCGGAGGCTGCGGCGGAAGCCGACGCAGACGCCTTCTTCTGGCGCGTCGCCGGTTGGCCCTTCACCGACG
>CAWAIJ010000020.1:0-405000 GCA_963782075.1 uncultured Actinomycetota bacterium
GGGCAGTCACGAGATTCATCGGTAGGCACCTTCGACGTAGAACGGAAGGGCCACCTGTGCCCGCCCGAGCGCAATGTCTGGACCTTTGCCTTCAGTCTAGGTCGGCCATCTGGCCGACGGGAGCGACCCCAACCAGCTCACCGACTTGGCTGCGATCCCGCGCGCCGCGGTGGTCGTGGAGGAGCGCGAGCGCTGCTCGCAGGTCTCGCACTCGACCGCATCCGGCCCAGGGTCGTGGCCGACGGGATCGGCGAGTGCCAGCTCCGGATCCCGACCGCACCGATCGACCTCTGCGAGACGCGCAGGCTCGCCCAGGCTGGCGGCGAGCTGCACCGCGTAGCTGCCGACGCCGCCCGAGGCGCCGGTGATCAGCGCGGACTGGCCGGGCTGGACCTTGCCGGCGTCGGTGGCGCCTGAAGGGCAGTGCCCGCCGAGATCGGGATGACGGAGGCCTCGGCGAAGGAGAGGTTTGCTGGCTTGTGCGCCAACCGGTCCTCGCCGGTGACGGCGTACTCCGCGAAGGACCCGGGCGCGACTCCGTAGACCTCGTCGCCGGGGGAGAAATGGGTGACCTTCGTCGCCGACGTCCACGACGGTGCCCGCGACGTCACGGCCGGGCACTGGGTTCCTCGGTCGGCGGATGCCGGAGGCGAGCCGTACGGCGTACGGCTTGCCGGTCATCAGGTGCTCGGTGCCGCGGTCGAGCCCGGCGGCGTGGACGTGGATCAGCACCTGCTCGTCCCGGACGACGGGGCGAGGCACCTGCGCGAGTCGCAGCACCTCGGAGTTGCCGTAGCGGGACTGGGTGATGGCCGCATCGTGTCGGTCTACGTGGCGGTGGCTTTGGACTTCATGGGGAGTGCCCTTGCTGTGGGGTGTTCACGGGGTGGCGGATCAGATCGGGGGCATGGGGTCGTACTGGATGTAGCGACGGACCTCGCGGGCGCGCTCGACGTCGGTGAGCCGCGCCACGAGGTGCAGGGCCATGTCGATGCCGGCGCTGACGCCGGCGCTGGTGATGAGGTCGCCGTCGTCGACGAAGCGTGCTGCGACGTCGGTGATGATGGTGGGGTCGAGCTCGGACAGCAGGTTCAGGGACGCCCAGTGGGTGGTGGCCCGACGGCCCGTGAGCAGACCGGCGGCCGCGTAGACGAGGCTCCCGGTGCAGACAGACGTCATCAGGGGCACCGAGTCCCGGAGGTCGCGGACCCATCCGAGGTGGTCGGGGTCCCGGAGCATCGGTCTGGTGCCAGGCCCGCCCGGGTGGATGAGTATGTCGAGTGGCGGAGCGTCGTAGAACGAGTGGTGCGCCCCCAGCACGAGGGACTTCGCGCCGACCACGGGTGCACCGTCGGCCGACAGGCAGAAGGCGTCCCAGCCGTCCTCGGGAAAGGTCTGGGTCCAGTGGGAGAGGACCTCCCAGGGCCCGACGGCGTCCAGCTCCTCGACCCCGTCGAAGACAAGGACACCAATCTGCCGACGCGGCACCCGCATGGTTCCGTCGTGTGCGGCGATGGTGGGGGACGGGTCGTGCATGGGGACCTCCTGGTGGGCGATCGTTGGTGGGGCGCGGTGGCGCCCGACGTGACCGATCCTGCTGGCTGGACCGGTGGCCTCGCGCCGGTCAAACTGCCGGGTTGCCGGGACTGATCGGGCTCGTGAGCGTGTACCTTCAGGCTGTGCTGGTCGGCCGGGGCCCCGAACGGGCGCTCCTCGCGGCGCTCGTCGACGAGGCCCGCCACGGGACGGCCGGCAGCATCGTCGTTCGAGGTGAACCAGGGGTCGGCAAGTCCGCGCTGCTGGGCTCGGTGGTCGCCGACCACGAGGGGACCACGGTGCTGCGCACCCAGGGGCTCGAGGTTGAGGCACCGCTCGCCTTCGCTGCACTGCACCGCCTGCTGAGGCCGCTGGCCCGGTTGCGCGAGCAGCTTCCGCCGCCCCAGGCGCGTGCTCTCCGGGTGGCGTTCGGGGAGGACGACGGCCCATCGGTCGAGCCGTTCCTGGTGGGGGTGGCCACACTGTCGCTCCTGACGGCGGCTGCCGAGGAGAGCCTCGTGCTGTGCATCGTCGACGACGCACACTGGTTGGACCCAGCCAGCGCGGGAGCGCTGCTGTTCTGTGCCCGGCGGCTCGGGGCGGACCGGGTGGTGATGGTGTTCGCGGCACGCGACGATGCGGCGGCGGCCTTCGAGGCGCCCGGACTGGCCGAGCTGGTCCTCACCGGTCTCGACGCCGAGGAATCCCGCGCCCTACTGGCCGCCAGGCTGGGCGCTGACCCGGCAGACGAGGTTGCCCAACGGCTCATCGCGGAGACGGGCGGCAACCCGCTGGCCCTCCTCGAGCTGCCCGGCGAGCTCACGGCAGCCCAGCTCGAAGGTTCGGCCGCGCTCCCGACCACGCTCCACCTCACCGCCCGGGTCGAGCAGGCTCTGCTGGACCGCAGCCGCCGACTGCCGGCCCCGGTGCAGCGCCTGCTGCTGCTCGCCGCGGCCGACGACACCGGTCAGCCCGATGTGCTGCGTCGTGCGGGCGCGCGATGGGGACTGGACGAGGCCGCGCTGCAGCAGGCGTTCGACTCGGGGCTGCTGGTGGACGCAGGCGGCTCGGTCTCACTGCGTCACCCTCTGGTGCGCTCGGCGATCTACCAGGCCGCGGCCGGGGCGGACCGCCGGGGAGCTCACCAGGCGCTGGCCTGGGCGTTGGCCGGGTCAGGACACGAGGACCGCGAGGTCTGGCACCGCGCGTACGCCGCCGAGGGGCCGGACGCCGACCTGGTCGGTGCCCTCGAGGGCGTGGGGGAGCGCTCGCAACGTCGTGGTGGCCACGTCGCCGCTCTGGCGGCCTACGAGCGGGCGGCGGAGCTGTCCACCGATGCCGTAGGGCGCGCCCACTTGTGCTTCGCGGCGGCGCGCAGCGCCTGGGCCTGCGGACAGGCGGCGCGCGCCCAGGACCTGCTGCGGGCCGCCCGGGAAGGCACGGAAGACCCGCTCCTGCTGTGCGACGTGGCGCGGCTGCGCGGGCACATCGAGGTCAACATCGGCTCGGCCTCGGAGGCGCACCGCGTCTTCGTGGACGCCGCGCACGCGGTGCTGTCGGCCGACCCGGTCCGAGCCCTCGACATCGGCGTCGCCGCGGCAGTGATGCGCACCTTCGGTGCCGACAGCGGGACGCCGATGCGCACCGATGAGCTCCTGGCGGCAACCACCGCAGACCCCTCTCCGCGGACACGGTGCCTGCGGCAGATGCTGGTGGCAATGACCCTGGTCGCGGACGCGGACTGGGGAGCCGCAGCGGATGCGCTCGACGTCGCCCTCGAGATCGGTGGCGCTGTCGACGACCGCGACGTGCTGTGGAACCTCGGCAACGCCGCCCTCCAGCTCGGTGCCGACGGACCGCAGCAGCAGTTCTACTCCTTCGCTCTCTCTCGCGCGCGGGAGGTGGGTGCTGCCACCGCGGTGACCTACTGCTTGCAGCGGCTCTGCTTCGGACACTGGACGGGCGGCGACCACGTCGCCCTGCGCGTCAGTGCCGAGGAGGCCGTGGCCCTGGGCACGAGCATCGGCCAAGCCGCGGTGACCGCCCTCCCGATCGCCTGGCTCCTGCTCCTGGCGGCCGAGCAGGACCGGGACGACTACGACGACCTCCGGATGCGGCTGGAGGACCTCGTCGCGACCCATCCGCTCGGGATCATGGCGGATCCGGTGCACGACCTGACGCGGTGGGCCATGGGCATCCGTGCGGCGAGCACGGGAGACGCCTCCGGTGCCTTCCACCAGCTCGGCCGCATGCGGATGCCAGTGCTCGAGCGCCTGTCGGCCACCGAGCGGATCGAGGCCGCCGTCCGTGCCGGTGAGGTCGCGACGGCACGGGCCTGGACCGAGGACCTCGCGTCCTTCGCCGAGGCCACCCGTCGCCCGTGGGCGCTCTCCGCCGTGGCGTTCGGCAAGGCGCTCACGGCCGACGCCGATGCCGAGGTGCTGTTCGAGCGAGCGTTGTCGGACGCTGCCACCGGAGGTCGACCTCTGGACGCGGCGCGCGTCGAGCTGGCGTACGGCGAGTGGTTGCGTCGCAGCCAGCGGCGCGTGGACGCTCGCATCCACCTGCGTCGCGCCCTCGAGACCTTTCACGACGTCCGGGCCCAGTGGCTGGCCTCGCGGGCGGATTCGGAGCTGCGGGCCTCGGGAGAGACGGCGCGCAAGCGCGACCCCTCGACCCTGCTGCAGCTCACGCCGACTGAGCTCAAGATCGCCCAGCTCGTCAGCTCGGGCATGTCCAACAAGGACGTGGCCGCGCAGTGCTGGATCTCTCCGCGCACGGTGGCCTTCCACCTGCGCAACGTCTTCGCCAAGGCTGGTGTCACCTCGCGCGGCGAACTGGCCACGCTCGACCTGGGCTGACGCGCTCGCTGCCCCTTCGCGAGACATCCCGGCCATCTGACCGGGGTGACCGTGCGCCCGACCGACCACTCTCGACCGCAGTGCCACCTACCCACTGCGAGAGCGAGAAGTCCATGAGCATCGACGTCCACCGCCGCGTCCGATCGAACGTCACCAGCCCCGGGGGCCGACCGGTCACCCGGGTCGTCCTCGGCTCGCTGGCCACCGGACTGGCTGCTGCCGCCCTCCTCACCCTGGTGGTCTTCCCGGGCGCCACCGAAGGCGTGACGGCTGGTGCGGCACTGCTGGGGTTCGGCCTCGGCTGGGCGATGCTGCACGTCCTCTCCGGGCGAACGGATCGCCCCCAGTCCTGGGCTGCCGTACCGGCGATCGCGATGACGTCGACCGGTGCGGCCCTGGTGGCCTTCGCGCCCTCGGACCACACGATGACCGTGCTCACGTGGGTGTGGCCGCCCCTGGCGCTGGCGTTGAGCGTGTGGACGTACGTCCGGATGCGGCGGGACCTGACGGGTCCCGGTCGGTGGCTGGTGACGGTCACGCTGGTCCTCCTCGCCGTCGCCTCCGTGGGCGCCGGCGTCAGGAACGTCGCCACAGACTCCTTCGCCAGCACCTTCCCGGCGCCGGGCGTCATCCGCTCCGTGGGTGACCACGACCTCCACCTCGACTGCCGAGGCCAGGGCCAGCCGACCGTCGTCCTCTTCAACGGCCTCGGCGAGTTCTCCGCCTCCTGGGCCCGGATCCGCGACGGGGTCGCCCCGACCACGCGGGTCTGTGCCTACGACCGCGCTGGTCAGGGCTGGAGCGACGACTCGCGCACCCCCAGGACGGCATCGCTGCCGCCGAGGACCTCCACGCCCTGCTCGCCGCAGCAGGGGAGACCGGTCCCTTCGTGCTGGCGGGCCACTCGATCGGCGGTCCCTACGCCATGACGTACGCCGACCAGTACCCCGACGAGGTGGCTGGGCTGGTGCTGCTGGACAGCACCAGCCCCGACCAGTTCGACGTGATCCCCAACTACCCCATCCAGTACGCCCTGATGCGTCGCGCCTACGGAGTCACGCCCACGCTGGCCCGGCTGGGGCTCGGAGTGGTGCTGGCCGGATCCCACCTTCCCGCCGACGACGCGGCACCCGTCGACGCCATGGTCGGCCACGCCCCGCGCCGGACGCAACGCCCGCGACGAGCTCTCGATGCTGCCCGTGGTGTTCGAGCAGGCACAGGCGCTCACCACTCTCGGAGATCGACCGCTCGCCGTGCTCACCAGCGCCGAGAACGCCCGCGCCACCGACGGCTGGACCGAGGCCCAGGAGCAGCATGGCAGAGCTGTCCAGCAACGCCGTCATCCGCGAGGCGGCGGCCAGCCACGCCGGCATGGTCGAGGACCCGGACGGAGCCGCGGCGCTCGGTGCAGGCCATCGCCTCCGTCGTCCGTGCGGTGCGCACCGGGGCGCCCCTCACGATGCCCTGAACCCGCGACAACCGGGTGGAACCCGGCCATTCGACCGGTTCGACCGACGCGGTGCAGCGGCACCGTGGAGTCATCAGCCAACAACGGCAACGACCCAGGCGGTGAGGACGATGGACAGGATCTCGACGATCTCGGACACGACGCAGGTGCGGCCCCCAGCGGGCAAAACCACCGACGTCTGCTGGTGCGGTCAGGACATGGATCTCGTGCGAGGCCGTCACTGCCCCCGATGCGGCACCGCCCGCGCCGCCCGGTTCGACGCCTCTCTGCCCCGACTGGCCGCGTGAGGACAGATCCATGACAACCACGGTGACCACCCCCTCATCCATGACAACAGTGACGATGACGCGACGGGACCGAGTCGCGCTCGGCCTGCTGGTGTCCGCGCAGTTCCTCGTCATGCTCGACACCTCGATCGTGAACGTCGCGCTGCCCTCGATCCAGTCCGAGCTCGGCTTCGGTCCGGCGGCCGTGACCTGGGTCGTGAATGCCTACGTCCTCGCCTTTGCGGGGCTGCTACTGCTGTCGGGCCGGGCCGCAGACCTGGTCGGTCGCCGCCGCGTCTTCGTCGTCGGGGCGTTCCTCTTCACCGTCGGAACCCTCCTCGCGGCAGTGGCGGTGACCAAGGAGCTGTTGATCCTGGGCCGCGTCGTCCAGGGGATCGGAGCCGCCGGCCTGAGTCCGGCGGCCATGTCCCTGCTGCTCGTCACCTTCCCGGCGGCACAACGCGCCCGGGCGATGGGGGCGTGGGGTGCTGCGTCGACGCTGGGTGGAGCCACCGGCGTCGTGAGCGGGGGAGTGCTCGCCGGCACCGTGGGTTGGCGGGCGGTCTTCCTGGTGACCGTTCCGGTGTCCCTGGCCGCCATTGCCCTGGCCCGGCGAGTGCTGGTGGAGGACGCGCCGGGTGTCCGACGTACCGTCGACTGGGCGGGCGCCGCCGCAGTGACCGGGGCGGTGATCACCCTCGTGCACGGTGCTGTCGATGCCGTCGACCACGCCTGGACCTCCCCGCGGGTCGTCGGTCTGCTCGCCGTCTCGTCGGTCCTGATGGCGGCGTTCATCGCCATCGAACGCCGGGCCGCGGACCCGCTGGTCCCAGTCGAGCTCTTCCGGTCGCGCATGCTGCGCATCGGCACGGCCGTCGCGCTGCTCGGCGGGGCGTCCCGCGCCTCGACCTTCGTCCTGGTCGCGCTCTACTTCCAGCAGGTCCTCGCGATGTCGCCGGAGCAGGCGGGCCTCGCCATGGTCCCCACGTCCCTGACGGGGTTCGCCGTCTCGCTGGCCGTGCTGCCGCGGGTGTTGGGCGCGATCGGACCGGTGCGCAGCATGGTCCTGGGGCTCGTCGTCCTCGCCGCAGGGCACCTCTGGCTGGCGAACGCGCCAACCGGATCCGGGTACGTCGTCGCCGTCCTCCCGGGCCTGCTTCTCGTCGCGACGGGCGTCGCCCTCAGCTTCACCCCCACCACCATGGTCCTCACCTCTGCGGTGCCCGCCAGTCACACCGGTCTGGCGGCGGGGCTCGCCGGCGCCTCGATGCAGGTGGGTGGCGCACTCGGGACGGCCGCCTTCATCGTCATCGGCATCTCGTCCGGTCGTCCGGTCGAGGGAGCCCTCGACGCCGCGGGCTTCTCCGCAGCATTCACCGCAGCCGCGGTCGTCGCGCTGCTCACCGCTGCGCTGGGAGCGACGCTCGCGCGGCCTCGCTCCTGACCCGGCAACCCCGGCCATGTGACCGGGGCGACCAGGTCGCATCTCTTGCAGTCTCGACCTCACCGAACCAGCACCACCCCATCCGCACCGCTCACCACTCACTACCCGGAGGCACCCATGCACGGACACCACGGCTCCGCCGTCGAGGCGGACGCCCACACCGACACACGACCCTGGGGACCGATGATCGTCGCGCTCGTCGCGCAGGTCCTCGTCGTCATCGACATCTCCGTCGTCAACACCGCGATGCCGACCATCGGCCACGAGCTCGGGCTGGGCAGCAGCGACCTGCAGTGGGTCGTCACGGCCTACCTCCTGATGTCCGGCGGCTTCCTGCTCCTCGGGGGGAGGGTCGCGGATCTGATCTCGCGTCGTACGGTGTTCCTCACCGGCCTGACGCTGTTCACCACGGCCTCGTTGTTCACCGGTTTCGCCAGCGGCGCGGCCGAGCTCATCGGCGGTCGCTCGGCTCAGGGAGCCGCCGCAGCCCTCATGACGCCGGCGGCCCTCTCCATCATCAGCACCACCTACACGGGTACGCAGAAGGCGCGGGGCCTTGCGCTCTGGGGAGCCATCGGCGGCCTGGGCATCGCGGTCGGCGTCGCCCTGGGCGGCGTCCTCACCACGTGGGCCAGCTGGGAGGCGATCTTCTGGATCAACGTGCCGATCGGCGTGCTCGCCATCGCCGCCACCTTCCACGTCGTCGCGAAGGACCAGAAGGGTCCTGCCGGCCTGGCCGCCTTCGACGTCCCCGGGGCCCTGGTCGGCGTCGGTTCGCTGGCCACCTTGATGTTCACCCTGGCTCGCGTGGAGTCCCAGGGCTGGGCCTCGGTCCAGACCGCTGTCGGCCTGGGCGTCGCCGGGATCCTGATGGTCGCGTTCGTGTTCATCGAGGGCCGGGCCACGCAGCCGCTGGTGCACCCGCACACCTGGAAGATCTCGACCCTGGTGTCGAGCACGACCGTGATGCTCGGCATCACCGGCCTGCTCATGGCGGTGGTGTTCCTGACCTCGATCTTCGGGCAGACCGCCCTCGGCTACTCCGCCCTGGAGTCGGGACTCGCGTTCCTCCCGCTCGCCGTGACCCTCGTGATTGGCACCCACCTCGCCGCCCACGCGAGTGCGCACCTCCCGGTGCGGACCATCGCCGCCATCGGGCTGGCCGTCGTCGCGGGCGGAGGACTGCTCCTGTCCCGTGCCGACGCGACCTCCTCCTACGTCGGCGGACTGCTGCCCGGGCTGTGCCTCGTCGGTCTGGGCGCGGGACTCGTGTTCGCCGCCGTCGCCGGCACCGCGATGAACGGCATTCCGGCCGAGCACACCGGCATGGCATCGGGGTTCCTGATGACGGGCCACGAGGTCGGTGCTGCACTCGGGGTGGCGGTCCTGTCCGCCGTCGCGGGGACGGCGGGCAACCTCACCGCGGCCGCCGGCGTGGTCGACGCCTTCTGCCGCGGCTCGATGGCCATCACCGCGATCGCCATGGTCTTCGCCGCGGTGGCCGCCGTGTGGATGCCGGCCGGGAAGGCCGACGCCGCCCACATGCACCTGCACTGAGTGCTCACGCAGCCGAGGGACACGAGGAAACGTCCCCAGACGACCACAGATGTCTGGGGACGTTTCCTGGCCTGCGCCGAGCGTGGCTCAGATGTTGTACTGGCTGCCCGAGCAGCAGTCACGGTCCCGCCTCTCCGGCGCGCCGTTCTCGCGAGCGGGGGACCACCTCCACGATGGGGGTCCGCCGCACGATGCGACAGGCCAGCCGCTCTGCGCTCGAACTCGCTACCGCGACCGTGTGCCGGAACCGATTCGGCACCTTGAGGCCGGAAGAGTCCGCGCGAGACTCGCCATCAAGACCCTGAAACCCGTCCACCCCATGGGCCACCATGGACGAGGCCCACAACCCACCCATGCGGACGACGATGCGGGTCACCCAGGGCAGCGCGCTCTGACGCTCGCTGTGGTCGGCTGCGAACCCCCTGGCTCGTCACCTGACCCGTCAGTGTCCGGCGGACTAGTGCGGTCATGTGCTACTTGACCTCGGCTCGCAGCACGCGCACCAGGCCGAGCACGAACGGCAGGACGACCCAGATGAGGTTGCTGGTGCCGATCTGCGCCCATTGCTGGTTGGTCAGGTCGTCGGAGGTGAAGAGCGGTGCTTGGGAGGCCCACAGGTCGATCCAGGGCTGGACGTTTCCGAGCGGTGGCCACAGTGATCCGACGATGTTCAGGGCCGTGGGGAAGACGAAGTAGCTGACGATGGCTGGTGCGGAGCTGAGGAAGAGAAGGCCGAACGCGAGGCCTTGGAGGATCCCGGTGATCTGCAGGATGGCGAACTTGCCCAGTTCGTCGAGCCCGAAGTGGGCGAAGCCGTTCGGAGTGCCACTCAGCGCCGTGGCCAGTGAGGCGAAGCCGACGCTGAGGACGATAGCGGCGACGCCGGCCGTCAGACCGGCCAGGACCTTCGCCGTGACGACGCGCCCTCTGAGCGGGACGAGAGTGAAGGACACGAGGCCTGTGCGTTGGCTCCACTCGCTCGTGACGAGGAGGATCCCCAGCACGGGAAGCAGGAAGCCTTGCGGGCCGAGGGTGGCTTCCATGAAGTGCAGGAAGGTCCGTTCGGAAGCTTCCGCTGTGAAGTAGTAGATGGCGACGATGACCAGAGTGATGGCGGCCAGGCCGATGAGCAGCCACATCCCCGAGCGAGTGTCGGCCATCTTGCGCAACTCAACGTTGACCAGTCGGGACATCGGGATAGGTGCGTCGGGCGGAGACTCCGTCGTACGCGATGAATCCGGCCCGGTCGGGACGAGTCCGGTCGTGGTGGTGGTCATGCTGCTACTCCTTCGCGCTGGGTGTCTGCGGTGAGCTGCAGGAAGAGGTTCTCGAGTCCGGCGCCCTCAGCAGGGCGCAGCTCGTCGAGCGGGATGCCATGGGCAGCTGCCACGGCTCCGACCTGTCGTGGTTCTGCGTCGCTCCGCAGGCCCCGCCCCGAGACCGAGGTGCAGATGCCCGCCGTGTCGAGGGCGGCCGCGAGGTCGCGGTGGCGGTCCGCCTCGACGTAGCTGCCGCGGGTATGCAACAGCTCCTCCTTCGTTCCCTGCGCCACGATTCGTCCGCGTCCGATGAGGACGAGGTCGTCGGCGATCCTCTCGACCTCGTGGAGCAGGTGTGACGAAAGCAGGACGGTGCCGCCCTCGGCGGCGTACTCGCGGAGCAGCCCGCGCATCCAGTGGATGCCGGCCGGGTCGAGCCCGTTGGCCGGCTCGTCGAGGATCAGGATCGACGGATCGCCGAGCAGGGCGTGCGCGATCCCCAGGCGTTGGCGCATGCCGAGCGAGTAGTCGCGCAGTCGACGGCGGGACTCGGTCGGGCTGAGGGACACCCGCTCGAGGAGGTCGTCGACCCGGCTGCGGGACAGGCCCATCGTCTCGGTGCCGATGGTGAGGATCTCCCGGCCCGTGCGGCCTGCGTGCTGCGCCGAGGCGTCGAGCAGGACGCCGATGTGTCGGCCCGGGTTGGCGAGGTCGCGGTAGTGCCGTCCGTCGACCTGGACCTCGCCGCTGGTCGCGGGCGTGAGCCCGACCATGATCCGCATCGTCGTGGACTTGCCGGCGCCGTTGGGTCCGAGGAACCCGGTGACCCGTCCCGACTGGGCGACGAAGGTGACGTCGTCGACGGCGGTGTAGTCGCCGTACCTCTTGGTGACGTGCTCGACGGTGATCATGCGGTGGCTCCTGTCGTGAGGCGCTCGACCGGCTGGTCGGACGGGATCGGGGTGGGCTCGTCGGCCATCAGCGCGGGGAGCAGCTCGGTCGAGCCAGGTGGGCAGCCACCAGTTGGCGTTGCCGAGCAAGGACATGGCGGCGGGGACCAGGACCATGCGGATGACGGTCGCGTCGATGAGGATCGCGATGGCGAGTCCGAGACCCAGCATCTTGAGGGACGGGACCGGACTGCCGACGAAGCTGAGGAAGACCGCGATCATGATCAGCGCGGCGGAGGTGACCACCCGGCCAGTGCCGGCGAGCCCGCGGGCCACCGACTCGGCGTTGTCGCCGGTCCGGTCGTACTCCTCCCGGATGCGTGAAAGCAGGAAGACCTCGTAGTCCATCGAGAGCCCGAACAGGATCGGGAACATGATCACGACGATGATCGAGGTGATCGGTGTCGGCCCTTCCAGGCCGAGCAGCTCGGCGCCCCAACCCCACTGGAAGACGACGACCAGGACGCCGTAGGCCCCGCCGATCGACAAGAGGTTCATCAGCGCGGCCTTCAGAGGCACCACGACGGAGCGGAAGACCAGCATCAGCAGCAGGAACGAGATAGCGATGACCGCTCCGACGAACACCGGGAGGGTGTCGCTCAGCTGGGTGTTGAGGTCATCGGTGACCGCGGTGATGCCGGAGACGTAGACGTTGCCCGGAATGACGTCTCGCACCCGGTCGATCGTGGCCGAGGTGTCGAGGTCCGCGGGTCCGGTGGTCGGAGTGGCGATGAGGACGACGGTGTCGCCGCCGGCCGAGACCTGCGGCTCGCCTACCGATGCGATGCCAGGGACGGCCGCGATGTCGTCAGAGAGTGTTCTGACGCCATTGGCGTCGACTCCGTTCTCGCCGAGGTCGGCGACCACCATGAGGGGCGCGTTGATGCCGACTCCGAAACCTTCGGTGAGCAGGTCGTAGGCCTGACGATGGGTGGTGTGTGCCGGGGCATCCCCGGCCGCGGGGAACCCGGTCTGCAGAAAGAACGCCGGGATGGCGATGGCGACGAGGGTGACCACGGCGCCGACGAGGTACGGCCAGGGCCGCCCCGAGACCCGGTGGGCGAAGCGCCACCAGGCGGTCTCCTCGGCCGCCTTCACTGGACGGTGGCGGCGGCTGATGCGGCCCTTGTCGATCCGGTCGCCCAGTAGGGCGAGCAGGGCAGGCAGCAAGGTGATGGCGGCAGCGACCGCGAAGAAGACCATGATCGCCGTGGCGAGGCCGATGGAGGTCAGCACGCCTAGGCCGGTGAAGGCCAGCGCCGCGGTGGCAACCATGACTGTCCCGCCGGCGAAGACCACGGCGGCCCCGGACGAGCCCATGGCGTTCGCAAGGGCCGTGGCATTGGCCTGACCGCCGCCGCGGTTCTCGCGGTAGCGGGCGATCACGAAGAGTGCGTAGTCCACCCCGACGCCGAGCCCGACCAAACCCGCGATCGGGATCGCCGACACTGAGACATCCATCGTGCCCGCGAGCAGGGTGATGCCTCCGATCCCGGATCCGACCGCGACCAGGGAGAGCCCGATCGGCAAGACGGCAGCGACGAGCGTGCCGAACACCACGAGCAGGATCATCAGGGCCACGAGCAGGCCGATGGCGGTGTGGCTGCTGTTCTCGTCCGGGGCGTTGAGGAAGACAGCGTCCCCACCGAGCTCGACCCGCAGCCCGTCGGTCTCCATGCTCGACACTTCATCGGCAAGGACGGCGAATGCGGGCTTGCCCATGTCGCGCTCGGGGACGTCGAGGGTGAGGACGCCGTACGCGACCCGTCCGTCATCGGAGACGGTGCCTGCGGCGAACGGGTCGGTCACCGACTCGACATGGGCGAGAGTCGCCACGTCGCCGCGGACGGCTTCGACCTGCGCTTGCTGGGCGTCGAGGGTGGAGCCGTCCCCGGCCGCGAAGACGACCAGGGCGCTGCCCTGGGCCGCCTGGGGGAAGTTCTCGCCGAGCAGCTGCAAGGCCCGGTCGCTTTGGCTGCCCTTGGCCGAGAAGTCGTCGGCAAAGCTGCCGCCGCCACTGGCGGCCAGGAATCCGACGGCCATGAGGACGACGAGCCAGCTCGCCAAGGTGCGCCACGGGTGCATCGCGCTCGCCATGGCGATGGTTCGGGTGAACCTGTTCATGGTGGTGCCTTTCGGAAGAGGTGTGGGTCCGTGGAGCGCGAAGCTAGGCAGCGACGTGGTGACCGGTCGTCACCACAGGTGGTGAGACGGAGGGTGATTCGTCTGCCAGTCAGGCCGTCACACGTGTGAGGAGGCGTGACCGGATGCGGTGCAGGCGAGGCATCAGGCCGTAGATGACGATCGGGACAGCGACCGTGGCGAGGACGAAGGTCCGGAGCACACTCGGAAGCTGTGAGAGCTGCTCGCCCAGCGCGAGGTTGAGGATGGTGAGGGTCGGGAAGACCGCGATCCAGATCATCAGGGCGAGCTGGTGCTTGGTGGGTGGCGGGACGTTGGTCATGGTGTCTTCTCCTGGAGTGGATGGGGGAGTGATGCCTGAGTCAGCCGGGGAGCCCGGCGCGGAAGTCGATGACGGCGTTCTGAACGTCTTCGACGACCAGGTCGTTGTTGATCGCGATCGCCGCGGCGGAGCCTTCGCCCGCAGCGGTGATGACCTGGGCTCGTGGGTTGGCGGCGTTGCCGGCCACCCAGACGCCTGGCACGCTGGTCCGGCCGGTCGGGTCGGCCACGACCCACCCGTCCTCCCGAACAGCGCAGCCGAGCTCGACGAGCAGGCTGGAGTGGGGGACGAGCAGGGGCCGCACGAAGACTGCGTCGCGGATGACGATGTGACCCGATGCCAGCTCGACGCCGTGGAGGCGGTCGTGCTCGACGACCATCCGGGCGACCGGGCCTTCGACCACGCCGATGGAGCGGGCGAGCAGCTGCTCGCGCTCCGTCGGGGTGAGGGTCCCCGTGTGGTTGAAGTAGACGACGTCGTGTGACCACTGACGCACGATCAGGGCGTGCTGCACGGCCTCAGGGGTGCCGCCAAGCACGCCGAGTCGCTGGTCGCGGACCTCGAACCCGTGGCAATAGGGGCAGTGCAGAAGGTCGCGGCCCCATCGTTCGCGGACGCCCGGGACGTCGGGCAACTCGTCGAGCAGGCCAGTGGTGAGCAGGACCCTGCGGGCTCCCAGGAGGAGGCTCTCACCGAGGCGGATCTCGAAGCCGGACGACCCGCGACGTCGGACCGAGGTGACGGAGCCACCGGCGAGCTGTCCGCCGTACGCCGCGACCTCGCTGCGGCCGATCGCCAGAAGGTCGCTCGGAGCCATGCCGTCCCGGGAGAGATATCCCTGCATCTTGGCAGCGGGAGCGTTGCGCGGCTCACCTGCGTCGACGACGGCGACCGATCGTCGTGCCCGGGTCAGGACCAGTGCAGCAGAAAGGCCGGCGGCGCCTCCGCCGATGACAACCACGTCGTATTCGTTCATGTGCCGAGCGTCGCCACCCGGTGCGGTTCTCACAACGAATGTTGCTGTTTCCGGGAAACCGCGGTGCACTGGTTCTCGTGACCTCACCCGCTCACGAGTCCCAGCCGATCGCCGCGACGCTGGAGTCGGTGGGACCGCGGTTGCGGCGCGTGCGTGAGCAGCGCGGCGTGACCCTCACTGAAGTGGCAGCCCGGACCGGGATGTCGAAGAGCACGTTGTCGCGGCTCGAGAACGGTCAGCGGAAGCCCAGCCTTGAGCTTCTTCTGCCATTGGCGCAGGTCTACCGGGTTCCCTTGGACGACCTGGTCGGAGCGCCCGAGGTCGGGGACCCCCGGATCCGACTCAAGCCGCGTCGGATCAACGGGCGCACGGTGCTTCCTTTGACCCACCCCGGGGGTGTCCAGGCGTGGAAGATCGTGATTCCGAAAGACCAGTCCACGCCGAAGCTGCGCACTCACGACGGATACGAGTGGCTCTACGTTCTCAATGGTCGGATGCGACTGATCCAGGGCGGGCAGGACCTGGTTCTCCAGGTGGGCGAGGCGGCCGAGTTCGACACTCAGGTTCCGCACTGGTTTGGCAGCACGGGCGACGGCTCGGCCGAGGTACTGAGCATCTTCGGGCGTCCCGGCGAACGGATGCACCAGCGGATCGCTGCTGGTCGCGTCGACGAGCAGGGCGGCGAGGTGCACTGAATGTGACGGCGCTGGTCGAGACCAAGTTCTTCCTTCCATATGTCCGCCAGGGCCTGGTGGCTCGGCCGCGCCTCGACTCCGTGTTCGGATCTCGACGGACACGACTCACGCTCATTTCCGCTCCGGCCGGCTTTGGCAAGACGACACTGCTGGCCTCGTGGCTCGCACGGGAAGCCGCGACCCGGCGACTCGCCTGGGTAGCCCTGGACGAGTCCGACCGCGACCCCCACCGGTTCTGGAGGTACCTGCTGACCGCTCTCGAGCGAGCCGCGCCCGGTACCGGCGCCGCCGGGTTGACACTGCTCACCGCCGGCCAGCCGATCGAGGCAGCGCTCGCGGCATTGCTCAACGAGCTCAGTGTCCTGCCCGATGACATAGACCTGGTGCTGGACGACTACCACCTCGCCGAGGCGCCGGCCATCCAGCCAGGAATGACCCTCCTGCTCGAACGGCTCCCGCCCCAGGTGCGACTGGTGATCAGCACACGAGCGGACCCAGCGCTCCCTCTCGCCCGTTTTCGTGCGAGGGGTGACCTCACCGAGGTCAGAGCCGCTGACCTGCGATTCACCGACGACGAGACCCGCACGTTCTTCACCGAGTCGACGGGTCTCGTCCTCGACGCCACGGAAATCGCCAAGCTGGGAGCACGGACCGAAGGGTGGATCGCCTCCCTTCAGCTGGCCGCCCTGTCGCTTCGTGGTCGCGAAGATCCTGCCGCCTTCATCGCCGGCTTCACCGGTGACGACCGCTACGTCGTCGACTACCTGGTCGAGGAGGTGCTGGCGCACGAGCCCGACGACGTACGGGAGTTCCTGATCTCGACGTCGATCCTCAACCGTCTGAACGGCTCACTGTGCGATGCGGTGATCGGCTCCACGACATCGGTCCAGGTGCTGGAGTCGCTGGAGCGCAGGAACCTGTTCGTCGTTCCGCTCGACGACCAGCGACGGTGGTACCGCTATCACCACCTCTTCGGCGACGTCCTGCGAGCGCGGCTGCTCGCCGAGAGCCCTGATGCCGTGCCGGAACTACACCGGCGCGCGAGTGGCTGGTATGCCAAGGTCGGTGACACCGAGGCGGCCGTGCGACATGCCGTGTCGGCGGGCGAGGTGGAAAGCGCAGCCACCCTGGTCGAGTTGGCCCTGCCCGAGCTGCGTCGCAACCGTCGGGAGCAGGTGATCCGTCGCTGGCTCGACGAGCTTCCTGCTGACGTCGTAGATGACCGGCCGGTCCTGGCAGCGGGGTTCATCGGCGCGTTGATGGCCAGCAACGACTTCGCCGAGGTCGGACGACGACTCGACGAGCTCGAGTTGACCCTCGCGCGTCCTGCGTCCGAGCTCGTCGTCAACGACCCGGAGCAGTTGGCCAGGGTGCCCGCCTCGGTGGACGTGTGGCGAGCAGGGCTGGCCCTGGTCGCCGGCGACCCGGCCCGCACGATCGTGCATGCCGAGCTGGCACTCGCCGGTGCCGTCGAGGGCGACGACCTCACCGCCGCCGCAGCGTCGGGCCTCGCCGGGCTGGCGTCGTGGGCGACCGGTGACATCGTTGCGGCCCACGCCGGGTACAGCGCGTGCGCCGAAGGGTTGACCCGTGCCGACCACATCTCCGACGTGTTGGGCTGCTCCCTGGCCCTCGCCGACATGGAGCTGTCCATGGGCCGCCTCCGCGATGCGGAGCGCACCCTGCGGCACGCCCTCGCGCTGGCGGAACAACATGCGCCAGTGGGTGAGGTGATGCGCGGGACCGCCGACATGCTGGTTGGGCTGAGTCGCGTGGCGTGGCACCGCAACGACCTGGCCACGGCCACCCAGCTGCTCCGCAGGGCAGACGACCTCGGTGAGGCAGCCGGGCTTCCCCAAAACCCCTACCGCTGGCGGGTCGCCATGGCTCGCCTCAGGATCGCGGCCGGCGACCACGCAGGCGCCCTCGACCTCCTCCACGAGGCTGAGCGCGTGTACGTCGCGGACTTCTCCCCACAGGTCCATCCCATCCATGCGACCCGTGCGCGCGTCCTGGTCGGCGCGGGCGACCTCGCCGCGGCCGCCGCCTGGGCCCGCGACCACGGAGTCGACGACGAGGACGAAGTCTCCTACCTACGTGAGTACGAGCACCTCACGCTCGCCCGGGTGCTACTCGCCCAGCACACGACCGGCTCCGCTCCGGATGCGCTCGCCCGGTCGCTCCGGCTGCTCGACCGTCTCCTCGCGGCCGCGGAGAACGGCGGACGCGCCGGAACCGTGATCGACCTCGAGGTGCTGAGGACGGTCGCTCTACAGACGGCCGGCGACGAGGACGCGGCCCGCGCCGCGTTGGCACATGCCGTCGACCTCGCCGAGCCGGACGGCTGGGCGCGCTACTTTGTCGAGGCCGGACCCACGTTGCGCCCGGCATTAGCCGAGCTCACCCGCCGTCGCTCAGGGTCCGTGTTCGTGAGACGTCTGCGGGACGACGCCGTGCCGGCCGCACCGTCAGCCTCGAACTCCCACTCAGGCGGCGCAGTGCCGGATGGGAGGTCACCCACCGAGCCCACCCTGGTCGACCGGCTGAGTGATCGGGAGCTCGACGTCCTCCGCCTCCTCGGCTCGGATCTCGACGGACCGGCCATCGCACGGCAGCTCGTGGTCTCGCTCAACACCGTGCGCACCCACACCAAGCACATCTACACCAAGCTGGGCGTCAACAGCCGTCGCTCCGCCATCACCAAGGCACATCAGCTCGGACTGCTGACGCGTCGCGGTCTGCGCTGAAGATCACCACCGGGTTCACCAGATGATGTGACGACCCGGCATCGGTGGAGGTCCTACCTTGCTGAAGTGCACAGCGAACAGGTCGACCACCCAGGCTGGTACGAGATCGGCGTCCGGGGTCACCTCGACGAACGGTGGTCGAGCTGGTTCGACGGTATGGAACTCGACGCCACGCCCGACGGCAGAACCTGCATTCGAGGGCTCGTCGTCGACCAAGCTGCGCTCCACGGGCTGCTCAACAGACTGCGCGACCTGGGTCTGCCGTTGCTCCACGTCCGTCGTATCGGCGCGCCACCAACTACGTCACCCACCGAAGAGAAGTCATGACGACCATCCTCACCGTCATCGAGATCGAGGCCCGTCCAGGCGCAAGGACCCAGATCCGCGAGCTGGTGCGGGCCCAACTACAGCCACAGGAGTTAGCCCATGTCAGACCCCCGGGTTTTGCACGCCGAACCGACCTCACCACTCTCTTCTGAGCCAACCCGGCAGCCCAGGAGCGGGCGCAAGCTGGTGCTGACGATCCTGGCCGTGGCAGTGCTCGTCGCTGCCGTGCTCGTCGTCGGACTGGACGGTCTCATCCCGTTCGGTCTGCTGCTCGCCTTCAGTGCCGGCTCCGACGAGAAGGAATCCAGACGATCGGTCGTCGTCACTCCGCGCAACCTGACGCTGGCTGCCGTCATGTCGTCGGCCTTCGCAGGGTTCTGGTTGGCGCACTACGACCTGACCGAATCGACGCTCGTACTGATCGGTGGGGCGCTGATCGCCTCGCCGCTCGCGCTCCAGGACTCAGGCAATCGTGCGGCATCTGATCGCCCCATCGCGGTCACGAAGCGCAGCCTCATCGTGGCCATCTGGGGGCTCGTGGTCTTCATCTACAACTATTACGCGTACGGACAGAGCCTCAACATGCTGGTGGCAGTCTGTGTCGTGTTGCCTCTCGTCCTGGCTGCGTCGCGGGCGTGGGGCGTCCGCCGGGGGCGGATCGAGTTCGGGCTGCTCCGCCACCCGCTGCGTCGTGGGGTGCGACCCCACCTGGTGCAGGCTCTCAACATCTGGCTGTGCTGCGTGCTTCTTGGTGGAGTTGTGGCCGCCGGTGGGACGCACTTCGCGCGAATCTGGTTCTCCTTCAACGGCGCCCAGTTCGGCGTCGTGAATGCGGCGTTCTCCGCCGGACTGATCGTGTTGGCGGCGTTGGCCCTGGTCCCTCGTCCGCGCGTCTACGTGGCCACCAATGCGGTCGTGGCCCTGCTGTCGGGCTTCCTCGCCTTCCAGCTTGTCCAGGTCTCCGACTCGCGCGCCGATGCGGTGGTGCTCGACTCACCGCTGGCCGGGGAGTGGTTCGTCCTCAACGGGGGCCACAGCGTCCTGCTCAACGGTCACTCCGCGAACGAGAGCAACGCCGTCGACTTCCTGCGTCTCGGGGGGAATGGGCGAACACACACCGGAGGAAGCGGCGCCCCGCTGACCGACTATGCCGGATTCGGGTGGCCGGTGCTGGCGCCGGCCGACGGTCGGATCGTCGAGGTGACCGACGGCTACGACGACAATCCGCCGGGAACCAACGGTGATCAGGCGAACCAACTGGTGATCGACATCGGTGGTGGCCTCTTCGTGTCGATGGCACACCTCGAACAGAACAGCGTCACGGTCCGTGTCGGCGACGTCGTACGCCGAGGTCAGCCGATTGCCGCGGTCGGGAACAACGGCCACTCCAACGAGCCGCACCTCCACCTGCAGGTCCAGGACTCCCCGGCAGATTCGGACGCCGACCGTACCTACCCGATGGTGTTCCGCAACGTCGACATCACCAGGGCCGGTGTCTGGCCGTGGGGCGACAGCCGCGAGCCTCGCACCGGCGACCTCGTTCGGAGACTCGGGCAATGACGACAACAACGTCACACCTTCCCCGGGGACGGGGTGCCCGGCGGGCGGCGCAACTGCTGGCGGTGGGGGTCTCGGCGCTCCTCTTGGCGGCTTGCACCGGCAACTCGACCGAACCGGCCGACCCGCCTGCGCAGGCCGGCGATCTGTACCAGGTCGACGGCGAGACGGCACATCTGCGGTGCCAGGGTGCCGGTTCGCCGACGGTGGTGTTCCTCGGCGGCATGGGCTTCACGACGACGACCTGGGACGAGCTCCGCGCGTCCCTGGGACCAGAAGTCCGAACCTGCGCCTGGGACTACCCCGGCGTGGGCCACTCCACGGGCGCGTCGATGATGACAGCCGAACTGGCTGCGTCCTCACTCCACGGCACGCTTCGCGCAGCCGACGTGCCGCTGCCGGTGATCCTGGTCGGCCACAGCATCGCCGGCCTCACGACCCGCCTCTATGTCGGCGAGCACCCAGCCGACATCGCTGGCGTCGTACTTTTCGATCCCACGGTGGCCTCGTTCGCCCGGATGTTCGACGACAAGGAGTTCCGGCCTGCGTGGGACGGCACAGCAAGTGCCGGCCAGGTAGAGCAGGTCACCACATGGCCCGACATCCCCTTCGAGATCCTCCTCCACGATCCCGACGTCTACGCCACCCAGGAAATATGGAGCGAGACCGTGGAGGCTCAATGGGGGGCCGACGAGGCTGCGTTTGCAGCGCTCGCCCCGAGGGGCACCGTCCGGGTCGTGGAGGGCTCTGGCCACAACGTCTACCAAGACGACAAAGCGGCCTCTGTCGATGCCGTCCGGCGGGTACTGGGAGCGGTGGACACGGGGCCGTGAGCATTCCACGTGGCCGAGGTACAGCGCCCAGCTTCCTCCGATGACCGACCACGTCGAATGCGTGGCCCTGCTGACCCGCTGACGGTGGCAGCATGGCGGGCATGGCGGGCATGGCGAGCTACGAGGTGAACCCAGCGGCGGTGGCGCACGCGCGCGACCTGATCGAGAAGCGGCAGTACGTCCTCGACAGCGACTGGGGCGACGTCCAGCCCGATGCCGAGGCCCAGAACGCCTACCTCGAGCGACACTCCTGGGATGAGTACGCCGTCTGGCACCTCGGCCTCACCGAAGGCGCGAACGACGAGACCAAGGCGCGGCACGCCTTCGGGTACGGCGACTTCCGACGAGTGCACCGCACCGGCCTGATCGCCTGCGTCTATCGGGCTGCCGAGTGGAGGCACAAGGACGTCGAGCTCGCCGCCCACGACCTGCTGCAGCTGCTCGACCGGGTCAGTGGCTGAGGGTGGTGGCCATGGAGCTGGTGGACCTCAGCCACGTCATCGAGCACGGGATGACGACCTACCCAGGACTGCCCGGACCCGAGATCGGTGTGCACCTGTCGTTCGACGACTCCCGCGGCAACTACGCAGCGGGCACCGAGTTCACCATCGGCTGGCTACGGATGGTGGCGAACACCGGCACCTATCTCGACACCCCGCGCCATCGCTACCGCGACGGGTGGGACGTCTCCGACCTCCAGCTCGAGCAGTGCGTCGACCTGCCGGCGCTCGTCGTGGACGCCGACGGGCAGATCGGGCCGGACGCGTTCGACGACCTCGACCTGGCCGGGGCGGCCGTGCTGCTCCGCACCGGCTGGGACCGGCACTGGCGCACCGAGGAGTACGGCGACCCCAGCCATCCGTTCCTGGACGAGGCCGGAGCGGACTTCCTCGTCTCCGCCGGCGCCGCCCTGGTGGGGATCGACTCGGTCAACATCGACGACACCCGCGGCGACGAGCGACCCGCCCACACCCGACTTCTCGCAGCCGGCATCCCCATCGTCGAGCACCTCACCCGCCTCGACCGGGTGCCGGCGTCCGGAGCCACCTTCACCGCCATACCGATGCCGGTCCGCGGCCTGGGCTCACTCCCGGTGCGTGCCTTCGCGCGACTGCCCTGACGGCGGGATCAGACCGCGTGTCAGGTTGGTGTATGCCTGAGGCCCGGGTAGAAACCGGTCATGCCCGATTCGGTGATCAAGTCCCCTGCCCCTACCGCTGACTACGACGGTTTCGCGGCCGCGTACTCGGCCAGGAACGAGAACAGCCTCTTCAACGCCTACTACGAGCGTCCGGAGATGATTCGTCTCGCGGGCGACGTCGCGGGACTCGAGATCCTCGACGCCGGATGCGGTTCGGGCCCCCTGACGGAAGCTCTGCGCGCCAAGGACGCGGTCGTGTCCGGCTTCGACCTGAGTCCCGCGATGGTGGAGCTGGCCCGCGAACGGCTGGGCGAGGACGCGGACGTGAGAGTGGCAGACCTTGGTGCGCCTCTGCCCTATCCCGACGACAAGTTCGACCTCGTCGTCGCATCGCTGGCCCTCCACTACGTGGAGGACTGGGCCTCGGCACTGGCCGAGCTGCGGCGCGTGCTCAAGCCCGGAGGGCGGCTCACGGTCTCGATCATCCACCCCATGGTCTACGCGATCGTGTACCCCGAGGCCGACTACTTCGCCCACACCCGGTACTCCGAGGACTACGAGTACGGCGACCAGACCATCTGGATGACCTACTGGCACCGACCCCTGCAGGACGTCATCAACACGTTCATCGGTGCAGGGTTCCAGATCAAGGCGGTCACCGAGCCGCCGCCCGCGGCTGACACGCCAGTGGACCTCCTGCCCAACGAGGACGGTCGGTCATTCGTCTGCTTCCTGTTCTTCGAGCTCGAAGCGCGCTGACCGGGGGGCGCTCCGTGCGCCCTGACCGTCCTCACCCGCCACAGTCCGCGCGGTCGTGAGGACGTCCGGTCAGAGCAGACCGAGGCCTGCCGCGTGCCGACGTACGACGTCGCTGTCGGCGGCGAGCACGAACGGCACCTCCTCGGACCAGGCGTCGGAGACGAGCTCCACCCGGCCGTCACCGGGATCGAGCCGTACCTCGCGGATGTAGACCGCGAGGATCCGGCCCGGGTGCTCGCGGACGGTCTCGGCGTAGATCTCGGGGTCCTTCTCGCCGGAGTCGCCGAGGAGCACGAAGTCGAGGTCTGGGTGCAGGTCGAGGACCTCGCGAATCCGGTCGGCCTTCTGCTCGCGTCCGTCGGGGCCGCCGAGCAGGTCGCGCAGCAGCACCGGACCGGCGGGAAACGCCCGGTGCCGCAGGAACGCCAGCAGGAAGGCGTGCAGGTTCCACGGGCTCGACGAGACGTAGAAGACCGGGTTCGCGCCGGCGGCGAGATCGCGGTACAGCTCGGCGGCGCCGGGGAAGGCCGACCGGGTCAGGGCCGAGCCGGTGATGGTCTGCCGGATCATCCGGCCGACGCGCTGCACGCCGGTCTCGAGGATCGTGTCATCGATGTCGGAGAGGATCCCGAACCTCGCGTCGGGGTGCGGGACCCGTACCTCGATCGGCGTCGGGTGTGGGGTGGTGACCCCGCGGTAGTCGTCGGCGAGATCGACGGTCCCGCTGGTCCAGGGCGCGACCAACAGGTCGGGGTCGGCGTCGAGCTCGACGCGGAAGTAGCCCTCGTCGTCGGACACCGCGTCCGCGGTCGCACCCGCCACGCTGATCCGCAGCGGAACGCCGGGCAGCTCGTCGGTGACGAAGTGGTGGAGTGTGCGCAGGACCGCCGCGCGGACGCCCTCGTCCTCCACCGCCTCGGAGGCGGGCGGGTGGTCGACCACCCGGCCCCGCACCACCACACCAGCGGCGCTCCCGTGCCCGACGTAGGCCTCGATCCGGAAGTCGGCGGGCGTGCGGGCACCGGCGCGCCGCAGCCTGGCCCCGTCCCAGGCGCGCTCGAGGTCGACGAGCAGGCGGCGGGCGTCCATGCCACCACCGTAGGCCCGGCGGGAAAGAAGACCGTGGGCTCAGGACCGCCACTCGTCGGCCAGGATCGCGTAGGTGAAGCCGTCGACCCAGCCGAGCTCGGCATGCCAGCAGTCGGCCACGCTGTGCTGCTCGCGCCGCATCCCCACCTTCTCCATCACCCGCCACGACGGGGTGTTGTCGGTGAAGCAACCGGCAGTCACCCGCCGAAGCCCGAGCTCGCCGAAGGCCCGGCCGAGCAGGGCGGTCGCGACCGCGGTCGCGATCCCGCGCCCGGCGTACGCCGGGTCGACGAGGTAGCCGAGCAGTCCCTCGACCCGCTCGACGTGCGCCTCGCAGCCGTCCTGGCCGTTGGCGTCGCCGATCTCCAGGCTGCCGGTGGCGACCGCCCGGCCGTCCAGCAGGACGATCGCGGAGTGGTCGAGGGGATCGGCGACGGAGTCGAGCCAGGCCTGGGTGTACCGCTCCGGATCCACCGTGGTGTGAATCAGCCAGCGGGTGACGTCGGGATGGTTGCGCCAGCGCAGCACGTCGGCCATCAGGGCGGGCGTGGGGGAGGCGAATGTCAGGTCGGGGAGGGTCACGGAGCGCGACGGTAGCCAACCGATCCGGCAGCGGCCACCGGTTTGTCGCGTTGCCCGTCCACCGCGCGTGATGTATCTTGACGTCAAGACAGTTTGTGCGCGCGTCCCACCCTCAGGCAACCCTCACTTCCACCCGCGCGGCGGCCGGGGCCAAGATGGGTGGTGATGCACCACGGCGAGAGATCCCCGATCGAGGAGACGACGATGGCCAGCCAGGACAGCTTCAACGCGTTGAGCACCCTCTCGGTGGGAGACCGGGACTACGAGATCTTCCGGCTCGACGCCGTGACCGGCGACGGGATCGCGGACGACGCGGTCGAGACCCTCCCGTTCTCCCTGAAGGTGCTGCTCGAGAACCTCCTGCGGACCGAGGACGGCGCCGACATCACCGCCGACGACATCCGGGCGATCGCCGGCTGGGACGCGGACGCGGACCCCAGCCAGGAGATCCAGTTCACGCCGGCGCGCGTGATCATGCAGGACTTCACCGGCGTCCCGTGCGTCGTCGACCTCGCCACGATGCGCGAGGCGATGGCCGACCTCGGTGGCGACCCGACCAAGATCAACCCGCTCGCACCGGCCGAGATGGTCATCGACCACTCCGTGATCGCCGACGTCTTCGGTTCCCCCGAGGCGTTCGGCCGCAACGTCGAGATCGAGTACGAGCGCAACCGTGAGCGCTACCAGTTCCTGCGCTGGGGCCAGGGTGCGTTCGACGACTTCAAGGTCGTCCCCCCGGGCACCGGCATCGTGCACCAGGTCAACATCGAGCACCTTGCCCGCACCGTCTTCACCCGTGAGGTGGACGGCACGCTGCAGGCCTACCCCGACACCTGCGTCGGCACCGACTCCCACACCACGATGGTCAACGGCATCGGCGTCGTCGGCTGGGGCGTCGGCGGCATCGAGGCCGAGGCGGCCATGCTCGGCCAGCCGGTCTCCATGCTGATCCCGCGCGTGGTCGGCTTCAAGCTCAACGGCGACCTGCCCGAGGGCGCCACCGCCACCGACCTCGTGCTGACCATCACCGAGATGCTGCGCGAGCACGGTGTGGTCGGGAAGTTCGTCGAGTTCTACGGGCCCGGCGTCTCCGCGTTGCCGCTGGCCAACCGCGCCACCATCGGCAACATGAGCCCGGAGTTCGGGTCGACCATCGCCGTCTTCCCGATCGACGAGGAGACCATCAAGTACCTCAAGCTCACCGGTCGTCCCGAGGAGCAGCTCGCGCTGGTCGAGACCTACGCCAAGGAGCAGGGCCTCTGGCACGACCCTGACGCCGAGCCCCGCTACTCCGAGCGTCTCGAGCTCGACCTCGAGAGCGTCGTCCCGTCCATCGCCGGCCCCAAGCGCCCGCAGGACCGGGTCTCGCTCACGGACGCGAAGGAGTCGTTCCGGGGCGCGCTGGCCGACTACGTCGACACCGGCGACACCGAGGCACAGCAGACCCAGGGCTACGACGAGAACGTCGAGGAGTCCTTCCCGGCCTCCGACACTCCGCACAACGGGCACGGCGAGGAGCCGCCGCACAACTACGTCTCCGCGGCCCCGGCCGACGGTGGCCGGCCGTCCAACCCGGCCCAGGTCGAGCTGGCGGACGGCACGACGTTCGAGCTGGACCACGGGGCCGTCACGATCGCGGCGATCACCTCCTGCACCAACACCTCGAACCCGTCGGTGATGATCGGCGCTGCGCTGCTGGCGAAGAAGGCCGTCGAGAAGGGCCTGACCAGCAAGCCGTGGGTCAAGACCACGCTGGCGCCCGGATCCAAGGTCGTCTCCGACTACTACGAGAAGTCGGGCCTCACGCCGTACCTCGACAAGCTCGGATTCAACCTGGTCGGCTACGGGTGCACCACGTGCATCGGCAACTCCGGGCCGCTCATCCCCGAGGTCAGCCAGGCCGTCAACGACAACGACCTCGCAGTCGTGTCGGTGCTCTCGGGCAACCGCAACTTCGAGGGCCGGATCAACCCGGACATCAAGATGAACTACCTGGCGTCCCCGCCGCTCGTCGTCGCCTACGCGCTGGCCGGCTCCATGGACGTCGACCTGTTCGAGGACCCGCTGGGCCAGGACCAGGACGGCAACGACGTCTTCATGAAGGACATCTGGCCGACGTCCCAGGAGATCGAGCAGGTCATCGCCGAGTCGATCACCTCGACGATGTTCGACGACGGCTACTCGGACGTGTTCGCCGGTGACGAGCAGTGGCGCTCCCTGCCCACGCCCGAGGGCAAGACCTTCGCGTGGGACGAGGACTCCACCTACGTGCGGAAGCCTCCCTACTTCGACGGCATGACCGACGAGCCGGACCCGGTCGCCGACATCGAGGGAGCCCGGGTGCTCCTCAAGCTCGGCGACTCCGTCACCACCGACCACATCAGCCCGGCCGGTGCCATCAAGAAGGACAGCCCGGCCGGCACCTACCTCGCCGAGCACGGCGTCGAGCAGCGCGACTTCAACTCCTACGGCTCACGCCGTGGCAACCACGAGGTCATGATCCGCGGCACCTTCGCCAACATCCGGCTGCGCAACCAGCTGGCGCCCGGGACCGAGGGTGGGTTCACCCGCGACTTCACCCAGGACGACGCTCCGGTGACGTCGATCTACGAAGCCTCCGAGTCCTACGCCGCGGCGGGTACGCCGCTGGTGGTCCTGTGCGGCAAGGAGTACGGCTCCGGCTCCTCGCGCGACTGGGCGGCGAAGGGCACCTCGCTGCTCGGGGTGAAGGCGGTCATCGCCGAGTCCTACGAGCGGATCCACCGCTCCAACCTGATCGGCATGGGCGTCATCCCGCTGCAGTTCCCGGCCGGCGAGACCGCCGACTCGCTGGGGCTGACCGGTGAGGAGACGTTCAACATCTCCGGCATCACCGCCCTCAACGACGGCACGACCCCGGAGACGGTCAAGGTGACCGCCGGTGACATCGAGTTCGACGCGGTCGTCCGGATCGACACCCCTGGCGAGGCGAACTACTTCCGCAACGGCGGGATCATGCAGTACGTGCTGCGCAACCTGCTCAAGGCCTGACGCGTCGCCGATGAACGAGTTTCTGGAGCGGGCACAGGCGGCCGTCGGAAACGACGGCCGGCTGTCGCCCGGTGGCATGGCGCAGTGGGACGTCTTCCCGTTCGAAGCCGACACGTTGCGAGTCCGGCCACTCACCGAGTACGCCGTCCCCGAGCCCGACCGGTCGGTGGGGCCCGAGGACTGCAAGACCTGCCGGGTGGTCGGCGACCCTGACCGCGTGCTGGGCGGGATCGGGCGGTTCGTCGTGCTGTGGGTGCCGACCAGCCTGGTCTTCACCGCCAACGTCGCGGCCCGCGACCACGTGATGCTCGATGACCTCGGCCCTGACGACCACGCCGACCTGGGCCGCGCGATCGGGGCGGCGTACAACGCCGTCAACGCACTGCCCGGGGTGGGCCGGGTCCACGTCACCAAGTGGGAGAACGGCAAGGGACACCTCGCGTTCGTGCTCAGCGCGCGGCCCGAGGGCGTGCTGCAGCTGCGCGGGTCGAACCTGCCGATCTGGGCGGACCTGCTGCCGCCGACGCCGTTCGAGGAGCTGCGCGACCGGGCCGCTGCGGTGCGCGACCACCTGGCCACTGGGGCGCCGAGCGGGATCAGCGGCGCTGCAGCTCCCACGCGGCGCTGATCGCGGCCCGGATCGCGTCCGGGTCCCCGCGGCGCAGGTCTGCGAGCACCTTCATGTGGCTCTCCATGCGGGGCGTGATCGAGAAAGTGTCGGGCAGGGTCTCGACCAGGTGCTCGCGGTCGTCGAGGTCGCTGCGGACGAGGAGCGTCTCGTCGTCCTCCAGGCGGGCGACCAGCCGACCGTCGACGTACCAGCCGGTGCGACCGTCGCGCTGCTGCTCGCGGACGCCGGACAGCGTCGACAGGTGCTCCTTGACCTCGGAGATGTCCATGGCCGCGCCGTCAGCGGAGGTTCTGCAACCGGACCTGGCCGCGGGCGACGAGCTTGCCGTCGGCGTCGGAGGTCACGACGGTCCACACCTGCTGGGAGCGGCCGCGGTGGATCGGGCGGACCACGGACGTGAGCCGACCTTCGGAGACGCCGCGGTAGAAGTCGGTGGAGTTGTTCACGCCGACCACCCGGACATCCTCGTCGGGAGCGCTGTGTCCCAGCCACACCGCGGCGGCCATGCTGCACAGGCCCTCGACGACCATGCAGTGCACCCCGCCGTGCACCAGTCCGTAGGGCTGGTGCGACTCCGGCCCGACGCTCCAGGAGGCATCGATGCCGTCGGCGTCCATGTGCTCGATGGTCAGGTTCATCGCCGCGCGGAGTGGCTCGATGACGGCGAAGCTGGCGTCAAGGGGAGGCTGGATCACGACGGTGAGCCTACTGCGAGGGCCGCTGGGTCAGGGCCGGGCTGTCGGTGGCTGGTGCACGCTCAGTCGTGCCGGAACGGTGCAGGACTCACCGTTGGCCCGAGTCGTCGCCCTCATCACCCTGCGCGGAATCCCGTCGGAGTGCCGAATGGCTCTACCGTGGTCCCATGTCTGATGAGTCGCACGCCCAGGAGCCGGGGGTCACCTTCGACGACCTCGGACTGCACCCCCGAGTCCTCGATGCGGTGCGTGAGGTCGGCTACGAGACACCGTCGCAGGTCCAGGCCGCGACGATCCCGACCCTGCTCTCCGGCCGCGACGTCGTCGGGCTCGCGCAGACCGGCACCGGCAAGACCGCGGCGTTCGCACTGCCGATCCTGTCCCAGCTCGACCTGAACCAGCGCACGCCGCAGGCGCTGGTGCTCGCGCCCACCCGTGAGCTCGCGCTCCAGGTGTGCGAGGCCTTCGAGAAGTACGCCGCGCAGCTGCCCGGTGTCCGGGTCCTCCCCGTCTACGGCGGCCAGGGCTACGGCGTCCAGCTGAGCGCGCTGCGCCGCGGCGTGCACGTCGTGGTCGGCACCCCCGGCCGGATCATGGACCACCTCGAGAAGGGCACCCTCGACCTCACCGAGCTGCGGTTCCTGGTGTTGGACGAGGCCGACGAGATGCTCAACATGGGCTTCGCCGACGACGTCGAGACGATCCTCGCCGACACCCCCGACGACAAGCAGGTCGCGCTGTTCTCGGCGACCATGCCGGCCCAGATCCGCCGGTTGTCGAAGAAGTACCTCACCAACCCCGAAGAGATCACGGTCAAGAACAAGACCGCGACCGCGCCGAACATCACCCAGCGCTTCCTGACGGTGTCCTACCCCCAGAAGGTCGACGCCCTCACTCGCATCCTCGAGGTCGAGAACTTCGAGGGGATGATCGTCTTCGTCCGCACCAAGAACGAGACGGAGATGCTCGCCGAGAAGCTGCGGGCCCGCGGCTACTCCGCGGCCGCCATCAACGGAGACGTGGTGCAGGCCCAGCGTGAGCGGACGATCGACCAGCTCAAGGACGGCACGCTCGACATCCTGGTCGCCACCGACGTGGCAGCACGCGGTCTCGACGTCGACCGGATCAGCCACGTCGTCAACTACGACATCCCCACCGATCCCCAGTCCTACGTCCACCGCACCGGTCGCACCGGGCGCGCGGGCCGCAGCGGCGATGCGATCTCGTTCGTCACCCCGCGCGAGCGCTACCTGTTGAAGTCGATCGAGAAGACCACCCGCCAGCCGTTGGTCCAGATGCAGCTGCCGACCGTCGACGACGTCAACAGCACCCGCCTGGCGCGCTTCGACGACGCCATCACCGCGGCCCTCGCCTCGGCCGAGCGGGTCTCGTTCTTCCGTGACGTGGTCACCCACTACATCCATGAGCACGACGTCCCCGAGGTCGACGTGGCCGCGGCGCTCGCCGTCGTCCTCCAGGGCGACACCCCGCTGCTGCTCGACCCGGAGCCGGTGCGAGCCCCGCGGCGGGAGCGCGCCGAGCAGACCGAGCGCGGTGGCCAGCGCAGCGAGGGCGGCGCCCGTCCGCCCCGTCAGCCGAACGGACCGCCGCTGGCGACGTACCGGATCGCCGTGGGCAAGCGTCACAAGGTCCTGCCGCGCCAGATCGTCGGCGCGATCGCCAACGAGGGCGGCTTGAGCCGCAAGGACTTCGGGCACATCTCGATCCGCCCGGACTTCTCGCTGGTCGAGCTGCCCGCCGAGCTTCCCCCCGGCACCGAGGAGAAGCTGGCGTCGACCCGGATCTCCGGCAAGCTGATCGAGCTGCAGCCGGACCGGGGTCCGGCTCGCAAGCCGAGTCACCGGGACTAGCCATTCCGGATCCGGAGCGGCCCGCGCGGGCCGATATCCTCGCGCCGATGTCCACCGAAACTCTTCCGTCGCTGCGCGGGACGAGGTCGTTGTGGCGGTGGGTCGCCGTGGTGTGGGTCGTGGTGGCCGCGTTCGCGGCCCTGACCCTGTTCCGTTCCTTCCAGGTCGACGTGCCGCTCCGCGACCCCGGTGGCCGGATGTTCAGTGGGCGGTTGGCCAAGGCCTTCATCTCTCTGGCTGTGCTGGTGGCGGTGCACGCCGTCGTCAGTTCGTTGCGCACCCAGCGCTCCCTGCGCGGGGTCCCGGCGGTGTTGCGCGCCCGCTGGTCGCGGGAGCGGATCCTGCTGGTCATCTCCGGGTTGCTGGCCTACCACGTGGTCTACGTCTGCTACCGCAACCTGAAGAGCTGGAACGCCTTCCGCACCCTGCGTGACCAGGAGCTCACCGGGTTCGAGGAGTGGCTGTTCGGAGGTCACACTCCCGCCGCGCTGCTCCACGGCCTCTTCGGCGAAGGCGTCGCTGCGCTGGTGCTGGTCGTCGTCTACCGGTCATTCACCTACCTGGTTCCGTTCTCGGTGGTCGCCTCGCTGGTCTTCGTGGAGCGGATCAGGGACGCCTACGTCTTCCTGACCGCCGCCATGTGGGTCTGGATCCTGGGGGCGGGGTCCTACTACCTGCTGCCGAGCCTCGGTCCGTTCGCCGAGACCCCGAGCGACTTCGCAGGGCTCCCGATCACCGCGATCACCGCGTCCCAGACCGATTACCTCACCGAGCGGGCCCACATCCTGGCCGACCCCGGAGCAGCCGACGCCTTCGCGAGCCTCGGCGCGTTCGCGAGCCTGCACGTGGCGTTCACCTGCATGGTGCTGCTGATGCTGCGGCACTACCGGGCGCCGATCGGTTGGCAGCTGTTCGGCCTGGCCTACCTGCTGGCGACGATGGTCGCCACCGTCTACTTCGGGTGGCACTACGTCGTCGACGACGTCGCCGGCGTGGCGATCGCGCTGATCTCGGTCGCGCTGGCTCGCGCCATGGTGCTGCCGGCTCGGCGTGAAGCCGCGGACGATGCCTGAGCGCACGCTCCTCGTCCGCGTCGTCACGCACCCGGTCGTCGCCGCGTCAGTCACAGCGGCGGTGCTGCACCTGCTCTGGTGGTGGTTGATCGCCAACAGTGGCGGCGACATCGCCGCCCAGGACGCCTGGGCGGAGTTCGCCCGGGCGCACCCGGGCAGCGCCTACAACCTGGCCTGGTACGGCGGCATCCACCCGGTCTCCTACAGCTTCATCTCGCCGTACGTGATGGCCTTCCTGGGCGTGCGGACCACGATGATGGTCGTCGGCACCGTGTCCGCCGGCCTGCTGGCGCTGGTGCTGATCCGCACCGGTGCCCTGCGTCAGCCCCTGTGGCCGGCGCTCTACGGAGCCGTTGCCCTGACCGGCAATGCGGTGTCGGGGCGGGTCACCTTCGGTCTCGGCGCGATGTTCGCCCTGGCCGCCGTCGCCCTGTTCCTACCCCCTGCCCGGTCGGAGGTGCCACTGTCGGCACCGCTGGGCCGGCCGCGGGCGGTCGGCGTCGTGGTCATGGCCGCGCTGGCGACGGCGTCCAGCGCGCTGGCGGGGCTGTTCCTGGGTTTCGTCGCCGCGGCACTGTGGCTGACCGGTCGGCGCCGACAGTCCTACCTGCTCGGCCTGCCGCCGGTGGTGGTGGTCGCCAGCTCGGTGTGGTTCTTCCCGGTCGGCGGTGAGCAGCCGATGCCGGCGGGGTCGATGATCTTGCCGGTCCTTGCCGGGGTGCTGGGGTTCGTGCTGGCCCCGGCGTCGTGGCGCACGGTGCGAGTCACCTCAGCGATCTACGCCGGGGCGGTCGTCCTCGCCTGGTTGGTCCCGTCCCCGATCGGCAGCAACGTGACGCGGCTGGGACTGCTGTTCGGCGGGGTGCTGATGGTCGCCCTCACGACGTCGGTGGCGCCGGTCGGACGGCGTCACCTGCCGCGGGTGGTCGCGACGTGGCCGGCCACGGCCCTGCTGGCCGTGGCGATCGTGGCGTCCTCGGCCTGGCAGCTCAGCACCGCCGCCTGGGATGTCGTCAGGACGCAGCCGGACTCGGCCTGGGTGACCGACGTCCAGCCGCTGCTCGACCAGCTCGAGGCGCGCGACGCCAGGCTCGGACGGACCGAGGTCGTCCCCAGCAGCAGTCACCGTGAGGCGGCGGCCCTGGCGCCGTACGTCAACCTGGCGCGCGGCTGGAACCGTCAGGCCGACACCGAGCGCAACGATCTGTTCTACGTCGAGGGCGCGCTCACCCCCGCCTCCTACCGCGCCTGGCTGCACCGTTGGGCGGTGCACCACGTCGTGCTGCCGGAGGGTGAGCCGGATGTCGCCGCCCGCGCCGAGGCCGAGCTGGTGGACAGCGGGCTGCGCTACCTGCGGCCGGTCTGGTCGGACACCAACTGGCGCGTGTTCGAGGTGAAGAACCCGACACCGCTCGCCGAAGCCCCGGCCGAGGTGCTCAGCTTCGACGAGGCCGGTGTCGTGCTGATGCTCCCGACCGCCGCCACCGTCGTGGTGCGGATTCCCGCGTCGCCGTGGCTGAGCGTCGTGGACGCCGAGGGGAACGCCCTGGAGCAGAGCGCCATCGACGGACCGGACTCCGAGACCGCCTACCTCGATGGTTGCCTGGGGCTGACCACACCGGCTGACGCGGATGCCCCCGACCCGGAGGTCTGGACGGTGCTGCACGCCCCGCGTGCCGGGGTGTACCGGATCGCCGCGCCCTACAAGCTCCCGCCAGGGACACCCTGTCCCGACGAGGTGGAGGAAGCCTCCTGACCGCGCGGGGCTACTGCCCGCCACCCAGGAGCCGGCGGGCCAGCGCGAGGTGGAACCGCGCCGACAGCGTCAGGTCGTCGACGTGGATCCGCTCGTCAGCGTTGTGGTAGCCGGCGGTGATCACCTCGGCGGGCGTGCTCGCGAACGGGTTGAAGCCGTACGCCGCCGTGCCGGCCGCCGCGCGGAGGTGGACCGAGTCGGTGAAACCGGCGCACAGCAGCGGCAGCACGACCACGTCTGCCAGGCCCGTCTCGGTCAGGCCCTCCTCGGCCAGGCAGGCGGCGATGGCGTCGGGGAGCGGGCCGGTCGACGGCGAGCTGCTGCCCGGCACCATGGCCTCGCAGAACTCCAGCTCGTACTGGCCGTCGCCGAGACGGGACCGGACGGCGGCCATGACCTCCTCGCCGGTCGTCCCGGGCAGGATGCGGCAGTCGAGCTCGACCGACGCCCGGGCCGGCATCACGTTGCGGGCCGTGGAGGCCGCCAGCATCGTTGGCGCCATGGTGGTGCCCGGCAGCGACGGCAGCTCGTGACCCAGCGTCGGGTGCAGGGCCGCGGCGGCGGCGATATCCAGCTCCAGGTCACCCACCGGCCGGCCCAGCAGCACCTCGAGGGTCGCCTCCACCTCGCGGGAGCGCACCAGGTCGGGCATCCCGGTCCCGATCCGGCTGATCAGCTCGGCCAGGAGCGGCACGGCGTTGTCGCCCAGCTCGGGCATCGACGCGTGCCCGGCCACGCCCAGCGCCACCACGCGGATCGGGCAGGTGCCCTTCTCGCCGATCGCCATCGTCAGCGCCGTACGACCGTCGGTCAGCGGCAGCCGGGAGCCGGCGCCCTCGTTGATCGCCATCGTCGGTGCGATGTCGGGGCGCTGCTCGAGCAGCCAGCGCATCCCCACGTCGGCGCGCCCGTCCTCCTCGTCGGCGACCGCGATGAACCACAGGTCGCCACGCGGGCGGAATCCCTCGTCGGCCAGCCGCGCCATGGTGACGGCCCGGGCGGCGACCTCGTTCTTCATGTCGACCGCGCCGCGGCCGTAGAGGTAGCCGGCGTCGTCGACGACAGCCTCGAACGGCGGATGGGTCCAGTCCTGACCGTCGACCGGCACCACGTCGGTGTGGCCGACCAGCGCGAGCGACGGCGCAGCCGGGTCGGTGCCCGGGATCCGCGCCACGACGTTGGCCCGGCCGGGCTCGCGTGCCACCAGCTCGACCTCGACCCCGCGTCCGGCCAGGTAGTCCTGGAGGTAGTCGGCAGCCAGGGTCTCGGTCCCCGCGAAGCCGCGGTTGGTGGTGTCGAACCGGATCAGCTCCCTGGTCACCTCCAGCACCTCGGCGGCCAGGTCGTCGTTCCCGTTCATCGCTGATCCCTCCCTCTCGTGACATCCAGTCGGTCCAACAGCCAGGCGGCGATCTCCGCCTCGTACGAGAGGTGGCCGATCCGGCCGGACGGCCCGCTGTGGGCGCCGGCGCCGACCTCGCACCGGAACAGGCAGCGCGGCGACCACTCCGGGTCGGACGCGCGGAGCGCGGCCACCCACTTGGCCGGCTCCCGCACCATGACCCGGGGATCGTGCACCGCCCCCGTCACCAACAGGTCGGGCCTTCCCCCGGCCGGAGGCAGGTTGTCGTACGGCGAGTAGGCCAGCATCCAGTCGAACTCCTCGCGGACCCGTGGGTCGCCCCACTCCTCCCACTCGGTGATCGTGAGGGGGGTCGTCTCGTCGAACATCGTGGTGACCACGTCGACGAACGGCACCTCCGCGACGACCGCGCGCCACCGGTCCGGGCGCTGGCTGAAGACCGCGCCCTGCAGCAGCCCGCCGGCGCTGAGCCCGCGGCTGCCGATCCGGTCGGGGTCCACGAGGCCGGCGCCCGCCAACCCGTCGGCGACTGCCACGTGGTCGTCGAAGGTGTGCTGCTTGGCGGCGAGCTTCCCGTCGAGGTACCAGGCTCGACCGCCCTCGCTGCCGCCGCGCACGTGGGCGTGGACCCACACGACGCCCCGGTCCAGCAACGAGGGCAGGGCAGGGTCCCACTCGGGTTCGAAGGTGTAGCCGTAGGCGCCGTACGCGTAGAGGACCGCGGGTGCGGTGCCGTCGAGAGGCGTGTCGCGGTGGCGCATCACCGACGCCGGCACGGGCGTCCCGTCCGGGGCGGGGAAGTGGTGGCGCTCGACGACGTAGTGATCCGGGTCCACGGTGGGAGCCTCGCGTCGCAGCACCTCGCTGCGAGCACCGGTCGCGAGGTCGACCTCGCTCCACACCGGTGGGCTGAGCCACGACTCGTCCTCGATCAACACCCGGTCGACGTCGTACTCGGTGGTGGTGGCGAGGTGGACGCCGCCACCGGCGGCCTGGCTGGTCACCGAGATCCCGGGTCCGGTGAGGTCGTGGTGGGGGAGCAGCGTCAGCTGGTGGGCGCCGCCGGTGCGGACGGACAGGACGACGCCGCCCCCGAACGCGTCGGCGCGCTCGAGGTGGACAGCCGGATCCTCGGGCCTGGCCTCGACCCAGGTGGTGTGGTCGTCGCCCGCGGGGCCCGGGACCGGGGCGACCATCAGCCGCCCCTCCACCCGGTCGTCGACCACCACGAGCAGATCGTCCCCGCCGGGGTGACGGCGGTGGTCGACCCGGTAGCGGACCCCCGCGCGTCGACCTCCGGCGCGGCGCGGCGCCGACTCCGGGTCGCGAGCGTCGACCAGCCAGTTCTCCGCGGTGGTGTTGCTCTCGGCCCACACCACGATCCAGTCACCCGAGCGGCTGGCACGCAGCCGGAGCTCGAAGCGCTCGTCGGGCTCCTCCACCACCATGACGTCGTCGGCGACCGGGTCCCCGATCCGGTGACGCCAGACCTGGAAGGGCCGATAGGCCGAGTCGTGCACGGTGTAGAAGAACCACCGCGAGTCAGCGGACCAGGCGGCACCGTAGTAGGTGCGCGGCACCTCGTCGGGGAGGTCCTCGCCGGTGCGCAGGTCACGGAAGCGGAGCCGGTAGACCTCGTCCCCGTCGGTGTCGGTCGAGTAGGCGAGCAGGCTCTCGTCGGGGCTGACCAGAGTCAGTCCGAGCTCGAGGTAGTCGTGGCCGACGGCGAGGGCGGCCACGTCGAGCAGCACCTGGCCGGCGCCGGGCTCGGGCGGCCACTCGGTGCGGAAATCGTCGTCTGGCGGGGGCCCTGATTCAGAATTCGTGGACGACGTCGCCAAATCGTGACGATCTAGGCGGCACAATTGTGGATACTCTGTGCCCGCCGGTATCACCGTGAAGTATGTGAAGCGTGGACGGTGCCACGGGTGTGACACCTCGGTCGCAGGCAGACGAGCGACCATCTCGGACCTCAGAACCGCAGTCAGGGAGGCACCATGAGCAACCGAAGCGTCGTACCAGGCCCGCTCGGCGGCGAGATGGGCCGCGACCTCCGCGGCCCCCGCGTCGTGGAGCCAGTGGAACGGGTCCGGGCGCGCGACGCCGTGCTCGGAGTGCTGGAAGGTCTCCGCGCGGGCCAGCGGCGGCGCGGTAGGCGGCTGATCGGTCGTCACGGCGGTCAAGGTATCGCTGTCCGGCTGGCCGCGGTGGCTGGCGTGGTCCTCGCGTCGCTCGCTCCGGGGCTGTCGCTCGCGCCGGCCGGGGCCGCCGAGTCGGATCCGGTGAGGTTCACCGTGGCCTACCTCAACGAGGTGGACTCCTTCAATCCGTTCCTCGGCATCGAGGCGGAGTCGTTCGAGATGTGGGCGTTGATGTACGACTCACTCACCGGCTACACCATGGAGGACATGCAGCCCGAGCCGTCGCTGGCGACCGGGTGGGAAACCTCCGAGGACGGTCTCACCTGGACGTTCACGTTGCGCGACGACGTGACCTGGTCGGACGGGGAGCCGTTCACGTCGGAGGACGTCGCCCACACCTACGGCCGGATCCTCGACGGGGGACCCGAGCGCTCGACGTGGGGCTCGTACCTCAAGGGCGTCACCGACGTGGCGACCCCCGACGACACCACCGTCGAGCTGACCTTCAGCCGGCCGAACTCCTCGATGCCGCTGCTCCCGATCCCGATCGTTCCCGAGCACATCTGGTCCGACGTCTCCGAGGACGAGGTCAAGAACTTCGGCAACGAGCCGACGGGCGGGCAGCCCGTCGTCGGATCGGGTGCGTTCCGGCTCGTCGACGGCACCGCGGGTGGCTCGACGTACCGGTTCGAGGCGAACCCCGACTACTGGGAGGGCGCGCCGCACATCGACGAGGTCGTGTTCCGGGTCTTCAAGTCCGAGGACCCGGCGATCCAGGCCCTGATCAAGGGTGAGGTCGACTTCGTCGAGGGCATCACCGCGCTCCAGGTGCAGGCCCTCCAGGGCCGCGACGGCATCGAGGCGAGGAGCGGCGACTCGCCGGGCTTCGACGAGATCGCCTTCAACGCCGGCTCGATCGACACCAAGACGGGCGAGCCGATGGGCGACCCCAACCCGGCGGTGCTCGACCCGGCGTTCCGCTACGCGCTCAACTTCGCGATCGATCGCGACCAGATCATCGAGGTGGCCTACCAGGGCGCCGGGCAGACCGGATCGACGATCATCCCGCCGGCCTACACCGGCTACCGCTGGGAGCCGCCCGCCGAGGACGCTCCGGAGTTCGACCTGGAGAAGGCGGCCCAGCTGCTCGACGAGGCCGGCTACACCGTCGGGGACGACGGGTTCCGCACGCTGCCCACCGGCGAGCCGATCGGCACGCTGCGGCTCTTCGCCCGCAGCGACTCGCAGACGTCCCTGGACGTCATGGAGTTCTTCCAGGAGTGGCTGGCCCAGGTCGACATCGACTCCGAGGTCCGTTCCCTCGAGTCCAACAACCTGACCAAGATCATCCTCGACGGCAACTTCGACGTCTTCGAGTGGGGCTGGTACGTCGAGCCGGACCCCTCGTCGATGTTGTCCTACATGACCTGCGACCAGCTCGATGGCTGGTCGGACTCGTGGTACTGCAACGAGGAGTACGACGCGCTCTTCGAGCAGCAGCAGGGCGAGCTGGACCAAGCCGCGCGTGAGGAGCAGGTCCAGCGGATGCAGGAGATCCTCTACTACGACGCGCCCTACCTGGTCACGGCCTACAGCACGGTGGGGGAGGCCTGGCGCAGCGACCGATTCGCCTGCCTGCAGCAGCAGCCCGACCCCGGGGGGATCTACCTGATCCAGTACGGCGTCACCAACTACGTCAACATGCGCCCCGTGGCCGAGGCCGATGCGTGCGCCGGTGACAGCGGCCTGACCCAGGCGTCGTCCGAGAAGGGCAAGGACGGCAACATCGGCACCGGTTTCCTCGTGGGTGGTGGGGCCGCGCTGGTCCTGCTGCTCGGGGCGGGCGGCGTGGTGGCGATGCGGCGTCGGGGCACAGTCGGGGACCGCGAGTGACGATCGGGGCGGTGACGGAAGCCCCCACTCCGGTCGACCAGCCCCGGACCCGTCGACGCAGCTTCGGGCGGTATGCCCTGGCGAAGTCGGCCGGCGCCCTGGGAAGTCTCGGCTTCGTGCTGGTCGTCAACTTCTTCCTGTTCCGCATCCTGCCGGGAGATCCGGGCCGCAACCTCGGCCGAGGCCGCATGGAGAGCGCCGAGGACCTCGCGGCGTTCAACGAGGCCTACGGGCTCGACCAGCCGCTGCCCCTGCAGTTCCTGACGTTCGTCCGGGGCACGCTGAGCGGCGACCTGGGCACCTCGCTGCGCTACCGGGTGCCCGTCAGTGACCTGCTCGTGGACCGGATGTGGCCCACCCTCCTGCTGGTCGGGACCGCGACGTTGCTGGCGATCCTGATCGGCGTGTGGATGGGCGTGATCGGGGCGTGGAACCGTGGCGGACGCTTCGACCGGTTCTCGACGGGTGGTTCGCTGACGCTCTACTCGATGCCGGAGTGGTGGCTCGGTCTGCTGCTGATCGCGACGCTCGCCGTGGGGATCGGGCCGTTCCCGGGGCTGTTCCCCACCGGTGGCCTGTCCTCGCCGGGGGTCGACGCCACGTCGCTGGTCGGCGTCTTCGACGTGTCCTGGCACCTGGCCCTTCCGGTGGCGACGCTGACCCTCGCCTATCTGGCCGACTATTCCCTGATCATGCGGTCCTCCCTGCTCGACGAGATCGGCGAGGACTACCTGACCACCGCGCGGGCCAAGGGCCTGCGTGACGTGCAGGTCCGCAACCGGCACGCGGTCCGCAACGCGCTGCTCCCGACCACGACCCTGGTGGCGCTCAACATCGGCTTCGTGGTGACGGGCGCGATCACCGTCGAGACGGTGTTCTCGATCCCCGGTCTGGGGCTGCTCTCCACCGAGGCCCTCGAGGTGCCGGACTACCCGGTGCTGCAGGGAGCCTTCCTGGTCGCCTCCGCCGCCGTCATCGTGGCGAACCTCCTCGCCAATCTTCTGTACGGCGTGCTCGACCCCCGGGTGCGAGCATGAGCGCCGAGGTGCAGCCCGGCGAGAGCACGGTCCCGCTCACCGCCCGCCAGCTGTCGCGGCGCCGCCGACGAGCAGCCCGGCGTGACGGCTGGGCCCAGTTCCGGCGTCACCGCTCGGGGATGGTCGGCCTGGTCGTGCTCGCCTTCTTCGTCGTGCTCGCGGTCGCGGCCCCCCTGATCGCCCACTCCGACGGTCTCGAGGTGACCCGGGCGACCGGATCCGTGCTCGACGCGCCGTCCGCCGACTACTGGCTCGGCACCGACGACAAGGGCAGGTCGGTGCTGACGCTGCTCATCTGGGGGACCCGCGTCTCGCTGCTGGTGGGACTGCTGGCGACGGTGATCTCGATGGTGATCGGCACGCTGGTCGGCCTGTTGTCGGGCTACTTCGGCGGGTGGGCCGGCGCGGTGCTGTTCCGGCTGACCGAGTGGTTCCTCGTGATCCCGTTCCTGCCGCTCGCGATCGTGCTCGCCACCGTGCTGGGTCCGTCGCTGCTGACGATCGCCGTCGTGATCGGCGTGACGTCCTGGCCGGGGACGGCGCTGCTCATCCGTAGCCAGACGCTGTCGATCAAGGAGCGCGCCTACCTGGAGCGGGCGCGGGCCCTGGGTGGGGGCCGCTGGCACCAGATCAGGCGCCACATCCTGCCGAACGTGATGCCGATGGTCTTCGCGAACACCACCCTCACCGTGACCATCGCGATCCTCGCGGAGACCACGCTGAGCTTCCTGGGTCTCGGCGACCCGACCAGGATCTCCTGGGGCAGCATGCTCGACGACGCCTACAGCGTGGGCGCGATCACCACCGGCTCCTGGTGGTTCATCGTGCCGCCGGGTGTCTGCGTGGTGATGGTGGTGCTCAGCTTCAACCTGGTCGGCCAGGCACTCGAAGACGTGCTCGACCCGCGACTGAGGGGACGCCAGTGACGGACTCGGAGCTGGGCCCGCTGCTGTCCATCGAAGGGCTGTCGGTCACCTACCGCACCGGGACGGGCGAGGTGCCGGCCGTGCGGGGGGTGGACCTGACCGTCGCGCGCGGCGAGATCGTCGGCGTCGCGGGGGAGTCCGGCTGCGGCAAGTCCACCCTCGCCTCGAGCGTGCTCCGGCTCCAGCCTCCGTCGGCCAAGGTCGAGGGCCGGGTGATGGTCCGCGGCCAGGATGTCCTCACCATGAACTGGGGTGACCTGCGGGCCCTGCGCTGGGCCGGCGCATCGATCGTGTTCCAGGGCGCCCTGCACTCCCTCAACCCGGTGCAGCGGGTCGGCCGGCAGCTGGCCGAGCCGATCGAGCTCCACGAGCCCGAGCTGGCGCGTGACACCGTCGACAGCCGGATCGGTGACCTGCTGGAGCAGGTGGGTCTCCCGGCCGAGCGGGCGGCGTCGTACCCGCACCAGCTCTCCGGGGGCCAGCGGCAGCGGGTGATGATCGCGATGGCGCTGGCGTGCCGGCCGGACCTGATCATCGCCGACGAACCGACGACGGCGCTCGACGTGATGGTGCAGAGCCAGGTCCTCGGCGTGCTCTCGGAGCTGGTCGCCGAGCTGGGGGTGGGCATGCTCTTCATCAGTCACGACCTCTCCGTCCTCGCCGACCTGTGCGACCGGATCGCGGTGATGTACGCCGGACGCGTGGTCGAGATGGGGGCGGCCGACGAGATCTTCACGCAGCCGCTGCACCCCTACGCCGCGGCCCTGTCGTCCGCGTTCCCCCGCATCGGCGACCCAGCAGCCCGCTACGCGCCGGCCGGCCTGGGCGGCGACCCGCCGGACCTGAGGTCGCTGCCACCGGGCTGCTCGTTCGCGCCGCGCTGTCCGCGGGCCGTCGACGCCTGCCTCGCGGCCGAGCCGCCGCTGGAGGCCCACGGCGCCGACCGTTCGGCCGCCTGCATCCGAGTGGGGGAGTCATGACCGAAGGCCTGCTCACCGCCGCCGGGGTGGTCGTGGAGTTCGAAGCCCGCGGTGGCGCTGTCGCCAAGGCACTGGACGGCGCGGACCTGCAGCTCGCACCCGGGGAGATCGTGGCTCTCGTGGGGGAGTCGGGCTCGGGCAAGACCACCCTGGCCCGGACCCTGCTCGGCCTGGAGAAGCCGACGTCCGGTGAGATCTGCTTCGACGGCCACCCGCTGGTCCACTCCACGCGGAGACTGCGGGCACTGCGGCGCCGGGTGCAGCTGGTGCTGCAGGACCCCGCGGGGGCGCTCAATCCCCGCCACACCGTCTACGAGTCGGTCGCCGAGGGGCTCCGGATCCACCGCCTGGTGGAGAACGACCCGCAGGGACGGCCGGAGACCGAGCTGGTCGCTGCCGCGCTGGCGTCGGCGGGACTTCGTCCGCCCGAGTCGATGTTCCTGCGCTACCCCCACGAGCTGTCCGGCGGCCAGCGGCAACGCGTCCTCATCGCAGGCGCCCTGGCCATGGGCCCGGACCTGCTCGTCGCCGACGAGCCGGTGTCGTCCCTCGATGCCTCGATCCGCGGCGAGATCCTGGCCCTGCTCCTCAAGCTGCGCGACGAGCTGGGTCTGGGGGTGCTGGTGGTGACCCACGACCTGGGGCTCGCGTGGAACATCGCCGACCGGGTCGCGGTCATGTACCTCGGCCGGGTCGTCGAGTCGGGGCCGACCGAGGAGGTGCTGTCGCGGCCGCGTCATCCCTACACCCGCGCGTTGCTCTCGGTGGTGCCGGAGACCGAGCGGATGGAGCAGGTGGTGCTGCGCGGCGAGATCCCCGACCCGACCCGGATCCCGGGTGGTTGCCGGTTCCACCCGCGCTGCCCGGCGCTCGCCGACGGCACCGCTGACGCTGCCGGTATCGCCGACGCCTGCCGCGGCACCGCGCTGCCGGTGCTGTCGGCCGACCCCGCGGGACATCATGTGGCCTGTCACCTCCACCCGGGTGAAGAATGAGCGCGTGAGCGAGCTGGAGGCCCTGCGACGGGACGTCGAGGCGCGCGCCGAGGCGGTGCCGCGGATGCTCCCGGCGGCGGCGTACACCTCCTCCGAGGTGTTCGCCTTCGAGCAGCGCCACCTCTTCGCGGGCGGCTGGACCTGCCTGGGTCGAGTCGACGAGCTGCTGCCCGACGGGGTCACCCAGCGGGCTGCGGTCGTCGGCGACGTACCGGTGCTGCTGGTGCGCGACCAGGACCGGGTGCGCGCGCTCGCCAACACCTGTCGCCACCGTGGGCACGAGCTGCTCGCCGAGGGGGAGTCGTCGACCCGGAAGTCCGTGGTGTGCCCCTACCACGCGTGGAGCTACCGGCTCGAGGGCTCGCTCCTCGCCGCCCCGGGCTTCCGGGAGCAGGACGGCTTCGACGCCGCCTCCCACGAGCTGGTGGAGCTGCCGGTCGCGGTCTGGGCGGGCTGGGTGTTCGGTCATGGCAGGACGGCGCTCGGCGAGGAGGCGGTGGTGCCGTTCGCCGACCACCTCGGTGACCTCGGGGCGATCATCGAGCCCTATGCGCCCGCCGACCTGGCCCTCGCCGACCGCCACACCTACACGATCGCCGCGAACTGGAAGGTGATCGCCGAGAACTACCACGAGTGCTACCACTGCCCCCTGATCCACCCCGAGCTGTGCCAGGTGAGCCCGCCGACGTCGGGGGACAACTACGACCTGCCCGGTGAGTGGGTCGGCGGCGCGATGGACCTGCGCGACGGCATGGCCACGATGTCGTTGACGGGGGAGTCGGGCGGCCATCCGATCCCCGGCGTCCGCCCCGACCGGGTCGAGTACCTCCACCTGCTGCCGAACCTGTTGATCTCCGCCCACCCCGACTACGTGATGACGCACCGGCTGGTCCCGCTCGCACCGGACCGGACCTGGCTCGAGTGCTCCTGGTACCTCCGGCCGGGCGACGACGGGGACGGTGCCCGACCCGGCGTACGCCGTGGAGTTCTGGGACCTCACCAACCGCCAGGACTGGGCGGCCTGCGAGTCGGTGCAGCGCGGTCTCGCCAGCCCCCACTTCGTGCCCGGCCCGCTCGCACCCAACGAGGACGCGGTGGCGCGGTTCATCGGGCTGGTGCAGCGGGCCTATGTCACTGGCGGCGACTAGGCGATTCCCGTGGGTCGCAGCTGCGTCGCCGATCCCAGCGGTGCCTGGGCCGCCGAACATGTCGGGCCATCGGTGTCCGACTCCCCGCATCGACTCGTCCCGCAAGCGGATCGTCACGCGAAGCGTGACCACCGAGCCATACACATCGGACTCGGAGGTCGAGCACAGCCTCGGCACAGGGTTGCCGGGGATGGTCGAGACCGAACGATCCACACGATCCCGACAAGGAGTCCCGATGAACAGATCCACCAACATCCGACGCGGCGTCGCCACCGGCATCGCCGGAGCAGGTCTGGCCCTGGGCGGATTCGGTATCGCCTCGGCGGCCGAGGACGGAGCCCAGTCCGACAGCTCGACGCCCGCCGCGAGTTCCGCAACCGACACCGGTTCCGCCGAGCGCAGCGATCGCGGCCACGGCCCGGGTCATGGGCCGGGTGGCACCGAGCTCGCCGAGGCCCTCGGCGTCAGTGAGATCGAGCTCCAGTCCGCACTCGAATCGGTTCGCGAGCAGCTCGAGCCCTCGCAGACCGACCGGTCCACCCCGCCGACCGACGGTGAGCGTGAAGAGCGTCGTGGTCAGATGATCGACGCGCTCGCCGAAGAGCTCGGACTCTCCGCAGCCGAGGTCACCTCGGCCTTCGAGGAGCTGCAGCAGGGTCTCGCGGACGAGCGGCGTACGGTGCTGGGTGACCGGCTGGACGAAGCGGTCTCCGAGGGCGACCTCACCGCCGAGGACCGGGCCTCGGTGCTGAAGGCCTTCGACGCCGGAGTGCTCGGTGGTGGGCCCGGGGGAGAACACGGGGCCCGCTGAGCCCGCCTGATCCCGGGTGGGTCGCGCCTCTGCAGCAGGCGGGCCAGTGCCTGAACGCGTCGCTCAGCGGTCGCGTTCAGGCCGCGCGCCCCCGCTGTCTCATCCGGCCCTTGCCGGTGAGCGGGCGAACCGGCAGCCTTGGGAGGGCATCAGCCAGAGCACCGGAGGAGCCTGTGAGAGAGAACGCAGAACTTCCTGAGGGCGCCGACGACACGGTCGCCGCCAAGGAGCGCGATGCCAAGCGCTACACGAAGCGAGGCAAACTGCGTGGTTCCGTGTACGACGCGGAGATGAAGCGGCTGCAAGAGCAGTTGGTGCTCCTCCAGTACTGGATTCAGAGCCAGGGTCTGAAGGTGCTGGTGATCTTCGAGGGTCGCGGATCGGCAGGCAAAGGGGGCGTGATCAAGCGGATCACCGAACGCACCAGCCCGCGCACCGTGCGGATCGTGGCGCTGCCGCAACCCACCGAGCGGCAGCGCACCCAGTGGTACTTCCAGCGATACGTGGAGCACCTTCCGGCGGCTGGCGAGATGGTGCTGTTCGACCGGTCCTGGTACAACCGCTCGAACGTCGAGTGGGTGATGGGCTACTGCAGCGAGGAGGAGCACCAGGAGTTCGTGCGGTCCTGCCCGGAGTTCGAACGGATGCTGGTGCGTTCGGGGATCCTGGTCATCAAGTACTGGTTCTCGGTGTCCTTCGACGAGCAGCGCAGGCGGTTCGAGGCGCGCAACGCCGAGCCGCTCAAACGCTGGAAGCTCTCCGAGATGGACCTCGCCGAGCACGAGCTGTACGTGCGGTACTCGATGGCGAAGGACACCACGTTCCAGTACACCGACATCAAGCAGGCGCCCTGGAACGTCGTCCCGTCCGACGACAAGAAGGCCGCGCGGCTGAACTGCATCAGCCACCTGCTCAACCAGTTCGACTATGAAAACGTGGCACCGGAGGAGATCGAACTGCCGAGCATGCGGGAGATGGCCTACATCCGGCCACCCATGCACGAGCAGTCGTTCGTCCCCCAGCGCTTCTGAGCGAACAGCTCCTGCGACGACCCAGCGCCGATGCGCCAAGGCATTGAGATCCTGTCGGGCTCACCGAGAGGCGGGCTCTCCCCTGAAGCGGAGTTCCGGCTGCGTCACGCGAACGACGTGATGGACCTGCGACAGCCACGGAAACCCGCGCACCTCACGCAATGAGCGAGCGCAAGCTCGCCAGGCCCGTCACGACGGCTCGCCGAGCCGGTGACGCACCACCCTCCGGCGCAGGGTCGGAGACGCCACCACCTCGTAGCCCGCGTTGAGGAAGACCTGCAGCGGCCCGACCGAGGCCTCGTCCCAGATCACGGTCTTCCCGGGCGGTGGCTCGGTGGGGTATCCCTCGAGGGCGCTGGCGCCGACCTGTCTGCCGTACTCCACGGTGGCGGCGGCCAGCTCGTGCATCAGCCCCTGCTGGCGGAAGCCCTTGCGTACGACGAAGCAGGTGACCGACCAGATGCCTTCGAGCTCGGGGTCCATCCGCATCCATGGCTGCTTCCGGCTCCAGATCCGGGGGTAGTTGTCCCGCGGCTCGACCGCGACCCAGCCGGCCGGTTCGCCGTCGACGTACCCGATCAGGCCGGACGTGGGGCCGTCGGTGCCGCAACCGGTCTGCTCCAGCAGGGCCTCGTCCCGCTGCTCCTGGGTGGTGTCGCGCCAGATCCACCCCGCCACCTTCAGCGCCTGGCAGCGGCACTTGCGGGCACCACCGGTGTCGAACACCGTCTCGACGTCCTCGGTCGTTGCGTGGTTGGCCGGTCGCCAGGTGAATTCGGGCATGCTGCGGCCTAGCCTAGCCCGCTGAGCGAGCGAGGTGTGCGCCGTCCTGGGGCTCCGCCCGCCGCGCTGGCAGTGCCCCAGATCCGAGCCGCCAGGTGACACGGATCCGGGGCGCAGTCGCCTCCGGATCGCGGCGGTCCCGACCTCGCTCGCATCAGCTGACTGCGCCCGAACAGGGACACCCGGTCAGACCTTGATCCGAGCCGAGGTCGGGTCGTACATCGGACGCAGCGACACCTCGACCGGGTACCAGGTGCCGGCGATGTCGACGTCCCAGGTTCCGGCCTTGAGCCAGTCCGGGGTGACCGGCTCGCCGCCGCCGGAGACCATGGCCAGGCCGACCGCCCCGCCGAGGGTCCAGCCGTACGACGCCGCCCGGACGTAGCCGACCGCCACCCCGTCGCGGCGCAGCACCTCCGCGTGGAACAGCAGCGGGTCGGGATCCAGGACCCGGACCTGCACGATCCGCTGGCTCATCCCGCCCGCTTCGGCGTTGGCGCGCTTGCGGGCCACCACGGCGTCGCGACCGACGAAGCCGCCCGGCTTGTCGAGGGCGAGCGCGAAGCCGAGTCCGGCCTCGAGCGGGCAGTCGGTGTTGTCGATGTCGTGGCCGAAGTCGCGGTAGCCCTTCTCCATCCGAAGCGAGGCCAGTGCCTTGAGCCCGACCGGCCGCAGCCCGTGCGCCGCCCCGGTGGCCAGCAGCGCGTCGTACACGCGCGGCGTGTCGGCCGCGGGGACGTAGAGCTCGTAGCCCAGCTCACCGAGGTAGGTGATCCGCACGCACAAGACCTCCACGCCGGCGAGCTCGAGCCAGCGCGCGGTGCGGAAGCCGAACACGTCGGTCGAGAGGTCGGCATCGGTCAGCCCGCTGAGCACGTCGCGCGACAGGGGTCCCTGGACGTTGAGCTGGCCGTAGTCGGCGGTGACGTCGGTCCAGGTGCAGTCGGCGTCCTCGGCGTGGCGGGCCAGCCAGGCCGAGGTGTGGCCGTGCGAGGTGTCGGACGCGACCACGAAGAAGTCGTCGTCGCCCAGCTTGGTGACCGTCAGGTCGCCCTCGATCCGACCGTCCTCGTCGAGCCACTGGGTGTAGGTGATCGTCTCGGCCTGCTCGGTCACGGCTCCGGCCGAGACCCGGTCGAGGACCTCGGCGGCGTCCGGGCCCTGCACCCGGAACTTCGCCATGAAGCTCATGTCCATCAGGCCGACGCCCTCACGGACGGCCCGGTGCTCGGCCTCCCACTGCTCGAACCAAGGTGCCCGGCCCCACGTGGGCTCGGCGGTCGGGGTGCCGCCCGGTCCGGCGAACCAGTCGGCGCCCTCCCAGCCCGACACCTCGCGCAGGTAGCCGCCCTGTTCGACCAGCCGGTCGTGGACCGGGGAGAGCAGGGTGTTGCGGGCGGTGCGCAGCTGTTTGCCGGGGGTGTGCGCGGCGTACACCGTGCCGAGGATCTCCGTGGTGCGCGCGGCGCGGTAGGAGTCGTCGGCCTGCCACGGGCGGAACCGGTCGACGTTGAAGCCGGTGACGTCGACGTCGGGGCGACCGGTGGAGATCCAGTGGGCGAGCACCCGGCCGAGGCCGCCGGCCGAGAGGATCCCGACCGAGTTCATGCCCGCGGCGACGAAGTAGTTGCGGAGGCCGGGAGCCTCGCCGACGGCGGGGGCCAGGTCGGGCGTGAACGACTCCGGACCGCAGAAGAAGGTGCGTACGCCGACCTCGAGGGTGATCGGGACGCGGGCCATGGCCTTCTCCAGGAACGGGCTCATCCGGTCCCAGTCGGGCGGGATCGTGCCGAAGGAGAAGTCGCGCGGGATGCCCTCCACCTTCCACGGCGCCGCCTGTGGTTCGAAGAGGCCGACCATCATCCCGCCTCCCTCCTCGCGGAAGTAGCCGTACGAGGCAGGGTCCTCGAACACGGGCGTGTCGGGACCGAGCCCGTCGATGGTGTCGGTGATCAGGTAGTAGTGCTCGGCCGCCTGGTTGGGAATCACCAGGCCGTTCCTGGCCCCGAGCTCGCGGGCCCACATGCCGGCGCAGTTGACGACGTACTCGGCCTCGATGTCGGTCGTCTCGCCGGGTGCGTCCGTGGCGACCCGGACGCCGCTCACGCCCCCGCGGTCGGTGAGCACGTCCTCGACCGAGACGCCCTCGATGATCCGCACCCCCAGCTGTCGGGCGCCCTTGGCCAGGGCGGTGGTGACGTCGACCGGGTTGACCCTGCCGTCGCCGGGGACGTGGAAGCCGGCGAGCAGGTCGTCGGTCCTCGCCCAGGGGAACAGGTCGGCCATCTCCCGCGGCGAGATCTCCTCCACGTCGAGTCCGTGGTGCCGCTGGAACGCGGCGACCCGGCGGTACTCCTCCAGGCGGGCCTCGTCGGCGGCCGCCTCGATGAGGCCGACCGGCTTGAACCCGGTGGCCTGGCCGGTCTCCTCCTCGAGTCGCGCGTACAGGTCACGTGAGTACAGCCGGATCGCGGTCGACGTCTCCGACGTCGAGCCGAAGCAGGTCATCAGGCCCGCGGCGTGCCACGTGGTGCCGGAGGTGAGGCGGTCGCGCTCCAGCAGGACCACGTCGGTCCAGCCGGCGTGGGCCAGGTGGTAGGCGACCGAGCAGCCGATCACGCCCCCGCCGATGACGACAACTCGGGCACGGTCGGGGAGCTGGGTCCTGGCTGGCGCGGTCATGGCCCAAACGTAGTGGGCGCAGATCACGCCGAGATGTGCGCGTTGCCGACCTCACGCGCGTCGTGGGGCGGTTCAGACGTGGCTGACGTCCCCCTGCCGACGAGCGCGGCGGATGCGCACGGCGTGGCCGGCGGCGACCAGGGCCAGACCCACGGCGTAGATCGCGGTGGTGAAGACGAGGTAGCCGATGGTGTCACCGAACCAGTCCCAGTCAGGGTCGGCGAGGTCACCGAAGGCCTCCTCGGAGCCGCGGGTCGCCTCCAGGACGAGCTGGGCGGTCTGGAAGGTGAACAGGTGGGCGAACGCGAGCCCGAAGGTGAGGAACGCGGCAAGTCGGTTCCGAAGGAAGTATCCGAGCGGGAACGCGGCAAGTGCGGTGATGACGACGACCATGGTGGCTTCGCTTTCTGTGGAGTCGGAGGATCAGATACGTCGAGGTCTGCAGCCGAGATCCTTGGATGCTCGTACTGACGGGCTGATCGGTCAGCTGCTCGTCCGGCGGACCTCCTAGCGGGCCGGTGATCGTGGGTAGGAGCGCTCTGTGGTCCACCGGTGGACCTCCTCGCCGTCGCGCGAGGCGCGCGTCTCGACGAACGCCGTGACGCCTCCATCGTCGACGGTGACGTCGAGCTCGGCGGTGACCTCGATGTCGACCTCGGGCCAGCTGAGTCGGAAGGTGGTCAGGGCGGAGGCCTGTTGCCCGAACGTACGTCGGTCGACGCGCACCTCGCCCTGGTAGTGCTCGAGCACCCGGCCGTCGTACGGCGCGTCGTACTCCGACTCCGAGCGGGTGCGCGCGTAGGCGGTGCGACGGATGACGTCCTCGCCCACCGACCAGACGACGTCGTCGTCCGACTCCGACGAGTGCTCGTCACCGGGGGTGAACGTCGGCGTGGGGTGGTCACCGTCGAGCAGCGGCAGCTCCAGCTCGCCACCGTGCACGGAGAGCGTGACCGGCGCCGGAGGCGCGACGGTGTTGGGCCAGTCCGAGCCGGCGATGCTCACCCGGAGCCGCTGGCCCGGCGCCCATTGGTAGGCACACGCGTCGAGCACGACCTCGACGTCGTACTCCTGGCCGGGTTCCAGCGCGGTGGGCGAGCCGTGGACCCCGTCTCGGAAGGCCAGGTCGAGGGTGCCTCGACTGACCAGCGCCGAGGTGCCGTCGGGAAACACGTCGCACAGCTTCACCGACAGGGAGGCGGCCGGGGCGTCGGCGCTGACCCGCAGCCGGGCGACCGGGTGGCCGACGACGGGACGTGGAGGAGGCGCGTCGTCCCAGACCAGCGAGCGCACGTCGTCGGTGCGCTGGTCGAGCGAGAGCCCCCACGGCAGGTGACCGGCACAGTCGATCCACGCGGTGGTGCCGACCGAGGGGTCGACGACGAGGGACCGCGGGCCGACCAACGGCACGGTGGACGTCGTCGTCGGCGGCACGCTCGGCAGCGTCACCCAGTGGCCTTCGTGCAGGTCGAGGTCGGGTTCGGGGCGGGTGGTGGACCGGACGAAGACGTCGCACCGGTCGGCGTGCTCACCCCGACCGCGCAGGTGGGTGTCGAACCAGGCGGCCATCTCGGTCTCGAGGTCGATCCGCGGCCCGGGCATCGCGGTGGTGGCGTCGGCGTGCGCCCAGGGCCCGGCCAGCAGCCGGTGCGGCACCCCGGCGTCGGCCAGCCGCGCGACGGTGCGGAAGGAGTTGTTGCGATAGCCGTCGGCCCAGCCGGCCACCAGCATCACCGGGCACCCGATCCGGTCGTACCCCTGTGTGGTGCCGTCGAGCCGCACCGAGCCGTGGTTCCAGTAGTCGCCGTGCTGTGACTCCTCGAGCCACCGGAACAGCCACGGCCGGGGCTCGGCCAGCCGGCGCTCCCACTCCTGCTCCCAGCCCTCGCCCCAGACCGCGGGCACGGGCGGCAGCAGGTTCATCGCGGTCATGTAGTGGCAGTAGTCGACGAGGTCCACCAGCCGCAGCGCGCCGCCACGCCAGTGCACGTCGTCGGTCCACCGGTCGTCGGTGGCGTAGATCGCGCACACCGCCTTCAGTGCCGGCGGGCGCTCGCAGGCCAGCTGCAGCGAGTTGAAGCCGGAGTACGACGTGCCGAACATGCCGACCTGGCCGTCGCACCACTCCTGCTCGGCCAGCCACGCGATCACCGCCTGCAGGTCGCGCTGCTCGGCCTCGGGGTACTCGTCGGTGGCGTCGCCCGGCGAGGACCCGGTGCCGCGCAGGTCGAGTCGGCACACGGCGTACCCGTGTCGGTCGCGCAGGCCCTCGTAGCTCTCGCCGTAGGACGACGTGAGGTCGTCCTTGCGGTAGGGGAGCGCCTCGAGCAGACAGGGCTGGGGCCCGTCCGCGGAGTCGGGGAGATAGAGCGTGGCGGCCAGGTCGAGGCCGTCGGTGGCCGGGATCCAAACCGCACGGGCGGTGCCGCTCATGGCCGTGCCAGCAGCGTGAGCACCTCGTCGCAGTGCAGCGACTCGCTGGTGTGGCCGTCGCGGCCGACGGTGGTGGGTGCGCTGAACATGGAGTTGAGCACGGCCTCCTCCGCCGCCTCGACCGTGGCCGAGAACAGCGGGTCGAGCGCACGACCGGCGACGAGGTCGGTCCGGTCGGGCCGGGCGTTGCGATCGAGTCGCATGCCGGTGCCGACCCCGAGGAAGATCTCGCCGCTGCCGTGGTGGGCCACCGAACCGGTGCGCGCCAGGCCGAGCCCGATCCGGCGCGCCAGCCGCGAGCACGCGGCGCCGTCGACCGGGGCGTCGGTGACGACGATGCCGATGCACGACCCGGCGGGCGCGTTCGGCCCAGAGGTCGCCGGCCCCAGCAGCCGGCCGACCGGCACCCCGGCCACCACGCACTCGGCGCGCACGCCGAAGTTGGTGAGCAGCAGCACCGCCACCGTGTGGCCCTCGGACGTGACCCGCGAGGCGGTGCCGATGCCGCCCTTGAAGTCGAAGCAGGACATGCCGGTCCCCGCACCGACCGCGCCCTCGGCCGGCGGAGTCGAGTCGCCGCGCGAGGCCAGCGCCGCGGCGTACGACGCCCGCACGTCGTCGCCGGTGACCTGCATCCGGCGGCAGTCGTTGAGGAAGGAGTCGTCGCACTCGGCGACGACCGGGATCACCACGTCGTCGGCGACCTCGGGGTGCTGCTCGAGGGCGATCTCGCAGGCGGCGTCGTAGACCCGGCCCAGCTGCATGGTGGAGGTCAGGTGGACCGGCGTCTCGGTCGCACCCCACTCGCCGGCCGCCAGGAAGCCGGTGCACTCGCCGGCGCCGTTGAGCACGGCACCCCCCGCCGGCAGCGGCCGGAGGTAGGCGTCCTCGGCGAGCAGCAGCGTGGTGACGCCGGTGCGGGCCGTGCCCCGCCCGGCCGGTGGCGCCGGCTCGTCGCGGTGCACGGTGGCGTGACCGAGCCCGACACCGGCGACGTCGAGCACGGAGTTGGTGGGCCCGGTGGGCAGGTCGCCGATGACGACACCCAGGTCGCGTGCGCGTGGCATGTCCGCATCCTGCCGGATCGGAGCGGTGGGATGCTGGCTCCGTGCCTCGAACGATGCCGGTGATCTGGTCCGCCGACACGCGCCTCCACGACCCGCGGCACGAGGTCTGGATCGGTGTCAGCACGCCCGCGGTCGAGGTCGCCGAGCGGGTCGACGCGATCCTCGAGGCGCTGGCCGACCGCGACCAGGTGCTCGCGACCCCGCACGGGGTCGGGGCGCTCGCGTCCGTCCACGCCCCGGCGCTCCTCGACTTCCTCGCCACCGCGCACGACCGCTGGCTCGCCGGTGGGTACGCCGACGAGGTCGGCCAGGAGCGGGTCGTGCCCTACGTGTTCCCGACCCCGGCGATGACCGCCGGCATGCCGACCCGGTTGCCGACCGCGCTGCACGGGCTGGCCGGACAGTTCGGCTACGACACGATGACGCTGGTCGGGCCCGGCACCTGGCCGGCCGCCGTGGCCGCCGCCGACTGCGCGCTGACGGCGACCGACGTGGTGCTGGCCGGGTCGCCCGCGGCGTACGCGCTGAGCCGGCCGCCCGGTCACCACGCGACCCCGGCCGGTTACGGCGGATCGTGCTACCTCAACAACGCGGCGCTGGCCGCCCAGGCCCTCGTCGACGGTGGCCGCGAGCGGGTGGCCGTGCTCGACCTCGACGCCCACCACGGCAACGGCACGCAGGCGATCTTCTGGGAGCGCGGCGACGTCCTCTACGGCTCGCTCCACATCGATCCCGCGGCAGGCTGGTTCCCGCACGTCGTCGGGCATGCCGAGGAGACCGGTTCCGGGCCGGGCGCGGGCGCGACCCGCAACCTGCCGCTGCCCGAGGGCACCGGCGACCGCGCGTGGCTCGAACGCGTCGACGACCTCGCCGACTGGGTGGCCGCCGCCGGGTGCGACGCCCTCGTGGTCTCGCTCGGTGTCGACGCGGCCGCCGACGATCCCGAGAGCCCGCTGCAGGTGACGGCCGAGGGGTACGCCGCCGCCGGTCGACGGCTCGGCGGACTGGGACTGTCGTCGGTGATCGTGCAGGAGGGCGGCTACCACCTGCCGAGCCTGGGTGGGTTGGTCGCGGCGTACCTCGACGGGCACGAGCGCCACTAGGTCGCGATTCCGTGTCACCAGGTGGCACGGAATCACGAGCCAAGCGCCGGACGTAGGTTGGTTCGCATGATCGCCGCTTTCAGCATCAGCCCCTCCGGAGCCGCCGACCAGGACGGGTCGGTGAGCGAGGCCGTGGCCCGCGCCGTCCGCGTGGTTCGCGAGTCCGGCCTCCCGAACGAGACCAACTCGATGTTCACCAATGTCGAGGGGGAGTGGGACGAGGTGATGGCGGTGGTGAAGCAGGCCGTCGACGCGGTCGCTGAGGTGTCGCCACGGGTGGGGCTCGTGCTCAAGGCCGACATCCGGCCCGGGTACGACGGCCAGCTGACCGCCAAGGTGGAGCGGATCGAAGCCGCGCTCGACCCGGCCAACCGCTCCTAGAGGTCGGGCAGCTTCGTGACCTGCAGCTGCGGCTCGGCGTCGACGAAGCCGACCGAGCGGTAGACGCGGATCGCGACGTAGTCGGGGTCGGCGACCATGACCAGCCGTTCCGCCTCGAGCTCGTCCAGCGCGAACCGGCTCGCCAGGTGCACGAGCGAGCCGGCCAACCCCCGGCGGCGATGCTCGGGGTGGGTCTTGACGTGCTGGAACCGGGCCAGGCCCTCGCCGGCCCGGAAGATGCCCAGCGACGCGGCCAGTGCGCCGTCGACGAACGCCCCGAACCAGCAGCCGTGGCCGGCCTCGGTCAGGTCGCGGTAGGACTGGTCCCGGCGCGAGGAGAACTCGCGGGTGACGTGCGGGTCGGTCTCGCCGGCGAGCGACAGCTCCACCTGCTGGGCCCAGTCGTCGTCGCCCGACAACGGGCGCAGCTCCACACCGGTCGCGGCGTGCCGGGGCGGGTTGACTGAGGTCGTCGTCATGGTCACGTCCCGCTCGACGGTCAGCCCGGCCGCCTCGAGGGCGGCGGTGTCGACGACGCCGGGACGGTCGAAACCGAGCGCCGCGTGCTGCGCGTCCGGGAACTCCGCGGCCGATACCGCCAGCCAGCGCGACACCCAGTCCCCGGGGCCGGGATCGCCGATCAGCACGAAGTTGCCCCAGTAGAACGTCGGGTTGTGCGGGGTGCGGACGACGATGTGGGTCCCGTGGTCCTCGACCACGCTGCCGTCGTGTTCCAGCAGCGCGATGTCGGTGCGGAACCCGAGTGATTGCACGTCCATCCGCCCAACGTAGTAGCCGTGGCACGATCGGCGGCATGGATTCCGAGACCCGTGACTACCGCACCGGCGGCACCGAACGAGTCCTCGACCTCACGGCCGACTGTGCGTCGTACGTCGAGGGCCGGGGGGACGGGCTGCTGCACGTGTTCGTGCCGCACGCCACCGCCGGGATCGCGGTCATCGAGACCGGAGCCGGGTCCGACGACGACCTGCTCGCGGCGCTCGGTGACCTGCTGCCGGCCGACGACCGGTGGCGCCACCGCCACGGCAGCACCGGCCACGGCCGCAGCCACGTGATGCCCGCGCTGGTGCCGCCGTACGCCACGCTTCCGGTCCTCGACGGTCGGTTGGCGCTCGGCACGTGGCAGAGCGTCTGCCTGGTCGACCTCAACGTCGACAACGCCGACCGTGAGGTGCGCTTCTCGTTCCTGGCGCAGGCATGACGATCCGCGAGGCGACCCCGGCCGACCAGGCCGCGATCCGCTCGGTCATCGACCACGCCTTCGGCCCCCACGAAGGGATTGCCGACCTGGTCGACGACCTGCGGGAGTCCGGCCGGGTCGAGGTCGAGCTGGTGGCCGAGGACGCCGGGGTGGTGGTGGGCCACGTCGCCCTCGAACGCGCCTGGGTCGATGACGAGGAGGCGGTCGTCGACGTGCTGACGCTCAGTCCGCTCTCCGTCTCACCGATGCGCCAGGGCGCAGGCCTTGGAACCCGGCTGGTCGAGGCGGCGCTGACCGCGGCCCGCGAGCGCGGTGAGGCCTACGTGTTCCTCGAGGGCGACCCGGGCTACTACGGCACCCGCGGCTTCGGCCCCGCCCTGGAGCACGGCTTCCTGCGCCCGACCGACCGGATCCCGGGTCCGGCCTTCCAGGTCGCCGTCCTCGACGATCGCGGCGTCAGTGGTCGGCTGGTCTACCCCGACGCGTTCTGGCGGCACCACGCGACCGGCTTGCGCGGCGAGCATCTCGCGCAGGTGCTGGCACAGCTGGGGGAGTAGGTCAGAGGAGGAACTGCGCGGTGAACAGGAGCCGTCCTCCGGGGAGACCGCGCGACTCGATGATCAGGCCGACCTCGAGCTCGGTGCCGTCCCGGCGCAGCACGGGCACGGTGACCCGACGGCCGAGCAGCGGGGCGCGTCCGTTGGCGAGGTGAAGCGTGAACCCGGCCACGTGCGCCTGGTGGAAACGCTCCGGGATGATGGTGACCAATCGTCGTCCCACCAGTACCGACGCGTCGTCATAGCCGAGCAGCTCCAGGGCGCTGGGGCTGACCGCGACGATCCGGTTGGAGTCGTCGGCGGCCAGCACGGCGTACGACGCCTCGACGACCTCGGCGTCGTCCCAGACCAGGGCCGGGAGCGGGTGGGCCGGTGGCAGGGCTGCGGCGAGGGACGGCCACGCGGTCGAACGGCCTCCGGCGGCCTGGTGCCGGACCTGGTTGCAGATCCACAGCCGCATCGCCAGGATCTCCGGCTGGGTCGGTGGCGAGAGCAGATGGCCGTCCCAGGCCAGGTTGAGCGCCTCGTCGAGCATCACGTCCAGCGCGGCGAAGCTCGGCAGCGAGGCCAGGGGCACCTCGATGAGCAGCCGCTGCGCCGACAGCTCCGGCTCGGTCGCACGTGACATCACGGTGTCGGGGTCCATGCCCACGTCGGCGGGAGGGATCTGGTCGAGCAGCAGCCCGAGAGCGTCGCTGGCGCTGGCGTGCTCCTCGAGCGCGCTCAGCTCGGCATCGAGCCGGACCAGCATCACCTCGCGCAGCAGTCCCGCGGCGTGCTCCTGCCAGGCCTGGTGCATCAGCAGCGGCATCCGGTGGAGCTCGATGACCACGGCGTCGTCGTCGGTCCGCACGTCGTCGGGTTCGGGCAGCAGCTCGTCGAGAGCGGCCTCGCCACCACTCATCTCGAACCAGACGACCTTGCCATCGGGGGTCGGGTGGGCGCCCCACCGGGTCACCAGCTCCTGGACCAGCATCAACCCCCGGCCGGTGGGCGAGGCGACGCCGAACGCGCGCTGGCTGGGCAGCCGTGGACTGCCGTCGGCGAGCTCCACCCGGACCCGCTGGTCGGCGGTCAGGATCCGCAACCGCATCGACGTTCCGGCGTGGACGAGCGCGTTCGTCACGATCTCGCTGATGGCGAGCTGCGCGGCGTCGAGGTTCTCCTCGCTCCCGCTGCCTTCCAGGGCAGCGCGCAGCAACCTCCGGGCCCGGCCCGCACTCGTCGCGTCGGGCGGCAACTCCTCGTCGGCCGCCACCTGCGATGTCACACGTGCATCGTGGACCCCACCGGCCCCCGACGGAAGGAGCGACACCGCAAAAGTTGCCGAACCGTACATCTCCCGGGTCCATGCTCGAACAGGTGTTCGACTACGATGGTCGAATGTCGTCCTCCGTCGCTCCACCCGGCTGGCCGCGGGAGGTTCGCCCACCCGAGGCGCCCGACTGGGAGGTCACCGCGGCCAACTGGCTGCTCGACCTGTGTCCACCCGACTACCGCCGCTACGCCGGGCTCCGCCGCCACGTCGTCGTGCTCGCCCGGTTTGCGGTGCTCCACGTCGAAGCCAACCAGGCGGCGTGTCGGCGTGGGCTCAGCGAGGCCCGGGCCGACCTCGGACAGGTCGCGGAGCTGTGGGTCGTCGAGGCGGCGGTGCAGACCTTCCAGCTCGAGCAGGCGCGGCTGCTCGCCGTACGCCGTGCGGTGGGCCTGGTCGAGGAGGCGCTGCGCGGCCGGCGCTACGTCGCTCGGCTCTGACAGCTGCCGCACCGGGTAGCGTCAGAGGCATGAGCAGACCCGTCATCGTCATCGTCGGGGCCGGTCCCGGCGTGAGTGGTTCCGTGGCCCGTCTGTTCGCCGGGGACGGTTACGACGTAGGACTGATCGGCGTCGACGAGGCCCAGCTCGGCGAACTGACCATCGATCTCGAGGCCGCGGGTGCGGGCGTCAGCCACGTGGTCGCCGACATCACCGACCGCGACGCTGCGACCGCCGCGGTCTCGGGGCTGGGCGAGCGGCTCGGCCGGATCGACGTACTCCACTTCAATCCCAGCGCCTACCGCGCGAAGACCCCGCTCACGCTCACCGTCGCCGAGCTGCTCGAGGACCTCACCCTGGGCGTCGGTGCGCTGCTCACGGCGGTACAGGCGGCCCGCCCGTTCATGGCCGAGGGCGGCCGGGTCACCGCCACCGGTTCGATGGCCGCCGACCAGCCGTCGCACGAGGCCGCATCGCTCGGCGTGCAGAAGGCCGGACTGCGCAACCTGGTCCGCAGCATCGACGCAACGCTGGCCGACGACGGGATCCGCGCGGTGTCGGTGACCGTGCGCGGCACCCTGGCCCGCGAGGGCGCCTTCACCCCCGACCGCGTCGCGAAGGCGATCCATGCCGCGGCCCACCAGGACGTCGGCGACTGGCGCGCCGAGGTTCCCTACGACGGATGACTCGCTTCGCCAGCGTGGTCATCGTGGACGCCCGCGGCTGGGTCCTGCTGCAGGAGCGCGACGAGCACCCGGCCATCGACCCGGACAAGTGGGGCTTCTGCGGCGGCCACCTGGAGCTCGGCGAGGGCTTCGAGGAGGGCGCCTACCGCGAGCTCGAGGAGGAGACCGGGCTGCGCCTCCCCGTCGGTGATCTCGAGCTGGTCGGGGACTTCATGGTGTTCCACGAGCACACGCAGACCGACGACCCGTTCCGGCTGTACGCCGCCCGCCTCGACCTGACCGACGCCGACATCGAGTGCCACGAGGGCCGCCGGATCGTGTTCGTCGACCCGGCCGAGACACCGCGACTCGATCTCACCGCGTCAGCCCGGATCGCGCTGCCGGTCTTCCTCTCCTCCGATCTCTACGCGCGGCTCGCCGGGGCAGCCACGACGTGACGTGGGTCGCGGGGGCCGCTCCTCGAAGCCGCCGTCGCAACCACTCGCTTGTAGAGTCACCTGACATGGGAATGCTCGAGTCGATCGCGTCGCCGCGTGACCTCCGCGACCTCACGCCCGACCAGCTGGCGGCCCTCTCCAGCGAGATCCGCGACTTCCTCGTCGAGACCTGTTCGCGCACCGGAGGTCACCTCGGCCCCAACCTCGGCGTCGTCGAGCTGACCCTGGGGATCCACCGGGTCTTCGAGTCGCCGGTCGACCGGGTCGTCTTCGACACCGGCCACCAGGCCTACGTCCACAAGCTGCTCACCGGCCGGATGTCCAGCTTCGACAAGCTCCGGCAGGAGGGTGGCCTCAGCGGCTACCCCAGCCAGGCCGAGTCCGAGCACGACATCGTCGAGAACTCCCACGCCTCCACCGCGCTCTCCTACGCGGACGGACTCGCGAAGGCCTACGCCATCCGCGGCGAGGACCGCCACGTCGTGGCCGTGATCGGCGACGGCGCCCTGACCGGAGGCATGGCCTGGGAGGCGCTCAACAACATCGCCATCGCCCAGCGCAGCCGACTGGTCATCGTCGTCAACGACAACGGCCGCTCCTACACACCGACCGTCGGCGGTCTCGCGACCGCGCTCGCCACGCTGCGCACCAATCCGCGCTACGAGCAGATCCTCGACCTGGTCAAGAAGCGGCTCAACTCCGTCAAGGGCGTCGGCCCGGCGGCGTACGACGTGCTCCACGCGATGAAGCGGGGCATGAAGGACGCGCTCGCCCCCCAGGGCCTGTTCGAGGACCTGGGTCTGAAGTACGTCGGACCCGTCGACGGCCACGACCTGGCCGCGGTCGAGAAGGCGCTCTCGCAGGCGAAGCGCTTCAACGGCCCGGTGATCGTCCACACCCTGACCCGCAAGGGGTTCGGGTACGACGCCGCCGAGCGCCACGAGGCCGACCAGTTCCACTCGCCGCGACCCTTCGACATCGAGACCGGTGAGGAGCACCCCACCGGTGGCAGCTGGACCGACGTGTTCGGCGAGGAGATCGTCCGGATCGGCGAGCGCCGTCCCGACGTCGTCGCGATCACCGCGGCGATGATGCACCCGGTCGGGCTCCATCACTTCGAGGCCCGGTTCCCCGAGCGCACCTTCGACGTCGGCATCGCCGAGCAGCACGCCGCCACCAGTGCCGCCGGGCTCGCCATGGGCGGGCTGCACCCGGTCGTCGCCGTCTACGCGACCTTCCTCAACCGCGCCTTCGACCAGGTGCTGATGGACTGCGCGCTCCACCGCTGCGGAGTCACCTTCGTGCTCGACCGTGCCGGTGTGACCGGGGACGACGGCGCCAGCCACAACGGCATGTGGGACATGTCGGTGCTGCAGGTCGTGCCCGGACTGCGTTTGGCTGCGCCCCGCGACGCGACCCGGCTCCGGGAGCTGCTCGACGAGGCGGTGACCGTGGACGACGCACCCACGGTGGTCCGCTACCCGAAGGGCCCGCCACCCGACGACCTGGACGCCGTCGACCGGGTGGGCGGCGTCGACGTACTGCTCCGCAACGGCACCCGTGACGTGCTGCTGGTCGGGGTCGGTGCGATGGCGGCGACCGCCGTCGACGTCGGGCACCGGCTGGTGGCCCAGGGCATCGGCGTCACCGTCGTCGACCCGCGGTGGGTGAAGCCCGTCGACCCCGCCCTGGTCGACCTGGCACGAGACCACCAGCTGGTCGTGCACCTCGAGGACAACGGCCGCATCGGCGGTGTCGGCGCGGTGCTGCTGCAGACCCTCAACGACGAGGGCGTGACCACGCCCTTCCGTCTCCACGGCGTGCCGCAGGAGTTCCTGGGCCACGCCAAGCGGGCGGTGATCCTCGAGCGAGTCGGCCTCGACGCGCAGAGCCTGGCCCGCGGCATCGTGGAAGACGTCACGGCGCTCTCGGGGGATCGTTCTCCCCAAGATGTCGACCACGTGAGCTGAACCCCGGAATCGGCGGCGGGCCGGCTGCCTGATCGCCTCGCTCCCGCTGGTCCTCGCGAAGGGGAGCCCGAGCCGACGGCGGGTGCGACCGACTCGTAGGCTGCGGGGGTGGTCACCGAAGCACCCCTGGTGCACATCGTCGACGACGTTCCCGAGCTCGAGGGCGTCGAGCGACTGGCGATGGTGCTGGCACTCGACGGATTCCTCGACGCCGGCAACGCCGCGGCCCGCGCGGCCCAGCACCTGGCCGACCTGTCCGAGGCCCGGATCGTGGCGACCTTCGACGTCGACCAGTTCCACGACTACCGAGCCCGCCGGCCGCCGATGTCGTTCGTGCGCGACCACTACGAGGCCTACGACGCGCCCCGGCTGGTCGTCCGGCTGGTGCGGGACACCGGCGGCACGCCGTACCTCCTGCTGCACGGCCCCGAGCCCGACAACCGCTGGGAGGCGTTCGCCCGCGCGGTGAAGGCGGTCGTCGAGCGGTTCGGCGTCACCCGCGTCGTGGCGATGGGGTCGGTGCCGATGGCCGTGCCCCACACCCGTCCGATCGCGATCACCCACCACGCCAACAACCCCGAGCTGCTCACCGGCGAGAGCCCGTGGCGCGGCGAGCTGCGGATCCCGTCGAGCGCGCAGGCGCTGCTCGAGGTGCGGCTGGGGGAGTGGGGCCACGACGCGATGGGTTTCGTCGCCCACATCCCGCACTACCTCGCCCAGCTGGAGTACCCCGCCGCGTCGATCGCGCTGCTCGAGCACGTCGAGCTCGCCGCCTGGCTCACCGTCGACCTGTCCGGGCTTCGCGCCGAGGCCGAGGACCGTGAGGCCGAGGTCGCGCGCTACCTGGCCGCCAACGAGGAGGTCGGTGACGTCGTGACCGCGCTGGAGCAGCAGTACGACGCGTTCGAACGTGCCGAGAACGACGGCAGCAGCCTGCTGGCCACCGACCAGCCACTGCCGACCGGTGAGGAGATCGGGCAGCAGTTCGAGCAGTTCCTCGCCGGGCTCGACGGCCCCGACCCGGATCAGGACTGAGGAGCCCATGGCCAGATCAGCCGCCCAGCTGGTCGACCTGCTCTCACTGGAGCAGATCGACGTCGACCTCTTCCGGGGACGCCAGCCCGACACCGACCGGCAGCGTGTCTTCGGAGGACAGGTGGCCGCGCAGGCGCTGATCGCCGGCTGCTCCTCGGTCGACCCTGTCTACCGACCTCACTCGCTGCACTCCTACTTCCTGCGCCCCGGCGACCCCTCGGTGCCGATCATCTACGACGTCGAGCGGCTGCGTGACGGTCGCTCCTTCGCGACCCGGCGGGTGATCGCGCGTCAGCACGGCCGGCCGATCTACTTCCAGACCGGCAACTTCCAGATCGACGAGGACGGCCTGGACCACCAGGACCGGATGCCCGAGGTCATGCCCCCGGACGAGGCGATCAGCCTGCTCGACCTGGTCAAGTTGCAGGGCGGCAACCCCGACGCCTTCGCCCGGGAGTGGGCGGCGCTCGAGGTGCGCTACGTCGGGATCTCCGGTCACGGGCTTCCCCGGGACCCCGACCGTCCGGCCCAGGCCAGGATCTGGATCCGGGTCAACGGCGAGCTCTCCGACGACCCGTTGGAGCACCTCGCGGCCTTCACCTATGCCAGCGACCTCACCCTGCTCGGGGCCGCGCTCATCCCGCACGGCGTGGTGATCTCCGACCCCCGCCTGCAGCCGGCCTCCCTCGATCACGCGGTGTGGTTCCACCGGCCGTTCCGCGCCGACCGCTGGTGGCTCTACGACCAGCACTCGCCGTCGGCCACCGGCGCCCGCGGGCTGGCCCTGGCCCAGGTGTACGCCGAGGACGGGACCCTCGTCAGCACCGTGGCCCAGGAGGGCCTGATCCGGATGCGCGAGCGCGACTGACCCTGCCGGCTTGGTGAGGTGCGAGGCCGCCAGCAGGTCTCCGGTGGTTGAGGTGCGAGGCCGCCCGCGGCCGAGCCTCGAAACCCCCGGAGGCAGGGCATTGTCAACTACACGGTTGTAGTTTCCAGACAGACACGCCGGGCGCCGTTACGGTTGTGAAGTTCTGTGGCGCCCGTCCCCCCGTGAGGTTGCTGTGACTCCTGTGACTCGAGCCGTTCCGGCGGCCCTGCTCAGCCCCCTGGCAGCCCTGGCGCTGTCGGTGGCCCTGTCGGTGACGCTGCTCCCCGCCGCCCCCGCGGCCGCGCAGCTGACCCGCTCGGTCGCCCCCGAGACCCGCTTCGAGATGCCGTTCCCGTGCGGTCAGGCCTGGACGGGGACCACCCGCGACAGCCACAGCCCGAGCCGGAACGCCATCGACTGGAACCGCACCGACGACAAGGACGACCCCGTCGTCGCCTCGGCTCCGGGCACGGTCGTGCGCGCGGACCCGAAGGGCACGACCGGCTACGGCCACTGGGTGATGCTCGAGCACGACAACGGCGAGCGGAGCGTCTACGCCCACCTCAACGACGTCACGGTCGCGCTCGGGCAGAGCGTCGACCAGGGCGCGCTGCTCGGGACCGTCGGCAACACCGGCAACTCCTACGGCGAGCACCTGCACTTCGAGGAGCGCAACGCGGCCGGGGTGCTGGCGCCGTACTTCGCCGGGGTGCCGTTCACCTTCGGGTCGACGCTGACCTCCACCAACTGCCCCGACGTCCCGCTCGCCGGCAACTTCCTCGGCGGCCCCGCCGCCGAGCTCGTCGTCTACCGACGGGCCGCGAAGTCCACGTTCCTGGTGCAGCGCCCGGGGTTGGCACCCAAGGTGCTCCGCTTCGGCAAGTCCACCGACGACCCGGTCGTCGGTGACTGGGACGGGAACGGTCGCGCCAACCCCGGCGTTCGGGCAGCGGGTCGCACCCTCTTCCGGCTCCGCGCCGCGGGCGGGGTCACCAAGATCGCCTTCGGTGCGGCCGAGGACCGGCCGGTGGCCGGCGACTGGGACGGCGACGGCGCCTGGGAGATCGGCGTGCGCCGACCCACTGGTGTCTTCGTGCTGCGCGCCGCCAACGGCACGACCACCTCGGTCGCGCTGGGCGACGCCGACGACCTCCCCGTCACCGGCGACTGGGACGGCGACGGCCGTACCGACCTCGGGGTCTACGACCGCGCGACCTCCACGTTCACGCTGCGGGTCGTCGACGCCGAGGGCCTGGCCTGGCTCGCGCAGGTGCCCTTCGGCCAGCCCGGCGACCTGCCGGTCACCGGGGACTGGGACGGCAACCTCACCACCGAGGTCGGCGTCTGGAGCCCGGGCACCGCGACGTTCTCCGAGCGTCGCGCCGCCTCGGCGACGGCCGCCCGCTCCCGCACCACGAGCACCGCCTTCGGCAACCCCCGCTGACGTTGCGCTGTGGGTGAACGGCCCTTCCGTACGCCGTCGACGGCAGCGAGCATCAACCCCATGAGGCTTCTCGTGCTCGGCGGCACCCACCACGTCGGTCGTGCGGTCGTGGAGACCGCCCTGGAGCGCGGCGACGAGGTGATCACGCTCAACCGCGGCCGGAGCGGAGTCACGTTGCCGGGCGTCGAGGCCCGGCGCGCCGACCGGCTCGACCCCGAGTCCATGATCGCAGCGCTCGGTGACGACACCTTCGACGCCGTGGTCGACACCTGGTCGGGTGCGCCGGTCGCGGTCCGCGACTCGGCCCGGCTGCTGTCCGGTCGTGCCGGCCACTACGCCTACGTCTCGTCGCGGTCGGTCTACACCTGGCCGTGGGGGCACGACGAGTCGGCGGTCATCGTCGAGGGCGATGCGGATTCGACGGACGGCGCCGACTACGCCGCTGCCAAACGCGGCGGCGAGCTCGCCGTTCTCCGCGAGTTCGACGGGCCGGTGCTGTGCGCCCGGGCCGGACTGATCCTCGGGCCCTACGAGCAGATCGGCCGACTTCCGTTCTGGCTCGAGCGGATCGCCGCAGGCGGTCGGGTGCCTGCGCCCGGACCTCACGATCGACCACTCCAGCTGATAGACGCCCGTGATCTGGCCCGCTGGATCCTCGATCAGAGGCCGGTCGGGATCCTCAACAGCGTCAGCCGCCCAGGTCACACCACAATCCGCGAGCTGCTCGAGGCATGCGTCGAGGTCACCGGGGCCGACGCCGAACTGGTCTGGCTCGATCCCGACGTGGTCGAGAGGGCAGGGGTGCAGCCGTGGACCGAGCTGCCGATCTGGACCCCACCGACGGGGGAGTACGCGGTGGTCCACGGTGCCGACACCTCGGCGGCCCACGAGGCCGGACTGGTGTGTCGCCCGATCCGCGACACGGTCGCCGACACCTGGGACTGGCTCCGAGCCGAGGGAGTGCCGCCACAGCCGACCGATCGGCCCGCGACCGGATTCGACGCCGCCGCCGAGCAGCGCCTCTGGGACGCCGCCGGCCGCTGACCGATCAGGCGAAGCGGGTGCTTCCCACCAGGTGGGGGGCGCCGTCCTTCGGGCTGGTCAGCGCGAAGGCCTGGCCGTCGACGGTGAGCTCGTGGCCGAACGCCACGGTGCCGGGCAGCAGGATCGGCTTCTTGAACGCGACCTCGACCCGCACCGCGTCGGGCAGCCGGTTCTCCAGCGCTGCGACGCACCGCGCGAGGCTCCACATGCCGTGCGCGATCTGGCGCGGGAAGCCCAGTGCCTTGGCGGTCAGCGGGTAGAGGTGGATCGGGTTGCGGTCGCCCGAGACCGCGCCGTACCGCCGACCCAGGTCGGCCGGCAGCCGCCACTCCGTCGTTCCGACCGGAGTCGTGTCGAACACGAGCCCGCGGGGAGCGTCCTCGTGGCCGCGACCGCGTCGCAGGTAGGTGGACGTCGACTCCCAGACCACGTCGTCCCCCGAGCGGACCTCGGAGAGGAAGTCCACGGCGGTGCCCTTGGCGTGCGGCCGGGTCGGGGAGACCCGCACCGTCACGTCGAGCGTCTCGCCGGCATGGATCGGACGATGGCTGGTGATCACGTTCTCCACGTGGACCGAGCCGACGGCGGGGTAGGGGAACTGCGGGCTGGTCATCGCCGCCATGTGGAGCGGGAAGGCCAGCATGTGCGGATAGGTCAGCGGGACCGCGTCCTTGGCCGGGAACCCGCAGACCGCGGCGTACGCCGCCGCGTGCTCGCGCTCGATCGTGAGCCCGTCACGGGTGAACTCGAGCGTGCTCGGGTCGGCGTTGCGGTCCTTCTTCACCCCCGGCAGCTGGTTGACGACCGGGATCGACGGCAGTGCCGCCTTCAGGATCAGGGGGACGGCCATGGCTCAGGCGCCCAGCATCATCTGGCCGCACACCCGGACCACGTTGCCGTTGACGGCGGTGGAACCCGGGTTGGCGTACCAGGCGATGGTCTCGGCGACGTCGACCGGCAGTCCGCCCTGGGACATCGCGTTGAGCCGCTGACCGACCTCGCGGGTCGCGAACGGCACGGCGGCGGTCATCTGCGTGATGATGAAGCCGGGCGCGACCGCGTTGATCGTGACGCCCTTCTTCAGCTCGTCCTTGAGGCTGTCGACCAGCCCGATCACGCCGGCCTTGGAGGCGGCGTAGTTGGTCTGGCCGACGTTGCCGGCGATGCCGGCGATCGAGGCCACGCCGATGATGGCGCCGTTGTCGTTGATCACGCCCTGGTCGAGCAGCTCGCGGGTGATCCGCTCCGGTGCGACCAGGTTGACGTTCAGCACCGCGTTCCAGCGGTCCTCATCCATGTTGGCGAGCTTCTTGTCCTTGGTGATGCCGGCGTTGTGGACGACCACGTCCACGCCGCCGTGCTTCTCCTGGAGGTGGTGGGCGATCCGCTGCGGTGCGTCCTTGGCGGTGATGTCGAGGGTGAGGTGGTCGCCGTCGAGCTCGCGCATCAGGGCCTGCAGCTCACTGGCCGCCTGCGGCACGTCGAGGCCCACGACGGTGGCGCCGTCGCGGTGGAGGACCCGGGCGATCTGCTCGCCGATGCCGCGGCTGGCGCCGGTGACGAGCGCGACCTTGCCGGTCAGGGGCTTGCTCCAGTCGCTGACCTGGGCCGCCTTGCTCGTGTGCGTGCCGACCCGCACGACCTGGCCCGAGACGTAGGCCGACTTCGGCGACAGCAGGAAGCCGAGCGTGGAGGCGACCGTGCCCTCGGCGCCATCGGCGACGTAGACCAGCTGCACGGTGCCGCCGCGGCCGATCTCCTTGCCGAGCGAGCGGGTGAAGCCCTCCAGGGCGCGCTGGGCGACCCGCTCGGCGCCCGAGACGCTCTCGGGCGGCGTACCGAGCACGACGACGCGCGGGCAGGTCGCCAGGCTGCGCAGCAACGGCGTGAAGAAGTCACGCAGGGCGGAGAGCTCGCCGGCCTCGGTGATGCCGGTCGCGTCGAAGACCAGTCCCTGATAGCGCTCGGCGGCGTCGGTGGTCGTGGTGGTGGCGATGCCGAGCAGGTCGAGCAGGCCCGGCAGCGACTCGGCCAACCGTCCGGTGCCGCCGATGGCCACGGTGCCGTCGACGAGCGGTGCCCCTTCCTCGTAGCGCTTCAGCGGCGTGGGGGCGGGCAGGCCCAGGTTCTTGACCAGGAGCTTGCCGATGGGGGACTGCACGAAACCTTGGTAGCGATCACTCATGACGTTAGGTAACTCCCTGTGTAACTCTGCGTCCACATTTCGTGAAATAGGACACCGTGACGTGTGACTCAGTGTGGTTCCCATGAGGCTACTCGCGAGTCACAATGGGTGCCATGCAGACCTCCACGCGCCGCGTCGCCGTCATCGGCGGCAACCGGATCCCCTTCGCCCGCTCCAACAGCGCCTACGCCGACGCCTCCAACCAGGAGATGCTCACCGCCGCCCTCGACGGCCTGGTGACGCGCTTCGGGCTCGAGGGCGAACGGGTCGGCGAGGTCGTCGCGGGTGCCGTGCTCAAGCACGCCCGCGACTTCAACCTGACCCGCGAGGCGGTGCTCGGCTCGAAGCTCGCCGCCGACACCCCCGCCACCGACATCCAGCAGGCCTGCGGCACCGGCCTGCAGGCCGCGATCCAGGTCGCCAACAAGATCGCCCTCGGCCAGATCGAGGTCGGCATCGCCGGCGGCGCCGACACCACCTCCGACGCGCCGGTCGCGATCAGCGACAAGCTGCGCAAGAAGCTGATGAAGGTCAACGCCGCCCGCGACACCACCAGCCGGATCAAGGCGCTCGGCTCCATCCGTCCCGGCGACATCGGCCTCGAGATCCCCCAGAACGGCGAGCCGCGGACCGGCCTGTCGATGGGTGACCACGCCGCGCTGACCGCCCTCGAGTGGCAGATCGCCCGCGAGGACCAGGACGCGCTCGCCGCCGCCTCCCACCAGCGGCTCGCCGCCGCCTACGACGCCGGCTTCCTCGACGACCAGATCACGCCGTTCCGCGGCCTGGAGCGCGACAACAACCTGCGCCCCGACAGCTCGGTGGAGAAGCTCGCGAAGCTCAAGCCGGTCTTCGGCCGGGGCGAGGCGGCCACCATGACCGCCGGCAACTCCACGCCGCTGACCGACGGCGCCTCGGTGGTGCTGCTGGCCTCCGAGGACTGGGCCGAGGAGCGCGGGCTCCCCGTGCTGGCCTACTTCACGGCGTACGAGACGGCTGCGGTCGACTACGTGCACGGCGCGGAGGGGCTGCTGATGGCCCCGGCGTACGCCGTCGCGCGGATGCTCCAGCGCGAGGGCCTCTCGCTGCAGGACTTCGACTACTACGAGATCCACGAGGCGTTCGCCTCGCAGGTGCTCTCGACGCTCAAGGCGTGGGAGGACCCGGTGTTCTGCAAGGAGCGGCTCGGCCTCGACGCTCCGCTCGGTTCGATCGACCGCAGCAAGCTGAACGTCAACGGCTCCTCGCTCGCCGCAGGCCACCCGTTTGCGGCCACCGGCGGCCGGATCGTCAACGGCGCCGCCAAGCAGCTCAACGAGAACGGCTCGGGTCGGGTCCTGATCTCGATCTGCGCCGCCGGTGGACAGGGCGTCGTCGCGATCCTCGAGAAGTAGGTCGAGTCGCCAGGAAATCAGGTCGAGTCGCCACGAAATCTGGTCGAGTTGCCACAAGCTCGCCGACTTTGTGGCGACTCGACGCGCATATGTGGCGACTCAACGGCGGGTGGCGAGAGCGAGGGCACTGGCGACCAGGTAGTCGCGGACCTGCTCGGCGCTGACCTGGCCGACGGTGGGGACGCCCGGGGCGGACTCCTTCACCAGGATCCCCACCCGGGCCAGCTGGAGGGCGCCCAGTCCGCTGGCATAGAGCGTGTTGGCCAGCAGGGCGGGGTCCTCGACGTGGAAGTCGCCCGCCTCGACGCCTGCCTCCAGCGCCGACGCGAGTACGGCGAGGCAGGCCGAGATCGCTCGACCGAGCCGGAACAGGGCGGACTCCGACATCTCCTCCAACAGCTCGGGCCCGGTGCGCCGCATCAGGGTCTGCGCGCAGTCGACGAACGCCGGATGGGCGATGCCGTAGTCGACGAAGGCGCCGGTGATGAGGGTCAACCGCTCGGCGGCGTCGCGCCCTACCGCGTCGGCCTCGACGAGAGCCGCACGCAGCTCGTCGAGGTACTCCACGAGCGTGAGCGCGAACAGCTCCTCCTTGCCGGTGAAGTGGCGGTAGACGATCGCCCGGTTGATCCCGGCTGCGCGCGCGATCTGGTCGATCTGCGCGTCACGGACCCCGGTGCGGTCGAACAGCGCGCGGGTCGCCGCGATGATGTCGGCCTCACGCTGGCGGCGTCGGGCCGCGGCCGCGGTACGTCGGCCGTCGGTCTCGGGCGCGGTGCTCATGCCTTCAGATTAGTGCAACACGCAGTTGCACAGGTGTGACAAGTTCGGGGGAGCGGCGTACTGCTCAGGACTCGGGCGTCGTCGGACCGGCCGGCAGCGACCGGGCGAGGCGCCGCTCCACGGCACGCACCGCCACCAGCACCCGGAACATCGCCGCCGCGACAGTCGTGGTGACTCCGGCGGCGAGGTAGACCTTGGCGTCGTCGATGACGACGAACATGACCCAGATCAGCAGCGCGGCCACGCCGAGGCCGATCGACAGCGCGCGGTAGCGGTCGGTCTGCGTGTCCTCGTCCATGCGCCGACCCTAGGGCACGCCCACCCGTCGGGTGCGACCATGAGTGTCATGCCTGAACGCAAGCCGCTCGTCCACGGGCACGGGGTGCTGCTGATCGCCGACTTCTGCCGCGAGACGGGCCTTGACCAGACCGCCGTGGAAGAGCAGATGCGATCGGGACGCATCGCGGGCAGCCTCTGGAGGGACGAGGCCCAGACCCGCGCATTCGGGCTCTTCGACGACGTCCTGCCGACGAGAGCGGACCTGGAGGCGATGGGCCTGTGCGTGAGGAGCGGCTACGACCCGGAGAGCCTTCGCTCCTTCGAGTTGCGTGACGATGACGATGACGACGACGATCCCTAGGCTCTACCCGTGAACGTGGAAGGCATCGATGAACGCTCGCTCGGCGAGCAGGGGTACGGCGCCAACTTCGTGGTGTTCATCTACGAGGGCAGCGAGAGTGCTCACGAGAATGTCTCCTGGAGCGTCGACAGCCTGCTCCTGACCAACACCGACCTGCCGCAGGCACTTGCCTGGCTGGAAGAGCATCTCCCGGTCGGATGCTGCTGGTCCTTGGCCGTGGTGCACGCGCCTCGGCGACCGACTCCGCAGTCGCAGGTGGACGTGGCCTGGATCATCGGCGACGACGTGTTGAACACGCCACCAGAGAGTCGGGATGCCGAGGAGCAGCGCGTCGCCGAGGAGATGGTCGCGCGAGGCCACCGCGTGACACTCGTGCCATCGACCGACTAGCCGTGGCGCCTGGATGCAACCCCGTTGCAGCGAGCCGGACACGTCGTTATGGTCTCGGCCCGTGGCAGCGATCAAGCAAGTTCAGATCACCTTCGACTGCGCAGAACCTCAGCGCGTGGCACGTTTCTGGTGCGAGGTGCTGGGATACGTCTCACCGCCACCGCAAGGGTTCGCCACCTGGGACGACTTCAATGACTCGACGCCGCAGGAGGATCGGGGCGCCTGGTCCGCGTGTGAGGATCCCACGGGCGCGGGTCCGCGCCTGTACTTCCAGCGCGTTCCTGAGGACAAGGTCGCCAAGAATCGGGTGCATCTCGACGTGCGGGTCGGCACCGGACTCACGGGTGAAGAGCGCCTGGCCGCACTCGAGGCCGAGTGCGCACGACTGGTTCCGCTCGGTGCGACTCGCGTGCGACTCCTGTACGACGGCACCGACTCGTGCATCGTCATGCAGGACATCGAGGGCAACGAGTTCTGCGTCGACTGACGGCCGCGAGCTGCCCGAGAGCCGGGCGACGGCGACCTACAGCAACGACTGCAGTGTGCTGATGGCGTCTGCCTCGTCGGCGCGCTTGTCGTCCCGGTACCGAACGACGCGAGCGAAGCGGAGCGCCACCCCACCCGGATAGCGCGTCGACCGTTGCACCCCGTCGATCGCAATCTCCACGACCTGCTCGGGCCGGACGGGAACGACGTAGCCGTCGGTCGGACCGTCGGCGAGCTCGGTGAACCGTTCGGTCTGCCACGCGAGCATCTGGTCGGTCATGCCCTTGAAGGTCTTGCCCACCATCACGAGGCCACCCGTGTCCGGGTCGCGGGCGCCGAGGTGGATGTTGGAGAGCCAGCCCTTCCGTCGACCCGATCCCCACTCGACCGCGAGCACGACCAGGTCGAGGGTGTGGACCGGCTTCACCTTCACCCAGCCGGCACCCCGGCGCCCGGCGTCGTACGCCGCCGACAGGCTCTTCACGACCACGCCCTCGTGCCCCGCCTCGACCACGCGGGTGGCGAAGGCCTCGGCCTCGGCCGCGTCGGCGGTGACCAGCCGTGCCACCAGTGACTCCTCCGGCACCAGCCCGGTCAGCGCCGCCAGCCGCTCCTCACCGGTGGCGTCGAGCAGGTCGCGACCGTCGAGGTGGAGCAGGTCGAAGAAGTAGGCGGTGACCTCGACGCCGGAGTCCTGGGCGGTGCGCGAGGCGGTTTCCTGGAACGGGCGGGGGCGGCCGTCGTCGTCGATCGCGATCGCCTCACCGTCGAGCACGAACCGCTCGGCCGGGAGCGACCGCGCGAGCGCGACCACCTCGGGCAGCCGGTGGGTGATGTCGTCGAGACTGCGGGTCGCGATGACGACGTCGTCGCCGGACCGGTGGACCTGGATCCGGATGCCGTCGAGCTTGGTGTCGACGGCGACCGGGCCGCCGTCGGGAGCCACCTTGGCGTACGCCGCCACCACGTCCGGAGCGCTGGAGGCAAGCATCGGCAGCACCGGGCGACCGACCTCGAGCCCGACCTCGGCCAGCGCCTCCTCGCCCTCGAACGCGGCCTGCGCGATCGCGACCGTGGAGCCGGCCAGCATCGCTGCCCGGCGTACGGCCTTGAGGGGGACCTCGGCCGCCGCCGCGAGCGCCTCCTGCACCAACGCGTCCAGCGCACCCTGCCGGACCTCGCCGGTCACCAGCCCGCGAAGCCAGATCTGCTCGGCCGCGGTGGCGCGGGCGAACAGCACCTCCACCGCCAGCGCCCGCGCCTGCTGCGACCCGGAGCCGGCCAACGCCGCCAACTCATCGAAGGCGTCGTGCACCTCGGCCACCGACAGCGACGACTCGGCGGCCGGGTCGGGGAGCGACGACAATCCGCGCCAACCCAGTCCCGTACGCCGCTGGAGCAACGCGCCGCCCGAGGTAGGACGTGACGACCGGCAGCTCGTCGGAGTCGGCCGCCGCCAGGGTCGTGGCCATCGCCGCCACCTTGGCCTTCCGCGAGCGCGTAGCGGCAACAGCGGTCGACGTCGCGACGAGGTCGGCGATCAGCATGGGCCCATCACACCACCCGCTGCCGACAACGCCACTCAGTCCCCGATGCGCGCCCGCACCTCGTAGAGCTCGGGGAAGAACGTCAGGTCCAGCGCCCGCCGCAGGAACGCCACGCCCGACGAGCCTCCGGTCCCGGGGCGCGCGCCGATCACCCGTTGCACGACCTGGAGGTGACGGAATCGCCACTCCTGGAAGTTGTCCTCCACGTCCACCAGCTCCTCACACGTCTCGTAGACGGCCCAGTGGTCGTGGGGCGCGGCGTAGACGGTCGCGAGGACGTCGACCAGGGCCGGGTTCGACCGGTGGGGCAGTGACCAGTCGCGGTCCAGCAGCTCGCTGGGTACGGCGTAGCCGACACGGGCGAGGTGACGCAGGAACTCGTCGTAGAGCGAGGGCTCGTTCAGCAACGTGGTCAGTTCCTCGCGGGCGGCCGGGTCGTGGTCGAACACCTTGACCATCTCGCGGTCCTTGTTGCCGAGCAGGAACTCGACCTCGCGGTACTGCGCCGACTGGAAGCCCGACGACGTCGCCAGGAAGGGCCGGATCTCGGCGTACTCGCTCGGCGTGAGGGTCGCGAGCACCGACCACTGTCCGGTGAGCGTGTGCTGGATGTGCTTGACCCGGGCCAGCCGTTTGAGGGCGGGGGAGAGGTCATCGGCGGCCAGCAGCGCTCGCGCCGAGCGCAGCTCGTGGACCATCAGCTTCAGCCACAGCTCGGAGGTCTGGTGCTGGATGATGAACAGCATCTCGTCGTGCTGCGGGGGCTGGCTGCGCGGTCGCTGGGCGGAGAGGAGGTCGTCGAGGCAGAGGTAGTCGCCGTAGGACATCTGCTTCGAGAAGTCGGTCTCGATCCCGGACTCCAGGTCACGGCCGCTCACGTCAGGCACGCAGTCAACCTAGTACGTGTATCGCGGCGTCCTCGGTCTGGCCTACGCTCGCGATGTGACCGAGGACGATCGCACCACGAACCGCAACACGCGGCTGTGGAGGCCGCCCTGGCCGGTGCCGGTCGGCCAGATCCTCAGCCAGCACCGCCGCGGCGGTTACGACCCCACCTACAAGATCGACTTCCAGGGTCGCCACTGGCGCGGGATCCGGACGCCGGAAGGCACCGCCACGCTGATGATCGACACCCGACTACGCGACGGGGAGGTCTACGCCGCCGCCTGGGGTGACGGAGCGGACTGGGCGCTGGAGTCGGTGCCCGCGCTGCTCGGCGCCGAGGACGACCCGAGTGGGTTCGAGCCGTACCACCAGCCCCTGGCCGACGCCTGGCGCCACAATCCGCACTGGCGGCTGGGCCGCAGCGGACTGGTGATGGAGGCGCTGGTGCCCTCGATCATCGAGCAGAAGGTGACCGGCCAGGAAGCCTTCGCCGGTTTCCGCAACCTGATCCATCGCTGGGGGACCCGCGCTCCCGGCCCGGCCAACGATCTCGACGTGTGGGTCCAGCCGGACGCCGAGACGCTGCGCACCATCCCGTCCTGGGAGTGGCTCAAGCTCCACATCGATCCCTCCCGGTCCCGGGCGATCGTGATGGCGGCGCGGGTGGCTCACGCCCTGGAGCGGACCGCCTCGGTGCCGAACGGCGAGGCCGACCGGGCGCTCCAGTCGTTGCCCGGCATCGGCGAGTGGACCAGTGCCGAGGTGCGACAGCGCGCGTTCGGCGACGCCGACGCGGTCTCCTTCGGTGACTACCACGTCGCGAAGGACATCGGCTGGGCGCTGACCGGCACCGCGTTCGACGACGACGAGCTGCGGGAGTTCCTCGAGCCCTACCGGCCGCACCGCGGCCGGGTGCAGGCCCTGTGCGCGCTGGCCGGCCTCCACCGGCCCCGGCTCGGCCCGCGGATGGCGCCGCGCACCCACCTCCCCACCTGACGAGTGCCGACTCGGCGCGTCTCTGCACACTCGACCGCCTCTGAGCGTGAATACGCGCCGACTCGGCGGGGGTCAGAGGAGGGGGCGGAGGGGGTTGAGCAGGGACTCGGTGAACCGGCGGTGCAGGTCGCGTGCCTGCCACTCGTGGAGCGTGAGCTCGAGGCAGTTCTCCTGGTCGGTCCTGAAGATCTCCTCCATCGTGCGGGCCAGGCTCTCGTCGATCACCTCGACGTTGATCTCGTAGTTGCCCTGCAGGCTGAGCCGGTCGATGTTGGCGGTGCCGACCGTGGTCCAGGAACCGTCGACCGTCGCGGTCTTCGCGTGCACCATTGCGCCCTGGTAGCGCAGGATCCGGACGCCGTTGCGCAGCAGCTGGTCGTAGTACCCGCGGGAGATCCAGTCGGCCACGATGTGGTTGGACTTCAGCGGGACCAGCAGCCGCACGTCCGCCCCGCGTTGTGCCGCGAAGATCAGCGCGTCGACGAAGTCCTGGTCAGGCAGGAAGTAGGCCTGGGTGAGCCAGACGTTGCGGCCGGCCCGGTTGATCGCCTCGAGGTACATGCTCCGGATCGGGAACATCCACAGCCGCGGCACGTTCCGGTGGACCCGCACCCGGGGCTCCCACGAGGCGGCGGTCTCGAGGAGCAGCGGCCGCTCGCTGTGGCCGATCAGCCGACGCCGGTTGAGGTTCCAGAAGTCGGCGAACGCGCGTTTGAGGTCCCAGACCGCGGGCCCGGTGATCCGGATGTGGGTGTCGCGCCACTCCGTGGCGTACGCCGACCCGATGTTGTAGCCGCCGACGAAGCCGACCGTGTCGTCGACGACCAGGATCTTGCGGTGGTCACGCCCGTAGCGACGCAGGTCGAAGAACCGCCAGCCGGCGTTGTAGATCGGGTAGGGGAGCACCTTCATCGAGGCCGGGAACCGTTTGAAGCGCGGCGAGACGACCAGGTTGGCGAAGCCGTCGTAGATGCAGTAGACCTCCACGCCCCGGTCGGCAGCGGCCGCCAGGGCGGTCTTGAACTGCTCGCCGACCTCGTCGCCCTTCCAGATGTAGGTCTCGAGGAGGATCTGCTTCTGGGCACCCTCGATCGCGGAGAGCATGGCGGCGTAGAGGTCTCGCCCATAGGTGTACGTCGTGACGTCGCCGTCGTTCTCCCCGATCTCGACGGTCCGCGGCGGCGTGACCGGGAACGACTTCGGCTTCTTGCCGCGGCGCCGGTAGGAGTCGACCAGCGACATCCCGATGGCGAGCGCGAACTGGAGACCGAGCAGCGTCAGCACGGAGCGACGAGTGAGGGTCAGGACGCGCTCGGCCCGGGTCGGACCGGTTCGGGCGCGGCGCAGCACTCCGCCAACCTATCGTTCGCGAGGTGCGCGATCAGACCGCTGGGACGACCACGCCGGGGGCGACCCGCGTCAGCGCGTACTCGGTGACCCGCACCAGGGCCTGTTTGCAGGACTCGCGGTTGCGCGCGTCGACCCCGATGATCGGAACGTCGGCCGAGAGCGCGAGCGCGGCCGCGACCTCCGCGATCGGGTAGTGGGTCTTTCCCTCGAACTGGTTGACCGCGACGATGAAGGGGATTCCCTTCGACTCGAAGTAGTCCAGCGGTGAGAACGCCTCGTCGAGGCGCTCGGTGTCGACCACGACGATGGCACCGATGGCACCGACGCAGAGGTCGTCCCACATGAACCAGAACCGCTTCTGGCCCGGCGTACCGAACAGGTAGAGGACCAGGTCCTCGGCCAGCGTGATCCGGCCGAAGTCCATCGCGACCGTGGTCGTCGCCTTGGTCGGCGTGGAGGCGAGGTCGTCGACACCCTCGGACTCGTTGGTGACGAGGGCCTCGGTGCGCAGCGGCGTGATCTCGGAGACCGAGCCGACGAGGGTGGTCTTGCCGACGCCGAACCCGCCGGCAACCACGATCTTGGTCGAGGTGATGGCCCGACGGTCCTGCGACAGGTCCGGGGCTGCGTCAGAGCGCGCGGAGTCCACGGAGGGTCCTTTCGATGAGGTCGCGTCGCTCGTCCGAGGAAGCCGCGTCGGTCAACGTGGCCTGGACGCGGACCTTGCCCTCCATGACGAGATCTCCGAGCAACACCCGGACGACGCCGATCGGCATCGACACCAGGGCCGAGACCTCGGCCACGGACTTGCTGTCGCACACGCGCAGGATCCGTTGTCGGGGCGTCTCACCGGATTCGGAGTCGCTGCCCTGGCGGTGCAGGGTCGCTTCGAGGGGAAGGTCGACCACGGCACGGGTGCGTCCGGCGGTCAGGGTGTAGGAGCGCACCAGCCGGGGGGCCGGTGTGTCGTCGCGGTCTGCGGCACGGGGGTCCATGGACGTCATGGCGTGACCTAGGCGCCCGGCATCGTGCGAGCCTGCGCCTGGACCATCTGGCCCACGCGCTCGACCAGCAGCGCCATCTCGTAGCCGATCTGACCGATGTCGGCCGACTCCTGGGTGAGGACCGCGAGGTGTGATCCGTCGCCGACGCTCATGAGCAGCAGGTAGCCACGCTGCATCTCCACCACGGTCTGCAGCACCGGTCCGCCGTCGAAGAGGCGAGAAGCCCCCACCGCGAGACTCGCGAGCCCCGAGGCGACGGCGGCGACCTGCTCGGCCCGGTCGGCGGGCAGGTGGGCGCTGGCAGCGGTCAGCAGACCGTCCGCCGACACCAAGATGGCGTGAGCCGTGCCGGGCACCTCGTCGACGAAGCGGCCCACGACCCAGTCGAGCTCGCGCCCCTGGTCAGTGGGAGCCGTCGCGGAGTAGGTCTCGCTCATCAGGAGCTCACGTCCTCAGTGGCGTCGGTGGATCGGTCGGGGTAGGGGGAGCCTGCGACGCTGCGTCCACGGGCGACACCGGCCGCGTGGGCGGCCAGCCGGGCCTTGATGGCCTCCGGGTCACGGCGTACGACGGGGGCGCCCTGGGCGACCCCACCGGGCACCAGTCGGTTCCCGGGGTCGCGGACCGGCAGTCCGGACGTGGTCAGCCGCGACGGGGCCGCGTCAGTGGCCCGGTCGGCGGCCCGCCAGCCGTCGTCGACGCCGCCCGCATCCCAGGCACGCTCTTCGCCCGAGGTGCTGAACCAGCCGGAACGCAGCATCCGGAACAAGGGGGTCTCGTCGTCGTCGTCGCCGCGGTCCCGGTCATCGACCGCGTACGCCGCCGACAGGGGATCGAGCTGAGGAACTGCGGCACCGCTGCCGGGCGCGGAACCGTTCGCAGAAGGTGAACCGTTCACGGGAGAGGAAGCGTTCACGGGCACAGAACCGTTGACCCGTGCGGAACCGTTCACCGGAGCGGAGCCGTTCACACGTGCGGAACCGTTCACGACCGGCTCGCGACCCGCGGGCGCCGAATCCATCTCCTGGTCGTCGTTGTGGTCGTCGATCACGTCGTCGTCGGCGGCCGGGGCCGGGGCCGGGGCCGGGACCGCGATGGGTCCGCTGCCCGGCTCGAGGAACTCGGCCTCGCGCGACTCATCCACCGTGTCGGGGTCGGGCTGCCCGCTGACGACCGGCCGGAACGCGGCCGGGGCAGGAGACGGTCCCCGCTTCGGGAGCAGGGACGTCAACGGCGACGGTTGCGGCGCCGTGCCGGGCTCGCGCTGGGGGAGCCGGATGTTGGCGTTGATGACGGCCGACAGGGTGTCGAGTCGGTCCGGAACCTGCCCGTTGGCGACCGGTGCCCGCCCGTTGGCGACCGGTGCCGAGGCACCCGGCGCCGCCTCGACGCGGCCGACCGGCTCCGGGACGGACTCGCGGTCCGGCACGGGAGAGGACGGAGTGTCGGTCTCGGTCTCGGTCTCGGCGGCGGGCTCGGGCTCGGGCTCGTCGACCTCCACGGGGCGGCCGAAGACGACCTCGGAGATGTCGACCGGCTCGGGGACCTCGACCACCTCGGCCTCGTCGTGCGCCTCGGCCGGCGCCGGCGGGGTCAGCGGGGAGTCCGGGGAGCTGAGCAGCGGCCGGGGGATGTAGACCTTGGCCGTCGTCCCGCCGTCGGCATTGCGTTCCAGGGCAACGGTCAGACCGTGACGGCGGGCGAGCCGCGCCACCACGAACAGGCCCATCCGACGGGCTGTCTCGGCGCTGACCTCGGCCCCGGTACGAAGCGTCTCGTTGAGCTCGTGCAGCGTCTGCTGGTCGATGCCAAGTCCGGCGTCGGCGATCTCGACCAGCACCAGTCCGGCCGGGGTGGACGTGGTGACCGACACCGGCGCCGAGGGCGGTGAGAAGGAGAGGGCGTTGTCGACCAGCTCGGTGAACAGGTGCACGACGTCCGGCGCGGCGGCACCGCTGATGCGCAGGGAGGGTGCCCCCGACAGCTGCACCCGCTGGTACTCCTGCACGCCGGCCAGGGCTGCCTGCAGCGCCTCGTCGACCGACAGTGCGGCCTGCTCGCTGTGTTGCGTCGGGGCGTCCGCGAGCACGACCAGGCTCTCCGCCGTACGGCGCATCCGTGAAGCGAGGTGGTCGAGGCGGAACAGGCTCTCGAGCCGCTCCGGGTCCTCCTCGTTGGTCTCGAGCTTCTCGATCAACCGCAGCTGCTGGTTGACCAGCGAGGTGTTGCGGCGAGACAGGGTGACGAACATGTCCGCGACGCGGGAGCGAAGCTCGGCCTCGCCCTGCGCCAGCCGGACCGCGGTGCCGTGGAGGTCGTCCACGGCCCGTGCGAGCTGGCCCATCTCCTCGTGCGTCGTGACCGGGATCGGCTCGATCTCACCGGGCTCCAGCCCGGCCCGGATCCGACGCACCGTCTCGGGCAGGCGCTCGTGGGCGACCGCGAGGGCGCCGTCGCGCACCTTCCGGATCGGCCGGACCAGGATGCGGGAAACGAGGAGAGCCAGGCCGATGGCAACGAGCAGGGCGAGTCCGGTGAGCACGGCGGTGAGCAGTGCGGTGCGGTTGGAGGCCGCGGCGGCTGCGGCCAGGCTGTCCTCGATCTCGACGAGCAGGTCGTCGGCGAGCTGGTCGTAGACCGCCATCGGCTGCTCGCCCTTGAGCTCGGGGGTGCCGATGCCCAGGAGACCGTTGTTGCTGGCGTTGTACTGGCGCAGCAGCTTCACCGACGGGTCGTCGGGCAGCAACAGCTCGAGGTTGCCGATCGCGGCCGACTCGACGCCGAGGTAGCCGTAGAGCTCGTTCTTGGGGATGATCTCGGGCCGCTGGACCACCAGCAGCTGCTGCTCGGTGACCGACAGCCGGCCCTCGTTGAGCTGGCCCACCAGGGCGATCTTCGACTCGATGCGCGATCCGGTGTCCGTCATCGAGGCGATGCCGAGGGTGACCTCGGCCTCGAGCCGCTCCAGCTGGTTGACCGCGGTGGAGACGATGGCGTACGCCGAGCCGTCGCGCAGACCCTGCGTGCCGTCGAGCAGCGAGCGGACCTGCTGCCGCTGCGCATCGGAGAGCTCGGCCTGGGACCACGCGGTCTCGAGCTGGGCGGCGGCGTCGTTGACGGTCTTGAGGGCGGCGGTGCGCAGTGCCTTGTCATCGGTCTCCCGGAACACGATCGCTGCGTCCTCGGCCGCGGACAGGTAGGCGACGGCGGGCCCGAGCACGGTGACCTGGCTGGAGGTGGCCGTGGCGTCGGAGGCCCTCGACAGCTCGGTCTGAATCCGCATGCCGCCGAGCACGACGGCAAGCAGGAGCGGGATGGCCAGGACCAGTGCAACCTTGCGCACCACAGGCCACTCGGACACGTCCAGCGGGCGGCGCTGCTGCGGCGCGCTCCCGTCAAGCGTCTCGGACATCGCGACTCGATTTCTGTTCTGGGGGGTGGAACAGGTGAGCGCGAAAGGGCGGGGGTCCGAACGCGCCTGACGCTCAGGTTAGGCAGTCCCTGCCGCTCCGTCCCGAGAACGAGAAATCTTTGCCTGCCGGATCCGCGTGTACCGTCGCCCGGTTGAGCCGGAGTGTGCCTGGGGCACGGCTGCCCGATCAGGTTGTCGGTGGTCGCCCGTAGGCTCGGTGCCATGCGGCCAGTGACCGATCTCGAGCGCCGGGTGGCGCCGTTCAAGGTGGTCTCCGACTACCAGCCCTCGGGCGATCAACCGACGGCGATCGCCGACATCGCCACGCGGATCAACGGCGGTGAGCAGGACGTCGTGCTCCTCGGCGCCACCGGCACCGGCAAGACGGCCACCGTCGCCTGGGTGGCCGAGCAGGTGCAGCGGCCGTTGCTGGTGATGCAGCCCAACAAGACGCTCGCGGCCCAGTTCGCCACCGAGCTGCGCCAGCTGTTCCCGGACAACGCGATCGAGTACTTCGTCTCCTACTACGACTACTACCAGCCCGAGGCCTACGTTCCCCAGACCGACACCTACATCGAGAAGGACTCCTCGATCAACGAGGAGGTCGAACGGCTGCGCCACTCCGCGACCAACAGCCTGCTGACCCGGCGCGACGTGATCGTGGTGTCGACGGTGTCGTGCATCTACGGCCTCGGCACCCCGCAGGAGTACGTCGACCGGATGCTGCGGCTGCGCGTCGGGCAGGAGCACGACCGCGACGGCATCCTGCGACGGCTCGTCGAGATCCAGTACACGCGCAACGACCTGAGCTTCACCCGCGGCACGTTCCGGGTGCGCGGCGACACTCTCGAGATCTTCCCGGTCTACGAGGAGATGGCGGTCCGGATCGAGTTCTTCGGCGACGAGATCGAGCGGATGATGACGCTCCACCCGGTGACCGGTGAGGTGCTCACCGAGGACACCGAGCTCTACGTGTTCCCTGCGACCCACTACGTCGCCGGACCGCAGCGGATGGAGCGCGCCATCGGCGGCATCGAGGCCGAGCTCGCCGAGCGGCTCGAGACGTTCGAGCAGCAGGGCAAGCTGCTGGAGGCCCAGCGGTTGCGGATGCGGACCACCTACGACATCGAGATGATGCGGCAGGTCGGGTCCTGCTCGGGGATCGAGAACTACTCGATGCACATCGACGGCCGCAGCCGCGGCTCCGCGCCCAACTGCCTGATCGACTACTTCCCCGAGGACTTCCTGCTGGTCATCGACGAGTCCCACGTCGCCGTGCCCCAGATCGGCGGCATGTACGAGGGCGACATGTCCCGCAAGCGCAACCTGGTCGACCACGGGTTCCGGCTGCCGAGCGCCATGGACAACCGCCCGCTGAAGTTCGAGGAGTTCCTCGACCGGATCGGCCAGACCATCTACCTCTCGGCCACGCCGGGCAACTACGAGCTCGACAAGGTCAGCGGCTCCGACGGCGAGCCCGACGTGGTGGAGCAGATCATCCGGCCCACCGGCCTGATCGACCCCGAGGTGGTGGTCAAGCCGACCAAGGGCCAGATCGATGATCTGATCAGCGAGATCAACGCCCGGGTCGAGAAGAAGGAGCGGGTGCTGGTCACCACGCTCACCAAGAAGATGTCCGAGGACCTCACCGACTACCTCCTCGACGCCGGCATCCGCACCCGCTACCTCCACTCCGAGGTCGACACCCTCAAGCGGATCGAGCTGCTGCGCGACCTGCGGCTCGGCGAGTACGACGTGCTGGTCGGCATCAACCTGCTCCGCGAGGGTCTCGACCTGCCCGAGGTCTCACTGGTGGCGATCCTCGACGCCGACAAGGAGGGCTTCCTGCGCTCGGACAAGTCGTTGATCCAGACCATCGGCCGCGCGGCGCGCAACGTGTCGGGCCAGGTCCACATGTACGCCGACAAGGTGACGCCGTCGATGGAGTCGGCCATCGACGAGACCAACCGGCGGCGCGCCAAGCAGGTCGCCTACAACACCGCCCACGGCATCGACCCGACTCCGCTGCGCAAGAAGATCGCCGACATCACCGAGATGCTCGCCCGCGAGGACGAGAACACCCAGGAGCTGCTGCAGACGTGGGCCGACGTCGGCCAGAAGGGCCGGGCCGGCGGTGTGAAGGCGAAGAAGTCCCCCACGCCCGCCCTGTCACGGATGCGCGAGGACGGCCTCCACCCCGACCTCGCCGGCCTGCCCAGCAGCGAGCTGGCCGAGCTGATCCAGGAGCTGACCGAGCAGATGCGCACCGCCGCCGCCGAGCTGCAGTTCGAGGTCGCAGCCCGGCTCCGCGACGAGATCTCCGACCTCAAGAAAGAGCTCCGCCAGATGATGGAGGCGACCGAAGTGAGCGCCCGAGCGACGCCGACCTGAGCGGACGACGTGTCGTCGTCGGTCGACGGCCCGCTCCGCTCAAAGGCCGCCTTCCCTCCTCGGCCTTGCCATCGCACGCCCCGGACGTCCACCGGGAACTCACGGCACGCACGCTGGCGGCGTTCTCGTCGGTCGACGGCCCGCTCCGCTCACAGGCCGCCTTCCCTCCTCGGCCTTGCCATCGCACGCCCCGGACGCCCATCGGACCTGGACTGACGAGCCCCATACAGCGTGGCTAGGGTCGAAGCATGACGACCATCGACCTCGGACGCCCCCAGCAGGGAGACGTCATCGACCTGATCCTCGACGACCACCGACGGTTCGAGGCGTTGCTGCGTGAGCTGCGCGACAGCTCATCTGACCGCGACGCCGTCCGCTCCGCGTTCGCCGCACTCCACGTCGCACACGCCCTGGCCGAGGAGAAGCTGGTCTACCCGAAGCTGCGTCGCAAGGGCGCGGTCAGCGAGCACGAAGCGGAGCACGGCGAGGAGGAGCACGCGGAAGGCCACGAGGCGCTGCTTTCCGTCCTCGAGCTCAAGGGCACCGACACCCAGGCCTTCGACGACGCCGTCGAGGAGCTGGCCACCGCGGTCAACCACCACCTCACCGAGGAGGAGCTGACCATCCTCAACCCGGCTCGCGAGGAGGTCGGTGAGCAGGTCCGCGCCGAGCTCGGAGCGGCGTTCGCGACCGAGCGCAACCGGCTGCTCGGCGAGAACTGCGGCACCCTCACCCGGGTCCGCGAGATCGTCGCCTCGGCCCGCCGTGAGGGTCTGCTCGACGAGGACGACGACCAGGGCTGACGCCCTTCAGCCGGCTGGTTCCTCCGGTGGCCGAGCCTCCAGGGCGGCGCGCTTCTTCTCGGCCTTCGCCACCGCCTTCTCGTGCTTGGCGACGATCCGGCGCCGGTTCGACTCGATCATGTCCCGGCGCTGCACCACGGTGCCGAGCAGCGGAAGGGCCGTGCCGAGCATCGGGTACACCGGCCAGGGATGCCCCCCGAAACTTGTGATCATCCAGATCGTCCAGCAGATCGCCGAGACGAACAGCCAGGTGCGAAGCGCGTCGTCGCGCGTCCTCCGCCACCGTGCCACGGCCTCTGTCTCGAGCTGCTGGTCGGTCAGCGGCCGCACGGCCGGCACGGTCGAGGCGTGGTCGGCGGCCGGCACCAGGTCGGCGAGGTGCACCGGCAGCTCACCGAGGGTCCGGGCGCTCTGCACGGCTGTGGTCCGCTCGTCGAGCTCGGCGGGGTCGAGCCGCCCGTCGGCGTACGCCTCGGTCAGCGCGTGCAGCACCACGTCCCGGTCGGCGTCCGAGGCGCGCATCGACGCGTACGCCGGGGAGCGGGGGTCATGGGCGAACTCGCCCCACAGGTCCGCGGAGGTCACCGCAGCATCGTAGTTTGTCCAGATGGATGTGAAGCGGATGCAGCGCTACTGCCTGGCCAAGCCCGGCGCCTGGCCCGACAACCCGTGGGGTCACGAGTTCCCGGTGGTGAAGGTCGGCGAGGAGGAGCGCGGCAAGATCTTCGCGTTCCTGGGTCGGACCGGCGTCGGGATCAAGGGCGGTCCCACCCGCGAGGTGGCCGACGAGTGGCTCCACCGTTACCCGGACGACGCCTCGGTGATGGCCTACATCGGCCGATCGGGCTGGAACGACCTCGCCTTCGGCGGTGCGATCCCCGACGACGAGCTGTGCGAGGCCGTCGACGAGTCCTACCGGCTGGTGGTCGGCAAGCTGCCCCAGCGGCTGCGTCCGGAGGGTTGGGACACCTGAGGTCAGGCCGCCGGCGGCCGGTTCGAGCTGCGGGCGACCGTGAGCCCGACCAGCCTGGCGACCACGAGCGCGACGTACAGGACGCCGGCGACCTGCTCGATCATCACGAGTGACCGGGCATGGTCGAGGACCGGCGTCACGTCGGAGAGGCCGACGCTGGTCAGGGTGGTGAACGACAGGTAGAGCAACTCGAACCAGGTCCGCTCGCCGGTTCCTCCGCCGCCGGCGAACGACCCGGGCGCGAGCACCTGGACGGCCAGGTAGACGTAGGCGAAGCCCCACGCGACCACCGTGAAGGCAGCCCCGGTCGCATAGAGCTCGTCGCGGGTCACCCGGTCGTCATGGAAGAGGTAGCGGATCATCCCGTAGGAGACGTAGAAGTAGAACGGCGCATGGAGCAGCGCGGAGGCCAGCACCACCCCGTCGCTCGCGGGCCACACGACCTCGAGCGCGCTGCACACCAACGCGGGGACGCCCAGGATCAGCGCCACCCAGGCCAGCGCCGGGGTGCGGCGTACGGCGTAGAGGGCGGCCAGGACCAGCACCGTCCCGACGGCGCTGAGCGCTGCCCGACCGGCTGTCGAGTCCCCGAGGAAGGGGTAGGTCAACACGGCTGCCAGCTGCCCGGCGAGCAGGATCGCGGAGGGGTGCTGGCGGAGGATGCGCATCCGGTTCACCATGGGCTCAGTTCCACGGTGCGCATCGTAGGCGGCCCGATCGGTACCGCGGATGCGGCCGCCGACCGGATACGGTTCCTCGACCAGGGAAACCTGTCGATCATCGGAGGCGATACGTGGACGTGGCTGCTGAGCGGTCCGGCGCCAAGGGTGCGCTGATGACGCTGGTCGCCGTCCTGTTCGCCGCGTCGGTGGTGGGCGGCATCCTGGCCTGGCAGGCGCGCGAGGACCGGGCGGCGGCGGCGACCGAGCAGGAGCGGTACGGCGAGGTGCTGGCCGCGGCCCGAGCCGAGTCCGAGGCCTTCATCAACATCCGGTACGACGACGCGCAGGCGAGCATCGACCGGGTCGCCGAGGGCGCCACCGGCGAGTTCCGCGACCAGTACACCTCCTCGAGCGAGCGGGTCGTCGAGGTCCTGCAGAAGAATGAGTCGGTGATGGAGGGCGAGGTGCTCTACGCCGGCGTCGTTGACGTCGACGGGGACAGCGCGACCGTTCTCACCGCCACCGCTGGCACGGTCGCCAACAAGCAGAGCGACAACCAGCCGGTGGAGCGCGACCTCCGGCTCCGGCTCGAGCTCGTCCACGAGGACGGCCGCTGGCTCACCAGTGCCCTCGAGGTCGTGCGCTGATGGCGCGCAGGAGCCGACTCCGGCTGGCGGAGGCCGCCGTACTGCTGGCCGGCGTCGTCGCCGTCGAGGGTGTCTACGTCTACGGAGCCTCCGACCCGCTGCCCACCGCCGAGCGTCCCGTCGTCTCCGGCACGGTCGCCCACCGCTCCGCGGTGGAGTCCGCGGCCCGCAGCACCGCGGAGATCCTGTCCTACGGCTTCGAGGACTTCGACGCGCAGGTCGACGACGCCACGAGCTCGATGACGGCCTCGTTCGCCGAGGAGTTCCGGAGCTCCACCGACGACGTGAAGGACAGCTTCGTCGAGGACCGGGTCACGCAGCAGGTCCGGGTGGTGGCCTCCTCCGTGGTGACCGCCTCGGACGAGGAGGTGCGGGCGCTGCTGTTCCTCGACCAGTACGTCGCGCAGGCCGGCGAGGGCACCTCGGTGACGCCGTACCGTGCCCTGGTGACGGTGGTCCGGAGTGACCGGGGATGGCTGGTGTCCGACATCGAGACCCCGTAGGCCAGGGCGCGTTCGGTATACAGCGCCCGTCGGAAGGGGTTGGATCGACACGTGCCCCAGACCGACACCGACCTGCTGATCATCGGCGCAGGCCCCACCGGCCTCTACGCCGCCTACTACGCCGGCTTCCGGGGGCTGCGGGTCGCGGTGGTCGACAGCCTCCCGGAGCTCGGCGGCCAGATCACCGCGATGTACCCGGAGAAGGCGATCCTCGACGTGGCGGGGTTCCCGAACGTGAAGGGCCGCGACCTGGTCGAGGGGCTGGTCGCGCAGGCGTCCACCGCCCATCCGGCCTACCACCTCGACCGGACCGCGATGACGCTGCGCCACGACGGCGACTCCGTCACCATCGGTCTCGACGACGGCACCGAGATCACTGCCGGCGCGGTCATCATCACCGCCGGCATCGGCAAGTTCAGCCCGCGTCCGCTGCCCGCCGGTGACGGGTGGCTGGGTCGGGGCATGGAGTTCTTCGTGCCGTCGTTCCAGCCCTACGTCGACAAGGACGTCGTCATCGTGGGCGGCGGTGACAGCGCGTTCGACTGGGCGCTCCACCTCGAGCCGGTGGCACGGTCGGTGGCGCTGGTCCACCGGCGCGACGCGTTCCGCGCCCACGCGCGCACGGTGGACCAGGTGCGCGCCAGCCCGGTCGAGATCATCACCAAGGCACAGGTGACCGCGCTGCGGGGCGACCCCACGTTGAGCGAGGTCGAGATCACCGTCGACGGGGAGGACCCGCAGACCCGTCCGGCGCAGGCCGTCGTCGCCGCGCTCGGCTTCCTCGCCGACCTCGGGCCGTTGCAGGAGTGGGGGATCGAGGTCAAGAAACGCCACGTCGTGGTGGCGCCGTCGATGCAGACGTCGCTGGAGCGGGTCTTCGCCGCCGGCGACATCACCGAGTACCCCGGCAAGGTGCGGCTCATCGCGGTCGGTTTCGGTGAGGCCGCGACCGCGGTGAACAACGCCGCGGTCGCGCTCGACCCTTCGGCGCACGTCTTCCCCGGCCACTCGAGCGAGGGCACCTGAGGTGTGGGAGGTCACGTGATTACCCGCGGGTAGGATTGCGTGACTTCCCGCATCATGGGAAGCCACGTCGTCAGCCAGGGAAGGCCCACTGCATGCGGATCGCACTGCTGTCCTACCGCAGCAAGCCGCACTGCGGTGGCCAGGGGGTCTACGTCCGACACCTCAGCCGGGAGCTGGTCGCGCTGGGTCACACCGTGGAGGTGTTCTCGGGCCCGCCGTATCCCGACCTCGACCCCGGCGTCACCCTCACCCAGGTCCCCAGCCTCGACCTCTACCGCGAGCCGGACCCGTTCCGGGTCCCGAGGCCGCGCGAGTTCCGCGACCTCGTGGACGTCGAGGAGTTCCTCACCATGTGCACGGCCGGGTTCCCCGAGCCGAAGACCTTCAGTACCCGCGTCGCGCGGCTGCTGTCGGACCGGGTCGACGACTTCGACGTGGTCCACGACAACCAGGTGCTCGGCTACGGCATCCTCGACATCGAGAAGCTCGGCCTGCCGGTCGTCGCCACCATCCACCACCCGATCACCCACGACCGGCGGATCGACCTCGCCCAGGCCACGACACGGAGACAGCGGCTGACGCTGCGCCGCTGGTACGGCTTCCTGCGGATGCAGACGAAGGTCGCGCGGCAGATCAAGGTGATCCTGACGCCCTCGGAGTCGTCCAAGCGCGACGCCGCCCGCGACTTCGGTCTCGACCCGGCCCGGATGCGCGTGATCCTGCTCGGCGTCGACGAGCGGTTCCAGCCGCCCGCCGCGCCCCGCGTGCCCGGCCGGATCATGGCGATGGCCAGCGCCGATGCCCCGATGAAGGGGATCGCCACGCTGCTGGAGGCGTTCGCCAAGCTGCGCGTCGAGCGGCCGGAGCTCGAGCTGGTGCTGGTGAGCAAGCCGGTCCGTGGCGGGCGGACCGAGCAGATGATCGACCAGCTCGGGTTGGAGGCCTCGGTGCGGTGCGTGCACGGGCTGACCGACGACGAGCTGGTCGACCTGATGGGCTCCGCCGAGCTGGCCTGTGTGCCGTCGCTCTACGAGGGGTTCAGCCTGCCGACCGCCGAGCTGATGGCCTGCGCGACACCGCTGGTCGTCTCTCGTGCGGGTGCGATCCCCGAGGTCGTCGGCGAGGACGGCGCCTGTGCGGATCTGGTCGAGCCCGGCGATGTGGGCGAGCTGACGCACGCCATCGCCGCACTGCTCGACGACCCGGAACGGCGGGCCCGGATGGGGGCCGCCGGTCGACGCCGCGTCGACGATCACTTCAGCTGGCACGCCGTGGCCCAGGCCACCGCGGCGGCGTACGAGGAGGCCATCCGTGCTGACCGTTGACTTCGACCGACTCGGACTGCGTCCGGGCGAGCGGGTGCTCGACCTCGGCTGTGGCGCCGGACGGCACGCGTTCGAGATGTACCGCCGCGGCGCCGACGTGATCGCCTTCGACCAGGACGCCGACGAGCTGTCCGCGGTCCGCGACCTGTTCGCAGCGATGCGCGACGCAGGTGAGGTGCCCGACGGCGCGGAAGCAGACGTCAAGGAGGGCGACGCGCTCGCGCTCCCGTTCGCCGACGGCGAGTTCGACCGGGTCGTGGCGGCCGAGATCCTCGAGCACATCCCCGACGACCTCTCGGCGATCGCCGAGCTGGTCCGGGTGACCCGGCCCGGCGGCACCGTGGCGCTGACGGTGCCGCGGTGGCTGCCCGAGGCGATCAACTGGAAGCTGTCCGACGAGTATCACAACGTGCCGGGCGGCCACATCCGGATCTACACCGACAAGGAGCTCGCCGCGAAGGCGGAGGGTGCCGGGCTGGTGCTGGAGGGCCACGGCTACGCCCACGGCCTGCACTCGCCGTACTGGTGGATCAAGTGCGCCGTCGGCGTCACCAACGACGACCACCCGCTCGCGAAGGCGTACCACAAGCTGCTGGTGTGGGAGATCATGAAGCAGCCCAGGGTGCTCCAGTACGCCGGCCGGGTCCTCGACCCGTTGATCGGCAAGTCGCTGGTGCTCTACTTCAGGAAGCCCGATGTCGGCTGACGTCCCGACCCTCGAGGGGATCCTGACCGCGCCCCAGATCGCGGTCACCGCGCGCACGATCGCGGCGGCCCAGGAGCCGTCGGGTGCGATCCCGTGGCGCGCGGGGGAGCACACCGACGTCTGGAACCACGTCGAGTCCGCGATGGCGCTGCTGGCCGCCGGTGAGGTGGAGGCCGCCGAGCGCGCCTACGCCTGGGTGCCGAGCGTGCAGCGACCCGACGGCTCGGTGCCGATGAAGATCGTCGGGGGCGCGGTGGAGGACGCCAGCGGCGAGACGAACATGTCGTCGTACCTCGCGGTCGGACTGTGGCACCACTGGCTCGTGCGCCGGGACCACACGTTCGTACGCCGCCACTGGCCGGCGGTCCGCGCGGGACTCGACTGGGCCTGCTCGATGCAGCTGCCGTGGGGAGGGATCAGCTGGTCCCAGGAGTGGCTCGACGACGAGCCGGCCGCGGTCAACCGCGGCGCGCTGTTGGCCGGCTCGTCCAGCATCCATCACTCCCTGCGCGCCGGTGTCGCCCTCGCGGAGCTGCTCGGCGACCCGCAACCGGAGTGGGAGCTGGCCGGCGGCCGGCTCGCCCACGCGCTGCGCGACCACCGCGACCGCTTCCTCGACAAGTCCGAGTTCTCGATGGACTGGTACTACCCGGTCCTCGGCGGCGCAGTGCGCGGTGACGCGGGCGTCGAGCTGCTCGACTCGCGCTGGGACACCTTCGTCGAGCCCGGTCTGGGCATCCGCTGCGTGAGCACCAACCCGTGGGTGACCGGCGCCGAGACCTGCGAGCTGGTGCTGGCGCTGGACGCGGTGGGTGACCGGGCGCGTGCGCTGCAGCTGCTGGCCGACATGCAGCACCTGCGCCACGAGGACGGCTCCTACTGGACCGGCTTCGTGTTTCCCGAGAACGTCAACTGGCCCGCCGAGCAGACGACCTACACCGCGGCGGCCGTGATCCTGGCCGTCGACGCGCTCTCGCTCAGCACGCCGGGCGCCACCATCATGCGCGGCACCACGCTCGGTGCGGAGTTCGCCGAGATCGGGCTGGAGTGCGGCTGCCCCGACCTGGCCGACTCAGCCGACCGGTTGTCCGGCCGAGCCTGAGGTCCGTCGCAGCACCCGCATCGACCCCAGCGCCTCGACCTCGGTGAAGCTGCCGCTCCCGATCGCCCGCAGGAAGACGTCGTACGGCGGTCGGCCGCCGTCGGCCGGGTCGGGGAACACGTCGTGGATGACCAGCAGGCCGCCGTCCATCACCCAGGGTGCCCAGCCGGAGTAGTCGTTCTGGGCGTGGATCTCCGCGTGCCCGCCGTCGATGAAGAGCATGCTCAACGGCGTACCCCAGTGGGCGCTGACCGTGGTCGAGCGTCCGACGATCGCGACCACCTCCTCCTCGAGGCCGGCCCGGGCGAGCGTGGTCCGGAAGACGGGAAGGGTGTCCATCAGGCCGAGCTCCTCGTCGACCAGGGTCGGGTCGTGGTGCTCCCAGCCGGCCTGGTTCTCCTCCGAGCCGCGATGGTGGTCGACGGTGAACACCGAGCCGCCCACCTCGCGCGCCGCGGCGCCGAGATAGATCGCGGACTTCCCGCAGTAGGTCCCGACCTCGAGCACCGGACCCAGAGGAAGTCGCTCCTCGGCGTACCGGTGGAGCAACAGTCCCTCGTCCTCGGGCATGAAGCCCTTCGCGTGGCGGGCGTGCTCGAGGAGGTCGGGGGGCATCACGGGTGCACCCTAATCCCGTTACCCGACACGACGTCGGCAGTGGACCGACCAGACGGGTCAGGCGAGGCCGAGCAGCCGGTGCCCCCGGCCCGCCTTGGCCGCGAGATAGTCACCGTTCATGGGGGACACGTGCAGACCGGTCGGGTGGCAGCGGTCGACGCGCACCCCGGCGGTCTGTAGTTGCACGAGCTTGTCGGGGTTGTTGGTGAGCAGCTCGACCCGGTCCACCCCGAGCGCGAGCAGCATCTCGGCAGCGACGGCGTAGGACCGCTCGTCCGCGTCGAAGCCGAGCGCCTCGTTCGCCTGGTAGGTGTCGAGGCCGAGGTCCTGCAGGGCGTAGGCGTCGATCTTGTTGTACAGGCCGATGCCCCGGCCCTCCTGCCGCAGGTAGAGCAGGTAACCGCCCGCGTCGCGGATCCGCAGCACCGCCTCTCGCAGCTGCGGGCCGCAGTCGCAGCGCTCGCTGCCGAGGACGTCGCCGGTCAGGCACTCGCTGTGCAGCCGGACCAGGGGCACGCTCGCGGGTTCCACTCGTGGCCCTCGCGAGCGGTCTCCCAGCGCCAGGGCGAGGTGCTCGCGGCCGTCGCTGAGACCGTCGAAGGTGAAGATCCGCGCCGCCACCTGCTCGTCCCCGTCGACCTGCAGGGGCAGGTCGACCTGGCGACGGACGGTGGCAGCAACGGTCGACATGTCAGGACACCTCCGCGAACCGGTGGGACAACGCATAGCGGAGCAGGACCACGTCGCCGATCTGTCGGGTCTCGGCGAGGTGGGCGCGGTGGCCGGAGTGCCACGGGAACGTCCCCGCGTTCACGAATCGCTGGGCCCGGGAGTCGCCGACGAAGAACGGCGCCACCACCAGGTGGAGCTCGTCGGCGAGGCCCTGGGTGAGGAACTGCGTGTGGATCGTGCCGCCCCCCTCGACCATCAGGGTTCGGACGCCCCGGACCTCGAGGTCCGCGACCACGTCGGCAAGATCGACCGGCCGGCCGGCGTCGACCACGGTGGCCACGCCCGCCAGGCGGTCGCGGACGCACGCGACCGGCGGACTCGCGCAGTACACGAGCTTCTCGCTGGTGCCGGTCGTGAAGAAGCTGTTGTCCCGGTCCAGGCAGCCGCTCTCGGTCACGGTCACCTTCATCGGCGACTCGGGCAGTCCCTGCCGCCGCCGCTGGTCGCGGAGCTCAGCCGTGCGGACCAGCAACCGTGGGTGGTCGTGGCGGACCGTGGCTGCGCCGACCAGGATGGCGTCCGACTCGGCCCGCACGGCGTCGACCCGGCGCAGGTCGGCGTCGTTGGACAGCACCAACCGCTCGGGGGTGCCGGCGTCGAGGTAGCCGTCGAGGGACATCCCGCAGCTCAGGATCGTGTAGGGACGCTCAGCCATGGGCCCGTCCTTCCGCCGCCACGGCACTCAGACTCGTGGACGCCGGCGTTGCCGGTCGTACGCCGCCGCGGGTCGCGCCCACGGCGAGCACCACCGCGCCGGGCAGGCTGGCCACGGCGACGATCGCGCCGTACGCCACGGCTGCGGCGACTCCCTGCTCGGCACCGAGCCCCGCGGCCCCGAACGTCCACGCGGCCGCACCCTCCCGCGGGCCCCATCCCGCGACGTTCGTCGGCAGCCCGGCCGCGACCAGCACGATCAGGGCGAGCGGCAGCAGCGTCGTGGCCGACGCGGTGACGCCGACCGCTCGCGCGGCCAGGAGGTACGTGGCCAGGTGTCCGGCCAGCGCCAGGATCGAGGCGAGCACGACGCCCGGCCAGGACGCTCGCGCCAGCACGCCGTGCCGCAGGTCCTCCCGCAGCGCGTGGACCCACGAGGGTCCGGTGCCCAGGAGAAGGAGGCCGAGCCCGACCACCGCAGCGCCGGTCACCAGGGCGCCGAGCAGCCAGGGCAACGAGTCGCGGAACGGTGACGGCAGGAGCAGCAGCAGCCCCACCACGACGGCGGCCTGCACGACCTGGCCGGCGGTCCGCTCCCACACCACGGCGCGCAGCCCGAGTCCGGTGCTGCCGGCCATCCGGCCGTGGTGCACCCCGCGGTGCACGTCACCGAGGACGCCTCCCGGCAGGATCGTGTTGAGGAACTGGGCGCGGTAGCAGGAGGCCACGGCGGCCGCGGGACCGACGGGCACCCCGAGGCCACGCGCGACCAGGTGCCAGCGCCAGGCGCACGCGCAGGTGATCGGCACCGCGAGGGCGGCCCCGAGCGCCAGGGTCGGCACATCGAGCGCTCGCACCCCGGCCACGAACGGATCGCTGCCGGTTCGCCACAGCACCACTCCCAGGACCGCCAGACCGACGATCCAGCAGGTCGCGCGCCACGAGAGGCCCTTCATGCCGCCACGTCCTCCAGCACGTGGGCGACCTGCGCGACCGTCACGTCCCAGCCGGTCAGCCTCGTCCGCCGCTCCGCGGCGGCGTCGCGGAGCCGTCGACGCAGGCCCGCGTCGCCAAGCCAGGACCGCACCGCACCGGCGAGCGCATCGACGTCTCCGGCCGGAACCAGGACGCCCGGTGGGCTCCCGTCGGCACCGAGACCCAGTGCCTCGGAGACTCCACCGACGTCGTAGGCGAGCACGGGCAGACCGCGGGCCAGCGCCTCGGTGACGACCATCCCGTAGGTCTCGGCACGGGAGGCGAGGACCAGCACGTCGGCGGCGGCGTAGGCGCACGCCAGGTCCCTGCCGGCGCGTGGCCCGACCAGCCGGAGCCGAGCGTCCAGCCCGGCGTCGCTGACGTGCTGGTGCAGTGCTGTGACGAAGTGGGGCGACCGGGCCAGGGAGCCGACGCAGACGCACCGCCAGGAGAGGTCGGCGACCTGGGCGAGCGCTGCCACCAGCAGGTCGTGGCCCTTCCCGGGGATCACCGCTCCGACGTTGAGCAGGTTCCCTCCGGCCAGGCTGCCGGTGGCGGTCTGCGCCGCGTCGACGCCCGGCCGGGCGACGTGGACCCGCCCGGGATCCAGCTCGTAGGCACCGAGCAGCCAGTGGCGCGTCCAGTCGCTCGTGGTCACGACCGCGGTGGACGCCCGGACCACCTCCGCCTCCTGGCCGCGGTCGGTGTGGTCGGGCTGGGCACCGAGCGGCATGTGCATCAGCAGCACGGTGTGAACCCGGCGGCAGGCGGGGACCAGCGCCTCGGGACAACCAGAGGCGACCAGGGCGTCGACGAGCACCACCGAGCCGTCGGGCGCGTCGCCCAGCGCCTCGGCCAGCGCCGCGCGCGAATCCCTGCCGGCATGCGGCCAGTCGCCTGCCACCTCCCGGACCCGCACCGACCACCCGGCCGTCGCCAGTCCCTCGCAGAGACGGCGGTCGTAGGTGTTCCCGCCGCTCGGTCGCCGTGGATCACCGATGCCTGCCGGCACCACGACGTGGACGGCGCGTTCCCGTTTCACAGCGACCTCGCGTAGCTCGCCCAGGCCACGTGGGACTCGTGCAACGTGACCTCGAGGGCGGTCACGCAGGTGCCGAACGCACCGGCTCCAGCCCGCTCGGCGAGCAGGTCGCCGACGTGCTGGGCCAGCACCTCGGTGGTGGTGTTGCGGCCGGCGAGCTCGGGAGCGTCGTCGAGGTTGCGGTGGGTCAGCCCGGCCATCAGCTCGCGCAACTCGTCGGCGACCCGGGCGATGTCGACCAGGATCCCGTCGTCGTCCAGGGAGTCGCCACGGAAGGTCGCGTCGACGACGTACGTCGCCCCGTGCAGTGCCTGGGCAGGTCCGAAGACCTCTCCTCGGAGGCTGTGTGCGACCAGCATGTGGTCGCGGACGGTCACGCTGAACACGAGGCCTCCTCCAGGTCCCGGTCCGCGTCGAGAAGCCCGTCGTAGGTCACCGAGTGGCAGAGCCCGGGCAGCTCGCCGCTGACCAGCCGCGGCAGTACGTCGGGGAGGTCGGCGAAGGGGGAGTGGCCGGTCAGCAGGGCGTCGAAGGACGGGTCGCGCAGGAGCTCCACGGCGAGACGGAGCCGGTCTGCCGGCGTGCGCCGGCCACGCCGGGCCGCAGCCACCGTGCCGACCTGGCTCGCCCGGACCGTCAGCCGGTTCGAGTGGAAGACGCCGCCCAGGGAGAGCGTCGTCTCCTCGTCGCCGTACCAGCTGAGCTCCACGACCGTGCCCTCCGGCGCCAGCAGCTCCAACGATCGCTGCAACCCCTCCGAGGTGGCACTCGCGTGCACCACCAGGTCCAGATCGTGGGGTGCCTCGTCGGGCCCGGCGAAGCGGGTCCCGAGGGAGGCCGCGACGCCGGCACGTGACGGGTCGACGTCGACCAGGGTCACCGTGACTCCGGGGATACGCGCGAGAAGTCGTGCCACGCAGCAGCCCACGGTGCCGGCTCCGACCACCGCCACCCGATCGCCGAGCAGCGGCCCCGCGTCCCACAGTGCGTTGACGGCCGTCTCGACGAGCCCGGTGAGGACCGCCCGGCTCGCGGGCACGTCCGGCGGCACGACCGTCACCGCGGACCCAGGGACGACGTACGCCGTCTGGTGCGGGTGCAGGCAGAAGACGGTGCGCCCCACCAGATCGGGCGGCCCGACCTCGACCACGCCGACGTTGAGGTAGCCGTACTTCACCGGACCCGGGAAGGCACCCTCCTGGAACGGCGCGCGCATCACCTGCCGCTGGCTCTCGGGCACCTGCCCGCAGAAGACGAGCGACTCCGTTCCGCGGCTGATCGCGGACCGCACCGTCCGGACGAGCACGTCGTCGGCGCCGAGCGGCGGCAGGAGCACCGGTCGGATCTCTCCGACGCCCGGCTCACGGAGCCAGAACGCCTGCGCCTCGCGGGCCCCGGGTGAACCGTCGGGGCCATGTCCTCGTTCGTCCACGTGTACCTGCCTCCTTGGTCCATGTGAACGGAGCAACCGTGCGCCCGGTTCAACGCCGCCCGGTGCCGCGCTGGCGTGCGGGCGGCGCGCAGCTGTTCGCGTCCCTGGTCACGGTGCTCGCGGCGCTGCTGGTGGTCGCTGCCCTGACCACTCCCCAACGCCTCGAGCAGCTCGACCTCGAGGCCTTCCTGCGGCTGCCGCTGGAGCTGATCGTCTACCTGGTCGTCGTGCTGGCCGTCCCGGACCGCTTCCGTCGGGTCCGCACCGTCCTGGCGGTCGCCGGCGGGCTCGTGCTCGCCCTGAGCGCCGTCTTCAAGGTCCTCGATCTGGGCTTCCGGGAAGCACTGAACCGACCCTTCGACGCGCTGATCGACTGGCGCTACGCCGGGTCGCTGGTCGAGACGGCCCAGGACTCGGTCGACGGACAGAACGGCACGCTGCTGCTGGTCGGGGCGGCGGTGGGGCTGCTCGCGCTGCTGGTCCTCGTCCCGCTCTCGGTGCTGCGCCTCACGAGGGTGGCGGTGCGGAACCGGACCGTGGCGGTCCGCGCCATCGCGGCGCTGGCCGTGATCTGGCTGGTCCTCGCCGGGTTGCGGGTGCAGGGCGCGGCCGGGCCGCTCGCGTCCCGGGACACCGCCAGCTACGTCTACGGGCAGGTCGCCCGGATCCCCGGCGAGCTGCGCGACCGCCGTGAGTTCCTGGTGGCTGCGCAGACAGACCCGCTCCGCGGCATCGGCTCGGAGCAGCTGTTCACCGGCCTTCGCGGCAAGGACGTGGTGCTCGTCTTCGTGGAGAGCTACGGGCGGGTCGCCCTCGAGGGATCGTCCTTCTCACCCGGGGTGACCGCAGTCCTCGAGGACGGCGACAACCAGCTGGAGGACGAGGGATTCACCAGCCGCAGCGCCTTCTTGACCTCACCCACCTTCGGCGCGATCAGCTGGCTCGCGCACGCGACCCTCCAGTCCGGCCTGTGGGTCGACAGCCAGCAGCGGTACGACGTGCTGGTCACCAGCCCGCGGCAGACGTTGAGCAGTCTGTTCGAACGCGCCGGGTGGCACACCGTCGGCGTGGTGCCGTCCAACAACCGCGACTGGCCGCAGGGCGAGTTCTACGGGTTCGACGACTTCTACGACTCCCGCAACATCGGCTATCACGGGCCCCGGTTCGGGTACCCGACCATGCCCGACCAGTTCACCCTCGACGCGTTCCACCGGCTCCAGCTCGCGCCCTCGCCGCGACCGCCCGTCATGGCCGAGATCGACCTGATCACCAGTCACGCACCGTGGTCGCGGGTGCCCCGGCTGATCGACCAGGCTGCCGTCGGCGACGGTTCGGTGTTCGAGGGCATGCCCGAGCAGCTGCCGTCGGCCGCCGACATCTGGCCGGAGCCCGAGCGGGTCCGGGCGGCGTACGGCGACGCCATCGAGTACTCCCTGAGCGCGGTGGTGAGGTTCGTGGCGACCTACGGCAACGACGACACGGTGCTGGTCGTGGTCGGCGACCACCAGCCGGCGACCATCGTGTCCGGCCAGGACGCCGGGTACGACGTCCCGGTGGCCGTGGTGGCCAGGGACGCGGCCGTGATCGACCGGATCGCCGGTTGGGGATGGGACGACGGCCTGCGGCCGGGACCGGACGCACCGGTGTGGCGGATGGACGAGTTCCGTGACCGATTCGTGTCCGCGTACAGCTCCAGCAGTCAGAATGGGACGCAACCGGTGAGCGCGCGGTGAACCCCTGGAGCGCCCGACCCGTTCCTGGGGGCGAGGAGGTGGCATGTCTGATCGCGACGTCGCGCTGATGCAGCATCTCCACGACGAGCACGGAGCAGTCCTGTGGCGGTTCTGCCGCCGGCTCCTCCCCAACGACCCCGGCCGGGCGGAGGACGTGGTGCAGGAGACACTGCTGCGCGCCTGGCGGCACCGCACGATCCTGGAGAGCCCGGAGCCGGCGGTGCGGGCCTGGCTGTTCACGGTCGCCCGCAACATCGTGATCGACCAGTGGCGCAGCCCGCGTTCCCACAGCGAGACCACCGTCGCGGAAGTTCCGGAGGACGGCACCGGCGACGAGACCGACCAGCTGTTGCTGTCCTGGGTCGTGTCCGAGGCGTTGACCCACCTCTCACCCGAACACCGGGCGGTGCTGCGGGAGTGCTACTACTGTGGCCGGCCCGTCGCGGAGGCTGCCACGCGGCTGGGCGTCCCGGAGGGCACGGTCAAGTCCCGTACCCACTACGCCCTGCGGGCACTCAAGCTGGCTCTGGAGGAGATGGGGGTGGGCTCATGAGCTGTCGGTTCACGCACGACGACGGCGCCTACGTCCTCGGCGCCCTCAACCCTGCCGACCGCCAGGAGTTCGAACGGCACCTGCCCGGCTGTGCGGACTGCACGCGCGCGGTCGGGGAGCTGGCCGGGTTGCCCGGCCTGCTCGGTCGGGTCGACGCGAGCGTCGTCGAGGAGCCGGAACCCGACGATCCGGTTCCAGCCACCTTGCTGCCGGCCCTCTTCCGCGAGGTCCGGCGCCAGAAGCGTCGGCGTACGTGGACGTCGGCCGCAGCCGGTCTGGCTGCTGCCGCGGCGGTCGCGGTCGCCGTCGCCGTGACCGCGGGGCAGGTCGGGGGCGACGGAACGGAGACGCGGACCGACCCGGGCGCGAGCTCGAGCCCGGCCACCCAGTCACCCTCAGCTGCCACGCCCCAGGAGATGCGGCCGGTGGGGGAGGTTCCAGTACGCGCGACGGTCACCCTGGAGCAGGTCACCTGGGGGACGCGGCTGTCGCTCGACTGCACCTACGACTCGCGGTGGGTGGACTACGAGCTGCCGCATGAGGTCGACTACGTGATCTTCGTGCGCACCCGTGACGACCACGCGGAGCGGGTCGGCAGCTGGACGTCGGTGGACGGACGACCGATGCGGCTCACCGCAGGAACCGCGGCCACCGCCGCGGAGCTGAAGTCAGTCGAGGTGCGAACGCCGGACGGACGCGTGGTGCTCCGGTTGGCCACGTGACGCCAGGGGGTTCTCGTGCAGCAGGACCACGGTGCCGAAGCCCACTGCCGCGATCTCCGAGATCGCCGCCGTCCACACCTCCCAGCCCTGCCAGGACTCCTCGAACCCGAAGAGCCCGACGGTGGTGGACAGGATGAAGGCACCCAGCGTCGAGAGCCCGAAGCCGACGGCCAGCAGCGGCGGGATCCAGTGGTGCCAGGCGTACAGCAGGACCACGATCACGGCTCCGCCGAACGCGTTGAGCAGGAACGCCGGCCCGATCGTGTCGACGTCTCGGTAACCCTCGGACCACAGGTAGAGATGCATGGCCGCCGAGACCAGCACCGCCACCGCAGTCAACATCCGCATGCGCATGAGTCGCTCCCTCTGGGTTCGCCTCACGCGGGGGTCGCGCGAGGCGTCACCCTGAAGGAACGACAGCGGTAGCCGTGTCGTTCAGTCGCGACGTGAGTCGGTCCTCTCGGCGATCACTGCGAACTTGCGCACCCGCCCGCTGCCCAGCCATTCGCTCCAGAGCCGGTGGGCGGTCACCAGGTCGTCCAGGGCCTGGGCCCCGATCCTCGCGCTGATGGCTCGTCGGTCGGCGAGGAACGCCTGTGCGAGTGCGTCAGCCGTCGCGCGGTGGGAGAGGCTGCACTCCGCCATCGAGCGGACGTCCAGCCCGGCCGACTGCAGGCTGGCGACGAGCCGTGCGAGGGGAATCGGCGTCACCGTGTCCGCAGCCGGCATGGCCGCCTTCTCCCCGCTCGTCAGCGGTGCGCCCTCTTCGACGGTGAAGGCGAACCGGCCACCGGTGCGCAGTGCGGCCGCGATGCCCCGCAACAGTCCGTCCTTGTCAGGGAACGCGAGCAGCGTCTCCAGCAGGAGCACGACGTCGAACGGGCCGTCCGGGACCGGCGGTACCCGGGCGATCTCGAAGCGGCACGGCAGGCCGGCAGTGCGCCGTTGCGCGACGTCGACGGCGCTGGCACAGGCGTCCACACCGAGGTAGTCGCAGCCGAGCTCGGCCGTGATCAGCCGGCCCGGTCCGGCCTCACCACAGCACAGGTCGAGCACGGACGTGCCAGCGCCGATGCCCGCTTGCACGGCCAGCGACCGGATCTCGCGCGCGGACATGAAGCTCTCCTGGCCGGCGTACTCGCCTGAGGGGTAGGCGGCCTGGCGCGCCCGCTGGAGGGCCTCGTCGTAGTCGGTGCGCTCGTCGTACCTCATGGCAGTGACAGGTGCGCGTCGCCGGGCTTGCGGGTCGACCGCGCCGCACCGTGGTGGCGCCACAGCCACAGCACATCCCGACCGAACGACTCGGCGAGCAGCGCCAGCGCCGCAATCAGGAGGGCGTGCGTCCAGGCCCGCGGCAGGACGCCGGCCACGGCCACGACGAGGGCGATGCCCTGCGCTGCGGTGACCACTTTGCGCCAGTAGCGGAAGGGAAGCGTCGACCGCAGCCGGGGATCCACCCACGCCGCCAGGCCGAACGCGTAGCGGGCCACCCCGATCGCGAGCACCCACCAGCCGTACGACGGTGCGACGTGCATGCTGAGGACGAGCAGCAGGAACGCGTCGGCCTCCCCGTCGAAGCGATTCCCGAAGCCGGACACGGTCCGGGTGGCGCGGGCGATCGGGCCGTCGACCGCGTCGAGCGCCAGCGCGACCACCGCGAGAGGCAGGATCACCCCGGCGGCCGGTTCCGCGTGGGAGGGGTCCACCACCAGTGCCGCCAGTGCGCAGGTGAGGATCGCGCGGGCCAGTGTCACCAGGTCGGCCGGCCCGAGTGCGGTGGCCCCGGCGGCGAGGAGGCCACGCTGCACGGCCACGCAGAGCACGACGCCGCAGGTCATGCCGGCGGCTGCGGGGAGCAGCGGGAGCCCGAGGCTCACGAGGCCCGCGAGCATGAGAGCCAGCACCGCGAGGCTCGACGCCAGGGTCTCCCGGATCGGAACCACGGCACCCGCCCCTCAGTGAACGCTCGCCGGGTTGCGCGCGTTGTTAGGACAACGCGCGTCGCGTGCGCGTGGTTCACCGGGACGGAGGCGACATGACGGCAGAACCGGTCAGAGCCAGTGCCGGGTGGCTGGCGCTGCGGGAGCCGGCCGACGCAGCGGCCCGGTCCACCGAGCTCGTGGACGAGCTCGTGGACATGTTGCCGGCGGGCGAGCTCGTCGTCCACGACCTCGGGTCCGGCACCGGCTCGATGGCGCGGTGGCTGGCACCCCGGCTGCCCGTACCCCAGCGCTGGGTGCTCCACGACCGCGACGTCGAGCTGCTCAGCCGGGTCGACCCGGCGAGGGACGTCACGGTCCGCCACGGCGACATCACCCGCCTGGTCCCGGCCGAGCTGGCCGACGCGGACCTCATCACCGCGTCCGCGCTGCTCGACATGATGACCCGTGACGAGCTGGAGCGCTTCGTCCGCGTCTGCGCACGCGTCGGCTGCCCAGTGCTGATCACGCTGAGCGTCCTCGGCCGGGTCGAGCTGACGCCGTCGGATCCCGGTGACGCGGAGGTCATGGCGGCGTTCAACGCCCACCAGAGGCGCAGCACAGGGGCGGGACGGCTGCTGGGCCCGGACGCGGCTCACGCGGCCGCTCAGGCCTTCACCGCGCTCGGCCGCACCGTCGACGTACGCCCGAGCCCGTGGCGCCTCGGACCGGACCAGGGCGACCTGGTGTCCGCGTGGTTCACCGGCTGGGTGGGCGCCGCCGTCGAGCAGGAGCCCGCCAGGCAGGGGGCCTTCGACCTGTATGCACGTCGGCGCCTCACTGCCGCCGCGGACCGAGCGCTGTCGGTCACCGTGCACCACGAGGACCTGCTCGTCCGGCCCGTTGCGCGTCGGGGCGGGTAACGTGCCTTTCCTGTCACTGGTGCGCCGTTGCAACGGCGCACCAGCGACACCGACGGTCCGTTACCGAAACAGGGAGAGGCCGGGCTGCCGACTTTTCCGGTTGCCCGGTGTCGGCGGCCGCTGCAAGGCTGCTGGCATGGATTCTCGCGCATCGAACATCTGCATCCACGCCCACGAGACGGACGTGATGGAGGAGGTGAACGCATGACCGAGACCCCCAAGGACGTGCTGGTCCGCTACCTCCAGGTCGAGCGCGACGCGGCGCTGTGGAAGCTCGAGGGCGTCAGCGAGTACGACGTACGCCGCCCGCTCGTCCAGAGCGGTAGCAACCTGCTCGGCATCGTGAAGCACCTCGCCTGGTGCGAGCTCGGCTACTTCACGCAGACGTTCGGCCGCGAGCTCCCGGTCCCGGACCTGTGGGCGCAGGAGGGGGGCGACCCCCATGACGACCTCTGGGTCCCCGCCGAGGAGAGCCGGCAGGACGTCATCGACCTCTACCGGCTCGCCCAGGCCGAGGCGGCACGCACCTTCGAGGAGCACGAGCTCGACTCCGAGGGCCGCGTGCCGTGGTGGCCTGACGAACGGGCCACAGTCACGCTGCACCAGATCCTGGTCCACATGAGCGTCGAGACCGCCCGTCACGTCGGCCAGATGGACATCCTGCGCGAGTCCCTCGACGGCGCTATCGGGATGCTGCCGCAGGCGACGAACCTGCCCGACGACGACTATGACTGGCCGGCCTACCTCGCCAAGGTGCAGACGGCGGCAGAGCGGTTCCGCTGACAGTCGGCACGAGTGACAGACTCACGTGTTGTGTCTGACCCTGCCGCACCCGACAGCCCCAGAGCCGGGGACTTCGACGTCGAGCTGTGGCCCGGGGACACCATCCACGTCGACTCCGAGGAGGCGGCGGCAGCCGCCCGCCACTACCGGCACGTGCTGGGCCACTTCGCGACCGGCGTCACCGTCGTCACGGCGGTCAGCGGTGGGCACCCGGTCGGGCTGACCTGCCAGAGCTTCATGTCGGTCTCGCTGGACCCGCCGCTCGTGGTGTTCTCGCCGGCCAGGATCTCGCGCGCCTGGCCGCTGATCGAGCAAGCGGGCGGCTACTGCGTCAACGTCCTCGCCGCGGATCAGGCCGACCTCTCCGAGCAGATGGCCTCCCACACGGGCGACAAGTTCGCGGGCGTCTCGTGGCGTCCGTCGGCCGTGACGGGGTCGCCGGTGCTCGAGGGAGCACTCGCCCACGTCGACTGCCGGATCCACGCCGTCCACGAGGCCGGCGATCACCGGCTCGTGGTGGGCCGAGTCGTCGACCTCGCCGTGACCGGCGGTCCCGACGCGCTGACCTTCTTCCAGGGTCGCTACGGCTCGCTCGGCTGAGCTTCACGTCGCCGCCCGAAAAGCGGGTGAGGAAACGATCGCGCGGGGTCATAGTGGGGCGATGGAGCTCCGCGAGTTCGGTCCCGACGACATCGACGCGATCGCGTCGTACGTCGCGGTCGAGCGCGCCCAGATCTCCGCCGACTGCCCGTGGGTCTTCCCGGTCACGCCCTACCGCCAGCAGATGTGGATGCGGTACGGCTGGGACGGCGAGCCACCGCGGTGCTTCCTGGTCCACGGCGACGACGGCGAGCCGGTCGGTTCCGCACAGGTCAACACCTCGGAGTGGGACAACCTCGACCTGGCCTGGCTCGGTCTCGTGATCCACCCCGACCACCGACGGCGGGGGCACGGCACCGCAGCGCTCGAGGCACTGCACGGCGAGTGCCGACGGATCGCGCGCCCGCTGGTCGGCCTCGGCGGCTGGGAGAACGAGGCGAACCGAGGTTTCGCCGCGGCGACCGGTTACGAGGAGAAGTCACGGGCGGTCAACCGCCGGCAGGACATGGGCCGGCTCGGGGCCGAGTTCTTCGAGGCGGCGTACGCCGAGGCCGAGCCACTCGCCCACGACTACGAACTGGTGCGCATCGCGGGCCGCAGCCCCGACGAGCTGCACGAGCAGCTGGCGCGGGTGACCGAGTCGATCAACGACGCACCGCTCGACGACCTGGAGCTCGAGGACGAGGTCTTTCCACCGCAGCGGATCCGCGACTTCGAGCACGCCCAGATCGAGAGTGGAAACCGGCTCTACCGCGTGGTGGCCCGCCACCGGGAGACCGGTGAGCTGGCCGGCCACACGGTCGTCACGGTCGATTCCGAACAGCCGTGGCGGGGGGTCCAGGAGGACACCAGCGTGACGGCGTCGCACCGCGGCCACCGGCTGGGGCTGCTGCTGAAGGCCGACCTCAACCGCTGGCTGGTGACGGCCGAACCGCAGCTGCGCTCCGTCGACACGTGGAACGCCGCCTCGAACGATCACATGATCGCCGTCAACGAGCGGCTGGGGTATCGCCCGCTGGGACGGGTCCTGGAGTTCCAGCGGCGGGTGTGAGCGTGCCCGCGCCACCCGTTGACCACTGTGCGGGCCCCGGGTGAGGGTGGAGCCATGCCTGCGACCCGAACCCGGCCAGCCTTCGACGCCGACAGCCGCACCGCGCTGCTGGGCTGGTACGACCTCCAGCGGGGCATCCTCGCCATGAAGTGCGAGGGGCTCTCCGACCAGGACGCCCGACGATCACTGATCCCGACCTCGCCGCTGATGACGGTTGCCGGCATCGTCGCCCACGTCACGTGGGCCGAGCAACTGTGGTTCGAGCACGCCTTCCTCGGCACCTCGTTCGACGGGCCGGGCTGGGACGACGTCGAGGACTCCGAGTTCATGGTCGAGGGCCGCACCTTGGCCGAGCTCCTCGTGGCGTACGACGAGCAGTGCGCGCGGACCGACGAGATCATCGCCGCGCACGAGCTGTCGGACCGCGGCGTGGGCGGGCAGTTCCCCGCTGCGTCGGCGACGCTGGAGTGGATGTTGCTGCACATGCTCGAGGAGGTGGCGCGTCACGCGGGCCACCTCGACCTGATCCGTGAGCTGCTCGACGGTGAGACCGGCTACTTCTGAGCATAGGCAGCCGTCATCGTCTTCCGTAGGCTCCTGTCATGGCACTCCGCAGCGGGGAGCACGGCTACGGCTGGATGACGAAGCTCATCCACTGGGCCGTCGTGCTCCTCGTCGCCGCCCAGTTCGCCGTCGGTCGGTCGCTGGACCGGGACGACGACTGCGACCTCTCCGGAGAGGAACGCGGGGGTGGCGACCTCTCCGACGCGGCCGAGGAGCGGCTCGACCGACTCGAGGACGCCTGCGAGGCGCGCGCCGACCAGGTCGACCTGGGCATCGGTGTCATGGACGTGGACGACCTCCACGTGCTGCTCGGCCTCTCCATCCTGGTGGTCGCGGTGATCCGACCCCTGTGGCGCCGCTTCGACGGTTTCCCGCCCTGGTCGGAGCACCTGTCGGAGCACGAGCGCCGGCTCGTCCACTGGACCGAACGAGCGCTGATGCTGATGCTCTTCGTCGTCCCGCTCAGCGGACTGCTGCTGAGGGCCACCGAGGACGACGACTGGCTCCCGCTCCACGTCGGCGCGCAGGTCACGTTCCTCGTCGTCCTCGCAGCGCACCTGTTCACCAACCTGCGGCCGAAGATCCTCCGCCGGATGGTGTGACCGTCAGAGGTCGACCGACGGAACCGTTCGCGCAGCCGGGTCGGTGAGCTCGAAGAAGTCGCGGCGGTGGAAGCCGAACATCGAGGCGATCAGGTTGGACGGGAAGGTCGCCACCCGGGTGTTGAGGGCGCGGACGTTGCCGTTGAAGAAGCGACGAGCCGCGGCGATCCGGTCCTCGGTGTTGGTGAGCTCGCCCTGGAGCTGGATGAAGTTCGCGCTGGCCTTGAGGTCGGGGTAGGCCTCGGCACGCACCATCACTGTGGTGACGGCGATGCCCAGCGACTCCTCGTAGCGCTCGCGCTGCTTGGGGTCGTCCTGCTTGTGGGCGGTGGCGGCCTCGCGGGCGCGGGTCAGGTTCTCGAGCACGCCCTGCTCGTGCTCGGCGTAGCCCTTCACCGTGGACACCAGGTTGGGGATCAGCTCGTGCCGGCGGGTGAGCTCGACGTCGATCTGGCCCCAGGACTCGTCGATCAGGGTGCGTTGCCGGACGAACCGGTTGTACATGACAACGAGGGACAGCGCGACGAGAAGGACACCGCCGACGACGACGAGGACGATCACCTGGCCGGGGGTCATCCGCGGACCGCCTTCCACACGAACTCCGGGACCTGGTCGACGATCGCGTCGATGCGCTGGAGCCGGGGCTCGATCTCCTCGAGCGCCACCCGACCGCTCTCGCAGTCGAGGATCCAGCGGCGGTCGAACCGGAACGCCGAGTCGCGCGACTGCAGCAGGAGCTCCATCATCCGCGGGTGGAGGATGTCGGAGGCGAACTTCCGGTCGGGGCAGTTGACGGTGAAGGCGCGGTTGAAGTCCTCGGACTCCAGCTCGATGTCGGTGTTGGTGATCCGGCCGACGAACCGGCCGAACATTCCCTCCGGCGTGACCTTCAGCGCCGGGAACGTGGCGCCCATGTCGAGCCCGGCCACGCTGTAGGGGTGGCTCTCCTCGCGGGTCGTGGTGCGACCCTCGGAGTCGGTGCTGGTCTCGGTCGTGTAGTAGACGTAGTCGAAGGACACGAACGGCCGGCCGTCGAACTCTCCGGTGAGCACGTTGGTGGCCTTGCGGTTGTGGCCGAGCCCGAAGGGGGAGTCCTGGAAGGCGTCGCACCACCGGTCGTCGCGCTCCGCGTAGGCCCACCCGCGTTCGGCGGCCAGGGCAGCGATCCCTTCGCGGCGCTTCTTGGTCGCGATCATGCTCATCACCGCGATCACGATGATCACCACGACGACCAGCACGACGATGCCGATGATCAGCCCCGATTCCATGCGGCGGAGTCTAGGTGGGGAGGGTCAGGTTCCTGTGACGCGCCGGGCCGGTTCTCCCCGAGCAGTTGTGTGACTGCGGGAACCTCCCGCCGCGGAGTACCGTCCGATCACCATGCGCCTTCTCGGAAGCCTGCTCCTCTCGCTCCTGCTGCTCACGGCCTGCGGCGAGGACAGCGCCGTGGCGCCAGGAGGAACCCCGTCGTCGCCGGAACCGTCATCGGGGAGCACCAGCCCCACGCCGGTGGTGCCGAAGCCGACCGGAGAGACTCCCGAGGGCCAGCCGCCGATCGACGGGCCGCTGCCTGACAGGCGCACCGGCGCGCTGCCGATGCCTGGCGCAGACTGCTTCGAGGACCCATCGGCCGCCGAGGACGCCACACGTTTCGACGGCACGATCATCGCGGTCGGCGACAGCGGGGCGACCTTCGAGGTGAACGAGGTGTTCGCCGGCGACGTGTCCGACCCGATCACCGTCGACCTGGGCCCGGCCACGACCTCACGGGCGAGCGAGTCGAGCCCGTCGTACTCCGTCGGGACGCGGCTTCTCGTCTCGGCCGTGGGTTCGACGGCCATGGGCTGTGGAGCCACCCGCTACTTCGACGAGGAGACGGCGGCCGGCTGGCGGTCGTAGAGCCAGGCCACCTGGTACGGCGCGAGCCGCACCGCCCCGTCGTACAGCTTCGGGACGGCGCCGCCGAGTGCGTCGTAGAGCCCCGGCGGGTGGAGGTCGAGCCAGTGGAGCACGTCGTCGGCGACCCAGCGCTCCTCGTCGGTCACGTTGGCGGCCATCAGCAGCGGCCCATCCGGCGCCCTCCGTACGACGAGCAGCACGCCCGGGTCGCGGGGGTCCCAGATCTCGGTCGGATGGGCGGCGTGCAGGTGCGGCAGCCCTGCCCGGATCCGGGCGAGCTGCTTGAGGCCGTCGAGGATCTGCTCGCACTCGGCCGGGACGTCGGGCTCGTCGCACCGCCACGCCATCCGGGGCCGGTGGACCCACCGGTTGTCGCCGGCGTGGGCCGGGTCGTCGGCCCAGCCGGCGTCGTTGGGCAGGCCCAGCTCGTCGCCCATCCAGAGCACGGGCAGCCCGCCGAAGCCGAGCATGACCGCGTGGAGCAGCAGGATGCGCGGGATCGCACCCGGGTCGCCCGCCTCGAGTCCGGCCAACGACGCCAGCGAGCCGGAGATCCGGCGGTCGCCGGCCGCGGGGTTGTCCTGGAACACCAGGCCCCGCGCCCAGGAGCCGGGATGGGTGCCGGCGTACCAGTCGGAGAGGAACCGACGGTGCGCTGCGCCGTCGAGCCCGGCCCGCCACGCGTCGGTGTCGTCGATGGCCCAGCCGATGTCGTCGTGGCAGCGGGCGTAGGTGAGCCAGCTCGTGGTCGACGGGGGCTGGGGGAGCGCCTGCAGGGCGCGTGAGGCCAGGTCGACCTCGCCGGTGGCGAGCATCGACCACAGCTGGACCATCAGCCCGTTGTGATAGGCGAGGTCGGAGACCCGGCCGGCGTGCTCGCCGACGCCGAGGTAGGGCGGCAGGTCGGCGGGGCCGACGATCGCCTCGGCCTTGAACAGCACCGCCGGGCAGGCCAGGCGGACCACGGTGCGCAGCAGCCGGGTCAGCTCGTGGACCTCGGGCTGGTTCTGGCACGCCGTGCCGAGCCGCTTCCACAGGAAGGCGATGGCGTCGAGCCGGAGCACCTCCACGCCGAGGTTGGCGAGGTGGCAGATGATCTCCGCGAACTCGCACAGCACGTCGGGGTTCGACCAGTCGAGGTCCCACTGGTAGTCGTGGAAGGTGGTCCAGACCCAGCCGTCGAGGTCGTCGTCCCAGGTGAAGTTGCCGGGCGCGAAGTCCGGGAAGACCTCGGGCAGGCTCGCCTCGTAGGCGTCGGGCATCTCCCGGTCGGCGTGGACGCGGAAGTAGGCGCGCTTGTCCGGGTCGCCGGTGCGGGCTGCCTCGGCCCAGGCGTGCTCGCGCGCGACGTGGTTGAGCACCAGGTCGAGGCAGAGGCTGATGCCGTGGTCACGCAGGGTGGTGGTGAGTGCACGCAGGTCGTCGGTGTCACCGAGATCGGGACGCACGGTGCGGTAGTCGACGACTGCGTAGCCACCGTCGTTCGGCGCCGGGCGGGTCGCCAGCAGCGGCATCAGGTGGAGGTAGGTGACTCCCAGGTCGTGCAAGTACGACGCGTGGTCGCCCACCCCGGACAACGTCTCGCCGAACCGGTCGGCGTACGCCGCGTAGCCGAGCATCTCGGGGCGCTGGAACCAGTCGGGCTCGGCCAACCGCTTCGCGTCGAGCGCGCGCAGGTCGTCGGGCCGGGCGTCGTACCCCTCGCGGGCGTGGGTGACCAGCCGGTCGACGAGCACCTCGCGCTCGTCGGTCGCGAGCTCCGGCCAGACGGCCGCGACCCCCCGCACCAGGTCGGGACGCCACGCCACCACCCGCTCGTCGAAGACGTCCGCCACGAGCCCGAGTATGGCGAACGCGGCAACCGGAGCAGCACCCGGAGCGTCCAACCTCTGGGAGGTGCTGACGATGAAGCGGTGGCTGGTGGGCGTGGTGACCGCCGTCCTGCTGGTCGGTGCGGCCGCGACCGGCGCCGTGCTCGTGCGGCAGGATCCATCCACGTCGCCGACGGCGAGCTGTGAGCGACTGCCGCGCGCTGACCTTCCCCCGCGCGGATCGTCCAGGCTGGGCGACCGTCTCGGCCTGCACGTGCCGGGGAGTGGTGCCACTCGTGTCGGCAAGGCTCGGGCGATCCACATCGGAGACCCCGGCGTCGGAGAGCTGGCCGTGGCCTTCACCTCCGGCGACTGCACCTACACCGTCTGGTTCCCCGCAGGCACCCGGATGCCCGTGGCGCGCGCCTGGCTACGCGCCCGCTGACCGGCGCTGAGCATCTCAGTACGGCGTGGTCCGCGCGACGTCGAGCGCTCGACTCATGGAGAACGGCGACGTCTGGTTCTTCAGCCACGGACGTCCGGCCCACAGGTAGGCGTCGACATGGCGGCGGGCCAGCCGGCGTGCCTGGTCGGGGAGCCCCCATCGCTTCGCGGCGACGCGCGTGGTCGGTGGGATGCCCAGCGTGACGCAACGACGGTCGGACTTGGTCTCGCAGGTCTTCGCGTTGTTGAAGATCTCGCCCTTCGGGTGGTCGTGCCAGTACTGCCAGGTGAACGGGCGGCCGTTCTCCGCCGTGTCGACGGTGAAGTGCTTGCCCTCGATGCCGCGTGCCTCGAGCGCCCCCACCACTTTCGCGCCGAAGCCGATCTCGTCCTCGGTCGCCTCGTAGTGAGTGGTGTTGAGGTGGAATCCGCGGACGTGCTCGACGCCACCGCGGACCAGCTGCTTGACGGCGTTGGCGGGGTCGTGGTGGTTCCACCCCGCGCTGCCGACGTCGATGTAGACGCTGGCGTGGGGGAGCGCCCCGAGCCGGCGGGCGGCGTACTGCACCAGCCCCGACAGGACCCGTGATCCGCCGGGGGAGCAGAGGGCGAAGGGGCCGTCCGGCTGGAGCACGATGGCCGCGTACGTGTCGTCGATCGCGCCCGCGAACCGTCGTACGTAGCGTTTGTAGGACCGCTTCTCGGCCTTGGTGGGCAGTCGCTTGCACGCGTCCTGCTCCCACGGCACCACGCGGAACAGGGTCATGTGGACCATGACCTCCGGATCGCCGCCGGTCGCGTTGTCGACGTACTCGTGCACCTTGCCCGCGATGTCACCGTCCGGGATCCAGGCCCCGAACCACTTGGCCTTCGGCCTGAGCGCGATCTTCGCGAGCAGCTTCTTGCGGCGGCCCTTCGCGTCGACGTAGGGCTGCCACGCCATCTCGGCCGGGCCCCGGTAGACACCCCACTCCCGGTCGGCCAGGGGGTTGTCCGTGGCGGGGGCGCGGCGCTCGAGGGCTGGTGCGTCGTCCGGCACGGCGCTGGACGCCGTCGGCAGTGCGGACGCCAGCGTGCCGACGAGCAGCGCGGCGAGCAGGGAGGCCAGCGTGGTGCGGGGGGTCATGGTCCGACGGTACGGGGTGTCTCACCGTCTCGGACCTGTTCCGACGATGCCCGACAGGAGTGCCCTCGAGTCAGAAGGAGTGGTGCGTCATGGACACTCTCGGTCTCATCTTTCTCGCCCTCGTCGGGCTTGTCCTGGTCTGGTTCGTAGTCCGGGCCTTCCGCAACGCTCGGCACTCCCCATCCACCTCGGTGAGATGGGGACCCGGCACCGGGGGGCAGTACGAATCCGGGCCCGGTGGGGGTACTGCCTTCCTCGACCCAGGGGCCCCCGGCAAGCCCCGGTCAGGCCGATCGGGCGATCAGACGCCGTAGTCGCGCGCTGCGGATAGGGGTGGGCACGACCCTGCGCAGGTGGCCCTCAGGCGCGTTGGATCATCAGCATGTAGCAGCCGTGGACGACGTTGCGGGTGTGCAAGAAGGCCACGCCTGGATCGGCGAGAAGCCGCTCTGCAACTGCCTCGTGGTCGGCGGCCACGTCGACCAGTTCGCCACCGACGATGGAGCCCTGGGCATCGTAGGCGCGGAAGATCTGGGGTCGGGAGCGGAAGTCATCGGGGTAGGTTCGCTCGATCGGGCCATCGCAACCGTCAGCGTGCATGAACACCGGACCGGTCTCCTGATAGGCGCCCGTGGGACCTGGAGGAGTGGCGGAGACCAGACCCACACGTTCTCCCGGTCGGCTGTCACGCAGGCAGCAGCGCAGCGGCGCGCCGCCCTCCTCGTCGACCCACTCGCGGACCGGGTCCGATGCGAGCGACGCGGGCAGAGCTTCGATCTTGATCTTCATTGGCTCAGCATCGCCCGTGAGGTGCGGCGGTGCTGGCGGGTTTGCGACGTGGCAACGACTGCGATGGTGGAGGCACGCTCCGGGTCAGCACGCCACGTGAGGCAGCAGCGCAGTCAGACGCGGCGGACCCAGGGTGAGAGCAGGGGCAGGCGGCCCGTGAGCTCGGGGACCGGCGGTCGTCCCAGCAGCCACCAGGCGAGACCCGCCGGCATCCCCTCCACGCGCAGTCCCTCGCCGCTGCCGACGGCGATGTCGCGCTCCGGAGTCACGAGCAGCAGGTCGCACTCCTCGCCGCGGTCGGCCACCAGGAGGTCGAGCACGTAGTCGGTGAAGTCCTGCGGCCAGTCCGCGGGGCCGTAGCCACCGGCGAGGTCGGCGTGGTGGATCTCGACCTCGCGCCACCGGGTGCGCACCGTCTCGCCGGCATCCATGGTCCGCGCCGAGTCGGCAAAGACCCGCGTACGCCGATCGGCGATGCTCGGGACGCCGCGTTCGAGCACGTCGTGGATGGCCTCGTGGCAGCGGCCGGCCGCCTCGAGACTGACCGTCCGCAACCGTTCGAGATCGGCGGTCGCGAGTTCCTCGATGTCCGCCGCACGGCTCTCCGGCGACTCGTAGAGCACGGGGTCGTGCCCGCGCCGCATCTCGTCGAGCGCGGTCGCCGTGGCCAGTCCGTGACAGGCGACGTGGGCCACGACATGGCCGCGGGTCCAACCGGGCAGCACGCTCGGCGCCCCTCGTCCGGACTCGGTGAGGGTGTCCAGGATGCGCAGGTAGCGGGCGGTGGCGTCCTGCACACGGTCGGCAAGGCCATGGTCGAGAACCGGGACGGTCATGGCTACCAGCCCCGCTCGCGCCACTCGGAGAGGTGGGGACGCTCGTCGCCGAGCCGGCCGTCGTCACCGTGGCCGGGATAGAACCAGGTGTCGTCGTCGAGTACGCCGAAGAGCTTGGTCTCGACCTGGTCCACGAGCTGCCGGAAGGCATCGGCGTCGCCGAAGGTCGCGCCGACGCCGCCCGGGAAGAGGGAGTCGCCGGTGAAGAGGTGGTCGTGGCCGCCGGGGTCGGAGTAGCGCAGCGCGATCGAGCCGGGGGTGTGGCCGGCGATGGCGATCACGTCGAGCGTGCAGTCGCCGACCGCCACCGTGTCCCCGTCCCCGACCCGGCGGGTCACCTCGACCCCGGTCTGCTCCGTGATCGCGTCCGCGTCCGGCGTACCCGCCACGACCGCGGCGCGGGTCGACTTCACGACGGCGGCGAGCGCGCGATGGTGGTCCCAGTGCTGGTGGGTGGTGACGACGGCGCTCAGGCCGGCTTCTCCGATCAGTGGCAGCAGCGTGCGCGGTTTGGCGGCGGCGTCGACCAGCACCTGGTCGCCGGTGCCGTGGCAGCGCAGCAGGTAGCAGTTGTTGGACATCTTCCGGTCCACCGCGACCTTGGTGATCGTCAGGTGTGCCAGCTCGCGGACGGCTGGCTCGCCACCGGGGGAGACCTGTCCGGTGTAGCTCATCACCAGCCGCCGATCGTGGGGAGGGCGCCGCGGCTGGACGACACCTGGTCGCCGGGTTCGCGGCCGGTCAGCCACCAGGCGATCTGGGCGACCGGGCCGGTCACGACGGCGGTGGCGTCGTCGACCGGACCGACGGCCCACGTCCGCTCCGAGTCGAGGGGGGTCACGCGGAAGCCGGCGTCGGGTTCCAGCCGCTTCACCATCCCGTCGATGACCACCTCCGCGAACCGCGGCGGCCACTGGTCGGCGGTGTAGCCCGCGCCCAGATCGGCGTGGTGGATCTCGATCTCGCGCACCCGCATGAGGGGTACGGCGTCGAGCGGGAAGGTCCCGCCACCCCCCGCCGTGCGCTCGAAGCGACCCGACCAGGCCTCGTCCGGCATGGCCACCACGGCGTCCTGGAAGCTGGTCAACGACTCGAGCAGGCGTTCCCTCAGCTCGGCGTGATCGGCCCCGGCCAGCTCCTCGATGTCGGCGTCGCGGGCGTCCTGCGTGCGATACATCGGAACCGGTTCGTCCGCCACGACGCCGCGGAGCACACCGCCGAGGGCTTCTCCGTTGAGCGCCAGGTGGGCGATGACGTGAGCGCGGGTCCAGTCGGGCAGCAGGGACGCGGCATCCCAGTCGTCACCGCTGAATCCATCGACGGTGCGCGCCAGCCGCTGGCCGGCCTCCGTCAGGTGGTCGGGTTCGAGAGAATGGTCCATGTTCCCATCGTGCACCACCACCGATCGGCATCACCCGAAGGCGCGAGGCGGACTGTCAGTGGTCCGACATAGGCTGGGGGACGGTCGGCGCGCCGGGTTGCGGCCCGGGTGGCGACACACGAACATGTGTTCGACTGACGCGTGTGCAGATACCGATTGGACGACGGGACCGCTGTGGCCGACCAGCTCATCATCCGGGGCGCCCGGGAGCACAACCTCAAGGACGTCTCGCTCGACCTGCCGCGCGACGCCCTCATCGTGTTCACCGGTCTGTCCGGGTCGGGCAAGTCCAGCCTGGCCTTCGACACCATCTTCGCCGAGGGCCAGCGCCGCTACGTCGAGTCACTCTCGGCGTACGCCCGGCAGTTCCTGGGCCAGATGGACAAGCCCGACGTCGACTTCATCGAAGGGCTCTCGCCCGCGGTGTCGATCGACCAGAAGTCCACCTCGAAGAACCCGCGCTCGACCGTGGGCACCATCACCGAGGTCTACGACTACCTGAGGCTGCTGTTCGCGCGCATCGGTCATCCCCACTGCCCGACCTGCGGGGCCCCGATCGAGCGGCAGACGCCGCAGCAGATCGTCGACCGGGTGCTCACCCTCGACGAGGGCCAGCGGTTCCAGGTGCTGGCCCCGGTCATCCGCGGCCGCAAGGGCGAGTACGTCGAGCTCTTCAAGCAGCTGCAGACGCAGGGCTTCTCCCGGGTCAGGGTCAACGGCGAGACGCACACCCTGGACGACCCGCCCAAGCTCGACAAGCAGAAGAAGCACACCATCGAGGTCGTCGTCGACCGACTGGCGGTCAAGAAGTCCGCCAAGCGGCGGCTCACCGACTCGGTCGAGACCGCCCTCAACCTCGCCGGCGGACTGGTCGTGCTCGACATGGTCGACCTGGCGGCGAAGGACCCGCAGCGCGAGCTGCGGTTCTCCGAGAAGATGGCGTGCCCCAACGACCATGCCATCGACACCGACGAGCTCGAGCCGCGATCGTTCTCGTTCAACAGCCCGTTCGGCGCCTGCCCGGAGTGCCACGGTCTCGGCACCCGGCTGGAGGTCGACCCCGAGCTGGTGGTCCCCGACCCGAGTGCCGCGCTCGGCGACGGCGCGATCCAGCCGTGGAGCCAGGCCCACGTCGCCGACTACTTCCAACGGCTGATGGAGGCGCTGGGCCAGGAGCTCGGCTTCGACCTCGACACCCCGTGGCGGGCCCTGACGGCCGCCCAGCAGAAGTCGCTGCTGTGGGGGCACCCGACCAAGGTCCACGTCGTCACCCGCAACCGCTACGGCCGCGAACGCGCCTACTACGCGCAGTTCGAGGGCGTGCAGAGCTACATCGAGCGCCGTCACCGCGAGGCGGAGTCCGACACCAGTCGGGAGCGCTTCGAGGGCTTCATGCGCCAGGTCCCGTGCCCGGCCTGCGACGGGAGCCGGCTCAAGCCGGTCTCGGTGTCGGTCACGGTCGGGGGTCGCAACATCGCCGACATCTGCCGGCTGCCGATCAACGAGACCGCCGACTTCCTGCGCGCACTCGACCTCACCACGCGTGAGAAGCAGATCGGCGAGCGGGTGCTCAAGGAGATCCTCGAGCGGTTGAACTTCCTGCTCGACGTCGGCCTCGACTACCTCAGCCTCGACCGGCCGTCCGGCTCGCTGTCCGGCGGCGAGGCGCAGCGGATCCGGCTGGCGACCCAGATCGGTGCCGGCCTGGTCGGCGTCCTCTACGTCCTCGACGAGCCGTCGATCGGGCTCCACCAGCGCGACAACCACCGACTGATCGAGACGCTGGTGCGGCTGCGCGACCTCGGCAACACCCTGATCGTCGTGGAGCACGACGAGGACACCATCCGGGTCGCCGACTGGGTGGTCGACATCGGGCCCGGTGCCGGTGAGCACGGTGGCCAGGTCGTCCACTCCGGATCGGTGCAGGGCCTGCTCGAGCATCCCGACTCGATGACCGGCCAGTACCTCTCCGGTCGCCGGGAGATCCCCGTCCCCGCCGTACGACGGCCCCGGACCACGGGCCGCGAGCTCGTCGTCAAGGGCGCCCACGAGCACAACCTGCAGGACATCGACGTCGCCTTCCCGCTCGGCGTGCTGGTCGCCGTGACCGGCGTGTCCGGCTCCGGGAAGTCGACGCTGGTCAACGACATCCTCTACACCGCGCTGGCCAAGCAGCTCTACCGCGCCCGCACCGTCCCCGGCCGGCACCAGCGGATCACCGGGGTCGACCAGGTCGACAAGGTGATCCACGTCGACCAGTCGCCGATCGGACGCACCCCGCGCAGCAACCCGGCGACCTACACCGGGGTCTTCGACCACGTCCGCAAGCTGTTCGCGTCGACGCCCGAGGCCAAGATGCGCGGCTACCTGCAGGGGCGCTTCTCGTTCAACGTCAAGGGAGGGCGCTGCGAGGCGTGCTCCGGCGACGGCACGATCAAGATCGAGATGAACTTCCTTCCCGACGTCTACGTGCCGTGCGAGGTCTGTCACGGCGCCCGCTACAACCGGGAGACGCTGGAGGTCCACTACAAGGGCAAGACCATCGCGGAGATCCTCGACATGCCGATCGAGGAGGCCGCCGACTTCTTCGCCGCGGTCCCGGCGATCGCCCGCCACATGACCACGCTGTGCGAGGTCGGCCTGGGCTACGTCCGGCTCGGCCAGCCCGCCACCACCCTGTCGGGCGGCGAGGCGCAGCGGGTCAAGCTCGCGAGCGAGCTGCAGAAGCGGTCGACCGGCCGCACCGTCTACGTCCTCGACGAGCCGACGACCGGGCTCCACTTCGAGGACATCCGCAAGCTGCTCGGCGTGCTCTCCAGCCTGGTCGACAAGGGCAACACGGTGCTCGTCATCGAGCACAACCTCGACGTCATCAAGACCGCCGACTGGCTGATCGACATGGGGCCCGAGGGCGGCTCACGTGGTGGCCTGGTCGTGGCGGAGGGGACGCCCGAGGCGGTCGCCGCCAACCCCGCCAGCCACACCGGGACGTTCCTGGCGCCGCTGCTGGAGGGCCGCGAGGCCACTCAGCCGAAGCGGAAGGCGGCTGCCAAGGTGGCCGAGCCCGTGAAGGGAACCGCCACGCGCACCCCGGCGAAGAAGGCGGCTGCCAAGCGGACGGCAGCGAAGAAGCGCGTTACCAAGTAGCCGACGCCGTCTCACGGTCCTCTCAGGGTCCTGAGTACTCTTTCCGCTCAACGAGACCCGCCCTCAGGAGGATCACGATGACCACCGACGGTATCGATCGCCGACACGCCCTCAGGGGGGCCGCTGGCCTCGGTCTGGCGCTGCCGATCCTGGCCGCCTGCGGCGGCGACGACGTCGGGGTGGGCGCGGACCCTGACCCCGCCGGTGGCGCCACCCTCGGACCGACCAGCGATGTCCCGGTCGGCGGCGGGACGATCTTCGCCGACGAGAAGGTCGTGGTGACGCAGCCCAGTGAGGGCGACTTCAAGGCGTTCACCGCGGTCTGCACCCACCAGCAATGCCTCCTGAGCCAGGTCGCCGACGGCACCATCCAGTGCCGGTGCCACGGCAGCGAGTTCTCGATCGAGGACGGCAGCAACGTGCAGGGCCCCAGCGGCAGCGAGGCCGGCAGCGTCGCCGCGCTGGCCGAGGTCGGCATCACCGTCGAGGGCGACGAGATCACCCTGTCCTGAGGGCCGTCTCCCGGCATCGGGTTGTCGGCGTCCGCCCGTAGGGTGGAGAGGTGGCCAGCCCCGCGTCCTACCGCCCGAAGACCGGGTCGATCCCGACCCAGCCGGGTGTCTACCGGTTCCGTGACGCGAGCGGGCGGGTCATCTACGTCGGCAAGGCGAAGAACCTCCGCAGCCGGCTCTCGTCGTACTTCCAGGACATCGGCAACCTCCACCCGCGCACCGCCACCATGGTCACGACCGGGGCCTCGGTCGAGTGGACGGTCGTGAAGACCGAGGTCGAGGCGCTCCAGCTCGAGTACTCCTGGATCAAGGAGTTCGACCCCCGGTTCAACGTGAAGTACCGCGACGACAAGTCCTACCCGTGGCTGGCCGTCAGTGTCGGCGACGAGTTCCCGCGGGTCATGGTCGGGCGCGGCGCCAAGAAGCGCGGTGTGCGCTACTTCGGTCCGTACTCCCATGCCTGGGCCATCCGCGAGACCGTCGACCAGCTGCTGCGGGTCTTCCCGATGCGCTCGTGCAGCAACGGGGTCTTCAAGAGGCACGGGCAGATCGGCCGGCCGTGCCTGCTCGGCTACATCGGCAAGTGCTCGGCACCGTGCGTCGATCGGGTCACCCCCGAGGAGCACCGCGAGATCGTCGACGACTTCTGCGACTTCATGGCCGGCCGCACGGCCGCCTTCGTCAAGCGCATCAAGCAGGAGATGTACGCCGCCTCCGAGGCCGAGGAGTTCGAGCGAGCGGCGCGGCTGCGGGACGACCTGGGTGCACTCGAGAAGGCGCTGGAGAAGCAGGCGGTGGTGCTCGGTGACGGCACCGACGCCGACGTGATCGCGCTCGCCGTGGATCCGCTCGAGGTGGCCGTCCAGATCTTCTACGTGCGGGGCGGCCGGGTGCGAGGTCAGCGCGGCTGGGTCGCGGACCGGGTCGACGAGGGCGACACCCCCGAGCTGGTCCAGGACTTCCTGCTCCAGCTCTACGGCGGCGGTGATGACGTCGACCCGGACGCCATCCCTCGCGAGGTGCTGGTCCCGTCGTTGCCTCCCGACGCCGAGGTCCTCGAGGAGCTGTTGAGTGACCAGCGGGGGAGTCGAGTCCGGATCCGGGTCCCGCAGCGTGGCGACAAGCGAACCCTGCAGGAGACGGTGGCCCGCAACGCCGAGCAGTCGCTGGCGCTCCACAAGACCAAGCGGGCCAGCGACCTGACGACCCGCAACCGGGCGCTGGAGGAGATCCAGGAGTCGCTCGGTCTGCCCGAGGTGCCGCTGCGGATCGAGTGCTACGACGTCTCCAACCTGCAGGGGACCGAGGTCGTGGCCTCGATGATCGTCTTCGAGGACGGCCTGGCCCGCAAGAGCGAGTACCGGCGGTTCGTGATCCGGGACGTCGAGGGTCAGAACGACGTCGCATCCATGCACGAGGTGATCACCCGCCGCTTCCGTCGACTGCTCGACGAGCAGGGACGCTCCGAGCAGGTCGTGACCGACGCCGGGCCGATGCTGGTGGATCCCGAGACCGGCAGGCCGCGCAAGTTCGCGTACGCGCCGGGCCTGGTGGTGGTCGACGGCGGCCCGCCCCAGGTGAAGGCAGCCCGCGACGCAATGACCGATCTCGGCATCCACCACATCCCGGTCTGCGGCCTGGCCAAGCGGCTGGAGGAGGTGTGGGTCCCCGACAACGAGGACCCGGTCATCTTCCCGCGGACCTCCGAAGGGCTCTACCTGTTGCAGCGCGTGCGCGACGAGGCCCACCGGTTCGCCATCACCCACCACCGCTCTCGCCGTTCCAAGACGATGGTCGAGAGCCTGCTCGACGACGTCCCCGGACTGGGCGAGGTGCGCCGCAAGACGCTGATCAAGCACTTCGGGTCGCTGCGCAAGCTGCGGACCGCCACCGTCGAGGAGATCGCCCTGGTCCCCGGCATCGGCCCACGCACCGCCACGGCGATCAAGGATGCGGTGTCCGCCGGCGACGGCAAGACTGTGTCCAGACAGATCGGCGTGAACACCGCGACCGGCGAGATCATCGAGGAGAACTGATGGAGCAACGCACCACCGGTGAGCTCGTGGTCGTCACCGGCATGACCGGTGCCGGCCGGAGCACTGCCGCCAAGGAGCTCGAGGACCTCGGCTACTACGTGGTCGACAACCTTCCGCCGTCGCTGCTCCGCGACGTCGTACGCCTGGTCGACGAGAACCGCGGCGTGCAGCAGCCGATCGCAGTGGTCGTCGATGTCCGCTCCGGCTCGTTCTTCCAGTCGTTGACCGCCAACCTGGCTCAGGGCGCGACCGGTCGTGAGGCGACCCTCGTGTTCCTGGACGCCAGCGACGACGTCCTCGTCCGGCGCCAGGAGGCGGCCCGCCGGCCCCACCCGCTGCAGGGGACCGGTCGGCTGGTCGACGGGCTGGCCCGGGAGCGCGAGGTCCTCGGTGTCGTGCGTGGCAACGCCGACCTCGTCATCGACACCAGCAGCCTCAACGTCCACCAGCTCACCGACCAGATCGCCGAGGCCTTCGGAACGCCCGACTCCACGGCCCTGAAGCTCACCGTGATCAGCTTCGGCTTCAAGTACGGCATCCCGGTCGACGCCGACTTCGTCGCCGACATGCGCTTCCTCCCCAACCCGTTCTGGGTGCCCGAGCTCCGGCCGCTGACGGGCCGCGACGAGCGCGTGGCCGACTACGTCAAGAGCCAGCCGGGGGCCGCTGAGTTCCTCGACGGCTACCTGCCGGTGCTCCAGCAGGTCGCCGAGGGCTATCTCAACGAGGGGAAGCGGTTCTTCACCGTGGCGATCGGCTGCACCGGCGGCAAGCACCGCAGCGTCGCGATGACCGAGGAGATCGCACGGCGACTCGGCGCCGAGGGGTACGACGTCCGCGCCACCCATCGCGACCTCGGGCGCGAGTGACATGCGCCCGACGGCCCACTCGGCTGTCGCCCTCGGTGGGGGACACGGACTGCATGCGTCACTGAGCGCCCTCCGGCGGCTCCACGACGACCTGACGCTCGACCGGGTGACCGCGGTGGTGACCGTGGCCGACAACGGTGGTTCCTCGGGTCGCTTGCGCAGCGAGTTCCACGTCTTGCCCCCGGGGGACCTGCGGATGGCGCTGGCGGCGTTGTGCGGGTCCGACGACTGGGGCCGCACCTGGGCCGACGTGGTCCAGCACCGCTTCGCGGGCGAGGGCGAGATGAACGGTCACGTGATCGGCAACCTGCTGATCGTCGGGCTCTGGGAGCGGCTGGGAGATCCGGTGCTCGCCCTCGACTGGGTCGGGCGGCTGCTCGGCGCCCGGGGCCGGGTGCTGCCGATGGCGCTCACCCCGATGGACATCACCGCCCTCGTCCGCGGGCTCGACCCCGCCGACCCCGCCGCGACCGTCGGTGTGCGCGGACAGGTCGAGGTCGCGACCACCGGCGGCGAGATCGTCTCGGTCGCCCTCGACCCCGAACGCCCGACCGCCTGCCCGGAGGCGATCGCCGCCATCCTGGAGGCGGACTGGGTCCTGCTCGGCCCTGGTTCCTGGTTCACCTCGGTGATCCCGCACCTGATGGTCCCCGAGCTGCGCGACGCCCTCGAGCGGACCACCGCTCGGCTGGTCGTGGTGCTCAACCTGGAGCCGCAGGCGGGGGAGACCCACGGCTACGGGCCGGAGGACCACCTGGGCGCCCTGCTCGAACATGCACCCGGGCTCCGGGTCCATGCGGTGCTGGCCGAACGGCGCACCGTCACCGACGTCGAGACGCTGCGCGCCGCAGTGGCCTCGGCGGGCGCGGAGCTGGTGCTGGCCGACCTCGCGGAGCTGGACGAGGAGGAGCGAGCCACGGCCCGCCACGACCACGAGCGGCTCGCGTCGGCGTACCGCTCGATCTTCGAGGGAACCTCCGCGAGCGAGGGTGATTGACTGCCATGGCAGGATCGCCGCATGGCGATGACGGCTCAGGTGAAGGCAGAACTGGCCAACACCCAGATCACTAAGACGTGTTGTCGCAAGGCGGAAGTCGCGTCGATCCTCCGCTTCGCCGGCGGTCTTCACATCGTCAGCGGCAAGATCGTGATCGAGGCCGAGCTCGACACCGGTGCTGCGGCACGGCGGCTCCGCAAGGACATCTCCGAGGTCTACGGACACCAGTCCGACGTCGTGATGGTGCAGGGCAACGGGATCCGCAAGGGGAGCCGCTACCTGGTCCGGATCGTCAAGGACGGCGAGGCGCTCGCGCGGCAGACCGGACTCCTCGACCAGCGGGGCCGGCCGGTGCGCGGACTGCCGCCCGCGGTCGTGTCCGGCGGTAGCTGCGACGCGGTCGCCGCCTGGCGCGGCGCGTTCCTGGCCCACGGCTCGCTCACCGAGCCGGGACGTTCCTCCTCGCTCGAGGTGACCTGCCCCGGCCCCGAGGCGGCGCTCGCGCTGGTCGGAGTGGCCCGCCGGCTGGGTGGGATCTCCGCCAAGGCCCGCGAGGTGCGCGGCGTCGACCGGGTCGTGATCCGCGACGGCGATGCGATCGGGGCCCTGCTCACCCGGCTCGGCGCCCATGAGTCGTTGATGGCCTGGGAGGAGCGGCGGATGCGCCGCGAGGTCCGGGCCACCGCCAACCGGCTGGCCAACTTCGACGACGCCAACCTGCGCCGGTCCGCCCGCGCGGCCGTGGCCGCCGGCGCCCGCGTCGAGCGCGCCCTGGAGATCCTGGCCGAGGAGGTCCCCGATCACCTGCAGCTGGCCGGCCACCTGCGACTCGAGCACAAGCAGGCCTCCCTGGAGGAGCTGGGACAGCTCCACGAGCCCCCGCTGACCAAGGACGCCATCGCCGGCCGGATCCGCCGACTGCTCGCCATGGCCGACAAGCGCGCCGAGGAACTCGGCATCCCCGACACCGAGTCCTCCCTGACGCCGGAGATGCTCGCCGAGGACGCCTGAGTCACCGGCGCGACGTACCACAGCCTTGGATCGTTCCAACGTTACTGACGCGTACCTGGGACCGACGCTCGCTCGCCGTGGGGGCTGGCAGTAGGGTCGAGATGTTCCGACCCCGTCACCCAGGAGACCCGCTGTGACCGTTCGTGTAGGAATCAACGGCTTCGGCCGCATCGGCCGCAACTTCTTCCGCGCCGTCCGTGCGTCGGGAGCCGACATCGAGATCGTCGGTGTCAACGACCTCACCGACAACGCCGCGCTGGCGCACCTGCTCAAGTTCGACTCGATCCTGGGTCGGCTCGACGCGGACGTGTCGAGCACCGGCTCCTCGATCCTGGTCGGTGACCAGGAGATCGCGGTCACCGCCGAGCGCGACCCGGCCAACCTGAACTGGGGCGACCTCGGGGTCGACGTGGTCGTCGAGTCCACCGGCTTCTTCACCGACGCCACCAAGGCGCGCGCCCACGTCGACGCGGGCGCCAAGAAGGTCATCATCTCCGCGCCGGCCTCCCACGAGGACCTCACCGTCGTGATGGGCGTCAACCACGAGCTCTACGACCCGGCGCAGCACACCGTGATCTCCAACGCGTCGTGCACCACCAACTGCCTGGCGCCGATGGCCAAGGCCCTCCACGACGAGTTCACGATCGTCAAGGGCCTGATGACCACCATCCACGCCTACACGGCTGACCAGAACCTGCAGGACAACATCCACAAGGACCCGCGCCGCGCACGCGCCGCCGCACTCAACATGGTGCCGACGTCGACCGGTGCCGCGAAGGCGATCGGTCTGGTGCTGCCCGAGCTCAAGGGCAAGCTCGACGGCTACGCCATGCGAGTCCCGGTGCCGACCGGGTCGGCCACCGACCTCACCTTCGAGGCGGGTCGCGAGACGACCGTCGACGAGGTCAACGCGGCGATCGAGAAGGCAGCCGACGGCCGCTTCCTGAGGTACTCCACGGACCCGCTGGTCTCCACCGACATCGTCACCGACCCGGCGTCGTGTGTTTTCGACGCGCCGATGACGAAGGTGATCGGCAACCAGGTCAAGGTCCTCGGCTGGTACGACAACGAGTGGGGCTACTCCAACCGCCTCGCCGACCTGATCACCCACGTCGGCGCCACGCTCTGACGTGGCAGGGATCGAGCAGCTGGGCGAGCTCCGCGGCAAGCGGGTGCTGGTCAGGTCCGACCTGAACGTGCCGACTGAGTCGGGTCCTGACGGCAGCGTCGTGATCACCGACGACGGCCGCATCCGGGCGAGCATCCCGACGATCCAGCAGCTCGTCGACGCCGGGGCGCGGGTCGTGGTGACCGCCCACCTCGGCCGACCGAAGGGCGAGCCGGATCCGGCGTACACGCTGAAGCCGGTGGCCGAGCGTCTCGGTGAGCTGCTCGGCACCGACGTGGCGTTCGCCTCCGACACCGTGGGGGAGAGCGCCCACGACACGGTCGCCGCGCTCGAGGACGGCCAGGTCGCCGTGCTCGAGAACGTCCGTTTCAACGAGGGCGAGACCAGCAAGGACGACGACGTCCGCGGCTCGTTCGCGGGCCAGCTCTCGCAGCTGGCCGATGCGTTCGTGAGCGACGGTTTCGGCGTCGTCCACCGCAAGCAGGCGTCGGTCTACGACGTCGCACTGCGACTGCCTTCGGCGATGGGTGGCCTGGTGGCCGCCGAGGTCGAGGTGCTGCGCCGGCTCACCCACGACCCCGAGCGGCCCTACGTCGTCGTGCTGGGCGGCTCGAAGGTCTCCGACAAGCTCGGCGTCATCGACCACCTGCTGACCAAGGCCGACCGGCTGCTGATCGGCGGCGGCATGGTGTTCACGTTCCTCAAGGCCCAGGGCCACGAGGTCGGCCAGAGCCTCCTCGAGGAGGACCAGCTCGACACCTGCCGCGACTACCTGCGGCGCGCGGAGGAGAGCGGCGTCGAGATCGTGCTGCCGACCGACATCGTCGTCGACACGGCGTTCCCCGCCGGCGACCGCGAGCCGGAGCCGCGAGTCGTCCCGGCTGACGCGATCCCCGCCGACAGCCTGGGCCTCGACATCGGGCCCGAGTCGGCCGCTGCCTTCGCCGCGGTCGTGGCGGGCGCGCGCACCGTGTTCTGGAACGGACCGATGGGCGTGTTCGAGACCGACGCCTTCGCCGCCGGGACCCGCACCGTCGCCGAGGCACTGACCAGGGTCGACGGTCTCTCGGTGGTCGGTGGTGGGGACTCCGCCGCCGCGGTCCGCACCCTCGGCTTCGACGACGCGGCGTTCGGCCACATCTCCACCGGTGGCGGCGCGAGCCTCGAGTACCTCGAGGGCAAAGAGCTCCCCGGCATCGCCGTGCTCCAACGCTGACGCGTGGCCCTACGCATTCCCGACCTCTCGCACCCCAAGGAGTCCCGATGACCCGCACGCCGCTGATGGCAGGCAACTGGAAGATGAACCTCAACCACCAAGAAGCCGTGGTGCTGACCCAGAAGCTCGCCTGGACGCTGTCGGACAAGAAGCACGACTACGGACAGGTCGAGGTCGTCGTGGTGCCGCCGTTCACCGACCTGCGGTCCGTGCAGACCCTGGTCGACGGCGACCAGCTGCTCGTGAAGTACGGCGCGCAGGACGTCTCGACCGAGGAGTCCGGCGCCTACACCGGTGAGATCTCCGCCGGGATGCTGGCCAAGCTGGGCTGCTCCTACGTGGTGGTCGGCCACTCCGAGCGCCGTGAGCACCACGCCGAGACCGACGAGGTGGTCAGCGCGAAGGCGCACCGTGCGCTCGCCGCAGGCATGACGCCGATCGTGTGCGTCGGCGAGGGCCTCGAGGTCCGGCAGGCCGGCGAGCAGGTCCCCCACACCCTCGCGCAGGTTGACGGCTCGCTCGCGGGCTTCACGGCCGCGCAGGTCGCGGAGTTGGTCATCGCCTACGAACCGGTGTGGGCGATCGGGACCGGTGAGGTCGCGACCCCGGACGACGCGCAGGAGGTCTGCGCCGCCATCCGCGAGCGGATCCGTGAGGTCCACGGTGACGAGGCCGCCGACGGCGTACGGGTGCTCTATGGCGGTTCGGTCAAGGCGGCGAACGTCGCCGGGATCATGGACAAGACCGATGTCGACGGATGCCTCGTCGGTGGCGCGAGCCTGCAGGCCGACGAGTTCGGCGGCATCTGCCGGTTCTACGACATGCCGCTGCTGTGACGCGCGAGACGTGACGTAGGATTCACGACCGTGACTCTGCTCTTCACCATCCTGCTCGTGATCACGAGCCTGGCCCTCATTCTCATGGTGCTTCTGCACAAGGGCCGCGGCGGCGGCCTCTCCGACATGTTCGGAGGTGGTGTGTCGAGTTCCTTGGGAGGTTCCTCGGTCGCAGAGCGCAATCTTGACCGGATCACGGTCGGCCTCGGGGTCATCTGGTTCGCCTGCATCGTCGCACTGGGCCTCTTGCTGGCTTACAAGAACTGAGAGGAGCCGGTCATGGCTGGAGGTGGAAACGCGATTCGCGGGAGCCGGGTGGGTGCCGGCCCGATGGGCGAGGCCGAGCGTGGCGAGGCTGCCCCGCGACAGGCGGTCGAGTACTACTGCTCGCATGATCACCGCTTCGTGGTGACCTTCTCGGTCGAGGCGAACGTGCCCGAGTCGTGGGACTGCCCCAAGTGCGGCCTCCCGGCGAGCATGGACTCCGACAACCCGCCGCCCGCGCCGAAGATCGAGCCCTACAAGACCCACCTCGCCTACGTGAAGGAGCGCCGCTCCGACGCCGAGGCCCAGGACATCCTCGACGAGGCGCTGCAGCTCCTCCGCTCCCGCCGCAAGTCCGGCGACCTCATCTTCTGAGGCTGACCCGTCAGTTGTGCAGGTTGTCAGAGCCGCGAGCCGTCACTTGTGCAGGTTGAAAAGCGGCTGACCCGGCGCTCGCGCAGGTACGGGCGCAAGCCTGTGGATGAGGGCTCACTCGCGAGCCGAAGCCGGGCGACAGTAGTGGCATGTCTCGACGTCCTGCCTGGCTGCCGATCGATCTGCCGCTGCTCGACGAGCGGTGTCCGCTTCCGCTGACCGAGCCCTTCACCACCGCTCAGGCCCGCGACCAAGGAGTGTCTCGCAGCCGGCTCGCCACTCTGGTCGCGCGCGATCTGATCCGACCGGTCCTCCGAGGTGTGTACGCCGCCGCCCAGGTGGTCGACACCCTCGAGTTCCGCGCCGCGTCGCTGGCACTCGTCGTACCGCCCAGCGCCGTCGTGACTGACCGCACTGCTGCCTGGCTGCACCAGGTGGACCTGTTGCCCCGCTCCGCCGTGCATCAGATGCCGCCGATCGAGGTCTACTCCCGCACCGCCAGCCGGGTGCGACGACCCGACGTCGCCAGTGGTGAGCGCCGTTTGCGCGACGGGGACGTCATGGTCGTCGGGGGCGTGCTGGTGACCACGAAGCTCCGAACCGCGCTGGACCTTGGCCGACGGCTGAACCGCTTCGAGTCGCTGGCGGCGCTGGACGGTCTGCTCCGAGCCGGCGTACGACACGAAGAGCTGCTGGCGGAGGTGGAACGCTTCCGAGGGGAGCGCGGAGTCGTCCAGCTGCGCTGGCTCGCCCCGCTGGCGGACCCACGAGCGGAGTCGCCACCAGAATCGGTGCTGCGCCTGCACTGGCTCGACGCCACCGGGATGCCGCCTCCGGAGCCGCAGGCATGGGTGTACGACGGCGGCTACCCGCGTTATCGCATCGACCTGTCCAACCCGACGCTCAGGTACGGAGCCGAGTACAACGGTCGGGCGTTCCACAGCGAGGATTCGGATGCCGAACGGCTGGAATGGCTCGATGACGCCGGCTGGGTGATCGACGAGTTCGTGGACGTCGACATCTACCCACACGGCGATCCGATCTCGAAGCTACTGGCGGGCTGCTCCCGCGCGCGACGACGGTCGGGGCTGTGGGTCCCGCAGGGCCACTACCTGTCGACGTGACGGGTCGGCGGGTTTTGAACCTGCTGGAGTGACGGCTCGGCCGGTGTTGATCCTGCCGGAGTGACGGGTCGCGCTTAGAGGGCGGAGGCGGCGGGGCGGTCGAGGAACCAGATGATGTCGGTGGCGGGGTGGTCGGGGGTGGCGGGGTGGCCGGTGACGCCACGAGCGGGGGTCTCGGCGACGGTGGCGCCGGGAGCGCCCTCGGCGGCATGGGCGCGGGCGACGGCGTCCGCCTTCTCCGCGCCACTGACCACGAAGAACACGGCTCGGCTGCGGTTCAGCGCACCGAAGGTGAGGGTGATCCGCTCCGGCGGCGGCTTGGGGGAGTCGGGCACGGCCACGGCGATCTCGTCGTCCACCTCGAGCGCCGGGTGGCCGGGGAAGAGCGAGGCGACGTGACCGTCCGGCCCCACCCCCAGCATCAGCACCTCGAACGCTCCTGAATCGTGCGCCCGCGCCTCCGCGGCGTACGACGCAGCGGCCTCGTCCAGCGACAGGCCCGAGTCGGTGGCCGGCGCCTCGTGGACCAGGGCGGGGTCTGCGCCGACGACGTCGAGGAACACGGCTCGCGCGGAACGGGCGTTCCGGTCCGGGCTGTCGGCCGCGACGTACCGCTCATCGCCCCACCAGAACCCGACCCGCGACCAGTCGACGGCGGAGTCCGGACCGATCCGGCCGAGCTCGACGTGGATCTTCTCGGCGATCGAACCGCCGGTCAGGCCGACCTGCGGCACCTCGCCTCGTGCCTGCGCCGCGACCAGCCGCTGGATCAGCTCGCCGGCCACCGCGGAGGCCAGGGCGTCGGCGTCGTCGTGGACCTCGACGGTCACGCCGGGTCCAGCGTCAACAGTCGCTTCGCGGCCGCGGCGTAGATGTCGTCCTCGTCGCTCCAGCGCAGCTCCTCGGCCAGCAGCTCGGGCAGGTCGCGGCGCTTGAGCGCCACCGGCCGGTCGGGCTGGCCGGGGGAGGAGTACACGGCGAGCTTGCCGTCGGGACGGGCGATCCGGATCTCGCCCTCGGCGGTCTCCATCACGACCTCGGTGATGCCCGGACCCGACGAGCTGGCGCGCTCGGCCGGGACGCGCAACCGCTCGCAGAGCCAGGCCAGGAGCAGGTCTGCGCTGGGACTGATCCGCTCGGCCGTGACCCGCACCCGGCGCACCTTGAGCGGGTGCTGGTCGAGCGAGGCCGCCAGCAGCGCCCGCCACGGAGTGATCCGGGTCCAGGCCAGGTCGGTGTTGCCGGGCGCGTAGGCCTGGCACTGACCACGCAGCGCCTTGATCTTGCCGCGCGACACGAAGGCCGCATCGGTGATCCGGCGCTTGCCGAGCTTGCCGAGCGGGTCGGCGGCGGGGTCGTCGGGGTGGTCGGTGGGCCACCACACGACGACGGGTGAGTCGGGCAGCAGCAGCGGGAGCACCACCGACTCCGGGTGCTTGACGACCTCGCCCTTGAGCCTGATCAGCGCGGTCTCGCCGGACCAGCCCTGGCCGATGCCGACCTGGGCGTTGATCTCGGCCGCGCCGCGACCGTCGCCGAGGATCACGCCGAGCACCCGAGCCGGGTGCTCGTGGGACGCCTGCCTGGCAGCGTCCATCGCGGCTGCGGCGTCCTCCTCGGCGACCACCACGATCAAGGTCATGACCATGCCCATCGCTGGGCTGCCGGCGCGCATCCGGCCGCGCACGAACTCCGCGGCGATCTCGGAGGAGTTGGTCTCGGTGAGCTCGATCATCAGGGCCTCCGCCAGGCTCGTCCGTCACGGGCCAGCATCGCGTCGGCCGACGCGGGACCCCAGGTGCCGGCGTCGTACGGCTCCGGCGCCCCCTTCTTGCGCTCGTCCTGCTTCGCCCAGTGCTCGAGGATCGGGTCGAGGATCTGCCACGACAGCTCGACCTCCTCGTGGCGGGGGAACAGCGGCGGATCTCCGAGCAGTACGTCGAGGATCAGCCGCTCGTAGGCCTCCGGCGACGACTCGGTGAAGGATCCGCCGTAGGCGAAGTCCATGGTCACGTCACGGATCTCCATCGACGTGCCGGGCACCTTCGAGCCGAAGCGGAGGGTGAGCCCCTCGTCGGGCTGCACCCGTACGACGAGCGTGTTGTGCGTCAGCTCCTCGGTCGCACTCGCGTGGAACGGCAGGTGGGGCGCCCGCTTGAACACGACGGCGACCTCGGTGACCCGGCGTCCGAGGCGCTTGCCGTGCCGCAGGTAGAACGGCACCCCGGCCCAGCGACGGTTGTCGATGTCCAGCCTGATCGCGGCGAACGTCTCGGTGGTCGATCGGCGCGCGATGCCCTCCTCCTCGTGGAAGCCGGACACCTTCACGCCGCCGGACCAGCCGGCGACGTACTGGCCGCGAGCGGTGTTGAGGTCGAGCCGGCGCGGCAGCGAGATCGCGCCCAGCACCTTCTGCTTCTCGATCCGCAGGCTGGAGGCCTCGAAGTCGGTGGGTTCCTCCATCGCGATCAGCGCCATCAGCTGCAGCAGGTGGTTCTGGATCACGTCGCGGGCAGCGCCGATGCCGTCGTAGTAGCCGGCCCGGCCGCCGATGCCGATGTCCTCGGCCATCGTGATCTGGACGTGGTCGACGTAGTGGGAGTTCCAGATCGGCTCGAACATCGCGTTGGCGAACCGCATCGCCAGGATGTTCTGCACCGTCTCCTTGCCGAGGTAGTGGTCGATCCGGAAGACCGACTCGCTCGGGAACACCTGGCTGAGGGTGTCGTTGAGCTCGCGGGCCGAGGCCAGGTCGTGGCCGAAGGGCTTCTCGACGACGACTCGGCGCCAGGTGCCGTCGGGGCCCTGCGCGAGCCCGTGCTCCTCGAGCTGCTGGACCACCTCGCCGAAGAACTTGGGCGGGATCGACAGGTAGAACGCGTAGTTGCCCTCCGTGCCGCGGGCCTGGTCGAGCTCCTCGATGGTGCGGCGGAGCTGGTCGAACGCGACATCGTCGGAGAAGTCACCGGGCACGAACCGGAACCCCTCGGAGAGCTGGCGCCACACCTCCTCGCGGAACTCGGTGCGGGCGTGCTCCTTGACGGAGTCGTGGACGATCTGCGCGAAGTCCTGGTGCTCCCACTCGCGACGCGCGAACCCGACCAGGCTGAAGCCCGGCGGCAGCAGGCCGCGGTTGGCCAGGTCGTAGATGGCCGGCATGACCTTCTTGCGGGCAAGATCGCCGGTCACCCCGAAGATGACCATGCCGCTCGGCCCGGCGATGCGCGGCAGCCGGCGGTCCAACGGATCCCGGAGCGGGTTGGTGGTGCCCGTCATCGGGGTCGTTCCCTCCGGTAGTAGCCGATCAGTGAACGAGTCGATGGATCCTGCTCGGCGAGCGCGGCGGGGTCACCCGAGACCGCGGGGGTCACCTGCTGGGCGAGCTGCTTGCCGAGCTCCACACCCCACTGGTCGAAGCTGTCGATGCCCCACACGACGCCCTGCGTGAACGTGATGTGCTCGTAGAGCGCGATCAGCTGGCCCAGGACTCCCGGGGTGAGCTCCGGGGCCATGATCGAGGTCGTCGGGCGGTTGCCGGTGAACACGCGCGCCGGCACCAGTGCCTCGTCGGTGCCCTCGGCCCGCACCTCCTGGGCGGTCTTGCCGAACGCCAGCGCCTTGGTCTGGGCGAAGAAGTTGGCCAGGAAGAGGTCGTGCACGTCGGTGTCGCCGTCGGTGAGTGGGTACGCCGGCCGGGCGACCGCGATGAAGTCGGCGGGCACCAGCCGGGTGCCCTGGTGGATGAGCTGGTAGAAGGCGTGCTGGCCGTTGGTGCCGGGCTCGCCCCAGAACACCTCGCCGGTCCCGGTCGTGACGGGGTGGCCGTCCCAGCGCACGCCCTTCCCGTTGGACTCCATCGTCAGCTGCTGGAGGTACGCCGGGAACCGGTGCAGCAGCTGGGCGTAGGGGAGCACGGCATGGGTCTGTGCGTCGAGGAAGTTCGTGTACCAGACGTTCAGCAGGCCCATCAGCGCCGGCACGTTGCGCGACAGCTCCGTGGTGCGGAAGTGCTCGTCCATCGTGTGCATCCCGGCCAGCAGCTCGGCGAACCGTTCGGGACCGATCGCCACCACCAGCGACGTCCCGATGGCGGAGTCCATCGAGTAGCGGCCGCCGACCCAGTCCCAGAAGCCGAAGGCGTTCGCGGGGTCGATGCCGAAGTCGGCCACCTTGTCGAGCGCGGTGGAGACCGCGACGAAGTGGCGGGAGACGGCGTCGGCGGGGTCGGCGTCGGACAACCCGTCGAGCAGCCACGCCCTGCAGAGCCGGGCGTTGGTGAGCGTCTCCAGGGTGCCGAAGGTCTTGCTGGCGACGATGAACAGCGTGGTGGCCGGATCCAGGCCGGCCAGCGTCGTCGCGCAGTCGGTCGGGTCGATGTTGCTGATGAACCGGCACTCCAGCCCGTCCTGGACGTACGGCGCCAGCGCCTCGTAGGCCATCACCGGGCCGAGGTCGGAGCCACCGATGCCGATGTTGACGACCGTCCGGATCCGCTCACCGGTGGCTCCGGTCCACTCACCCGAGCGGACCCGATCGGCGAAGTCGTAGACCCGGCGCAGCACGTCGTGGACGTCGCCGACGACGTCGTGGCCGTCGACCTCGAGCCGGGCGTCGGCGGGCATCCGCAACGCGGTGTGCAGCACCGCCCGGTCCTCGGTGACGTTGATCCGGTCGCCGGCAAACATGGCAGAACGCCGATGCTCGAGCCCCACCTCGTCGGCGAGCTCGCGCAACGCCTGCCAGATCTCGGGCGTGACCAGGTTCTTCGACAGGTCGACGTGGAGGTCACCGGCGGTCAGGGTCGATCGCCGGACCCACTCTTCGTCCGCGAGCGCCTGTCGCAGGTCGGGCTCGAAGCCGTCGGCCAGCGCCGTGAGCCGCGCCCATGCGGAGGTGGCGGTCGGGTCCACCGGAGAGGAACGCCGTGAGGCGGTCATGCCCGGGCGGCCTCGAGCGATCCGGCCAGCGTCTCCTGCAGCTGGTCCCAGGCGACCACGAACTTGTCGACGCCCTCGTCGATCAGGACCTCGATCACGTCGTCGTAGTCGATCCCCGCCTCCTCGAGTGCCGACAGGTGCGCCGCAGCGTCGTCGTAGAACGGGCGGACCCGGTCGCCGCGAACCTCACCGTGGTCGGCGACGGCGTCCAGGGTCTTCTCCGGCATCGTGTTGACGGTGTCCTCGACGACCAGGTCGACGACGTACATCGTGTCGTCGTAGTCGGGGTTCTTGACACCGGTCGAGGCCCACAGCGGGCGCTGCTTGCGGGCGCCCTGGGCCTCGAGCCGCTCCCACCGCTCGCCGCGGTAGAACTCCTCGAACATCTGGAACGCGAGCCGGGCGTTCGCGATGCCGGCCTTGCCGCGCAGCTCCGGGTCGGTGCCCGGGCCCGACGTGGTCGCCTCGAGGCGCTTGTCGATCTCGCTGTCGACGCGGGAGACGAAGAACGAGGCGACGGAGTGGAGCGTGGAGAGGTCGTGGCCGTTGGCGGCTGCCTGCTCCAGGCCGGAGACGTGCGCCTCCATGACGTGGCGGTACTGGTCGAGACCGAAGATCAGCGTCACGTTGACCGAGATGCCTGCGGCCAGGGTCTCGGTGATGGCCGGCCAGCCCTTCGGCGGTGCCGGGGATCTTGATGAAGAGGTTGGGCTCGCCGACGGTCTCCCAGAGCTCGGCGGCCTCCTTCACCGTGCCCGCGGTGTCCTTCGCCAGTCCGGGGGAGACCTCGATCGAGACCCGGCCGTCGACACCGTCGGTGGCGTCGAAGACCGGCCGCATGACCCGGCAGGCGTCGCGCACGTCGTCGGTCGTGATCACCCGGGTCGCGGTGTCGACGTCGGCACCGGCCGCCGCGAGCTCGCGGACCTGCTCGTCGTAGCGGTCCCCGTCGGCGAGCGCTGCCTGGAAGATCGACGGGTTCGAGGTGACCCCGACGACGTTCCGGTGCTTCATCAGGTCGGCGAGGTTTCCGGTCTCGAGGCGCTCACGCGACAGGTCGTCGAGCCAGATCGAGACTCCGGCTTCGGTCAGCTGCTGCAGTGGGTTCGTGGTCATGGGTGTTCCTCCCTCTCGTTGGTCGGGCCCCTGGCTGAGCAGGGCTCGACGGCGTCAGCCGCCGACCGCCCGGATGCTGTCGTCGGCGGCGTCGGCCACCGCATCTGCGGTGACGCCGAGCTCGCGGTAGATGCGCTCGTAGTCCGCGGACGCGCCGTACTGCTCGATGGAGACGATCCGGCCGTGGTCGCCCACGACCTCACGCCAGCCCTGGGCGATGCCGGCCTCGACCGACACCCGCGCCTTGACGCCCGGCGGCAGCACCGTCTCGCGGTAGGACGCCTCCTGCTCGTCGAACCACTCGCGGCACGGCATCGAGACCACGCGGGCACGGACGCCCCGTCCGGCCAGGATCTCGCGCGCCTGTACGGCGAGCTGCACCTCGGATCCGGTGCCGACCAGGACCACGTCGGGCTGACCTCCGCGGCCGTCGAGGTCCGGGGCGTCGACCAGGACGTAGCCGCCGCGGTGGACGTTGCTGGTGTCGGAGAAGCCCTCGTCGTCGCGCGGGAACACCGGCACGTTCTGCCGGGTCAGGATCATGCCGGCGGGCCGGTCGTTCCGGGCCATCACCGCACGCCACGCAGCCGCGGTCTCGTTGGCGTCGGCGGGACGCACCACGTCGAGGCCGGGGATCGCGCGCAGCGCCGCGAGGTGCTCGATGGGCTGGTGGGTGGGGCCGTCCTCGCCCAGACCGATGGAGTCATGGGTCCAGATGTAGGTGACCGGGAGCTGCATCAGCGCCGCGAGCCGGACCGAGGGCCGCATGTAGTCGGAGAACGTCAGGAACGTCGCGCCGAAGACCCGGGTCCCACCGTGGACGGCGATGCCGTTGAGGATCGCGCCCATGCCGTGCTCGCGGATGCCGAAGTGGAGCACCCGACCGGCGAACGGGTCGGCCTTCCACATGTCGGTCGAGCGGATCTTGGGCGCGAACGACGGGGCGTCCTCGATGGTGGAGTTGTTGGATCCCGCGAGGTCGGCCGAGCCGCCCCACAGCTCGGGCACCTTCGCCGCGATGGCGTTGAGGACCTTGCCGGAGGCCTTGCGGGTGGCGACGCCCTTCTCGTCGGCGGGGAAGGTCGGTAGGTCGGCGTCCCAGCCCTCGGGCAGGGTCCGGGTCTGCAGCCGCTCGAACAGGGCGGGGTCCGCGGACGGCTTGCGGGTCCAGGCGTCGTACTGCTCCTGCCACTGGGCCTGTGCCTGCTTGCCGCGCTCGACGGCCTGCCGGGTGTGGGCCAGCACGGCGGGATCGACGTCGAAGGTGCGGTCGGGGTCGAAGCCCAGCACCTTCTTGGTGGCCGCCACCTCGTCGTCGCCGAGGGCGGAGCCGTGGGCCTCGCCGGTGTTCTGGGCGTTCGGCGCCGGCCAGGCGATGATCGTCCGGAGCACGATCAGGCTCGGCTGGTCGGTGACCGTCTTCGCCTTCTCGAGGGCGCGGTGGAGGGCGGGGACGTCCTCCTCGTAGCGCTCGCCGCCGTGGGTCCAGTCGACGACCTGGACGTGCCAGCCGTAGGCCTCATAGCGCTTCGCCACGTCTTCGGAGAGCGCGATGTCGGTGTCGTCCTCGATCGAGATCTTGTTCTCGTCGTAGATCAGGGTGAGGTTGCCGAGCTGCTGGGTGCCGGCGATGGAGGACGCCTCGGACGAGACGCCTTCCTGGATGTCGCCGTCGCTCGCGATGCAGTAGATCTGGTGGTCGAAGACCGACTCACCGGCTGCGGCGTTCGGGTCCAGCAGACCGTGCTCGCGGCGGGCCGCCATCGCCATGCCGACGGCGTTGCCGATCCCCTGGCCCAGCGGACCCGTGGTGGTCTCCACGCCGGCGGTGTGGCCGTACTCCGGGTGACCCGGGGTCTTGCTTCCCCAGGTCCGCAAGGACTGCAGGTCGTCGAGCTCCAGTCCCCAGCCTCCGAGGTAGAGCTGGATGTAGAGCGTCAGGCTGGAGTGGCCGCACGAGAGGACGAAGCGGTCCCGGCCGGGCCAGTGCGGGTCAGCCGGGTTGTGGCGCATCACCTTCTGGAACAGCAGGTACGCCGCCGGCGCGAGGCTCATCGCCGTGCCGGGGTGGCCGTTGCCGACCTTCTGCACTGCGTCCATCGCCAGGACTCGCACCGTGTCGACAGCCTTCGCATCGAGTTCGGTCCAGTCGAGTGTGCTCAAGGGGTGTTCTCCGTGTCAGTTGGATGGGGTCTGGACGGGGTCGCCTCACGTGCGAGCCTACCCATGCGGGGAGTTAGACTGCGAGGCGCCATCAACGCTCCCGTACCCGAGGATCCCCGTGACATACGTCGGTCGTCAGGCCTCTGCGCAGGCCCCCGCGAGTGGGGCGCAGCCGCCCGCGGCACCGGCGACGGTCAAGGATGTCGTCTCGGCGTACGTCGGACTCACCAAGCCGCGCGTCATCGAGCTGCTGCTGCTGACCACCGTGCCGGTCATGTTCTTCGCCGCGCGGGGGGTTCCCGAGCTGGGCCTGGTCGTGGCCACCGTCATCGGCGGCACGCTCTCGTCGGGGTCCGCGTCGGCGCTCAACTGCGTCTACGACCGCGACATCGACGAGCAGATGCGGCGCACGCGTCGGCGTGCCTTGCCCCGCCACCTGGTGACCCCGGTCGCCGCGACCGTCTTCGGGATCGTGCTCGGGGTGCTCGCCACGATCGTGCTGGCGGTGTGGGTCAACTACCTGTCGGCCGCGCTCGCGCTCACGGCCGAGGCGTTCTACCTGATCGTCTACACGGTGCTGCTCAAGCGTCGTACGACGCAGAACATCGTCTGGGGCGGGCTGGCCGGTTGCTTCCCGGCGTTGATCGGCTGGACCGCTGTCACCAACGAGCTGGCGTGGCCGCCGGTGGTGCTGTTCCTGGTCGTGTTCTTCTGGACGCCACCCCACACCTGGGCGCTGGCGCTGCGCTACCGCGAGGACTACGCGAACGTCGACGTCCCGATGCTGCCGGTGGTGGCACGGGCCGAGGTGGTCGGACGCCAGATCGTGCTCTACAGCTATGCCATGGTCGCGACGTCGTTGCTGCTGTGGCCGGTGGCCGGGACCGGCTGGGTCTACCCGGTCGCCGCGGCCGGACTCGGGGTGGCGTTCCTGGTCGAGGCGCACCGGATGTGGGCCCGCACCCGCGGCACCGAGGACCTCGCGACGATCGCGCCGATGCGGCTGTTCCACTCCAGCAACCTCTACCTCTCGCTGCTCTTCGTGGCGGTGGCGCTCGACCCGCTGCTCACCCGCTGAGGCCGAGTCGGCGCGTTTGTGCACGCGAATGGTGCCGAGTCGGCGCGTTCGTGCACGCGTGGAACGCCGAGCGGCGCCATGTCGCACGTCCCGGCCGCGCACGCGTGAAAACGAGCCGACTCGGCGTACTTCCCGCGTGAGAACGAGCCGACTCGGCGGGTGTCCCGAAACTTTCCGAAAGTATTTCGGACCTGGGCGCAACCGAAGTGGCTCGCACCGCGTCTACCCCTGTGACGGCGGCCTCGGCCCGGCCACGGGGGTCTGGGCCAGGCCGTCGTCACCACGGTCGCTCCGGGAGCCTGCGCAGCGGCGGGCTCCCGGGAGCGGACCGGGACCGAGGTCAGGTGGTCCGGGCCCGGCTCGCGATCACGGCCCACGTCATCGACGCGGAGACCAGCGCGGCCCCCAGCAGGTGGATGCCCACCAGCACGATCGGCAGGTCAGTGGCGTACTGGACGAACCCGATCGCTCCTTGGGCGAGCTGGACGACCAGCAAGGTGACCGCCGCCCGGCGGGCGAGACCCGAGCTGACGAGCACCAGTCCGACCGTCAGTCCGATGAACAGGAACACGGCGTCGGCGTGGAGCTGGCTGACCTGGAGCGGGTCGAGGCCGGTGCGCGGAGAGTCGACGTCACCGGCGTGGGGACCGGAGCCGGTCACCACCGTGCCGAGGTAGAGCACGACCCAGCCGGTCGCGAACATCGCCCAGGGCCAGCGCTCGTACGCCGCCTGCTGCGGTCGGGCGGGCAGGGCCGCGCAGCTCGTCGAGCAGCAGCACGCAGACCCCGATCATCGCCATCGACACCAGCAGGTGGAACGACACGATCCACGGGTTGAGGTCGGTCAGCACCGTGATGCCGCCGACGACCGCCTGGGCGGGGACGCCGAGCGCGACGACCGTGGCCAGCCAGAACGGCAACGAGTCGCTGCCGCCGCGGGCCCGGGCACGACGGAGCGCGATCAGCGCGGCGACCCAGCAGCCGATCGCCACCGCGGCCAGCACGAAGGTCAGCATCCGGTTGCCGAACTCGATGACCCCGTGGACGCCGAGCTCGCCGTGCGGCACGTAGGACTCGTCCGTGCAGCGCGGCCAGGTCGGGCAGCCGAGGCCGGAGCCGGTCAGCCGCACCGCGCCGCCGGTGACGACGATCCCGATGTTGGCGACCAGGTTGGCGATGGCGAGCGGCCAGAGAGCCGCCGGTCGGGTGGTCACTCCCACGTGAACGTCCTCACCGTCAGCGCCGTGCCGAGCGCGCCCCACACGAGCAGCACCACGAGCGACAGGGCGGGGAACGAGGCGTCGGAGAGCACGGCCCGCATCGCCTCACCGAGCGCCCCGGAGGGCAGCCACTGGGCGAGCGAGCCGAAGCCGCCGTACGACGAGGCAGGGATGACCACGGCGCCGCCGGCGAGCAGCAGCAGGTAGACGAGGTTGGCGGCCGCCAGCGTGGCCTCGGCCCGGAGCACGCCGGCCACGAACAGTCCGAGCGAGGCGAAGGCGAAGGTGCCGGCCAGGGCGGTGAGGACGAGTGCGCCGGTCGTCGCGAGGGCGCCGGCCGTGGTCGGGTCCCAGCCGAGCGCGAGACCGACGCCGCCGATGACGAGCAGCTGGCCGACCTCGACGAGCAGCAGCGCGCCGACCTTGCCGAGCAGCAGTCCGGACCGGGGGAGCGGCGAGGAGCCGAGTCGCTTGAGCACGCCGTACCGACGCTCGAAGCCGGTGGCGATCGCCAGCGACGTGAACGCCGTGGACATGATCGCCAGCGCGAGAACGCCGGGTGTCAGCACGTCGACCGGCCGGCGGCCGAGGTCGAGACCGAGCCGGTCCAGCCCCAGCACGCCGAACACCAGCACCAGCACCGGGATCACCACGGCCAGCAGCAGCTGCTCGCCGTTGCGGACCAGCAGCCGGGTCTCCATCGAGGCCTGGGCCAGGACCATCCGCGGCATCGGCGCCGCGCCGGGGCGCGGGGTGAACGTGCTCATGGCGTCAGCTCGCGACCGGTCAGCTGGAGGAAGACGTCCTCGAGGGTGCGCCGGCCCAGCGAGAGTGTCTCGGGAAGCACGTCGTGCTCCTCGCACCACGCCGACACCTTGGCCAGCGTGGTCGAGTCGGCGGGGCCGGTCACCAGCAGGCTGAGCTCGTCGAGCTGGCTCACCTCGATCCGGTCGCCGAGGCGCGCGCGCAGCGACTCCGGAGCCCCGGGCGGGAACGGACGGGTGACGACCAGCCGGATCGTGGAGACCTCACCGCCCCGCGTCAGCTCCAGCGGCGACCCGCTCGCGATGAGCGCGCCGTGGTCGATGATGTGGACCTGGTCGGCCAGCCGTTCGGCCTCGTCCAGGTAGTGGGTCGTCAACACCACGGTGACGCCGTCGGCGCGCAGCTCCTCGAGCAGCTCCCAGGTGGTGCGGCGGGCCTGGGGGTCCATGCCGGCGGTCGGCTCGTCGACGAAGACCAGCTCCGGCCGACCGACCAGCGCCATGGCCAGACCGAGGCGCTGCTTCTGGCCGCCGGACAGCCGCCGGTACGGCGTACGGCCGCACTCGTCGAGGCCGAGCCGCTCGGCCAGCACCTCGGTGTCGAGCGGGTGGGCGTGCAGCCGGGCGATGTGGTCGAGCATCTCCCGGGCCCGGACGCCCGACCACGCGCCGCCGTCCTGCAGCATCACACCGATCCTCGGCAGCAGGTCGCGGCGGTCGCGCCGCGGGTCGAGTCCGAGCACCCGGACCGCGCCCTGCTGCGGCGCGCGGTAGCCCTCGCAGGTCTCCAGCGTCGTCGTCTTGCCGGCGCCGTTCGGTCCGAGGACGGCCGTCACGGTGCCTCGCTCGACGGTGAGCGAGAGCCCGGCCACGGCGACCGTGTCGCCGTACCTCATCACCAGGCCGTCGACTTCGACGGCGGGAGCGGCGGCGGACACCGCGCCAGTGTAGGAACGCGGCTCAGACCTCGACGTCGTCGGGGGCTTCGCCGTCGATCAGGGTCGGGTCCTCGAAGGCCGCCGGGGGTTCGCGCCACGGGTCGGTGTCGCCGGTCTCCGCGGCCCTGATCGCCGCGTGGACGCGGGCCGGGGTGCAGGGGATGTCGACATGCCGGACGCCGAGGTGGGAGAGCGCGTCGACGACGGCGTTCTGGACCGCGGGGGTGGCGCCGATCGTCGCTGCCTCGCCGATGCCCTTCACCCCGAGGCTGTTGTAGGGCGTGGGCGTCTCGGTCGAGTGGGCCTCGACCGAGGTGGTGTCGGCGGAGGTCGGCATCGGGTAGTCGGCGAAGGTCGAGGTCAGCGGGGTGCCCGCCTCGTCGTAGATGAACTCCTCCCACAGTGCCTGGCTGATGCCCTGCACGGCGCCACCGTGCTGCTGCCCGGCGACCAGCATCGGGTTGATCACCCGGCCGCAGTCGTCGACGGCGACGTGTCGGACCGGGGTGACCAGCCCGGTCTCGGTGTCCACCTCGACGATCGCCACGTGGGAGCCGAACGGGAACGTCGAGTTGTCCTGGGCGAAGTCGGTCGTCACCGCGAGCGGGTCGCCCCGCTCAGCAGCGTGGCGCGCGAGGTCGGCCCAGCCGATGGCTGTCGTCGGGACCCCGCGCACCGCGAAGCCGTCGTCCCCGAGCTCGACGTCGTCGACCGACGCCTCCAGCAGGTCGGCCGCGAGCCGGGTGGCCTTCTCGAGCAGCTCGACCGACGCCTGCTCGACCGCCTGGCCGCCCATCTGCAGTGACCGGGCCCCGCCGGTGCCGCCACCGCGGGGGACCACCGCGGTGTCCGACTGTTCGTAGGTGATCTGGTGCATCGGGATGCCGAGTCGGTCCGCGGCGATCATGGAGAACGCCGTGGCGTGCCCCTGGCCGTGCGCCGACGTGCCGGAGCGGACCGTCGCAGTGCCGTCGTCGTGCACCTCCACGTGACCCATCTCGCTGCCGCCGAAGCCGGTGATCTCGACGTACGACGCGATGCCGATGCCGAGCTGGAGCGGGTCACCGGCGTCGCGGCGGCGGGCCTGCTCGGCGCGGGCGCCGTCGACGTCGGCCAGGCGCAGCGCTTCGGTCAGCGGCAGGTCGTAGTCGCCGGAGTCGTAGGTCCTCCCCGAGAACGTCTTCCAGGGGAAGGCGTCGGCGGGGACGAAGTTGCGGCGCCGGATCTCCTCCGGCGCCAGGTCGAGCTCGTCGGCGGCGACGTCGAGGATCCGCTCCAGCAGCGCGGCGGCCTCGGGGCGGCCGGCGCCGCGGAAGGCACCGACCGGACTCGTGCTGGTGACGACCGAGAGGGCGTCGTACCTGATCTGGGGGATGACGTAGGGGCCTTGCGCCATGGTGCGCGTCGAACCGGCGGCGAAGCTGCCGCCGAACCCGGCGTAGGCGCCGCAGTCGCCGATCACGCGCGCACGCAGGCCGGTGATCCGTCCGTCGCGGGTCAGCCCCAGCTCGGCGTACTGCACCTGGCCGCGGCCGTGCATGGAGAGCATCGCCTCGCTCCGGGTCTCCGCCCACGTCACCGGGCGGCCGAGCGCGAGCGCGGCCGAGACGATGGCCGCGTGGTCCGACGAGATGCCGGCCTTGCCGCCGAAGGCGCCGCCGACGTGCGGCGCGACCACCCGGATGTCGGCCTCGTCGAGCCCGGTGAGCTCGGAGAACAGCTGCCGCCCGAGGTGGGGGTGCTGGGTGGAGAGCCACACCGTGAGCCGGTGGCCCCCGGCCGTGGGGTCGGCGAGCACCGCGTTGCCCTCGATCGGCGCGGTCGCCAGCCGGTTGTTCTCGATCCGGGCCCGGACCACGACCTCGGCGCCGTCGAGGGGGTCGCCCTCGCCGATCCGCTGGATGGCGACGTTGTGGGGCAGCTCGTCGTAGAGCTGGGGAGCGTCGGCGTCGGCCGCGCGCTCCATGTCGACGACGAACGGCAGTGGCTCGTAGTCGACATCGACCAGCTCCGCGGCGTCGACCGCCAGCGCCCGCGACTCCGCGACGACGAGGGCGACCGGATCTCCGACGTACTGCACACGCCGTCGCGCGAGTGCGAACCGCTCGACCTTGTCATTGGCACTCGCGAACGCGGGGACGGCCCGGTCGCCGAGGTCGGCGGCGGTGAAGACGCCGACCACGCCCGGCGCCGCGGCCGCATCCGAGGTGTCCAGGCCGCTGATGTCGGCGCGGGCGAACGGGACTGCGCACGAACACCCCGTGCAGGACGTCGTCCCGGGTCTGTGCCACGTTGTCGACGAAGGTCCCACGACCCACGATGAGGTCCGGATCCTCGACCCGACGGACGGCAGTGCCGAGGAGGGAGCCAGCCATGCCGGAACTCTACGACCCGCCCCCGAGGTCGGCGTGGGGTTGAGTCGCCACAAATTCAGGTTGAGTTGCCACAAATGCCAGGACTCGGCGTGATTGAGTGGCGACTCGACCCGATTTCGTGGCGACTCAACCCAGGGGCGGGCGGGTAAGGCGGGCCTTACTTGAATCGGCTGGTTGATTAACGGCACACTGGTGTTGTGGAAATCGTGGGAGATCAGTCGACGCGCGAGCGGGTAGTCCGCTCGATCCTCGTCGACGGCCCTTCCACGGCGGTGGCGCTGGCCGAGCGCCTCGACCTGACGCCGGCCGCCGTGCGCCGCCACCTCGACCATCTCGTCGAGGAGGGGGCGCTGGAGCCGCGCGACCAGAAGGTGTACGGCGCCCGCGGTCGCGGCCGCCCCGCCAAGGTGTTCGCACTGACCGAGTCGGGCCGCGAGACGTTCGACCAGCAGTACGACGACCTGGCCGCCGAGGCGCTCCGGTTCCTGGCCGAGACCTCCGGCGACGACGCCGTCATGGAATTCGCGCGGCGTCGGGTGACGTTCATCGAGCGTGACTACGAGCGGATCGTCGCCGACCACCCCAGCCTCAGCCCTGCTGAGGCCTTGGCCCGCGTCTTCACCGACGAGGGCTACGCCGCGGGCGTCCGCCAGCTGCCGCTGGTGAACGGCCAGGCCGCGGGGGAGCAGCTGTGTCAGCAGCACTGCCCGGTGGCCCACGTGGCCCAGGAGTTCCCCCAGTTGTGCGAGGCCGAGACCGAAGCCATCGGTCGAATCCTCGGAACCCATGTCCAGCGCCTCGCCACGATCGCTCATGGCGACGGTGTCTGCACCACCTGCATCCCCGAGAGGAAGACCACATGACCTCCATCGAAGAGCTCAACCCGGGACTCGAGGGGATCGGCCGCTACGAGTTCGGCTGGTCCGACAGCGACGAGGCCGGCGCCACCGCGACCCGTGGTCTCAACGAGGACGTCGTCCGCGACATCTCCTCGAAGAAGAGCGAGCCGCAGTGGATGCTCGACCTGCGCCTGAAGGGTCTCAAGCTCTTCCACCGCAAGCCCATGCCCACGTGGGGCTCGGACCTGTCGACGATCGACTTCGACAACATCAAGTACTTCGTCCGGTCCAGCGAGAAGCAGGCCACGACGTGGGACGACCTCCCCGAGGACATCAAGAACACCTACGACCGGCTCGGCATCCCCGAGGCGGAGAAGCAGCGCCTGGTCTCCGGCGTCGCCGCCCAGTACGAGTCCGAGGTCGTCTACCACTCGATCCGCGAGGACCTCGAGGAGCAGGGCGTCCTCTTCCTGGACACCGACACCGCTCTCAAGGAGCAGCCCGAGCTGTTCCAGGAGTACTTCGGCACCGTGATCCCCGTGGGCGACAACAAGTTCGCCGCGCTGAACACCTCGGTGTGGTCCGGTGGCTCGTTCATCTACGTCCCGCCGGGAGTCCACGTCGACATCCCGCTGCAGGCCTACTTCCGGATCAACACCGAGAACATGGGCCAGTTCGAGCGGACGCTGATCATCGTCGACGAGGGCGCCTACGTGCACTACGTCGAGGGCTGCACCGCGCCGATCTACTCCTCCGACTCGCTGCACTCCGCGGTCGTGGAGATCATCGTGAAGAAGGGCGGCCGCTGCCGCTACACGACCATCCAGAACTGGTCGAACAACGTCTACAACCTCGTCACCAAGCGCGCCACGTGCGAGGCCGGCGCCACCATGGAGTGGGTCGACGGCAACATCGGCTCGAAGGTGACGATGAAGTACCCCGCCATCTACCTCATGGGCGAGCACGCCAAGGGCGAGACGCTGTCCATCGCCTTCGCCGGCGCGGGCCAGCACCAGGACGCCGGGGCCAAGATGGTCCACGCCGCGCCCCACACCTCGAGCTCGATCCTGAGCAAGTCGGTGGCACGGGGCGGTGGCCGCACCTCCTACCGCGGCCTGGTCCAGATCAACGAGGGCGCCCACGGCTCCAAGTCGAACGTGCTCTGTGACGCGCTGCTGGTCGACCAGATCAGCCGCTCCGACACCTACCCGTACGTCGACATCCGCGAGGACGACGTGTCGATGGGCCACGAGGCCAACGTCTCGAAGGTCTCCGAGGACCAGCTCTTCTACCTGATGTCGCGCGGCATGGAGCAGGACGAGGCGATGGCGATGATCGTGCGCGGCTTCATCGAGCCGATCGCCAAGGAGCTCCCGATGGAGTACGCCCTCGAGCTCAACCGCCTCATCGAACTCCAGATGGAGGGAGCCGTGGGATGACGCGCTGCGCGCGTCTCCCACGGATCCCCCTCCTCCTCGCCTAGCGGCTCGTCGTCGCATGGCTGGGATGGGTGCCGGGTTTACCTTCAACGTAGAAAGCAATGGCATTGACTCTCACCGACACGATGGCTGACGCGCTCGAGATCGAGCGCGTCGAGAGCCACCTCAACCCGCCGGCGTCGTACGACCTGGCCGACCACCCGGTGCCGACCGGCCGCGAGGAGACCTGGCGCTTCACGCCGCTCAAGCGGCTGCGCGGCATCCTCGACGGCGAGGAGTCCGACGCCAGCCTGACCTGGGAGACCAGCCTCCCCGAGGGCGTCACCATGCCGGTGGTCTCCAGCGCCGAGGCACGCGACCTCGGTGGCCTGGCCCCCAACGAGCGTCCGGCCGCCCTGGCCGTCGCGCTGTCGGGTGGCTGCCGGGTCATCGACATCCCTGCGGACTTCTCCTCGGACGAGCCGATCCTGGTCACGCTGCACGGTGACGACGCCGACGCGCTGGTCTGGAGCGAGCTGCTGGTGAAGGTGGGCAACCACGCCCGCGCCACGCTCGTGCTGACCCACACCGGTTCCGCTCGCTACTCGGCGTCCACCTCGGTGGTCGTCGGCGACGGGGCGGAGCTGACCATGGTCAGCATCCAGGACTGGGACGACGACGCCGTCCACCTCGGTCGCGACGCCATCCGCGTCGGCCGCGACGCCAGCGTCAAGCACGCCGCGCTGTCCTTCGGCGGCGACCTGGTCCGGATGCACGCCAACGTCGAGTACGCCGGACCCGGTGGATCTGCCGAGCTGCTCGGCCTCTACTTCGCCGACGGCGGCAACGACGGTGCCAGCGGCCTCGGCCGCGGCCAGCACATCGAGCACCGGATCTTCGCCGACCACACGGCGCCGCGCACGCGCAGCCGCGTCAGCTACAAGGGCGCGCTGCAGGGCGAGGGCGCCCACACGGTGTGGGTCGGCAACGTGTTGATCCGCAAGGTCGCGGAGGGCATCGACACCTTCGAGGAGAACCGGAACCTGGTCCTCACCGACGGCTGCCAGGCCGACTCGATCCCCAACCTGGAGATCGAGACCGGCGAGATCGACGGAGCCGGCCACGCCTCGGCCACCGGCCGCTTCGACGACGAGCAGCTGTTCTACCTGCGCTCGCGCGGCATCGACGAGCACGAGGCACGACGGCTCGTCGTGCACGGCTTCTTCAACGACCTGATCCGCAAGATCGGCGTCCCCGCCATCGAGGAGAAGCTGTACGCCACGGTGGAGACGGAGCTCGCCAAGAACGTGATCGGGAAGGCCTTCTGATGGCCTTCGAACTCGCTTGCGAACTTGCCGAGGTGCCGGAGGACCAGCCGCTCGCGGTGACCCTCGGGCGCTACGACGTGGCGGTCGCGCGCCACGGCGACGAGGTCTTCGCCGTCGAGAACCTCTGCAGCCACGCCGCCGTTGCCCTCTCCGAGGGCGATGTCGAGGACTGCACGGTCGAGTGCTGGCTGCACGGCTCGCGCTTCGACCTGCGCACCGGAAAGCCCACCGGCCTCCCGGCCACCGAACCCGTGGCCACCTTCCCCGTAGAACTTCGAGATGTCGACGGCAACGTCACTGTCTGGATCGACATCGACACCACCCTGAACGGAGTGACCCCGCAATGAGCACACTTGAGATCAATGACCTGCACGTCAGCGTCGACACCGAGGACGGCCCCAAGGAGATCCTCAAGGGGGTCACGCTGACCATCCGGGCCGGCGAGGTCCACGCGATCATGGGCCCCAACGGCTCCGGCAAGTCGACCCTGGCCTACTCCATCGCCGGCCACCCGAAGTACGACATCACCTCGGGCACGGTGACCCTCGACGGCGAGGACGTCCTCGCGATGACCGTCGACGGCCGCGCCCGCGCGGGGCTCTTCCTGGCGATGCAGTACCCCGTCGAGGTCCCCGGTGTCTCCGTGTCCAACTTCCTGCGCACGGCCAAGACTGCACTGGACGGCGAGGCCCCCAAGCTCCGCACCTGGGTCAAGGACGTCAACGCCGTCCTGGAGAACCTCGACCTCGACTCGTCCTTCTCGACGCGCAACGTCAACGAAGGCTTCTCCGGTGGCGAGAAGAAGCGTCACGAGATCGCCCAGCTCGAGCTGCTCGACCCCAAGGTCGCGATCCTCGACGAGACCGACTCCGGGCTCGACATCGACGCGCTCAAGGTCGTCTCGGACGGCGTCAACCGGTTCGCCGAGGACGCCGACAAGGCGGTGCTGCTCATCACCCACTACACGCGGATCCTGCGCTACATCAAGCCCGACTTCGTCCACGTGTTCGTCGCGGGTCGGATCGCCGACCAGGGTGGCCCCGAGCTGGCCGACACGCTGGAAGCCGAGGGCTACGACAAGTACGTGAAGGCAGCGGCCGTCTGATGACGCTGCCCGGTCTGCTCCCCGATCTGGAGGTCCTGCGCAAGGACTTCCCGATCCTGTCGCGCACGCTCGCGGGCGGGCAGCCGTTGGTCTACCTCGACAGCGCGAACACCTCTCAGAAGCCGCAGGTCGTCATCGACACGATGGTGGACCACCTCGAGCGTCACAACGCGAACATCTCCCGGGCGATGCACCAGCTCGGCGCCGAGTCGACGGCTGCCTTCGAGGAGGCGCGGGACAAGATCGCGGCGTTCATCAACGCGCCGTCGCGCGACGAGGTGATCTTCACCAAGAACGCGTCCGAGGCGCTCAACCTGGTCGCGAACACGCTGGCGTGGGCCGGCCCCCACCGGGTCGGCGAGGGCGACGAGGTCCTCATCACCGAGATGGAGCACCACTCCAACATCGTGCCGTGGCAGCTCCTCACCGAGCGCACCGGCGCGACGCTGCGGTGGTTCGGCCTCACCGACGACGGACGGCTCGACCTCTCCAACATCGACGACCTGATCACCGAGCGCACCAAGGTCGTGTCCCTGACCTGGGTGTCGAACATGCTCGGCACGATCAACCCGGTGGAGGAGATCGCGCGGCGAGCCCACGAGGTGGGCGCGATCGTCGTGGTCGACGCCGCCCAGGCCGTCCCGCAGCTGTCCGTGGACGTCGTGGCCAGCGGCGCCGACCTGGTGGCCTTCACCGGACACAAGTGCGTCGGCCCGACCGGGATCGGCGTGCTCTGGGGACGTCGTGAGGTCCTCGACGCGCTGCCCCCGTTCCTCGGTGGCGGCGAGATGATCGAGACCGTGGCGATGGGGCGTTCGACGTACGCCGGGATCCCGCACAAGTTCGAGGCCGGCACCCCGCCGATCGTCGAGGCGGTCGGTCTGGGTGCCGCGATCGACTACCTCGGCCACATCGGCATGGACCGGATCCACTCCCACGAGCAGGCGATCACGGCGTACGCGCTGGAGGGCCTGCAGACGGTGCCGGGCCTGACGGTGCTCGGCCCGCTCGACGCGGCCGACCGCGGTGGTGCGATCAGCTTCGAGGTCGACGGGGTCCACCCCCACGACATCGCGACGGTGCTCGACACCCGCGGCATCGCGGTGCGCGCCGGCCACCACTGCGCGAAGCCGGCGCACGCCCGCTTCGGCGTGCAGAGCTCGACCCGGATGTCGTCGTACCTCTACACGGCGCCGGCCGAGATCGACGCGCTCGTGGAGGGGCTCCACTACACCCGCGACTACTTCAAGGTGGGGTGATCCGATGTCTGCCGAGCTCGATTCCCTCTACCAGGAGATCATCCTGGACCACTACAAGCACCCCCACCACCAGGGCCTGCGTGAGCCCTTCGAGGCGGAGGTGCACCACGTCAACCCCACCTGCGGCGACGAGCTCACGCTCCGCGTCCACCTCGAGGACGCCGGTGACGGAGTGACCCGTGTCAGCGACGTCTCGTACGAGGCGATGGGTTGCTCGATCTCCCAGGCCGCCACCTCGGTGATGGCCGACCTCGTGATCGGCAAGCCGGTCGACGAGGCGATGGCGGTGCAGGACACGTTCCTGACCCTGATGCAGGGCAAGGGGAACGTCGAGCCCGACGAGGACGTCCTGGAGGACGGCATCGCGTTCGCCGGTGTCGCGAAGTTCCCCGCCCGAGTGAAGTGCGCCCTGTTGCCGTGGATGGCCTGGAAGGACGCCACGACCCGAGTTCTGGAGGAGAAATCATGACCACCAACCCTGTCGACCACGGTGACCTGCCCGAGGTCCCCGAAGCCACCGGTGGCGGCACCGCCACCGTGACCAAGGACGACGTGACCGAGGCGATGAAGGACGTCGTCGACCCCGAGCTGGGGATCAACGTCGTCGACCTGGGCCTCGTCTACGACGTGCACCTCGACCCGGACTCCAACTGCGTCATCGACATGACGCTCACCTCGGCAGCCTGCCCGCTGACCGACGTCATCGCGGACCAGACCAACTCCGCGCTGGAGGGCCTGGTCGGCGACGTGCTGATCAACTGGGTCTGGATGCCGCCGTGGGGCCCGGACAAGATCACGCCCGACGGCCGCGAGCAGCTGCGCGCTCTCGGGTTCAACGTCTGAGCTCCAACGGAAGCCGGTCGCTCGGGGTCGAGGAGGAGCTGCTCCTCGTCGACCCCGCCACCGGTGAGCCCCGCTCCGTCGCGGCGGCCGCGCTCCGGAGCGACACCTCCGACGGCGGCGCCGACGGAGGTGTCGAGGGCGAGCTGATGCAACAGCAGCTCGAGACCGGCACCCAGCCCTGCACCACGACCGACGAGCTGTTGGTCGAGCTGCGTCGGTGGCGTCGAGCGCGCCGACGACCATGCCGGCGAGGTCGACTGCCGGGTCGCGGCGCTGGCCACCTCGCCGGTCCACACCGTCCCGCGGACGACCTTCGACGAGCGCTACCACGCGATCGCCGACGAGTTCGGGATCACCCAGGCCGAGCAGCTGGCCTGCGGCATGCACGTCCACGTCTCCACGGAGTCCGACGAGGAGGGCGTGGCGGTCCTCGACCGGGTCCGGCCGTGGCTGTCGGTGCTCGTGGCGCTGAGCGCCAACTCGCCGTACTGGCAGGGCGTCGACACCGGCTACGCCAGCTTCCGCTCGCAGCTGTGGCGCCGGTGGCCGTCCGCCGGTTCTCCCGGTCCGTTCGGGTCCGTGGCGGCCTATGACCAGCTGGTGCAGGAGATGGTCGACTCCGGTGGGGTGCTCGACGAGGGAATGGTCTACTTCGACGTCCGGCTGGCCCGGCACTACCCGACGATCGAGCTGCGGGTGGCCGACGTGTGTCCGCGGGTCGAGGTGTCGGCGACGATCGCCGCGCTCAGCAGGGCGCTGGTCGACCGGGCGGCCGCGGACTGGCGCGCCGGAGTGGCAGCGCCGGACGTCTCGCCGATCACCGTCTCGCTGATGACCTTCCGGGCGGGCCGCTCCGGCCTGGCCGGGGACCTCGTGCACCCGCTCACGCGGCGGCCGGCACCGGCGGCCGAGGTGGTGAGCTCACTGCTCGATCACGTCCGCGAGCCGCTGGAGAAGTACGGCGACGCCGCGCTCGTCGACGACGTCGTGGGCTCGTTGCTCACCGACGGCACGTCGGCTGACCGGCAGCGCCGGGTGGCCGGGGAGTCGATGGATCTGTCGGCGGTCGTCCGGGATGTCGTGGCCGTGACCGCGGGTGACTGACCGGCGCACGCGTACGGTGGCCGGGTGAGTACTTCCGACGAGACCGTCACGCCGTCCGACGACGAGATCGATCAGCACGTCGAGGCGTTCTGGCGTGAGTCGGTGTTCAAGGCGAAGCTCAACAACATGCCGTCGTACTTCGGGCCAACCCCGCTCGAGGTCGTCCGGCCGCCGGCCTGGTCGTGGGGAGAGACCGACCAGGACGCCGATGCGTTCGTCGACGCGCTGGTGGCCGGCCGCACCACCGGGTTCGCAGTTCCCGCTGCCGCGTACGGCGACGACGACCCCGCGCCGGAGATCGGTGAGATGGGCATCGTGCTGGACGGCGGGATGCACCCGCGCGCGCTCGTCGTCACCATCGAGGTGCTGACCGTGCCCTCCGGCGAGCTCGACCGTGAGTCGACCGTGGTCGAGGACGGCGTCGAGTCGCCCGACACCCCGATGCTGCTGCAGCGGATGCGGCTGCTCTACTCCGTCTGACGCGCGCGGGCCGTAGGGTCACCCCATGGACGAACCCGGCCGCGCGACCTACCTCCTCGTCGACGGGGAGAACATCGACGCCACGCTCGGGACGTCGATCCTCGGACGCCGCCCGCTGCCGGGTGAGCGACCGCGCTGGAACCGGGTCCTGGAGTCGCTGGAGAAGCGGTGGGACCAGCCGGTCAAGGGCCTGTTCTTCCTGGCAGTCGCGGGGGAGATGCCTGCGTCGTTCGTGCAGGCGATCATCGCCATCGGCTACCGACCGATCCCGCTGCAGGGTGAGGGCAAGGTCGTCGACATCGCGATCCAGCGCACGCTCGCGGCACTGCGTGATCGTGACGACGATGTCGTGCTCGCGAGCCACGACGGTGACTTCGAGGAGGAGCTGAGCGACCTCGCCGACGGTCGCCGGCTCGGTCTGATCGGCTTCGCCGAGTTCATGAGCGGCAGCCTGCGTGCCGTGCCCGGGGTCGAGTTCCTCGACATGGAGTACGACATCGAGGCGTTCAACGAGCGGTTGCCTCGGGTCCGGATCATCCCGATCGACGACTTCGACCCGCTCGACTTCCTCTGACGATGGCGCTCGTCCTGGTCCCCGCCGGCCGGTGGCCGCGCTGGGTCGAGAACTTCGCGAGCCGCCACGAGGGCGTGGCGCTCAGCGTCGACGGTGGCCTGACCGGCCGGGCGCCGGACGGCTCGACGTTCCGCGCGGTGCTCCCGTTCGACGCGGCGTACGACGGGGAAGCCGGTGCGGACTCCTTCGCGGCTGCCGCCGCGGCCACCCCCGAGCTGGGGCGTGCTGATCGTGCGCAAGGGCGGGTTCGCGGTAGCGCGGATGGCCGGCGCCGACCTCGTCGAGCACAAGATCGGCCAGCGCCACGTCCAGGGTCGTACCAAGGCCGGCGGCCAGAGCCAGCAGCGGTTCGCCCGCCGCCGGGACAACCAGGCCCGGGCGGCCTACCAGGCGGCGGCCGAGCATGCTGCCCGGATCCTGCGACCCGGGCCGCTGGTGACCGGGGGTGACCGGTCGGCCGTCGAGGACGTGCTGGGCGACTCCCGGCTCACCGGCCAGGCGGTGGTCGAGCCGTGGCTCGCCGTGCCCGACCCGAAGCGGGCCGTGCTCGACCAGGCGATCCTCGACGCCCAGGCGATCCGGGTCGACGTCACCAACGCGTGACCAGCCAGTCACCCACGCGCGACCAGCCAGCCACCCACGCGCGACCCGTCAGTGGTGCAGGCTGGATTGCCGCTGAGCCGTCACTCGAACCTGCTCAAGTGACGGCTCGACCCCCTGTGAACCTGCACAAGTGACGGCTCGCGCTCAGGGGGTCTCGCCGAAGGCGAGCGGCTGGCGGGTGCAGAGGTAGGTCGCCCAGTGCATCGAGACGGGGGTGCCGGCGTCGTCGCGGGTGACCCGGAGCAGCTCGCCGCGCTCGCGGCCCGAGACGGTGCGGTAGAGGTCGTCGCCGACCCGTTCGAACACCGACGGCGCCCGCTCCGCGGGGTCCTCCGGTGACCGGGCCTCGAGGTGGCCGCTGACGACCGAGAACGCGAAGGGTTCGCCCTCGCTGAACCAGAGACCCCGGATGCCGGACAGATCGGCCGGGATGTCCACGCCGGGCGACCAGGGGGAGTCCTCGACCGGGTCGTGGGTGAGCACGTGCTCGCCGAGAGCGATCGCGAACGTTGCCGGGTCGGGCGCCGAGGTCGAGTTCATCAGCACCATCGCGCCCGTGCCCGAGTCGCGGTGGGTGAAGACGCCGGTGATGTGGCCCGGCATGCCGCCGGTGTGGCCGACCCAGGTGCGACCACCTGCCGACCGGGCCAGGAACAGGCCGAGGCCCATCGCGGCGGTCCACCCGTCGGTGTCCATCAGTGCCTGTGGCTGGCACATCTCCTCCATCGTGTCGGGGGAGAGGACAGCCGGGTCCGGAGCGGCGACGAACGCCGACCACCGGGCGAGGTCGGAGGCGGTGCTGGCCATGCCGCCGCAGGGATCCATCGCGGAGCTCTCGAGGACGGGTTCGGGGCGCGGCACGTCGTCGTACGGCGCGACGTAGTAGCCGGTGGCCCGGGGGCCGTCGTCGAAGCCCACCGAGGTCCGTGAGAGCTCCAGCGGGTCGAGCAGCCGAGCCTGCAACGACTCGGCCCAGGACCGCCCGTCGAGCCGGGACACGAGCTCGCCGAGCACGGCGTACACGACGTTGGAGTAGTGCCACCGGTCGTGGGGCCGTCCGATCTGCTCGGCCTCGGTGAACCCCGCGAGCAGCTCGGCGGTGTCGGGGCTGGCGAGCGTCGCCCAGATGTCGCCGACCGGCTCGCGCTGCAGACCGGACAGGTGCGAGAGCCCCTGCCGGACGGTGACCGGGTGGGTCACCTCACCGACGTGCGCCGCGATCGGGTCGTCCAGCGAGAGCCGTCCGGCGTCGCGCAGCTGCATCACCATCACGGCCGTGAAGGTCTTGGTGTTGGACGCGACCAGGAACTGGTCGTCCGCGCCGGGCGTGCGCCGGTCCGCCAGGTCCGCGACCCCGATCCCGTCGCCCCAGACCAGCTCGCCCCCGCGCTGCACGCCGGCGAACAGCCCGGGCACCCGGCCCTTGCGCTGCCGGTCGAGGGCCAGTCGCCGCAGCGACCGGGTGGTCGTGTCGAGGAGAGGTGTGTTCATCCTCGCGACGATAGATGAGGCGGAGCCACGGTCGAGCCATGCTCACCCGCCAGGTCGAGCTCGGCACGGCGCGCGAGCCAGCGTTCTGCGATGGTCTCGAGCTCGCCACCGACGAAGACCAGGAACTCCTTCATCAGCAGCAACCGGCGGTGGGCGAGCGAGGTCGGCTCGAGCTCGCGCAGCCCGTCCTCGAGCGCCGCGATCATCGGGGCGTAGACCTGCTCCTCACGCAGCATCGCCTGCAGCCAGGCGTCGTCGTCGACGACGTAGACGTCGCGGCGACCGCCGCGCTCGCGCTCACGGCGGATGAAGCCGATCTGCGACAGGTAGCGCACCGCGCCTGACACCGACGCCGGGCTGACGCCCAGCGCCGCCACCAGCTCGGCCGAGGTCATCCGGCCGTCCTCGTCGGCGGTCAGGGCGGCGAAGAGGCGGGAGGGGAGACGCTGCAGTCCGGCGTCGGCCATGGCGGCTCCCATGCGCTCCACGTACCGGTGCTGGTGCTCGTTCATGACGTCATGTTACAAGATTCAGAATCTTCTGAACACGATGTACGCTGGACGCGTGACAGATCCCATCCTGATTACCGGCCTCACCAAGCACTTCGGCACCACGCGCGCCCTCGACCGGCTCGACCTCGGCGTCCGCCAGGGCGAGGTACACGGGTTCCTGGGGCCCAACGGTTCCGGCAAGTCGACGACCATCCGGGTGCTGCTCGGCCTGCTCCGCAAGGACGCGGGGGAGGTGACGCTGCTGGGGGGCGACCCGTGGCGCGATGCGGCCGCGCTGCACCGGCGGCTGGCCTACGTCCCCGGCGACGTCAGCCTCTGGCCGAACCTCACTGGGGGCGAGGTCATCGACCTGCTCGGCCGGCTGCGGGGCGGCCTCGACGTACGACGGCGCGACGAGCTGATCGAGCGGTTCGAGCTCGATCCGACCAAGAAGGGCCGCACCTACTCCAAGGGAAACCGGCAGAAGGTCGCGCTCGTCGCGGCGCTGGCCGCCGACGTGGAGCTGCTCGTCCTCGACGAGCCGACGTCCGGCCTCGACCCGCTGATGGAGGGGGTCTTCGCGGACTGCGTCGAGGCGTTCCGGGCACAGGGGCGCACGGTCTTGCTCTCCAGCCACATCCTCGCGGAGGTCGAGCGGCTCTGCGACCGGGTCAGCATCATCCGGTCGGGTCACTGTGTGGAGACCGGCACGCTCGGTGAGCTGCGCCACCTCACTCGTACGTCGGTGTCGGCCGAGCTGGCGGGACCGCCGGCCGGTCTCGCTGACCTGTCCGGCGTGCACGACCTCGCTGTCGACGGCGCTCGAGTGAGGTTCGAGGTCGAGACCGCCCGGCTCGATGACGCACTGGGCATGCTCCACGCCGCCGGCATCAGGTCGCTGACCGCGACGCCGCCCACGCTCGAGGAACTGTTCCTGCGCCACTACGGCGACCGGATCGACGAGGACCAGGAGGCGTCGTGACCGGGACCGGCATCCTCCTGCGGACCTACCTGCGCCGGGACCGCTGGCCGCTGATGTGGTGGGGCATCGCGATCACGCTCACCTACTGGAGCCAGGCCGTGAGCGTCGAGCAGCTCTACGCGACCCAGGCCGAGTTCGACCGCGCCGCGGCGGCGATGTCGGGCAACTCAGCACTGGTGGCGATGACCGGGCCTGCCCGCGCCCTGAACACCGTCGGCGGGCAGGTGGCCTGGCAGGCGACCGCCTTCGGTGCGGTCCTCGCCGGGCTGATGAGCATGTTCCTGCTGGGCCGCCACACCCGTGCCGAGGAGGAGAGCGGGCGCGACGAGCTGCTGCGCTCCTCGGCCGTCGACCGACGGGCCAGCACGACAGCGGCGCTCGGCGTCGTGGTCCTGGCGAACCTGCTCGTGGGCACGCTGGTGGCGCTCAGCCTGATCTCGGTGCCGCTCGCGGTCGCAGACTCGATCGCGCTCGGGGTCGGGGTGGCCCTCTGCGGCCTGACGTTCGGCGGGGTCGCCCTCGTCGCTGCCCAGCTCACGTCCTCGACCCGCTCGATGTACGGACTCACCGGAGCCGTGATCGCCGCCGCCTACGCCCTGCGCGCCATCGGAGACGTGGGGAACGAGGCACTCTCGTGGCTCAGCCCGATCGGCTGGTACCAGCAGATGTACGCCTTCTCCGGGTTGCGCTGGTGGCCCGCCCTCCTGCTGGTCGTGGCGGCGCTCGGCGCGGCCGCGGCGGCGTACGCCGTGTTCGAGCGCCGTGACTTCGGCAGCGGCGTGCTCGCGGCACGCCCCGGTCCGGCCCGTGGCAGCGCCCGACTCGGGACGTCGTTCGGCCTGGCGTGGCGGCTGCAACGCAGCTCCGTCCTCGGGTGGAGCTTCGGGCTGGCGCTCACCGGCTTCGCCTACGGCTCCATCGGGGACAGTGCAGGCGACCTGATCGGTGACAGCGACGCCGCGCGTGACCTGATGTCGGCAGGGAGTGACGACCTGGTCGCCGGATTCTTCGCGGTCTCGATGCTCATGCTGGCGATGCTGACCGCGGGTTTCGCCGTGTCATCGGCACTGCGACCGCGCGCGGAGGAGGACGGCGGACGTGGCGAACCGCTGCTGGCGACCGCAGCGTCGCGGAGCCGTTGGCTCGGCGGGCACCTCGCTGTGACCGTGCTCGGCTCGGTGCTCGTGCTGGGTGTCGCCGGGATCGGGCTCGGTGCCGGCTACGCGACGGTGACCGGCGACACCGCGGCCGTCTGGCGGTTCACGTGGCAGACGCTGACCTGGCTGCCCGCTGTGCTCGTCCTCTCCGGCCTGGCCCGGCTCCTGTACGGCGTCTCGCCCCGGCTCGCGTCGTACGGCTGGCTCGGCCTCGGGTTCGCGGTGGTGGTGCTGATGCTGGGCGACGTGCTCCGGTTCCCGGGCTGGTTGCGCGACTTCTCACCGTTCGAGCACCTCGCGATGGTGCCGGTGGACGACGTCGACGTCGATCAGCCTCGTGGGCGTGCTCGGCGTCGCCACGCTGCTGAGCGCCACGGGCTGGTTGGCCTTCAGACGGCGTGACTTCGGCTAGCGTCGCGGGCATGTGGGAGCCGGAGCCGCACTGGCATCCGTTGCCCGGCGGGACCGGGACGTCGACCGTCGGGGTCTGGCGTGCGGCCGTGAACGAGCAATCGGTCGTGATCAAGCGGCTCGCGCGTCCGGCGCCCCACGATCCTGCCGAGTTCAGCGAGCCGGAGCACTTCGCCTACTGGCGACGCGAGGCCGACGTCCTCTCGACCGGCATCGTGGCCGGCACCGAGGGAGTCTTCGCTGTCCCGGCCGCTGTGGAGGAGGACGGGGACGGCATCACCCTGACCCGCGAGTGGGTCGAGGACGCCGCCAACAGCGGACTGTTCATCGCGATGTCCCTCGGCAGGTTCGCCGGCTCCCTGGCCGTGCGGCCACGGTTCCTGTCCCAGCACCTGCTGCGCGACCGGATGGCCCGGGTCGAGCACCGCGGCGGTTGGCCCACGCTGGCCCGCACCGCGATCGCCGACGTCGCCGACCACCTCTGGCAGCGTCGTACGACGATGCTCGACCGGGTCGCGGCACTGCCGCAGGTCGCGCAGCACGGCGACGCGACGCCGGCGAACCTCCACGGGCGCGACGGGGACCGGGTCGTGGCCATCGACTGGGCGATGCTCGGCGTCGGCCCCGTCGGCGGCGACCTCGGCCAGTTCGCGCTCGGGGCCCGCGAGGAGTTCGAGCCGCTGCTCGAGGCCTACCTGATGGGACTCGCGCCGGACCTCGCGACGCCCGAGGAGGTGACGCTGGGGGCGAGGATCACGGCGGTCTACACCGCCCTCAACCGTGCCGAGTGGGCGCTGGAACGCGTCGCCGGGGGAGAGGGTGCGCTGGCCAGCAAGTTCCGCCATCCCGCCGTCGCCCCGCACCTGCGCACCCTCCAGCGGCAGTACCCGCTGATCGAGGCGCTGCTGGAGGACTGACGTGCCGAGCCAGCGGTGAGTGAGCGACCTTTTGGTACGTCGGTTCGGTCCCTGACCCACCGCTGGTGTGGCGCGGGCGCGGGCGCGGTCACAACGACGAGGCGCTGAACGTGTCGCAGGCGTCGAGGCTGTGCTCGGTGTAGCCGATCGTGAACCAGCGCTGCCGCTGCTCGGCCGAGCCGTGGGTCCACTCCTTCGGGTTGACCCGGCCGGTCGTCTGGTCCTGGATCCGGTCGTCGCCGACCGACTTCGCGGCCGCGATCGCCTCGTCGATGTCGCTCTGGGACAGCTCGAGGATCAGCGGCTCGCCCGACGCATCGTCGGTCCCGGTCGCGTTGGCGGTCCACATGCCGGCGTAGCAGTCGGCCTGGAGCTCGAGCCGGACCGCGTCGCTCTGCGGGCCCTGCTGCGTCCGCACCCGGCCCATGGTGCCCATCACGTTCTGGATGTGGTGGCCGTACTCGTGCGCGAGCACATACGGCTCGACGAAGTCGCCGGCCGGGCCGTCGAGCTGTTCCTGCAGGACGTCCTCGAAGAAGGTGGTGTCGAGGTAGATGCCCTCGTCGGGCGGACAGTAGAACGGGCCGACCTGCGACGTGGCCTGGCCGCAGCCGGTGTCGACCGCGCCGGTGAAGGTCTGCATCACGGCTTCGGGGCGGAAGTCGACGTCCGACTGGGCGGGCAGCGTCTCGCTCCAGTAGTCGGTCAGCGAGTTCTCGACCGCGACCCGTGCGCAGTCGACGTCGTTGTTGGCGTCATCGCCCGACTCGCAGTTCGCGTAGCGGCCGCTGTCGGCGCCCTGCACCCGCGAGGTGTCGAGGGTGTTGCCCGGCAGCGACGTTGCCACCCTGACCGCCGCCGACGCACTGGGTGAGCACCACGAACAGGATCAGCACGAGGAGTCCGCCGATGCTGCTGCCGGCCTTGGCGCCGCCCGGGACGGGGATGCGCATTCCGCCGCTGCTGGCGCCGCCCCCGCCTCGGGATCGACCACTGTCACGGACCCTGCTCGTGTCCAGCCGGGCCTTGGGATTGAAGCGCACGAGCAGCTCCTCGTCGTCGTCGCCGATTGCGGGCGGCTCCGCCTGCGCGCCTAGGCTATCCATCACGATGATCACCGCCCAGCACCTCGAAGTCAGAGCGGGAGCCCGACTCCTGATGGCGGACGTCACGTTTCGGGTGGCGGCAGGTGACAAGGTCGGCCTCGTCGGTCGCAACGGCGCCGGCAAGACCACCCTCACGCGCATCCTCGCCGGCGACGCTCTACCCGCCGCCGGACAGGTCCACACCATCGGGGAGGTCGGCTACCTCCCTCAGGACCCGCGCACCGGCGACCCCGAGGTGCTCGCCCTCAACCGCATCCTGTCGGCGCGCGGGCTCGACTCCGTCGTACGACGGTTGCGTGAGTCCGAGGTCGAGATGAGCAGCGACGACCCGGAGGTGCGAGAGCGGGCGATGCGTCGCTACACGCGCGCCGACGCCGAGCTCCACGCGGGCGGCGGGTACGCCGCCGAGTCCGAGGCGACCCAGATCGCCCACTCGCTCGGCATCGCGGACCGGATCCTGTCCCAGCCGCTCCGCACCCTCTCCGGAGGCCAGCGTCGACGCGTCGAGCTCGCCAGGATCCTGTTCTCCGGCGCCGAGACGCTGCTGCTCGACGAGCCCACCAACCACCTCGACGCCGACTCGATCGTGTGGCTGCGGAACTTCCTCCAGAACCACCAGGGCGGGCTGGTCGTGATCAGCCACGACAACCTGCTGCTCGAGGCGACCGTCAACCGGGTCCTCCACCTCGACGCCAACCGCTGCGAGATCGACGTCTACAACATGGGCTGGAAGGCCTACCTGACCCAGCGCGAGACCGACGAGCGCCGTCGCAAGCGGGAGCGGACCAACGCCGAGACCAAGGCCAAGACGCTGACCGACCAGGCCAACCGGATGCGCGCCAAGGCCAGCAAGGCCTCCGCGGCGCAGTCGATGCTGAAGCGCGCCGAGAAGATGATGTCCGGTCTCGAGGGCGAGCGACGCTCCGACAAGGTCGCCCGGATCAAGTTCCCGGCGCCGGCGCCCTGCGGCAAGACCCCGCTCACCGCCGCCGAGCTCTCGAAGTCCTACGGATCGCTGGAGGTCTTCACCGACGTGGACCTCGCCATCGACAAGGGCAGTCGCGTGGTGATCCTGGGTCTCAACGGCGCGGGCAAGACCACGATGCTGCGCATCCTGGCCGGCGTCGACCAGCCCGACACCGGACAGGTCGTGCCCGGGCACGGGCTCAAGGTCGGCTACTACGCCCAGGAGCACGAGACGCTCGACACCAACCGGACGGTGCTGGAGAACATGCAGAGCGCCGCACCGCAGCTGACCGACAGCGAGGCGCGCAGCGTGCTCGGCTCCTTCCTGTTCTCCGGCGACGACGCCCACAAGTCGGCGTCGGTGCTCTCGGGCGGGGAGAAGACGCGGCTGGCGTTGGCCAGCCTGGTCGTGTCCAGCGCCAACGTGCTGCTGCTCGACGAGCCCACCAACAACCTCGATCCCGCCTCGCGTGAAGAGGTGCTCGCGGCGATCAAGGAGTACGCCGGCGCGATCATCCTCGTCACCCACGACGAGGGTGCCGTGCGCGCCCTCGAGCCGGACCGGGTGCTGCTGCTGCCCGACGGGGACGAGGACCTGTGGACCGAGGACTACGCCGATCTGGTCTCGCTCGCCTGACGGTGGGTGGCCGTCCCTAGACTCCGGGCCATGACACCTGAGGAGCTCGCGACCGCCGGTCTGCGCTACGACGTCGACGGCGCGGTCGCCACCATCACCCTGGATCGGCCGGAGGTGCGCAACGCGCAGACGCCGACGATGTGGCGCGCGCTGGCCCGGATCGGCGAGGAGATCGGCGAGGACGTCCGCGTCGTGGTGGTGAGCGGCGAGGGGCCGTCGTTCTCGGCGGGGCTGGACCGCGCGATGCTCGCGCCGGGCGGCGGGGACGGCCAGGAGACGGTGGCCGGCCTGCTCGCGATGAGCGACGACGAGATGTCGGAGACCATCGACGCCTACCAGCGCGGCTTCACGTTCCTGCGCGATCCCCGATACGTCTCGATCGCGGCTGTGCGCGGTCACGCGGTCGGCGCCGGCTTCCAGCTGGCGCTCTCGTGCGATCTGCGCGTGGTCGCCGAGGACGCCCAGTTCGCGATGATGGAGTCCTCGCTCGGGTTGGTCCCGGACCTGACGGGAACAAAGCCGCTGGTCGAGTGCGTTGGCTACGCGAGGGCCCTGGAGATCTGCGTGACGGCACGGAAGGTCGGTGCGGCCGAGGCGGTCGCGATCGGACTCGCCGCCCTGGCGGTGCCGGTCGACCAGCTGGACGAGACGATCGCCGATCTCGCCGGGGCTCTCACCGCACCGATGCCCGGCGCGGTGACCGAGACCAAGGCGCTGCTGCTCGCCGCGAGCGGCCGCAGCCTCGACGACCAGCGGCGGTTCGAGCGCGAGGCGCAGATCCGCCGGTTCCGGGAGATCGCCCAGCTGATGGTCTGACCCGAGGAAGAGGAGAACGCATGTCGCTGTCGATGGGGATGGGGCCTGCCTGGCGTCACATGCGGACCGACCGCGAGGCCGGCAAGGCTCGGATCGAGAAGGGCACCGTACGCCGGGTCCTCGGCTTCGCCGCGCCCCACAAGAAGCCGATCGGCTTCTTCCTCGTCGTCACCGTGCTCGACTCGATGCTGGTCGTGGTCAACCCGCTGCTGATCAAGCGGATCGTCGACGACGGCATCAGGGGCGGTGACAGCGGACTGGTGACCGTGCTCGCGCTGTTGATGGTGGCCGCCGCCCTCGTCGGCGCCGTGCTGACCGTGGTCGGTGGCTGGTTCTCCTCGGTGATCGGTGAGGGGCTGATCTTCGACCTCCGGACCCGCGTGTTCGGCCATGTGCAGCGCCAGTCGCTGGCGTTCTTCACGCGCACCCAGACCGGCGCCCTCGTGTCCCGGCTCAACAACGACGTGATCGGGGCCCAGCGCGCGTTCACCTCGACGCTGTCCAACACGGTGTCCAGCGCGATCTCGGTCGTCGTGGTGGGGATCGCGATGCTGGCGCTGAGCTGGCAGGTCACCCTGCTCTGCCTGGCGCTCTTCCCACTGCTGTTGGTGAGCTCGCGCTGGGTGAGCGGCCGGCTCGCCTCCCTCACCCGCCAGCAGATGGACGGCAACGCCGACATGGGCAACGCGATGACCGAGCGCTTCAACGTCGGTGGCGCGATGCTGCTGAAGCTCTTCGGGCACCGCGCGACCGAGGACGAGCTGTTCGCCGACAAGGCCGGCAACGTCCGCGACCTCGGCATCCGGATCGCGCTGCTGACCCGGATCTTCATGGCCGCCGTGCTGACGATCCCGGCGCTGGCCCTGGCCCTGGTCTACGGAGTCGGCGGCCATCTCGCCGTCGACGGCACCCTCACCGTGGGCACCCTGTTCGCCCTCGGCGCGCTCCTGATCCGGCTGCTCGGCCCGCTGCAGAGCCTGTCCAACGTCCGGATCGACGTGATGACGGCGCTGGTCAGCTTCGAGCGCGTCTTCGAGGTGCTCGACCTGCCCTCGATGATCGAGGAGGCACCCGACGCCGTCGCCCTGCCGAGCAACGCCGCCTCGCTGTCCTTCGACCACGTCGACTTCAGCTACCCGCGCGCCGACCAGATCTCACTGGCCTCGCTCGAGACGGTGGCCCGGGCGGAGTCGCGCGACAGCGGCCAGGTCCTCCACGACATCAGCTTCCGGGCCGAGCCCGGCCAGATGATCGCGCTGGTCGGCCCGTCCGGCGCCGGGAAGACGACCGTCACCCACCTGGTGGCCCGTCTCTACGACGCCGGCAGCGGCACCGTCAGCGTGGGTGACCACGACGTGCGCGAGGTGACGCTGCAGTCCCTCGAGGACACGGTCGGCTACGTCACCCAGGACGCCCACATGTTCCACGACACGATCTCGGCCAACCTGCGCTACGCCCGGCCCGATGCCACCGAGGACCAGGTGTGGGACGCGCTGGAGGCTGCCCAGATCGCGGGCCTGATCCGGTCGCTGCCGGACGGTCTCGACACGGTCGTCGGTGACCGCGGCTACCGGCTCTCGGGGGGCGAGCGACAACGCCTCGCCATCGCCCGGCTGCTGCTCAAGGCACCCTCGATCGTGGTCCTGGACGAGGCCACCGCCCACCTCGACAGCGAGTCCGAGGCCGCCGTACAGCGTGCGCTCGACGTGGCCCTCGAGGAGCGGACCTCGCTGGTCATCGCCCACCGGCTCTCCACGGTGCGCAACGCCGACCGGATCCTGGTGCTGGAGAACGGACGCATCGTGCAGTCCGGCACCCACTCCGAGCTGTTGGCCGAGGGCGGCCTCTACGCCGACCTCTACCGCACCCAGTTCATCGAGGACGCGGCTCCTCTCGAGACTCACTAGGGTCCTGGTTTCGACGCGCCGTCGAGACCTCGCAGGCTCGGTCGCGGGCTTGCTCAAGCTCTCGCCGCACGCCATGCACTCCTGCGTCGTGCCCGGCTAGGGTCGAGACATGGACCTGGAGCTCGAGGATCGCGTCTTCATCGTCACCGGCGGCGCCCGGGGCCTCGGCCGCGCGACGGCCGACGTCCTGGTCGCCGAAGGCGCCCGCGTGGTGCTGTCCGGGCGCTCGGACGAGGCGCTGACGACGGCCGTTGCCGAGCTCGGCGACCAGGCCGTCAGCGTCGTCGCCGACAATGCCGATCCGACGACGCCGCAGCGGCTGCTGGGTGCGGCCCGCGACATGTGGGGCCAGGTCGACGGGGCGCTGATCTCCGTCGGTGGGCCACCGACCGGGACCGTGACCAGCACGACCGACGAGCAGTGGAGCGCCGCCTTCGACTCTGTCTTCCTGGGCGCGGTCCGGCTCAGCCGTGAGATCGGTCAGGCGCTGCCACACGGTGGCGCACTGGCCCTGGTGCTCTCCAGCAGCGTCCGAGCCCCACTCGCCAACCTCGCCATCTCCAACGGCCTGCGGCCGGGCCTCGCCATGGTCGCCAAGACGCTGGCCGACGAGCTCGGCCCGGCCGGCGTACGGGTCAACGGGCTGCTGCCGGGGCGGGTGGGCACGGAGCGGGTCGCCGAGCTCGACGCCTCCACCGGTGACGCGGAGGCTGCCCGGCAGGCGGCGATCGCCGGCATCCCGCTGGGACGGTACGGCGAGCCGGAGGAGTTCGGTCGCGCCGCGGCGTTCCTGCTGTCGCCCGCCGCGTCCTTCGTGTCAGGCGTGATGCTCCCCGTCGACGGCGGGATGCTCCGCGCCCTCTGACGGCTGCGCTCGGCGCCGTCGCGCCGCCGGCCCGCGCCGTTCGTCCCAGGCGAGGTAGCCGAATCCGAACAGCGCGAGGATCCCGAAGAACCACCACTGCAGGCCGTAGAAGAAGTGCGGTCCGTTGTCGAGATCGGGCAGCTCGGCTCCGGCCAGCGGGGTGGCCGGAGCCGGATCCTCCGACCTGAGGTCCAGGAAGCCGACATGGACCTCGCGGCCGAGGGCAGCGCCGATCTCCTCGCTGGAGATCGCCCGTGTCGAACCGTCCACGACCGAGGTGCTGTCCCCGGTGCCGTCGCGCCGGAGCCACCCGGTGATCGTGACCTCGCCGTCGGGGGGTGCGGGCACGTCGTCGGCCCCTGTGTCGCGCGTCTCGGTGGCCAGCCAGCCGCGATCGACCAGGACTGCTGCCCCGTCGGCCAGCACCAGCGGGACCACGACGTCCACCCCGGAGGCGCCGTCGCGGGTGCGGTAGCGAACGATCACGGTGTCGGCGACGTCGTACTCCCCGGTGGCGCTGACCACCCGCCACTCGTCCTCGGCAGCCACCTCACCGTCGGTGGGCATCACGTCGGCAACGTCGGCCGGGGGAGCCTCCTCGTTGCGCTCGATGATGGCGTTGCGGGCCTGGCGCTCCTCGAGCCGGTCGAACTGCCACCCGCCGAGCCACCAGGCCGCCCACGCGAGCAACGCGACCGTGATCGCGAACAGGATCCAGCGCCGGCTGAGCAGAAACCCCCACGAGCGCACGCCGCGAGGCTATCCGGCCACCGGTCCGCCCGTAGACTCGGCCGGGTGGACACCATTGCGCTCGAAGACAGCTATGGACGGGTCGCGACGGACCTGCGGGTCTCGCTGACCGATCGCTGCAACCTGCGGTGCTCCTACTGCATGCCGGCCGAGGGTCTGGACTGGCTGCCGGGGGACGAGGTGCTCACCGACGACGAGGTGGTGCGGCTCATCGACATCGGCGTACGTCGGCTCGGGGTGCGCGAGGTCCGCTTCACCGGGGGCGAGCCACTGGTGCGCCGCGGGCTGGTCGACATCGTGCGGCGCACGAAGGCGATCGACCCGTCGGTGCAGGTCAGCCTCACCACCAACGCGCTCGGTCTCGAACGCACCGCGGTCGCACTCGCCGAAGCCGGGCTCGACCGGGTCAACGTCAGCCTCGACACGGTCCGCGGGGAGACCTTCCACACCATCACCCGGCGCGACCGCTTCGACGACGTCGTCGCCGGGCTTGCCGCCGCGAAGGCGGCCGGCCTGACACCGGTCAAGATCAACGCCGTGCTGCTGCGCGGAACCAACGACGACCAGGCACCGGAGCTGCTGCGGTGGGCGGTGGCGCAGGGCTACGACCTGCGGTTCATCGAGCAGATGCCGCTCGACGCCCAGCACGACTGGAGTCGCACCGAGATGGTCACCGCCGAGGAGATCTTCGCCAGCCTCGCGCAGGAGTTCACGCTGACGCCCACCGCCGAGCCGCGGGGGAGTGCTCCGGCCGAGCTCTTCGACGTCGACGGCGGGCCGGCGACGGTCGGCGTGATCGCGTCGGTGACGCGCCCGTTCTGCGGCGACTGCGACCGGGTGCGGCTGACTGCCGACGGTCAGGTCCGCAACTGTCTCTTCGCCCGCGAGGAGTCCGATCTTCGGACGTCGCTGCGAGGCGGTGCCTCCGATGCCGAGATCGCCGACCGCTGGGTGGTGGCGATGCGCGGGAAGCTCGCCGGCCACGGCATCGACGACCCGACCTTCCTGCAGCCGGACCGGCCGATGTCGGCCATCGGCGGCTGACCTTCTCCTACGACGGCTCCGGCGCGTCTTCGACGGGGACGACGTCTCGCAGGAACTGCCGCGCGGTGAGGAAGTCACCCAGGCTGGTGCGGTGCTCGTCGCAGGCCAGCCAGACCTTGCGGCGGTCGGCGGTGTGGAGTTTCGGGTTGTTCCAGAGCAGCGCCCACACGGCGTCGGCCCGGCATCCCTTGGCGCTGCACGTGAGCGGCTCCGGTGGTGACATCGCCCCATCCTCGCAGTCGCTCCGGGACAGCACAGTGCCGGACGCCTAGGGCGTCCGGCACCGTGATGAACTGCGACGGGGGAGACACAGTTCGTTCCGAAGTCTCGGGCCCCGCAAGGGGAAAGTCAACCGTTGTCAGGGCGGTCAGGACCTTCGGATTCCGTACTTTTCGGAAGTTGTGGGTGACCTGACAAGTCGTCGGTCAGGGCGAAGCCGTCGGACTTCGACGCGGCCGCGTTCGCCATCACCACGGCGACGTACGGGAGGATCAGCGCAGCGGCCACCAGCACCCACCGCAGCACGCCGTCAGTCAGGATCGCGGCGACGAAGCAGACGGTGCGCACAGCCATCGAGAAGACGTAGCGTCGCTGGCGCGCCGCGATGTCGTCGTGGGTGCTCGAGGACGCGGTGGTGATCCGGATGGCGCTGTGATCGCGCGGCATGTCTCGATCGTACGTCGCTACCATCGCAGGGCCAGCCCACACCCGAGCCCCGGAGGATCAGACACCATGTCGAACCGCACCTACCGCGTCACCGAGATCGTCGGGACGTCGCCCGACGGCATCGACCAGGCCGTCCGCAACGGCATCGAGCGGGCCTCGCTGACGCTGCGGCACCTCGACTGGTTCGAGATCACCCAGGTCCGCGGCCAGGTCAAGGACGGCGCGGTGGAGCACTTCCAGGTCGGCATGAAGCTCGGCTTCCGGCTCGAGGACGACTGATCAGGCGTTTCGGCGTACCGGGCGGTAATCACTAGCGTCGATGCACGTGAGCCACAGCGATCCACGATCGGTCCTCGTCACCGGCGGCAACCGCGGCATCGGCCGCGCCATCGCGGAGGCGTTCCTCGCCCAGGGGGACCAGGTCGCGGTCACCAGCCGGAGCGGCGGCGCCCCCGAGGGCTGCCTCGACCTGGTCTGCGACATCACCGACCAAGCCGCCGTCGACGACGCCTTCTCCCGGATCGAGGAGGAGCACGGGCCGGTCGAGGTGCTGGTCGCCAATGCCGGCGTCACCGCCGACACGCTCGTGCTGCGGATGAGCGACGAGGCCTGGGACTCGGTCATCGAGACCAACCTGACCGGTTCGTTCCGGCTCGCTCGACGCGCGGCCAAGGGGATGCTGCGGCTGCGCCGCGGTCGCATCGTGTTCATCTCGTCCGTCGTCGGGCTGCTCGGCTCGGCAGGGCAGGTCAACTACGCCGCCTCCAAGGCGGGTCTGGTCGGTATGGCGCGGTCGCTGGCGCGTGAGCTCGGCTCACGCTCGATCACCACCAACGTGGTGGCACCCGGATTCGTCGACACCGACATGACCGCGGTGCTGACCGACGCGCAGAAGGACACCATCAAGCAGCAGGTGCCGCTGGGCCGCTACGGCAGCCCGGAGGAGATCGCGGCAGCCGTACTGTGGCTGACTGGCGAGGGCGGCGGCTACGTGACCGGAGCCGTGATCCCGGTCGACGGCGGACTCGGAATGGGGCACTGACATGGGGATTCTGGACGGCAAGACGATTCTGGTCGCGGGCGTGACCATGGACAGCTCGATCGGGTTCGCGACCGCGAAGGTGGCGCAGGAGCAGGGCGCCACCGTCCTGATCTCCAACTTCGGTCGCGCGCTCGGCATCACCCGGCGGATCGCGAGTCGGTTGCCGACCACGCCGGTGGTCCTGGAGCTGGATGTGACCGACGACGAGCACCTGGCTGGGCTGGAGGCCGCGGTCCGCGAGCACGCCGACGGACTCGACGGCGTCGTCCACTCCATCGCCTACGGCAACCCCGAGACGCTGCTCGGAGGCAAGTTCCTCGACGGACCGTGGCCCGACGTCGCGCAGGCACTCCAGGTCTCGGCGTACTCCCTGAAGTCGCTGGCGGTGGCCTGCCGGCCGTTGATGTCGTCCGGGGGATCGGTCGTCGGGCTCACGTTCGATGCGACCACCGCGTGGCCGGCGTACGACTGGATGGGCGTCGCCAAGGCGGGGCTCGAGTCGACCTCGCGCTACCTGGCTCGCTACCTCGGCCCTGACGGCATTCGCGTCAACCTGGTCTCCGCCGGCCCGCTGCGCACCCTCGCCGCCAAGGCCATCCCCGGGTTCGGCGACCTCGAGGACCTGTGGTCCACCCGGGCGCCGCTGGGCTGGGACAACGCCGACCAGGAGCCGACCGCCCGCGCCGTCTGCGCCCTCCTCTCCGACTTCTTCCCCGCCACCACCGGCGAGATCGTGCACGTCGACGGCGGCTTCCACGCGACGGGCGCCTGAGCGGCGCTGACCCGTGCTCACCCATTGGCGGTGAGTCAGAGACCGAATGGGCTCAGAAGACGGTCCCTGAGCCACCGCCACTGTGCCGCAAACGTCCACAGGTACGCCGAGTGGCAGGTTTTCCACCAGCGGCACCTCCATCGCGCCAGCCCGTCACCGCGGTCCGCTGCGCTGGGCGTCATGCGACGTGTGCCCGAGTCACTGCTGCATCGACCATTCAGCCGCAACGAGGCCACGGCCGTCGGCATCACCGGCCGGATGCTCAGAGGTCACCGGTTCATCCGGATCCTGCCGCGGGTCTACCGTCACCGGGACCACGAGATGACCGGGGCCGACTGGGTCGACGCTGCCCGGCTAGCCCTGCCGCCACGAGCGAGAACGACCGGCATCACCCGCATCCAGCAGCTCGGCCTCGACTTCGGCCCTCGGCTTCCGGTTCGGTTCGTGGTTGAAGGGGAGCTGCATCTCGCCTTCGACGAGATCTTCCTGCACCGGACGAAGCGGCTGCCGCCCACTGACGATGTCGGTGTCACCCCCGCCGCGGCGTACATCGCCCACTGCCGACGGGCGCGGGTCATCGATGCCATCAAGGTGGGTGACTGGCTCCTCCACGAGGGACACATGACGCTCGATGAGCTCCGCGAGCTCGCTCTGGCCGAGCAGTGGCGCGACGGTGCCGACGAAGCACTCTGGATCCTCGATCATCTTGACGGTGACTCACGGTCGCTCCCGGAGTCAGAGACGCGCGCCGTCCTGGAGTTCGCTGGGCTGCCGGTGGCGAAGGTCAACCGTCAACTACCGATCCAGGGAGTGACCGTCATCGGCGACCTCGTCTACGAGGAGTGGCGGACCGTCGTCGAGTACGAAGGAGCTCACCATCAACGACATCGCGGCCAGTACGTCTCCGACATAGGTCGCTATGCAGCGATGCGACGCCACCACTTCGGCTACGTGCAGGTCACCAAGGAGAAGCTCGTGCGCCCGCGGACTCTGGTCGGTGAGGTCCACGGCGAGCTGGTCAGGCGCGGCTACGACGGCCCACCACCCGTCTTCGAGCATCACTGGCGCTCGTTGTTCCGACGGATCAGCAGCCTCGTCGGGCCGACGGTGGCCCAGGGACCGTCTCGCACTCGGGTTCGGTCCCTGAGCCACCGCTGACCCGTGAGCAGCACCCCGGTAACGTCCGGGCGTGACCTCACTCGTCGAGCTTCGTGTCCTCGAAGGACCGAATCTCTACTTCCCCCGGGCCGCGATCAAGCTGACCCTCGACATCACGGCGCTGGCGTCGGTGCCGACGGAGACCGCGATGCGGTTCGCGCGGCGGATCGGGCTGAAGGGTGCGCGGCCGGGGGAGCCCGACACGGGTTTCCGCCAGCGGTTCGCCGCGCGCGCGGTGGCGCGGCTGGTGCGCACGCTGGCCACGGAGAGCGGTACGGCGCGGCTCGCGGTGCGGGTCCGGCCCACCAACGACCCGCACCAGCTCGTGGTGGCCTACCCGTGGCGGCACCGGACGCGGGCGCAGGTGATGGGACGCGCGGTGGCGGAGGTCCTGGACGCGATTCCCTCGGCGGACGTCGACGCTGTCGTGGCCCGGGCGGCCGAAGCCGTGGCGGCGTCGGTGCCCGGTGAGGGGCCACACACGATCACGCCGCGGGTGCCGGTGGTAGCGGTGACCGGTACCAACGGCAAGACCACCACCAGCCGGCTGATCGCCCACATCGCCCGTACCGACGGGCGCCTGGTCGGCTGGTCGAACACCGACGGCATCTACATCGACGGCGTGCTGGTCGAGGCCGGCGACTACTCCGGGCCCAGCGGCGCCGGCCGGGTGCTGGGCCATGACGCCGTCGAGCTCGCCGTCACCGAGACCGCCCGTGGCGGCATCCTGCTCAAGGGCATCGGACTCACCCGCAACGACGTCTCCGTGGTCACCAACGTCTCCGCCGACCACCTCGGCCTGCAGGGCATCGACACCATCGACCAGCTCGCCGAGGTCAAGGCGGTCGTCCCCCGGATCACCCGCAAGGACGGCTGGGCGGTCCTCAACGCCGACGACCCGCGGGTGTTCGCCATGCACAGCGTCATCAAGGCCCAGCCGTGGGTGTTCTCGCGCTACCCGGACTCGCCGGCGATCCGGGAGACCCTCTCTGCGGGTGGCAGGGCCACCACGGTCATCGACGGCTGGGTGGCCGTGATCTACCCGGACGCCGACGCCGATCCGCTGATCGAGCTGGTCGACGTGCCGATGACGCTCGCCGGGCTGTCGCACTTCAACGTCGAGAACACCCTGGCCGCGGTCTCGGCCGCCCTCGCCGTCGGCATCCCGCGGGAAGGCGTCCTCGAGGGACTGCGCACGTTCCGCTCCGATGCCGAGCACAACCCGGGACGGATGAACGTCTTCTCGATCGGATCCGAGGGCGACGCCGTCACCGTGGTCGTCGACCTGGCCCACAACGAGGCGGGGCTCGAGGCGCTGCTCGAGGTCATGGCCGGCGTACGCCGTCAGGGCGGCCGGCTGCTGCTGGGGCTCGGTGCCGTGGGGGACCGGCAGGACGACCTGATCGAGAGGCTCGGCGAGATCGGTGCGATGGGCAGCGACGTGCTCGCGATCTGCCACAAGGACCACTATCTCCGGGGGCGCTCGGTCGACGAGCTCGACGGTCTCTTGAGAGCCGGTGCCGAGCGCGTCGGAGTCAGTGACGCAGTGTCCTACCCGACCGAGGTCCACGGCCTGGCCGCGCTCGTGGACGAGGCCGGGCCAGGCGACGTGGTCGGCCTGATGTGCCACGCGGAACGGGAGGCGGTCTACGCCTGGATCACCGACGCAGGCGGAACCGCAGACAGCCCCGAGACGCTGTCCGCCAAGGTTCGCGCGGCCACCGCCTGATCGCTCCTCAGGAGTCGGTGGACGAGGGCGCGTAGTCGGGGTCCGCGGCAGGGGCGTCGTCGCTCGCACCCGCGCCGGCGTACGCCTGGTTGGACCAGTTCTCGAGCTCGGTCATCACCGCGGAGTGCTGGTCGACGCAGACCACGAGCAGGTCGCCCTTGTTGGCTCGGCTCATGGCGTGCCGGACCGCGTCGATCTCCTCGAGCACGACCTCGACCTGCTTGCACCGGGCGCCGTCGTCGGCGGCGGCCTGCACTCCCTCGCGGACCAGCTCCGCGACGTAGCCGCGCTCCCGGCCCCGCAGCGAAACGTCCTCGCGGACCACGATCACGTCGAAGTGCTGGGCGGCGACCTGGCCGAGCTCGCGCATGTCCTCGTCGCGCCGGTCGCCCGCCGTGGCGATGATGCCGATCCGCGACGGACGGCCCAGGTCGTGCGAGGACGACATCGACTCACCGACCCGGTCCACGAAGTCGCCGAGCATCCGCATGCCGGGAGCGTTGTGGCAGTAGTCGACGATGACGTTGACGCCGTTGACCTCGACCTCGTTGAGGCGGCCGGGGGAGAGGTAGTAGCTCGTCGAGAACGTCCGCATGCCCTGCCGGATGTCGTGGAGCGGAGCACCCGCGGCGAACGCGGCGGCCGCCGCGGCGAGGCTGTTCTGGACGTTCATCCGGGCCCGGCCGCTGAACGTCGCCGGTAGCAGGTGGGTCCAGGCGAGCTGCATCTCGCGTCGGCCGTGCTTGACCACGATCATCTCGCCACGGTCGGAGGGATTCAGCACCAGTGCCTTCCCACCACGGCGGCAGTGGGCCTCGATCATGTCTCGTACGTCGCTGCCGGGCTCCTCCATCGAGAACCACACGACCTCGCCGCTGCACTTGCGGCGCATCGCGCGCACCAGTGGGTCATCGGCATTGAGGACGGCGGCGCCGGTTCGCGGCACCGCTTCGACGATGACGGCCTTGACGTCCGCGAGCTGCTCGACGGTGTCGATGCCGCGCAGGCCGAGGTGGTCGGGCTGGACGTTGAGGACGACGGCGACGTCGTTGCGCTCGTAGCCGAGGCCTTCGCGCAGGATGCCGCCGCGGGCCACCTCGAAGACCGCGAAGTCGACGCGCGGGTTCTGGAGCACCATCCGCGCCGAGCGGGGACCGGACGCATCCGCCCGGATCAGCAGGCGTTCGTCGATCACCACGCCGTCGGTGGAGGTCATGCCGACCTTGCGGCCCATGCCCTTGAAGATGTGGGAGATCATCCGCGACGTCGTGGTCTTCCCGTTCGTCCCGGTGACGGCGACGATCGGGATCCGCGCGGTGGCACCCGGCGGGAAGAGCATGTCGACGACCGGCTTGGCGATGAACTGCGGCTCACCGATGGTCGGGTGGGTGTGCATCCGGAACCCCGGCGCGGCGTTGACCTCGCAGATCGCGCCACCGGTCTCGCGCACGGGCTCGGTGATGTCGGGGCAGATGAAGTCGATGCCGGCGATGTCGAGCCCGATCATCCGGGCTGCTTCCTCCGCGATCTCGACGTTCTCCGGGTGGGCCTCGAAGGTGCGGTCGATCGAGATGCCGCCCGTCGACATGTTGCCGGTCAGCGCGAGCCTGACGGTCTCGCCCTCGGTCGGGACGGAGTCGAGCGTGTGGCCCTGGCCGGCGAGCACGTCGTCGGCGGTGGCGTCGAGCTTGATGCGCGTCAACACCTTCTCGTGACCGACGCCGCGACGCGGGTCGGCGTTGGTGAGGTCGACCAGCTCCTCCACCGTCGAGGTGCCGTCGCCGACCACGTGGGCCGGAACCCGCTCGGCGATGGCGATCATGCGGCCGTCGATGATCAGGCAGCGGTAGTCCTTGCCGGTCACGAACGACTCGACGATCACCGAGCCGCGGCGGGACTGTTCCTCCGCGATGACGAACGCGTCGCGCACCGCGGCCTCGTCCTGGAGGTCCAGGCACACGCCGCGCCCGTGGTTGCCGTCCAGCGGCTTCACCACGACCGGGAACCCGATCCGCTTCGCGACCGCGACCGCCTGGTCCGCGCTGCGTACGGAGTCCTGCTTGGGCACCGGCAGTCCGGCCGCGCCGAGCAGCCGGGTCGTGAGGTCCTTGTCCGAGGCGATGTCGACCGCGATGGACGAGGTCTCCGACGTCATCGTGGCCCGGATCCGCTTGGCGTGGACACCCTGGCCGAGCTGTACGAGTGAGTGCTGGTTGAGCCGGATCCACGGGATGTCGCGCGAGATCGCCTCGTCGACGATCGCCTGCGTGGACGGGCCGAACGCGGTGCGCTCGGCGCGCTTGATGAACGCCTCGAGCTCGGCGTCCCAGTCGAAGTCCGGGTCGCCCTCGACCAGGTGGTTCACCAGGCGTACGGCGAGCCGGCCGGCTGCCAGGCCGACCTGCTCGTCGATGTAGCCGAAGATCACGTTGTAGACGCCGGTGCTGCCCTTCACCTGTCGCGTCTTGCCGCGCCGGATGTCGTGGCCGACGACCTGCTGGAGTGCCAGGGCGGTGTGTTCGGCGACGTGGCCGAGCCAGGTCCCCTCGTTGAGCCGCTCGATGAATCCGCCGCGGCGGCCGCGGGAGCAGGAGTGCTCGCGCAGTCCCGGCAGCATCTGCACGAGATGGTCGCTGAAGTCTGGGAGCGTGTTGGTCGGGAACTTCTCGAGTGAGCCGAGGTCGACCACGAGGTGGATCGCCCGCTCGTAGGACCAGACGTTGGCACCCCGGTAGACGCGGGTCTCGAGGATCGTGAGGTCGGGGCTCGGGCGTTCACTCATGTGCGGGCTCCGTCTTGCTGCTGTGGGTGGTGGACTGCTTGCGGGCGCGCGCCTGACGCCGGCGCAGCGTGCCCGGAGAGACGTCGGACGCAGCGATGTCGCGGGCCAGACGGCGCATGTCGTGCTGGGCCGCAGCGAGCTCGGCGGCGTCCTCGGGGTGGATGTGCTGGTCGCGAGGGACCAGCGTGCGGGTGTCGAGGTCGAAGACCGCCCCGGCCGGCAGGACGTGGAGCACCACGCCGCTGGCCAGCAGCGGGCTCGACCGCTTCGCCTCGTAGGCATCGGTGACCATCCGAGCCGGGTCGAAGATCGTGACCGAGCCACGCCCCTCGACCCGCAGCCGGCGGTGGCCGTCGTCGTGCGTGACGATCGCTGCCGTGTCCTCGTCGACGCCGATGCCGAGCAGCTGCGGCGACTGCGACACGATCATCAGCAGCCGGCCGTAGCGGTTGCGCTGGTCGAAGTGCTGGTCGACCACGGCCGATTCGAGCAGGCCGAGGCCGGCCGCGACCTGGGTCATCCGCTGCTTCGGCGTACTTCCGGGACCGCCGAAGGCGACCATGTGTGACGACTGGATGCTGGCGCCGGCCGACGTACCGCCGACGACCGCCCCGCGGTGGTGTGCCGCGACGATCGCGTCGCCGACCGGCGTGCCGCTGATGATCGAGGACAGCTTGAGCTGGTTTCCACCAGTCATGAAGATCCCCGTGCAGCCGTCGAGGAGGTCGACGAGTTCCGGCGCGTGCGCGTCCTCCCGTGATTCCGGTCGCACCGACACCACGTCGCCGGCGCCGACTGCGCGGAACAAGGCGTCGTACACCTCGATGACGGCGTCGCCCAGTGAGGAGGCGGTGGGAATGACGGCGATGCGGGCGTCGGCGCCTCCGCTGGCGGCGACGAACTCGTTGAGGATGCTCCGCTTGCGGAGCTTGTCCTCCGCGCCGCCGATGATCATGAGGGGTCCGGTCGGCATGACAGCGAGGCTAGCGGCTGCCAGAGTTGCGGGATGCAGCAGTCACGTCGTCTGGTCCTGATCCGGCATGCCAAGGCCGAGCAGAGTGGCAGGACTGACGCAGAGCGCGCGCTCGCCGAGAGCGGACACCGAGACGCCGAGGCCGGCGGTGCCTGGCTGGCGGCCGGGGGACAAACGCCCGACCACGTCGTGGTCTCGTCGGCCCGCCGGGCCCAGGAGACCTGGGCGGCGCTGGCGAGCGGAGCCGGGTGGCAGCTCGAGGCGGATGTCTCGAAGCTGCTCTACAGCGCGGAACCGGAGACGGTGGTCGACCTGATCCGCGAGGTGCCGGGCGAGTCACGGTCTGTGGTCGTGGTCGGCCACAACCCGACGATGGCCTACGTCGCGAACATGCTCGACGACGGCTCCGGCGATGAGGCCGCCACCACCGAGCTGACCAGCCGGGGCTTTCCCACCTGCTCGCTCGCCGTCTTCGAGTACGACGGCGAGTGGGCCGATCTCGACGTCACCTCGGCGCGGTTGGTGGCCTTCCACGTGGGCCGGGCCTGACGCTCAGAGCGGGGGAGCGGGCGTGACGATGCCGGCATCGGCGTCGGCAGCCTCGATCTCCTCACGGGAGATGCCCAGCAGGTACATGATCGCGTCGAGGTAGGGCACGTTCACCGAGGTGTCCGCGGCCTCGCGGACGACCTGCTTGGCGTTGAACGCGATGCCCAGCCCGGCCGCGTTGAGCATGTCGAGGTCGTTGGCGCCGTCGCCGATCGCGATCGTCGCCTCCAGCGGTACGCCGACGGCGTCGGCGAACTCCTGGAGCGCGACCGCTTTGCCGGCGCGGTCGACCACCCGGCCGAGGATCCTGCCGGTGAGCGTGCCATCGACGATCTCGAGCTCGTTGGCTCGCGAGTAGTGGATGCCGAGATCCTCTGCCAGCCGATCGGTGATCTGGCTGAAGCCGCCCGACACCAGCGCGAACCGGTAGCCGAGCCGGCGGAGTACCCGCACCATGGTCCTGGCTCCCGGCGCGAGCGCGAGCTCGTCGTACACCTGGTCGAGGGCGGACGCGTCGACTCCCGCGAGCAGTGCGACCCGTTCCCGGAGCGACTCCTCGAAGTCGAGCTCGCCGGCCATCGCCGCCGTCGTGATGCGTTCGACCTCGGCGAGCTGGCCGGTGTGCGCGGCCAGCATCTCGATGACCTCGCCCTGGATCAGGGTGGAGTCGACGTCGAGCACGATCAGCCGCATCCCACGCCGCATCAGGTTGGCCGGCTGGACCGCGATGTCGATGCCCTGCGCTGCGGCCTCCGTGGCGAGCAGGGTGCGCAATCGCTCGGGTTCGGCTCCGGAGACGTGCAGGTCGATGGCGGTGACGGGGTAGCGCGCCATCCGCTCGATCCGGTCGATGTTGGCGCCGCAGTCCGCGATCCGCCCGGCGACCGCGGCGATGTGGGCCGCCTTGAGCGGCGTCCCGATGACGGTGACGTGGGAGCGGCCCTCGCGGCGCACCCTGTTGTCACCGACACCGCGGTCGACGTCGACGGCCATGTCGAGTGCGGCGGCCGTCTCCTCCACCGCGACACGAAGCCGCTTCCAGTCGCGCGGCGCGGTGACCAGGACGCCGAGGATCAGGCGGCGCCGCAGCACGATCTGCTCGATGTCGAGCACCTCGACGCCGGCGTGGGTGAGCGTCTCGAAGACCGCCGAGGTCACGCCCGGTCGATCCTTGCCGCTCATCGTGATGAGCAGCGTCTTCTCAGCGTCGTGGTCCATGACGGGACGAGGCTAGCGTCGACCGTCGTCCGATGTCGGCGGTGGCTCGTACCGTGGCCGGATGGACACCACTCATCACACGATCTCCTACATCGAGCTCGGGGCCGACGACCTCGCAGCGTCGAAGGCGTTCTACGAGGCGGCGTTCGGCTGGGCGTTCACCGACTACGGGCCGACGTACGCCGGCATCCGGGCCGCCTCGGGTGACGGCGAGGTCGGCGGCCTGACCACCTCCCACGGTGGTGGGCCCGGCGGCCCGCTCGTCCTGGTGGTCTCCGACGACGTCGACGCCTCGCTGGCGGCGGTCGCGGCCGCGGGAGGCGCGGTGGTCACCGCGATCGAGAGCTACCCCGGCGGTCGACGGTTCACCTTCGCGGACCCGGCAGGCACCGTGCTCGGCGTGTTCCAGTCCGACTAGGGAGCCGGTCAGCTCGGCGGCCACACCTCGGGTGAGCAGGCGGCGACCAGGGCGCGACGGGCCGCCCGGTCGAGCGGGACCAGCGCCTCGCGGCGCCGGCTGATCTCGGACGCCGACGCGGCGCCACCGTCGTCGTCCAGTGCCAGGTCGACGATCGAGCGTGCCGTGAGCGCGCGGGCAGCCAGCGCCACGCAGCGCTCGGGCACACCCGGGGGAGCGACCGGGTGGTGTCGGGTGCCGTCGAGGAACAGGTCGGCAGCTTCGGGGCGCCACCGCGCGACCCCGAGCTCGGCCAGCGCGTCGGCGGCCTCGAGCGTCGTACGCCGGAGAGCGCGGTCCGCCTCGCCGACGTCGGGGAGCTGGCGGCGCTCCGCCCCGGTGACGTGCCACACGACCGTCTCCGTGGCCTCCTCCGGCACCAGCGCGATGCCAGCCTCGGAGCAGACCACCGCCGAACCGTGCTCGAGGGCGAGCACGGTGAGCGCGGGGGGTCCGCCGAGGCCGAGCGGGTCCCCCTCGACCGGCAGCGCCAGCCCGCAGCCCGTGGCACCGGCTGCTCGGAGCCGCCCGAGCACCACGGCCAGCGGGTCTCCGTGGTCGTCTCGGTGGAGCCGTTCATCGCCGGTCACCGCGTCGATCACCAGGTCCGTGACGGTGTGGCCACGCAGCCATGCGGTCGCCCACCACGACCAGATGGCGGCCGGCGGCAATGAAGTGGTCACGGCGCGCGAGGATACGCGTCGGACCGACCTCGACCGGTGGATAGGGTGGCCGCCATGTCCGCCGTCCTCGAGTTCGCCGGCGTCACCGTCCGTCGAGGGCAGGCGACGTTGCTCGACGCGATCGACTGGAAGGTCGACGCCGATCAGCGTTGGGTCGTCCTGGGTCCCAACGGCGCCGGGAAGACGACCCTGCTCCAGGTGGCCTCGGCCCAGATCCACCCGACGGCCGGCGTCGCCGGGATCCTCGACGAGGTCCTCGGCACGGTCGACGTCTTCGACCTGCGACCCAGGATCGGGGTCACCAGCGCGGCGCTGGCCGAACGGATCCCTCGCAGCGAGCGGGTGCGTGACGTGGTGGTGTCGGCGTCGTACGGCGTGGTCGGTCGCTGGCGCGAGCAGTACGACGAGCTGGACCACCTCCGCGCCGACCAGCTGCTCGTCGAGGTCGGCGTCAGCCACCTCACCGACCGCACCTTCGGCACCCTGAGTGAGGGCGAGCGGAAACGGGTCCAGATCGCCCGAGCCCTGATGTCGGACCCCGAGCTGCTGCTGCTCGACGAACCGGCCGCCGGCCTCGACCTCGGTGGTCGTGAGGACCTCGTCAGCACTCTCTCGGTGCTGGCCCGCGACCTCGCGTCGCCGGCCACCGTGCTGGTCTCCCACCACGTCGAGGAGATCCCTCCAGGGTTCACCCACGCCCTCCTCCTGCGCGACGGTGCCGTGGTCGCCCGCGGTCCGGTCGCCGACGTCATCACCGAGGAGAACCTCTCCTCGACCTTCGGCATGCCGCTGGTCCTCCGCCACGAAGGAGGCCGCTTCAGCGCGCGCCGCCGGGCCCGGCGCCACGTCGGCTGACGCCACGCCCGACACGCCGGGTCTGCCGGCACCACTCGCCGGATAGGGTGAGGTCATGGAGTGGTTCCGGGAGCACCTCACCGAGACCTGGCTGGCGCTTGCCGTGCTGCTCGGCGTCGCGGAGATGTTCAGCCTCGACCTGGTGCTGGCGATGCTCGCCACGGGAGCGGTGGCCGGTCTGGCCACCAGCCTCGTCACGGACCTGATCCTGGTGCAGTTCCTGGTCGCGATCGTGACCTCGGTCGGACTGCTCGCCCTGGTCCGACCCAACCTGGTGAAGAAGCTCCACACCGGCCCCGAGCTGCGACTGGGACACGCCAAGCTGATCGGCTCCCAGGGGACGGTCACCCGGACCATCACCGCCCTGACCCCGGGCGAGGTCAAGCTCTCCGGGCAGGAGTGGACCGCCCAGCCGTACGACGAGTCGCTGACCATCGAGCCGGGCGAGACGGTCGAGGTACTGGACATCCGTGGTGTCACGGCCTACGTCCACCCCGTCCTGCGCCTCGAGCCCTGACCCACCCGAACCACCGGAGGAGACCCGATGGAGACCGTGTTCATCGTCATGGCGCTGTTGGCGCTGTTCGCCGTCGTACTGCTGGCGAAGACGATCAAGATCATCCCGCAGGCGCGTGCGGGCGTCGTCGAGCGTTTCGGCAAGTACCAGCAGACGCTCGACGCGGGACTGAAGACGGTCGTCCCGTTCGTGGACAGGGTCCGCTACCTCATCGATCTCCGCGAGCAGGTCGTCAGCTTCCCGCCCCAGCCGGTGATCACCGAGGACAACCTGACGGTCTCGATCGACACCGTCATCTACTTCCAGGTCACCGACCCGGTGGCAGCGACCTACGAGATCGCCGACTACATCCAGGCCGTCGAACAGCTCACCATGACCACGCTGCGCAACATCGCCGGTGGCATGGATCTCGAGCAGACGCTGACCAGCCGCGAGGAGATCAACACCGGTCTGCGCGGCGTCCTCGACGAGGCGACCGGCAAGTGGGGCATCAAGGTCAACCGCGTCGAGGTCAAGGGCATCGACCCGCCGCCGTCGATCAAGGACGCGATGGAGAAGCAGATGCGCGCCGAGCGCGACAAGCGTGCGCTGATCCTGACCGCCGAGGGTCAGCGACAGTCCGCGATCCTCACGGCCGAGGGCAACAAGCAGTCCGCGATCCTCAACGCGGAGGGTGACCGGGAGTCGCAGATCCTGCGAGCGCAGGCCGACCGCGAGTCGCAGATCCTGTTCGCGCAGGGCGAGGGCCAGGCGATCCAGACCGTCTTCCAGGCGATCCACGACGGCCAGCCCGACCAGTCGCTGCTGGCCTACCAGTACCTCCAGATGATGCCGAAGATCGCCGAGGGCGACGCCAACAAGGTGTGGGTCATCCCGTCTGAGATCACCAAGGCGCTGGAGGGTCTGGGGTCCTCGATCCACGAGATCGCCGGCATCCCCAAGACGGCCACCCCGCGCACCCGCGTCGACATGGGCCCGACCGAGCCGGAGCTCGTCAAGGGTTCCGACGAGCTGGGCCGGTCCGAGGCGAGCCGTGCCGTGGCGGAGGCCATCGCGGCGGCCGAGGAAGCGGCCAACCCCGGCAAGGCATCGCGAGCCGCCCAGGCTGCCGTGGCCGACCCGGCGCCGCAGGACCCTGAGCCCGAGGACCCGAGCTCGCCTGGAGCACCGCCCACGGAGTGACCGTCGTCGAGATCGTCGCGATCCTGATGGCGGGGGTCGCGGCCGGCACCATCAACACCGTGGTGGGGTCGGGAACGCTCATCACGTTCCCGACCCTGCTCGCGTTCGGGGTCCCGCCGGTGACCGCCAACGTCTCCAACACCGTCGGTCTGGTCCCGGGCTCCCTCTCGGGTGCGATCGGCTACCGCGCCGAGCTGACCGGGCAACGCGCCCGGTTGGTGAGGTTGGGTTCGGCCTCCCTGCTCGGTGGTACGGCGGGCGCGCTGCTGCTGCTGTGGCTGCCGTCGGCCGCGTTCGACGCCGTCGTACCCGTGTTGATCGGGCTCGGGGTGTTTCTCGTCGTCATCGGCCCGGCCACGTCACGACGCGTCGCGGCCCGCGCCGCGGCGCGCGGCGGGCTGCCGGAGCACGGAGCCTGGTGGGTGTGGCCGGCGGTGGCCCTGGCCGGTGTCTACGGCGGCTACTTCGGCGCCGCCCAGGGGGTGCTGCTGGTGGCGATCTTGGGCATCGGAGTCGCGGACAGCCTGCAGCGTCACAACGCGACCAAGAACGTCCTCGCCCTCCTCGTCAACGGGATCGCGGCCGTGGTCTTCGTGCTCGTGGCCGATGTCGACTGGACCGTGGCCGGCCTCATTGCGGCGGGATCCGTCGTGGGTGGTCAGCTGGGCGCGACGGTGGGCAGACGCCTGCCGCCGATGGTGCTGCGAGGCGTCATCGTCGTCGTCGGGGTCACCGCGCTGGTCGTGTTCCTCACCGACTGACCGGGATCATCACCGAGGGTCCCCGTCGACGTACGCCGTCAACCAACGGTCGAGCTCGTCATAGACCCTGGCCCGTGGCTCCGGGAGCGAGAGGGTCACGTCATGACGCGCCCCCGGGATGCCGACGTAGGTGATGTGCCGTCCCAACGACGGTGCCCAGCGGCGGATCTGCTCGACGTCGAGGACCACGTCGTTCTGGTGGACCTCGTCGCCCATCTCCTGCGGCCACACGGTCGACGCCGACGACATCACCAGGGTCGGGCAGCCGACGTCGAGACCGGCCTGGAGCCGGGCGTGCCCGCTCCGGACCGCGCGCAGCCAGCCGGCAAAGATGGGGAACGACATGATCGGCTTCAGCTCGCGGTCGAACTCCCACTCGCCCTCGTGCTCGCGGTGGAGGCTGCGGGCGTAGAAGCCGTCGACCCGCCGCGGCACGATACGACGTGGCGCACGACCCCCGATGCGCTTGAGGGCGATCGTGCCGACGGTGCGCATCAGGGTGCTCCCCTGCATGTCCAGCCAGGGCGCGTTGAGCACCAGCCCGGCGAGACCGGGACGGCGCTCGTCAGCCCAGAGAGCGCCGGTGAGCCCGCCGGTCGAGTGGGCGCTGAGGACGACGTGGTCGTGACCGTCGCGCTCGGCGACGCGGTGCCAGGCGGCGTCGAGGTCGGCGAAGTAGTCGCGCAGGTCGGTCGCGAAGTGAGGTGACTGGTGGGGGAGCAGAGACCGACCGCACTTGCGCAGGTCCAGGGCGTAGAAGTCGTAGCCGCGCCCCAGCCACCACTCGGCGTACTGGGTCTGGAAGAAGTAGTCGGCGAAGCCGTGCACGTGGAGCACCGCGCGGCCGCTCGGTTCGGCGGCAGCGCGATGGACGAGCGTGGCCACCACGGCGCCCTCGTCGTCGGGGGGGAAGTGGATCGTCTCGGCGGTCCACGGCTCGCCGAGCAGGTCGGTGATCAGGGAACCCATGGTGTGATCCTGTCAGGTGCTGCCGAGCTCCACCGGGCGCCGTCGGGGACCGCTGACCAAGGTTAAATGTTTGATCGCCGCATAACCCGGGTAAGTGATTCTCCGTTGAGTGAACGAACGCGCACCGATGCGTTCGGATGTAGAACATCAATCCGGTCCGGGGGGACCGGGATTCCCAGGGGGGAACCTTGAAGAACACACTGATCTATGCGCGCGCCGGACTGCTGGCGCTCGCCGTCTTGCTGATGGGGTCGGTCTTCCTGGCCAGTCCCGCATCTGCCCACCAGGGCAACATCACTGCCGTGGGACAGTGCCAGCCGAACGGCACCTACCTCGTCACCTACACCTTGTCGTGGTCGAACGTGCCGCAGGCGGCCTACGGCACCCGGCTCCTCACCCGTGAGGACACCGACGGTGCCTTCGACTCGGGCTGGGAGAGCAACCCCGGCGCGTTCCAGTGGACCGACCGCGGCGCCATCAGCTCGCCGGAAGGCTCGATCTCCTGGACCGACACCCTGCCCGGCACGACGGTCGGACCCGGGGCGTGGGAGTACGCCTGGCTCGACTGGGTCAACGGCAACACCAACAACAAGTTCCACGACACGCGGGTCGAGGACCTGGGCGGCGACTGCGCCGACACCACGACGCCGACTCCGGTGACGGTGGATGTCGACTTCGGCGACAACGTCTGCGTGGGCAACGAGTACACCGAACCGTCCATGAACGCGCCGGAGTTCCCGGGTACGACGCAGCAGATCACCGGCTCGGTGGCTCCCGGCGAGACCGTCGAGGTGACGTACACCGCGCTCGAGGGCTTCGTGATCGAGGGCGAGAACACCTTCACCCACACCTTCCCGGCCGAGCCCTCGTCTGTCACTGACTGCGAGAAGGCCGAGCAGCCCGAGCCGCTGGTGCGCGACCGCTCCGCGGAGCGAACCGACTGCGACGGCATCGAACGCCGTGAGTGGCAGCTCGTCACCGAGTACGTCTGGAACGGGTCCGAATGGGTCCTCGGTGAGCCCGCGGTCACCAACGACACCGGCTGGGTCTTCGTCCGCGAACTGACCCAGGCCGAGCAGAAGCAGCTCGGCTGCCTCGACGTTGCCGGCGAGGAGGAGACCGAACCCGACACCGAGGTCAAGGGTGAGCAGGCGGTCGCTCCGATCGTGGAGGCCGTACCGGCCCAGACGACCGGAACGGTTCCCACGGCCGTGGACGCGGGTGTGTCCGACATCGCCCCGGCCAACGCCGCAGCGTCTGCGGGACCCCTCTGGCTCGCCCCGCTGCTCGGCGGTGTGCTCGTTCTCGGGTTCGCGGGGTTCTGGCGTCTGAAGGCATCCGCACAGCGCTGATCTCGGCACGAACACCGGTGGGTAGCGAGTGGGAGGACCAGTCCACCCACTCGCTACCTACAACTCACCCACAGACGGCGCGCGGGTGGTGACCTCTGCGCGGGAACCGGTTAGGTTCCCGCACAGAGTGTTCTCGATCTGACGGCCCAAGTTATTGGGGGGGCCAGCACGTGGGCAGACATCGCTCGGGCTTGGGGAAGCCCGGCGATCACAGACAGGAGACTGACATGAAGTACGCACCCAAGGTCGCGCAACTGCGTGACCTGATCACGATCATCTCGATCACACGCCTGGCCGCCGCCGCCCTGATCGCCATGGGCCTGACCCTGGTGGCCAGCCCGAGCAACGCGACCGACCAGGACCTGCCGAACTGCTGCGAGCGCAAGCGCGACGACACCGGCGGCGACATGCAGGCCACTGACGACGACGATGACGACGACTCCGGGAAGTCGGGCGGCAAGTCCGGCGGCAAGTCCGGCGGTGGGGACAGCAACAAGTCGAACAAGTCGAACGGCGGGGACAGCAACAAGTCGAACAAGTCGAACGGCGGGGACAGCAACAAGTCCAACAAGTCGAACGGCGGGGACAGCAACAACTCGAACAAGTCGAACGACGGGGACAGCAACAAGCCGAGCAACTCGACGAACAAGCCGTAGCAACTCGACGAACAAGCCGAGCAACTCGACGAACAAGCCGACGCAACTCGACGAACAAGCCGTCGAACCCGACCAACAAGCCGTCCAACCCGACCAACAAGCCGTCCAACCCGACCAACAAGCCGTCCAACCCGACGAACGAGCCGACCAACGAGCCCACGAACAACCCGACCAACGAGCCGACCAACGAGCCGACCAACGAGCCGACCAACGAGCCGACCAACAACCCGACGAACGAGCCGCCGGTCGAGCCGCCGGTGACTCCGGAGGAGCCGGAGGTCGCCGGTGAGCAGGCCCAGGTCCTCTCACAGCAGCTCGCGGGCAACGGTCAGGTCGGTGGCCAGCAGGCCGGCGTCGCGGTGCCGTCGGCAGTGTCGGCCGGTGTCGGCACCTTCGGAGGCTTCGCGAGCTCCGATGCCCGTGGCCTCGGTCTCGGTGGCCTGATGGGCGTCGGCCTCGGCCTGGTTGCCGTCGGCGCTGTGCGTCGCAGGACCCAGACGAAGTAGGACACCTCGCACCACCCGTCACGGGCGGACACCGCATTTCGATGCGGTGTCCGCCCGTTCGTGCTCGGGGCGGTAACGACGGCTAGACCACTCGGCCACAAGCGGCACACAGTCGACCCAAGGCTGGGTCATAGGGCGCTGGGTACGCCGGATTCGCCCGTACGTTCAACGTGTGTGCCCGTGGGGGGCGCCGGGCCTCAGGCCCGACAAGTGGAGCAACCGTGGCGAAGAGCGGCTGGGGGGTCGCGTGTCACAGGGGGTAGAACCAATGCAGAAGAAGATCATGGCCCTGTTCGCCATGCTCGCCCTGATCCTGACGACTCTCGTCATGACCAGTTCGGCGACGGCGACCGGCAGCGTCAGCCAATCAGGCGGCGACAAGGACTGCACCTGGGAGTGGTCACGCACCATCCCCGGGGTGGACGGCGTGAAGGAGTACACCTTCGAGCGCGACGTCCCGAAGACCAAGACCCAGTACAAGGGCAAGTACCAGAAGTACGTCGCACGGCAACATCCGGCCAAGAAGACCGGACCAGCGTCGTGGGACAACGCCACGGCACGACTTCGACTACGAGGACGCTGGGGCCCCGGCAGGCATCTGGGGCGGCACCGGCTCGTTCAAGACCTCACCGTCGTGGTTGGACGCTGCTCCGCCGAACATTCTGTCAGTCTGGCTCGCACAATGACACTTCCGACATGTACGACGGGAACAAGCGCAAGGTCAGCACTGCGTACCGGTACCAGTTGATCGAAACGCTGACTCAGCAGGTTCCCGATGGCGTCACGCACGAGACACTCCGGCTGGGTGCTGGCCAAGCCGTGGCGGCCGGTGACGGCTGGGTGAAGACCGGTGAGCAGTGGCGCACTGAGCCGGTTGCGGCCATCCATCAGGGTCCGACTCGCTCCGAGAACGAGCCCACCGAGGCGCGTACCCGAATGTCGCGTGGGTCAAGAACGGCGACTCGAAGGAGTGCCCGGACACGTCCGGCGACATCACGTTCTGCCACGCAGTCGAGGGCAACGGTGAGCTCGGCAACGGGTTCAACCTGATCACGACCAACGAGCACGCTTTCTACCAAGCGGGACACATCGACGATGCAGGCGACATCTACCCCGCCGGCTCGTTCGAGAAGAACGGTGAGACCTACTCGTGGGGGTCGCAGGGCAACACTGCGTGGATCGCGACGGGTTGTGGTCCTCAGCCGCAGGCTGAGGAGCGCCGGGTGCCGCAGAGCGACCCCAGCTGTGAGCTCGGTGGCGTGACGTCCTGGACGGACGTCTACACCACGCCGTACGTCTGGAACGCCCAAACGAAGGCCTGGGTGCTTGGCACCGAGACCGGACCGACGCGGGCGGACGAGAAGTTCACCGCCTACACCGACGCCGAGTACCAGCGTCTGTGTGGCGGGGATCAGCCCGACCCGAAGGAGCGTCGGGTGCCGCAGAGCGAGGCGAGCTGTGACTTGGGCGGCGTGACCTCGTGGAACGTCCTGCACCACGCCGTACGTGTGGGACGCCCAGACGAAGGCTGTGTGCTTGGCGACGAGACGTCCCGTCACGGTGGATGAGAACACCGGTACACGGCTGACGAGTACAAGGAGTCTGTGCGTCGACGAGCAGCCGCAGGCCGAACGAGCGCCGGGTGCCGGGGAGTGCCGCCAGCTGCGAGCTCGGTGGTGTGACGTCCTGGACGGACCTGTACGTCACGCCGTACGTGTGGGACGACGAGATCCGGGACTGGGTGCTTGGCACCGAGACCGGACCGACGCGGGTGGACGAGAAGTTCACCGCCTACACCGACGCCGAGTACCAGCGACTGTGTGGCGAGGGACCAGCCGGCCTCGGAGCAGCGTCGGGTGCCGCAGAGCGAGGCGAGCTGTGACTTGGGCGGCGTGACCTCGTGGACCGACGTCTACACCACGCCGTACGTCTGGAACGCGCAGACCCGGCAATGGGAGCTGGTCAGGAGACCGGCCCGTCACGATGGTGAGGAGTTCACTCCCTACACGGACGACGAGTACTTCGCCGAGTGTGCGCCTGCGCAACCTGACGAGGCCTCGTTCGCGAGGTAGCCGGGGCGCAAGCCCCTGTGAGGACCAGGGCACCACCTCGTGGGTGGACGTGTACACGACCGCCTCGGTGTGGAACCCGGTCACGCGTGCCTGGGAGCTCGGTGAGGAGACCGGCCCGGTCCGCGCAGACGAGGCATTCGTGCCTTACACAGACGCCGAGTTCGAGGAGGAGTGCGTCGACGAGCCCGACGTGAAGGGCGAGCAGGGCAACAACAACCCGCCCCCCATGGTCGAGGTCAAGGGCGTGCAGGGCGTGCCGACTGCGGTCGACGCCGGCCTGGGCGGCGACAACAGCCCGATCCCCGCCGGACGCAACCCGCTGTGGTTGATGGTCATCGGTGGTGGGCTGGGCCTGATGGGTTCTGCCGGCTTGCGCCGGCGGACGGCGGCGCACCGGTAACCCACAACCGGACGCCGGGTGGGTGAGCCGGTGGCCCACGACCGGTTCACCCAGAGGGGGCGGTCACCGCACACGCGGTGGCCGCCCCCTCAGCCGTCCCCGGGGTCCGGGCGTGACACAGAACAGCGCGGTGTATCGATGGCACCCACTGGCACCGATACACCGCGCTGTTCTGTAGGTGGGTGACCCGTCAGGTCACCCGACGACGTGCGGGGGAAAGCAGGTAGCCCACGACCGGCTTGCCCCAGAGGGAGAACCGCGGTGCACCACGGTGGCCCTCCTGCACGTCGCGGCTCAGTGGCGGTCGCCGAAGTTCAGGACACCGACCACGCGACCGTCGCTGTCGACCCGGACGCCGATGCCGGCCCAGCGAGCGCGCTTCTTCATGATCACGTCGTAGTGACTGGGGGAGTTGAGCCACGCGTTCACCGCGGACTCGGGGGTGAGGCCCACACCGCGGACCAGGGTCTCGCCGGTCCAGGCGAGGTCGCAGCGCTTGAGGACCTTCATCTGGTCACGGTGCACGAACTCGCCGGTGCGCTTGATCCTGCCCGCCCAGCGCTCGGACCGCTTGTCGACGCACGACTGGAAGACGCGGACCTTCTTCAGGCCCTTGTCGGCGCGCGCCTTGTTGATCTGGATCAGGATCCGGTTCTCGAACTCGTTGAGCTTCTTGGTGGGGTCGACCTCCGGGTCGGCCGACGGAGCCAACCACGTCTTGGCCTGGGCGGGGGCCGCGACGAGAGCGGCTGCACCGGCGGCGAGGGCGACGGAAAGGACGGCGGCCAGGAGGAGTCGAGCACAGTGACGTAGGGGGGTGGGACGCATTGGGGGGCTCCGTGTGTTCAGGCCAGGGGGGTGGCCGTTGTGGGCTTCGGCCACTGGGTCGGTGGCCGGGTCGGTGGTCGACGGGGGATCGACCACCTGGGGGGCATCGATTCCTGAAGGGGGGTCCAGGTCTCGAAGTTGCTGCTCCGTTACTACTGAGAACGAGATACACAGTTTGGTAACAGAGGGCGGTCAATGGCAATAGTCGAAATGGGCCATCTCTTCCCTAGTGCTGCTGGTGGGTTCGCGTGAATTTCGGTCATGGCGGATACTGGAACCATGGGCACCGGGGATCAGTCGCGCGATCAGTCACGCGGTGGCGTCACCTGGGTGCTCGTGGTCGTCGGGATGGTCCTGGTCGTCGTCGGCGCCACCGCGTGGTGGTTCCAGCCGCAGACCCCGACGCCAGCTCCGGGCCGAGGTGCCCGCGCCCTCAAGCAGCGCTCCGTCGGGCCAGGAGATCATCGAGTCGGTGTCGCTCCCCAAGGAGCAACGCGTCGAGACCGAGCCGGGAGCGCCCGAACGACTGGAGGTGCCGACCCTGGGGATCGACGCGTCGGTGATCCCCATCGGAGCGCCGGGAGGCGTGTTGACCCCGCCGTCGGATCCGCAGACCCTCGGGTGGTGGGCTGACGGCGCGAAGCCGGGCGCCATGCGTGGCTCCGCGCTGGTGACCGGGCACACCGTCAGCGCGGGTGGCGGGGCCATGGACGATCTCGAGGAGCTCACGCTCGGGGACCGGGTCTGGATGACCACCGACCGGGGCCGCATCGGGTACGACGTGCGCAGGGTCGTCATCCTGGGCAAGGGCGAGCTTGCGCAACGCGCACAGCAGGTGTTCGACCAGGGGGTACGTGGCCGCCTCGTCCTGATCACCTGCGAGGACTGGAACGGTGTCGAGTACCTCAGCAATGTGGTCGTGACCGCCACGCCTTCGGCGTGATCCGGGTCTCCTGACGGATGTTTTCGTCTGTGACGGCGTAACTCGGGCGAGAAGTCTTCGTTGGGGATTCAACAAGGCTGCAGGACCTGCAGCGGGCATAGAGGGGGTCGGGCCGGGGGGCCTGATGCCGAAGGGGAGATCATGACCAAGAGTCACCACTTCAAGCGAGCGCTCGCGCTCTCGACCGCGCTCTCGGTCGTCGCGCTCGGCGCCACGACCACGGCCGCCGACGCGGCGCTCGACCCGGGCAAGAGCCAGGGCAAGAGCCAGTCCGCGGACAAGGGCCAGAGCAACAAGGGCAAGGCCAAGGGGCAGGACAAGTCCCAGGACAAGTCCCAGGGCAAGAGCCAGGGGCACGAGAAGAAGTCGTCCCCTGCGAAGGGAAGCTCCGGCAAGGGTGAGGACCACCCCTCCAGCAACGGCCACGCGAACGGCAACGGCCAGTCGAAGGACAAGGGCCCCCGGGACAAGGGCGCCAACGACAACGGGCCGAAGGACAAGGGCCCCCAGGGTGCGGGCGGCGACCCGGCCGGGAACAACGGCACCGTGAAGATCACGCCGCACGGCGAGGTCGACGGCATCCCGCAGAACACCCCGCACGTGGGCTGTGACTTCGACGTCGAGTGGTATGGCTTCGACGAGGGCGCCGACATCATCTCGACCGTGACCTTCGAGGCCTGGTCCCCGACACGGGGCCAGCTCGAGGTGACCCAGGGCGACCTCTCGGTGTTCGTGGGCGGCGACCCCGCCTCCGGCGCCGGGACCGACAGTGGATTCGACGGCGAGGAGCACTACACGCTGGCGTTCCCGGGTATCGAGCCCCACCCCAAGCAGGGCTACCACGTGAAGCTCACGATCCACACGCCTGGCTCGCAGGGCGCTGACACCAAGCACAAGGTCTTCTGGGTCTCGGAGTGCGAGGAGTCGGAGACCCCTCCGGGCACGCCGGAGACGCCCCCGGGCACCCCGGAGACGCCCCCGGGCACCCCGGAGACTCCGGAAACCCCGGAAACCCCCGAGGTCGAGGGTGAGCAGGGCACCGACGTCGAGAACGACGTCGAGGTCCTCGGCGCGCAGGCTCAGGTCAACGGCCAACAGGGCACCGAGGCGCTCCCGACCGCCGTGGACGCCGGCGTGGAGGGCACGAAGGTGTTCTCGCCGGCCTCGTCGCTGCCGCTGATGCTGACGCTGTTCGGCGCGATCGTCGCCGGGCTGGCGCTGCTGATCCGCCGCCGTACCAGCTGATCGACGCCAGCACCCGTACGTAGCAACGCGGCCGTCCCCACCGGGGACGGCCGCGTTTCCATGTCCTCAGTGCTGGTAGGTGCCGTGGATGATCGCTCGGCCGAGCGTCTTGAACGCCAGGTTGAAGCTCATCACCGCCGGGGAGGCGTCGGCGTCGATGCCCAGCGTGTCCTCACCGACGGCGTGCACGACGAAGAAGTACCGGTGGGGCTGGTCGTTGGGCGGGGGAGCGGCTCCCATGAATGCCGACTGGCCGCCGTCGTTGCGCAGCATGAAGGCACCGCCGGGCAGGTCCGCGCCGTCCGCGCCGACTCCGGTGTCGAGGGACGTGACGTCTGCCGGGAGGTCGACGAGGGCCCAGTGCCAGAAACCGCTCGGGGTGGGGGCGTCGGGGTCGAAACAGGTCACCACGAAGGACCGGGTGCCTGCCGGGGCTCCGGACCAGCTCAGCTGCGGGGACGTGTTGCCCTCGGCTGCGACCTGGTCGTCCTTGAGCGGCTCGCCATCGGTGACGTCGTCGCTGGTGACCGTGAAGGAGGGCCGTGGCGGCAGCAGGTCGTACGGGTTCGGGCTGACCGGGCGTTCGATCGTGGTGTCCATACTCATGACGGCGACCATACCCAGCAGCGGTCTCGGGGAGAATGGGTTGCGTGAGCGATCCGGGTGACCTGCCGCCGTACCCCGTAGGACTGCGCCTGGCCGGCCGGCGGGTGCTGGTGGTCGGCGGAGGGCATGTGGCGCAGCGACGCGTGCCGGCCCTCCTCGCCGCAGGCGCCGACGTGGTCGTGGTGTCGCCGGCAGTCACGCCCGCGCTGGAGGGAATGGCCGGCGAGGTGACCCTGCTGCTCCGTCGGTTCGTGGAGGCCGACCTCGAGGGCGCCTGGTACGTCGTCGCTGCCACCGACGACCCGGAGGTGAATGCGAGGGTGCTGGCGGGCTGCGATGACCGCAGGATCTTCTGTGTCCGCAGCGACGACGCCCGCCTCGCCTCGGCCTGGACGGCAGCCTCCGGCCGCCACGGGAGTGTGACCGTCTCCGTGCTCGGCAATCGGGAGCCCCGCCAGTCGGCCGCGTTGCGCGACGACATCGTCAACGCCCTGGCGGACGGCCGGCTGTCCACGACCGGAGCGCTCGAGCACGCGCCCGGCGTCGTGCTCGTGGGTGGAGGACCGGGTGACCCCGAGCTGGTGACGGTGGCCGCCCGTCACGCCCTCGCCTCCGCCGACGTCGTCGTGGCCGACCGGCTGGCGCCGCGCGAGCTCCTCGACGAGCTGGCCGCGCACGTCGAGCTGATCGACGTCGCCAAGCTGCCGCGCGGCCGTTCGGCACAGCAGGAGGAGATCAATCGCGTCATCGTCGACCGCGCCCGGTCCGGCAAGCGGGTGGTGCGCTTCAAGGGCGGCGACTCGTTCGTGTTCGGCCGTGGCTTCGAGGAGGTGCTCGCGTGCCGTGAGGCCGGCGTCCCGGTGACCGTCATTCCCGGCCTGCCCAGCCCGATCGGCGTACCGGCTGTGGTCGGCATCCCGGTCACCCATCGCGGAGTCGCCCACAGCTTCACGGTGCTCAGTGGCCACCTCCCTCCTGGTCATCCGGACTCGCTCGTGGACTGGGCCGCGGCCGCGAGGATCGGCGGCACGCTGGTGCTGATGATGGCGGTCGAGAACGCACCTGCGATCGCCCGTGAACTGCTCGAGCACGGTCGATCGCCCAGAACCCCGGTCGCGGTGATCAGTGACGGCACGATGCCCGCCGAGCGCACGGTCCTGGCCACCCTCGGCACGCTGGCGGAGCGGATGGCCGCGGAGCAGGTCCGACCACCGGCGATCATCGTGGTCGGCGAGGTCGTGGCGGTCGCCCACCCCGACGCGTTCGGTGACAGTTGATGGCGACGCTCATCGAGATCGACGACGCCGCCGATCCCCGCCTGGCCGACTACCGGGACCTCCGCGACGTCGAGCTGCGCAAGCACCTGGAAGGGGAGCAGGGGTTGTTCCTCGCCGAGGGCGAGAAGGTCGTACGCCGGGCGGTCGAGGCCGGCTTTGCCCCTCGGTCCTTCCTGATGGCGCCACGCTGGCTCGACGGGCTCGCTGACGTGCTCGGGACCAGTGACGTGCCTTGCTACGTGGTGCCGGAGGCGCTCGCGGAGGAGGTCACGGGCTTCCACGTCCACCGCGGCGCCCTTGCCTCCCTGCACCGCCGGCCGCTCCCCGCGGTCGCGGACGTGCTGGCCGGTGCCCGCTCCGTGCTCGTGCTCGAAGACCTCGTCGACCACACCAATGTCGGGGCGATCCTCCGTTCCGGTGCTGCGCTCGGCTTCGACGCCGCGCTGCTCGCTCCCCGGTGTGCGGACCCGCTCTACCGCCGCGCGATCAAGGTCGCGATGGGTGCGGTGTTCTCGACGCCGTGGACCCGGCTGCCCGACTGGTACGACGCCCTCCCGGACCTCTCGGCCCGCGGCTTCACCACCGTGGCCCTGACGCTCGCTCCCGACGCCGTTCCCATCGAGCAGGCGGTCGCGTCCGTCGACCGGCTCGCGCTCGTGCTGGGTTCGGAGGGACACGGCCTGTCCGAGCGGTGGGAGCAGTCCGCTGACCGGCGCGCGATCATCCCGATGCGGCCGGGCATCGACTCGCTCAACGTCGCCGCCGCCACGGCCGTCGCCTGCTACGTCGCCGCCCGTCGCTAACCTCGGAGCCATGACCGACGCCTACGAGACCGAGCGTGCCGACTCGCCCTACCACCGCACACTGCCCATCGGCGAGCAGCTCTCCGGCGACCCGTTGCTCGCCGGCGATCTCTCGTGCTTCGAGGAGGTGGCACTCAAGCCGCTGGCCGAGATGCGACTTCCCGAACGGCCTCGCGCAGGCGAGCTGGACCGGGCGGAGTGCGGTCACTGTCGGCCCTCGGACCACACGCTCTGGCACGACGACGAGTGGCAGGTGCGGGCCGGCTTCGACCGGATGGGCCTCCCGTTCGTGGGCGGGATCGCACCCCGGCAGCACGTCCGGCTGGACGACGCTCCTCTCGACCTGCTCGCCGGCCTGGGCCCGCTGCTCCAGCGGATGAGTGGAGCCGTGACGTCGATCCCGGGCGTCGCCCGGTGTCACTTCGCGCGTTGGGGCGACGGTTCCGAGCACTTCCACCTGTGGGCGCTGGCTCGGCCTGCGGGCATGATGCAGGGCCGTGGTGCGATGCTCGCGTTCTGGGACGACGTGCTGCCTGACGTGCCGGGCGACCTCGCCACCGAGCACTTCCGGGTGGTGGCCGAGTCGCTGGCATCGCGAGGCGGGACCGCGTTCCCCGACGCATGACGTGGCGTCGACCGGGTACGACGGCGCCATGACCATCACACCGCAGGAGCCAGGCCCGGACCCCGACGTCGTGCCGAGCGGGGACCCGGCCACCGTCCCGACGCATCCCCAACCCGGGATCGACCCGCACGAGGATCCCCAGACGCAGCCCGCGCCGGCACCCCCGTCCTAGGTCGGCCACTCCGGCGGGTAGTCGTCGGCGGCCCGGTCGTGCTCCTTCTGCAGCTTCTTGCGGACCTTCGTGGGCAGCCGGTCGCCGAAGACGGTGCCGACGGTGTGGTCGCTCTCGTGCTGGAGACACCTGGCCAGCAACCCGTCACCGCTGAAGCTCACCGGCTCACCGTCGATCCCGGTCCCCGTCACGCTGGCCCAGTCGGGCCGGGCGCACTCCACGAAGCCGCCCGGGAACGACAGACAGCCCTCGTCGGCGACGTCCAGCTGCCGGTCGGCGCCCTCGGGCACCGTCAGCTGCGGGTTGCACACGACCCCCACGGTGCGCTGGCCGCCGTCGTCGGGGCAGTCGAAGACGAACACCGCCCGGTCGACGCCGATCTGGCAGGCGGCCAGGCCGACCCCGTCGGCGGCGTACATGGTGGCGACCATGTCGGCCACCAGCGTCCGCAGCTCCTCGTCGTACGACGTGACCAGCGCCTGCGGCCGGTGCATGACCGGCGTCCCCCACCGGGTGATCGGCCGCACGGTCCCGCCCTCGGGCAGGGCGCCGTGCGGCGCGTGGACGGTGTCGTCGGGCTGGTCGCGCATGGGGGAAGCCTAGGCACGAGCCGCTGTGACCGGAGACACGGGGAGGAGCGTGGCGGAAAGTGTAACTCGGAGTTACATTATCTCCCATGGCGCTCACCAGGAACCTCAGACCAGGCGGGAAGCACGGCGTGGCCAGTGGGGAGACCCGGGACCCGATCGGGTACGCCGTCGCCGCGTTGAGCCGGATGGCCCAGAGCGACCTGCTCGACCGGATCGGGCTGCGCAAGCAGGCCGAGCAGACGGTCTTCACCGTCACCCGCGGAGGATTCAAGGCGGCCACGAGCGCCGGCCGGACCTTCGCGCGGGCGGGCTCGACCAGGAAGAGCGGGGTCCGGGTCCCGAGTGCCACGCCGGCGGGCGTCTTCGACCTGACCCCGACCGAGGACGAGCAGATGCTCGTCGACGTGGTCAGCGAGTTCGCCGCTGAGGTGCTCCGTCCCGCTGCCGCCCAGGCCGACGACGACTGCGCCGCTCCGGACGAGCTGCTCGCGTCCAGCCTCGAGATCGGACTGCCGATCCTCGGCGTCCCGGAGTCCCTGGGTGGCATCTCCGAGGAGCGGTCCGCGATGGCGGGCACCCTCGTCGCCGAGGCGCTCGCGAAGGGCGACATGGGCCTCGCCGTCGCCACCCTGGCGCCCGGCGCCGTCGCCACGGCCCTGTCGCTGTGGGGCAGCGAGCAGCAGCAGGCGACCTACTTGCCCGCCTTCACCGGGGACGACGTCCCGGCCGCCGCGCTGGCACTCAACGAGCCGACCGTCCTGTTCGACGTGCTGTCCCCGACGACCACCGCGGTGCGCGACGGGGACCAGATCGTCCTCGATGGCGTGAAGTCCCAGGTCCCACGCGGCGCCGACGCCGAGCTGTTCGTCGTGGGCGCGATGCTGGAGGGCCGGCCGGTCCTGGTGTTGATCGAGTCCAGCGCCGACGGCCTGACCCTGGAGGCCGACCCCGCGATGGGAGTCCGGGCCGCCTCGATGACGCGGCTGACGCTCTCCGGCGTGCGGGTGCCGGGCGAGGCGGTGCTCGGCGAGACCGATGGTTCGACGTACGCCGAGTGCGTGCGCCTCTCCCGCATCGCCTGGTGCGCGCTGGCGGTCGGCACCGGCCAGGCCGTGCTCGACTACGTCATCCCCTACGTCAAGGAGCGCCACGCGTTCGGGGAACCGGTCGCCCACCGCCAGTCGGTGGCCTTCATGGTCGCCAACATCGGGATCGAGCTGCAGGCGATGCGGCTCCTCACCTACAAGGCCGCCTCGCGTGCCGCCGCCGGCAAGGACTTCTCACGCGAGGCCGGCCTCGCCCGCAAGCTGTGTGCCGACCAGGGCATGCAGATCGGCCTCGACGGCGTCCAGCTGCTCGGTGGTCACGGCTTCGTCAAGGAGCACCCGGTGGAGCGCTGGTACCGCGACCTGCGCGCCATCGCCGTCATGGAAGGAACGGTGCTTGTCTGATGATCCACCTCGACGACCCCAAGCGACTCCGCACGCTGCGCGACCAGGCCCACCAGGTCGCGATGAACATGCTGCGCCCGGTGTCCCGCAAGTACGACCGCGCCGAGCACGAGTACCCCAAGGAGCTCGACATGCTCGCCGCGATGATCGACGGGCTCTCCGAGTCGGGCGCCAGCGAGGGAGCCGGTGCGTCCGGCGTACGCCGGGAGGAGAAGCCCGAGAAGAGCACGGGTGTGAAGAACGGGACCAATCTCGCCTCGGTGATGTCCATCGCCGAGATGTGCTGGGGCGACGTCGGACTGCTGCTCTCGATGCCCCGTCAGGGCCTGGGCAACTCCGCCATCGCCTCGGTGGCCGACGACGAGCAGCAGGCGCGTTTCAAGGACACCTGGGCCGCGATGGCGATCACCGAGCCGGGCGTCGGCTCCGACTCGGCCAGCATCCAGACCACGGCCGTCCTCGACGGTGACCACTACGTCCTCAACGGCGAGAAGATCTTCGTCACCTCGGGCGAGCGCGCCGACAGCGTGGTCGTCTGGGCGACGCTCGACAGGTCCCTCGGCAGGGCGGCGATCAAGTCGTTCGTGGTCGAGAAGGGGACGCCCGGCATGGTCGTCGAGCGGCTCGAGCACAAGCTCGGGATCCGCGCCTCCGACACTGCGACGATCACGTTCACCGACTGCCGGGTGCCGAAGGAGAACCTCCTGGGTACGGCGGAGGTGGACGACAAGCAGGGCTTCGCAGGCGCGATGGCGACCTTCGACAACACCCGGCCGCTGGTGGCGGCGATGGCGGTGGGCGTGGCCCAGGCGTCGCTCGACCTCACGCGCGACCTGCTGGCGCAGGCCGGTGTCGAGATCGACTACGACCGGCCCGCCATGGTCCAGCACGCGGCCGCTGCGAAGTTCCTGCAGCTGGAGGCCGACTGGGAGGGAGCACGTCTGCTCACCCTGCAGGCCGCCTGGGAGGCCGACAACCGCAAGCCCAACTCGCTCGAGGCCTCGATGGCGAAGGCGAAGGCCGGCCGTGTCGCCTCCGACGTCACGCTGTCGTGCGTCGAGCTCACGTCGACCCTGGGCTACTCCGAGACCGAGCTGCTCGAGAAGTGGTCGCGCGACTCGAAGATCCTCGACATCTTCGAGGGCACCCAGCAGATCCAGCAGCTGATCGTCGCGCGTCGGCTGCTCGGGCTCTCCAGCGCCGAGCTGAAGTAGCTCGGCTACTCCTGACCGTCGGCGCGGGCGATCCGCTCCGCGACGTCGGCGGGGGTGGCGTCGACCTGATCGGGATCGGCCTGTGCGTCGATCGAGGTGATCGGGGTGGGGGCCGCAGGCGTGTCGACCGGCGCGGGATCGAGACCGAGCTCCTCGACCACGTTGACCGGCGTGGGCTCGGTCCTGGTTGCCTCGTGCCACGGGGAGGGTGGGGACTGACGCGCCTCGCGGACGGCGCGGACCCCGACCGATGCGGTTCCCTTCGCGACGCCGTACGCGCGGGCGGCGAGGGAGACGCCGAGCGTCATGGTGTCGGTGGTGAGGTGCTTGATCGATCCGATCGCGTGGGTCACAGGTCTGCTCCTGTCGGTGGACGGACGAAACGGGCACGGAGGCCGGTGGAACTCCACCGTACGTCCGTGCCCGTCGCCGAGCTTGTCTCGGGGGTGCCGTCCCAGAAGGGGGTCGGCAGGGTCAGGAAACTGCCTTGAAGGGGTCGTGCTCGGCGAGGATGCGCTCGACCCGCGCCTGGTCGAGGCGGGCGTAGACGGTCTGGTTCTCCTGCGAGTCACGGACACACTTGGCCACGGTGAACGACGAGGTCGTCAGGTACATGATCCCGAGGCCGAGGAAGGCGCGGATCCACGGGTCCACCGGCAGGTAGAAGACCGCGAAGATCATGGTCAGCAGGGCGACGGCGAAGGAGATGCCGGCCTGGAGGAAGAAGGCGTTGGTGTTCTTGGGTGTGCTCGTCGTGTCCATGCCGAGAAGCATCGCCGGGACCGGGTGTCGCCGTACGCGCGTCCCTACCTGACCTCGGCTGAGTACCCGGACGCAACCGGCACTGGCCGCCCGGGCGTCGGGCATAGTGACCGGATGGTCCACGCAGACGAGCGCCGCGAGCTGATCATCGAGGTCCTGGACGACGCGTTCGCGCAGTTGATGAAGGCCGATCCGCAGGCGTTCCGGGTGAAGTTCCGCAAGATGGCCGGCGACCCCCACTCGTTCTACCGGGGGAGCGCCTGCCTGTTCTACGCGGACGTCACCGAGGAGGAGGACCCCTATGCCGACGAGCGGTCCGGCGCGATCTGGATCCACGGCGACCTGCACGTGGAGAACTTCGGCACCTACCTGAACTCCGACGGCCGACTGGTCTTCGACATCAACGACTTCGACGAGGCCTACCTCGGCCACTTCACCTGGGACCTCCAGCGCTTCGCGGCGTCGCTCGCCCTCGTCGGCTGGCAGAAGGCGCTGCCCGAGCAGGACGTACGCCGGCTGATCGGGAAGTACGTCCGGTCCTACCTCTCGCAGGTCGACGCCTACCGCGAGAGCGAGGACGACGACGACTTCGCCCTGCACCTCGACAACACCTCGGGCCCGATCAAGGAGGCGCTGGTGTCGGCCCGGTGCCAGCGTCGCGCCGACTTGCTGGACGCGACGACCGTGCTCGATGACGGGGTGCGGACGTTCCGTCAGGACGGATCGGTCCGGAAGCTGGCCAAGACGGAGAAGAAGCGGGTCGTGGCGGCGTTCGAGCGCTATCTCGAGACGATCCCAGACGACAAACGCTTCGACCGCGAGCTCTTCTACGACCTGCGGGACGTGGTGGGGAAGTCCGGGTTCGGCATCGGCAGCGCCGGCCTGCCGGCGTACAACGTGCTGGTGGAGGGATTCAGCCAGGCACTCGACAACGACGTGGTGCTCTCGATGAAGCAGGCGAACACCCCGGCGGTCAGCCGATTCGTCGACTCCCGGACCGTCGACGACTACTTCGAGAACGAGGGACACCGGACCGTGGTCAGCCAGCGGGCGCTGCAGGTCCACACCGACCCGTTGCTGGGCTACACGACGCTGGGCGGCGTGGGCTACGTGGTGTCCGAGGTGTCGCCCTACGAGGTGGACCTCGACTGGTCCGACCTCACCGAGCCCGACGACATCGCCGAGGTCGTCGACCTGCTCGGACGGGCGACCGCCAAGATCCACTGCGCCTCCGACGAGGACAGCGAGCAGGACCTCGTCGACTTCCAGGTCGAGGAGGCGATCGCGGGCTCGTTGGAGGGACGACGGCGCGAGTTCACGACCTGGCTGACCGACTGGGGAATGGCCTACTCCGAGCGCGTACGAGGCGACCACGCGCTCTTCGTCGAGGCCTTCCGCGAGGGTGCCATCGGGGTCTCTGCCACCTGATCCTCGAAAATCGGGCGTGACCTGTGCCTCACTGCGCCGTTGTTACCGATACGTAACCGGTGATTTCAGGAGGGAACCCCCATGCGTCGACCATCTCGACTCGTCGCGGCCGCAGCGCTGGCCGTGGCCGCTCTGAGCCCGACACTCCCGATGACCAGCGCCGAGGCAGGACTGCCCCTGGCCAGGGCCAACGTGTCGGACCACCTGGCCGACCAGCTCTCCACGCTCGGCGTGGCGGAGCGGACCACGGTCATGGTGCACGGCACCGACCTGGCCGCTGCCGACCGTGCCGTGACCGCTTCCGGCATGACTCGGACCATGAGCTTCGACAAGATCGGCGTCGTCGTGGCCCGTGCCACCGCGGCCCAGATCGCGCTGGCCCGCGTCCAGCCCGGCGTCACCTACGTCGAGGGCAACCAGGCGATCGAGTTCACCCAGTACACCTCCAACACCGCGACGCGCGGGACCGAGGCGCAGCAGACGTTGACCGGCGCCGACGGCACCGCCCTGACCGGGACCGGCATCAGCGTCGGCGTCATCGACTCGGGTGTCGACCCCACCCACCCGTACCTCACCGAGGCCGACGGCACCTCGGCCGTCGTCAGCAACAACAAGACCGTCTGCGACCCGTTCGAGGCCTTCTGCGAGGTCGTCAACGTGCCCAACAACGTCGACACCGACACGCTGTCGGTGGGCGGCCACGGCACCCACGTCGCGGGCATCGTCGCCGGTCGCCCGACCGAGCTGTCGGACGGCTCCACGCTGCACGGTGCGGCGCCCGGCGCCAAGCTGGTGTCGCTGTCCACCGGTGCCGGCCTGTTCATCATCGGCGCCGACACCGCCCTGAACTGGGTGCTCGAGAACCACGCCGCTCCGTGTGGCGAGGGCGTCTCCGCTGCCGAGTGCCCGCCGATCAAGGTCACCAACAACTCCTACGGCCCCAGCGGCGGCGGTGACTTCGACCCCGAGTCGGCCACCGTGAAGCTGCAGCGCGCGCTCGCCGCCGAAGGCGTCGTGACCGTGTGGGCGGCCGGCAACGACGGCGGTGACGGCTCCGAGAGCATGACGAACCCTCCGGGCCAGGACCCGACGGGCGGCATCATCAGCGCCGCGTCGTACAACGACCTGGAGACGGGGACGCGTGACGGTGAGCTGAGCGACTTCTCCTCGCGCGGCCTCTCGAGCGACCGGTCGACCTGGCCCGACATCTCGGCGCCCGGCGACACGATCACCAGCTCCTGCCGGATCTACCTCGTGATCTGCTCCACGGGTCTCGACCCCGTGGAGGGTGGCGACTACAACACGATCAGCGGTACGTCGATGGCGGCCCCGCACATCGCCGGCATCGTCGCGCAGCTGTTCCAGAAGGCCCCGGGTGCGACCCCGGCCCAGGTCGAGGACGCGATCACGTCGACCGCCTACCAGTACAGCTTCGGCGCCCCCTACGTCGGCGGTTCGTCGTTCGACAAGGGACACGGTCTGGTGGATGTCGTGGCTGCGGCCAACGCACTTCCCTGACGTCTCTCACTGGGGTCTCATGCTGGGGTAGGGCCACGTCGGTCACGAGCTGACCGGCGTGGCCCTTCCAGTTCCTCGACGTCAGCGGGAGCTGTTGGCGGTGCGGCCGCGGACGACGCCCACGAACTCCTGGGTGTCGTTGTCGTCGCGCTCGACGAGCCAGGCCAGGCCGACCGTGGTCGGTGGCAGATCGGTGACCGGCCGCCCGGCGACGTCCTTGCGAGTGAACAGTCGTGCTACCGACATCGGCACGATGGCGACGCCGCTGCCGGCGGCCACCACCTCGATCGCCTCCCGCTCGGTCATCTCCGGCCAGTCCAGCTGCGGGGCCTGGGGAGTCCACCCGGAGGCGTGGGGGAGCACCAGCTGCTCGTCGGCCAGGTCGGCCAGCTCGACCTCGGTGCCCGCGGTCGCGAAGTGGTCGTGGGGCACCACCACGACCGTCGTCTCGTCGTAGAGGGGGATGAGGTGGAGTCCGTCGCGGTCGACGGGCAGCCGGACCAGACACATGTCGAGGGTGCCGTCGCGCAGGCGTGCTTCCTGGTCCTGCTCGGTGACCGGCACCAGCTCGAGGCCGCCGCCGCGGCGGTCACGCCAGACCCTGGCCCACTTGTCGGGCGTCGCGCCCGTGACGAAGCCGACCCGCAGCGTGTCTGACATGACACGACCGTACCGCTGACACGCGGGTCCGTCGGACCAGGACTACGGCTCCCGCAGTGCCTGATCTCGCTCGGCCAGCGCCTCGCCGAGCCGGGTGATGGCGATCGGGCCGACGCCGTGGAGTGCGAGCAGCTGCTGCTCGCTCCAGTCCACGACCTGCTCGAGCGTGGTCACGCCGACGGCTCGCAGGGCACGTGTGGCCGGTGCGCCGATGTTCCGGGGCAGCGGTGTGCCCGCGGGACGCGGCTGGCGGGGGCGGGGCGGACCTCCGTGGTCGAGGACGGCTTCACCTCGGGGTGAGAGGCGGTAGCCGATCGCGAGCGACTCGGTGAGGCCCTTCTCCTTCAGCTTGCGGACGTCGGCCTTCCACTCGGGCGTCTCGCGGCCCAGCTCCGCAGCCAGCTCCGGCGCCCGGACGCCGGGGGAGCGGTCGATGATCTCCAGGGTCGCCCGCGTCCAGGGGCCGTGGGTCGAGGCGGCGTCGAGCCGGTCGAGCCAGCCGCGGATCCCCGTGATCTCGTCGGCATCGGGGATGGTCTCCCTCAGTGCCTCGCGGGGGTCGGCTCCGGCGTGGCGCAGCCCGACCCGGAACACCGGACGCTCGGTCCGGTGGCTGAGCGCGTCCTTGAGGGCGGCGAGGCTGGGCGCTCCCGCCCGGCGGGCATCCTCGGCCCTGAGGGCTGAGAGCGGAACCCGCTCCACCGAGGTCACCTCGATCAGCCCGACACCCGTCCTCATCCGAGTCCCGACCTTCACCCGGGCCCGGTCCCAGCGACGGAATGCCAGGTCGATGGTGCCGGCCTTGATCGCCGTCAGCTCTGCGGGACGGATCATCATGGCACCAGTCCATCACGTCGTACTCACACGTGGCTGAACACGGAGTCGCTCTCGATCGGGACGACCACCACCGGGCAGTGTGCCCGCTCGATGATGCCGGCGGTGACAGAGTGGCGAGCGAGTCCGCCGCGGTGAGCCCCGAGCACGACGCAGTTCATCCGCTCGGCTGCCTCGAGCAGGACCTCACCCGCCCCGCCGTGGACCACGTCCACGTGGACCGGCACGTCCGGGTAGTTCTCGCGCAAGCCGCTCATCGACTCCGAGACCAGGAGTCGGTGCTCCTCAGTGGCCTCCTCGGGCACCTCCACGACGTGCAGCACCGTCAACGGAAGACCTCGCGACGAGGCGCGGCGGAAGGCGTAGTCGAGCACCGGCGCTGACCCCTCCGACCCGTCGGCTCCCACCAGGACGCCGTGTCGCACCAGCCCGGGGTGGTGCGGACGTACGACGACCACCGGGCAGAGGGCCCGCCGCGTCGCAGCCAGGCTCACCGACCCCAGGAGCACGCTCCTGACCGGTCCTCGACCTCGCGATCCCACGACCAGGACGGCCGCCCGCTCCGAGGCCGCGACGAGCAGGTCGCGTGGGTCCACCACGCGCAGCACGAGGTGCACCTCGAGATCCGCTGCCTGGCGCCGGACAGCTTCCCGAGCTTCTGACAGGACGGCCTGGGCCGGTGAGCCGCCCTCGACGGCGTGGAGGATCGTGAGCGATCGACGTTCGGCGACCGCGGTGCGGACCGCCTCCGACAAGGCCGCTCCGGATCCTGTCGACCCGTCGACGCCGACCGCGACCGTCCCGTCGGGGATCCCGTAGTTGTCCACGTTCGTGACCATGACTGCCTCCAGTGCCGATGGGCTCGTGAGGCCACTCTCGTCGCGTGGATGCCCGTGTCGGCAGGGTCACTGGTAGCGGGCGCGGGGGACCAAGGTCCCGGGTCCGAAATGAAGAAAAGGCCCCGTGGAGCCGGGGCCTTCTCAGTGTCCGAGGGGGGACTTGAACCCCCACGCCCTAATACGGGCACTAGCACCTCAAGCTAGCGCGTCTGCCAATTCCGCCACCCGGACGAGTGCGCAGGAACCTTAGCAAAGCGCGGCAGTGAATCCCGCATCGGGAGGACGTTCCCGGGTGCGTGCAAGATGGGGGTATGAGCGCCGACACTGGTCACGATTCCGGGAGCCCGTCCTACGACCCCACCAGCGAGGTCGTGGAGCTGTGTCGCGACCAGATCCGGATCGACACGTCCAACTACGGCGACGACTCCGGACCGGGGGAGCGGAAGGCGGCCGAGCACGTCGCGACCCTGCTCGACGAGGTCGGGATCGAGTCGACGATGGTCGAGGAGACCCCCGGCCGGACCAGCTTGATCGCCCACTGGGGCGACACGTCGTCGGACCGCCCGGCACTGCTGCTGCACGCCCACCTCGACGTCGTACCCGCCGCCGCCGAGGACTGGCAGGTCGACCCGTTCTCCGGTGAGGTCCAGGACGGCTACGTGTGGGGCCGCGGTGCGGTCGACATGAAGGACTTCAACGCCATGCTGCTGTCCGTCGTCCGGGCCCGTGCCCGTGCCGGGGCGGTGCCGGACCGGCCGATCGTGATGGCGTTCACCGCCGACGAGGAGGCCGGAGGTCACCACGGCGCGCAGATCATGGTCGAGCAGTACGCCGAGCACTTCGACGGTGTGACCGAGGCGGTCGGTGAGGTCGGCGGGTTCAGCGCGACCGTCCGAGGCCGCCGGATCTACCTGGTCGAGGCCGCCGAGAAGGGCATGGCCTGGATGAAGCTGACCGCCCGCGGCCGGGCCGGCCACGGGTCGATGATCAACGGCGAGAACGCCGTCACCCGGATCGCGCAGGCGGTGGCCCGGATCGGCGCCCACGAGTGGCCGGTACGGCTCACGCCGGCGATGGAGGTCCTGCTCGCAACGGTGGCCGACCTGGCCGGGACCGAGGCCACTCCCGAGAACGCCGAGGCGCTGGTGGAGGAGTTCGGCAGCGCGTCCCGGATGCTCGGCGCTGTCATCCGCCACACCACCAACCCGACCATGCTCAGCGCCGGCTACAAGGCCAACGTCATCCCCACCGAGGCGACCGCCCACGTCGACGGCCGGTTCCTGCCACGCTTCGAGGACGAGTTCTTCGCCACGCTGGCCGAGCTCGTCGGGGACGGGATCGACGTCGAGTACCTCTCCCGGCAGCAACCCTGGGAGACGCCGTACGACGGCGACCTGGTCGACGCGATGCACCGCTCGCTGCTGGCCGAGGACCCGGACGCGCTGGTCGCGCCGTTCCTGATGAGCGGCGGCACCGACGCCAAGCACTTCCGCAAGCTCGGCATGCGCTCCTACGGCTTCACCCCCCTGCGCCTGCCCGCGGACCTCGACTTCACCGCGCTCTTCCACGGCGTGGACGAGCGGGTCCCGGTCGATGCGCTGGAGTTCGGCGCGCGCGTGTTCGACCGGTTCCTCGACGACGTCTGAGCCGTTTCGCTCCGCGGCGATCTGACGTCGCTGATTGGTCCCAAACGGCGGCGAAACGAGCCGCCAGCGTGCAGTTCGTGACCAATCGCTGGGGCCGGGGACCCTCAGATCGGTGCCGGGTCCCCGAACCACACGGTCGCCTGCTGCCGGATGATCTTGCGACGTAGTACGACCCGACGAGTGCCGTCGCTCCGGATCTGGACCCGGTCGAGCTCCCAGCCGCCGTACTCGGCGCGTTCGACCAGCATCCGGGTCACGGCGTTGCGCGAGAGCTCCCGCGAGAGCGTCAGCCTCTCGAACTGCCACTCGACACCACGGCCGAGGGGTCGTTCCGTCACGTCGATCGACACAGTCAGTCCCCGGAGACGTCGTCGAGGGCGGCGATGATCGCGTCGGGCAGGGTCAGCTCCTCAACGGTCAGCGCGGCCTGCAGCTGGGCGGCCGTCCTGGCACCGACGATCGGTGCGACGACGCCGGGCCGGTCGCGCACCCAGACGAGCGCCACCTGCAGCGGCGTCCAGCCGAGGCCGTCGGCCGCGCGCACCACGGCTTCGACGATGCCGGCGGTCCGCTCGGTGAGGTAGTGCTCGACGAACTTGGCGAAGTGCGGCGATGCCGCGCGCGAGTCGGACGGCGTGCCGTTCCGGTACTTGCCGGTCAGCACGCCACGGCCCAGCGGCGACCACGGCAGTACGCCGAGCCCCAGGGCCTCGGCCGCGGGCAGGATCTCCGCCTCGATGTCGCGATTGAGCAGCGAGTACTCGACCTGGGTCGAGGCCAGCGTCGCCCGACCCGGCACGGCGCGCTGCCAGGTTGCGGCCTGGGCGGACTGCCAGCCGGAGTAGTTGGAGATGCCGACGTACGACGCCCGCCCGGACGTGACGGCGATGTCCAGGGCGGACAGGGTCTCCTCGACGGGGGTGTCATCGACCCAGGTGTGGACCTGCCACAGGTCGACGTGGTCGACGCGGAGCCGCTTGAGGGAGTCGTCGAGGGTGGCGAGCAGGTGGCCGCGCGAGGCGTCGGTGACCCGTTGACCGGTCTTGCGGGAGATCCCGGCCTTGGTCGCGATCACGACCTCGTCGCGGGCGACCACGTCGCCCACCAGCGACGCGATCATCTCCTCGGACGCGCCGTCGCCGTACCCGGCTGCGGTGTCGAGCAGAGTTCCGCCCGCCTCTGCGAACGAGATCAACTGGTCACGGGCCTCGTGCTCGTCGGTGTCACGTCCCCAGCTCAGCGTGCCGAGACCGAGTCGCGAGACCTTCAGACCGGTGTGTCCGACGGCGCGTTGCTGCATGGTGGGAAGGCTATCCGTAGGGTTGCCGAACGTGTGGGACCTCCTCAAGGCCGTCGTGCTCGGCACTCTCCAGGGTGTGACCGAGTTCCTCCCGATCTCGAGCAGCGCGCACCTGCGGATCTTCCCGGAGCTCTTCGGGTGGGGAGACCCCGGCGCCGCGTTCACCGCTGTGATCCAGATCGGGACCGAGCTCGCGGTGCTGATCTTCTTCCGCAAGGACATCTGGCGGATCGGGACCACGTGGCTGCGGTCGCTCTACCGCCCGGAGTACCGCGGTCATCTCGACTCGCGGATGGGCTGGTTCATCATCATCGGCTCGCTGCCGATCGTGGTGCTCGGCATCGTGCTGAAGGACGTCATCGAGCGGGACTTCCGCAACCTCTGGATCATCGGCACCACCTTGATCGTGCTGGGGATCATCTTGGGCGTCGCCGACCGGATGAGCGCCGACCGCAGGCGGATCAAGGACCTGTCGCTGCGTGACGCGGTGCTGATGGGCCTCGCGCAGGCCTGCGCACTGGTACCCGGCGTGTCGCGCTCCGGCGCCACCATCTCGATGGGCCGGTTCCTCGGCTACGAGCGCGAGGCTGCCACGCGCTACGCGTTCCTGCTGGCGATCCCGGCCGTTGTCGGTGCCGGGCTCTTCGAGCTCAAGGAGATCCCGAACGGCGAGAACTCCTACGGCTGGGGTCCGACCATCGTGGCGACGGTCGTCGCCTTCGTCGTCGGGTACGCCGCGATCGCCTGGCTGTTGCGGTACGTGTCGACGAAGTCCTACCTGCCGTTCGTGCTCTACCGGATCGGACTCGGCACCCTCACCCTCGTGCTGGTCGGCGTCGGAGTCCTCCACGCCTGACGGTTGAGTCGCGCATCCGGGGCACTTGACCGGCGCGTCTGCGGCGGCTGGAACGCCGCGCGTCCGCCACTGAACTGCCGCGCGCCCGCGACTCAACGATGGGTCAGAGCCAGCCGGACCGCTTGAAGAACCAGAGCAGGCCCGCCGAGGTGCCGACCATCAGCGCGATCGCCCAGAGGTAGCCGAACTGCCAGTGCAGCTCGGGCATGTGGTCGAAGTTCATGCCGTAGACGCCGGCGATCAGGGTCGGCACGACCACGAGCGCGGCGCCGGCGGAGATCTTGCGCATGTCGTTGTTCTGCTGCACCGAGATCCGGGCCAGATGGGCGTCGAACGCCGAGGACAGCAGGCCGTCGAGCTCGTCGATGGTGTCGGCGCACCGGCTGAGGTGGTCGCCGACGTCTCGGAAGTACGGCGCCGCATCGGGGTCGATGCCGTGCACGGTGCCGCTGGCGAACCGGCCCATCGGGTCGCGGAGTGGCAGCACGGCCCGTCGTACCTCCGCGAGCTCGCGCTTGAGGACGTAGATCCGCACCGAGTCGTTGGTGCGGTCCTCGGAGAACACCGACAGCTCGACCTCGTCGACGTCCTCGAGGAGCGAGTCCGCCACGTGCTCGTAGCCGTCGACGACCTGGTCGCACACGGCGTAGACGACCGCGGACGGACCGTGGGCGAGCACGGCCTGCCGAGCCTCGAGGTCGATCCGGGCCTGACGCAGCGCGCCGCCCTCGCCGTGGCGGACACTGACCACGAAGTCGGGTCCGACGAAGAGGTTGATCTCGCCGGTCTCGACGGCGTCCTCCTCGTCGACGTACCAGAGGGTCTTGAGGACCAGGAAGAGGCTGTCGTCGTAGCGCTCGAGCTTGGGTCGCTGGTGGGCCTTGATGGCGTCCTCGACCGCGAGCGAGTGCAGCGCGAAGGCGTCCGCGACCTCACCGAGCTCACGCGCGTCGGGCTCGTGCAGACCGACCCACACGAAGTCCCCGGGCTCGCAGCGCTCGCGCAGGGCGCCCAGGTCGGCCACGTCGCACTCGACCGGCACCCGGGTTCCGTCGCGGTAGACCGCGCTGTCGACGATCACGGTCCGACATTAGTCGCAGTACAGTCCGCCGCATGGCAACCGTGGTGCTGGTCCGACACGCGCGTTCGACCGCGAATGCGAGCGGCGTCCTCACCGGCAGGCTCAAGGGCGTCCATCTCGACGAGACGGGCAGGTCGCAGGCCGAGCGAGCGGGCAAGCGATTGTCGTCGGTCCCGCTCGCGGCGCTGGTCAGCAGTCCGCTCGAGCGGTGCAAGGAGACGGCACGCGCGCTGGCGGCCGAGCAGCCGCACCCGGTGAAGGTCGTCACGGACCGGGGGCTGGTCGAGTGCGACTACGGCGACTGGCAGGGTCGAGCGATCAAGGAGCTGGCCCGCGAGAAGCTGTGGAAGGTGATCCAGGGCCATCCCGCCTCGGTGACGTTCCCGGGTGGTGAGGCGATGGCCGCCATGTCGGCTCGCGCGGTCGCCGCCGTCCTCCGACATGACGCCCTCGTCGAGGCCGAGCACGGCCCGCACGCGGTGTGGGCGGCCGTCACCCACGGCGACCTGGTCAAGGCCCTCCTGGCGGACGCGCTGGGACTGCACCTGGATCACTTCCAACGACTCCACGTCGACCCATCCTCGATGTCGGTGATCCGCTACGCACCGGAGGCGGCGTACGTGCTGCAGAGCAACAGTCACGAGGGCGATCTCGGCTGGCTGGCTCCCTCGTCGCGCCGCAAGGCACCCCGCCCGGGCGTGGTCGGTGGTGGCGCGGGGCCGTCTGGAAGCGGTCACTAGGGTGGATAACGTGCCGATCGTTCACAGTTTCGACCCACCCGAGCGCTTCGTCGCGGGGACCGTTGGCGAGCCCGGGGAGCGCACGTTCTTCCTCCAGGCGCGCGAAGGTGCCCGCGTGGTCAGCATCGCCCTGGAGAAGCAGCAGGTGATCGCCCTGGCCGAGCGGATGGACCAGCTCCTCGACGACCTGATGACCTCCGACACCCGCGACGTCGTCCCCGCCGTCGCCCCCCTCACCCTGGAGGACGCAGACCCGCTCGAGCAGCCCATCGTGGAGGAGTTCCGCGCCGGCACCATGACGCTGTCCTGGGACCCCGACGACGAGCGCGTGGTGGTCGAGGTCTTCCCCTTCAGCGAGGCCGCGGTCGTCAGCCCGGACCAGATCGACGAGGACATCGAGGAGCCGGAGCCGGACGAGCTGCTGCTGGTCAGGCTGCCGGCCGCCGCCGCGCGTTCGTTCGTCCAGCGAGCAGGCAAGGTGGTCGAGGCCGGCCGCCCGAGCTGCCCCTTCTGCGGAAACGCGATGGACCCCGAGGGCCACCTCTGCGTGCGAGCCAACGGGTTCAAGCGTCGCGACCCGTGACCCTGGTCGACGAGGAGCTTCGGCTCCACGGCCGCATCATGCCGGCCTCCAACGCCACGTTCGTCGGCGAGATCGGCGAGATCCGCGTCGTGTACAAGCCGGTCGCGGGGGAGCGGCCGCTGTGGGACTTCCCCGACGGCACCCTGGCCAGTCGGGAGGTGGCGGCGTACGTCGTCTCCGAGGTCCTGGGCTGGGAAGTGGTTCCGCACACCTTCCTGCGGGACGGTCCGCACGGCCTGGGCATGGTGCAGGTGTGGCGGGAGCCCGATGAGCACCAGGCGGCCGTGACCTTGGTGGCCGAGGGGCAGGTGCCTGCCGGCTACCGCCACGTCTTCGACGGCGTCGACGAGCTCGACCGGCCGGTCTCACTGATTCACGAGGACTCCCGAGCGCTGCGTCGGATGGCGGTCTTCGACGTCCTCGTCAACAACGCCGACCGCAAGGGCGGCCATGTCCTGGGGATGGCCGACGGGCACCGTTACGGGGTCGACCACGGCGTCACGTTCCACCCCGACCCCAAGCTCCGCACCGTGCTCTGGGGGTGGGCAGGCGAGCCGCTCGCCGCTGAGGAGGCTGCAGGCGTCGAGCGGCTGCTCGCCGCGTTGCCCGACGGGCTCGAGGACACGCTGGATCCCCTGCTCGACCCGCAGGAGGTGTCGCGGCTGCGCCGACGTGGGGAGCGCCTCCTGGCGTCTGGCCGGTTCCCCGAGCCCCGAGGAGACTGGCCGGCCATCCCCTGGCCGCCATTCTGACGACCACGGATACGCTTCCCGCATGCGTGCGTGGACAGCCCCGGATGTGCCCCGGCTACCGGTCACTGGACCGGCGGTGCGGATCCACGACACCTCGTCCGGTGACCCGGTCGAGGTAACTCCGGCGGAGGGGCCGGCCAGGCTCTACGTCTGCGGCATCACGCCGTACGACGCCACGCACCTGGGCCACGCGGCCACCTACATCGGCTTCGACCTGCTCGTGCGCGCCTGGCGGTCGGCCGGCCACGAGGTCACCTACGTGCAGAACGTCACCGACGTCGATGACCCGCTGCTGGAGCGCGCGACCAAGGTCGGTGCCGACTGGGTCGAGCTGGCCGAGCACCAGACCGAGCTGTTCCGGCAGGACATGACCGCGCTGCGGGTCCTGCCACCGGACCACTACATCGGCGCCGTGGAGTCGATCCCGCTGGTGGTCGACCTGATCCGGCGGCTCGACAGCGTCGGCTCGGTCTACCGCGTCGACGACGACCTCTATTTCTCGGTGAACGCAGACGACACGTTCGGTGGGGTGTCCGGCTGGACCCGCGACCAGATGCTGGCGATCTTCGGCGAGCGGGGCGGCGATCCCGACCGCGCTGGCAAGAAGGATCCGCTCGACTGTGTCGTGTGGCTCGCCGAGCGCCCGGGCGAACCTGCCTGGGACAGCGAGTTCGGTCGGGGGCGGCCCGGCTGGCACATCGAGTGCGCTGCGATCGCGCTCGAGCACCTCGGAAACACCTTCGACGTGCAGGGGGGAGGCAGCGACCTGATCTTCCCGCACCACGAGATGTGCGCCTCGGAGGCGCAGGTGGCCGAGCCGGCACACCAGTTCGCGCAGGTCTACGCCCATGCCGGGATGGTCGGCTACGAGGGCGAGAAGATGTCGAAGTCGCGCGGCAACCTGGTGTTCGTCAGCGAGCTCCGCCTCAGCGACGTGGATCCGATGGCCATCCGGCTGGCGCTCATGCGCCACCACTACCGCTCGGACTGGGAGTGGACCGAGGCCGAGCTGTGGGACGCGGTCGACACCCTCACCGACTGGCGTCGCGCGCTCGCGCTCGGCTCGGGAGCCTCGACCTCGGCGGTCGTCGACGCCGTGCTGTCTGCCCTGGCCGACGATCTCGACGCACCCACCGCGCTGGCAGCGGTGCAGCGGTGGGTCGACGCGACGCTCGGCAACGGGGGCCTGGCTGACACCCGTGACGCGACCGCAGCGGCGACGATGCACCACCTGCTCGACGCCGCCCTGGGCCTCGCCCTGTAGCCGTCGGCCCTATGGGGTTGTCGTTTGGGACCAATCAGCACCGCGACATACCGACCCCGCTCATTGGGCACGAACTGCAGGTCAGCGGACCGTTTCGTCGTCGTTTGGGACCAATCGGCAGGGATGCACCCTGCTCAGCTGTCGTCGGAACGGTTGCGCTTCAGGTAGCGCTCGAACTCCCGCGCGATCGCCTCGCCGGTCGCCTCGGGGAGATCGGCGGTGTCGCGGGTCTCCTCCAGCGCCCGGACGTAGTCGGCGATGTCCTCGTCCTCCTCGGCGAGCTCGTCGACCCCACGCTCCCAGGCACGAGCTTCCTCGGCGAGATCACCCAGCGGGATGCTCGCCTCGAGCAGGTCCTCGATCTGACCCAGCAGGGCCATCGTGGCCTTCGGGCAGGGCGGCTGTGCGACGTAGTGGGGGACCGCGGCCCAGTAGGAGACCGCCGGGATGTCGAGCCGCACGCAGGCGTCCTGCAGGACACCGACGATGCCCGTCGGACCCTCGTAGTTGGACTGCGCGAGCTTGAGCCGGTCGACCAGGTCGGGCTCGGTGGCCGTACCCGTGACGGGGATCGGCCTGGTGTGGGGCGTGTCGGCGAGCAGCGCGCCGAGGGTGACGACGAGGTGTCCGCCGAGCTCGTCGCACGCAGCCAGCACCTCGGCGGAGAACTGGCGCCACCGCATGTTGGGCTCGATGCCGCGCACCAGGATGATGTCGCGGTCGAGGTCCGGCGGGGAAGCAATCGCGATCTGGGTGCTCGGCCAGCTGAGCCGCCGGTGTCCGTTGTCGTCGGTGCCGACCATCGGCCGGTTCACCTGGAAGTCGTAGAAGTCCTCCGGGTCCACGGTGCCGACGATGCGCGCCTCCCAGACCTGCATCAGGTGGTCCATGGCGGAGGACGCGGACTCCGCGGCGTCGTTCCAACCCTCGAACGCGGCGATGACGATGGGGTCGATCAGCTCGGGCGCGTCCTCGATCTCGATCACCCGGTCAGCCTAGTGTCTGCCGCGTGACGCGCGGGTCACGAACGCGGCTCGCGGACACCAAAGTCGAGCTGGTCGGTCGGGCTCCCCGGTGTGACGATTGAGCAGCCTCCGCCCAGGGATGCCACGATGCGAGTGGTGTCAGCATCCGGGACTGCGGTCCACCACTCGGACGCCCTGCCTAGGGTGGAACGGCACCCTCAGCCCGAGAGGAGAACGGTGACGACAGCCGCGCAACGCCCGGACGCGACGGAGGAGCTCTCCGCCGCGTTGCGCCAGCGAATCCTCGTCATCGACGGGGCCATGGGCACGCTCATCCAAGGACACCAGCTGGAGGAGTCGGACTACCGAGGCAGGACGTTCCCCGACCACAGCCACGACCTCAAGGGCGACTCGGACGTCCTCGTCCTGACCCAGCCCCAGATCATTCGCGACATCCACCGCGCCTATCTCGACGCCGGGGCCGACCTCGTGTGCACCAACACGTTCACCGCGTCGAGCATCTCCCAGGCCGACTACGGCCTCGAGGACCACTGCTACGAGCTGAACCGGTGCGCTGCAGCGCTGGCGCGCGAGGCGGCTGACGAGGTCGCCACCGACGAGCGTCCGCGCTGGGTGGCCGGGTCGCTCGGCCCGACGAACCGCACCGCCTCGATCTCTCCGGACGTCAACGATCCCGGGGCGCGCAACGTGAGCTTCGATGAGCTCGTCGCGTCGTACCTGGAGGCGGCCAGGGGCCTGGTCGACGGCGGCGCCGACCTGCTGCTGGTCGAGACCATCTTCGACACCCTCAATGCCAAGGCCGCGATCTTCGCTCTCGAGACGCTCTTCGAGGAGCAAGAACGACGTTGGCCGGTGTGGATCTCCGGCACCATCACCGACGCCAGCGGACGGACCCTCTCCGGCCAGACCACGGAGGCGTTCTGGACCAGCGTGCGCCACGTGCAACCGCTCGTGGTCGGGCTCAATTGTGCCCTCGGCGCTGCTGACCTGCGGCCCTACGTCGCGGAGCTGTCCCGCATCGCCGACTGCTTCGTCTCCGCCCACCCCAACGCCGGGCTGCCCAACGAGTTCGGTGAGTACGACGAGACCCCTGACCAGATGGCGGCGGTGCTGGGTGAGTTCGCCGCCCACTCCCTGGTGAACCTGCTCGGCGGCTGCTGCGGCACCACGCCCGACCACATCTCGGCGATCGCGACTGCGGCGAAGGGTGCCGAGGTCCGGGTACCGGCCGAGCCCGCGCCTGCGCTCCGGCTCTCCGGCCTCGAGCCGTTCGCCGTCGACGCGGACAGCCTGTTCGTCAACGTCGGCGAGCGGACCAACATCACCGGCTCCGCCCGGTTCCGCAAGCTGATCAAGAACGGCGACTACGACACCGCCCTCACGGTCGCTGCCCAGCAGGTCGACAACGGTGCGCAGGTCATCGACGTCAACATGGACGAAGGAATGATCGACGGCGTCGCCGCCATGGACCGGTTCCTCAAGCTGGTCGCCAGCGAGCCCGACATCTGCCGCGTACCGGTGATGGTCGACTCCTCGAAGTTCGAGGTCATCGAAGCCGGCCTCAAGTGTCTGCAGGGCAAGCCGATCGTCAACTCCATCTCCATGAAGGAGGGGGAGGCGAAGTTCGTCGAGCAGGCCCGGCTCTGTCGCAAGTACGGCGCGGCGGTCGTCGTGATGGCCTTCGACGAGGACGGCCAGGCTGACAACCTCGAGCGCCGCAAGGCGATCTGCGAGCGCGCCTACCGGATCCTCACCGAGGACGTGGGCTTCCCGGCCTCCGACATCATCTTCGACCCCAATGTGTTCGCCGTCGCGACCGGGATCGACGAGCACGCGTCGTACGGTCAGGACTTCATCGAGGCCGCCCGCTGGATCAAGGCGAACCTGCCCGGGGCGCTGGTCTCCGGCGGCATCTCCAACGTCAGTTTCTCGTTCCGTGGCAACAACCCGGTGCGTGAGGCAATCCACGCGGTGTTCCTGTTCCACGCCATCGAGGCGGGCCTCGACATGGGCATCGTCAATGCGGGGGCCTTGATCGGCTACGACCAGGTCGACGCCGAGCTTCGCGGGCGGATCGAGGACGTGGTCCTCAACCGGCGCCCGGACGCCGCGGAGCGGCTGCTCGAGATCGCCGAGCGCTACAACTTGGCGGCCGAGGACGAGGTCGTCACCGAGGAGGAGTGGCGCGCCCTGCCGGTCTCGGAGCGCATCACGCACGCCCTGGTGAAGGGCATCGACGGCCACGTCGAGAACGACACCGAGGAGCTGCGCAACGAGATCTCCGAACGAGGCGGCAAGCCCATCGAGGTGATCGAGGGCCCGCTCATGGACGGCATGAACGTCGTGGGGGACCTGTTCGGCGCCGGCAAGATGTTTCTCCCGCAGGTCGTCAAGAGCGCTCGCGTCATGAAGAAGGCCGTGGCCTACCTGATCCCCTTCATCGAGGAGGAGAAGGCGAAGGACCCGGCGCTGGCCCGCCAGAAGGACACCAACGGCACCGTGGTGATGGCCACGGTCAAGGGGGACGTCCACGACATCGGCAAGAACATCGTCGGCGTCGTGCTCCAGTGCAACAACTACGAGGTCATCGACCTCGGCGTGATGGTGCCGGTGCAGAAGATCCTTGACGCGGCCACGGAGAACGAGGCCGACGTCATCGGGCTCTCCGGGCTGATCACCCCGTCGCTGGACGAGATGGTCACCGTCGCGAGCGAGATGCAGCGCCAGGGGTTCGACCTCCCGCTGCTCATCGGCGGCGCGACGACGTCGCGCGCCCACACGGCGGTCAAGGTCGACGGCAAGTACGACGGTCCGGTCGTCTGGGTCAAGGACGCGTCCCGATCGGTGCCCACCGTCGCCGCGCTTCTGCACGAGGAGCGCCGCACCAAGCTGCTGGCCGACGTGAAGGCCGACTACGACAGCCTGCGGACCCGCCACGCCGCCAAGCACGACCGGCCGCTGGCGACGCTGGAGGAGGCCCGGGCCAACGCGACCCCGATCGACTGGACGGGATACCGCGCGCCGCGACCGCACCTGCTGCTCCAGCAGGACCGCGACGTCTCGCCGATCATCGGACGCCGGGGTGAGACCCAGCACGTGCGGATCTTCCGCCACTACGACCTCGCCGAGCTGCGACGCTTCATCGACTGGCAGCCGTTCTTCAACGCTTGGGAGATGAAGGGTTCGTTCCCCGACATCCTCAACAACCCGACGACCGGCCCCGAGGCGCGCAAGCTGTACGACGACGCGCAGGCGATGCTCGACCGGCTCACGGCCGAGAAGTGGCTCACCGCCCATGGCACGATCGGGCTCTTCCCCGCCAACAGCGTCGGCGACGACATCCACGTCTACCTCACCGAGCAACGCGAAGAACCCCACCACGTGCTGTCGACCCTGCGTCAGCAGGGCCGACACCGAGAGGGTGTCCCCAACCGGGCACTGTCCGACTTCGTGGCTCCGCGAAGCACGGGGCTGCGGGACTACATGGGGGCGTTCGCGGTCACCGCCGGTCACGGCACGCAGGAGAAGATCGCCGAGTTCAAGGCGGACCTCAACGACTACGACGCGATCCTTCTCGAGTCCCTCTCCGACCGGCTGGCGGAGGCCTTCGCCGAACGACTGCACCAGCGGGTGCGCAAGGAGCTGTGGGGCTACAGCCCTGACGAGCACCTCGACAGCGTGGGTCTGATCAAGGAGCAGTACCAGGGGATCCGGCCCGCCCCGGGCTACCCGGCGTGTCCTGAGCACACCGAGAAGCAGAAGCTGTGGGACTTGCTCGACGTGGGGAGCACCACCGGCATCGAGCTCACCGAGTCGATGGCCATGTGGCCGGGCGCCTCGGTGTCCGGGTGGTACTTCTCCCACCCTCAGTCCCAGTACTTCGTCGTCGGCCGGCTGGCTCGGGACCAGGTTGCTGACTACGCCGAGCGGAAGGGCTGGACCCTCCCCGAGGCAGAGCGCTGGCTCTCGCCCAACCTGGGCTACGACCCGGAGGACTGAGCCCCCGGGGTGGCCGACGCGGGCAGTCCTGGGGGCAGTACTAGGCGGGGCAGCAGCCGGAGCAGCAGTCGGGTTGGCTGCGGTCCGACACCCAACCGGCGACCACGAGGCGCACCGCAGCGAGGCGCGTGGCCACGTGAGTCCGAACCCCTGGGGTGCGTGGTGCGGCAGCGTGGGTGAGGCGATATCGAGCGGCTTCCCGGTGCAGGTCAGCCATGTGCGCTTCGGAGAGCGTCTGGGTGAAGGCGTGGTGCATGAGGTGTTCCTTTCAGCAACTGGCGGCTGCGGTCTCAGCGTCGCGGGGGCTGCGCACAACCAGGGCAGGGGGTACGACGGAGGTGCTGGTCCTTTCGGTCATCGACGGGACCCTCAGACGACCGTCGCCGTGGCCAGGAGGTACTCCCACTGCATGAACGTCTCTCCGCCGAAGTTGTCGCGTGCGAGTTCGGTGAGGGTCCGGTCGAGCTCGCCTGCCGCTGCAGGTTCGCTCGCGAGCCTGGTGTAGACCGCGATCGTCGGCCCGTAGGTCTTCTTGAAGAAAGCGAGGAAGTCCTCGGGGGCGTGGAATCGACCGACCGTGAGAAGGCGGCGTTCGGTCCGCAGCCCGGTGACGTGGTCACCCAGCAACCGGGTCACGTGGTCGGGATCGCCCCACAGTGGGGGAGGCTGTGCCCCGGCCGGCGGCGGAGCGGCATACGGCTTCATCGCTGTGAACATCTGGCCGATGAATCCGCGCGGCGTCCAGTTGATGAGTCCGATCCGTCCACCCGGGCGTACGACACGGACCAGCTCGTCCGCTGAGCGCTGGTGAGAGGGGGTGAACATGACGCCGACCGCCGACATCGCCGCGTCGAAGCTGCCGTCCTCGAAAGGCAGCCGCTCAGCGTCTGCCTCCAGCCAGTCCACGTTCACACCCGCTGCCGCGGCGCTACGTCGGCCCGCGTCGAACAGCTCCGGTGCCAGGTCGGTCGCCGTGACGTGGGCCCCCCTCCGAGCGGCCGGGACAGCGGCGTTCCCGGAGCCGGCCGCAACATCGAGGACCTTGTCGTTCGATTGCACGCCGAGCGCTCGGACCAGCACCTCGCCCAGCTCGGGGATCACCTCGCCGGCCACGGCCGGGTAGTCGCCAGACGCCCACATCCTGCGGTGAGCCGCCTTGGTCTGGACGTCGAGGGGCGTGTCGATGATCGTCATGGCGGTTCTCCTGGGCCGTTGGGGTGTGGTCAAGGACTCAGACGAAGCCGGAGAGCAAAGGACGCAAGGTCGTGGAAGCCGAGTTCTTCGCGTGCCGCTGCCCTGTCACGCCGAGCAGGCGCAGTCGGCCCCGCGCCGGGACTCGAACTCCTGAACCTCGCCGCGCACGTCGAGCTCCAGGTGGCAGCAGGCCGTGAGGGCGCCTCGCAGTGCTCGTCGACCGCGCTGCACGCGGGACTTCATGCCCGAGACCGAGAGGCCGGCGGCCCGAGCCGCCTCGACCTGACTGACGCCGGTGAGGTCGACGAGCTCAACGGCTGCTGCCTGATCTGCGGGAAGCAGCCGCAGCAACGGTCGGACGCAGGCTGCGAGGCTGGTCAGTGCCCGCTGGACGTCCTCGTCAGCGGTGACGTCGGGAGCAGGCTGTTCCGGCAGGTCGTCGGTCATCACCTCACGCCGGTGGGCGGCGGTGCGGTAGTAGTCCGTGATCGCGTTGCGGGTGACGGCAAAGAGCCACCCGAGCAGGGTCCGGCGGTCTCGGTGCTGCTGGGAGTTCTGCACCATGCGTAGTGCCACCAGCTGCAGGATGTCGTCGGCATCCTGGGGCCGCGAGACCCGGCGGCCGATGAACCGTCGGAGCTCGCCAGAGAACTCTCTCCACACCGACTCGAGCGACTCGGTCGGGGGAGTCTCATCTGCGTCCATCTCGTCTACGGACATGCCGGGCTCCTCGTCGTGAAGTCGAGATCGGTCTCATCGGCCTCGACCACCATGGTTTTCGATGACATCGACGTTTGTCAATATACATCCGGGTCGGTAGTGCGTCCTTTCCACGGCGATGACGTCTGAGTCCCTGCACAGGAACTCCGATCGAAGGGCCAGACCATGACCGCCTCTCCCACCGAATCCCGACCCGACGCGACTCCGCCGGAGCCCGTCCCAACCCAGAGCGGGATCTCGTCCTGCTGCTCACCGGCGAAGCAGTCGTCCTGCTGCGACGCCAGCGAGAAGTCCAGCTGCTGCGGTGCCGAAGCCGGCGTCGGCGGTGGCTGCGGCTGCCAGTGACCTTCCACCCCCGGGTCCTGGTGGCCGCGGGCGACACGGTGGCATCGCTGCGGCCGCTTCGTTCCGGGGAGCTTGCAGCTCTGGACGCCGTGTTCGACGCCTTGTCGCCTGCCTCCCGCCACGACCGCTACCTGATCGACCTGGACGAGTTGACCGGCTCCATGCGGCTGGCTCTGACGACCATCGACGGTCACGATCACATTGCCTGGCTGGGCGAGATCGACGGGCAACCCGCGGCGATCGGGCGTCTGATCCGCGTGGCACCTGGCGCTGCGGAGATCGCCTTCGAGGTGGTTGACGCCTACCAGGGTCGCGGGCTCGGCACGGCCCTCCTCGACACGTTGATGACCGTGGCCTCGGTCTCAGGGATAGACAGGATCCAGGCCACCGTCCTGCCTTCCAACGGCCGTTCGCTCCGCCTGCTCGGAGGGATCGGGATGACGTTCCGGATCGAGGACGGCTTGCTGGAGGGCACCACGCCAGTGAGGCTCCTCGCCACGCCGGTCGTCGATCGTGCGGCCGTGGTCCGGCTCGCCGTCACCGCTCACGCACAGAATGGAGAGCTGTCCACGTCGGCATGACACCTGAGCGCCCGACTCAGCCCTTCACGGCGGGCCAGGGGGTGCGCTCGTGACAGGATCCGCGCATGACGCTCGCCGCCGTACTCATGGACATGGACGGCACCCTGGTCGACACCGAGCCCTACTGGATCGAGGCCGAGTTCGAGCTGGCGTCGCGGCACGGCGGAACCTGGTCGCGCGAGCACGCGCTCAACCTGGTCGGGCAGGACCTGCTCGACTCCGGTCGCTACATCCGGGAACACATGGGGATCGACGTCGAACCGGCCGACATCGTCGAGCAGCTGCTCGACAGCGTGGTGACGCGGGTCGAGCAGACGGTTCCGTGGCGTCCCGGTGCCCGGGAGCTGCTGGCCGACCTGGCGTTCCACGACGTACCGTGCGCGCTGGTCACGATGTCCTACCGGCGTTTCGTGGTGCCTGTGCTCGACGCGCTTCCGCCCGACACCTTCCGGGTGATCATCACGGGGGACGCGGTCAGCCACGGCAAGCCCCACCCCGAGCCGTACCTGAAGGCAGCGCGGGAGCTGCGGGTCGACCCTGCGGACTGCGTGGCGATCGAGGACTCCAACACCGGCGCCCGGTCCGCCGAGGCCGCGGGCTGTGTCGTGCTGGTCGTGCCCAACCACGTCCCGGTGCTGGAGAGCACGAACCGGGTGTTCCGGGGCTCCCTGACCGACCTGCGGACCGAGGACCTGGGTGCCCTCCTATCGAGGGTCGAACCTAGTCACAGGTCCTAGTACCACCGGGCAATGGCGTCCTGCACCCCGTCTGGCCCACGATGGGACCACTTGGGGGTTCAGCGGCCCTCTGAGTGAAACAGGAAGCAGGTCACATGATCGTCCGACGCGGTCCCGCCATCGTGCTCAGCCTCGTGCTGAGCGCAGCGGCCCTCGCGATGGCGCCTGGCGCCAGCGCGAGTGATGGCGGGCCCGCGAAGGACATCGGCGCCGATGTCCCGGCAGGGCTTCCAGTTCAGTGACCCGGAGGTCGACAAGAGCAACTGCGAGAAGGCCGCCACCAAGGCCAAGCTGAAGGTGGACACCGACGCCGACGGACGGTCTGGTCGCCGCCGGCGTCGTGTGGTCAGACGACGACGGACGTCTGGGACTGGCGCTTCAAGCACAACGACGAGCTCTCCGACAAGGGCGACATCAAGGCCAAGGACGCCGACAAGTCGTTCAAGATCGTGCGCTCGATGATCAACTTCAACGGGCCCGGACTACGTGGTGTTCCGGGCGCAGAACACGGTGACCCATGAAGTGTGCCGCGCCGAGCTCTACTTCTGAGCCGTTCCGGCCTATCCTCCTCGCGGTGAGGATCCTGCGCAGCCCGGTCACGCAGTTCCTGCTGTTCGGGCTGATGCTGATCGTACTGATCTCGATCGGCACCAGCCCGGCTGGCCCAGGACGCCGCCGAGGACGAGGCGCTCGCCGAGGCCCGCGAGCTCAACGCCGTCCTGGCGCGCTCCGCGATCGACCAGCCGGGCTCGGCAAGGCAGCTCCGGAAGACGGAGCGCGACGAATCGATCGACGGTGGTTCGCTCGACGAATTCAACCGCAAGGTCCAGGCGTTGCTGCTGGCCGGTTTCGTCGAGCGGATCAACATCTGGAGCGAGTCGGGAACCCTGCTCTACTCCAATGCCTTCCGGCTCATCGGCAGCCGGATTCCAGCTGTCCGACGGCCCAGCGAGGTGTCCTGGCCAACGGTGGTACCGGGAGTGAGATCTCGGACCCGGCGATCCCGGAGAACGCCGGCATCGACGGCATACCCGGTCTCCAGGAGGCCGAGCCGCGACGAACAGGTGCGGATCTTCACCCGGGTGTGGTCACGAACCGGACGAGGTGCCGCTGCTGTTCGAGGGGTACTACACGCTCGACGACATCGAGGAACGGCGCGAACGGATCTATACGTCGTTCCGATGGATCACCATCGGTGGCCCGTTGTTGCTGGTGCTGATCGCGACGCCGCTGCATGTGGGTGCTGACTCGACGCCTGACCAGCGCCGCCAACGATCGCGAGCGACTGCTGCACGCGTCCCTGGATGCCTCCGACGCCGAGCGTCGCCGGATCGCCCGCGACCTCCACGACGGCGTCGTGCAGGACCTGGCGGGGACCGCCTTCTCCGTCTCCGCGGTGGCACGCGAACCGGGGTTGTCAGAGACGTCGCGTGGTCGCCTCGACGACGCCGGCGGTGCGTTGCGGAGCGGCCTCAAGGCGCTGCGATCGCTGCTGGTCGAGATCCACCCACCGGAGCTCCACGCGGAGGGTCTGTCGGCGGCGCTGGCGGACCTGATTGCGCCCGCCTCAGCCGCAGGTGTCCAGGCCTCGGTCAGCGTCGAGGGGGCCGAGATCGCCTCCGACGAACGGGCCGCCCTGGTGTGGCGGGTCGCCCAGGAGGCGGTGCGCAACGCGTTGCGCCACGCTGAGGCCTCGACGCTTGCGGTGACGGTCCGTGTCGACGGCGACCGCCTGGTTCTCGAGGTCGTCGACGACGGAATCGGCTTCGATCCCACGCTCAAGCAGCGCGTCGACAGCCTCGGTCTGCGGGGGCTGCGGTCGCTGGTGGCCGAGGCGGGCGGCACACTCACAGTGCAATCCTCGCCCGGCGAGGGGACGGCGGTGTTGATGGAGGTGGCTGCGCGGTGACAGCCGAGACGACCCGATCGATCAGGGTGGTGCTCGCCGACGACCACGCGGTGATCCGTGCCGGGCTGCAGCAGCTGCTCGCCGGCACCGACGACATCGAGGTCGTGGCCATGGCCGACAACGGCGCCCGGGCGGTCGAGATGGCGCGCGAACACCGTCCCGACGTCGTCCTGATGGACCTGCAGATGCCAGGCGTGGACGGGGTGACGGCGACTCGCACGATCATGGCCGAGCAGCTGGGCGTGGACGTCCTGATCCTCACCTCGTACTCCGACGGTGAGCGGATCGTGGCCGCCCTGGATGCGGGAGCCGTGGGCTATCTGCTCAAGGACGCCGACCCGGAGGACGTGCTGCAGGGGATCCGCGCGGTCAGCCGCGGCGAGTCGCCCATCCACCCCCGGGCAGCGCGCCAGCTGCTCGGCATCCGCGCGGGCTCGTCGCAGGTCCAGCTCACCAGTCGCGAATCGGAGGTGCTCCGGCTGGTGAAGGACGGCCTCGCCAACAAGCAGATCGCCCGCCGGCTCGAGATCAGCGAGCGGACCGTCAAGGCGCACCTCACGTCCGCCTTCGCCCGCATCGGCGTCGCCGACCGCACGCAGGCCGCGCTCTGGGCGCAGCGCAACGGCCTCTGAGCTGCAGCTAGGCAGGACTGACCGGGTCCGCTGTCGGCCGTGAGCTCGCCGGGGTCGACAGGGTCGACCTCGGGGAGCGGGGGAGGGGTGCCACCCCATTCGGGGCAGATCGCCTGGTGGGCGCACCAGTCGCAGAGTCGGGAGCGCCGCGGCCTCCAGTCGCGGGTCTCGGTGGCCTGGGCGATGGCACGCCAGATCGCCTCGACCTTGCGCTCGGTGGCGACCAGGTCCTGCTCGTCGGGGACGTATCGGACCAGCTCGCCGCTACCGAGGTAGACGAGCTGGAGCATGGCCGGGACGATCCCGCGCGTGCGCCAGAGCACGAGCGCGTAGAACTTCATCTGGAACAGCGCCTTGGCCTCCCAGCCCTCACCCGGAGCCTTCCCGGACTTGTAGTCCACGACCCTGAGCGCCCCGTCGGGGGCGACGTCGAGCCGGTCGACGAAACCGCGCAGCAGCAGCTTGGAGTCGAGCACGGCCTCGACGTAGAGCTCACGTTCGGCGGGCTCGATCCGACGCGGGTCCTCGAGCTGGAAGTAGCGGTCGAGGACCGTCCGGCAGCTCTGGAGCCACTCACCGACCTCGGGCCCCTCACCGGTGAACATCTCAGCCAGCTCCGGTTCGGTCTCGAGGAGCTGCTCCCAGGTCGGCACCAGCAGGTCGCGCGCCCGGTGGGGCGTGCGGTCGGCGGCGGCCAGGTCGAACAGGTCCTCCAGCACCTTGTGGATCAGCGTGCCGCGGACGGCGTCGGCGCTGAAGGGTTCTGGCAGCCGGTCTATGGTCCGGAAGCGGTAGAGCAGGGGGCAGGTCATGAAGTCGCCCGCGCGGCTCGGTGACAGCGATCCGAGCACGTTCACGCCGTCGACGGGCGTGGCCAGCGCCATTGATGGGCGCTGCGAGGGCGACTCCGGCGAGGACATGCGGCCAGCCTAGATGTGGGCGCTGACAGCGATGCCGGGACCTGGGGCGGGGTCGGATAGCCTCGGCACGTGTCCGGCCCCCACCCGTCAAGCTCTGCTCCTCACGGGCCCGCACCCCGCGCGGAGCGGCCTCCGGGGACCTTCCGGATCGGGTCCATCGCGGGCAGCGACGTCCTCGTGTCCTCGTCCTGGTTCGTCGTGGCCGCGCTCATCGCCTTCGTCATGGCACCGGCCGTCGAGAGGGCGGAACCGGGCCTCGGCGCGTGGAAGTACGTCGCCGGGTTCATGTTCGCGGTGGTGCTCTACCTCTCCGTGTTGCTGCACGAGGCGTCGCACGCCGTGATGGCCAAGCACTACGGGTTCTCGGTCACGTCGATCACGCTGCACTTCATGGGCGGCATGACCGCCATCGAGGGAGAATCGCGGACCCCGCGCCAGGAGTTCATGATCGCGGTGGTGGGTCCGTTGACGTCGATCGCGGTCGGCGCTGCCGGGTACGCCCTCTACCTCGTCATGCCCGACGGTCTGCTGCTGCTCGCCGTCACCGGCCTGGCCTTCGCCAACCTGCTGGTCGGCGTCCTCAACCTCGTGCCTGGGCTGCCGCTGGACGGCGGTCGGGTGCTGCGCAGCGGCGTCTGGAAGCTGACCGGCAGCATGCACACCGGCACCATCGTCGCCGCGTGGGGCGGCCGGATCACGGCGCTGTTCGTCCTCGCCTACCCGCTCGCGATGGAGCCGCTCTTCAGCCGCCGGCCGGACGTCCTCGACTTCGTCCTGGCAGGCGTGATCGCCCTGTTCCTGTGGTCGGGGGCCACCCAGGCCATGACGTCGGCACGGCTGCGGCGCAAGCTGCCCGGACTGGTCGCTCGCAACCTGGCACGCCGCACCATCACCGTGCCGGAAGACCTGCCCCTGGCCGAGGCCGTACGCCGTGCGAACGAGGCCGGAGCCGGCAGCATCGTCACCGTGACCACCGACGGCCGACCGGTCGGTCTGGTCAACGAGTCGGCCGTGCTCGCCACACCCGAGTCCCGTCGCCCGTGGGTGGCGGTCTCCACCGTCGCCCGGACCCTCGACGAGGGGCTCAGCCTGCCCGTCGGCATCAATGGCGAGGACCTCATCCTCGCGATCAGCCGCACCCCGGCCGCCGAGTACCTCCTGCTGGAGAACGACGGCGCCATCTACGGCGTGCTCGCGACGACCGACGTCGACCGCGCCTTCCGCGAGGTGGGGCAGCGTGACTGACGAACCGGCACCCGACACCCAGGCACCCGACGTTCCGCCGGAGGCATGGTCAGGGGTGCACCGCGGTCCGCTGCGAGAAGGCGAGTGGGTGCGCCTGGTCGACACGAAGGGTCGGCGCCACAACATCTGTCTGGAGTCCGGCAAGCGGTTCTTCTCCAACCGCGGCCACTTCGAGCACGATGAGCTGATCGGCCGTGAGGAGGGCTTCACGGTCACGTCGTCGGCCGGCGGCCAGTACCTCATCTTCCGCCCGCTGCTCTCGGAGTTCGTCGTCTCCATGCCGAGGGGTGCAGCAGTCGTCTACCCGAAGGACGCCGCGCAGATCGTGGCGATGGCCGACATCTTCCCGGGAGCCGACGTGGTCGAGGCCGGGGTCGGCTCCGGCGCGCTCACCTGCTCGCTGCTGCGCGCGGTGGGCCCGTACGGCACGGTGCTCTCCTACGAGCGACGCGAGGAGTTCGCCGACGTCGCCCGCCAGAACGTCAACCAGTTCTTCGGGACCCCCGGGGGCCAGCAGCACCCGGCCTGGCAGCTGGAGCTCGGCGACCTGGCCGAGGAACTGCCCCGCACCGGCGCTCGGGTCGACCGGGCCATCCTCGACATGCTCGCGCCCTGGGAGTGCGTCGACGCCGTCGCCGACGCGCTCCGCCCCGGGGGCATCGTGTGTGCGTACGTCGCCACCACGACTCAGCTGTCGCGGTTCGTCGAGACGGTGCGCGCCCACGGAGGGTTCACCGACCCCCACCCGTGGGAGTCGCTCGTGCGCGACTGGCACGTCGAGGGCCTCGCCGTACGACCGGACCACAAGATGATCGGCCACACCGCCTACCTGGTGACCGCACGCCGGATGGCACCGGGGGAGCGACCACTGTCGAAGAAGCGGCGTCCGGCCCCCGGGGCCTACGGCCCCGACTACACCGGACCGCGCCCTCCCGACCTGCCGCCGCAGTTGCTCGAGGACCCCGCCAGCGGTTGATTCGAAAACGTGATCCGACTGGTGGTGTCTGCCCTACCGTGACGCGCTCACGCGGGTAGGGTCGCACCCGGGAGGTGACGCCGAATGTCGTCAACCGAAGGACAGTCAGGTCAGCCCCGCGGGGAGCGTGAGCCCTCGCCGGAGGAGTTCGCGAGCCAGGTGCGTTTCCTGGAGGCCGAGGTGTCCGACCTGCGTCGGCGGCTGGGTGACGCGCCCGGTCAGTCCCGCGCTGTCGAGGCGCGACTGGCCGACACCCAGCGGTCATTGTCCGCCGTCACGTCCCAGAACGAGCGGCTGGCCGAGACGCTGCGCGAGGCCCGCGACCAGATCATGAAGCTCAAGGAGGAGGTCGACCGGCTGGCCCAACCGCCGGCCGGCTTCGGCACCTTCCTCGCCCGCAACGAGGACGACTCGGTCGACGTGTTCACCGGCGGCCGCAAGCTGCGGGTGAATGCCAGCCCGAACGTCGACCTCGACACCCTCGTCCGGGGCCAGGAGGTCATGCTCAACGAGGCACTCAACGTGGTGGCGGCCTTCGACTTCGAGGAGGTCGGCGAGGTCGTCATGTTCAAGGAGCTGCTCGCCGACGGCGAGCGGGCCCTGGTCATCGCCAATGCCGACGAGGAGCGCGTCGTCCGGCTCGCCGAGCCGTTGTTCGACACGACCCTGCGAGCAGGCGACTCGCTGCTGCTCGACTCCCGCGCCGGCTACGTCTACGAGCGCGTCCCCAAGTCCGAGGTCGAGGAGCTCGTCCTCGAAGAGGTCCCCGACATCTCCTACGAGGCGATCGGCGGCCTCGCCGGCCAGATCGACCAGATCCGCGACGCGGTCGAGCTGCCCTACCTGCACCCCGAGCTCTTCAAGGAACACCAGCTCAAGCCGCCCAAGGGCGTGCTGCTCTATGGCCCGCCGGGCTGCGGCAAGACCCTCATCGCGAAGGCGGTCGCCAACTCGCTCGCCAAGAAGGTGGCGGCCAAGACCGGCCAGGAGGGGAAGTCCTACTTCCTCAACATCAAGGGCCCCGAGCTGCTGAACAAGTACGTCGGCGAGACCGAGCGCCACATCCGGCTGGTGTTCCAGCGGGCGCGCGAGAAGGCCAGCCACGGCACGCCGGTCATCGTGTTCTTCGACGAGATGGACTCGCTCTTCCGCACCCGCGGCTCCGGTGTCTCCTCCGACGTCGAGAACACCATCGTGCCGCAGCTGTTGAGCGAGATCGACGGCGTCGAGGCCCTCGAGAACGTGCTCGTGATCGGTGCCTCCAACCGCGAGGACATGATCGACCCCGCGATCTTGCGACCCGGTCGGCTGGACGTGAAGATCAAGATCGAGCGTCCCGACGCCGAGTCGGCGCGCGACATCTTCAGCAAGTACCTCGTCTCCGAGCTGCCGCTGCACCAGGACGACGTCTCGGAGTTCGGCGGCAGCCGCGACGAGTGCGTCGCCGGCATGATCCGGGCAACCGTGGAGCGGATGTACACCGAGACCGAGGAGAACCGCTTCCTCGAGGTGACCTACGCCAACGGCGACAAGGAGGTCCTCTACTTCAAGGACTTCAACTCCGGCGCGATGATCCAGAACATCGTCGACCGGGCCAAGAAGATGGCCATCAAGGACTTCCTCGAGCACGCCCAGCACGGGCTGCGGGTCGCCCACATGCTGCAGGCGTGCGTCGACGAGTTCAAGGAGAACGAGGACCTGCCCAACACCACCAACCCGGACGACTGGGCCCGGATCTCCGGCAAGAAGGGCGAGCGGATCGTCTTCATCCGCACCCTGATCACCGGCAAGCAGGGCACCGAGCCGGGGCGCTCCATCGACACGGCCACCAACACCGGCCAGTACCTCTGAACCCGTCCGCGATGGCATCGGGGGACGAGCTCGAACGCACCGAGATCGAGGCGGTGCTGGAGACCCGGCGCGAGCTCGGGGCGTCGTACGACGCGGCCCTGGTCGACTCGTTCGCCGACCGGGTCGAGGCGGCCGTGACGGCTCGCACCGCGCAGGAGATGGCGGCGAGCCACCGCGCGACGACGGATCAGGCGTCGGCCGGACCGCGTCAGCTCGCACTGGGGATCGTGTCGTGCGCCGCGGGCATCCCGATCACCGCGATCAGCCTGGCCGTCGAGGGCGGCGCCACCGGCCTGGCGGCGATGATCGTTGGCTGGGGCGGTCTGGTTGCCGTCAACTTTGCCCACGCCGTGCAGTCGCGCCGCCGGAGCTGATCGTGCCTCTCGTCGAGCTGGTGATCGCTGCGCTGGTCATCGGTGGGATCCTGGCGCTGGCGAAGTGGGCCAGCAGACACTGAGGGCAGTCAGTAGGAGTGGCGCGTCTCGAACACGTCGCGCAGTCGGCCTTCGTCGTACTCCTCGCCGAGCCACTCGAACAGCGGCCGGAGACGGGAAGGATCGGCGACATAGTCGTCGTAGTGGACGTGGAAGCCCGCGTCGCCCAGCGATGCAGCCAGGTCCAGGAGCCGCGCTTCGACCGCCTGGAGGCCGTCTCGTGCCGCGGGGTCCTCGGCCCACCACTTGCTGCGGCTGACGTCGTCGAGGTCGCGCGTGTTCACCACGAAGCGTGCGTCGGGGAAGACTCGACGCAGCCAGGCGACATAGTCGCCGACGTCCTCCTCGGACCAGCGGATCTCCTTGAAGCCGGTGACCCGGGTGTCTGGTGCCGGGCGAAGGAGCGTTTCGACCGCGAGTCGGCGGATCCCGGCAAGGCTGCGGCGGACCGGGAAGTCGTCGATTCCGAAGAAGGCGTCGGCAGCGGTGTGTCCGCCAGGCTCGAGGCCACGGTTCTCCTGACTGCGTCGCTGACGTTGCCGCTCCTGCACCGCCGTGCGGTGGAACTCCCACAGGTGGCGCATGGCCTGTCGGTTCTCGCCCCGAACCAGGTAGCCGGGGATCGAGTTCAGCACGCCCTGGAGCAGCGTCGAGCCGGAGCGCCCGTAGGTGACGATGAAGAGGTAGCCGAGGTCGGGACGAGACGGCACGGCGGACTGGGGCGACGTACGCTTCAGCCGGTTGGCGACGCGCCGGCGGAATGAGCGGTCGGACACGCGGACCTCCTGTGCGGCCGCCATTCAAGCACGCGTCCGGGCCACCACGAGGTAGCCATAGGCCCAGGGCCGGGACAGGGCCGGGCCTTCCAGATAACTGGTCTCCAGGCGGGTGATCTCGACGCCGGTGTCGCGAACCAGCTGAGCGATGTCGCGGACGAGGTGACAGCCCCCGGCCATCCGCTGCTGAAGCCCATCGAGGCGGTGCTGCCACGCAGCGACCCGGTCGTCCGGAGCGAGCCCGTGCTCGAGCAGGCACAGGACGCCGTCGGGCCGGAGCACCCGGAGCACCTCCGAGAGTGCGGCGACCGGGTCGGGGATCGTGCACAGGGTGAAGGTGGACAGCACGGAGTCGTACGCCGAGTCGGGTTCGTCGAGATCCTGCCCGTCGAGGCCGTGTCGCTCGATCGGCACCTCGGAGCGCGCCCGACGCCGTTCGGAGAGTCTCCAACCGACGTCCGAGGGCTCGACCGCCGCGACGGAGGTCACCGCCTCGGGATACCACGGGATGTTGAGGCCGCCGCCGAACCCGAGCTCGAGCACCCGACCCCGCAACGGCGCGCACACCTCGGCCCTCAGCTCGCTGATCACCGGACTGCGCAGAGCCCGGTCCGCGAGCCGGGGCACGACCTGATCCCCCCACACACCCATGCGGGTGAGCCTAGGCCAACCGCGCGCGCGGGTAGGGTCGTCGTATGAAGTTCCTCCTGATCATCCTCGTCGTCGTCGTCGTGCTCTTCTTCCTGATCCCCAAGCTGCGCAAGCACTGACGGCCTCGCCCATGCCGACGCCGTAGGCTTGATCCATGAGCGTGCGGCGTGTGATGGGCACCGAGGTGGAGTACGGCATCTCGGTGCCGGGCCAGCCCCTCGCCAACCCGATGGTGGCGTCGTCGCAGATCGTCAACGCCTACGCCTCGGCGACGGTGCGTGCGCGTCGAGCACGCTGGGACTTCGAAGAGGAATCACCGCTGCGTGACGCGCGCGGCTTCGACATGTCCCGGCAGGTGGCCGATCCGTCCCTGCTGACCGACGAGGATCTCGGTCTGGCCAACGTCATCTTGACCAATGGTGCCCGGCTCTACGTCGACCACGCCCACCCCGAGTACGCCACACCTGAGGTCACCACGCCGCTCGACGTGGTGCGTTGGGACAAGGCAGGGGAGCTGGTCATGCTCGACGCCTCCCGGCGGGCCGGACAGCTTCCCGGTGGCGGCCCGATCAACCTCTACAAGAACAACACCGACAACAAGGGCGTCTCCTACGGCGCCCACGAGAACTACCTGATGCGGCGCAGCACCCCCTTCGGTGAGATCGTCCGCCACCTGACGCCCTTCTTCGTGTCTCGGCAGGTGTTCTGCGGCGCCGGCCGGGTCGGGATCGGTCAGGACGGCCGGGAGCACGGCTTCCAGATCAGCCAGCGCGCCGACTTCTTCGAGGTCGAGGTCGGTCTCGAGACGACCCTCAAGCGGCCGATCATCAACACCCGCGACGAACCGCACGCCGATCCGGAGAAGTACCGGCGGCTCCACGTCATCATCGGGGACGCGAACCTGGCCGAGATCTCGACGTACCTCAAGGTCGGCACCACGTCACTGGTCCTCGCCATGATCGAGGACCGGTTCCTCGACCGCGACCTCACCATCGAGGGCTCGGTGGCCGCGCTGCGCGCGGTCTCCCACGACCCGACACTGCAGCAGCTGATCACGCTCACCGACGGCCGCACCCTCACCGCGGTCCAGCTGCAGCTGGAGTACCTCGACCTCGCGAAGAAGTACGTCGAGGACCGGCTCGGTACCGATGCCGATGCGCAGACCCTCGACGTGCTGGCCCGCTGGGAGTCGGTCCTCTACCGGCTCGAGCGGGACCCGATGCTGTGCGCGACCGAGCTCGACTGGGTCGCCAAGCTCAAGCTGCTCGAGCACTATCGCGACCGCGACGGCCTGGCGTGGGACGACGCGAAGCTCGGGTTGATCGACGTCCAGTACTCCGACATCCGTCCCGAGAAGGGGCTCTACCACAAGCTCGTCGGCATGGGCCGGATCGAGCGGCTGATCGAGGACGCGTCCGTCGAGCGGGCGATGCACGACCCGCCGGAGGACACCCGGGCGTACTTCCGCGGCCGCTGCCTGGAGAAGTACGCCGACGACGTCGCCGCCGCGTCGTGGGACTCGGTCATCTTCGACCTGCCCGGACGGGAGTCGCTGCAGCGGGTTCCGACCATCGATCCGCTCCGGGGCACGCGGGCCAGCGTCGGCGACCTGATCGACGAGTGTGAGACGGCCGAGGCATTGTTCACCGCTCTCACTCGCTGACTGGATAGGGTCCGGGTATGGCACAGGAGCAGAAGCAGCCACGGAAGTCCACGGAGTCCGACGAGGCGCCCGAGGCCGCCGTCGAGAGTGATGTCAGCGAGCGCAAGGGCGCCCTCGACGACGACGTCGACGCGATCCTCGACGAGATCGACGACGTCCTCGAGACCAACGCCGAGGACTTCGTGAAGTCCTTCATCCAGAAGGGCGGCCAGTGATCGACCCTCGTCTGCCAGCGGCCTACCTGATGCCCGGGTCGTCGTCGTTCAGTGACTTCCTCGCCGAGCAGTCGCCCGACCTGTTGCCGTCGCGGCGAGCGCTCCCGCAGGGCCATGCCGGCGACCTGGCGCCGCACGGCACGACCATCGTCTCGGCCAGCTTTCCGGGCGGGGTCGTCATGGCCGGCGACCGTCGCGCCACGATGGGCAACATCATCGCCCAGCGTGACATCGAGAAGGTCTTCCCGGCCGACGAGTACTCCTGCGTCGGGATCGCCGGCACCGCCGGCCTCGCGGTGGAGATGGTGCGGCTGTTCCAGGTCGAGCTCGAGCACTACGAGAAGATCGAGGGCACCACGCTGTCCCTGGACGGCAAGGCCAACCGGCTCGCCGCGCTGATCCGCGCCAACCTCGGGCTCGCGATGCAGGGGCTGGCCGTCGTACCGCTCTTCGCCGGGTTCGACCGGCGCAGCAACCAGGGCCGGATCTTCAGCTACGACGTGACCGGCGGTCGCTACGAGGAGACCGCCTTCCACGCCGTCGGGTCCGGGTCCCTGTTCGCCCGCGGCTCGCTCAAGAAGCTCTACCGAGACGACCTCTCCGAGTCCGACGCCGTCACCGTGCTCGTGCAGGCGCTCTACGACGCCGCCGATGACGACTCCGCCACCGGGGGGCCGGACCTCACCCGGCGCATCTTCCCCGTGGTGCAGGTCATCACCGCTGACGGTGGTCGACGGATGGCCGACGCCGAGGTCGCCGAGATCGCCGACCGGATGATGGAGGGGCGGATGGTGCGACCCGACGGTCCCGCGACCGCGTCGTTGACGGGAGGTGACGCCTGATGAGCATGCCGTTCTACGTCTCTCCGGAGCAGATGATGAAGGACCGCGCCGACTTCGCCCGCAAGGGGATCGCACGCGGTCGGTCGGTCGTCGCCGTCCAGTACGCCGACGGCATCCTGTTCGCCTCCGAGAACCCGTCGCAGGCGCTGCACAAGGTGTCGGAGATCTATGACCGGATCGCGTTCGCCGCGGTCGGTCGTTACAACGAGTTCGAGAACCTCCGGATCGCCGGCGTCCGCCTCGCCGACATGCGTGGCTACGCCTACGACCGTCGCGACGTGACCGGGCGCGGTCTGGCCAACGCCTACGCGCAGACCCTCGGCACGATCTTCTCCAGCGGCGGCGAGAAGCCCTACGAGGTGGAGCTCTTCGTCGGTGAGGTCGGCGAGACCGCCGTCGACGACCAGATCTACCGCCTCACCTACGACGGCCAGGTCGCCGATGTCCACGGCTATGCCGTCATGGGTGGCGCGGTCGAGACGGTCGTCTCGTTCTTGGAGCCGCGCTACCAGGACGGTCTCCCGCTCGGCGACGCGCTGCAGCTCGCCGTCGCCTCCCTGGGCCACTCCGAGAGCGGCGACCGCGTCGTGCCGGAGTCCGACCTCGAGATCGCCGTGCTCGACCGGACCCGCACCCAGCCGCGCAAGTTCCGACGACTCCGCCCCGACGACCTGCGACGTCTCCTCGGCGAGCGTGGCCCTTCCGAACCCGACACCCCGCACCCGGGTGATGCCGAGCGACAGGTGCCGATGTCACCCTCGGGGATCGACGACCCTGCCGACCCCACCGACCAGACCAGCGGCGCCGTACCGCCGCTGGAGGACCCCCGCACCGGGGGCCCCGTCGCGCCGCCGGTCGACCCCGTGGCACCCCCGTCCTCCCCGACGGACCCCGGCCCCGAGGACCCCACCCCGCCACCCGTCGCGCCCGACGACCCGCTCGGCTGACTCTGACCCTTCCGTTTGGTCCCAAACGGAAGGAAATCGGTCCCGGCAGATGCAGTTAGCGCCCGATGGGTGCATTCGCTCTCCACAGATCCTGATCGAAAGGCCCAGCCACGGGCTGGTCGTTCCATGCTCGGGGCATGGATCACGAAGACGACGCGACTGGGGACACCCCGATCCGAGGGCATCTCCGGACTGCGGACGTGCGGCGGGTGGCGCACGGGCTCTTTCTACGCGTCAACGAGGAGTCCGAGCCAGACCTCGAGTTCCTGCGAGACCTCCGCGCCTGGTTGTTGGTGCTGCCAAGGGATGCTGTCTATACCCACGTCACCGCTGCGCGGGTGAGGAAATGGCAGCTGCCTGCGCTGCCTGAGCAGGTCTCGGTCTTTGCCGCCACGCAAGCCGACACCAGGCCGCGGCGCCCCGGGTTGATCTGCTCCCGGCTCCTCCGCACCACGGAACCCATCGTTGCCGTTGGTGTTCCGGTCGACTCGGCACACGAGACACTCCTCCGCGCGGCGCGCGATCTCGGGTTGATCGACCTGCTCATCATGGTCGACTCCGCTCGCCACCTCGGCCATGTCGACGAAGCCGCGATGGGCGAGCTGCTCAAGACGCGGCGGCCCGGCGTACGCCTCCTCCGACATGCCTGGGCGCTTTCCGACGCGCGGTCTCAGTCGGCCGGCGAGACGTTGTTGCGCCTCTTCGACATCGTGATCGAGGTCGACGTCGTTCCGCAGGCAACGGTGTACGACGACGCGGGCAATCCGGTCGGAACTGTCGACCTGCTGGTTGAGGGGACCGGGCTGGTTCACGAGTACGACGGGGCCCACCACAGGCGCGGAGGCCAGCACCGCACCGACCTGCGGCGCGAGCGTGGGCTCGGCGGGGCGTCGTACGAGCGGCGTGGTTTCACGCTGGACGACCTCGTCAACCACCCGGGTGTCGTGATGCACGAGATCGATCGCGACCTGGGTCGGCGCCACGAGCTACGTCGGCTCCGGCGCTGGAGACGCTTGGTGGAGAACTCGCTCTACAGCGAAACAGGCCGACGCCGGGTGATGAATCGCTGGCACCGGGCCATGGGCACCAGCGATTGGGCACAAACTTCATGATCGGGTGCTGGATTCCTGTCGTTTGGGACCAATCGGCGGGCCCGGCTTCCCGCCGCCGCTAGACCCGGGCGCCTAGGCTGAACGCGTGGACAGACGGATCTTCGGCATCGAGAACGAGTACGGCGTGACGTGCACGTTCCGTGGTCAGCGCCGGCTGAGTCCCGACGAGGTCGCTCGCTACCTGTTCCGCAAGGTGGTCAGCTGGGGCCGGTCGAGCAACGTCTTCCTGCGCAACGGGGCCCGCCTCTACCTCGACGTCGGCAGCCACCCCGAGTACGCCACGCCCGAGTGCGACGACATCAGCGAGCTGGTGGCCCACGACAAGGCGGGGGAGCGGGTGCTGGAGGGGTTGCTGCTGGACGCCGAGCAGCGGCTCCACGACGAGGGCATCGCCGGCGAGATCTACCTGTTCAAGAACAACACCGATTCCGCGGGCAACTCCTACGGCTGCCACGAGAACTACCTCGTGAGCCGGGCGGGGGAGTTCAGCCAGCTCGCCGACGTGCTGATCCCGTTCCTGGTGACCCGCCAGATCATGGTCGGCGCGGGCAAGGTCACGCAGACGCCGCGCGGCGCGTCGTACTCGGTCAGCCAGCGTGCTGAGCACATCTGGGAAGGCGTCAGCAGCGCGACCACCCGCAGCCGCCCCATCATCAACACCCGCGACGAGCCCCATGCGGACGCCGAGAAGTACCGGCGCCTCCACGTCATCGTCGGCGACTCCAACATGAGCGAGACGACCACCTTGCTGAAGGTCGCCAGCTGCGACCTGGTGCTGCGGATGATCGAGGAGGGCGTGGTGATGCGCGACCTCACGATGGAGAACCCGATCCGCGCCATCCGCGAGATCTCCCACGACGTCACCGGTCGCCGCAAGGTGCGCCTGGCCAACGGACGCGAAGCGAGTGCGCTCGACATCCAGGGTGAGTACCTCGCCAAGGCACGTGACTTCGTGGACCGTCGCGAGCTCCGTACGCCGGTCATCGACCAGGCCCTGGATCTCTGGGAGCGCACCCTGAAGGCGGTCGAGTCCGACGACCTCGGCCTGGTCGACCGCGAGATCGACTGGATCATCAAGTGGAAGCTGATGGACCGCTATCGGGCCAAGCACGGCCTGCCGCTCGGCCACCCGCGGATCGCCCAGCTCGACCTCGCCTACCACGACATCCACCGCGGTCGCGGGCTCTACTACCTGCTGGAGAAGCGCGGCGCCGTCGCCCGGGTGACCACGGACCTGAAGATCTTCGAGGCGAAGTCCGTCCCACCCCAGACGACCCGGGCCAGGCTGCGCGGTGAGTTCATCCGCAAGGCGCAGGAACGGCGCCGGGACTTCACCGTCGACTGGGTCCACCTCAAGCTCAACGACCAGGCCCAGCGCACCGTCTTGTGCAAGGACCCGTTCCGCGCCCACGACGAGCGGGTGCAACGCCTGATCGATGGCATGTGAGCCGCCGGAACGCGGCCGGTAGGGCTCTCAGGGTTCTCTTGCTCGCGGGGGATAGGGTGACCGCTGCTCGTGAAACGTCTATGAAGGTGTGTCTGTGACTCGTCGTGCCCTGTCCCTGTTCGTGACGCTGTTCCTCGGTGTCGTCCTGGTCGCCTGTGGCGACTCGGACGGCTCCTCCGAGGGGGAGAAGGAGAGCTCCGGGGGCGCTGGCCTCAGCAGCATCGAGATCGAGGGCGAGCCGGGCACCGACCCGAAGGTCACCTGGGACGGCGAGCTCGAGGCCGACGAGATCGAGACCGAGGTCGTGACCGAGGGTGAGGGCGACGAGATCGAGACCGGCGACCAGGTCTTCGCCCACATCTGGATCGGCAACGGCATCGACCAGAAGACGGCCTACAGCACCTACGACGCGGCCGAGCCGCAGCTCCTGACCGTCGACAAGGCGCAGCTGAGCCCCTTGTTCCTCGCCGGTCTCGAGGGCCAGACCATCGGGTCCCGCATCGCGATCGCCGCCTCCGCCGAGACGGCGTTCGGGCCGTCCGGCAACGCCCAGATCAACATCGGGCAACAAGGACACCGTGCTGACGATCATCGACGTCATCAGCGGCCTCGGTGACGGCCCGGACGGCGAGGAGCAGAAGGCCCCGTCGTGGGCCCCGAGCCTCGATGGCGACGCAGACGCGCCGACCGGCCTCGACTTCGCCGGTACGCCGAAGCCCACCGACTCGCTGCGCACCGCCGTCCTGGTGCAGGGCGACGGAGCGGCCGTCGAGAAGGGCGAGACCATGGCCGTCAACTACCTCGGCCAGGTCTACGACGGCAAGAAGCCGTTCGACGAGAGCTACTCCGCCCAGCCGGCGGCCTTCCCGATCGGCATCGGTCAGGTCGTCAAGGGCTGGGACAGGGCCCTGGTCGGCCAGACCGTCGGCAGCCGCGTGCTGCTGGCGATCCCGCCGGCCCTCGGCTACGGCGACAAGGGCAACCCGGATGCCGGCATCTCGGGCAAGGACACCCTCTACTTCGTCGTCGACATCCTCGGCGCGGCCTGAGCCGAGGGCAGCATGGCAGCGGAGAAGAGCGAGCGCCTGCTCAACCTTCTGATCATGCTGCTCATGCAACGGCGCTTCATCTCCAAGGAGCGGGTCCGCGCTCTCCTCTACCCGGAGGCGGGGGACGAGGCGTTCGAACGGATGTTCGAGCGCGACAAGGACGACCTGCGCTCGCTCGGGGTCCCGATCGAGGTGGGCCAGCTCGACGCGTACTTCGACGACGAGCCCGGCTACCGGATCCGCCCCGACGAGCTGCAGCTGCCGCTGGTGGAACTGACGGCTGACGAGGCGCAGGTGGTCGGTCTGGCGACCAAGGTGTGGGAACACGCCAGGTTGGCCGAGGCCACCAGCGGCGCGGTCCGCAAGCTCACCGCTGCCGGGATCCCGGTCGACATCGGCGCGCTCGACCTGGTCGAGCCCCGGCTGAACGCCGACGAACCGGCCTTCGACGTCTTCTGGGAGGCTGCCCGCGACCGTCGGGCGGTCGAGTTCGACTACCAGCGGCCCGGCGCCGAGGTGACGACGCGTCAGCTGGAGCCGTGGGGCGTGGTCCGCTACTCCGGACGCTGGTACGCCGTCGGCCACGACCGCGGCCGCGGCGAGGAGCGGATCTTCCGGCTCTCGCGGGTGCAGGGAAGCGCACGCATGGTCGGCCAGCCCGGCGCCTACACGGTGCCGGACGGCGTCGACATCCGCGACGTGGCACGTCGCCTCGCCCCCACCCCCGACGCCGAGCCCGCCACCCTGCTGGCCCGTCGCAACACCGGCCACTCGTTCCGTCGGGCCGCCGAGCGGGTCGAGACCGGCGTACGAGGTCCTGACGGGTCCCTGGACTGGGATCGCATCGTCCTCGCGCGCGGCGGCTCCGACATCGCCTCGGAGGTGCTGTCCCACGGGGCCGACGTGCTCGTGGAGTCGCCGGAGTCGCTGCGTGCCCAGGTCGTGGCCCGGATGACCGCGCTGCTCGCCAGGAACGACCGGTGACCGGCGGACCCGGCGGCGCCCGGGACCAGGTCGCCCGGCTGCTGACGCTCGTGCCCTACCTCCACAGCCGCGGCCAGGTCCGCGTCGACGAGGCCGCCGAGGCGCTCGGTACCACCCCCGACCAGGTACGGCGAGACCTCGGGGTGCTCTTGATGTGCGGGCTCCCGGGCGGATATCCCGACGACCTGATCGACGTCGACCTCGACACGCTCGAGTCGGAAGGTGTCATCCGGGTCTCGAACGCCGACTACCTGGCCCGCCCGCTCCGGCTGACGGCCACCGAGGCCACCGCCGTGATGGTCGCGCTGCTGGCGATGCGCAACGGCGCCAAGCCCGACACCCGCGAGATCGTGGACCGTGCTCTTGCCAAGCTGCAGGAGGCCACGGCCGGTGCCGGCGCGGTGCCGATCGACCCCGGTGTCGAGCCCGAACCCACCAACCTCGCGCGATTGCGCGCCGACCTGGAGCGCGCCGTCCGCGACGGTCGCCGGGTCCAGCTCACCTACTGGGTGCCCGCACGCGACGAGGAGACCGAGCGTGTGGTGGACCCGCGTGGCGTGGTCACCTCGCGGGGGTCGGCCTACCTGGCGGCGTGGTGCCACAGTGCCGAGGACGACCGGCTGTTCCGGCTGGACCGGATCGTGGCCGCCGTGGTGCTCGACGAGCCAGTCGCCCATGCCGACCCGCCCGACCTCAGTGACGACCTGTTCGGCCTCGGGGACGAGGCCGTGCGGGTGACCCTGCGGCTCGCGCCGGAAGCGGTGTGGGTCGTGGAGTACTACCAGGTGGAGGAGACGCGTCCGCTGCCCGACGGCAGCCTGGAGGTCGACCTGATGGTGGCCGACCGGCGGTGGCTGGAGCGGCTGGTGCTGCGGCTGGCGCCCCATGCGACCGTGGTCCGCCCCGAGGACTGGGGCGACACGGTTGCCGACCGTGCTCGAGCCGTGCTCGGCCTCTACTAGGGTCGCGGGGCGTACGATGGACCACGACCGAATCCTGAGGTGAGGAACCGACCATGAACGCACTCATTGCCGTCCCCGGCGGCTGGGAACTCGTGCTGATCGTGCTCGTGATCCTGCTGCTGTTCGGGGCCAAGAAGCTGCCCGAGCTGGCACGGGGGAGCGGTCGCGCGCTGCGCATCTTCAAGTCGGAGACGAAGGGGCTCATCGACGACGACGATGACGTCGACGAGGACGTGAAGACGCCGGAGCAGAAGGCGATCGAGTCCACCAACACCTCGACCGAGCCGGTGGTGGGCGACCCGGTCGTGCGTGAGCATCGCGACGGCACCACCAGCTGACGTCGTCGGTGCGGATCTCCGGCCTCGTCGGCCTCTACGTCGGCAAGCCCCAACACCCCATCGGTCCCGACGGCCGGATGGCGCTCTCCGACCACCTGCGTGAGCTGCGCGCCCGGATCCTGAAGATCCTGACGCTGGTCGTCGTGGGCATGATCGTGTCGCTGTTCTTCTTCGACCCGATCTTCGCCCTGGTCCTCGAGCCGTACAAGCAGGCGCAGGCCGGGGTGGGAGATGACGTGAACACCCAGGCCACGATCGCCGGTGCGGGTGGTCCACTGATGCTGTACCTCAAGCTCTGTGGCGTGGTCTCGGTGATCGCGACCAGCCCGTTGTGGCTCTACCAGATCTGGGCGTTCATCCTGCCCGGTCTCCACAGCAAGGAGCGCACGTGGAGCCGGGTCTTCGCCACGGTGGCGGGACCGCTCTTCCTGGCCGGCGTCGTCCTCGGCTACTACACGCTCCCCAAGGGCCTGGAGATCCTGATCGGGCTGACTCCCGGGGATCTCACCAACCTGGTGGAGTTCGGCGACTACCTCAGCTTCCTGATCCGCACCCTGCTGGTCTTCGGCATCGCGTTCGAGATCCCGGTGTTCGTGATCCTGCTCAACCTCGCCGGCGTCCTGAGGGGGTCGGCCCTCGGCGCCCACCGACCGTGGATCGTGATCGGCACGTTCGTGTTCGCCGCCGTCGCGACGCCGTCGACCGACCCGTTCACCATGCTCTTCCTCGCGATCCCGATGGTCATCCTGTTCGTCATCTCCGAGGTGATTGCGCGCGTGCTCGACCGCCGCCGCGCCGACGCCGATCCCGTCGCGGGCCTCGACGACGACGAGATGTCGCCGCTCTGATGGCCGTCGTCACGATCACCGACCTGGACCCGTTCGACCTGCCCGACTGGCTCGGGGGCGACGACATCGTCTGGGAGGCCGACACCGGGCTCCGGAGCGGCCACCTGGTCCCCGGCGCACTGCACAACCACGGCCGCGACCGACTGGCCTGCGCCCTGATGGCGGTCGACGAGGCCTACCCCGCACCCGTGGTCCCCGACGAGGTCCGCAGCCGCGCCCACCAGGCCTGGCACCACGGCCAGGTGCTCCTGGTCGACCGGGACCGGAGCCTGACGCTGGCGGTCCCCGGCCGCCGGTTCGACGCCGAGCTGGTCATGGAGTCGCTGGCGCGGCTGGCGAAGGCCGTCGGGGGCGCGCCGGACGCGTGGGTCGTGCTGCTCCGCATCGGAGCAGCAAGACACTAGGCTCGCTGGCGTGCCCCGCGAGATCGCCCTCCTGACGAATCCGACGGCAGGCAAGGGCAAGGGTGCGACAGCTCGGGCGGCGGCGCTGCCCCGGCTGCGCGACGCCGGCTTCGTCGTACGCGACCTGACCGGCACCGACCCCGACCACGCCCTCGACCTGGCCCGCGATGCGGTCGCCGACGGCGTCTGGGCGCTCGTCGTGTGCGGGGGTGACGGGATGGTCCACCTCGGGGTCCAGGCCGTCGCCGGCACGGGCGCCCACCTCGGCCTCATCCCGGCGGGCACCGGCAACGACCTGGCCCGCTACCTCGACATTCCCCGCAAGGACCCCGGCGCGGCTGCCGACCGGGTGATCGCCTCGACCCCGCGGCGGATCGACCTCGCCCGGTCGGGGAGCCGCTGGTTCGTCACCGTGCTCGCGGCCGGGTTCGACGCCGTGGTCAACGAGCGCGCCAACGAGATGCGCTGGCCCAAGGGCCAGATGCGTTACAACCTGGCGACGCTCGCCGAGCTGCGCACCTTCGAGCCGATCCCGTACGTCCTGGAGCTCGACGGGACGACGGTGCGGCTCGACGCGATGCTGGTGGCGGTCGGCAACGGGCCCTCGTTCGGCGGCGGACTGCGCATCACCGAAGGGGCCCTGCTCGACGACGGGATGCTGGACGTGGTCATCATCAAGCCGATGAGCAAGCCCAACCTGATCCGGACCTACCCCAAGCTCTTCAAGGGGACCCACGTCACCCATCCCCAGTACGAGCACCACCGGGTGCGGTCGGTGACCGTCGCTGCGCCGGGCATCGTGACCTACGCTGACGGCGAGCGCTTCGGCGCCCTGCCGCTGACCATCGACTGCGATCCCGGAGCCCTGAGCGTCCTTGCGTGACTTCACGGAACTGTTCGACTTCGAGCTCGACGACTTCCAGGTCCGCGCCTGCCGCGAGATCGAGGCCGGGCGCGGTGTCCTGGTCGCTGCCCCGACCGGTTCGGGCAAGACGATCGTGGGGGAGTACGCCGTACACCTGGCCCTCACCACCGGCCGGAAGGCGTTCTACACGACCCCGATCAAGGCGTTGTCGAACCAGAAGTACCACGACCTCGTCCGGCGCTACGGCGAGGACCAGGTCGGGCTGCTGACCGGCGACAACTCCGTCAACGGCGAGGCGCCGATCGTCGTGATGACGACCGAGGTGCTGCGCAACATGCTCTACTCCGGGTCGCGCACCCTGCTCGGGCTCGGGTTCGTGGTGATGGACGAGGTGCACTATCTCGCGGACCGTGACCGGGGCGCGGTGTGGGAGGAGATCATCATCCACCTCCCTGAGTCGGTGTCGCTGATCTCCCTGTCGGCGACCGTGTCCAACGCCGAGGAGTTCGGCGAGTGGCTGGCGACCGTCCGGGGCGAGATCACCACCATCGTCGAGGAGCGCCGCCCGGTCCCGCTCTACCAGCACGTCATGGTCGGGAACCGGATCCACGACCTGTTCGCCGTCTCGGACGTCGACGCGGCCGCCGGGTTCGTGCAGGAGGGCGCACCGGTCAACGCCGAGCTCGAACGGATCGCTCGCGACGACTTCGCCAGCAGCCGACTGATGCGGGACCGTCGCTCCCCCCGGAAGGGGAAGCCGGGCTCCTCGAAGGGGTGGGGCAGCCAAGGGCGGCCGCCAGGTCGGCAACGGGCGACGGGTGTGGATCCCCAGCCGGCCCGACGTCATCGACCGGCTCAACCGTGAGGGCCTGCTGCCGGCCATCGTGTTCATCTTCAGCCGGATCGGCTGCGACGCGGCCGTGACGCAGTGCCTGTCGGCCGGCGTCCGGCTCACCTCGCCGCAGGAGCGCGACGAGATCCGCGAGTTCGTCGAGACGAGCTGTCGTCACCTGCCGGAGGAGGACCTCCACGTCCTCGGCTACCCGGCCTTCCTCGACGGGCTGACCCGTGGCATCGCGGCCCACCACGCCGGCATGCTGCCTGCGTTCAAGCAGGTCGTCGAGAAGCTCTACGTCCGGGGACTCTGCAAGGTGGTGTTCGCCACCGAGACGCTCGCGCTCGGCATCAACATGCCGGCCCGCACCGTGGTCATCGAGAAGCTGACGAAGTGGAACGGTGAGACGCACGCCGACATGACGCCGGGGGAGTACACGCAGCTGACCGGCCGTGCCGGGCGACGTGGCCTCGATGTCGAGGGGCACGGCGTCGTGCTCTGGCAGCCGGGACTCAACCCGCGTGAGCTCGCCGGACTCGCCTCCACCCGCACCTACCCGCTCCGGTCGAGCTTCCGCCCGTCGTACAACATGGCGGTCAACCTGGTGCACCAGTACGGTCGCGAACGCGCGCGCGAGCTGCTGGAGATGTCCTTCGCCCAGTACCAGGCGGACAAGGCCGTGGTCGGCCTGGCCCGCCAGCTGCGCAAGAGCGACGACGCGCTCGCCGGGTACGCCGAGTCCGCGACCTGTCACCTCGGCGACTTCATGGAGTACGCCGGGCTGCGGCGACAGATCTCGGACCTGGAGAAGAACGCGTCACGCGAGCGGCGTGCCGACCAGCGCACCGAGGCCGTCGAGTCGTTGCGCAGGCTACGACCGGGCGACGTGATCAGGGTGCCGGCCGGCAAGTTCTCGGGCTTCGCTGTCGTGCTCGACCCCGGCACCAGCGGCGGGGACGAGCCGCGTCCCTACGTCCTGACCGCCGAGCGGCAGGCCCGCCGGCTCGCGCCGCTCGACTTCCCGACGCCGGTCGAGGCGGTCACCACGCTCAAGGTTCCGAAGTCGTTCAACGGCCGCAACGCCCAGATGCGGCGGGACCTGGCCTCGACCTTGCGCGCACGCACCCACAACCTCACCGCGCCACCCGAGAAGCGGTCGCGGACCGCGGCCACGGCGCCGGTCACGGCCAAGATCGACGAGGTACGGCGGCGGCTGAAGAACCACCCGTGCCACCAGTGCCCGGACCGCGAGGACCACGCCCGTTGGTCGGAGCGGTGGTTCAAGCTGGACCGCGACGCCGCCACGCTGCGCGGCCGGATCGAACGGCGTACCAACACCGTGGCCCTGCAGTTCGACCGGGTCTGCGAGGTGCTGACGGCGCTGGACTACCTCGACGGCGACGTCGTCACCGACCGCGGCTCGCATCTGCGGCGGCTCTACTCCGACATGGACCTGGTCGCGGCGGAGTCGCTGCGGCAGGGCTTGTGGGAGGGCCTCAGCGCCTCCGAGCTGGCCAGCGCGCTGTCGATCCTGGTCTTCGAGGCGCGCCGGCCCGACGACGCATCCTCGCCGCGGCTCCCCGCGAGCCCCGTGCGTGAGGTCATCGCCGAGATGGTGCGGGTGTGGGGTGAGCTCGACCAGCTCGAGAAGCAGCACCGGCTCGACTTCCTGCGCCCACCCGATCTCGGCTTCGCGTGGGCCGCACATCGATGGGCCGAGGGCGACGAGCTGGACGACGTGCTGACGGTGACCGACCTGGCGGCCGGTGACTTCGTGCGCTGGATGAAGCAGCTGATCGACCTGACCGGTCAGGTGGCCGATGCCGCGGGCGCCGGCGACCTGCGCGACACCGCGCGGGACGCCGTACGGCGCCTCAAGCGCGGCGTGGTCGCCTACTCCTCGCTCGCGGAGTAGGCCGCGGCCAGCGCCTCGGCGACGGTCTGGTCGCCGCCCACGACCTCCCACTGGTGCCCGATGGTGTGTACGTCGTCGAGCACCGCCGCCACGACCGCGGCCACGTCGGCGCGCGAGATCTCGCCGCGCTCCACCGTGCCGCGGATCTGGACCTGACCGGTGGCGGGCTGGTCGGTGAGCCCGCCCGGCCGCAGGATCGTCCAGTCGAGGTCACTGGCGCGCAGGGCGGCGTCGGCGTCGCGCTTGGCCTCGACGTAGGCCCTCCACACGTCGCCGACGTCGTCCGGGAGCGGCTGGTCGACGCCGATGGCAGAGATCTGGACGAATCGCCGGATGCCGGCCTCCTCGGCTCCGGCGATCGACTTCAACGATCCCTCGAGGTCGACGGTGCGCTTGCGCTCGATGTTGCCGTCGGGGCCGCCGCCGGCGGCGAACACCACTGCGTCGCAGCCGGCGAACGCAGCGGCGAACTCGGTGCCTGTGCTGGCTTCGATGTCCAGGAGGCGGGTCTCCACCCCGTCGGCGGTCAGCGCCTCCGCGTGCTCCTGTCGACGCACGAGCGCGACCGGTTGGTGCCCGGCCTCGAGGAGCAACGGGTGTAGCAGGCGGGCGATCTGGCCGTGGCCACCGACGACAGCGATACGAGTCATGCCTGCCACGGTACGTGGCGGCTCAACGGTTCAGGAGGGTCGCCGACAGCCGCTCGACGGGGCCACCGAGGTTGAACTCCTGCGCCAGTGCCGCGACCAGCTCGGGGTCTTCCGGTGCGCGGGGGAGGGTGGCGTCGATCCGACCCAGGTCGATGTCTCGCGCCACCGCGACCACCTGCGGCGCGACCGCGAGGTAGTCGACCGCGCCGCGGAGCTTCGAGCGTGGGTTGGGTCCGAGGTCGGAGTCGGGGTCGTCGACGGCCGCCAGGATCCCCGCCATCGAACCGAACCGCTGGAGCAGCGTCGCCGCCGTCTTGTCGCCGACTCCGGTGACACCCGGCAGCCCGTCGGAGGCGTCACCGCGCAGGGTCGCGAAGTCGGCGTACTGGGAGGCCTCGACGGCGTACTTGTCCCGGACGACGTCCTCGGTGACCCGCTCGTGCTTGCTGACGCCGCGGGCGATGTAGAGGACCCGCACGTCGGCCTCGTCGTCGACGAGCTGGAACAGGTCGCGGTCGCCGGTGACGATGTCGACCGGCATCCCGGCCCCGGTGGCGAGGGTGCCGATCACGTCGTCGGCCTCGTAGCCGTCGGCGCCGACGATCGTGATGCCGAAGGCGTCGAGCACCGCGCGGATCACCGGCACCTGGATCTCCAGCGGGTCCGGCACCTCCTCGAGGTCGGGCTGGTCGCCGGGTCGGACCGCCACGACGCGGTGGGCCTTGTACGTCGGGATCAGGTCGACTCGCCACTGGGGCCGCCAGTCGTTGTCCCAGCAACAGACCAGATGGGTCGGTTGGTACTCACCGACCAGGCGACTGATGAAGTCGATCAGCCCCCGGACCGCGTTGACCGGCGTCCCGTTGTCGGCCTTGATCTCCGGCACCCCGAAGAACGCGCGGAAGTACATGGAAGCGGTGTCCAGCAACATCAGGCGCTGGTGATCGTCAGTCACGGTCGGCATCCTGCCACGGCGTACGACTAGTCTGTCGGCCGTGACCGGCACCGAGCTCGAATCCACCGACCGCCGCATCCTCGAGCTGCTGGCGGTCGACGGACGCATGTCCTACACCGACCTCGGCAAGGCGACCGGCCTGTCCACCTCGGCGGTGCACCAGCGGGTGAAGCGGCTCGAGCAGCGGGGACTGATCACCGGCTACGGCGCCACCGTCAACCACGACGAGATCGGCCTGCCGCTGACCGCGTTCATCTCCATCACCCCGATCGACCCCGCCCAGCCCGACGACTACCCCGACCGGGTCCGCGACATCGAGGAGATCGAGTCGTGCTGGTCGGTCGCCGGTGACGAGTCCTACATCCTCAAGGTCCGCGTCGCCACCCCCGTCGTCCTCGAAGACCTCCTGGCCCGGATCCGCTCCGCGGCCAACGTCTCCACCCGCACCACCATCGTCCTCTCCACCCCGTACGAGAACCGTCCGGTGACGTAGAAGTGTGGTTTCCCCGGATATCCGGGGAACTTGCGGGTTTTCGGCCGAAGTTTCGGCCGCGAACCCATCGAATTGAGCCGAGAACCCTAGGCACCCATAGGGCGCCGTCGGCTGTTGAGGATCCGCCGGATCCGGCGTGCCGTACGTTCCGGCTGTTCCAGGTCCGCCCACGTGATCCGGATGCAGACCCAGCCGGTCAGCATGCAGATCCGTTCTTCACGCTGCTTCTCGCGCACGATGAACTCCTCGAGCGTCTCGCCCTCGCGCCTGAAGAGCTCGTACTTGATCCGTCCGTCGAACTCCAGGAAGACGCCTTCGTCCTCCCACGAGGAAGTCGACGTAGGCGAACTCCCAGCCCTGCTCGTCCTTCACGGCAACCTGCGGGCGGGGTCGCGGGAGATGTTGACTCCAGCACAGGTGGAGAGTCCGCGACTCCGCTACGGACTGGACGCGTGCATCGCATAGCCGCTGCACGATCGTGGTGGTCAGCGTCGAGGGCCAGAACCTGCAGGAATCGACCTCGGCCGCAAACTGTTCAACCGTCAGCATGCTTGGCATGCAGGAGGCCGTTCACGGTCACCAGCGCCGACTCGACCGTGCACATCTGGGTGACTTCAACCGCGCACGCGAGCTGCTCGCGTCACGGGACGCCGTTGACCACCTCGATATCAGCTGCCATCAGTCGGCCGGCATGGTGGACGACGCCGGCTTCGGATCGACCGGTCTGGGAGTCAGCGCGGGTCACGTGGACCACGTCGAGAGGGACGCCCCACATGGGCGCACCTCGTTCGACGGCGGCCGAGATGTGGGAGATGACAGTGGCGGGATGAGCGCGCCTCAGAACCGCACGGATCGCCACCCGGTGCCGGTCCTCGGTTGACAGTGACCGCCACAAGGCCCCCTCGACGTAGGAGCCATGGCGGATGCGTACCAACTCGCCGGAGTTCTTCCGCGCCCGGATCTGGTTGTCGGTGTAGCCCTCGGCTAGGAGCTCACGCCGAAGCATCACGGCGTTGTCGAGCTGTTCGTGTGTAGGTCGAACCGAAACCGTCATGCGCTACAGCCTGCCCGCGGACAGGCGCCTCCGAAACGGTCGCGTTCAGACCTGTGGACAGGCGAGGTTCGTACGTCCGCGCATACCTCGGCACCGGGGTCAGCCTTCTCGGCCGATCTTGTGGGTTCTCGGCTCAAGTTTCGGCCGAGAACCCACGGTTTCCCCGGATATCCGGGGAAACCGCCACCAGCAACCCTCAGTACGCCTGGAGGGCGGCGGTACGGCGGGAGGCCTCGGCGACCTCGGCGGCGCGGAGGGCGGTCTCGTCGAGGCGACCGTGCTCCTCCCACCAGGCCTGGCCGGCGGCGGGGAGGGTGTGGATCGGGTCGTAGTACTCGTAGGTGCGGGTCAGCGCATCGGCGGAGTCGGCCTCGATGGAGGTGCGGTAGTTCTTGGTCCAGTACGAGATGCCGCGCTCGGTGTCGTAGTCGGAGAGCTGGTGGACCCAGCGCTTGCCGACGAACGGCACGTCACACACGATCCGCGGCGTCGCGAAGCCGGGGAGGTAGCCCATGATGTGGTGCTGCAGCCGCTGCGCGTCGGCGACCGAGACCCGCCAGTGCTCGGAGTAGGGGATCATGTCGCACATGTAGAAGTAGTACGGCATGATCTGCGCGCCATCGAGCAGCCGGAAGCACAGGTCGAGCAGCGCGTGCGGGTCGGCGTTGACGCCGTTGAGCAGCACGCCCTGGTTGCGTACGTCGCGCAGCCCCGCGTCGAGCATCGCCCGCGTCGCGTCGGCGACGAGCGGGGTGATCGAGTTGGCGTGGTTGGCGTGGGTGTGGATCGCGACGGAGACGCCGCGCTCGCGGGCGACCTTCCCGACCCGGGTGACGCCCTCGACGACGTCGGGCTGCAGCCAGTGCTGGGGGAGCCCGATCAGGGCCTTGGTGGCGAGCCGGATGTCGCGGATGTTCTCGACCTCCATCACCTGCATCAAGAACGCCTCGAGCCGGGGCCACGGCATGTTCGCCACGTCGCCGCCCGAGACGACCACGTCGCGCACCGACGGCGTACGCCGCAGGTAGTCGAGCATGTCGCCGAGCCGGTCGTTGGGCTTGCCGACGAACTTCAGCTTGTCGATGACGGCGGTGGAGTTGCCGACCAGGTCCATCCGGGTGCAGTGGCCGCAGTACTGCGGGCAGGTCGGCAGCAGCTCGGCGAGCACCTTGGTGGGGTAGCGGTGGGTCAGTCCCTCGGTCGCCCACATGTCGTGCTCGTGGAGCGAGTCGCGGGCGGCGTGCGGGTGCGAGGGCCAGTCGGTACGACGGTCGCTGAGCACCGGCAGCATGTAGTGGCGGATCGGGTCGGCGTAGAACGCGTCGGTCAGCGACCCCGGCCCACCCGGCACTGCCGTGGGGACCATCGTGTTGAGCATCTGCGGCGGGACCAGCATCGACATGGTGGCGCGCTCGGCCTGGTCGCGCTCGAGGTCGGCGTAGAACGCCTCGTCGAGCAGGTCGCCCATCAGCTCGCGCAGCTGCTTGATGTTCTTCACGCAGTGGGCGCGCTGCCACTGCACCGACGCCCAGTCCTCGGCGGTGACGTCGCGCCAGCCGGGGAAGCGCGTCCAGTCGGGCTCGACGAGCTCCACGCGTGCGTACGGGTAGGGCTGCGAGGACTCGAGGTCGATCGCCGTCTCGATGCTCATGCCCCTAGCGTAAGCGGCAATAATCCGGCCTGTCGAATGCCGCGCCGGAAGATCTTTCGTTAGAGTGACATTGTGCGAGTAGATGTTGCTAGTGATCCGACCGGACTGCACCGGGTTCTCGACGAGCAGACAGTCCTGCCCCAGGCCGCCCAGCGCCTCGACGTACGCCGGGAGCTGTGGCCCGACGAGGTGCGCGTGCGCGTGGAGCGCCTCAACCTCGACGCCGCGTCCTTCCGGCAGCTCGAGCGGACCCACACCGGAAGCGACGGTGTGGTGGACGGCGGTGCGATCCGCGCCGCGGTGCTCGAGATCGTCGCCGGCCGCGGCAAGATGCAGAACCCCGAGACCGGCTCCGGCGGCATGCTGGTCGGCACGGTCGAGGAGGTGGGGGAGTCCTCCCCGCTGGGTCTGGCCGTCGGTGACCGGATCGCCACGCTGGTCTCGCTCACGCTGACCCCCCTCGTCATCGAGGACGGACTGGAACGCTGGGACGCCACCAGCGAGCAGGTGCCCTGCGACGGCTACGCCGTCCTCTTCGGCCGCTCCATCGCCGCCGTGCTCCCCGACGACCTCGCCCCCGAGCTGAGCCTCGCGGTCATGGACGTCTGCGGAGCCCCGGCGCTGACCGCCCGCGTCGTGCGCCAGTACGACGCACCGACGGTGGCCGTGATCGGCGGCGGCGGCAAGTCCGGGTCGCTGAGCCTGGCGGCCGCCCGCGACGCCGGGGCCGGACGGGTGGTCGGGGTGGTGCCCCACCAGGCCGAGGCCGACCTGCTCACCGACGCCGGCCTCGCCGACGCCGTGGTGATCGCCGATGCCCGTGACCCGATCGCGTTGCGCGACGCCGTCGCCTCGACCGGGGGAGCGGCCGACGTGACCATCGTCTGCGTCGACGTCCCAGGCTGCGAGGGCGGTGCGATCCTCACCACCGCCGAGGGCGGCACCGTTATCTTCTTCTCCATGGCGACCTCGTTCTCGGCGGCCGCACTGGGCGCCGAAGGCCTGGCAGCGGACGTGACCATGCTGGTCGGGAACGGCTACGTACCTGGCCACGCCGACTATGCGCTGGAGCTGCTCCGGGGTCATGCCGGCGTACGCCGTCTCTTCGAGGACCGGATCGCAGGGGAGAACCAGTGACCGCCCGTACTGTCGGCCGGCTCGAGCTCGATGCCGCCCGCGTCAAGGAGGCCCGCGCGCTGGCCCGCACCGTCGGCCGCCCGGTCGTCAGCATGGCCAAGAAGCACACCACGGTGTCGGTGGAGCGCGCGACGCTGCGCCTCGCCGGCCTCTCCGGCGCCGACCCCGACGGGACCCCCTGGGTCAACCGGCTGGTCGACGCCGTTCGCTCCGACGTCGGCCTCGAGCACGGCGTCGCGCTGCCCGTGTGGGACGCCCTGCGCCGCGGCGACGCCGAGGACCTGCTGACCCTCGCCCAGAAGGCGGGTGCCGGCTCCGTCCGCTTCTCCGTCCCCGACGGGCGCGACGCCACCCGAGCCACCGGCGCCTCGCGGAAGGCTGTCGGTGCCGGCATCCGGCAGATCGACAAGCGCCGGGTGGAGCGCGAGCGACTGATCACCAAGGTCGGCGACGCCCCGCGCAAGCCGTGGATCTACCTCATCGTCGCGACCGGCGACATCTACGAGGACATCCCGCAGGCCCAGGCCGCCGCCCGCGAGGGCGCCGACGTGATCGCGGTGATCCGTTCCACGGGCCAGTCGCTGCTCGACTTCGTGCCCGAGGGCGCGACCCGGGAGGGCTTCGCCGGCACCTACGCCACCCAGGAGAACTTCCGGCTGATGCGGGCAGCGCTGGACGAGACGTCGAAGGAGCTCGGCCGCTACATCCGCCTCACCAACTACGCGTCGGGTCTCTGCATGCCCGAGATCGCGGCCCTGGCGGGCCTCGAGCGGCTCGACATGATGTTGAACGACTCGATGTACGGGATCCTCTTCCGCGACATCAACCCGATCCGCACCTTTGTCGACCAGCGCTTCAGCCGCCAGGTCCACGCCCGCGCGGGGATCATCATCAACACCGGCGAGGACAACTACCTGACGACCGCGGACGCGGTCGAGGCCGCCCACACCGTCACCACCAGCCAGCTGCTCAACGAGTACTTCGCGAAGGAGGCCGGGCTCGAGGACTGGCAGCTCGGCCTGGGCCACGCCTTCGAGATCGACCCCGACGTGCCCGACTCGTTCCGGATGGAGCTCGCCCACGCGATGCTCGCGCGCGACCTGTTCCCGAAGGCGCCGTTGAAGTGGATGCCGCCCACCCGCCACATGACCGGCGACGTGTTCCGCGGCTACCTGCTGGACGGGTTCTTCAACCTGGTCGGTGCCCTCACCGACCAGAGCATCCTGCTCGTGGGCATGATGACCGAGGCCGTGGTGACGCCATGGCTCTCCGACCGCGACCTCGCTCTGCAGAACGTCCGTTACGTCATGAACGCCGCGGGCAACCTGCACGAGGACTTCCGGCCGGCGCCCGGGGGCTTCATCGAGAAGCGGGGACAGCAGGTGCTCGACGACAGCATCGGCCTCCTCACCGACATCCGGGGGCACGAGAACGGTCTCCTCGACGCCATCGCAGACGGCACCTTCGGTCTGATGAAGCGTCCCGCTGACGGCGGCCGCGGCCTCGACGGCGTGGCCCGCAAGGCACGCGACTACTACAACCCGGCGACCGAGATCCTGGAGGACAAGCAGTGAGCCCCATCCGGCCCTACGGCGACACCACCGGCGACGGCATGGTGCAGCTGTCGTTCACGCTGCCGATCGCCCACTCCAAGGTGGCCGACGGCGCCGCCCTCCAGCTGGCCAACAAGATGGGCATGGACCCGGCCCTGGTCGCCCACAGCAAGCCGATGGGTCCCGACTTCACGTTCTTCGTGGTCTACGGGCGGGTCAACCACCTCGTCGACCCGAGCACCGTGACCATCGTGGAGCGCGACTACCCGCTGCTGTCGCCCAAGGAGGCCAATGCCGCCATCAAGCGCTCCCTGCGTCGCCGGTTGGTCGTGGTGGGCGCCTGCATCGGCTCCGACGCCCACACCGTCGGCATCGACGCGATCCTCAACATCAAGGGCTTCGCGGGGGAGAAGGGCCTGGAGTACTACCGCGAGGTCAAGGTCGTGAACCTCGGCGCCCAGGTCTCGGTGCCGCAGCTCGTGGAGCGCTCGCTGGCGGAGAAGGCCGATGCGGTGCTGGTCTCCCAGGTCGTCACCCAGCGCGATGCCCACCTGCTCAACACCCGCGAGATGTCCGCGGCCTTCCGCGAGGCCTACCCCGCACGCAAGCGGCCGCTGCTGGTGGTCGGCGGTCCCCGCTTCGACGAGGCGATGGCCGATGACCTCGGCGTCGACCGAGTCTTCAGCCGCGGCGCCACTCCGGGCGACGTCGCCTCCTTCATCGTGCACCGGATCACCGACACCACGTCCAGGAAGGCCTCCTGATGGCAGCCGAGGTCGGGATGCGCGTCGTGCACCGCCGCTACGTCCCCTACAGCCACGCCCACTACGCCGGCAACCTGGTCGACGGCGCCTACAGCCTCGGCCTCTTCGGCGACGTGGCGACCGAGATGTGCATCCTCACCGACGGCGACGAAGGCCTGTTCGCGTCGTACGCAGACGTGCAGTTCCGTGAGCCCGTCCGCGCGGGCGACGTGTTGGAGATCAGCTGCGAGGTGACCCGGGTCGGCACCCGCTCCCGCGAGCTGACGTTCGCGGTCCACGTGGTCGCCCGGGGCGCCGCCACCGAGGCCCGACCGGGGGCCGCCGAAGTGCTGGCAGCGCCGTTGCCGGCGACCACGGCGACCGGCACCGTGGTCGTCCCGGGCTGACCCGGCGCACCGCAGCCGGGGTGTCGGTGGCGACACGCCGCTGTTGAGCAAATTCTTCTGATTCATTCGACGGCCGCAGCAGGGCTCTGACCTGCGGATTCGTACGTCGTCGCAGGTCGAGGGCCGGTTGACAGGAGTCCGTGGGGGAAGCAAAGTGCGCCCTGTCCGTCCCCTGCAGTTCGCGGTCGACGGACCGGCGTCCGAGTGGTCGTCTCCGAGGTGAGTTTTCATCCACCAGCGCTGTCGGAGACGATTCGCGAAGGCCGGTCCGGCTCCGTGAGGACGGACGCGGGGGGGCCCCGGTTCCCTAGACAACTTCCCGATCTCGGCAGCCGGTCGAAGTCGGGTTGGCCCGAAGGACTCGGTGGGCCCCTCCGCACCTGCAGGTACCCCCGGTACGTTTGGCCACGTGCTGCTCCGGACCGGTCTCGCGCTGCTCGCGGGCGGTCTGCTGGCCCTGGCGTTCGAACCGGTCGGGCTCGCGCTCCTGATCCCCGTCGGGGTCGCCGGCTTCGTGCTGTGCAGCCGGGGACTTCCCGCCCGTCGCGCGTGGGTGCCCGGCCTCGCGTTCGGGATCGGGTTCCAGATCGTGCTGCTGTTCTGGATGCGGGCGGTGGGCGCGGCGCCCTGGCTGGCGCTGGCGGGGCTCGAAGCGGCCTTCTACGCCCCGCTGGCCTCGGCCACCGTGCTGCTGATGCGGCTGCGTGGCGGTCCACTCTGGTGCGCGGCCGCGTGGGTGGCGATGGAGACGATCCGCTCCGGGTGGCCGTTCTCGGGCATGCCGTGGGGACGGTTGTCGTTCGCCATCGCGGGCACCCCGTGGGCCGACGGGCTGCCGTACGCCGGCATGGCCGGGCTCTCCTTCGTGCTGGCGCTGCTCGGCGTGCTCCTGGCGGGCGCCATCGCGCCGACAGGCCGCAGGCTGGTGGCGCTCGGCGCCCTGGCCGCGGTCACGGCCGGGTCGCTGCTGCCCGCCCTGGCGACGTACGACGTGACGCCGGTGGGGGAGCGGACCGTCGCCGTCGTGCAGGGCGACGTGCCCGGTGACGGCAGCGACATCCTGCTCGACCACCGCCAGGTCACCCGCAACCACGTCGAGGCCACCGTGGAGCTCGCGGACCGGGTGTCGTCGGGGGAGCAGGCTGCGCCCGACTTCGTCCTGTGGCCGGAGAACTCCACGGCGGTCGACCCGTTCGTGACCAGTGACATCAACGCCGGGATCCGTGAGGCCAGCGACGCCGTGCAGGTGCCGATCCTCGTGGGCGCGATGGTCGATGCCGGTCCCGAGCACGTCCTGAACCAGGGGATCGTCTGGGAGCCCGGGACGGGCGCGGCCGACCGCTACACGAAGTGGCACCCGGTCCCGTTCGGTGAGTACATCCCGTGGCGCGGCCTCGGGCTGGGCACCATCGGCCAGCTCCGGCTGATCCCGCGCGACATGCTCAGCGGCACCCGTGAGGAGCCGTTGCCGATCGCCGACACTCTCGTCGCCGCCGCGATCTGCTTCGACGTGGCCTACGACGACGGGATCCACGCCCAGCTCGCAGCCGGCGGCCAGCTGGTCACCGTGCAGACGAGCAACGCGATGTTCATCCACACCGACCAGATCGAGCAGCAGTTCGAGATCAGCCGGCTGCGCGCCCAGGAGACCGGCCGCTACGTCCTGGTGGCCGCGACCAACGGGGTCTCCGGCATCATCGCCCCCGACGGCACCGTGCTGGCCCGCGCCGGGACGCGCACCCGCGAGGTCCTGCAGGACGAGGTGTTGCTCGTCGACGCGCTGACCCCGGCGGTCAGGATGGGGCTGTGGCCCGGCCGGGCTGCCGTGGCCCTCACCATCGTGGGTGTCGTGCTGTCGGTGCTCACGTATCGTCGTGAGCGTCGTCGGACCACCCGGAAGGAGGCGATGTCATGAGTGACCACGGCCGCGTCGTGATGGTCGTCCCGACCTACGACGAGCGCGAGAACCTGGCCTGGATCATCGGCCGGTTGCTCACAGCGGCGCCTCACGTCGACGTGCTCGTGGTCGACGACTCCTCACCGGACGGCACCGGCGAGCTCGCCGACGAGCTGGCGGTCGACGAACCCCGGATCCACGTCCTCCACCGCACCGCCAAGGGCGGGCTCGGGGCGGCCTACCTCCACGGCTTCGCGTGGGCGCTGGACGCCGGGTACGACGTGATCGGGGAGATGGACGCCGACGGCTCCCACCAGCCCGAGCAGCTCCACCGGCTCCTCGAGGCGCTCGACGACGCCGACCTGGTGATCGGGTCGCGCTGGGTCCCGGGCGGCTCGGTCGTCAACTGGCCATGGCGGCGCGAGCTGTTGTCGCGTGGCGGCAACCTCTACGTCCGGCTGCTGCTCGGCATCGACGTCCGCGATGCCACGGCCGGCTTCCGTCTGTTCCGCCGCGAGACGCTCGAGAAGATCGATCTCGACACCGTGCAGTCGACCGGCTACGTCTTCCAGACCGACCTCGCGGCGCGCACGCTGCGCGGCGGGCTGGTCGTGAAGGAGGTTCCGATCGAGTTCGTCGAGCGCACCCGGGGCGCCTCGAAGATGAGTGGGGCGGTGGCCGTGGAGTCGTTGCGGCGGATCACCGCGTGGGGTCTGCGCGAACGGCGTTCCCAGGTACGAAGCGTGCTGGAGCGCCGGCCATGACCCGCAAGCGGCTGCTCCGGCTCGGACTGGTCGTCGCGTTCCTCGGCGTACCCCTGCTCGAGATCTACGTCCTCGTACAGGTCGGGCAGGTGATCGGTGCGTGGTGGACGATCCTGCTGCTCGTCCTCGCGAGCGTGCTCGGCGCCGCGCTGATCCGCCGTGAGGGTGCCCGCGCCTGGCGCGCGCTCACCGAGGCACTGCAGACCGGTCGGATGCCGGCCCGCGAGCTGGCCGACGGCGCCCTGATCCTGATCGGCGGCACCTTGATGCTGACGCCCGGCTTCGTCACCGACGCGGTCGGGGTGCTCGTGATCGTGCCCGTCACCCGGTCCGTCGCGCGACGGCTGCTGACCGGCGTCGTGTCGAGGCGACTGCTCTGGTCCGGACCGGTGACCGGCCCCGGACGCACGAATCGCCCCGGTCCCACCGATGGTCCGGTGGTCCAGGGCGACGTCGTGGAGGAGTAGCGACCCGCGGGTCAGCTGACCTTCTTCTTGCGGGCCGAGGCGCGGTGCAGATGGGCCGGACCGATCTCGCCTCCGCGCAGCAGCTCGAGACGCTCCTTGAGGATGTCTTCGAGCTCCTTCTCCGAACGGCGCTCGAGGAGCATGTCCCAGTGGGTGCGGACCGGCTTCTCGTTCTTGACCTCGGGAAGGATCCCGGCGGTGCTCAGGGACTCGGCACCGCAGCGCGGGCACTCCCAGTTCGCCGGGACGTCCGCCTCGACTGACATCGTGATCTCGAACTCGTGGCCCCGCTTGCAGCGGTAGCCGGCCTGCTGACGTGCCGCGAACTCGATGCCGCGCTCGTCCTCGAAACTCTGGCCCCCGAGTCGGGCTCCACGCAGTGTGCGTTCCGCCATGAGCCACCTCCTATGAAGTCTGTAACCCCCGTTGTGTACCGCTGCTGAGACGTGTGACGCGGCTGGTCATGACGCTGGTGCGTCAGGGAGTCGGCCGTCTCACCTGTTTCAACGGTACGGACCACTCCAAGATTCCCCGAATCCGCGTCCGGGGGGTCACCCGTACGGGGGAGTGGGCAGTCTCACAGCGGTCAGACCCCCGCGGCGCGGGGGTTCCCAGCCTCCCGGATTCCACGCTCGGTGTCGACTCGCATCAGCAACAACCCACCGATGACGAAGAAGACGATCAGCGCGAAGATCGCCGGCCGGTAGGAGTCCGTCAGCGTGTAGACGAGCCCGAACGTCAGCGTGCCGAACCAGGAGGTCCCGCGGTCGAGGGCGTGGTAGAAGCTGAAGAACTCAGCCTCCTTGCCGCGCGGGATGAAGAGCGAGAAGTACGAGCGCGCCAGCGCCTGCGTCCCGCCGAGGACGATGCCGATGGCGATGGCGAGCACCAGGAAGGGGATGAGGGACTCTTCCGGTAGCCACAGCGCGGCGGTGACGATGCCCATCCAGACCAGCAGCCCGAACAGGATCGTGCGCTTCGCCCCGAAGCGCACGGCTGAGCGGCCGAAGGCCAGGGCGCCGAAGACGGCGACGAACTGGACCAGGAGGTAGACCGCCAGCACGGTGCCGGTCTCGAACCCGAGCTCCTCCACGCCGTACACGGACGCCTGGCTGATGACGGTCTGGATGCCGTCGTTGAAGAAGAGGTAGGCCAGCAGGAAGGTCAGCGCCACGGGGTAGTTGCGCAGCTCCTTGAGCGTGGTCCAGAGCTGACCGAAGCTCCGCGCGAAGACGCCGCCCTCGACGGCCACGACCTGGCGGGTCGGGTGGTTCTTCAGTCCCCGGAACGGGATCACCGTGAACGCGGCCCACCACACGGCTGCCGACAGCAGGCTCAACCGCACGGCCATGCCCTCGGTGATGCCGAAGGTGTCGTAGAAGCTGACGACGACGAAGTTGAGCGCCAGCAGGAGGCCGCCTCCGGCGTAGCCGTAGGCCCAACCCCGCGAGGAGACGCGGTCACGTTCGCCCTCGGTCGAGATCAGGGGCAAGATCGCGTCGTTGAAGACGGTGGACGCCGCGAAGCAGAGGTTGGCGGCGATGAACGTGAGCGCGCCGAGCTGCCAGTTGTCGTCGGTCATGAAGAACAGCAGGGCCGCGAAGAACGCCCCGGCCCAGGCGAAGCCCGCCAGCAGGTCCTTCTTGCGCTCGGTGCGGTCGGCAACCGCGCCGAGGAGGGGCAGGAGCACGGCCGAGATGATCGTGGACGTGGTGATGACGAAGGCCGGGAGCGCTCCGGGGGCGACCTGGAGGCCGAGGACCGAGACCCGGTTGTCGATCGCTGCTTCCTTCGCGATCGCGATCAGGTAGGGCCCGAACAGGACGCCGGCGACGGTCGTGGCGAAGGCACTGTTCGCCCAGTCGTACCAGTACCAGGCCTTCTGCTCCTGCACCCGGTTCAGCGGTCCGAGATCGGCGATGCCGGTGCTTCCACTCATGAGCGGTCCCTCCACTGCCCGCGAGCCGCGAGCACGTCCTTGAGTATGTCGGTGCGATCGGTCATCAAGCCGTCGACACCACGGTCCAGGAGCTCGATCATCTCGGCGGGGTCATCGATGGTCCATGAGTGCACGTGCTTGCCCGCGGCGTGCGCGCGGCGGACGAGGCCCGGGGTGGTGACGGTCAGCCGCCCCCTGCGATGGGGGATCTGCAGCGCGGCCACCCGGCCCCGGGTCACCAGGTCGGCGAGCCGGCCGGAGGGAAGCATCCGGAAGGCCAGCACCTCCAGCGGGCTCGCCGACGTCGCGACCCGGCCGTCGGTGAGGGCTCGGAACCGGTTGAGCCGGCGCCGTGAGAACGAACCCACGAGGATCCGGTCGTGGGCATCGTGCTCGTCGACGAACCTCGCCAGCAGGGGCACGGCGGCGTCCGCCTTGAGATCGATGTTGAACCGGACGTGGGGGAACTCCGCGAACAGCTCGGCGAGGGTCGGGATCCGCTCACGTCCGCCGATCAGGGACGGGACCACCTCGTCGTACGTGGCGTCCGCGAGAGCGCCGCGACCGTCGGTCACCCGGTCGAGCAACGTGTCGTGGAACGCCAGCAGGACCCCGTCGCGGGTCGCGTGGACGTCGGTCTCCAGGTAGTCGTAACCAAGGGCGACCGCGTGCCGGAAGGCGGTGAGCGTGTTCTCCAGGCCGATCAGGTCGGGGTGTGCGGCCCCGCCGCGGTGGGCGAAGGCCAGTGGCGCCGGGTGGTCGTCGAGATAGCGGCGTCCCGTGGGTTCGGTCACGTCGGCAGTATCCACCGCGAGGCTCCTGCATCGGCTCAGGGCGGGGGAGTACGGTCGCCACATGGATGCGTTGACCTGCCCCCGTTGCGACTCCGAGATGGTGACCCGGCCCTTCGGTTCCGGCCAGGTGAGCCAGTGCCCCGAGGGTCATGGCGTGTTCCTCGAGCGGGCCGAGCTCGGCAACCTGATCGAGGCCGAGAGCGACTGGCACCGCACTGCCAGCCATCACACAGCCCCGCTGCCGCGGATCACGCCCGACATGACCGCGCCGCCGGCGTCCAAGGCACCGGCGCGCGCGTGGGTCGAGACCCTCTTCCGCTGACGGGACGATCACCCGGCGCGGACTGTGTCGGCGAGTCGTCGCGACACGCCGGGACGACTCGCCGGCCAGGTGACGGTTTCCCCGGTCGACCGGGGAAACCGCACTCTCAGATGTCTCGGAACGTCTCGATGTTGGCGCCGAGCTGGTTGAGTCGTTCGGCGAGATCTTCGTAGCCACGGTGGATGACGTAGGTCGAGCGGAGCACTGAGGTGCCCTTGGCGGCCAGCATCGTCAGCAGCAGCACGACGGCCGGCCGGAGCGCCGGCGGGCAGATCATCTCGGTGCCGGTGAAGCTGCTGGGGCCCTCGATCATCACCCGGTGGGGGTCGAGCAGCTTGACGTTCGCGCCGAGCTTGTTGAGGTCGGTGAGGTAGATCGCCCGGTTCTCGTAGACCCAGTCGTGCAGGAGCGTCTGCCCGTGGGCGACGGCGGCGATCACCGCGAAGAACGGCAGGTTGTCGATGTTGAGGCCCGGGAACGGCATCGGGTGGATCTTGTCCAGCGGCGCGTGCAGCACGCTGGGGTGGGTCGTCAGATCGACCAGGCGGGTGTGGCCGTTGCGTGCGACGTACTCCTCGGAGAGCGTGTACTGGAACCCCATCTCCTCCAGCAGCGCGAGCTCGATCTCGAGGAACTCGATCGGCGCCCGCTCGATGGTGATCGAGGAACCGGTCACGATCGCGGCCGCGAGCAGCGACATCGCCTCGATGGGGTCCTCGCTCGGCGCGTAGTCGACGTCGAGGTTGATCTCGGCGCGCCCGGTGATGGTCAGCGTGGTGGTCCCGATGCCCGTGACCTCGACGCCCAGCTGCTGCAGGAAGAAGCAGAGATCCTGGACCATGTAGTTCGACGACGCGTTCCGGATGATCGTGGTGCCGGGGTGGAGCGCCGCGGCCATCAGCGCGTTCTCGGTGACGGTGTCGCCGCGCTCGGTCAGCACGATCGGACGGCCCGGGACGACGCGGTGGTCGACCTGGGCGTGGTAGCTGCCCTCGGTCGCCTTGACCTCGAGGCCGAACGGCCGCAGTGCCGACATGTGCGGCTCGATGGTGCGGGTGCCGAGGTTGCAGCCGCCGGCGTAGGGCAGCTCGAAGAACTCCGAACGGTGCAGCAGGGGACCGAGGAACATGATCACCGAGCGAGTACGCCGGGCGGCCTCCTCGTCGATGTTGCCGAGGTCGAGCTCGGCCGGCGGGATGATCTCGAGGTCGTTGTCGTCGTTGAGCCACCGGGTCTGCACACCCAGGCTGGTGAGCACCTCGAGCAGCCGGTTGACCTCCTCGATGCGGGCGACCTTGCGCAGCGTCGTACGGCCGCGATTGAGAAGCGAGGCACAGAGCAGCGCGACACCGGCGTTCTTGGAGGTCTTGACGGTGATGGTGCCCGACAGGGTCGTGGGGCCGGTGACGCGCAGGTGCGTCGGACCGGCGCCGAGGGCGACGATCTCGGAGTCGAGCGCGGAGCCGATCCGGGCGAGCATCTCCAGCGACAGGTTCTGGTGGCCCTTCTCGATCCGGTTGATGGCGCTCTGACTGGTGGACAACCGCTCGGCCAGCTGTTGCTGGGTCATCCCGCGGTGCTTGCGCGCGTCGCGGATGAGATTGCCGATCCGGCCCTTGTAGTCCTCACTCATACCGCCAAGATATCTCAGGTATGAGATAACGCAATGTTCGTGACGTCGGCGTCGCGAGGCGCCTGCAAGGATGGCGGGCATGCGAGCCACCACCATCCACGCCCCGGGGGACATCCGCCTCTCCGACGTCCCCGAGCCGACCATCAAGGCACCCACCGACGCGATCGTGAAGGTGGTGGCCGGCTGCATCTGCGGCTCGGACCTCTGGCCCTACCGCGGCGCGAACGACATCGACGAGGGCTCGACCATCGGCCACGAGTGCGTGGGTGTGGTGGCAGAAGTGGGGAGCGAGGTGCGGGCCTTCCGCGAGGGTGACTTCGTCGTCGTCCCGTTCGTCCACTGCGACAACACCTGCGCCCACTGCCGCAACGGCGCGCAGTCGGCCTGCCTCGAGCAGGGATGGACCGAGAGCGGCCAGGCCGAGTTCTCCCACGTCACTCATGCCGACGGCAGTCTCGTGAAGACCGACGGGATGCCGGACGACTCGCTGATCCCGTCGCTGCTCGCGCTGTCGGACGTGATGGCGACCGGCTGGCACGCCGCCGTGACGGCCGGCGTCACCAAGGGCAGTACGGCCGTGGTCGTCGGCGACGGAGCGGTCGGCCTGTGCGGCGTGCTCGCGGCTCGCGAGCTCGGTGCTGAGCGGATCATCGCGATGTCGCGCCACGAGCCCCGCCAGGATCTGGCGCGCCGGTTCGGCGCCACCGACATCGTCGCCGAGCGCGGCAAGGAGGGCGGTGACCGGGTCAAGGACCTCACCGACGGGATCGGTGCCGACGCGGTGCTGGAGTGCGTCGGGACCGACGAGTCGATGCAGACGGCGTTCGCGCTGGCGCGCCCAGGCTCGATGGTGGGCTTCGTCGGCGTTCCGCACGGCGTGGAGCTGCCGGTGCGCCGGATGTTCTCCAAGAACGTGGGTCTCGCCGGGGGAGTGGCGCCGGTACGCCGCTACCTCCCCGAGCTGCTCGACCTGGTGACGTCCGGGGCCATCGAGCCGGGTCTGGTCTTCGACCTGTCGCTGCCGCTCGAGGAGGTGGCCGAGGGGTACCGGGCCATGGACGAGCGGCGGGCGATCAAGGTACTGCTGACGCCATGACCACCCCGATGAGCTCTCTCGCGCTCGGGCCGCTGCTGCGGTACGTCGACCGCGATTCGGCCACCATCTGGGTGGAGACGACGGTGGCCGCGACCGTCACCGTCGTGGCCGGCGAGCACCGCGGCACGGCACGCACGTTCAGGGCGCACGACCACCACTACGCCCTGGTCGAGCTGCTCGGGCTGACCCCAGGCACGCACACGCCGTACACCGTGCTGGTGAACGACGAGGTCGTCTGGCCCGAGCCGGACTCGCCCTATCCGCCCTCGGTGATCCCGACCCTCGACGACAAGCCGTTGCGGATGGCGTTCGGCTCGTGCCGGGTCAGCGTCCCCCACGACGAGGCCGGTACTGAGGCCTTCGGCGTCGACGCCCTGCGCTCCTACGCGCTCCACATGGCCACCAACGACCAGGAGAAGTGGCCCGACCTGGTGCTCTTCCTCGGCGACCAGGTCTATGCCGACGAGACCAGCCAGGAGATGCGCGAGTTCATCGCGTCGCGGCGCAGCCTCGAGGAGCCGCCGGGAGAGGAGCTCAAGGACTACGAGGAGTACTCCCACCTCTACAAGATCGCGTGGTCCGACCCGGCGAACCGCTGGCTGCTCTCGACGCTGCCGAGCGCGATGATCTTCGACGACCACGACATCCGCGACGACTGGAACACCAGCTGGTCGTGGCGCCGGGACATGGAGGCCACCGAGTGGTGGCACGACCGCATCGTCGGCGGGCTGGCGTCGTACTGGGTCTATCAGCACCTCGGCAACCTCGGTCCTGGTGCTCGCGAGGACGACGTCATGTGGCAGCAGATTCGCTCCCACGACGGGTCCGACGAGCTCGACATCACCGCCGCACTGGACGAGCTGGCCGACCACGCCGACCAGCAGCCCGAGTGCTACCGCTGGAGCTTCTCGCGCGACTTCGGCACCCAGGCACGGCTGGTCGTTGTCGACTCGCGGGCCGCACGGGTGCTCAAGCCCGACGAGCGCTCCATCCTCGACCCGGCGGAGATGGAGTGGCTCGACACCTTGATGACCGGCGACTTCGACCACCTCATCATCGGCACGTCGCTCCCGTTCCTGATGGCGCCGGGCCTCCACCACGCCGAGGCGTTCAGTGAGGGCCTGTGCAACGGGGCCTGGGGCAAGACCGCCGCCCGCATGGGGGAGCGGCTGCGTCGGAAGGTGGACCTGGAGCACTGGCCGGCCTTCCAGCAAGGATTCCTGAGGGTCGCCGAGATGACCCTCGAGGTCGCGTCAGGGGCCCGGGGGAGGGCGCCGCACACGGTGCTGTTCCTCTCGGGGGACGTGCACCACAGTTATGTCGCCTCGGCGTGGCCGGACCCGGCGGTCACGGACGTGACGATCCAGGGGCGCATCCTGCAGGCGGTGTGCTCACCGATCCGCAACCCGTTGCCGGGACCGATGGTGCAGGTGATGCGGGCCGGCACCCGGAGGTCGCTGGGGAAGGTGCTGCGGCGGCTGGCGAAGTCGGCCAAGGTGCCGGTGTCTCCACTGGGGTGGGCCGTCGACCGCGGGCCGTGGGTCGACAACAACCTGGCCGTCCTGGAGGTCAAGGCGGACGGCAGTCTGTCGATGCGTTGGCTCGCAGGTGACATCGAGGGTCGAGCGACCGATGAGCCGGTCCTGAGGGTGGTCGCCGAGGTCGGCGTACCCGTCAACCGATCAGGACGTGAGCGCGCGCCCGGCATGACGGCAGGAGCGCAGTCGCAGGTGTCGGAGCACGCGAGGTAGGTGTGGATCGCGTGCCCGCAGCGGGTGCACGGCAAGTCATGGGAGAGATGACTGGCGCTGGTCTCCACGGTGTCCCACATGTCTTCATACCTTTGTGACGATTGTCCGGGGGGTGATGTGGATCACCGTACGAGCGGGTCAGGTGGGTTCGTGGAAACTTGAACGAAGTTGGCTCGACTGGACTACGGCGCGGTAGTCCGCGCGGACGTGTGGGCCGCTGATCGGAGGATCAGGCGCCCATTTCAGGCGCCCAGTTCAGGCGCCCAGATCAGGTGCCCAGTGCGGCGAGGCCCTCGAGGAGCCGGTCGACATCGCTGTCGTCGACGTACGGCGCCAGCCCGACCCGGATCGCGCCGGTGGCGCCCAGTCCGAGTCGATGGCACGGCTCCCACGCGTAGCAGTTGCCCGAGGAGATGCTGACCTGCTGTGCGCCCAGCGCGGCGTGGGCCTCGGCGGGCGCGACGCCATCGATGCTGAAGTAGAGCGTCGAGGTGCGCTCGGGAGCCCGTGACCAGAGCGTGACGTCGTCCCGTTCGGTCAAGGCTTCCTCGATCCGGACCCGGAGCCGGTCCTCGTGGGTCTCGAGCGCCGAGTAGGCCCCGGCAAGCCGCCCGCGGCGCGTGTCAGCGCCGCTCGGGTCGAGCGAGGCGAGGAAGTCGACGGCGCCGGTGACGCCGGCCATCTGCTCGTAGGGGAGTGTCCCCAGCTCGAAACGCTCCGGCACCTCGTCGGTCGAGGGGAGGAGCTTGTCGGGGCGCAGCTCCTCCAGGAGCGCAGGGGCCGCGGCGAGCACACCGCAGTGCGGGCCGCCGAACTTGTAGGGCGAGCAGGTGTAGAAGTCCGCGCCGAGCCCGGTCAGGTCGGGGAGCACGTGGGCGGCGTGGTGCACGCCGTCGACGTACAGCAGCGCTCCTGCCTCGTGCACCAGCGAGGCCAGCGCCGGAACGTCGGGTCGGGTGCCGAGCACGTTGGACGCCGCCGTCAGCGCCACCAGCCGCGTGCGTTCGGTCAGCACGGCCGCCAGGTGGTCGGTGCGCAGCTCCATCGTGTCGAGATCGAAGTCGACCCACCGGACGGTCGCACCGACGGACTCGGCAGCCTGCACCCACGGCCTGACGTTCGCGTCGTGGTCGAGCCTGCTCACCACGACCTCGTCCCCGGGACCCCAGGTGCGAGACAGTGCCCGCGACACGTCGTAGGTCAGGCTGGTCATGCTGCGCCCGAACACCACGCCGGCCGGGTCGGCGCCGAGCAGGTCGGCCAGCGACGACCGGCACTGCGTGACGATCTCGCCGGCAGCCCGCTGGGGTGCTGAATGAGGACTGCGGTTCGACACCGGGCTCGCCATGGCCGCCACGACGGCGTCGATGACCGGCTGCGGCACCTGCGTGCCGCCGGCGCCGTCGAAGAACGCCTCGCCGCCGGTCAGGGCGGGGAACTGGGAGCGGACCGCTGCCACGTCGTAGGTCATGAGGCCTTCCTAGCACCCGGCCGCGTGGCGCCTCCGTCGCCACTGGCTTTCCGCAGGAACGTTGCTAGGGTCGAGAACGTGGAGGCGACCATGGAGCTCGAGTCGGCGTTGACGTCCGACCGTTCCTACCTGCCCTCCCACGTGCCGTCCGGTGCCGCACTGCTCGCCGTGGAGCTGAGCGAAGAAGCCCGGGGCATCCGTGGTCTCGACGTGCTGCGACGCAGCGTCGACCGCGCCCCGCCGTGCCAGTCCTGAGCTGAACGCCCTCTGGGTACGCCGCGTCGCGGCGTACCCGTTCCTTCACGCACCCCGGCAACGCCGCTGCGTCACGCGCTTCAAGGACTGACCATGACCATCACCAACGCATCCCCTGACACCCGCACCCCCGCACGGCCGGCGGCTCTGCCTCAGCTCCACGGCGGCCTCCCGACGACCCCCGAGGGCGTCGATGAGCACCTGGCCGGCCTCGAGGCAGCTCGCCGGGCACAGCTCGACGCCCTCCCGCAGACCCAGCTCGACGAGGTCGCTGCCGCCTACCGCGGCACCGTGACTCGGATCCTGGAGCAGGTCAGTGCCGCCCGCCGCCGCCTCAGCGAGGGTCTGTACGGCATCTGCGCCCGCTGCGGAACCGGAATTGACCCCGAACGGCTCGAGCTCCGGCCCTGGCTGATCACCTGCACCGCCTGTGCCTCGGCCGACCGCCGCTGAACCCCAGGAAGGACGTCTCTCATGCACGACATAACTCGTGAACTGGTCTCGAGGGTCTACCTGGCCGTCGCGATCGTCTCGGCGTCTCTGGTTCCGGTCGTCGTGGTCTCCGCGGCGCTCCTCACCGACGACGGTGGGGTCGCGCGCGTTCTCGTCGCCTGGCTCATCGCGATGTTGAGCGGGTTGGCGGTGTACACGGCTGCTGCGGCCACCCACGCCCAAGAGGGGTTCCGAGCGCGCTCCACATATCGCCGATAAGCGACATTATGTCAATACGTACAGGCGGGGGCTGCGCGGTCCACTCCCCGGCGGCCCCAGGGTCCCCGTTCCGGTTGTTGGAGCGGTTGATCAAGAGAGTTGGTTGATCAACCGCTCCAACAACAGAACCTGAGGGGGGTCCGGGTGCCGACGCGGGCGGTTCAATCCTGTGTCGCCGCGGACGCGTCGATGCAGACGACTCCCTGGTTGCCGTCCTGGTCGGCGATCACCGTGAGCGACGGCGCGTTGCTGTCATCGGCGACGGACCCACCTGCGGCGACAGCGGCGGCGATTCGCTGCTCGGCCACCTCGGGCGCCACATAGACCTCGACGTGGAATCGCTGAACCGGGGTTCTGGGCCCGTCGGCGTCCCCGAACCACAGGTTCGGTACCCGTCCGGTGGCGTCCCGGATCTCGTCGCTGGGGGTTCCGCGGCCCTGGGCCTCGGCGGTGCCGGTCAGCAGTGCGGCCCACACCGGGGCAATTGTCCCCGAGTGCGCCGTGTCGAGGCCGAGCTCGATGACGCTGACCGAGGCCGGGTCGGCGTCGACGTGGTGATCGACGGCGATCTCGGTGATCGCCCGCGCGAGGTCGACGTCCTGCTGGGTCACCCACTCGAGGATGAGCTCGGTGCCCTCGTCGTTGCGGTAGATGGCGTCGTCGCTGCTCAGCTTGAGGTCGACGTACCCCGGGCCGATCGACACTCTCGGGTGGTGGCCGATCGCGTCACCCGCCTCGCCCACCGCGGCGACGAACCGGGCACCGGCGCCGAAGTCGTCGACCAGGTAGCGGGCATGCAGCCCCTGGGCCAGCTTGCGCCAGTCGGTCAGCTTGGCCTCGCCGATCTGCTCCCCCATCAGCATGTCCATGGCGTCGGACCTTACCTGTGATTCAGCCTGCAGTGCTCGCGCTCGTAGGCTCCCAGCGGGACAGGCAGAACGGATGTCCCGCGGGATCTGCGTACACCAGGCAGTGGTCGGAGTTCGGCTGGACCTCGAAGCGGGTGGCGCCGGCGGCCAGGACCCGCGCCTCGGTGGCCTCGAGATCGTCGACGAAGAAGTCCAGGTGCATCTGCATCGGTACGTCGCCACTCGGCCACTCCACCGGCCGGAAGTTCGGTACCTGCTGGAACTCGATGCTGACGTGACCGCCGGTGGCCGCTGCCCAGCGCGAGTTCCCCGTGGCCACGACGCCGGTGATCTCGGCGTAGAACGTCGCCAGCGCGAGGGCGTCCGGCGCGTTCACGGTGACGCCGGACAGCCGTATCGCGTTCGACATCAGCCGGCCACCAGCTGGCGATAGTGCGAGATGAGCTCTCTCCACCGAGTCGTCATGTCACCGCGTTCGCGTCCGGCGACGTGAGCAGCGAGATCCTCGGCATGGACCTGCCAACCGGCGCCGTACTCCGCGAGACTGTCGATCGGGAGGCCGCGCTCTTCGATGACCAGGATGGTTCGTTCGCCGTCCGGGACCAGCGTGGCCTCGATGACCTGCTCGGCCGTCTCACCGGTCTCCCAGGTCGACACGAGCAGTCGCCGGGGAGGTTCGCACTCGTCGATGCGTCCCGCGCCTTCCCACCCACTGGTGAAGTGCGCGGCGAACTCGCCTCCGAGTCGGAGGTCGCCGGAGACCTCGGCGATCCACCGGGCGAGCCGCTCCGGCTTCGTGCACGCCTCCCACAGGTCGTCGATGCCAGTGTCGTAGACGTCCTCGACGCGCACCGCGCCGTGGGTCTCGTCGAGCAATCGCGCCGTCCCGATGATCTTCACTGTCGCTCCTTCTTTCCTCGGGCAACTTCGGTGTGCAGGGCGTCGAGCCGGTTCTGCCACAACATCCGGTACTCCCCCAGCCACTCGTCCACCTCGGCGAGTGGCTCGGGCCGGAGGCTGTAGATCCGACGCTGCGCCTCCTGGCGGACGTCGACCAGTCCCGCCTCCCGCAGCACCCGCAGGTGCCGCGACACCCCCGGCCGGGCAATGGGCAGTGCTGCAGCGAGCTCGCCGGCCGTCGCCGGGTGATCGCGCAGAATCTCCAGCATCGTGCGTCGGCTCCCATCAGCCAACGCCTGCAGCAGAGCATCCATGAGTTGAATGTACCCGATAGGGTACGTACCCGCAAGGGTACGCGTCGCCCTTTAGGATGCCGAGATGTCCTCCCGACTCGTGGCCCTGACCTTCGACGCGCACGACCCGGCTCGCCTGGCGCGCTTCTGGGCAGGAGTGCTGGGGCGGGTGGTCGTCGACGACGTCCGCGGTCCCCTGCTGCCGGGGTCCGAGACCCAGGTCGGCCTGCGGTTCGTCCCGGGCGAGGCTGAGAAGGTCGGTTCGGACCGGGCGCATCTCCACCTGACCAGCACCAGCCATGCCGACCAGCAGACGACGGTGACCGCCGCGCTCGAACGGGGCGCGAGCCACCTCGACGTGGGCCAGCTCCCGGACGAGGGGCACATCGTGCTGGCCGATCCCGAGGGCAACGAGTTCTGCGTGATCGAGCCCGGAAACTCATTCCTGGCCGGCTGTGGCTTTCTCGGCGAGCTTGCCTGCGACGGCACCCGAGAGGTCGGGATCTTCTGGGCCGAGGCGCTGGGCTGGCCCCTGGTGTGGGACGAGAACGAGGAGACCGCGGTCCAGTCTCCCCACGGTGGCACCAAAGTCGCGTGGGGTGGCCCTCCCCTGGCTCCGAAGCACGGGCGGAATCGGCAGCGTCTGGAACTGATCCTGGCCGACGGCGATCTGGCTGCCGAGGTCGACCGACTCGTGGCGCTGGGGGCCACCCGGCTCGACGGCACCGGAGACGCCGTCGAGCTGACGGACCCTGACGGCAACGAGTTCTCGCTGACGCGCGTCTGACGCCAGGGGTGGGTGCAGCGGCGTCAGCCGCGCAGGTCGACGGCCAGCGGGCACTCGAAGGGGCCGCGAGCCTTCAGCCCGACGTGGTTGAGGTAGTCGACGACGACTGCGTACGACGCGACCAGGCTCAGCTCGGCGTAGGGAAGCTCGAGGTCGGCGCAGTACGCACGGACGATCGGCTGGGCTCGCTTGAGGTTGGGTCGCGGCATGCTCGGGAACAGGTGGTGCTCGATCTGGTAGTTCAGCCCGCCCATGGCTGCATCCACGAATGGACCACCGCGCACGTTGCGCGACATGAGCACCTGACGCCGCAGGAAGTCGAGCTTCAGCGTCGCCGGCACGATGGGCATGCCCTTGTGGTTCGGAGCGAACGAACCTCCCAGGCACAGTCCGAGGACGGCCATCTGGACCAGGAAGAAGGCGACCGCCTTCCCCGGTGGAAGCAGGATCAGCAACGCGGCGACGTAGGCGCCGAGCCGGATCGTCACGAGCGTGAGCTCGGCAGCTCGGTGCGGCACTGGCCCTCGCCCGCTCAGCACACGCAGCCCTGCCGCATGCAGGTTGAGTCCCTCCAGAGTCAGCAGCGGGAAGAACAACCACCCCTGACGGCGGAGGAACCAGCCTCGCGCTCCCCCGCTGCGTGCGGCCGCGAGGTCACCGGTGAAGGTCAGCACCCCCGACGCGATGTCGGGGTCACGGCCCTGCTGGTTGGGCGCGGCGTGATGACGGTTGTGCTTGCCCTTCCACCACCCGTAGCTCAGTCCCGCGAACGCACCGGACAGGATCCGCGCGGTCCAGTCGTTCCAGGCAGCGCTCCGGAAGATCTGCCGGTGCGCGGCGTCGTGCCCCAGGAAGCCGAACTGGGTGATGATCAGGCCGAGCACGGCTGCCAGCAGCAGCTGCCACCAGGAGTTGCCGAGCCGCACCACCGCCGTGGCCGTCGCCAGGAAGGCCGCGACCGTCAGGGCGATGCTCGTCCAGTAGTAGCCGTGGCGGCGTTCCAGGAGCCCGCTCTCACGCACGGTCTGGGCGAGCTCGGTGTAGGAGCTCGTCATCCGGGAGGACGAAGCGCTCACCGCGCTCCCGGGTCTGGAGACTGTCATGGCGCCCTTCTGCCATCGGGACGTGATGACGTCAGGGGCAGGGACGACACGGTGCGACTCGGTCCTACGGTAGCGCGCCTCAATGATCTGGCTCCACGGCCTGATCGTCCCGTAGCGTCGCCGTCATGACGACGGAGGACGTGCACAGCGCCGACACCCACGACCTGATCCGCGTCCAAGGGGCACGCGAGAACAACCTCAAGGACGTCACCATCGAGCTCCCGAAGCGCCGGTTGACGGTCTTCACCGGGGTCTCCGGGTCGGGCAAGAGCTCGCTGGTGTTCGCCACCATCGCCGCCGAGTCACAGCGGATGATCAACGAGACCTACAGCGCGTTCGTCCAGGGATTCATGCCCTCGCTGGCTCGGCCGGAGGTCGACGTCATGGAGGGCCTGACGCCCGCGATCATCGTCGACCAGGAGCGGATGGGTGCCAACCCACGGTCCACCGTCGGCACCGCGACGGATGCCAACGCGATGCTGCGGATCCTCTTCAGCCGGGTCGGGAAGCCGCACATCGGCCCACCCACAGCCTTTGCCTTCAACATCCCGACCCGGACGGCGAGCGGCGTGATGAAGACCGAGAAGGGCGGCCGCGAGGAGAAGCAGGTCGTCCGCGACGCCGTCTACCAGGGCGGCATGTGTCCGCGGTGCGAAGGCATGGGCAACGTCAGCGACTTCGACCTGGCCGCCCTCTACGACGACAGCCTGTCCCTGGCCGACGGCGCCTTGACGGTTCCCGGCTACAGCATGGACGGCTGGTACGGCCGGATCTTCAGTGGTGCCGGCCTCCCCATGGACAAGCCCATCGCCTCCTACACCAAGAAGCAGCTGCAGACCCTGCTGTACGCCGAACCCACCAAGATCAAGGTGGAGGGGATCAACCTCACCTTCGAAGGCCTCATCCCGAAGATCCAGAAGTCGATGCTGTCGAAGGACGTCGAGGCGTTGCAGCCCCACGTACGCCGCTTCGTGGAGCGTGCGATCACCTTCACGACCTGCCCGGACTGCGAGGGCACCCGGCTCACCCGGGAAGCGCTGTCGTCGAAGATCCGCGGCACGAACATCGCCGAGCTGTGCCAGATGCAGATCAGCGACCTGGCCCAGTGGGTGGACGAGTGGAAGCGCGACCTCGACGAGCCCGGCGTCGCGCCGCTGGTCGGCGGGCTCCAGCACCTGCTGGACTCCTTCGTCGAGATCGGGCTCGGCTACCTCTCCCTCGACCGGCCGGCCGGCACGCTCTCGGGCGGAGAGGCGCAACGGACCAAGATGATCCGTCACCTCGGCTCGTCCCTGACCGACGTCACCTACGTCTTCGACGAGCCCACGATCGGGCTGCACCCGCACGACATCGAGAAGATGAACGCGCTCCTTCTCCAGCTGCGGGACAAGGGCAACACCGTCCTGGTCGTCGAGCACAAGCCCGAGACGATCGCGATCGCCGACCACGTCGTCGACCTCGGGCCCGGAGCCGGTGCTGCCGGCGGGACGGTCTGCTTCGAGGGGTCGGTCGAAGGACTGCGCGGCAGCGACACCGTCACCGGTCACCACCTCGATGACCGGGCGTCCTTGAAGGAGACGTTGCGCGAGTCGAAGGAGGCGCTCCAGATCCGCGGGGCCGCAACCCACAACCTGCAGGACGTCGATGTGGACGTACCGCTCGGTGTGCTGTGCGTCATCACGGGTGTCGCGGGGTCCGGCAAGAGCTCGCTCATCCACGGCTCGGTCGCCGGCCGTGACGGTGTGGTCGTCGTCGACCAGGGTGCGATCCGCGGTTCGCGGCGCAGCAACCCAGCCACGTACACCGGGCTGCTGGACCCGATCCGCAAGGCATTCGCGAAGGCGAACGGCGTGAAGCCGGCGCTCTTCAGCTCCAACTCCGAGGGCGCCTGCCCGGCGTGCAAGGGCGCCGGGGTGATCTTCACCGAGCTCGGCGTCATGGCGACCGTGGAGTCGACGTGCGAGGAGTGCGAGGGCCGACGCTTCCAGGCGTCGGTGCTCGAGTACACCTTCGGCGGCCGCAGCATTGCGGAGGTGCTCGCGATGTCGGTGGTCGAGGCGGGTGCATTCTTCGCGGAGGGCGAGGCGAAGACGCCGGCGGCGCACAAGATCCTGGACCGGCTCGCCGATGTCGGGCTGGGCTACCTCACGCTCGGACAGCCGTTGACGACGTTGTCCGGCGGTGAGCGGCAACGGATCAAGCTCGCCGCCCAGATGGCGGAGAAGGGAGAGGTCTACGTCCTCGACGAACCCACCACCGGGCTGCACCTGGCCGACGTCGAGAACCTGCTGGGACTGCTCGACCGGCTGGTCGACTCGGGCAAGTCGGTGATCGTGATCGAGCACCACCAGGCCGTCATGGCGCACGCCGACTGGATCATCGACCTCGGGCCCGGCGCCGGCCACGACGGAGGACGGGTCGTCTTCGAGGGCTCCCCCGCCGACCTGGTCGCCGAGGGCTCCACCCTCACCGGCGAGCACCTCGCGGCCTACGTCGCCGGCTGACTCCCCTACCATCATCGCCATGCGAGTTCGCCTGCTGACCCTGCCCGCCACCCTCCTCCTGATCGCAGCCCTGGCGTCCTGCGGCGAGGACGACAGCCCGTCCTCCGCGAATGACCCGAACGTCGACAGTGACCTCGACACGACCGACTGCACCTACACCGAGGGTGGAGCGCCGGCTGCCACCGAGGTCGAGCCGCCGTCCTCCGAGGCAGTCGCCGAGGGCACCATCGAAGCCACGATGGACACCAGCATCGGCGAGCTCGGGCTCACCCTGGATGCCGGGTCCACACCCTGCACGGTCCACTCCTTCGCCTCCCTGGCCGAGCAGGGATACTTCGACGGCACGCAGTGCCACCGGCTCACCACCGCCGGCATCTTCGTCCTGCAGTGCGGCGACCCGACCGCCACCGGGACCGGCGGTCCGGGCTACTCGTTCGAGGACGAGCTGACCGGGGAGGAGACGTACCCGGCCGGGACGCTCGCGATGGCCAACAGCGGGCCCGACACCAACGGCTCCCAGTTCTTCATCGTCTACGACGAGACTCCGCTCCCGCCGTCGTACGCCGTCTTCGGCACCGTCGACGACAAGGCGGTCAAGGCCATCGCGAAGATGGCCGAGGACGGCACCGACGACGCGAACGGCCCGGGCGACGGAGCCCCGAAGACCGAGGTCGCGATCGACTCGGTGACCCTGAAGTAGCCTCAGGCCTGGTGGTACGCGACCGGCTCGCCGAGGGCCACGGTCCGGCTGACGGAACACAGTCGGTCGCGGGTCTGCTGGAGGGCGCGGGGCATGACGGCGCGGGCGGCATCGCCGGCCTCCCCGTCGGGGTAGGTCACCGCAAAGGTGACCGACAGGTTGACCAGGTGCTGGCCCTGCTCGTCGCGGACCTTGTCGCACGACGCGGTGACGTGGAACGAATCCGACGTCGCGCGCTTGCCCGCGATGAGGTCGACGTCGATGGCACTGCAGCCGGCGATGGCCGCCAGCAGCATCTCCACGGGTGTGAAGTCGGGGTCCTCTCCCCCGGTCCCGAAGTAGGTCTCACCGCCGCGGGCGTTGGTCGCCTTGAAGCGGTTCGCCCCGATCTTGGTGAGCTCCACGGAGCGGAAGCTGTCCGGCGTGCTGGCTACGGGCTGGCTCGTCATGGCGCCAGCCTGCCACGCCCGGGTGGGGCTGCCCCCGCTCCCCCGGCGGGTCAGCGGGCGAAGAGCCACCGGCTACGCCGACCGCGGCGGCTGCGCTCGCGGTCGAGCTCCACAGTGCGCAGCAGGGCGATCTGCTCGTCGGAGTGAGTCCGTCCGTCGACGATCCCGTAGGACAGGTACTGCGTCGTCATGGTGGTTCTGGTCCCTCTCTGGCCGGAGTACGGCCGGAACTTCGATGTAATGAGTGTCTGCAGTTGCAAGACTCTTACATCGTAGCGGCCGTGGCGCCCGGGCGCGGCATCACCGAGGACGTGATGTCGACCACCCCGAGAAGGCTCACCCACGCGGACGGGCCGGGAGCGCAGGGTGTCAGTCCCGTGCTCCCGACCCGTCCGTCCGGTTGGTTCAATCCAGCCTCAGCGACGCACGCGCACCTCGGCGAACTGACGACCGCGGACCACCAGGTCCTGGGTGTCGGAGGTGGCGCTGGTCGGGTCGTTGCCGCGTCGGGAGAAGTACAGGCTCGCGACGACCTCGTCGTTGCGGACCATGTTCGCCACGGCCGCTTCCATCGCAGCAGGCGTCTTGGCCCGGTAGATCGCGTTGTCCCAGACCGACGCGCCGCCGCTCACCTGGAGGAAGCCTCCGCGACGACTGTTCTCCGGCACCGCGACCGTCAGCGGAACCAGGTGGGTCACACCGGCGTTTGCGAGCGTCGCTCGCAGCTTGAGGGTGCCGCCGGCAGCGGCGACCGCCGGCTGGCGGCGACCGATCACGACCCACTGACCACGCCGCTTCTGCTCGATCTGCTTCACCCGGTACGTGGCGGTGGAGTCACTGACCTCGGCGGTCGCAGTGACGTCGTCGATCGTGACGTCCTCCATGGAGGAGAGCACCCACACGATGTCGGCGATCTCGAAGATGCTCTCGAACGCGACGTCCCACTGTGAGGTGTAGCGCTCACCGAAGGAGATGTCGAAGGGGTCGCCGCCGCGATCGGTGCCGGTGACCGAGAACGTCGCCACCTCGCTGCCCGGCTGGATGGCGTCGACGACGCGGTCGTGGTTGGCCAGGATCTGCGAGAACGTGATCATGGCGTTGAAGTCCGGCACCAGGGACGCGGTCGAACCGGTCCGGTTGCGGGCACCGTAGGACACCGTGGAGGTCACGTCCGTCTCGGGCGGCAGTACGCCGAGCGAGCCGCTGATGCCGGTGAGGCGATCCTGGTCGATGGTGCCCGCGGGGGCGCCCATGTTGGCGACCTTGAAGCCGGGACCGACCGGGTCCTCCTGGACGTAGACGGCGTCGGCGGGCATCAGACCGAGGGTGGTCGCGCCGCCGAACGTCATCGGGTGGCCGAAGCCGACCAGACGGTCGTCGCAGACGCTGGTCACGGTGCCGACGCCACCGGCGGTGATGTCGCCGTAGGAGATCGCAGCACCGAGGTTGCCACCGGCCACGAGGCTCTCCGGGCCGGCGTCGGCCGCGGCTGACGCAGCACCCATGGCGACCGCGCCGCGGGTCCGCAGGTAGTCGGGGCCCTTCTTCTTCATCAGGTTGAGTCGCTTCTGGGTCAGCCCGGAGTACGCCAGCGGCATCGGCAGCTGGCTGAAGCCCTGGCTGGCCTGGGCGGCCGTCACGTCCGAGTCGGCGGCGATGGCGCGGGCCGCCTGGTTCCCGACCTTGACGGTCTTCGGTGCAGTGCCGGCGCCGAGGTAGTCGTCCATGTCCTCGAAGGGCGTGATGCCGGCGACCGGCGACGGGCCCCAGGAGAGGCCGTACGCCACGGCGCCGATGAGACGTCCGTCCTCGGCGTAGACCGGTGAGCCGGACATGCCCTGCCAGATCCCGACGCGGTCGACCTCGTCAGAGGTCAGGCGTGCCATGACCATGTCGAGGCCGGGTGCGATGCCGTCGTTGATGACACCGAGAACCTCTCCGGTGAACGCCTCGGGCGTGGTGCCGTCGCTCACGGTCAGGCCGTCCACTGCCTGACCTTTCGTGACGGCCGCGACCGGATAGGGCTGGGCACAGTCGCCGGCGACTGCCGCGGACTGGGCCGGCGCGGTGGTGAGCGATGCCGTGGTGGCGAGCAGGGCCAGGCCAGCCACGATGGCGGCCGCTCCCCGTCCGCGCGCAGTGTCGATCTTCATGGTCGTTTCTCCCTCTCCGAGATGAGCCCGAAGGGCCCCCGATGTTGACGGTATGACGTCTCGAGAAGGCAATCGGTTGCCCGCGTCGTACCGGCAGTTGGATTGTGGTCCTCTTCAGCCCGGATGGAATGAGGATGAGGGCTCACACTAGGTTTCGATCCGGTCACGACCCGAGGAGCGCCATGCCGGTCAGAGTCGCCGTCGCAGCCACCGGCCGTCAGGCACTGGCCGCCGGGCTCGAGGTCGCGCGCGAGGGTGGCAACGCGGTGGACGCGGCGCTCGCTGCCGCGTTCGTCGCGATGTCGACCGAGTCGGGGATCGTCAGCCTGGCCGGCGGCTGCTACGTCTCGGTCTGGCCCGCGGACGGCGAACCGACCGTGATCGACGGCTCAGTGGAGATGCCGGGTCGCGGCCTGCCGTCGGCGCGCATCGGCTCCGGCGTCCGCGAGGTCGTCACGTCGTACGGAGGCGGAGTGACGATGCAGGCCGGCGCCGGGTCCGTCGCGACGCCGGGCACCGTCTCGGCGTGCGCGTTGGCGCACGAGGGCCACGCACGGTTGCCGTGGGAACGGCTGCTGCGACCGGCCGAGCAGGCGGTCCGTGATGGCTTCCCCACCAGCCACGCCGGGGCGCGCTACCTGCAGTTCGTGGCCGGCGACCTGTTCGCCCCCGATCCGGATGCCTTCGCGATCGTGACCAACGAGCACGGCGAGCTGCCGGCGGGAGGCGAGATCGTCACCAACGTCGCGCTGGCCGACGTGCTCGAGCAGCTGGGGCGCGACGGCCCCTCCCTGTTCACCACAGGTTCGGTGGGCCGGGCCCTGGTGGACCAGATGGCTGCAGGCGGCGGGCTGGTGACGGCTTCGGACCTCGCGACCTACCGTCCGGTCGAGCGGCCGGCCCACCGGATCTGCGCCGGTGACTGGGACATCGCGCTCAACCCGCCACCGTCCATCGGCGGTCCGATGCTCGCGGTGATGCTCGGCGAGCTGGCTCGTCGCGAGCGGTGGACCTGGGCGGACGCGATCGAGATCCAGCGCGCGGTCCTGGGATACCGAGCAGCGGTCCACGACCTGTCGTGGGACCTCGAGGCCGACGGCCGGGCGCTGCTCGAGCAGGTGGCGGTGCGCGGTCTCGACGCGCTGCGCGGCTCCGGTGCCACCGCACACGTCTCGGCCGTCGACCAGGACGGCACCGCCTGCGCGATCACCATGAGCAGTGGGTACGGCGCCGGGCTGGCCATCCCCGGGACCGGGATCCTGCTCAACAACTGCCTGGGCGAGACCGAGCTCAATCCGCACGGTCTGCACGCCGCCGAGCCCGGGACCCGGCTGGCGTCGAACATGGCTCCGACCACCGGCCGCACCGCTGACGGCCGGGTCCTCGCCATCGGCTCTCCGGGAGCAGACCGGATCACGACCGCGTTGATGCTGGTGCTCGGCCAGGGGACGCTCCACGAGGCGGATCTGCAGCACGCGATCGCGCGGCCCCGGGTGCACCTGCGGCTCGGTGTCGACGGGTTCACGGCGGAGTACGAGCGAGACGACGACCTCGCCGCTGCCGTCGCGGCCAGCGGCCTGCGCGCCCACGAGTATCCGGAGCCGCACATGTACTTCGGCGGGGTCGGCGCCGCGCTGCGGACCGGGGACGGGCTGCTCGAGGCGGCGGGCGACCAGCGCCGTGAGGCAGCCGTCGGCACGTCGGCCTAGGCTCCGTCGCATGGCCACGGTGGAACGCCCAGGACCGACCGTGCGCGTGGACGTCCACGAGCATCTCGGCACCGACGAGCGCCGTCGCGAGGACCGGGTCGCGGCCGAGGAGCCGTTGGAGCTCCGGCTCGAATGGCCCGGGACGGCACCGGACCGGGTCTGGATCACGATGCGGACCCCCGGCCACGACTTCGAGCTGGCGGCCGGCTGGATCGTGCACGAAGGGGTGGCGCCCGCCTCCGCGATCCGCTCGGTGGCCTACTGCACCGACGAGGACCTGACGCGGCAGCAGGAGTTCAACGTCGTCACGGTCAGTCTCGACGCCGCGCCGGCGCGGGACATGGGAAGCCGCTCGCACAGCCACGGCAGCGGATCGTCGGCGTGTGGCGTGTGCGGCAAGGACAGCATCGAGGCGGTGCTGACGACCCCCCGTGCCCGGGCCTGGGCCGGACGTGCGATCGACCCGAGCGTGGTGCGGCTGCTACCCGACCGGCTGCGTGAGCGGCAGCAGGTCTTCGGGACGACCGGCGGTGTCCACGCGGCGGGGCTCGCGGACGCGGACGGCCAGCTGCTCGTCGTACGGGAGGACGTCGGGCGTCACAACGCGGTCGACAAGGTCACCGGGGCCCGCGTGCTCGCGGGGTCCTCCCCCGCCGAGGCGGCCCTCGTCGTCAGCGGCCGGGCCGGCTTCGAGCTGGTGCAGAAGGCTGTCGCCGCAGGCGTCGGTGTCCTGGCAGCCGTAGGCGCTCCCACGTCGCTGTCGGTGGCACTGGCGCGCGAGGCCGGACTCGGTCTCTACGGCTTCACCAGCGAGTCCCGGACCGTCCGCTACGCCTGAGACGCGCTCCGGTCCGGATCCGCCGGGCGGATTCGACTCTCGCAGGGACATGGGACACGGTGGAGGTGACCAGTACACGATCGGAAGGACAATCATGCTCACCCTCACCGAGAACGCCACCACCGTGGTCAAGGGCTTCGCCGAGCAGATCCCCGACGCCTCCGGACTCCGGATCACCGGAGGCCCCGCCGAGCAGCCCGCGCTCGAGGTCACCCCTGCAGCCGCCGCCGAGCCCGGCGACGTCGTGGTCGAGCAGGACGGTGCCACCGTCTTCCTCGACGAGAGCGCCACCGTCCTCCTCGACGACAAGGTGCTCGACGCCATCGTCGACGGAGAGGGCCAGGTCGAGTTCGCGCTCGGCACCCAGGCCTGAGTCTGACGAGTACGACGGCGTGGGTGCCGGGGACTGTCGGTCCCCGCACCTAACGTCGTCCTCGTGCGGATCCTTCACACCTCCGACTGGCACCTTGGCCGGTCATTCCACCGTGAGGGACTGCTCCCTGCCCAGGCGGCGTTCGCCGATCACCTGCTCGAGGTGGTCGAGGACGAATGCGTCGACCTGGTCGTCGTCTCCGGCGACATCTACGACCGGGCACTCCCCCAGGTCGACGCCGTCCGGCTCGCCGACGAGACGTTCGCCCGACTGGCCGCCTCACGTGCCCGCGTCGTCCTGACCAGCGGCAACCACGACAGCGCCCTGCGACTCGGCTTCGGTTCGAGGCTGATGGATGCGGCCGGGGTGCACGTCCGGACCGATCCGGAGTCGTCCGGGCAGCCGGTGCTGCTCGATGACCGGCACGGGCCTGTCGCCGTCTACGGCCTCCCCTATCTCGACCCCCAGCTGCTGCGCGAGCCGTGGCAGCTGCCCGCACGCTCCCACGAGGCCGCGCTCAGCGAGGCGATGCGTCGGGTGCACGCCGACCTCGCCACCCGACCGCGGGGCACCCGCTCGGTGGTGATGGCCCACGCCTTCGTGGCCGGGTGCGCGCCCAGCGACTCCGAGCGTGACATCAGTGTCGGCGGCGTCTCGATGGTCGCCTCGTCGGTCTTCGACGGCGTCGACTACGGCGCGCTCGGGCACCTCCACGGCCCCCACGTGCTCGATGACCGCCTGCGCTACAGCGGGTCGCCGCTGGCCTACTCGTTCTCCGAGGCAGGTCAACGCAAGGGCTGCTGGCTGGTCGACCTCGACGCCGGTGGCTTCGCCGCCGCCGAGTTCGTCGACGCGCCGCAGCCCCGGCCGCTGGCGGTGCTCCGCGGCGATCTCGAGTCGCTGCTGTCCGACGCCACCCTCGCCGGCGTCGAGGACGCCTGGGTCCAGGCCACGCTGACCGACGACCTGCGGCCGATGCGGGCCATGGCCCGACTGCGCGAGCGCTTCCCCCACACGCTCGTGCTCGGCTTCGAGCCGTCCACCACGCCGCTGCCGGCGACGCCGTCGGCCAGCAGGCACGGTCGCAGCGACCACGACATCACCCTCGACTTCGTCGCCGACCTCCGTGGCGTTCCCGCCTCCGAGGCAGAGGCCGCCCTGCTCCGCGACGCCTGCGACGCGTGTGGCGATGACCCCGAGGCCGACGTCCGGCTCACCGAGGCGGCGACGCGATGAGGATCCACCACCTGCGGATCGAGGCGTTCGGTCCCTTTGCCGGAGAGGTCTCGGTCGATGTCGACGCGTTGAGCGATGCGGGTCTGTTCCTGCTGACGGGCGCCACCGGTGCCGGCAAGACCAGCGTGCTGGACGCGATCTGCTTCGCCCTCTACGGCGCTGTTCCCGGCGACAGACAGGCCGCCAAGCAGCTCCGCTCAGACCAGGCCGCACCGGGGACGGCACCGTCGGTGACGATGGAGTTCACCGTGGTCGGGCGACGGTTCCGGATCGAGCGGTCCCCCGGATGGCGGCGCCCCAAGAAGCGGGGCGCCGGCTTGACCACCGAGCAGCCGAGCGTGCTCGTGACCGAGCGGGTCGAGGGCGACTGGCGGCCACTGGCCTCACGGCTCGACGAGGCCGGCCATCTCGTCACCGGTCTGCTCGGCATGAACCTCACCCAGTTCTGCCAGGTCCAGCTGCTGCCCCAGGGTCGCTTCCAGGCCTTCCTGCGCGCCGACTCCGCAGAGCGGCACCAGCTGCTCCAACAGCTCTTCCGCACCTCGCGGTTCGAGGACGTCGAGACCTGGCTCCGCGAGCGGCGCCGAGCACTGGGGCGGGAGTCCGCGCGCCACCACGAGACGGTGACCGACCTGGTGAGCCGCGTCAGCGAGGCGTCCGGGCGGACGCTCCCTGCCGATTGGGATCTCCACGGACTGGAGCCGGTCGCCGGTGCCATCGGGCCCTGGTCCGACTGGGTGCTGGCCGCCGCAGTCGAGTCCGACGCTGCCGCCACGGCCGCGGCGGCAGCCGCAGTCGAGGTCGAAGCGGCTGCCCGGTCCCGCCTCGACGAGGCCCGGTTGCTCGCCGAGCGTCAGCTCCGGGTCACCCGGGCCCAGGCGGAGCAGGCCACGCTCACCGACGACGAGTCCGCCCACCGCACCCGCGAGTTGCGACTCGATGCAGCCCGCCGCGCCGCCGCGGTGGCGCCGGTCGCCGAGGTGGCAGAGGGGGTGGCCGCCGAGCTGCAGGAGGCTGAAGCAGGTGCGGCCGCCGCACTGGCTCGCGCCGGTGAGCTGCTCGGGCATTCCGATCTGACCCTCACCGACCTGCGCGCCCAGGAGCGTGTGGCTGTCGACGGCGCCGCGCGGGCACGCGCCCTGGTGCCGCGCGCCGAGGAGCACGACCGGCTCACGGCCCAGGTCGCCACCGGTGAGGTGCGACTGAGCGAGCTCACCGACGCGCTCGTCGCCACCGACCAGCAGCTGACCGCGTTGCCGGCCGAGATCGCCTCCCGGCGTACGGCGCAGGCGGAGGCGCGGCGCGCCGCCGACGCGCTCGAGGCCGCAGCCGCCGCCGTCGACGCTGCCCGCGCACGACGAGACGCCGGCCGTCAGGTGGTCGAGCTCGTCGCCCTGCTGACCGAGGCTGAGGACCTGTTGCGGCAATCGGTCGACCATGCCCAGTCGATGACGGGCCGGTGGCTCGACCTGCAGGAGCAGCGCCTGAACGGGATGGCCGCCGAGATCGCCTGCGCGCTCGCAGTGGGCGCGTCGTGCCCGGTGTGCGGCTCGGCCGACCATCCCCACCTCGCCGCGACCCAGCCTGGCGCCCCGGACGCCGAGGCGGTCCGCGCCGCCCGCCGCGACGTGGACGACGCCGAAGTGGTCCGCCAGGCCCGCGAAGGGGCCGTCGTCGACCTCCAGGTGCGCATCTCCCACGCCCGCGAGCGCGCTGGGCAGCTCACGGTTCCGGTCCTCGACCGTGAGCTCGCCGACCACGAGTCCCGCTTCGCCCGGCTCTCAGAGCACGCCGCCACCCTGGCCGCGGAGACCTGCGAGCTCGACAGGGTCGAGGGAGCCCAGGCCGGCCTGGCCTCCCGACGCGGATCGCTCGACGCCCAGCGATCCGCCCTCGACGCAAGCCTGGCCGAATGGGGGCAGCGCATTCGCCAGATCGAGGCAGAGCTCGCCGACCTGCTCACCGGCTCCGGCCAGGCGTCCGTGGCCGACCTCGCCCGTCACCTCGACACCGTGGCGCACGTCTGCGCCGAGGCCGCCGGCGCGTCGGTCGCCCGGGACAGACTGCGCGAGACGGCGGCCGCTGCGCATCAGCGTGCCGACACAGCAGCGCGGGACCACGGATTCGACACCCTCTCCGACAGCAGCGCCGCAGGTCTGAGCTCCGACGAGCGCGCCACGCTCGACCGACAGGTACGCGCACACGAGACGCGGCGTGCGGCAGTGGCCGCCACCCTGGCCGACCCCGAGCTGGTCGCCGCCGCCACGGCACCTGCCCCCGACCTGGACGCGCTCACGGCGCGCCAGGTCGATGCTGACGACTCCCTGGCCCGGGCCAGGGAGGTTGCCGCCGCAGCGCGACACCGCACCGCACGGCTCGACCGCCTGTGTGCCCAGCTCGGAGGTGCCCTGGCCGGTTGGGCGCCGGTCCGCATCCAGCACGACCTCGTCGACCGGCTGGCGTCACTGACCGACGGCACCTCCCCCGACAACCGGATGCGGATGCGGCTCTCCGGATACGTCCTCGCCTTCCGGCTCCGTCAGGTGGTGGCCTCGGCCAACGAGCGACTGGTCGCGATGACCGACCGGCGCTACCGGCTCGAGCACACCGGCGACCGGGGCGCGGGCGAGTCGCGGGGTGGGCTCAGCCTTCGGGTCCGCGACGACTGGTCGGGCGAGACCCGCGACCCGGTCACGCTCTCGGGCGGCGAGACCTTCGTGGTGTCCCTCGCGCTCGCCCTCGGACTGGCGGACGTGATCGCTCACGAAGCCGGCGGATCCGAGCTCGAGACGCTGTTCGTCGACGAGGGCTTCGGCACGCTGGATGCCGACACCCTCGACGACGTCATGGACACCCTTGATTCGCTGCGCGACGGCGGCCGGGTCGTCGGCGTCGTCAGCCACGTGGCCGAGCTCCAGATGAGGATCCCCACCCAGCTTCATGTCCGCAAGAGTCGGGCAGGGTCGACGCTCCACCAGGATGTTGTCGTATAAGTTTGAGCGTGTGACCGGAGCCGAGCTCGACCCGACCTTCCTGGCGCTCCCCTACCGTGACCTCGGCGACGTCGCCCTGTCACGGACCCGCGAGCTGGGAGCCAGCCACGCCGACTTCCGCTTCGAGCGGATCCGCTACCAGCACCTCGGTGTGCGTGACGGTGTCCTGCAGGGCGCTGCCGACACCGAGGACCTCGGGTTCGCGGTCCGGGTGATCCACCACGGCGCGTGGGGGTTCGCCGCGGGCGTGGTGCTCACCCCGGAGGAAGCCGTGCAGGTCGCCGAGCGGGCCGTGGCAGTGGCGCTCGTCGCCGCCGAGATGACGACCAGCCCGGTCGAGATCGCCCCGGAGCCGATTCACGACGACGTCACCTGGGTGTCGGCGTACGACATCAACCCGCTCGAGGTACCGACCGCGGACAAGTCGGCGCTGCTGATCGACTGGACGAACCGGCTCCGTGCCCACGACGCGGTCCAGCACGCCTCGGCGTCTCTCCAGCAGGTGCAGGAGAACAAGTACTACGCCGACCTGACCGGCACCCGCACCACCCAGCAGCGGATCCGGCTGCAACCTCACTTCGAGGCGATGGGCACGGACCCGTCGTCGGGGGTCTTCGACTCGATGTCCTCCATCGCGGCCCCGGTCGGTCGTGGATGGGAGTACCTCACCGACGGCAGCTACGACTGGGACGCCGAGCTGGCCGAGGTGCCCGACCTGCTCGCCGAGAAGCTGGCGGCGCCGTCGGTCGAGGCAGGCACCTACGACCTGGTCATCCATCCGTCCAACCTGTGGCTCACCATCCACGAGTCGATCGGTCATGCCACCGAGCTCGACCGCGCACTGGGTTACGAGGCCAACTACGCCGGAACTTCCTTCGCGACGTACGACAAGCTGAACACGCTCCAGTACGGCTCGCCCGTGATGAACGTGACCGGCGACCGCACCGTGCGCCACGGTCTCTCCTCCATCGGCTACGACGACGAAGGGGTCGCGGCGCAGGCATGGGACATCGTCCGTGACGGGGTGCTGGTGGGCTACCAGCTCGACCGGGCGATGGGCCACATGAAGGCGGAGCTCAACGGTGGCCGCTCCAACGGCTGCGCGTACGCCGACTCCTCCGGCCACATCCCGATCCAGCGGATGGCCAACGTGTCCCTCCAGCCCTCCCCCGACGACACCTCCACCGACGACCTGATCGGTCAGGTGGAGCGCGGGCTCTACGTCGTCGGCGACAAGTCGTGGTCGATCGACATGCAACGCTTCAACTTCCAGTTCACCGGGCAGCGCTTCTTCCGGATCGAGGACGGCCAGCTGGCCGGACAGGTCCGAGATGCCGCCTACCAGGCGACCACCACCGACTTCTGGAACTCCATGGCAGCGGTGGGCGGCGAGGACACCTGGGTCCTCGGCGGCGCGTTCAACTGCGGCAAGGCGCAACCCGGACAGGTCGCCGCGGTCAGCCACGGCTGTCCGAGCGCGCTCTTCCGTGAGGTGCGGATCCTCAACACGACCGACGAGGCAGGCCATTGATGACCACGAACACCTGGACCCCGCAGTCGCTGGTCGAGCACGCCCTGGCGACCTCGACGGCCGATGACTGCGTCGCGATCGTCGCCGACTCGACGAGCGCCAACCTGCGCTGGGCCAACAACACGTTGACCACCAACGGTGTCATGCACGGGCTCAGTGTCACCGTCGTCAGCTTCGTCCGCACCGGAGACGGTGTGGCATCGGGCTCGATGAGCGGCAGCGCGACCACACAGGCCCAGGTCACCGCCCTGGTCGAGGCGGCTGACGCGGCCGCCCGCGCCGGAACTGCGGCCGAGGATGCCCAGGAGCTCACCACCGGCGAGTCGTCGGCTGACTGGGATGACGCCCCCTCGCCGACCGACATCCATGTGTTCGACACCTTTGCGCCCGCCCTGGGTGAGGCGTTCGGCCGGGCCGGGGGCGAAGGCCGGGTGCTCTACGGCTTCGTCAGCCACGACCACACGACGACGTACCTCGGTACCTCGACGGGGTTGCGGCTGCGCCACGTCCAGCCGACCGGCCACTACGGCTGCACCGGCAAGGACACCTCGCTCACGCGCAGCGCCTGGGTGGGCGGCGCCACGCGTGACTTCTCCGACGTCGACGCCCTCGTGATGGACCAGACGGTCGCCCAACGGCTCGGCTGGGCCGAGCGGCACATCGACCTGGAAGCGGGTCGCTACGACACCATCCTGCCGCCGAGCGCCGTGGCCGACCTGATGGTGGACGCCTACTGGTACGCCGGGGCCCGCACCGCTCACGACGGTCAGTCCGTCTACAGCTTGCGTGGTGGTGGCACGCGCGTCGGCGAGAAGATCGTCCGCGACGGAGTGACCTTGTTCTCCGACCCCGCCCACCCCGGCCTGGAGTGCGCGCCCTTCGTCACGGCCAGCACGTCCGACAACGAGCAGTCCGTCTTCGACAACGGGTTGCCCCTCGGCCGCACGGACTGGATCTCCGACGGCGCCCTCACCTCGCTGATCCAGACCCGGCACTCCGCGGGACTCACCGGCTTGCCGGTCACGCCGTACGTCGACAACCTCGTGCTGACCGTCGACGGCGCCAACGGCGGCATCGACGACCTCGTTGCCGGGACCGAGCGCGGCCTGCTCCTGACGTGCATGTGGTACATCCGCGAGGTCGACCCGCAGTCGCTGCTGCTCACCGGGCTGACCCGCGACGGCGTCTACCTGGTCGAGAACGGCGAGATCACCGGCGCCGTCAACAACTTCCGCTGGAACGAGAGTCCGGTCGACCTGCTCAACAGGTTCACGCACGCCAGCGAGACGGTGCCGAGCTTCAGCCGCGAGTGGGGCGACGACTACTTCTCGCGGACCGCGACCCCGGCACTGCGGGTGCCCGACTTCAACATGTCGAGCGTGTCCCAGGCGCTCTGAGTCGTCGCCTCAGCGGCGCGGGTGGCCTCCGGGGATGGGCGCCGCCGGGTCGTACGGCGTACGCGTGAGGATCCAGGTGGCGACCTCCAGGTGGCCGATCGCGCCGTCGGGGCGCCGGTGCAGGCACAGCGTCTCCCCGCGGTGGTAGCCGGAGACCCCCACCAACCGGTCGCCCCGGAGCTCGAACCGGTCGCCGCTGGTGCCGAAGCGGGCCAACGGCGAGATGTCGAGACCGTGGTTGTGCCACCGGGCCTCGAGAGCGCTGTTGCCCCAGAACCAGAGTCCCGGCACTCCCTCGACCTCCTGGGGCAGTGCCACGGTGGGGACCCAGGGGTCGGGGACGTCGTCGATGAAGTCGCCGTCGATGAGGTCGATCGCGAGTTGCTGGGTATCGATGCCGGTGGTCGCATTGGTGAGGACGGCGGCGCCGATGCCCGAGCCGGGATCGACGAACAGCGACGCCATGAAGCCGGGCATCGACCCTCCGTGGCCGACCAGCACCCCACCGGCGTTGGCCGAGAGCTTCAATCCCAGTCCGTAGTCGTCGGCCACCGGCAGCGACATCTCGTGGAGGGTGGAGGGGTCGAGCAGGTCCGGCCGGGCGCCGGCGAGGAACTGACCCCACGTCACGAGGTCGGGCACCGTCGACCACAGCTGTCCCGCAGGTGCCATCGCACCGGTGCTGGTCAGCGGCTCCAGCGTCCTGATGCCGGTGAAGTGGTCGACGCTCCAGCCCGGTTGGGCGTGGGGACGTGGCAGGTACGACGTCTGGCTCATGCCGAGCGGCGTGAGCAGCACGTCATGCACCAGCTGCCGCCACGGCCGACCGGTCACCCGGGCCAGCACCTCGCCGAGCAGTCCGTAGCCGAGGTTGGAGTAGTGGTGGAACTCCCCTGCCGCGGCCACCCGGCCGCCGCCGTCGTTCGCTCGCACCAGGGCCTCGAAATCGGCGCCGCGGGAGCGCTCCCACCAGGGTCCGGCCGGCTCGCTCTGTGCCCCCGAGGTGTGACTGAGGAGCTGGCGGATCGTGGCTTCGGCGTACCCGATGTCACCGAGGTGGTGGCCGATCGGGTCATCGAGGGTCAACAGCCCGGCGTCACGCGCCTGCATCACGAGGACGGCGGTGAACGTCTTGGTGATGGAGCCGATCCGGTACTGGCCCGTCACGCCCGGGCACGCGCCGGACGAGCCGACCCACACCACGCCGTACCGGTGGAAGACGGCCCCCACGACCGACGTCAGCCGCCCCGTCGCCTGAGCAACGTCGAGGCAGACCTGGCGTCGCTCCACGACTGGCTCGCTCACACCTCGACCCTAGTCGCCCCACCCCCCGTTGAGTTTCCAGATATTCGGGTCGAGTCGCCAGGTATTCAGGTCGAGTTGCCACATATCTGGAACCCGAACCCGATTTCCTGGCGACTCAACCCGATTTTGTGGCGACTCAACCCATTAGGCGAAGGCTTCCGGGGGTGGGCAGGCGCAGACCAGGTTGCGGTCGCCGTAGGCCTGGTCGACGCGGGCGACCGGTGGCCAGTACTTGTCAGGGTCGATGCCGGTGGGGAAGACCGCGAGCTCGCGCGGGTAGTCCCGCTCCCACTCACCGACCAGCGCGCGGGCGGTGTGGGGGGCGTGGCGCAGCGGTGAGTTCTCCGGGCTCCACTCCCCCGCGCCGACCCGGTCGATCTCGCCGCGGATCGCGATCATCGCCTCGATGAACCGGTCCAGCTCGCCGAGGTCCTCCGACTCCGTCGGCTCGACCATCAGCGTGCCGGCGACCGGGAACGACATCGTCGGCGCGTGGAAGCCGTAGTCGATGAGCCGCTTGGCGACGTCGTCGACGGTCACGCCGGTCTGCTTGGTCAGCGACCGCAGGTCGAGGATGCACTCGTGGGCGACGAGCCCGTTGTGACCGCGGTAGAGGACCGGGAAGTGCTCGTCGAGCCGGCTGGCCACATAGTTGGCCGCCAGCACGGCCACGGAGGTCGCGGTGGTGAGGCCGGCGGCCCCCATCAGCCGCACGTAGGCCCACGAGATCGGGAGCACGCCAGCGGAGCCGTACGGGGCGGCGCTGATCGGACCGATGCCTTCGCGCTTGCTCGTTTCCGGGTGCATCGCGTGCGAGGGCAGGTACGGCGCCAGGTGCTCGCGCACCGCCACCGGCCCGACCCCCGGGCCGCCGCCGCCGTGCGGGATGCAGAACGTCTTGTGGAGGTTGAGGTGGGAGACGTCGCCCCCGAACTCACCGGGCCGGGCGTGACCGAGCAGCGCGTTGAGGTTGGCGCCGTCGACGTAGACCTGACCGCCGTGCTCGTGCACGAGCTCACACAGCGCACCGATGCCGTCCTCGTAGGCGCCGTGGGTCGAGGGGTAGGTGACCATGATCGCCGCGAGGGTCTCGGCGTGCTGCTCGCACTTCGCGCGCAGGTCCTCGAGGTCGACCGAGCCGTCGTCGGCGGCCTTGACCACCACGACCTTCATCCCGGCCATGACCGCCGACGCCGCGTTGGTGCCGTGGGCCGAGGACGGGATCAGGCAGACCTCGCGCTGCTGGTCGCCGTTCGCGCGGTGATAGCTGCGAATGGCCAGCAGCCCGGCGAGCTCGCCCTGAGAGCCTGCGTTCGGCTGGATCGAGACCCGGTCGTAGCCCGTGACCGAGGCGAGCCAGTCCTCGAGCTGGGCCACCAGCGTCAGGTAGCCCATCGCGTCCTCGGCCGGTGCGAACGGGTGGAGGTCGGCGAAGCCGGGCAGCGACACCGGCTCCATCTCGGTGGTCGCGTTGAGCTTCATCGTGCACGAGCCGAGCGGGATCATGCCGCGGTCGAGGGCGTAGTCGCGCGCCGACAGCCGCCTCAGGTAGCGCAGCATCGCGGTCTCGCTGTGGTGGGACGAGAACACCTCGTGGGTCAGGTACGGCGTCTCCCGGCGCAGCGCGTCCGGCAGCGCGTCGCCGGTGGCCTGGTCGAGGCCGTCGAGGTCGATCCCCTCCCCTGCCCCGAAGGCGGCCAGGACGGCGGCCACCGTACGACGGGTGGTGCACTCGGAGGTGGACAGTCCCACCCGGTCGGGGTCCACGAGGCGCAGGTGGAGCCCGGATTCACGGGCCGCGGCGACGATCTGCTCGGCCCGTCCCTCGGCGTGCACGACCACGGTGTCGAAGAACTCCGCGTGCTCGGTCTCGAAGCCGGCCCCCCGGAGCGCGGCGGCGAGCAGCGCGGCGTAGCGGTGGGTGCGCGTCGCGATCGTCCGCAGTCCCTCCGGACCGTGGTAGACCGCGTACATCGAGGCCACCACGGCCAGGAGCACCTGGGCGGTGCAGATGTTCGAGGTCGCCTTGTCACGGCGGATGTGCTGCTCACGGGTCTGCAGTGCCAACCGGTAGGCCGGGCGGCCCTCCACGTCGACGGACACCCCGACCAGGCGGCCGGGCAGATGCCTTTCGAGGCCGGGGCCGACCGCCATGAACCCGGCGTGCGGCCCCCCGTAGAAGAGGGGTACGCCGAACCGCTGCGAGGACCCGACCACGACGTCGGCGCCGAGGCTTCCCGGCGCCTCCAGGAGGGTCAGGGCGAGCAGGTCGGCGGCGACCACGGCCAGCGCACCGCGCTCGTGCGCCGCGTCGATCACCGGACGGGGATCGAGCACCCGACCGCTGGCGCCGGGGTACTGGACCAGCACCCCGCAGAGCTCACCGTCGGGCAGCCCCTCGGAGAGATCGGCGACGACCACGTCGATGCCCATCGCGTCGGCGCGGGTCCGGACCACGTCGATGGTCTGCGGGAGTGCATCGGCGTCCACCACGAAGGGACCCGTTGCCTTGCGGTTGCCCCGGCGTACGAGCGTCATCGCCTCGGCCGCGGCGGTGCCCTCGTCGAGCAGGGACGCGTTGGCGGTCGGCAGTCCGGTGAGGTCGCCGATCACGGTCTGGAAGTTGAGCAGCGCCTCGAGCCGGCCCTGGGAGATCTCGGGCTGGTACGGCGTGTAGGCGGTGTACCAGCTGGGGTCCTCGAGCACGTTGCGACGGATGACGGCCGGGGTGCGGGTCGGGTGGTAGCCCAGGCCGATCAGGGCCTCCGCCGGATTGTTGCGCGCGGCGAGGTCGCGCAGCTCGCGGGCCACGGTCGTCTCGTCGGCCGCGACCGGCAGGTCGAGCTCGGCGGTGCTCCGGATGGACTCCGGCACGGCGTCCCGCATCAACGCGTCGAGCGAGTCGTAGCCCAGCCGGTCCAGCATGGCCGTGACATCGGCAGGGCCGGGACCCACGTGGCGCTCGACGAACGGTGCGGCGGTGTCGAGTCCCTCGAGGGTGGGGTGGTCTGACACGGGTGGCTCCTCAGATCGGCTCGATCGGATTTGCCTCCCCCTCTGTCACTCCACGGCGGGCTCCAGAGTTGCCTGGTCCGCACGGTCCTGGCGCCTGAGAGGTTCCGGGGAGGAATTGCCCCTTCGGCGCTCCGTTCACCGCGCCCGAGGGCGTGGTGCGAAGACTCTCCCGTGCGGGTTAGTCAGCAGCGCCAACCTACCACCGGCAGGTCAGCCGGTCTGGCGGGCGGCGCGGCGAGCGGCCAGCTCGTCGCTGGCCGACGGTGCTGCATCCTCGTCCACGGTGCGCTCGCTGGGCAGCTCGGCGAGGGTGCCTTCGATCTCGCGCCACACGCCGCCGATGGCGATGCCGAAGACACCCTGGCCGCCCTGCAGCAGATCGATGACCTCGTCGTTGCTGGTGCACTCGTAGACCGAGACGCCGTCGCTCATCAAGGTGACGCGCGTCAGGTCATCGGTGCCGCGGGTGCGCAGGTGCTGGACGGCGGTGCGGATCTGCTGGAGCGAGATGCCGGCATCGAGCAGTCGCTTGATGACCTTGAGGATCAAGATGTCGCGGAAGGAGTAGAGCCGCTGCGAACCCGAGCCGGTCGCGCCCCGGACGCTCGGCTCGATCAGACCGGTGCGGGCCCAGTAGTCCAGCTGGCGGTAGGTGATGCCGGCGGCGTTGCACGCGGTCGGACCGCGGTAGCCGGTGTCGCTCGGCAGCGTCGAGACGTCGTCGGTGAACAGCAGCCCCTGCTCCTCGGCCTCGACGGCAGCGTCGAGATCCGCACCTGGGGCGGCGTCCTGCCCGAACTCGTTACCGGCCACGCGGTCCTCCTGAACTACTCCGTTGTGCGTAACTCACGGGAAGTGTCGACCGCCGGACTACGAGAGCCACAGTGGTGAAGTTACAACAGAGACAGTTCAAGGTAAGCCGCAGGTGGAGGGTGGTCAACGACGGCGACGGCGTGTCGCAACCCTCAACCTGTGGTTGAGGGTGATGGTTGAGACGTCAGCTCGACTCGAAATCCTCGGGGGTGACCTGGTCGAGGAACTCGCGGAACTTCTCGACCTCGTCCTCCTGCTCGGCGGGGACCGCCAGACCGACCTCGTCGAGCACGTCCTCGCTGCAGACGATCCGACTGCCGGTGCGCAGCGCCAACGCGATGGAGTCGGAGGGCCGGGCACTGACCTCCGTGCCGGACGCGAGAACCAGCGTGGCGAAGTAGACGCCGTCCTTCACATCGGTGATCCGGACCTCGGTCAACTCGTTGCCGGTCGCGGCGAGGACGTCCTTGAGGAGGTCGTGCGTCAGCGGCCGCGGCGGTACGACGCCCTGCTGGGCGAACGCGATGGCGGTGGCCTCGACCGCACCGATCCAGATCGGCAGGTAGCGATCGCCCGAGACCTCGCGCAGCAGCACGATCGGCTGGTTTGACGGCATCTCGACCCGGACACCCATCACATCGACTTCGCGCACGCCTTCACCCTACTCCCGAGCCCTGACCTCTCCGCGCCGCCGTACGGCGGACGGGAGGGCCCTGTCGTCTCGAGGTCACATCGAGCGCAGGCCGGTCTTCACCAACGTGGCGTGGAGGCGCACCGACAGGGCTGCGATCTCGCTGACCGTCTCCTCGGCGCGGGCCTTGGCGCCGGCGTCCCGGCCGCGCTTGTGGGGGGCCACGACCTGCTCGACGAGCCCGACCTCGCGGTCCGCGGCGGTCTTGAACGCCCGCAGGTGACGCGGTTCGAAGCCGAACTCGGCCAGCTCCCGTGCGGTCTGGGCGATCACCAGGGCGTCGGTGTCGTAGTGGCCGGTGCCCGGACGCGGGACGATCAGGGCGTACTGCTCGAGCTGGTCGAGCAGGGCCTCGTCGACGCCTGCGATCTTGAGCAGCTCCTTGCGGGAGAGCCGGACCTCGTCGTGGCGCCGGAACGACTCGGGGCTCGGCAGCCCGTCGGCGGTCAGGGAGACCTTGGGCACGGTCGGGACGACCGAGTCGATGGGCGGCGGCTCGAGACCACGATCGATCGCGTCGAGGTGTTCGCCGATCACCTTCAGCGGCAGGTAGTGGTCACGCTGCATGGTCAGGATGTAGCGGAGGCGGTCAACGTCGGAGCCGGTGAACTTGCGGTAGCCGGCCGGAGTGCGTTCCGGCTTGATCAACCCCTTGTCCTCGAGGAAGCGGATCTTGGGGATCGTCACGCCCGGGAAGTCGGGTCGCAGCCGGTCGAGCACCTCCCCGATGTTCATCCGCCCCCCGTGGGCGTGCGTTGCCGCCTGCGACATCACTCGCCCGTGTGGCCCGAGAAGAACACCAGGCGGTACTTGCCGATCTGCACCTCGTCGCCGTCGTTGACCTGGACCTTGTCGATCCGGTCGCGGTTGACGTAGGTGCCGTTGAGGCTGCCGGCGTCGCTCACCGTGAACGATTCGCCCTCGCGCCGGAACTCGGCGTGACGGCGGGAGACGGTGACGTCGTCCAGGAAGATCTCGCTGTCGGGATGGCGGCCGGCGTTGACGGTGTCGGTGTCCAGCAGGAACCGGCTCCCGGCGCCGGGACCTCGCTGTACGACGAGCAGTGCATGGCCCGGGGGCAGCGCATCGACCGCGGCCGCGTCGACCGGGTTGAGCTGCCGGTCGGAGGTGTCGGTCTTGTCCTTGGAGACCCCGAAGGTGATGGTCGCCGTCGACTCACCAGCAGCATCGGAGACCCCGGGGGCGTCGGACGTGACGAGCTTGGTCCCGCACTGCGAGCAGAAACTGGCGTCGTCCGGATTCTGCCGGCCACAGGCGGTGCAGTACGGCATCTATGGGTCCTCCCGGTCGGTGCAACCCTCACCACGGAGTGGAGGGTGACGGTTGCCCCAAAACCTATCAGTCCGAGACAGCCGATCAAGCCGAACCGATCAGGAGTCCAGGCTGCCCTGGTAGGTGGCGGAATCCATCAGGGCGTCGACCGCGCCGGAGTCGCCCGGCACCAGCTCGAACAGCCACCCACCGCCGTACGGATCGTTGTTGACGAGCTCAGGCGTGGCGTCCAGGGAGTCGTTGCGGGCCACGATCTCGCCGGTGAGCGGTGCGTAGATGTCGCTGACCGACTTCGTCGACTCGAGCTCCCCGCACGGCGAGCCGGACTCGACGCTGTCCCCCACGTCGGGCAGCGACACGTAGACGATGTCGCCCAGCGCCTCCTGGGCGAAGTGGGTGATCCCCACCCGCACGGAACCGTCGCTCTCGCCCGGGACGCGAACCCACTCGTGCTCGGCGGTGTACTTCAGGTCGTCGGGGTACACGGGTGGCTCCTTCGAGAAGATCGCAGTGGACGAGGGCAGGCTACCGAGAGCCGGGTCACGGCGTGCTCCCCGGTTCGGCGAACTCGGTGCGCTCCGGGGTGGTGACCGCTTCGATGTCGAGCGACTGGAGCTCCTCGACCACGACCTCGGCGCCGTCGTTCTCGAGCTGCTCGATCGGCCCCTCGGGGAAGACCATGCCGCCGTGCAGGGTGGCCGGGTCGCCGATGACGTCGATGACGTACGGCGGCTCGAGCAGCGTCCCGTCGACGTAGATCCCGCCGACGCCGTCCTCGAACGACGTGGAGGCCACGATCCGCACCTGACCGTTGATCTGCATCGCCTCCGCGAACGCGGTGCGCATCTCCTGGACGGTGTCGAGCAGCGAGTCGATGTCGACCTGGCCGGTCACCTCGGTGATCGTGATCCGGATCCCGGGGCCGCTCACCGGGACCACGCCCGCCAGCACCTCGAGGGTGTTGATCTCGGTGCGAGCCTGCTCGGTGGCCGCCTGCTCCGCGCTGGTGTCGGACAGCAGCCGCGAGCGTGTCTCCTCCAGGCGGGCGAGCTCGGTCTCCGCACGCTGGGTGGTGCCGGCCAGGCCGTTGAGGACGTCGATGAGCGCCTGCTGGGTGTAGCCGGCATAGGTGTCGTTCACCTCGACGGAACGCATCTGGGTCACGACGCCGAACCCCAGGATCGCGAGCAGCACGGCCACCACGAGCTGTCGGCGGCTCGGCGTCCGGAAGGCCGTGGCCATCCGCCCCCGACCGGTGGGTCGAGGGTCGGGTGTCGACGTCGGGCTCAGGCATGGAACAGGTGACGGCGGATCGCCGCGACGTTGGAGAAGATCCTGATCCCGAGCACCACGATGACACCGGTGGTGAGCTGTCCGCCGACGCCGAGCTGGTCTCCCAGGTAGACGATGGCGGCCGCGATGAAGACGTTGCTGAGGAAGGAGACGACGAAGACCTTGTCGTCGAAGATCCCGTCGAGGTAGGCGCGCAGGCCTCCGAACACGGCGTCCAGTGCAGCGACCACCGCGATCGGCAGGTAGGGCTCCAGACCGGACGGGACGTCGGGCTGGAAGACGAGTCCGAGCAGGATCCCGACCAGCAGGCCCAGTGCGGCGATCATGATTCCTCCTCCTCTACCCCGCGGTCACCACGTTGCTCCGCGGTGCCACTCTGGACCTGGCTCAGCGGCCGTCGACGTGCCGCCGGCAGCGACAGCTCGGACACATTGTCCATGCTGTACTCGAACCCGAGCTGATCGGCCAGGGAGAAGAACTCCGCCCCCTCGGAGGTGTTGAGGAGATCGGCCTGCAACGTGCGGGTGTCCCCGATCGCCCGTACGACGTACGGCGGCGTGAGCGGGACCGTGTTGACGTGGATGGCCAGTCCGACGTTCCGGATCGACCCGAGGGGGTTGAGCCGCTGGTCGTTGATGGCGATCGCTTCGGCGCCCGCCTCCCAGAGACCGTCGACCAGCTTCGCGAGATCGGCATCGGTCACCCGCTGCACCGCGTCGCCGATCGGGTTGTCGTTGACGACCACTCGCACGCCCTCCCCCGTGGCTGGAAAGTAGCCGGTGAGGACTTCCAGCCGCCGTTGCCGGCTGACCGTCTGCACCCGCACCGTGCCGAGCTCAGCGAGCGAATCGGTGAGCTCACGGTTCTCCCGGGTCAGGTCCGCGATGCGCGCCTGTCGGTCCTCGAGATCGTTGCGGGCCTCACCGATGCGGGCGATCAACGTCGCTCGTCCGGCCGTCTCGACCTCTTCGTTCCGGGAGTTCTGCACGGCCGCGACGCTGATCAGGATGCCGAACACGCCGATGACCGCCGCCGCCACCGTCCGGGACGGTGGCCGTTCCTGGGCCCCGCCCTCACGCCGGCGACGCTCGGCCACGGAGCGGTAGTCCTCCTCGAGCGCCTGCTGGGTGATCAGCGAGAGCAGCGGGGTCGTGACGTGCTCCGGGAGCGGCCGCCCCTCAGCCATCGGGGACCACCGCGCGTCTGGGAGTGGTCTGGACGAACCGGTAGACCTGGTAGGCGTACAGGATGCCGGCCCACCAGTAGAGCCCGATGCCCCAGCCGGCGAACGCCCATCCGAAGACGTCGGCGAGCGTTGCGATCGTGCCCTCACCGTCACCGAGCAGGAGCAGGGGGAAGGCGTAGAGGAGGTTGAACGTCGCTGCCTTGCCGAGGAAGTGGACGGGGAGCGCGCTGTAGCCGCGGGTGCGCAGGATCGGCACCAGGATCCACAACAACGCGTCGCGCAGCGGGAGGATCAGGGCCACCCACCACGGGATCACGTCCCGGAACGCCAGGCCCACGACGACCGCGAGGATGTAGAGCCGGTCGGCCACCGGGTCGAGGACCTGGCCGAGTCGCGACATCTGGTCGAGGCGTCGCGCCAGCCAGCCGTCGAGGTAGTCGGTGATGCCCGAGACCATGAGCAACGCGAGTGCCCACCCGTCCGCCTCAGGACCGAGCACCAGCCAGAGGAAGACGGGGACGCCCGCGAGCCGAGCCAGACTGAGCAGGTTCGGCACCGTCCACACGCGCTCGATGCGCGTCGAGTCGTCCGCCAACGTTCTGCCTGCATTTCCATGGGTGGGAGCCTGCCGTCGTCACCCTATCCGCCGTGCCGGGGGCCGAGGTCAGGCGCGCCCCCGGGTCGCGTACCAGGTCAGGTGGGCTCGTCGGCATGCGCGGCGTCGCGGATCTCGCCGACGAGCTCCTCGATGACGTCCTCCAACGTGGCGACGCCGAGCACGGTGCCGTCCGGCTCCACGACCAGCGCCATGTGGGCGCCGCGCACCTGGAGCTGGGCCAGCACGTCGTGGAGGAGGTCTGAGACGGTCACCGGTGCGAACGGCCGGATCCACTTGTCGTCGACCACCCGCTCACGGCGAGCCTCCTCGGTCTCGAGCACGTCCTTGATGTGGAGGTAGCCGAGGAAGTCGCCATCACCGGACACGACCGGGAACCGGCTGAAGCCGGTCGTCGCGCACAGCGACTCGACGTCGGCGCCGGTCGATCCCCGCCGTACGGTCGCGAGGTCGTCGACCGGCATCAGCACGCTGGCGATCGTCTTCTCGGTGAAGCCGAGAGCCCCGGTGAGCCGGCCGTACTCGTCGTCGGCCAGCAGCCCCTCTCCCCGCGACTCCTCCACCAGGGCGGCGACCTCGGCACGGGTGTACGCCGAGCTGACCTCGTCTCGTGGCTCGACCCCGATCAGCCGCAGTGTCGCGTTCGCGACGGCGTTGAGGCCCCGGATGACCGGGCTGAGCAGGGTGACGATGCCCATCATCGGCGGGCCGAGCACCAGGGCGGCCTGCTCCGGCCCGGCGATGGCGATGTTCTTCGGCACCATCTCCCCCAGCACCACGTGGAGGTAGACCACGACCATGAGTGCGATGGCGAACGCGATCGGGTGCAGCAGCCGGTCCGACAGGCCGAGGTCGTGGAGCAGCGGCTCGATCAGGTGTGCCACCGCAGGTTCGCCGACGGCACCGAGGCCCAGCGAGCAGATGGTGATCCCGAGCTGGGCTCCGGCCATGACGAGGCTGACGTTCTCCATCGCGTGCAGCGTGCTGCGGGCCATCCGGGAGCCGGCCTGAGCCCGTGGCTCGATCTGGCTCCGACGAGCGGAGATCAGGGCGAACTCAGCTCCGACGAAGAAGGCGTTGGCGATCAGCAGCACGATCGCGATGGTGATGGCGACCCCGGCGCTCATGAGGCCTCCCCCGTGGGCGGCACCGTCTGGCTCGAGGTGCCCTGGTGGAGCCGCAGCGACAGCCGGTCGACGCGCAGCCCGTCCATGTGGAGCACGGTCAGCACCGCGAGATGTTCTCGGGGTTCCTCGCGGTCGGAGCGTTCGGAGCGGTCGGGCACCGGGATCTCGGCGACGTCGCCCGCATCCGGCACCCGCCCCAGGACCTGAAGGACCAGGCCGGCGACGGTGTCGTAGTTCTCGCCCTCCGGGAGCTCGATGCCGGTGATGTCCTCGACCTCGTCCGGTCGCAGCAGGCCGGAGATGATCCAGCTGCCGTCGCGTCGCTGGCGGGCCCGGGCGCCGAGTCGGTCGTGCTCGTCGCTGATGTCGCCGACGATCTCCTCGATGACGTCCTCGAGCGTGACGATGCCCGCGTGTCCGCCGTACTCGTCGAGCACGACCGCCATCTGGAAGCCGTCCTGACGCAGGAGTGCGAGCAGCGGGTCGAGCCGGATCGAGTCCGGGACCACGATCGGCCTGACCATGATGTGCTTGATCCTGGTCGTCGCCCGCTCGTTGACGGGGAGCGCGACGGCGTGCTTGACGTGGACCGTCCCGACCACGGTGTCCTCCTGGTCGAGCACCGGGAACCGCGAGTGACCGCTCGACCGCGCCAGCTCGATCACCGCCGCGGCCCGGTCACCCTCCTCCAGGCTCTGGGTCCGGACGCGGGGCGTCATGATCTCGCCGGCGCTGCGGGTGCCGAACTCGACCGACCGTTCCATCAGCTCGGCCGTCTCGGGGTCGAGGGTGCCCTGGTCGGCCGAACGCTGCACCAGCGAGGCGAGCTCGGTCGAGCTCCGTGCGGACCTGAGCTCCTCCTGCGGCTCGACCCCGAACCGGCGTACGACGGCGTTGGCGGACCCGTTCAGCAAGGCGATCAGCCAGCCGTTCGCCGCGGTGAAGCCGCGCTGGAAGCGCTGGGTGGCGCGAGCGGTCTCCATCGGCCGGGCGATCGCGACGTTCTTGGGCACCAGCTCCCCGAACAGCATGGTGAGGACCGTGCTGAGCCCCAACGCGATCGTGATGGAGGCGGGGCGGACGGCGCCGCCGGGCGTGCCGATCGCCTCCAGCGGTCCGTCGATCAGGCGCGCGATCGCGGGCTCGGCCAGGAAACCGATGGCGAGATTGGTCACCGTGATGCCGACCTGGGCGCCGGACAGCTGTGTCGACAGGCTGCGGAGTGCCTTCTGGACTCCTTCGGCGCCGGCGTCACCCGTGGCAGCTGCGCGTTCGACCTGACCACGGTCCACGGTGACGAACGCGAACTCGGCGGCCACGAACATGCCACAGGCCGCGATGAGGAACAGGGACGCGCCCAGGAGCAACAACTCGGTCATGCGTGGTGCTCCGAGTCAGAAGGAGAGAGCAAGCGGCGACTTTGAGAGCCGTCCATGAATGACGTGGGTCCTTCGATCGGGGTCGGTCGCCACCACTCTACTGAGTTCCCGTAAATGCGCGCGCTCGGGGAGCCACCGTCCTACCCTTGACCGACCACGACCTCCCCCCGGTCGTGGGACGAGGAGTCCCCCCATGCCCCTGGCCCCCCGGAGAGCCGCCACCCCGGACGCGGTCGCCGAGCCCGACCTGCGCGGCCGGGCGCGGCCGGCGCTCGGCACCTCCTCCCGACTGTTGGTGAGCCGGTTCTCGTACGGCGTGACGCCGGGACTGGCGCGCCAGGTGGTCAGGAAGGGAGGCGCCCGCGCGTGGTTCGAGTGGCAGCTCTCCCCGGGCCGGATTCCCGATCCCGCTCTGGACGGCCTCGACCGGTGGTGGCCGGGCCTGGCCCACTCGGGGCTCAAGGCCTGGCAGCGCCACGCCTCCGGGGTCGAGCCGGGCTGGGTGCTGACCGCCAACTACCAGCGGTGGTTGCTGCAGCGGCGGATGCGCACCCGCCGCCAGCTGCACGAGGTGATGACGGAGTTCTGGGAGCACCACCTCCATGTCCCGGCCAACGGAGAACCGTCGTTCGTCTATCGCAAGGCGTACGGCGACGCGATCCGGAAGAACGCGCTCGGCACCTACGAGGATCTGCTGCAGGCCGCGATCTTGCACCCGTCGATGTTGATCTTCCTCAACAACGCGGTCTCGACCAAGCGCCACCCGAACGAGAACCTCGGCCGCGAGCTGTTGGAGCTGCACACCGTCGGTCGTGGGAACCACACCGAGGACGACGTCAAGAACTGTGCCCGGGTGCTCACCGGGTGGCGGGTCGACATGTGGGACACCTGGAAGGCCTGGTACGAGCCCGACGCCCACTGGACGGGTCCGGTCACGGTCCTCGGCTTCACCGACTCGAACGCCGACGCGGACGGCCGCGGTGTGAGCCGACGGATGCTCAGCTACCTCGCGCGGCACCCGGCGACCGCCCAACGGATCGCCCGCAAGCTGGCCGTGAAATTCGTGCGCGACGATCCGCCCCCAGCGCTCGTCGACCGGCTGGCCCAGGTCTACCTCGACCACGGCACCGCGATCCGGCCCGTGCTGCGGGCGCTGGTCAGGTCCCCGGAGTTCCGGGCTTCCGACGGGCTCAAGGTGCGCGACCCCATCGAGGACGTCGTCGCGACGTACCGCGCCCTAGGCATCAGGATGCAGAGGCCGACCGAGGCCGGCAGCGCGGCCAACGCCGTGCTGTGGCAGTGCGGGACCATCGGCGCCTACCCGCTGGGCTGGCCGCGTCCGGACGGCATGCCGCAGTCCAACCTGGCGTGGTCCACCCCAGCTCGGATGATGGCGTCGATGCAGATCCACTTCGTGCTCGCCGGCGGGTGGTGGCCCGACGTCGACGTGAAGTACCGGCGACCGGCCGCGTGGGCCCCGGATCTCCCGATCCGCTTCGAGGCCCTCGTGAACCACCTGTCCCTGGCGCTTCTCCACCGCAAGGCCACCCCGGCCCTGCTCGATGCGTGCTGCCAGGCCGTGGGAGTGAGCGCCACCGAGAAGATCACCCGCGACCACGGCGTCATCAAGTGGGACATGGCTCGGTTGCTGACCACCTTCCTCGACTCCCCCGCCCACTACACCCGGTGACCGCCATGACCTCCTCCACGAGCCAGTCCTGCTGCTCCGAGTACGCCGAGCTGTCGCGCCGCGGCTTCCTGACCGGTGCCGCGGCCCTGGCCGGAACCAGCACGCTCTTCGGCTCGACCCTGCTGACGGTGTCAGCCAGCGCCGCCGCGGTCCCCGCCCGCTCCACGATGGTCGTGCTGTCACTGCGCGGTGCGGCCGACGGGTTGTCGCTCGTCGTACCGCACGCCGACCCGCAGTACTACGCGGCACGGCCCCGCATCGCCATCCCGGCCGGCACCCTGCTCGCCAAGGACGGTCAGTTCGGACTGCACCCCAACCTCGCCCCGCTGTTGCCGCTGTGGAACGACGGGAAGCTCGCGGCGGTCCACGCAACGGGCCTGCCGGCACCCAACCGCTCGCACTTCGCCGCGATGGAGGAGGTCGAGGACGCCGATCCGGGATCCTCGGCCCGGGTCGGCTGGCTGAACCGGCTGATCGGCCAGGACGCGAACTCGTCCCCACTGCAGGCCTTCAGTGTCGGCGGCGGTGTTGCTCCGACCTCCCTCGCCGGACCGGAACCGTTCCTCTCCGCGGAGAACGTCAACGACATGACGATCGCCGGAGACGACAAGTGGGATCCCGAGGGCCGCCGGCTGAGGTCGCTCCACACACTGTGGGACGGCTCCTCGTCCGAGCTCTCGCGCGCGATGGCGTCCACGTTCCGTGCCAACTCCGACTTCCAGCCGGTGCGGGACACGCCGGCGGACCCGGCCAACGGAGCGACGTACGGCCGGTCGGACCTGGGTGAGGCGCTGCGCACCGCCGCGCGGGTGGTCAAGGGGGACGTCGGCGTCGAGGTCATCACCGTCGACCACGGCGACTGGGACATGCACACGGATCTGGGCACCCTCGAGTGGGGACGGATGGACCGGCTCACCACTGAGCTGGCCCAGGCTCTCGCCGGGTTCTTCACCGATCTGGGGCCACTCGGGGACCGGGTGACTCTCGTGGTGCTCTCGGAGTTCGGCCGCCGAGTCCAGGAGAACGCGAACTACGGGCTCGACCACGGCTACGGGAACGTCATGTTCTTGATGGGGGCCGGTGTGAAGGGGGGCCAGTACTACGGGCGCTGGCCCGGTCTGTCGAACGACCTGGACTCGGACCTGCTGGTCACCACTGACTATCGTTCCGTGCTGGCCGAGGTCGTGTCGACACGATTCGGGGTCAGCACGGCGTCGGTGTTCCCGCAGTTCCAGCCGGATGTGCTCGGACTGATGCGCGCCACGTAACCTCGGTGCCGCTCCCACGCACATCGAGGACACCACGGAGGTCGCAGTGTCGGACGCTGAGCCCCGCACGCTCGCGGGTCGCTTCGACCTCGGCGAGGTGCTGGGTCGGGGCGGGATGGCCGACGTCTACCGCGCCCACGACCGTGTCCTCCACCGCGAGGTGGCGGTCAAGCTGCTCCGGGAGACCACCGAGAACCAGCGCGATCGCGACCGTTTCACCAGCGAAGCACGCACCCTGGCCAACCTCTCGCACCCCGGGCTGGTGATGCTGCTCGACGTCGGCACCACCGACGACCGGCCGTTCCTGGTCATGGAACTGGTGGAGGGACGCACGCTGGCCTCGGAGATCGCGGCCGGTCCGGTCGGAGCCCCGGTCGTCACGAGGGTCGCACGGCAGGTGGCCCAAGCGCTCGCGTACGCCCACGGCGCCGGCGTCGTGCACCGCGACGTCAAGCCCGGCAACGTGCTCCTCGGCGACGACCAGCGCGTCAAGCTGGCCGACTTCGGCATCGCCCGGTTGGTCGGCGACACCGTCCGCCACACCCAGACCGGCACGACCATCGGGACGGCGGCGTACCTCTCGCCCGAGCAGGTGCAGGGCCGTGACGTGACCGGCGCCGCCGACGTCTACGCCCTGGGCCTGGTGATGATCGAGGCGATGACCGGCGAGCGGGCCTATCCGGGCACCCCCACCGAAGCGGCCCTGGCCCGACTCCATCGTGATCCGGACGTGCCGCACCACCTGCCCCACCGCGAACTGCTGGCAGCGATGACCCTGCGCGATCCAGACGCTCGCCCCTCGGCCGCCGAGGTGGCCGACCGGCTCACGGCCCCCTCGCGCCGCACCGGTGCCACGGCCACCGCCGTGCTGCCGACGGCGACTCCCCCGGCTGCCGCAGACGCGACTGGCCCGCTCCCGGACCGTGCGGGCGACGCCATGGCCCGCACCGCCCACGACCTCGTGCGACGGGCGCGCGAGCTTCCGTCGCACACGCGAGGCGTGATCGGAGCGCTCACCGCTCTCGCGCTGCTGATCGTGGTCATGGCACTGGCCGCCGACGAGGGAGACACCCAGCAGCCCGATGGCCCACCGTCCGGTGTTCCCTCCCGGCTGCAGGGACCCCTGCACGATCTCCATGACGCGGTGAACGGTTGATGTCCCGGGTCGCCGGAGGCCTGCTCCTCGCATTCCTCGCGCTCGTCGTCACCGGTTGCGGATCCTCGTCGGGCGCGGCCACCCCCGCCCTGTCCAACCGTCTCGAGCGCGTGGATGCCGCCGCGGTGGCCGATGACCCGGAGGCGTTGGCGGCAGCGGTGGCCGGCCTGCTGCGCGCGGTGGAGGCCGCCGAGTCCGCGGGAGACCTCAGCAGCGCGGACAGCGACGAGATCCGGGGGGCAGCCGAAGCGCTGCTGGCCGCCGCTGATCCCGAGACCCCCCAGGCCCCCGATCCCACCCCCACGCCGTCCGAGCCGGCGACCACGTCGCCTCCCCCCACCCTCGAGGAGGACGACGTCCAGGAGGACGACGAGGACGACACGTCGCCCGACCAGGACAAGAGCCAGGGGAAGGGCAAGTCCAAGGGCCACGAACGGGCCACGACACGGGCCACGACAAGGACGACTGACTCCCGGTTTGCTACCGGGAAGGTTCGGGCACGTCGCAGTTCTTGATCTTCGGGTTGACGCCGACATAGTTCAACGGCCCCGCGATCACGGTCACGAAGACGGTGGACGCCTCGGCACAGCTGGTCTTGGAGTCGTCGGAGAAGTAGCCGCGCTGCAGCGCCGCGAGCGCCCCGATCACGAGCCACACGACAACGATGATCGAACCGAGCTTCATGGTGACCTCCCAGTCGAGATGATGGCCCGACGGTGGACCACCCGGGCCGAGTCGTCAACAGTTCCCATCCTTCTGGGTGAGCAATCCTGGTGTGTCGCAATTGCACAATGCGAGCACGGGGGCCGCCGAGGCCGGCGCGAGAGCGTCGGTCTCCGACGGCCCCCGACCAGGGTCGGTCACCGGGCGAAGACTCCTGTGTCGCGGATCGCCCTCCAGATCAGGGCCCGTCGCTGGGTGGCGAAGGTCGCGGTGACGTGGGCCTTGTCCCGCCACACGACCTCGCCGTCGACCACAGGTGCGCAGACCGGGCTGCCCGGGCACAGCGCCGGCTGCAGGGTGAGCGCGTGCACGCCGTCGTCGTCTGCTGCCAGCGACGTGAAGAAGGCGTTGCTGATGGCCGGCTCCTGGGGGACGGGCACGGCACACTCGAGGGCCGAGGTCGCTGAGCCAAGACAGTCCTGGGGCTCGAAGGTCTCGGGGATGGTCACCTGCTTCATCAGGGCGACCTCTGCACCGGCCGCCCGGATCTTGCGCACGGTGTCACGGCTGGCTCGCAGGGTGGTCCGGTCCAGGGGGCTGGACCTCCCCCGCCGCGCACTCACCTCGCTGGTCCAGGAGTCGTCGTCTCGTGGCCGGGCCGCGAGCACCACCAGGTCCGGGTCGAGCTGTGGCAGTGCCCGGTCGTACCAACCGACGCGGGCTTCCTCGCACCGTCGCTGCAGGGTGTCCCCGAACTTGGTGTTCTGGAGGTTCTCCTGCCAGGGGCACGAGCTGACGATGTTCATCGACAGCGTCAGGTCCTTGTCCTCCGCCATGGCGAGGAAGGCGTCGGAGAGCATCATCGCGTGACTGTCACCGACCAGCAGCACGTGCCGGCCCGTGCCCTCTCGTACGACGCAGCCGTCCGGATCGTCGGCAGCGCAGGTGACCGGCGTGCCCGTGTCCTCCTTGACCGCCTTCCAGTCGATGTCCGTCGGGATCGGTTCGAGCCGGGTCTTGTCCGCTTTCGCGCGCTTCCCCTTCCCGGCTTGTTCACTCGTGACGACGGCCTCCAGGTCCTCGAGGTCACCGCCGGCGGTCGAGGCTGCCAGCACCGGCCGCCGCTCGGTCTCGAGCACCTGTGGCACCACGATGGCTGCCGCGACGACGCACGCCGCAACGCCGGAGGCGACGACGGGCCAGCCTCGACGTGCGAGTGCCTTCGAGCGCCTGATCGGCAGCTCGAGGAGCTCGTTGGACATCGCTGCCAGCGCCGTGGCGATGATGGCGACGAGCACGGCCAGGACCTCGGGGCGCACGACGAGGATCTCGTCGAGGACGAGCACCATCGGCCAGTGCCAGAGGTAGGTGGCGTAGGTGATCGTGCCCAGATAGACGATGCTCGGGCGCGACAGGAGCCATCCGAGCGGCTGCCTCTCCGCGACCATCAGTCCGTAGATCATGGCCAGGATCGCGGCGACGGCGATGAACCCCCTCACCGACTGGGGCACCTCCACCAGAGACGTGGGCGTCAGCGCCAGGAACACCACCAGGCCGGTGGTCGCGAGCATCGTGCCGGTGCGTGTCCCCACGCCGTCGCTGCTCCAGTGGCGCATCGCGAGCGCCAGCAGCGCGCCGGCGAGCAGCTGGTAGGCGCGGGCGTCGGTGCCGTAGTAGGCGTGGATGGGATCCACGATCCCCCAGTAGATCTGGGCGCCGACGGAGAGGGCGAACAGGGCGGCGAGGCCGGCCGGCAGCGCCCAGCTGCGGCGTACACGCAGCAGAACGATGACCAGCAGCGGGAAGACGACGTAGAACTGCTCCTCGATCGACAGCGTCCAGTAGTGCAGGAACGGACTGGTGGCCCCGTCGGCGGCGAAGTAGTCGTTGGAGGTGATGAGGTAGCGCCAGTTGGCGACGTAGAGCAGCGCCGCCTGGGCGTCGGCGATGAAGTCGAGCCGCCGGGCCACCGGCGCCACCAGCACGAACAACGCGGTGGTCCCGAGCACCGCGACCACGGCGGCCGGCATCAGCCTGCGGACGCGACGGGCATAGAAGTCACGCAGGCTCAGCCGTCCCGAGCGATCGATCTCGGCGAGGATGACGTGGGTGACCAGGAAGCCGGACAGCACGAAGAACAGGTCGACGGCGATGAAGGAGCCCCTCAGCCACGGCACGCCCGCGTGGTAGAGCACGATCAGGTACATCGACAGGGTCCGGAGGCCGTCGAGGGAAGGGCGGTACGTCCAGGCAGCCATGGGCGGCGATGCTACGGATCGGTCTCCTCGAACGCACACCGACGACGCACGAACGGCCGGGCCCAGGGGCCCGGCCGTTCGTGGGTTGCTGTGCGTGGGCGGTCAGGCCACGTCGTAGCGGTCGAGGTTCATGACCTTGTCCCAGGCGTTGACGAAGTCCGCGACGAACATGTCGCTGGCGTCGTCGCTGGCGTAGACCTCGGCCACCGCGCGCAGCTCGGAGTTCGAGCCGAAGACCAGGTCGTTGCGGGTCCCGGTCCAGCGCACGTCACCGGTGGCCGCGTCGCGCCCCTCGAACAGGTCTTGGGCGTCCGAGGTGGCGTGCCACGTCGTACCGAAGCCGAGCAGGTTGACGAAGAAGTCGTTCGTCAACGTGCCCGGCCGATCGGTGAGCACGCCGTGCGAGGACTGGCCGTGGTTGGCGCCCAGCGCCCGCAGCCCGCCGACCAGGACGGTCATCTCCGGTGCGCTCAGGGTCAGCAGGTTCGCGCGGTCCACGAGGAGGTACTCGGCCGGCAGCTGGTGGCCCTTGCCCAGGAAGTTGCGGAACCCGTCGGCCGACGGCTCCAGCGCCGCGAAGGACTCGACATCGGTCTGCTCCTGGCTGGCGTCGGTGCGTCCCGGGGTGAACGGCACGGTGACCTGGTGACCAGCGGCGCGAGCCGCCTGCTCCACGGCTGCGCAGCCACCGAGGACGATCAGATCGGCCAACGAGACGCGGACGTTGCCCGACTGCGAGGAGTTGAAGTCCTGCTGGATGCCCTCGAGGGTCCGGAGCACCGATGCCAGCTGGTCGGGGTCGTTGGCCTCCCAGCCCGACTGGGGCTGGAGACGGATCCGGCCCCCGTTGGCGCCACCACGCTTGTCACTGCCGCGGAACGATGAGGCGGCCGACCACGCGGTCGAGACGAGCTGGGACACGGTCAGGTCGGATGCGAGGATCCGCTGCTTCAGGTCGGCCACCTCGGCGTCTCCCACGAGGTCGTGGTCGACGGCGGGGACCGGGTCCTGCCAGATCTGCTGCTCCTGCGGGACCAGCGGGCCGAGATAGCGCTGGATCGGGCCCATGTCTCGATGGGTGAGCTTGAACCAGGCCCGCGCGAACGCATCGGCGAACTCGTCGGGGTTCTCCAGGAACCTGCGTGAGATCGGCCCGTAGACCGGGTCCATCCGCAGCGCGAGGTCGGTGGTGAGCATGGTCGGCTTGCGCTTCGGGTGCCCGTCCTCGGGGTCGGGAACCGACGCCTCGGCGTCCTTGGCCACCCACTGCCACGCCCCGGCGGGGCTCTTCTCGAGCTCCCACTCGTGGCCGAACAGGTTCTCGAAGAACAGGTTCGACCACTGCGTCGGCTTCTGGGTCCAGGTGACCTCGAGGCCACTGGTGATCGCGTCGCGTCCCTTGCCAGACCCGAAGCTGTTGCGCCAACCGAGACCCATCTCCTCCATGCCGGCGCCCTCGGGCTCGGCTCCGACGTGCTGCTCGGGGTCGGCAGCCCCGTGGGTCTTGCCGAAGGTGTGCCCGCCCGCGATCAGCGCGACGGTCTCCTCGTCGTTCATGGCCATCCGCCCGAACGTCTCGCGGATGTCGCGAGCGGACGCGATCGGGTCCGGCTCGCCGTTGGGGCCTTCGGGATTGACGTAGATGAGCCCCATCTGCACCGCGGCGAGCGGGCTCTCGAGCTCCCGGTCACCGGTGTAGCGGGCATCACCGAGCCACTCGGCCTCAGGGCCCCAGTAGACGTCCTCGTCGGGCTCCCAGACGTCTGCCCGGCCGCCGGCGAAGCCCATGGTCGTGAACCCCATGTCCTCCAGGGCCACGTTGCCGGCGTACACCATCAGGTCCGCCCACGAGATGGCTCGGCCGTACTTCTGCTTGACCGGCCACAGCAGGCGTCGGGCCTTGTCGAGGTTGCCGTTGTCGGGCCAGCTGTTGAGGGGTGCGAAGCGCTGCATCCCGGCGCCCGCGCCGCCGCGGCCGTCGTGGATCCGGTAGGTGCCGGCGCCGTGCCAGGCCATCCGGACGAACAGCGGTCCGTAGTGGCCGAAGTCCGCGGGCCACCAGTCCTGCGAGGTCGTCATCACCGCCACGAGGTCCTGCTTCAACGCGTCGAGGTCGACGCTCGCGAACGCCGAGGGGTAGTCGAACTCCTCCCCCATCGGGTTGGCGACCGCCGGGTGCTTGCGGAGGATCTTGAGGTTGAGCTGCTGGGGCCACCAACCGCTGTTGCTGGCGCCCCCCTCGGTGGGGTAGCGACTGGTGGCGACGGGGCAGCCACCTGCCTCCTCGACGTTCATGTCGCCGACCTTGGCGTCGGGCTGCTCGTGGTCAGACACAGGCACACCTTTCGGGTAGTGGTTTCGGAATGCTGTTCAGGCTGGTGACGGGGTGGTGCACGCGGGGCACCGGCCCCAGTAGACGACCTCGGCCTCGTCGATCGAGAAGCCGTGGTCGTCGGACGCGTTCAGGCACGGGGTGTCCCCCACGGCGCAGTCGACGTCGGCGATGCTGCCGCACGACCGGCAGACCACGTGGTGGTGGTTGTCGCCGACGCGCGCCTCGTAGCGTGCCACGGACCCGGACGGCTGGATCCGGCGCACGAGACCGGCGTCGGTGAGCGCCCGGAGCACGTCGTACACGGCTTGGTGCGAGACCGCCCCCAGCCGTGCCCGCGACGCCGCGATGATCGCGTCGGTGTCCGCGTGCGGATGGGAGTGGACGGCCTCCAGCACCGCGAGCCGGGGCCGGGTGACGCGCAGCGTGGCGCCCCGCAGCATCTGCTCCAGGTCGCTCGGCGGGGTCATGGCCCCACCCTGCCCCGTATTCTTGAACGAGTCAAGACGATGATTCGGGGATGATGGGCGGCATGACCGCCTACTGGATCAACTTCTTCCTCGAGGTGCCCGATCAGGAACGGCTCGAGGCGTACGCCGAGCTGGCCACCCCCGCGATCGCGGCCGCCGGAGGCCACTTCCTGGCCCGCGGGATGCCGGCCCAGGTCTTCGAAGACGGACGTGAGACCCGCACCGTCATCATCGAGTTCCCCTCGGTCGAGGCGGCCACCGCGTGCTACGACAGCCCCGCCTACCGTGAGTCGCTCGCGGCCCTCGGCGACGCTGCCCGCGACATCCGGATCGTCCCCGGCGTCGGGTGACCCTGACCGGCCCACTGCGACGGTGGGTGCTTTCCGCCGTTACTGTCTGGGCACCATGAGCCTGAAGATCGATGCCGCGCATGCCACGCGCTACCGCCAGATCGCGATGCTCCTGCTGCGGCACGGCCGGGGTGACCTGGTGCGCTCGGCGGGGATGGACGCCGTGCTGGACGAGGAGACGTCCGAGGGCGACCCCGAGGCGGCCGCCCGCCTCGCCGACGACCTCGAGGCGATGGGTCCGACCTTCATCAAGCTCGGTCAGCTCATGTCCTCGCGGGTGGACCTGCTGAGCCCGCCGTACATCGAGGCGTTGTCGAGGCTCCAGGACGACGTCGAGCCCTTCTCGTTCGAGGAGGTCGAGGACATCATCAGCAGCGAGCTGCAGGTGCGGCTGTCGAGTGTGTATCCGACGTTTGAGCGGACCCCGCTCGCCGCCGCCTCACTCGGTCAGGTCCACCGGGCGACGCTGCGCGACGGCCGCGAGGTGGTCGTGAAGGTCCAGCGTCCCGGGATCCGGGAACAGGTCCGCGACGACATGGAGGTGCTGGCCGACCTCACGTCCTTCCTGGACAAGCACACCGACACCGGTCGTCGCTTCGGCCTCGCCCAGCTCCTCGAGGAGTTCCGCAAGGCGCTGGTCGACGAGCTGGACTACCGACGCGAGGCCGACAACCTCACCCGGATGCGCGAGCTGGTCGTCGGCCACGACCTCATCGTCGTCCCCGAACCGTTCGCCGACCTGACCACCAGCAGGGTGCTGACGATGGAGTTCGTCGAGGGGAAGAAGGTGACCGACCTCGGTCCCCTGGCCCGGCTCGACGTGGATGGCGCGCCGATGGCCGACCAGCTCTTCGCCGCCTACCTCGACCAGGTCCTGGTCCAGGGCATCTTCCACGCCGACCCCCACCCCGGCAACGTGCTGGTGACGCCGGACGGCAAGCTGGTGCTGCTCGACATCGGAATGATCGCCCGGCTCGCGCCCGCTGTGCGCGACCGACTGGTGAAGCTCTTCCTGGCGTTGGCAGATGCCCGCCCCGAGGAAGTCACGCGGATCGCGGTCTCGCTCGGCGAGCAGCTGCCCGACTTCGACGAGACGGTCTTCGCCCGCGCGGTCGCCGACCTCGTGGGCCGATCAGCGGACGCTTCGCTGGCCGAGCTGGATCTCGGCGCGCTGGTGCTGCAGCTGACCCGCAAGGCCGGCGAGGCCGGGCTGCGCATGGACCCCGAGCTGGTGATGCTCGGCAAGACGTTGCTCAACCTGGATCAGGTGGCAGCCACCCTGGATCCGGATTTCGAGCCGCGCGAGGCGCTGCAGCGACACACGGCCGCGCTGATGAAGTCCTCCATGGGCACGACCCCGGCGTCGATGATGGCCTCCGTCCTGGAGGCCAAGGAGTTCGTCGAGGAGCTCCCGGGCCGGGTGAACCGTGCCTTCGACGCCGTGGGGCAGGGCAACTTCGAGCTGCGCATCAAGGCCTTCGACGAGGACGAGTTCCTGCACGGGCTGCACAAGCTGGCCAACGTCCTCGCGGCTGCGGTCGTTCTCGCCGCCATGATCCTCGCCTCGGCGTTGCTCGCCAGGCCGACGTCCGAGGGCGCGTCAGCGATCAACCAGATCGCCCTCGTGGTCTTCATCGTGGCCGTCGTGGTCTCCCTCGGCATGCTGGCCCGCATCGCGTTCCGGAGCCGCCACGTCGGCACCGGTCGACGGCGCTGACGTCTCGACGATTCAGGCGAGCTCCCGAGCCAGATCAGGGAGTGAGGACACCGAGACGTCGGGGGACGTGAAGTACGCCGGGTAGCGACCGCCCGCCCGGTCGATCCAGGCCGTTCTCATCCCGGCACGCGACGCTCCATCGATGTCCCACGGATGCACTGCGACCAACATGGCCTCGGCCGCGTCGACGCGACACTCCGCCAGTGCGTAGTCGTAGGAGCCCGACGCGGGCTTCCAGATCCCGGCGCCCTCCACCGAGAGCAGCCGCTCGAAGAGGTGTCGGACGCCCGCCCGTTCCAGGAGCGTCTCAGCGACCTGTGCGGACCCGTTGCTCAAGGTGACCAGCCGGATGCCGAGGTCGGCCAGCGCCGTCAGGCCCTCCGTCACGTCCGGGTGCACCGACAGTGCGGTGAACCCGGCCATCACGTGCTCGACCGCCTCGTCGACGGGCTCATCGAGGTCCAGTCCGTCGAGCTTCAAGCGCAGCAGCTCGGCCCCCAGGGTGGAGAACGACTCCGCCACCCCGGACGCGGTGAGCGCGAACCCGTCGCGCAGCAGCTCGGCGAACCAGGTCTGCGCCAGGTGCGCCGGGGCTCCGACGGCTTCGAACCTGCCGGCAAGAGGAGACATGTCGGACAGCGTCTCGTTGACATCGAAGACGAGCACGGCCGGTCGACCTCGTCCGTCCGGGCTGGTCGGGTGAAGGTTCACATCCGCCTCCTGAGGCGTAGGGACGTGGGTCGTTCGAGCCGCATGGTCGCACGGCCGCTCGTCGAGTGCGTCGGTCCGGAGTCGTTCGTCGGCCGCCCGGACCACAATCACGAGGGGGCGATCGCCTCACCCAGCGGGGTGAACAGCGGGCCCGGGGAGGTGCCTCACACTCTCGTGAAGGCAAATCAGAAGTGGGCATCTCGCGCAAATCACGTCTCAGCATGTGACATTCTGACTGCCGTACTACCAAACCCCCTGAGGCAGCAGAAGACGGAGAGGGTATTGACGGTGCACGACAACCCCCAGATCTCGGGCCATCCCGCCTTGCCCGGGATCCTTGTCAACAACGTGACTGGCCTCCCGCTCTCCTCCGCGATCGGGAGTTGCATGTCGATGGGGTCGTTCGACCACTACGCCCGGTTGGCGAAACGACTGCTCCGCGCCCCCGCGTCGCTGGTCTCCATCGTCGAGGCAAAGCGACAGATCTTCCCGGGGGCCGTCGGGTTGGTGGAGACCCTCATGAGTTCGCGCCAGACTCCGATCGCATACTCGTTCTGCCAGTACGTCGTGGAGGACGCGAAGCCCCTGGTCGTCTCCGATGCGCGCAACGACCCGCGTCTCCAGAGCAACCCGGCGATCGAGGAGTTCGACGTCATCGCCTACGTCGGGTATCCGCTGACAGATGCGACGGGACAGACCGTGGGTTCGCTGGCCGCGCTCGACTCCGTTCCGAGAGCCTGGTCAACCGATGATCTCGACGTGCTGCAGGACCTCGCGCTTGCGTGCTCCGCCGAGCTGCAGCACGCACGTCAGATCGCCGAGGACGGCGAGCAGCTGGCGCGCTCCATCTTCGCCACCACCGACATCGCGCTTGCCTTCTATGACTCGAACCACGAGCTGGTCATGGCCAACGAGCCTGCTCACCGAGTCGCTGAGGTGGGTAGGTTCCGGATCGATGAGTCGCCGTACGGGGGTGGCCACGCCTATCGCGCGGGCATCCCCACTCCCCTACCTCTGCACGAGCAGATCATCCCCAGGTCCCTCAGCGGTGAGCTCGAGCGCCATGAACTGCATACTCTCGGCCCGCCGGGGAAGCAGATCGTGGTCTCCGCCTCCGCCCGGCAGGTGGAGCGCACCGACGGCTCTCCGTGGGGGACGCTCGTGGCCATGCAGGATGTCACCGATCTGGCCCGAGCACTCCAGGTCAAGGACGAGCTGATCGCCACGGTGTCGCACGAGCTGCGCACCCCGCTGACGTCGGTCCTCGGCTATGTCGAGATCCTCGCCGACGAGTTCGAGGGCGCCGAGGGCTTCGTCCCCGACGCGCTGGGCACGATCGAACGCGCCGCGCTGTCGCTGCAGAGCAGGATCGATGAGCTCCTCGACTCGGGTGTCAGGCGGTGGGCCGTCGCCCCCGAGACCACGGACGTGGGAGAACTGGCACGGAGAGTGGCAGCGAGGTTCGCGCTCACAGCAAGCAGCGGCGCCGTCGACCTGGCCGTGACGGGCGAGGACTCCTGTCTGGCCGACGTTGATCCGGCCCGGTTCGAGCAGGTGCTTGAGAACCTGATCTCGAACGCCCTCAAGTTCACTCCGCACGGCGGCCAGGTCACGGTGGTCGTGCGCGCGAGCCACGACGAGGTGCTCGTGGAGGTGGTCGACACCGGCATCGGCATGACCGAGGATGAGGTCGTCCAGGCATTCGACACGTTCTGGCGCAGTGATGGTGCTCGACTCGCGGCGATCCAGGGGTTCGGGATCGGCCTCACTGTCGTCCGTTGCCTGGTGGAGGCCCATCAGGGCTCCGTCGCCGTGTCGAGCGAACCGGGCCGGGGCACCACCGTCACGATCTCCATTCCTCGCTGCACCGGTGATCCGGAGCTGGCCCGCGGTTGATCCCGCGGCGCAATCTCACGCCAGCCGACGCGCCAGGTGGACGGTGCACTCGGACTCGCCGCCGGTGAGTGGGTTGGGGAAGCTGATGACCTGACCGGACACCTCGACGAACACCTCCCGCAGCGCGGTGATCAGCGTCTCGTCGGGTGGGTCGTCGGACCAGACGCCCAGCACCCCACCCGGCTCGAGGAACTCGGCCATGCTGGACAGGCCCTCCACCGTGTAGAACGGGCGATGGCTCTCATCGAGGACGTGACTCGGGGTGTGGTCGATGTCCAGCAGCACCGCATGGAACCGCTGACCGGTGACTCCTGCCGCCTCGGCGCGGCCACTGACGACGGCAAAGAAGTCGGCGTGGGTCAGCACGGTGCGCGGATCCGCCACCAGGTCCGCCGAGACCGGCAACAGCCCTCGGCGGTGCCAGTCGATCACCGGACCGAGCGCCTCGACCACGTTCACGGACGCGACCCGGGGGTCCGCCAGCGCTGTCACGGCGGTGTAGCCCAGACCCAGCCCGCCCACGAGGACTCGCCAACCGTCGCCTCCCAGCATCTCCAGGGCCACCCGGCTCAGCTCTGACTCCGAGACCGTGAACGCGGTCGACATCAAGAAGTCGTCGTCAAGCCTGGCCTCGAACACCTCCCCCAGCACCGAGTCGAGCCGTCGGCGGAGACTGATCACGCCGATCGGGGTCTGCTGCCAGTCGAGTTCCTCGATGCGTCGCGTCACCCGGCAACCCTAGGGTGCCGGTTCGGCTGCGCCTCGCTCACGACAGGAACATCCACACCGGTCCGGCAGCCAGCCCCACGACGATCGAGAGGGTCGCCGCGGAAGCGGCCGCCCACGTGGCACTGGTGTCCTGCGCATCCACGACCTCGTCGGTCTCGCTGGGCGCTCGCAGGGCTACGCGGATCCAGCGCAGGTAGTAGAAGAGGCTGACCACCGTGTTGACCGCGAGCGCGACCGCGAGCCATGCGAGACCTGCGTCCCACGTCGCTCCCATGGTGGTGAGCTTGCCGACGAAGACCGCGGTCGGCGGCGTCCCGACCAGCCCGAGCAGGGCGACCACGAGGGCTGCGGTGAGGCCGGGTCGCGTGGTGGCGACCCCGGCCCACTGGTCGAGTGAACGCCGATGTGGTTCCGCGGCGGCCACCGCGAAGGCCGCCAGGTTCGAGACGGCATAGGCCCCCAGGAAGAACAGCAGGGCGGGTTGCCCGAGGTCACTCAGCAGGGTGACCGCTGCCGCCGCCAGGAGGTAGCCCACCTGGCTGACGGTCGACCAGCCGAGGAGACGTCGTACGTCAGTCTGGGCCAGGGCTGCCAGGTTGCCGACCGTCATGCTCGCCACAGCGAGCACGCCCAGCACCGTGGCCCAGCGCAGCTCGCCCGGCAGGACCGTGACCAGGCGGGTGATCGCGACCAGGGCCCCGATCTTGGGGATCGTGGTGAGGAAGGCGGCCGCAGTCACCGCCGCCCCCTGGGTGGCGTCCGGGACCCAGAAGTGGGCGGGGACACCGCCCGCCTTGAAAAGCAGCCCCATCAGCACCAGCAGCGCGCCGGCACTGACGGCCGCGCTGGGAGCGTTCCCAGCTCGGCACCGAGGGCGTCGTAGCCGGTGGTGCCGGCGAGCCCGTAGAGCAGGACGGCGCCGAGCATCAGGAGGATTCCGAACAGGGCGCCGACGAGGTAGGTCTTCAACGCCGCCTCGGCCGAGTGGGGTCGCGCGATGATTCCGACGAGGCCGTACAGCGGGATGCTCGAGAGCAGGAACGCCACGACCAGCACGACAAGGTCGGTGCCGCCCGCGAGCAGCAGCGCCCCCGCAGCGCCGAACAGCAGCAGGCTGTAGGTCTCGCTCTCCCGGGGTTGGTCGCGCAGCTCCCCCGTCCCCATGAGCAGGATCAGCAGGAGAGACACCGTGACCACGACACGGGCCGCGCTGGTCGACGCGTCCACGGTGAAGGTGCCGGAGAGGACGCTGCGGTCATCGCCGGACAGGGCGAGCACGCTCGTGCCCAGGCTCGCTGTGGTGGCGACGGCGGCGGCGATCCGCAGTCGCCACTGCCGGGTCCGCGGGGTGAACGAGCCGCCGAGGAGGGTCACCATCCCGCCCAGGAAAAGCAGCGCCTCCGGCAGCAGCGCCAGCAGGTCAACACCCATCGACATGGCTCACCGACCCACGAGGTCGGCGAGGGTCGCAGCGGCCGGTTCGATCAGGTCGAGCAGCGGACGCGGTAGCACCCCGATGAGCACCGAGGCGGCGAGCAGCAGCGCCACCGGCGTCCACTCGCGCGGGGTGACGTCGGCGAACCCCACCGAGAGGCCCGCCGTCGGACCCGTGAACATGTGCTGCAGCGCGCGCAGGAACAGCGCAGCCGTGATCAGGATGCCGAGCACGGCCACCGCGGTGACGGGCACCGTCGCGATGCTGCCGGCGAAGATCTGGAACTCCGCGATGAACCCGGACAGCGCCGGGAGACCCAGCGACCCGAACGCGGCGACGGTGAAGAGGGTGGCGTAGCGAGGAGCCGGGCCGGCGAGCCCGCCGTACGCGTCGAGGGCGTAGCTCCCGGTCCGCTCGAACATGCTGCCGGCGAGCAGGAAGAGCGCTGCGGTGAGCAAGCCGTGACTGACCATCTGGGTGACCGCTCCGGTCACAGCGACCCGACGGGCCTCATCGGCGCCGTCCGCGAGCACTCCGGCAGCTCCGACGGCGATGACGACGTAGCCCATGTGGTTGACGGAGGTGTAGGCGATCATCCGCTTCAGGTCGGTCTGGGCGTAGGCCACGAGCGCACCCCAGAGCACCGAGATGATGCCGACCACGATCACGACCGGCGCCCAGGCCCGCCACGCGTCGGGCAGCATCGGCATGGCGATCCGGACGAAGCCGTAGGTGCCCATCTTGAGCAGCACTCCCGCCAGGACCGCGGAGCCGATGGCTGGTGCGTCACTGTGTGCGGGGGGAAGCCAGGTGTGGAACGGGAAGGTCGGCGTCTTGACCGCCAGGCCGAGCAGCAGGGCGGCCAGCACGAGTCCGCCCGCGAGGCCCTGGCCCTGCAGCGGCGGGCTGGCGGCGAGCTCGACCATGTCGAAGGTGTGCGGGTCCGAGGCGATGTACAGGCCCACGAAGCCGAGCAGCAGAGCCAGCGATCCCAGGAAGGTGTACAGGAAGAACTTCAGTGCCGACTTGGCCGCCTGGCCGTGCCCCCAGCCACTGATGGAGAAGTACATGGCCACGATCGACAGGTCGAAGAAGACGAAGAACAAGATCAGGTCCGCGGACACGAAGAGGCCCAGCGACACGCTCTCCAGGAACAGGAACAGCGCAGCCTGCAGCCGGGCTCGTCGCTGCTCACGCACCGCGTGGACCGCGCAGGCCAAGAACACCAGGGTGGTCATCACCACCAGCGGCAGGGAGAGCCCGTCGACCCCGACGTGGTAGCTCGACCCGACACCGGGAATCCAGCGGGCCTGCTGCTCGAGCGCCAATGTGCCGTCAGCCGGGGTCTCGTACCTCGCCCACGCCAGACCAGCGAGCAGCACCTCGACCGACGTCACCGCCACGAAGGCGCCGCGCGCGAGCCGATCGTCCACCCGCGGGACCAGCAGCGCGGCAGCCGCCAGGAGGGGGAGGAACACCAGGACTGAAAGCACATTCACCTCACGAGGACGAGGACGACGAGGACACCGGCCAGCACGGCCAGCGCTTGGAGGTAGTACTGGTGGAGCTGCCCGGTCTGCGGTTTCCGGGCCAGACCGCCGAGGCGTCGTACGCCGACAACGACCGCGTCGACGCCGCCGTCGATCCCGCGGTCTTCGACGAGCCAGGCACCCCGGGTCAGTCGAGCCGTCCCACCCGCGGTCAACTCGACGATCCGGTCCAGGACGGCATCGTCGAGATGGGCGCACCGCTGCGCCAACCGCTCGACAGGGCGGACCACGGTGCGGTGCGCAAGCGACTCGAGGAACAACCAGTCCGTGAGCGCTCGCGGCCAGCGGGTTCGCCTGCTCTCGACGCCACGCACGACCAGCGCCGCAGTGACCGCGAGCACGGACGTCGCGATCAGGGCCGAAGCCACCAGCTCAAGGCCTCCGGGCTCCGGACCAGACCCACCGACCATCTCGCGCACCCGGTCCGCGAGCGGCGGGAGCGCCAGGCCGCCGAGGACGACGGCGCCGCCCGCCAGCGGGAGCAGCGGGATCCAGGCGGACGTCGCCGCTGAGCGCGTGCCCTGGCGCTCGTCGTCCCACGCCGACTCCACGTTCTCGGGCAACGGCCGGGTCAGCACGACGAGTGCCTTGCCGGCGTAGGCAGCCGACAGTGCTGCGCCGATGAGACCGGCCAGGTACAGAGCGGGTGACTGCTCCGCAGCTGCGGCCAGGACCCCGTCCTTGGTGGCCCACAGCGCCAACGGTGGGAGTCCGGCCAGGGAGAGCAGCGCCGCCGCGGAGCAGGCGCCGACCAGGGGCCAGATCCGGGCGGCCCCGGTGAGAGCGGCGAGCCGCTTGGTGCCGAGTGCCTCCAACCAGATCCCCGCCGCGAGGAACAGCCCGGCCTTCACCGCGGCGTGCGCCACCAGATGGCTGCCCCCGGCGGCACTCGCACCCAGCCCGGCCGCCAGCACGACGAAGCCGAGCTGGGCAGCGGTGGAGGCGGCCAGGAGCTGCTTGAGGTCCGTTTGCGCCAGTGCCACCAGCCCGAGGAGTACGGCGGTCGCGACGCCCGCCCACGCCGCTGTCGTGTCGGCCCAGCCGGTCGCCGCGAGTGTGGGGGCCACACGCAGCAGCAGATAGCCGCCCATCGCGACCATGGCGGCGGAGTGCAGCAGCGCGCTGACGGGACTGGGTCCGGACATCGCCCGGGAGAGCCAGAAGGAGAAGGGCAGCTGGGCCGCCTTCCCGAGTGCGGCCACCAGCAGGCCGGCCGCCACGACGTCACGCCACCCGTCGGATGCGTCCGGCAGCGACGACAACCCGAGCCCGGCGCCGCCGGCCAGCGCGGCCCCCGCGGCCACGTAGAGCCCGAGGTCCGCGGCTCGCGTGGTCAGGAACGCCGTCGTGCCCGAGCCGACCGATTCCCGGTCGCGCCAGTGGTATCCGATGAGTGCAAAGGACGTCGCCCCCATCACCTCCCAGGACAGGAGCAGCGTCGCCAGGCCGGTGGCGAGCACCGTCATCAGAGCCGCGGCGACGAACAGGAGCATCAGCCCGTGGAAGCGCGCGGTGCGCAGGTCAGGCACGCCGGTGGCGCCGAGCAGCACCAACGCGGAGACCACGGCGACCGTCGGCAGCACCAGTGCGGCGAGGCCGTCGACCCCCAGACCCAGCTCGGCCCCGGCCATGAAGGGGGTCGCGACCGATGGTCGGCTGCCGGCGGGGAACGCGACGAAGAACGACACCACCGCCAGCAGACCGGACGATCCCACGCTGACCCAGCCGGCCATCCGGTCGGCCACACCCCCTGCCAGCAGCAGGAGTGCGCCGACGGCGGCGGGCCACACGACGAGGGCCACCAGCATGAGGTCGAGCATCAGCCGTGCAGCTCCCCGGCCATGTCGGTCATGTCGTGACCGGCCTGGCGATGGAGCAGCGTGGCCACGGCGAACCCCATGGCCATCTCGACCGTCATCGCCGCGATGACGACCAGCAGCAGCACCTGTCCGGACGGGTCCGGCGCGAGGAACCACCACATGCCCGCGGCGGCGAGGATGACGCCGTTGATCATCAGCTCCAGGCCCATCATCACCATCACGACCACCTGTTGCGACAGGGCGCCGTACACCCCCACCGCGAACAGGGCGGCGGACACCAGCAGGACCGTCTCCAGGGTCATCGACCGACACCCCCCGGCTGCGGATCGTCGGCGGGGCGCCGGTCGAGGTCGTCGCCGAGCCGGTCGTAGCGAGTGCGGTGCGACGAGAGCGCGACTCCGGCGACGATGGTGGCGACCATCACCGCACCCATCGCGATCATCACGATCATGTGCGACTCCATGATCGCCTCTCCCAGCGCAGCGGTGACGTCGGCAGCGGGGACGCCACGGCGGGACGGCCACGGCACGAGCACGGCGCCCGCGCCGAGGAGCACGAACGTCCCGATCGCGGCGGCGAACGAGGAGCGGTGGGAGTGGACCATGCTCATCGGCATCAGCGCCGGGTTCATGCCCATGAACATGACCATGTAGACCGCCATCACCGCCATCTCCATGACCATCATCAAGATCACGATCACCCCCATGTAGGCCTGACCCATGAGCAGCAGCGCCACCCCGACCGCGACGAAGGACACCGCCAGCGCGTACGTCGCCCGAGCCATCGAGTCGACGTAGAACACCAGGGCGCCGGCCACCACGGACACCCCGGCGCAGAGCCAGAAGGCCACGTCGGTCGAGGTCATGGGGATCTCCTTTCGGGTCTGGGGCGGATCAGTCAGTGGCGAGAGTGATGAGCGCGACGACGAGGATCTGGGCGACCACGAGGGGCAGCACCACGACCCACCCGAGCTCGAGGAGCTTGTCGGGGCGAAGGGTCGGCAGCCGGCGGCCGACCAGCACGAGCAACACGCTCAGTACAACGGTCTTGGCCAGCACCCACACCCACGCGGGGAGCAGCGGCCCGGCGCCTCCGCCGAGGAACAGCGGAACCGCGGCCGCCGAGCCCGCGACCAGCAGGGCGTAGCGGCCTCCGAGAACGAGCAGCCGGTCCACGCCGGCCAGCTCGGCGAGGATCCCGCCGCCCAGGTCCGGGGCGGCGCCGGGGTCCATCGGCGGCCGGAGCGAGAACCCCACCACGCCCCAGCAGTACGCCGCGAAGGCGATCGGCATCCAGACCACGAACCACAGGCCCTCCTGCGAGGTCGAGATCAGTGCCAGGTCCAGGCTGCCCGCCGCGATCACCGGGGCGGTCAGTGCGAACATCAGCGGAAGTTCATAGCTCAGCGCGAGTGCGAGGAACCGGTAGCCGCCCACCAGGCTCGTGACCGAGTTGGCTCCCCACCCGATCAGCCACATCACCGCCCAGGCGACGACGTCGAGGGCGTTCACCCAGACCACGCCCAGAGGGTGGTCCACCAGGGCATGGGCCCCCAGCGGCACGAAGGCCACGATCAGAACTGCCAGCGGGATGACGGCCGTCGAGGCGGACCGCCACAACACCCGGTCCGCGGACACGGTGCGACGCGGCCGCTGACGCAGCAGTCGCGCCGTCTCGCGAAACGGGATCGTGAAACCCGAGCTCGGGGGCCGACCGGCGTCTCGCGCCTCGAGGGCGGCGGACACCCCGGCCACGGCCACGGCCACGAGGCCGAGCGCCGCCACGACAGGTGCGGCGAAGATCAGGGAGAGGGAGTCAGTCATGCGCAACGCTCCCCCGGTCGTCGGCGAGTGCAGGCATCAGCGCCGCCACCCACAGCCGCACGGCCGCCAGCTCCTGCCCGCGCACCAGCTCGGGCAGGGCCCCTGGTCCGATCGACGGGAGCGGCTCCTCGCCATCGAGCGCGGCGCCGGCCTGCTCGAAGAGACCGACCAGCCGGTCCTGCAGCCGCTCGGCACCGCCATGGCTGCCGGTCGCCGTCAGCCCGCCCAGGACCCAGCGCAGCGATCGCCGGCGAGCGATCCTCTCGCCGAGCGTCGTCACGTCGCGCCCGCTCGTCACGTCCCCGTCCAGGCACCGGTCACGGAGCCGCCGGGCTCGGGCGGACTCGGCCGGAAGACCCGCGAGTGTCAGCACCGAGCCGGCAGCGTCGAGCAGCCGGGCCGCGCGCGTGGTCATGTCGTCCGCAGCCGGCGGAGGCCCCGCCTGGTCCGTCAGCTGCTCGACCGTCGCGTCGACCACGACGTCACCGTGCAGGGTCACGCGCAGCACCAGGCCGGCCGGCCAGTGAGCGAGCACCGGTCCCAGGGGCAGGTGCAGCTCATCCATCTCCAGGCCGTCCCGGTCCTCGGCCCCCTCTGCGAGGGAGATGCCGTCGGGCATCATCGCCGCGTGGTCATGGCCGCCGGCCATGTCCTGACCCCCGTGGTCCCCGTGGTCCCCCGACATCTCGTGCGTCAAGTCGTCCGCGGACGGCGTGAACCCCAGTCGAAGCTCCGACTCGGCGATTCGCCCGGTCGTTCCACGCAACTGCTCCGCTGCGACGGTGAGCAACTCGTCCACGACGGCCTCGTCGCGCACGTGGATCCGCGCTCGCGGCTCCGACATCTGTCCCCACACGTGCTCGACCACGTCGGCCAGGGCCTCGGCCGGCTCACCGACGACGGCGAGAACGTCTGCGTCCGCCACCGATTCGGCCCCGCACCAGCCCCGTCGGTCCAGCGCACGCTCGAGCGCCACCCGCTGCCTGAATGCACCCGGCGCTTCCGCGATCAGCACGTGCGCGCGGGAGCTGGCGGCGCGAGAGAGGACCTCGATCAGGCCCATCTGAACGCCCCCTCGCGGCGGGCCCAGGCCACGGCCAGCAGGAGCATCAGCAAGAACCCGAACATCTCCACCACTGCGCCCGGCCCGAGGTGTCCGACGACGAGCGCCCACGGATACATGAACAGCATCTCGACGTCGAAGGCGAGGAAGACCACGCTGGCGGTGTACCAGCGGGCGTGGTGACGAGACAGTGCGTGCTCGGTCGGAAAGTGCCCCGACAGCCAGGGCTCGACCTCGAACGGCTGCGGGGAGACCGCCGTCCACCTGGCCAGCAGCCGTAGACCGCCCACGCCTCCCAGCGAGACCAGGAGAAGGATCGCCAAGGGTTCAGCCATCAGGGACTCCTTCGCTGGAAGCGTTGGTCGGGGTCCGTGCGCGGCTTAGGCTACCCATCTGATGTCTGTGCCGTCATGTGGGCGTTGCCTCCTCGCGGGACTACTTGCCGCCACCGTCCTCTGGGGAGCGGCGGCGTGCGGCGTCGGTTCCCCGCAGGGCGACGCGAGCGGCCTGCCCACGTCCTCCGAGCCGAGCGCCCCGACCTCCACCACCTCCTCCCCCGCCACACCGAGGAGCCACACCGTGACGCCCACTGCACCCAGCGCGTCCGAGCAGGCCGTTCTCGACCAGCGGCTGCGAGACGCCGCCTGGGCCAACGACGTCCAGGCCGCTCGCGCCCTGATCAGACGCGGCGCTGACGTCAACGCCCAGGACGACACCGAGCAGTCGGCGTACCTGATCGCGACCAGCGAGGGCTACCTCGACCTGCTGAACCTGACCCTCGCCCACGGCGCGCGTGTCGGCGCCAAGGACAGCTGGAACGGCACCGGCCTGATCCGCGCCGCCGAGCGCGGACATGCCCTGGTGGTCGGCCGGCTCCTCCAGGCCGGGATCGACCGGGACCACGTGAACCGGATCGGCTACCAGGCGATCCACGAGGCCGTCTGGCTGGGTGAGAACACGAGCACCTACGTCGACACGATCCGCGCCCTGGTCGCCGGCGGCGCAGAGCTTGACCGCCAGTCGGTGCAGGAGGGACTCACGCCGCTGCAGATGGCCCGACAACGTGGCTACACCGCGCTCGAGGCCGCGCTGAGCGCCGCCATCGCTCCGGGTCGGATTCCTGACCCCGACACGGCACTACTCCGAGCAGCTCGTGCCGGGGACGCCGACCGCGTCGCACGTGCTCTCCGAGCGGGTGCTGACATCGAGTCGCGCGACTCGCTGCAGCGGACCCCGCTGCTGCTCGCGGTGACCCACAACCGGGTCGACGCGGCGCGCCTGCTGGTGGCGATGGGCGCCGACCCCGACGCGCTGGACCACCAGCACGACACACCCTGGCTCGTCACCGGCGTCACAGGCAGCGTCCCGATGCTCGAGGCGCTTCTCCCCGCCGACCCGGATCTGGGCGTCCTGAACCGCTACGGCGGGACGTCGCTGATCCCTGCCAGCGAGCGGGGTCACGTCGAGTACGTGCGGCGTGTGCTCGAGACGGGGATCGAGGTCGACCACGTGAACCGGCTCGGGTGGACCGCCCTGCTGGAGGCCGTGATCCTGGGAGACGGCGGCGCCGACCACCAGAAGATCGTGCGACTCCTCCTCGACGCGGGTGCGGACCGGTCGATCCCCGACCGGGACGGCGTCACCGCGCTCGAGCACGCGCAATCGCGGGGGCATGCCTCCCTCGCGCGTCTGCTTCAGCGCCCCGGAGGGCAGTGAACAGCAGGACCGGCGAGGCCACCTGCCTGGTGCCATCAGCTCCGCACGGCGACGGTCAGCAGCACTGCCGCGTCCTCGGCCGCCTCGAGGGAATGACGCGAGTCGGGGATGGTGATCAGGTCTCCCGGCGACCCGTTCCACCGGTTGTCCCCCGCGACGAGGGTCACCCGGCCGTGCAGCACCTGGAGCGTCGCCTCGCCGGGGTTCTCATGGTCGGCCAGGCTGCTGCCAGCGCGCAGGGCGATCAGGGTCTGGCGCAGGACATGCCCCTGCCCGCCGTACACCGTGTGCGCACTGCGCCCGCTCGACGCGGCCGATGCGGCCTCCAGGTGCTGCCGGACGAGTGCTGTCAGCGACTCTTTCTGCATGGGTTCTCCTCGTGTGGTGGATGGTCCGGGGTGACCGACGGACCGGTCGCAAGCTGTCAGCCCACCCGGTCCCAGCCGCGGCGCGGCGAGTGGCTGCCGAGCTGGCCGTCGTCACGGCTGCGGTAGACGATGTAGGGGCGGGTGAGGTAGCCCACGGGGGCGCTGAAGACGTGCACGAGCCGGGTGAAGGGCCACAGCGCGAAGAGTGCGAAGGCCACCAGGGCGTGGAGCTGGAAGCCCAGCGGCGCCTCGCCCATCAGGGCGGCGTCGGGCTGGAAGGCGAGGAACGAGCGGTACCAGACCGAGACGCCCTCACGGTAGTTGTACTCCCCGCCGATGGTCAGGATCGAGCCGGCGATCGTGTTCCACATGCCCAGCACGATCACCACGGCGAGGAAGGCGTACATGACCTTGTCCATCACGGTCGTCGCCGAGAAGACCGGCCCGACCGTACGTCGTCGGTAGATCAGGATCGCCATGCCGACCACGGTCATGACCCCGGCGAGCAGACCTCCCCCGACCGCGGCCACGTGGTACGTCCGTTCGCTGACGCCGATGGCATCGGTCCACGACTGTGGGATCAGCAGCCCGATGATGTGACCGCCGACCACTCCGAGCATCCCGAAGTGGAACAGCGGGCTGCCGATGCGCAGCAGCCGGTTCTCGTAGAGCTGGGAGGACCGGGTGGTCCAGCCGAACTTGTCGTAGCGGTAGCGCCACAGGTGCCCGACGACGAACGTGGTCAGGCAGATGTAGGGGAAGACGACGAAGAGGAAGTCGTTCATTCGGGGTCCCCGATCAGTTGTTCTCGGAGGAGCGCAGCGGAGGAGACGAAGAACTGAGTGGGGTGATTCATGCGCGGACTCCCGGGAACGAGGGCATGGGCAGGAGCGTGGGCTCGGGGGCAGCACCGGCCGCGGACCCGGGACTGAACTGAGGGTTGGCGAAAGGCGCGAGCCCGACCTCTTCCTCGGGCGGGCCCTCGGCAGCCAGGCGTCGTACGGCGTCGCGCTCCTCGCCCCGCAGCGGCGGCAGGGTGGCGGTCACGGCGTCGATCAGGCTCGCCCAGGGCGAGCGCAGGTCGCGCAGCGAGAGCCGCAGCAGCTCCAGCCCGGCGCGATGGTCGAGCATCAGGTCCCGGCCGACGGCACGGTCGATCGTCGCGGCGAACTCCAGCACGACGCACAGGTGGTCGGGCAGCTCAGCGTCGTCGAGCTCGAACCCGGCCTGCAGATAGGTCTGCTTGAAGCGCAGCAGGGCCATGCCCCGCTTGCGGGTGTCGCCGTGGGCGAAGTAGGTCAGGAAGAGGTTGCAGCGCCGCCGGTTGTCGAAGGTCTCGACGTAGTCGGCCTGGAGCTCCGGCAGCGGTGTCGACTCGAGGTGCCCGAGGAAAGCGCGGAGCGAGTCCCCGATCGCCTGCGGCAGTCCCTGCGCGGCCGAGCGGACGAGGTCGGCGCGGCCGAGGACCTCCTCGTCGGGGTAGTCGAGGAGCAGCGAGACCGACTGCCACACGACGGACAGCTGTTCGGGTGGCAGCGCCGGCTTCACGCGACGCCCGCTCACGCGTCCGGTCCCTTCGGTGGGAACAGCCCTGACGGGGATCCCTTTCCGTCCCAGTTGAGCAGGTTCACCCGGGCGCCCTTGTTCTCCGGCCCGGCGAGCGTGTCGGAGGTCTGCCGGTCCTGCAGCATCTGGAAGTTCTCGACCGCGATCGGCGTGGGGACACCGGAGCCCTCGCCGAAGAGGTCCTGCTGGCCGCCGCCGTACTCCGAGACCGCGCACTCCGTGGACAGCTCCTCCAGGGAGTGCGCCTGCTCGGCGTGCGCGGGCGGGATGACGTAGCGCTCGTCGTACTTGGCGATGGCGAGGAGCCGGTACATGTCGTACATCTCCTCCTCGGTCATGCCGACCGCGGCCGGGATGGAGCCGTCGGGGTCGCGGCCCAGGTTGATGTCGCGCATGTAGCAGCGCATCGCGGCGAGCTTCTTGAGCACGGCGTCCACCGGCGCGACGTCACCGGCGGTGAAGAGCTCGGCGAGGTACTCGACCGGGATCCGCAGCGCGTCGATCGCGGCGAAGAGGTTGCCCTTGTCCTCGGCGTCCTCACCGGTCTCCTGGACCACGTCGACCACCGGCGACAGGGGCGGGATGTACCAGACCATGGGCATGGTGCGGTACTCCGGATGCAACGGCAGGGCCACCCGGTAGGTGTTGATCAACGCGTAGATCGGCGAGCGCTGGGCGGCGTCGATCCAGTCACGGGCGATGCCGGCCTTCTCCGCCTCGCGCATGACCTCGGGGTCGAACGGGTCCAGGAAGACGTCGCGCTGCGCCTCGTAGAGACCCTGGTCGTCCTCCGTGGACGCGGCCTCGAGCACCTTGTCGGCGTCGTACAGCATCAGGCCGATGTAGCGCAGCCGACCGACGCAGGTCTCGGCGCAGACGGTGGGCAGGCCCACCTCGATGCGAGGGAAGCAGAACGTGCACTTCTCGGCCTTGCCGGTGCGGTGGTTGAAGTAGATCTTCTTGTAGGGGCAGCCGGACACGCACTTGCGCCAGCCGCGGCACTTGTCCTGGTCGACCAGGACGATGCCGTCCTCCTCGCGCTTGTAGATCGCGCCGCTGGGGCACGACGCCGCGCACGACGGGTTGAGGCAGTGCTCACAGATCCGGGGCAGGTAGAACATGAAGGTCTGCTCGAACTCGAACTTCACCTTCTCGGCGATCTTCGCGAGCATCGGGTCGAGGTGTGCCGTCTCGGTGGAGCCGCCGAGGTCGTCGTCCCAGTTGGCCGACCACTCGATCTTCATGTCCTTGCCGCTGATCAGCGACTTCGGCCGCGCCACCGGCGTGTGCTCCTGGGCGGGTGCGTCGGTGAGCGTGGCGTAGTCGTAGGTCCACGGCTCGTAGTACTCCCCGATCGAGGGCAGCTTCGGGTTGGAGAAGATCGTCATCAGGTTCTTGAAGCGCCCTCCGGCCTTGAGCTTCATGCGGCCGCGCTTGGTGAGCTCCCAGCCTCCCTGCCACTTCTCCTGGTCCTCGTAGGTGCGCGGGTAGCCCAGGCCGGGCCGGGTCTCGACGTTGTTGAACCAGATGTACTCGGTGCCCGACCGGTTGGTCCACGCCTGCTTGCACGTGACCGAGCAGGTGTGGCACCCGATGCACTTGTCGAGGTTCATCACCATCGCCATCTGTGCCATGACCTTCACGTCAGTACTCCACGTCTTGTGAGCGCTTGCGGATGATGGTGATCTCGTCACGCTGGTTGCCGGTGGGGCCCAGGTAGTTGAAGGCGAAGGTCAGCTGGGCGTAGCCGCCGATCAGGTGGGAGGGCTTGACCAGCAGTCGTGTCAGCGAGTTGTGGATCCCGCCGCGCTTGCCCGACGTCTCCGCGATCGGTACGTCGATCAACCGGTCCTGGGCGTGGTACATGTACACGGTTCCTTCCGGCATCCGGTGCGAGACGATCGCTCGCGCGACCACGACACCGTTGCGGTTGACCGCCTCGATCCAGTCGTTGTCCTTGATGCCGACCTTGACGGCATCCCGGTCGCTCATCCAGATGTTCTGGCCACCGCGGGACAGCGAGAGCATGAACAGGTTGTCCTGGTACTCGGAGTGGATCGACCACTTGTTGTGCGGGGTCAGGTAGCGCACGGTCAGCCCCTCGACCTGCTCGGCCCCGTCGATGGCAGAGCCGTCGGAGAGCGTCCCGAGCGCGGGCTCCGCGAACAGGGCCGCCATGTTCAGCGGCGGCCGGTAGACCGGCAGCCCCTCACCCAGCTCGGTCATCCAGTCGTGGTCGAGGTAGAAGTGCATCCGCCCGGTCAGCGTGTGCCAGGGCTTCTTCCGCTCCACGTTGATGGTGAAGGGCGAGTAGCGCCGGCCACCGGTCTCGGAGCCCGACCACTCGGGTGAGGTGATCACCGGTACGGGCGGACCCTGGGTGTCGGCGAAGGTGATCTGCTTGCCCTCGTGCTCGGCGGCCAGGTCCGCCAGCTGAACTCCGGTCCGCTTCTCGAGCGTCTTGAATCCCTGGGTGGCGAGATGTCCGTTGGTCGTGCCGGACAGGGCCAGGATCGCTTCACAGACGTGGACGTCGAGCTTGAGCGACGGGCGGCCGTCGGCCACTCCGCCGCGGACGTCGCCGTTCTTGTGGCGGAGGTAGTCGACCTGCTTGCCGAGCTCGAAGGTCACTCCCTTGGTCGTCGCACCGAGCGTGTCGACCAGCGGTCCGAGTGCGTTCATCTTCTGGGCCACGGCGCCGTAGTCACGCTCCACCTCGACCAGCTTGGGCATCGTCACGCCGGGAATGGGCTCACACTCGCCCTTCTTCCAGTCGCGGACGACCCCGTGCGGGTTGGCCATCGCGTCGGGGGTGTCGTGCGTGAGCGGGACCGCCACGACGTCCTTGCGGACCCCGAGGTGGGTGGCAGCGAGCTTGCTGAACGTCTCGGCGATGGTCTGCCAGGCGTCCCAGTCGGTGCGGGTCTGCCACGGCGGTGCGATCGCGGGGTTGAAGGAGTGCACGAACGGGTGCATGTCGGTGGTGTTGAGGTCGTGCTTCTCGTACCAGGTCGCCGCGGGCAGGACGACGTCGGAGAAGATCGTCGTGCTGGTCTGCCGGAAGTCGATCGTCATCAGCAGGTCGAGCTTCCCCTCGGGAGCCTGGTCGCGCCACCTCACGTCGACCGGGCGCTGCTCCTCGGGGGTCTCGGTCGCCCGCACCGAGGACTCGGTCCCCAGCAGGTGCTTGAGGAAGTACTCGTTCCCCTTGCCCGAGGAGCCGAGCAGGTTGGCGCGCCAGATGGACAGGATCCGCGGATAGTTCTGAGGGGCGTCGGGGTCCTCGCCGGCGAAGTCGAGGTCGCCGGACTTGAGCTGCTCGGCGACGTACTCCCCCACCGGTTTGCCCGCGGCAGCCGCATCGTCGCTCAGGTCGAGCGGGTTGCGGTCGAAGGTGGGGTACGACGGCATCCAGCCCATCCGGGCGCTCTGGGCGATCACGTCGGCGGTGGACTTGCCGGCCAGCTGACCGCTGCCGGTGGTGGCTGACAGCGTGTCGGCACCGAACTGGTCGTAGCGGAACTGATTCGTGTGCAGGTACCAGTAAGCGGTCTGGATCATGTTGCGCGGCGGTCGACTCCAGTCGAGGGCGTTGGCGACCTGGGTGTAGCCGGTGATCGGTCGGACCTTCTCCTGCCCGACGTAGTGCGCCCAGCCGCCACCGTTGACCCCCTGGCAGCCGGTCAGGTTGGTGAGGGTGAGGAACGCGCGGTAGATGGTGTCGGAGTGGAACCAGTGGTTGGTTCCGGCACCCATCACGATCATCGAACGGCCACGGGACTCTTCGGCGTTCGCGGCGAACTCGCGGCCGATCCGGGCGGCGGTCGAGGCCGGGACGCCGGTGATCGCCTCCTGCCACGCAGGTGTGTACGGCGATTCCGCGTCGTCGTAGCCGCCGGCCCACTCCCCCGGCAGCCCGTCGCGGCCGACGCCGTACTGCGCGAGCAGCAGGTCGAACACGGTGGTGACGAGGTGACCGTCGACGCGACGGACCGGCACACCGCGCGGCAGGTCGGCGGCGGCACCGTCGGGGGTGTCGAAGCGCGGCATCCGGACCAGCACGGTCTCCTCCGCGCCGTCGAGCAGCGAGAGCTGCGGGTCGACGTCGCCGAGCTCGAGGTTCCACCGGCCGACACCTGAGTCACCGAAGCGGTGACCGAGTGATCCGTTGGGCACGACGGGCTCGCCGGTGCGCGCGTCGATGATGACGGTCTTGAAGGCCGCGTTCTCCTCGGTATCGGTGGTCGAGGCCAGGTCGGAGGCGGTCAGGAACTTGCCCGCGGTCAGCTGCCCGTCGGCCGCCTGGTCGAGCTTCACCAGGTGGGGAAGGTCGGTGTAGGTCTTGACGTACTCCGTGAAGTACGGCGTCTGCCGGTCCACGAAGAACTCCTTGAGCACCACGTGGCCCATTGCCATGGCCAGCGCGGCGTCGGTGCCGGGCCGCGCGGGCAACCACTCGTCGGCGAACTTCACGTTGTCGGCGTAGTCGGGCGCGACCGCGATCACCTTCTGGCCGCGGTAGCGGGCCTCGGTCATCCAGTGCGCATCCGGGGTGCGGGTCACCGGCAGGTTCGAGCCCCACATGATCAGGTAGCCGGCGTTCCACCAGTCGCCCGACTCGGGGACGTCGGTCTGGTCCCCGAAGACCTGGGGCGACGCGACCGGCAGGTCGGCGTACCAGTCGTAGAAGCTCAACATCGAGCCGCCGATCAGGTTCACGAACCGGGCGCCCGACGCGTGCGAGACCATCGACATCGCCGGGATGGGCGAGAAGCCAGCCACCCGGTCCGGACCGTACTTCTTGATCGTGTGGACGTGGGCCGCGGCCACGATCTCCGCGGCCTCCTCCCAGGTGGCGCGCACCAGTCCGCCCTTCCCGCGGGCGGACTTGTAGGCCTTCGCGCGCTGCGGATTCTCGACGATGTGCTCCCAGGCGCGCACCGGGTCCCCGCCGTGCTGGGACTTGGCCTCGCGGAACATCTGCAGCAGCACGCCCCGGACGTAGGGGTAGCGCACCCGGGTCGGCGAGTAGGTGTACCAGGAGAACGCCGCACCTCGCGGGCAGCCGCGGGGCTCGTACTCCGGGGAGTCCGGGCCGACCGACGGATAGTCGGTCTGCTGCGTCTCCCACGTGATGATCCCGTCCTTGACGTAGACCTTCCACGAGCACGACCCCGTGCAGTTCACACCGTGGGTGGAGCGGACGACCTTGTCGTGGCTCCAGCGGTCTCGGTAGAAGTCGTCGGCCTGCCGGCCTCCCGTCTTCGTGAGCGTCCGCAGGTCGTCGGAGACCGTGCCCCGGGTGAAGAATCGGCGGCTGCGTAGGAGGGCATCGCTGAGCTGCCCGTCCATGCCCGGCTGGGTCGTCACGCGCTGGTCCTCTCGTCGGCGGCCTCATGGGCTCGTGCGGTCTGGCGGACCACGGTGAGTGTCAGCGCCAACGTGCCGGCCGCCGTGACCGCGAGCAGCCCCAGCCCGATCGCGTAGGAGTCCGTCTGCCCGTAGACGTAGCCCATGATCAGCGGCGGTACGAAGCCCCCGAGCCCGCCGGCGGCGCCGACCAGTCCGGTCACGCCTCCCACCCTGGCCGGATCGGTCACCCGGGCGATCAGGGCGAAGGTCGCGCCGGTGCCCGAGCCGAGCGCCATCGCCATGGCGAGGAACGCGACGGCTCCTACGGGTTCGAGGACCGGCGTCGTGGAGGCGACTGCAGCACCGAGCACGACGACGACGTAGCCGCCGGCGAGCACGGGGATCGGACCGAGTCGGTCCGCCAACGCACCCCCGACGGGCCGCATGATCACCGCGAGCACGACGAATCCGGCCATCCGGTTGGCGGCCGCGGCAGGGGCGAGGTCGTACGCCGTCTGGAGGTAGGCGGGCAGGTAGACCGAGAACGCGACGTACCCGCCGAAGGCGACCGCGTAGAGGATGCTGGCTTGCCAGGCGATCGGCAACTGGGCGTTGGCCTTCAGGCGGGCACCCAGTGACGTGGTGGGTGCCTGGCGCCCCGGAGCGTCCTCGAGCAACAGCCATGCCACGACCGCGAAGATCGCCAGGGCAGCGGACGCGAACAGGAACGGTGCCTTCTCCCCCACATTCGTGAAGAGCTTGACGGTCGTGAGCGCGCTGATCGCCGTGCCGCCCATGCCGGCGCCGAAGATCCCTACCGCCAGGCCTCGGCGTGCCGGCGGGAACCAGGCGTTGACGAACGGGACTCCGACCGCGAACGAGGTCCCCGAGATGCCGAGGAAGAACCCTCCGGCCAGCAGCGCCGGATAGCTGGTCTGGCCGTAGAAGCCGATGAACAGGATCGGCACGATCGTGGCGAGGGAGACGATCACGAACATCTCCCGGCCGCCGTACTTGTCGGTCAATGCTCCGACGGGAATGCGGCCCAGGGAGCCCACGATGACGGGGACGGCCACGATCAAGGACACCTGCCACGCGCTGAGTGCCCCCAGGGCCCCGCTGTCGCGGAACACCGGACCCAGCGGGCTGAGCAACGCCCACGCCCAGAAGTTGATCGCGAAACCGATGGTGGCCAGCGCCAGCATCAGCCACGGCGACCGGTGCGGGTGGGTGGTGGCACTCGAGACGTTCGAGGCAGAGGCAGTAGTCACGTCAGGCCGGCCCTCGGACGGTGGCCACGTTGCCCTGGTTCTTCATTGCGCCTCCTGAGTGGTTCACACCGGCAGTGCCCGTTCTGCGCCCACTACAGTCGAGCGCGCTTCACTTGGTGAGGGTCGAAGGTCCCGAGAAGCGGGGGAACTGAGTCCTCCGAGCCCAGGCGCTGTCGGGCCGAGGGTCCCGCCCCGAGGGGACGTCCGGCCCTGACCATCCGCCTCGGCCGCTCCTAGCGTGGAGGTGGGACAGACACCTGTCCCACTGAGTCGAAGGAGCGTGCTGTGAAGAGGCGACTGGTAGTTCTGGGAGCGGGTACGGCGGGCACGATGATCGTCAACAAGCTGCGCCGTAAGTTGAGCGCGGCTGAGTGGGACATCACTGTCGTTGACCGAGACGACGACCACCCCTACCAGCCGGGTTACCTGTTCCTCCCGTTCAAGACCTACTCCCCCGACCAGATCAACCGGTCGCGTCGCTCGCTCCTTCCCACGGGTGTCGACTTCGTCGTCGGCGACGTCGACCGGGTCGACGCCGCGGCCAACACCGTGGTGCTCGGCGACGGCCGGACCCTGGCCTACGAGTACCTGGTGATCGCCTCGGGCACCACCCCGCGTCCCGACCAGACCCCCGGGATGCTGGGAGACGAGTGGCGTCGGAGCATCTTCGACTTCTACACCTTCGACGGGGCCAAGGCGCTCGCCACGGCCCTGGAGGACTTCGACCACGGACGGCTCGTCGTGCACATCACCGACATGCCGATCAAGTGCCCGGTCGCCCCCCTGGAGTTCACCTTCCTCGCGGAGGCCTGGCTGCGCGAGAAGGGCTTGCGAGACCGGGTCGAGCTCGTCTACGTCACTCCCCTGCCGGGTGCGTTCACCAAGCCGGTCGCCTCCGAGCACCTCGGGTCGATGCTGGATGACCGCAAGGTCCTCGTTGAGTCCGACTTCCTGGTCGAACACATCGACGTCGAGCAGAAGACCCTCGTGTCCTACGACGAACGCGAAGTCCCCTTCGACCTGCTCGTCACCGTGCCGCTGAACATGGGCGCCGACTTCGTCGAACGGTCCGGCCTGGGCGACGAGCTCAACTACGTCCCGGTCGACAAGCACACCCTGCAGGCCAAGGCGTTTCCCAACATCTTCGCCGTGGGTGACTCCTCCGACATCCCGACGTCGAAGGCCGGGTCGGTGGCGCACTTCTCCGTGGAGATCTTCGTCGACAACTTCCTGCAGCTCATCGCCGGAAAGGACATGACCGGGTCGTTCGACGGCCATGCCAACTGCTTCATCGAGTCCGGCGACGGCAAGGGGATGCTCATCGACTTCAACTACGACACCGAGCCCCTCACCGGCACCTATCCGCTGCCCGTGGCAGGACCCATGGCCCTGCTCAAGGAGAGCCGGCGCAACCACCTCGGCAAGCTCGCGTTCCGCTGGATCTACTGGAACGTCCTGCTTCCCGGACGCTGGATGCCGCTGCCCGCCCACATGTCGATGGTCGGCAAGAAGACCGCCACGACCAACCAGAAGGAGAACTGACCATGCCTGTCACCACACTCGCCGGCCGCCCGATCCAGGTCAACGAGGAGGGTTTCCTCACCGATCCGGGCGAGTGGGACGAGGACCTCGCGAACGAGCTGGCCGCTGCCATTGGCGTCACCCTGACCGATGAGCACTGGCAGGTCATCCGGTTCCTGCGCGAGGACTTCGCGGAGCAGGGCGAGACCGCCACCCTGCGCAGGGTCTCCACCCGGGCCGGCATCTCCGTCAAGCAGCTGTTTCTCCTCTTCCCCCAGAAGCCCGCCAAGAAGATGGCCTACATCTCGGGCCTGCCCAAGCCGCACGGCTGCGTCTGATCGTCGCCACCCTCCACCCACCACCTCAGGAAGAGAGTCGTCATGACCACCACTGGAACCACCCTGGGCACCGCCCCCGCCATCGTTCCCAGCTTCGACAGCGAGGAACACGAGGGGCGCACGCTCGCCATCATCTGCTCCAAGGGCAGCCTGGACATGGCCTACCCCGGGCTCATCATGGCCAATGCCGCCCTCGGGGAAGGGATCGAGACCCACCTGTTCTTCACCTTCTGGGGTTTCGACATGATCAACAAGAAGACGATGGGCGACCTGAAGTTCACCATGCTCGGCAACACCGCCACGCACATGCCGCAAGGCCTCGGCGGCCTCCCGGGCATGACCGCGATGGCGACCTCGAAGCTCAAGAAGTCCATCGCAGACCTCGACGTACCCGAGGTCCCGGACTTCCTGGAGCAGATCGTCGCCTCGGGTGGACACCTGTGGGCCTGCCGGATGTCGGCCGACATGAATCACCTCACCGAGGATGACCTCTACGACGAGGTCGAGGCGATCATCAGCGCGAGCGACTTCATCGAGAAGACCGCGGGCGCCCAGCTCCTCTTCATCTGAGCTCGGCGTCAGTCCCGAAAGCGACTGGCGTAGGCGACCCGGACCCGTTCCCGGTCCGGGTCGGGCACACCGGCCTCCTCGTTCATCGCCCTGATCAGGTCGGCCTGACGGCGCAGGGCAGCCACAGCGCCGGGGCGCTGGTGGTCGGTGAGCGACTGCTCGACCTGGTGAATCACGTCGAGCAGGTAGATCAGCACCGTCGGCTGCTGCGCGGCCGCGATCCGGATCTCGTCGAAGGCGAGTCCGACGAGCTGGTCGTGGGTGGTGGCATGAGGCACCAGAAGCACCTGGCCCTCGTGTCCGGAATGCCGTTGAGCCGGTGGCTGGCGGCAGAGCAGGTCGCCCAGGACCGTCCCCAGGTGGGAGATCGCGTCGTGCGCGGTCGTCGGGTCGTTGATGCCGGGCGACAGCGCCTTGAGCGCCACGTCCGAGAGCTGGCGTACGCCGTACGCCATGTCCTGCTGCAACGTCCGGGTCTCCCCCACCGTCACGGCTTCGCGGATGGTCATGCCGAGGTCGGCTGAGTCATGGGGCGGCGGAAAGATGTGGCAGATGGGCGTGTTCTGAATGGCGTACTGACCGGCGAAGGTCTCCAGGCGCATCGTCGACCCCGGGGGCAACAGGGTCAGGAGCTGGTCGTGGTCCACGTTCTGCACCCAGCCGTACGCGGCGAAGCGCACCGCGGCGGCGCCGTCCGGCAGGCTCAGCGACTGACCCACCTCCGCCTCGGGAAGGGTGTCCGTCCCGCGCTCCGGCCAGGCTGTCTCTGCCTGGGTCAGCGCCTCCTGGGTGACGCGGTGGAGGATCCTCGAGACGTCCATGGAGTGGGCGCCATGGTTGATGAAGGCGACGATCGACAGGATCGACGCGATCCCCAGAGCCACGGCGACCAGGATGGAGACGCTGGGGACGACCGCGTCGCCGGCTTCCTCCAGCGGGCCTCGCACCGCGCGCAGCACCACCAGGCAGTAGGTGAAGGTCCCGATGACCAGGCCCATCACCCGCTTGTTGAACGGGTCCCGGAACATGCCGTGCACGACGCGGGGCGAGTACTGGCTCGACGCGAGCGAGATGAGCAGCAGGCTGACCGAGAAGGCGATGCCGGCAAAGGCCAGCGTCGCTCCTGCCACGGTCGTGAGCACGGTCCGGGCACTGTCCACCGTGGCGGTCAACCGAGGGTCGATGCCGGTGACTCGGGCGTCCACCAGCAGCATCGCTTCGCCGAAGAGGATGCCCCCAAGGACGAAGAGCATGGGGACGAAGAAGAGACTGCTCCGCAGCCGATCGCCCAGGGCCGTGAGCCGAGGCAGCATGCGGGCGCTCTCCTGTCTGCTGACGTACGTCGACGTCGCTGCCCTCAACCTAGCGAACGCGCACCTCGATGGTCTCCAGGCCGTCGGCCGCCTCGGTGCGGTTGGCGTACGCGGCGGGGAGGATGTGCTCGAGCAGTCCGACCTCCTCGACGTTGTGCACCACCCACGCCTGGGTCATCGACATCGGGAAGCGGTGCCGGGTCAGGTAACGGTTCACGAGGGTGAACAGCCGTGACCCGACCTCGAGCACGCTCACGTAGTGGGTGTCTCCCCCACAGGCAGACCAGGTGTGGCTGAGCTGCAGCACCGGCACGCCCGCGATGCGGCGGACCAGGCGGATACCGGCCTCGTCGAGCTTCTCCACGGTGTCGGTGGTGTCGACGTAGAACTCGGGTCGGGACTGGAAGGCCTCGACGATGCGGAATCGGGCGCCCTCACGAGCCCCGCCTCCCGGCGCGGGACGTGCCAGCTCCCACCGAATGTGATCGAGGGGGTGCCACACGAAGTAGTTGGGCATCACGACATCGCCGTACTGCATGACGCCACCGATGTTCTGGAACCACCACAGCAACATCTCTGGCGTCACGCCGCGCAACGGCTGGTGGTCGATGGTCACCCGCCGACGGTGCCGCGAGAGTGTCTGCACGCGCGCCCTCGCCGTGTCGACCGTCCGGAGCGGGAACAGCACCGGCCGCGGCGGAGGAAGAGGTAGCCGCTTCATCATCACTCCTCACACACGGTTCCGTATCCTATTTCCGCACACTAGTGACACCTCATGAGAAACGCAAGCGTTTCTTGTAGCCTCGAGGCATGCCCTCCCCCTCGAAGGACTCCCCGTCGGCATCGACATCGGCAACCACGCGTCGCCGCGGCAGCGTGCTCGAGCAGGCGATCCATGCCGCGGTGCTCGATCTCGTCATCGAGCAGGGAGCCGCCGGAGTCACCATGGAGGCCGTCGCATCGCGCGCCGCCACGAGCAAGCCCGTGCTGTACCGGCGCTGGGCCGACCGCGCCGCGCTCCTGCGCGAGACGCTCGTGCCCCTCGCCATGGAAGCCATCCCGCACACCGACACCGGCAGCTATCGCGGCGACATGCTCGCCATCCTGCGCGGGTGGGCCGACTTCTTCGCCAGTCCGCGCGGTGCCGTCGGGGTCGCCATCGTCGGAGCGATGCCTCAGGACCCGGAGCTGGCGGCGGCCTTCAGGGACGGGGTCATCGCCTGGCGCAAGCAGGCGATGGCCGAGACCCTGACCAGGGCCATCGGCCGCGGTGAGGTCCGTCCCGACGTGCCGTTCGAGGTCGCCCGGGAACTCGGGCAGGCCATGCTCTGGCATCGCTTTCTCGTGACCGGCGATCCGATCACCGACGAGCTGATCACGCACATCGTGGACGAGATCCTCATCCCCTACGTCCGGGCGTGAACCGGATCGGGAACTCGAGGGCGCCGGTGTTGCCCGAGACCGGCAGCCAGCGCCCGGGGCCGTCGGGTACGGCGTCAGGCATCCGGCGAGCGAGCAGTGGCAAGGCGACCGCCATGTCGGTGCGAGCGACGAAGTGACCCAGGCAGTGGTGGGCCCCGCCGCCGAAGCCCAGGTGCGGCGGACGCTCCGCGGCGCGAGCCAGGTCGAACTCCGGTGAGGCCACGGCGCGCGGATCGGTGCCGGCGGCGTGCGAGAGCACCTGCACGATCCCGCCGGCCGGGATGTGCAGGCCGTTGAGCTCGACGTCCTCGATCGCCTCGCGGGTCACCCAGGTCACGGTCGGATTGACCCGCATCACCTCCTCGACAGCCGCTCGCCCGAGCTCCGGATGCTCTCCGAGCAGCCGCCACTGGTCCGGACGCGCCAGGATCGTCTGCAGCGCAAGCCCCAGCTGGTTGCGCGTGGTCTCCATGCCCGCGAAGGCCAGGAACACCAGGGAGACCGACAGCTCGCGCCGCGTCAATCGAGCATCACCCTCGTGGGCCTGCAACAACGTCGTCACCAGGTCCTCGCGAGGACGCGCAGCCCGGTCGTCGACCACGTCATCGACGTACGCCGTCAGCCCCGCGAGCGCCGTCTCGATGCGGGGCAGGTCCTCTCGGATGTTGGTCCCGAAGGACTTGCCGAGATCATCGGCCCAGTGCGCCACCTGGGCCCACTCGTCGGTCGGCAACCCCAGGAGCACGCAGAGGATCCGTGCGGCGTACGGCTCGGCGAACTCCGAGACGAACTCCACTCGGCCCCGGTCCGCGAAGTCGTCGATCAACTGGGTCGCGAGGTCCTGGAACGCGGGCTGCATGGCCTCGATCGAGCGCCGCCGGAAGGCCGGCATCAGCAGCCGCCGCAACCGGGCGTGATCGGGGCCGTCGAGGCTGAGCAGCACCTCCTGCCACCAGGTGACGAAGGGGCCGTCATGGACGCCGTTCTGCTCCGGCCAGCGTGCGTTGCCCTGCCTGAACCTCCGGTCGGTGAGCAGCGCACTGGCTTCGGCGTACCTCAGCACTCCCCAGCCATAGCTGGTCTCGACGTACCAGTCGGCCTCTCGAGCGGCGTGCACAGCCGGCGACGTGACGTCGCACGCCGGGTCAGCCAGATCGAGGAAGCGCGCGTTCACGGCGGCCGATCACCGTCGGTGGGGATTGATCGTCAGGGTCGGGTCCTCGGCGAGAGGCAGCACCATGGCGACCTCGTCCGCGTCCCTCTCGGTCGCCCCGTCGGCCACCCGCACCGGTCGACGCTTCGACGTGGGACGGAAGCCGAAGCTGCTCGCGAAGCCGACCGCTGAGGCGTTGTCGGACACTGCCCAGAAGTAGAGCTGCCGGCACCCGTCCTTCGCCGCCTGCCGGGCAGCGGTCGACACGAGATCGCGGGCGACGTGCTGCCCGCGCACGGAGGGCGCGATCCACAGCCCGAACACCTCGCCGGCGTCTGGCTCCCCGTCGTGCCTGCCCAGCCCGACCAGACCGACCGGCTCGTCCTTGCGTTCAGCGACGATCCGATGGGCGCGGGCCATGCGGTCGCGCCAGAAGTCCTCGCCACAGGCCGCCTCGTCGTCGTGACGAGCCACGAATGCCTCGGGTGCGTCCGCCAGGGCTGCCAACCGGACCTCGCGGTACAGCTGCCATTCATCCTCACCGAGCAAGCGGATGTTCATGTCTTCCATACCCAAGCCTTGCACAGGACGCGCTGGCAGCAGCACGTGAGCAGTCGCGGCAGAACTGGATTGACGCCACCCACGATGATGGTGCCTCGGATGATCTGCAGGGCGCATGGTCGGCGTCGGTCCTGGTGAATGGTGGATCAGGTGATGGATGGGCTTCTGGTGGTCGTCGGAGCCGGCGTGCTCGCAGGACTGGGCGTCGCCGTCCCGCTGGGGGCGATCGGGGCGCTCCTCGTGCGGGAAGGTCTGGTGTTCGGGTTTCGAGTCGCGGCCTCCGCCGCGGCCGGCATCGCAGCCGTGGACACCTTGTACTGCGCGACCGCCATGACTGCCGGCGCCGCCCTGGCACCACGCATCGAGTCCCACCGCGGCATCTTCTTGGTGGTGTCAGGGCTCGTCCTCATGGCGATCGGTGTGCGGCAGCTGGTCGCCGGTGTACGGCGCACGGACATCGACGGCTTGTCGGTGGAGACACCTTCGGGTCTGTCGACATTCGCGCGCTTCGTGGGCCTCACGGCTGTCAACCCGGTGACCCTGGTCTACTTCGCTGCCCTGGCCGGCGTCGTCACTTCCCATGGCGGGGGGTGGCTGGCACCTGTCGCGTTCGTCGCCGCCGTCGGGCTCTCGTCCCTCGCCTGGCAGCTGGTGCTGGCCGCCGTCGGCGCTGTGTTCCGCCGATCGGTGACCGCCCGCGCCGCCCACCGCATCACGATCGCCGCGGCAACTCTTGTCATCGGGCTTGGTGCCAGCGTGACGGTCGCCGGGATCACCTGACGGAATGTCCGAGGGTTGATCCACGTCGTCCCTGGGCGGTCGCGTCGTTCGACGCGTCGCATCGACGTCGACCTACCCACTGGCCCGAGTCGCTAGGGTGACGGGCGTGGAGGTTGATCGCTTCAACAACCTGGACGACGGGGACGCACGGCGGCTCGTCGCTGGCTGCCTCACCGTGCCGCGGTGGGTCGACGAGGTGGTGACCGGCCGTCCCTACCCCGACGCCTCCGCGCTGCGCAAGCGCGCCCACGACAGTGCCCTCGAGCTCTCCGACGACGAGCTCGCCTCGGCGCTGTCCGCGCATCCCCGGATCGGCGAACGCCGAGAGGCCGAGGACCGCGAGGCCGCCTTCTCCCGAGCCGAGCAGGCGGGGGTGCAGGCAGCGGACGCGGAGCGCCTGCGGGATGCCAACGCGATCTACGAGCAGCGCTTCGGCCACGTCTTCCTGATCCGGGCCGCCGGCCGCACCAGTGCGGAGATCCTCTCCGAGCTGGAGCGGCGACTGCACAACGACGACGCCACCGAACGCGTCGAGACGGTCACCGCCCTGCGCGACATCGCCCTGCTCCGGCTCGAACAGGTCGTGTCGTGAGCCAGGTGACCACGCACGTCCTGGACACCTCTGCCGGGCACACCGGCCGCCGGGATCGCCGTCACCCTGGAGACGGCCGACGGCGCGGTGATCGGACACGGCAGCACCGACGCCGACGGCCGGATCGGGCAGCTGGGCCCGGACCATCTCGAGCCCGCGACGTACCGGCTGCGGTTCGACACCGGCGCTCACAGTCCGTTCTTCCCGGAAGTGGTGATCGCGTTCGCGGTCGCCGGGGACGCCCACTTCCACGTGCCGCTGCTGCTCAGCCCTTTCGGCTACTCCACCTATCGCGGGAGCTGAGATGGCGATCGTGCTCGGCGCCAACCGTTACGGGAAGGCGGAGACCCGGCTGTTCCGGGTCAACCGCGACACCGATCGCCACACGGTGCGCGATCTCAACGTGTCCAGCTCCCTGACCGGCGACTTCGCCGACGCGCACCTGACCGGTGACCAGAGCAACGTGCTGCCCACCGACACCCAGAAGAACACGGTCTTCGCGCTCGCGAAGAAGCTCGGGGTGGGTGAGATCGAGGACTTCGGGCTCGCCCTGGCCCGGCACTTCGTCGACGACGTCGCTCCCGTGACCGCTGCCGACATCCGGATCGAGGAGTACGCCTGGGATCGGATTCCCGTGGGCGCCGACGGCCACCCCCACGCCTTCACTCGCGCCGGTCACGAGGTGCGCACGACGCACGTCGTCGTGGACGACAGTGGCGAGCACGTGGTCAGCGGCGTCCGCGACCTGGTGCTCCTCAAGTCGACGGGATCGGAGTTCGCCGGGTTCCTCACCGACGAGCTCACCACCCTCGCCGAGACCCACGACCGGGTCCTCGCGACCGCGCTGACCGCCCGCTGGACGTACGCCGACGCCGGCGTCGACTGGTCGGCGGCGTACTCGAGCGTCCGGGGAGTGCTGATCGAACGCTTCGCGACCGTCCACTCCCTCGCCCTCCAGCAGTCGCTCTGGGAGATGGGCAAGGGCGTTCTCGAGACACACCCGCAGGTGGCCTCGATCGAGCTGGTCGCGCCCAACATCCACCACGTCGCCGCGGACCTGGCCCCCTTCGGCCTGGAGAACCCGGGCGAGGTCTTCCACGTCACCGACCGGCCCTACGGGCTGATCGAGGTCACCGTGCAGCGAGACGACGTGCCGCCGGTGGGTGCGGCCTGATGGAGTTCCTGTCCCCCACGTCGCTGTCGGACGCGCTCGCCGCCAAGGGCGAGCATCCGGACGCCGTGTCGATCATGGGCGGCACCGACGTGATGGTCGAGCTGAACTTCGACCGGCGCCGGCCGGGCACGCTCCTCGACCTGACCCGGGTCCCCGAGCTCGCCACCTGGGAGCGCGTCGACGGCGAGATCCGGCTCGGGGCGGGGGTCACCTACACGCGCGTCATCGACGAGCTCGGGCGCGAGCTGCCCGGGCTGGCGATGGCGTCGCGCACGGTCGGGTCGCCGCAGATCCGCAACCGCGGCACCGTCGGCGGCAACCTCGGGGCGGCCTCGCCCGCCGGCGACGCGCACCCCCCGCTGCTGGCCGGGTTCGCTGAGGTCGAGCTCTCCTCCGTCGACGGGGTACGCCGCGTGCCCGCCCACGAGTTCTACGCCGGCGTCAAGAAGCATGCCGGTCGGCGCGACGAGCTGATCACGGCCGTCTGGCTCACCCCCGCCAGCGGGCCGCAACAGTTCAGCAAGATCGGCACGCGCAACGCGATGGTGATCGCCGTGGCCGCCTTCGCCCTGGCCCTGCACCCGGACCAGCAGCGGGTGGGGACCGGGATCGGTTCGGCCGCACCCACCCCGCGCCGCGCACTCGACGCCGAGGCGTTCCTGGCGGCAGAGCTCGATTGGGCGACCCGCGGCGACCTGGGCCCGGGGGTGGCCGAGGAGTTCGGACGACTGGTCGCCACGGCCGCAGCGCCGATCGACGACGTGCGCGGCACTGCGGCGTACCGCGTCCACTCGCTGTCGGTGCTGGCGCGGCGCAGCCTGGCCTGGGCGTGGACGGCACACCGGAAGGCAGGCGAGCGATGAGGGTCACGATCACCGTCAACGGCGAACCCCGGCAGGTCGACGACGTGTGGGAGGGCGAGAGCCTGCTCTACGTCCTGCGCGAGCGGATGGGCCTCCCCGGGTCGAAGAACGCGTGCGAGCAGGGCGAGTGCGGCTCCTGCACGGTCTATCTCGACGGAGTCACCTGTTGTGCCTGCCTCGTCGCCGCCGGTCAGGCCGACGGACGCGACGTCGACACCGTGGAGGGCCTGAGCGGGCCGGACGGCCCCCAGGGCAGCGAGCTGCACCCGGTGCAGCAGGCCTTCGTGGACGCCGGTGCCGTGCAGTGTGGTTTCTGCACCCCCGGCCTGTTGATCGCCACCCACGACCTGCTGACCCGCGATCCCGACCCGGACGACTCCGAGATCCGTGAGGCACTGGCCGGCAACCTGTGCCGCTGCACCGGATACGAGAAGATCATCGACGCCGTCCACCTGGCCGCGAGGCGGATGCGATGAGCCGACTCGTCATCGATGGCTGCGCGGTGGTCACCATGGACGGTGACCGGGCGGAGTACGCCGTCGGGCACCTCGTGGTCGAGGGCAGCCGGATCACGGCGGTCGCCGCCGGCCGGGCGCCCACCGACTTGGCCGCGACGACGTACGTCGACGGCACCGGCTGCCTGGCGACCCCCGGGCTGGTCAACACCCACCACCACCTCTACCAGTGGCTGACCCGCGGCTTCGCCGTCGACCACACGCTCTTCGAGTGGCTCACCACCCTCTACCCGGTGTGGGGATGCCTCGACGAGGACTCGGTGCGCACCAGCGCCACCGGCGCCCTCGTGCAGCTCGCCCGGACCGGCTGCACCACCACGACCGACCACCACTACGTGTTCCCGGCCGACGGTGGCGACCTGCTGGCCGCGGAGATCGAGGCAGCGCGCACCGTCGGCCTGCGGTTCCTGCCGACCCGCGGCTCCATGGATCTCGGCAAGAGCGACGGCGGTCTCCCACCGGACCACGTGGTGGAGGAGATCGACGCGATCCTCACCGCGACGGCGGACGCGATCGACCGGCACCACGACCCCTCGGCCGACTCGATGCTGCGCATCGGGGTCGCCCCCTGCTCCCCCTTCTCCGTGACCGGCGACCTGCTCGCCCGAGCGGCGGAGCTGGCGCGGGACAAGGGGGTCCGTCTGCACACGCACCTCGCCGAGACCACCGACGAGGACGAGTTCTGCCGGGAGCGCTTCGGCTGCTCACCGGTCGAGTACGTCGAGTCGCTGGGCTGGCTCGGCCCCGACGTCTGGCTCGCCCACGGCATCCACCTCGACGACCCCGGACTCGCCCTCCTCGCCTCGACCGGCACCGGCGTCGCCCACTGCCCCTCCTCCAACGCCCGCCTGGGCGCCGGCATCTGCCGCACCCGCGACCTGAGGGCCGCCGGCGTCCCTGTCGGGCTGGGCGTGGACGGTGCCGCCTCCAACGAGGCGGCGTCCCTGGTCGAGGAGCTGCGCCACGCGGTGCTCTTCGCCCGCGCCGTGGGCGGGCCACAGGCACTCACGGTCCGCGACGGGCTGGAGCTGGCGACCCTGGGCGGGGCTCGGGTGCTCGGCTGGGACGACCAGATCGGCTCCCTCGAGGTCGGGAAGCTCGCCGACATCGCGCTGTGGCGTCTCGACACCGACGCCCATGTCAACATCGCCGACCCGGTCGCCGCACTGGTGCTGGGCTCACCCCCACCCCTCGAGCTGCTGGTGGTCCAGGGGCGCCCGGTGGTGCGTCAGGACGCGATGGTCGAGGTGGACGAGGAGCGGCTCGCGGTCGACGTGCTCGCGGCCACCGAGTCGTTGCTCAGCAGGGCGGCGGGCCGATGACCAGCACCCGGGTCGAGAGCGCGACGCGCGGCGGAATCGGTGAGTCGCCGCTGCGTCCCGACGGGACGCTGAAGGTCACCGGCGAGTTCGCCTACGCCAGCGACCTCTGGATGGACAACATGCTCTGGGGGGTCACCCTGCGCAGCCCGCACCCCTCCGCCCGGATCCGCAGCATCGACCTCACCGAGGCGTTGGCGACGACGGGTGTGTTCGCCGTACTCACCCATGAGGACGTGCCCGGCGAGAACTACTTCGGGCTGGAGCACCCCGACCAGCCGGTGCTCGCCGTCGACGTGGTGCGCTACCAGGGCGAGCCGATCGCCCTGGTCGCCGCCGACCATCCGGAGACCGCGCAGCGGGCGGCGAAGAAGATCGTCGTCGAGTACGACGTCCACGAGCCGGTCGTCGACGCCGAGCAGGCGCTGCTGCCCGACGCGCCCCGGCTGCACCCGCAGGGCAACCTGGTCCGCCACGTCAAGATCCGCACCGGCGACCCGCACGCCACGGCCGACGTGGTCGTGTCCGGTGACTACCAGGTCGGCATGCAGGACCAGGCGTTCCTCGGGCCGGAGTCCGGACTGGCCGTGCCCGACGACGTCGGGGGCGTCGACCTCTACGTCGCCACCCAGTGGCTGCACGCCGACCAGCGCCAGATCTGCTCGGCGCTCGGGCTGGAGCCGGACCAGGTCCGGCTGACGCTCTCCGGCGTCGGCGGCGCGTTCGGCGGGCGCGAGGACCTGTCCATGCACGTCCACGGCTGCCTGCTCGCGTTGCACACCGGCAAGCCGGTGAAGATGGTCTACAACCGCGAGGAGTCCTTCTTCGGTCACGTCCACCGGCACCCCGCCTCGATGCACTACGAGTACGGCGCGGACCGCGACGGCAGGCTGGTCTACGCGCGGGCGCGGATCGTCCTCGACGGCGGCGCCTACGCCTCGACCACCTCGGCGGTCACCGGCAACGCGGGCACGATGGGCCTCGGCCCCTACAACATCCCCCACATCCACCTCGACTGCTACGGCGTCTACACCAACAACCCGCCGTGCGGCGCGATGCGCGGCTTCGGCTCGGTGCAGACGGCCTTCGCGATCGAGGCGGTCATGGACAAGCTCGCCGCCGCCGTCGGGGTCGACCCGGTGGAGATCCGGGTCCGCAACGGCTTCTCGGAGGGCTCGCGGGCGCCGACCGGGCAGCTCGTCGACAGCGCCGCTCCCGTGGCCGAGCTGGTGCAACGGCTGCAGGCGATGCCGCTGCCGCCCGACCGGACCGACGAGCTCGACCTGCGCACGATGCCCGGCGGCGTGTCCAACACGACCCACGGGGAAGGGGTACGCCGCGGCGTCGGCTACGCCGTGTCCTACAAGAACGTCGCCTTCTCCGAGGGCTTCGACGACTACTCCACCGCCCGGGTCCGGCTGGCGATCATCGGCGGCCAGCCGTCGGCCACCGTGCACACCGCAGCGGCCGAGGTGGGACAGGGGCTGGTCACCGTCGAGCAGCAGATCTGCCGCACCGAGCTCGGGGTCGAGCAGGTCGTCGTCGCGCCGAGCGACACCCAGGTGGGGTCCGCCGGGTCGAGCTCGGCGTCCCGGCAGACCTACGTGACCGGCGGCGCGATCAAGGCGGCCTGCGAGAGCGTGCGCCGGCTCGTGTTCGCCCGTGCGGAGACCCGGCTGGGTCGGGCGCTGGACGACCTGCGGCTCGAGGCGGGTCACGTGGTCAGCCCGTCCGGAGACGTCTCGATCAGCCTGGTGGACCTGCTCGGCGACGACGTCGTCGAGGACACCGTCGAGTGGCGGCACCGGCCGACGTACCCCGTCGATCCGGAGACCGGGCAGGGCACCGCGCACGTGCAGTTCGCCTTCTCGGCCCACCGCGCCGTCGTCGACGTCGACGTGGAGCTCGGCCTGGTGAAGGTCATCGAGCTGGCCTGCACCCAGGACGTCGGCAAGGCGATGAACCCGGACGCGGTGCTGGGCCAGATCCAGGGCGGCAGCACCCAGGGCCTGGGGTTGGCGCTGATGGAGGAGATCCAGATCGTCGACGGCAAGATCACCAACCCGTCGTTCACGGACTACCTCATCCCGACGATCCTCGACACCCCGCCGATGCCGATCGAGGTGCTGGAGTACGCCGACCCGCACGCGCCGTACGGGCTGCGCGGCGTCGGCGAGGCCCCGACGATCTCGTCCGGCCCTGCCGTCGCCGCGGCGATCCGGGCGGCCACCGGCCTCGACCTGCGCAGGATCCCGATCCGACCCGAGGACGTGACCGGCACCCGATGACCACCTCTCCCCTGCTCACCGACGACGCGCTGGCCTTCGTCACCGACCTGCAGCGACGCTTCGGGCCTCGGCGCGACGAGCTGCTGGCGGCCCGCGCGACCAGCGGGCCGCCGGCCGACTTCCTCCCCGAGACCGCGCCGGTGCGCGACGCAGAGTGGCAGGTGGCACCGGCCCCGCCGGCCCTCCGGGACCGGCGCGTCGAGATCACCGGACCGACCCAGCCCAAGATGGCCGTCAACGCGCTCAACTCCGGCGCCAACGTGTGGCTGGCCGACCTCGAGGACGCCAACACCCCGCACTGGACCAACGTCCTCGAGGGCCAGCAGGTGCTCTACGACGTCGCGCGCCGCCAGCTCGAGTTCACCTCGCCCGAGGGCAAGCACTACGCGCTGGCCGACGGACCGCTCGCCACGGTGGTGGTCCGGCCCCGGGGTTGGCACCTGGACGAGAAGCACGTGCCGGTGGACGGCGCGCCGATGGCCGGAGCCCTCTTCGACTTCGGCCTGCACTTCTTCCACAACGCCGTCGAGCTGGTGACCCGCGACGCGGGGCCGTTCTACTACCTGCCGAAGCTGGAGAGCCACCTCGAGGCGCGGCTCTGGAACGACGTCTTCACCCACGCCCAGCAGGCGCTCGGCATCCCGCACGGGACGATTCGGGCGACCGTGCTGATCGAGACGGTCAACGCGGCGTTCGAGATGGAGGAGATCCTCTTCGAGCTGCGCGACCACGCCTCGGGCCTGAACGCCGGCCGCTGGGACTACCTCTTCAGCATGATCAAGAACTTCCGCGACGCCGGCGAGGAGTTCGTCCTGCCCGACCGTGGCGACGTGACCATGACCACGCCGTTCATGAGGGCCTACAGCGACCTGCTCGTGGCGACCTGCCACCGCCGCGGCGCGTTCGCGATGGGCGGGATGGCGGCGTTCATCCCGACCAAGGACCCCTCGACCAACGAGACCGCTCTCGCCAAGGTGCGCGCCGACAAGGAGCGCGAGGCGACCGCGGGCTACGACGGGTCGTGGGTGGCGCACCCGGGGCTGGTCGACCTGTGCCGCGAGGAGTTCGAGCGCGTGCTCGGCGATCGGCCCAACCAGCTCGACCGGCAGTTCCCGGACACCGTCGTCACCGCCGCGGACCTGCTGGACGTCGCCTCGGCGGGCGGCGCGGTCACCGAGGCCGGCGTCCGCGGCAACGTGTCGGTCTCGCTGCGCTACCTCGTCGCCTGGTTGAGCGGGAACGGCGCCGCCGCGATCGACAACCTGATGGAGGACGCGGCGACCGTCGAGATCTCGCGCAGCCAGCTGTGGCAGTGGATCCGGCACAGCACCGCCACCGACTCCGGCGTCGTGATCAGCCGCGACTACGTCGCGCGGGTGCTGGACGAGGAGCACACGCGGCTGTCCGCGGCCGTCGACCAGACCGACCGGGAGCGCCTGGACCAGGCGCGCGACCTGTTCGCCCGGGTGGTGCTGGCCGAGGACTACCTCGACTTCCTCACGATCCCCGCCTACGCGGAGTACCTCGAGTGACCTCGCCCCGACTGAGTGCCGCCGACCTCGCCGAGGTCGAGGCGATCATGGCGCCGGCCGACGAGGCGCTGGCCCGCGACTACCCCGGCGACGCGGGCGCGCGGCAGCCCGTGCACACCGTCTACGTGCCGGCCGACCGGGTGACGCCCGGCCTCGTCGCCGAGTACGGCGAGACCGCCCGGGCCGCTCTCGACGAGCACGCGCCCGACCCGTCGACGCTCGCGGCGATCGTGGGTGCCGACCCCGAGCAGGTGGCCACCGCGTGGCCGCTGCTGCTCGACAAGCTCGAGCGCGAACCCGTGGAGGACCTGCGGATCGACCTCGAGGACGGCTATCGCGGGCACTCCGACGGCGACGAGGACGCACACGCCGTCGCTGCGGTGCGAGCGCTGGCCGCGAGCGGGGCGCCGCCGTACTGGGGGGTGCGGTTCAAGTCCTTCGAGGTCACCACGCGGGCGCGCGGGCTCCGGACCCTCGACCTGGTGACCGGTGAGGCCCTGGCGGCGGGCGGGCTGCCGGACGGCTGGCGGCTCACGCTGCCGAAGGTGACCTCGGTCGAGCAGGTGCGGGCGATGGTGGTGACCTGCCGACGTCTCGAGACGGCGTACTCCCTGGAGGACCGGGCGGTTGCGCTTCGAGGTGCAGGTGGAGACGCCGCAGGTGATCCTGGACTCCGACGGCCGCGCGACCGTGGCCCGGCTGGTGCATGCAGCGGAGGGCCGGTGCGACGGGCTGCACTTCGGGACCTATGACTACACGGCGGCGCTCGGGATCGGCGGAGGCCAGCAGGCGCTGGACCACCCGGTGGCCGACCACGCCAAGCAGGTGATGATGCTGGCCGCCGCGGGGACGGGCGTGCCGGTGTCCGACGGCTCGACCAACGTGCTGCCGGTGGGCTCGGCCGACCAGGTCCACGCCGGCTGGCGGCTGCACTTCGGGCTGGTACGCCGATCCCTGGAGCGGGGCCTCTACCAGGGCTGGGACCTGCACCCGGCCCAGCTGCCCACGCGCTTCCTCGCCACCTTCCTGTTCTTCCGGTCCGGCCTCGACGAGGCCGCCGCCCGGCTCCGGACCTACCTGGATGCCGACCTCGCCGGAGGGTCGGGCACGGTGCTCGACGAACCCGCCACCGCCAAGGCACTGGCGGGTTTCCTGCGCCGCGGGGTGCACTGTGGCGCGGTGACGCCCGAGGAGGTCCTCGAGCTCGCGGGTGCCTCGCCGGCCGTGCTCGACGACCTGGCCCTGCGCCGAGTGGGCTGAGACCCGATGACGCGCGCAGAGCTGGCGATCTCCGGCACCGCCCTGGTCGACGGCCGGTTCGCGCCGGTCGTGGTCGTGGCGGCGGACGGGCGAGTGCTCGCGATCGAGCCTCCGGGCACGGCAGTGGACGCGCTGGCTCACGTCACGCTGGCCGAGGACGAGGTGTTGCTGCCCGGCCTGGTCGACACCCACGTGCACGTGAACGAGCCGGGCCGCACCGAGTGGGAGGGCTTCGCGTCGGCGACGCGCGCGGCGGCGGCCGGTGGCGTGACCACGCTGGTCGACATGCCGCTGAACTCGATCCCGCCGACCGTCGACCCGGCCGCACTGGACGCCAAACGCCAGGCAGCGCAGGGGAAGGCCCTCGTCGACGTCGGGTTCTGGGGCGGCGCGGTGCCCGAGTCGCTCGGCCACCTGCGCACCCTGCACGAGGCCGGAGTCTTCGGGTTCAAGTCCTTCCTGGTCGACAGCGGCGTGCCGGAGTTCCCGCCGCTGACCTGGCCCGAGCTCGACCGGGCCCTGGCCGAGGTGGCGGCCTTCGACGGGTTGCTGATCGTGCACGCGGAGGACGCCGCCGTCCTGGCCGAGGCACCGGGGCCCAGCGGGCCGTCGTACGCGGGTTTCGTCGGCTCCAGGCCGCACCAGGCCGAGGACGTGGCCATCGCGGGACTGCTCGACCTGGCCGCGGCCCACGGGGCCAGGGTCCACGTGCTGCACCTGTCCAGTGCCCACGCGCTGCCCCGGATCGCGGCCGCCCGGGACGCCGGGGTCGCGGTGAGCGTCGAGACGTGTCCGCACTACCTGGTGCTGTGCGCCGAGGACGTGCCCGACGGCGGGACGCAGTTCAAGTGCTGTCCGCCGATCCGCGACGCCTCGAACCGGGACGCGCTCTGGCAGGCCCTCGCCGACGGGCTGATCGACTGTGTGGTGTCCGACCACTCCCCCGCCACCCCCGAGCTCAAGTGCCTCGACTCCGGCGACTTCGGCCAGGCCTGGGGCGGGGTCGCCTCGCTGCAGCTCGGCCTGCCCCTGATGTGGACGGCGGCCCGGGCGCGCGGGATCGGGCTCGAGCGGGTCGTGGGCTGGATGTCGGCCGCGCCCGCCGCCGTCGCCGGGCTCGGCGCCAAGGGCGGGATAGCTGCGGGTGGGGACGCCGACCTGATGGTCTTCGCCCCGGACGAGTCGTTCGAGGTCGACCCGGCGCGACTGCACCACCGCAACCCGGTCACGCCGTACGCCGGCCGGCAGCTGGTGGGCGTCGTACGCGACGTGTGGCTGCGCGGGCGGCAGATCGTCGACGATGGCATGGTGGCAAGCGACCCCACAGGACACCTGCTGAGAAGGGAAGACTCGTGAACTTCACCGAACTGCCGGACCTGGCCTCACGCGCCTTGGGCGGCAGCGTGGTCGCGGCCAACGACGAGCTGTTCGCGCCGCGGGAGAACCTGATCCGGGACGAGCCGCCCGAGGCGTTCCACACCTTCGGGCGCAAGGGCAAGGAGTACGACGGCTGGGAGACCCGCCGTCGCCGCGAGCCAGGGGTCGACTGGGCGATCGTGCGGCTCGGCGAGCCGGGCGTGGTGCGGGGCGTCGTCGTGGACACGTCGTACTTCCTGGGCAACTACCCACCGTTCGTCTCCGTCGAGGCAGCCTCCGTCGAGGGCTACCCGTCCCCCGAGGAGCTGGGCGCGCTGACCTGGGAGCCGATCCTGGAGAAGTCGCCCGCTGAGGGGGGCACGGCGAACGCCTACCCGGTGACCGACGAGCGGGTGTGGACCCACGTCAGGCTCACGATCCACCCCGACGGCGGCGTCGCCAGGTTCCGCGTGCACGGCACGCCGGTCCCCGACCCGAGGTTCCTCACCGGCACCCTCGACCTCGTCGCGCAGGAGAACGGCGGCTCGCTGGTCGAGTGCTCCGATGCGTTCTACGGTTCGGCCGGCAACCTGATCCTGCCGGGACGCGCGCGGCACATGGGCGAGGGCTGGGAGAACGCCCGGCGTCGCGGCGACGGCAACGACTGGGCTGTGTTCCGGCTCGCCGGCGCCGGCGTCGTCCGCCACGTCGAGCTCGACACGTCGTACTTCGTCGGCAACGCGCCCGGCTGGGTCCGGCTCTCAGGCTTGCCCGCTGACGCTGGCGCGGAGGTGACGGGGTCGGACGGGTGGGTCGACCTCGTGCCCAGACAGCGGTCCCAGCCCGACACCCGGCAGCGGTTCCTGGTCGAGGAGCAGAGCCCGGTCACCCAGGTCCGGCTCGACGTCTACCCCGACGGCGGGATGGCGCGGTTGCGGGTGTGGGGCGATCTTGCCTGACCCTTCCTGCACGTCGCCGGACGACTACGCCACAACGGCGGACGCCGTGCGCGAATCGTGCTCGGCACCAGCGAAGTCCGTCTAGTCTTCGCACGTGGCACATGTTCCCCGCGGTGCGGGCACCCTACGAGGGGCGAGCGCTGCTCCCGACCAGCACTCCGGCTGCCGATGACGGACCTCATCCTGGACACGCGTTCCGAGCACGGCTACCTGATCGTCACACCACGCGGAGAGATCGATCTCGGCACCGTCGAGACCTTCCGCGAGCTGCTCACCGAGCTCTTCATCCAGGGCCGCGTCCACGTGCTCGTCGACCTGGACGACACCACCTTCTTCGACTCCTTGGCATTCGGAGCGCTGGTCGGCGCGCGCCGGAAGGCTCAGGTCTTCAACGGGTCGCTGGGCATTGTCTGCTCCAATCCACGGTTGCTCGGCCTGTTCCGGATCACCGGTCTGGACCGCGTCTTCACCATCACTCCCACTTCTCAGGAACAGCCGCAGCTCGAGCGCGTACAGGCTGATGCGCCCGACCAACGCACCGCCGGCTCCTAGCCCGCGGACCTCGCAAACCCACGGAGGCAGCAACTCGTGACATACGGTGAGGCCGTGGACGTCCGCCAGGCACACAACGTGGTCGAATCGGGTGTCCCCGGTGCGAGGGTCCTGATGTTCGCCCACGGTTTCGGGTGCGACCAGAACATGTGGCGCTACGTGGCCCCCCACTTCCAGGACGACCACCGGGTCGTCCTGTTCGACCACGTGGGCTCCGGCGGTGCGCAAGCGGCGTACGACCCCGAACGCTACGCGTCGCTCGAGGGCTACGCCGACGATGTCGTCCGGATCTGCACCGACCTGGACCTGCACGACGTCGTCTTCGTCGGCCATTCGGTCTCGGCCATGATCGGCGTCCTCGCGCATCTCCGGGCACCGGACAGGTTCGCAGCCCTGGCGCTGGTCGCGCCCTCGCCCCGATACATCGACGACTCCGACTACACCGGCGGGTTCGGACGCGCCGACATCGACGACATGCTCGCAGCGTTGTCCAGCAACTACCTCGGCTGGTCCAGTGAGATCGCGCCGGCCATCATGGGGAACTCGGACCGGCCGGAGCTCGGCGGAGAGCTGACGCAGAGCTTCTGCAGAGTCGACCCGGACATTGCCGAGCGGTTTGCCCGGGCCACCTTCCTGTCCGACAACAGGTCGGACCTTCCGAGGGTCTCGGTCCCGACCCTGGTCATGCAGTGCCGTGAGGACCTCATCGCGCCGATGGCCGTGGGCGAGTACGTCGCCGACGCGATCCCGCACAGCACTCTTGACGTCCTGGAGGCCAGCGGCCACTGTCCGAACCTCAGCGCGCCCGATGAGGTCGTCAGGGCTCTGAGATCCTTCCTGCTCCCGGAGCGCTGAGTGGCGACGACCGCCGCCATCGAGGCCTTCCAGCAGGCCTTGCTGGGCGACGACCCGGCCGCGCTGTACGACAAGGCACCCTGCGGCTACCTCTCGACCGCGCCTGACGGGACCATCGTCAAGGTCAACGACACGTTCCTGACCTGGACCGGCTACGCCGCCGACGAACTGGTGGGCCGCCGTCGACTCATCGACCTGCTGGCCCCGGGGGCGAGGATCTACCACGAGACGCACGTCAGTCCGATGCTGCACGCCCTGGGCGAGGTGAAGGAGATCGCTCTCGAGGTGGTCAAGGCGGACGGCAACCGGATGCCAGTTCTGGTGAATGCCATGCTCGACCGCAGCTCGGCTGGTGATCCCCGGGCCGTGCGGGTCGCAGTCTTCGACGCGACCGAGCGGCGTCGCTACGAGCACGAGCTCTTGGTGGCCAAGCGCCGGGCCGAGGAGTCAGAGCAACGTGCAGTGCGCCTGGCCGAGACGCTGCAAGCAACCCTCATCCCGCCCAGGGCCCCGAACATCCCCGGCCTCGAGCTCGCCGCCGCCTACCGTCCGGCCGGCCGGGGTGACGAGGTGGGCGGCGACTTCTACGACGTCTTCCAGATCGCCGAGGGCGATTGGGTGGTGGTGCTCGGCGACGTCTGTGGCAAGGGAGTGGAGGCGGCCGTCATCACGTCTCTCGTTCGCCACACCGTCCGGGCGCTCGCCGTCTCTGAGCGATCGTCGCGCGACGTGCTCCCCCAGCTGAACACCATCTTGCTCTCGAGCGGCAGCGATCGGTTCTGCACGCTGGTGGTCCTGCGGTTGCGTCGGGCCGAACAGGGCTGGGAAGTGACCAGCAGCTCCGGTGGCCACCCGCTCCCTCTGCTCCTGCGACCCGGGAGACCCACAGTGACCGTGGGCGAGCCGGGAACGATCGTCGGCGCTGTCGAGACGGCGCACTTCTCGGAGACCACCATCCTCTTGGGCGAGGGAGAGTCGCTGCTCCTCTACACCGACGGTGTCACTGAAGCCAGCCGAGCCGGGGAGCTCTTCGGCGAGGCGGGCCTCCTCGAAGCGATCGCCGCGCCCGCAACCACTCCCCAGCTGATCCAGCAGGTGCTCGACCGGGTTCTCGAGTTCCAGCAGAACGTGGCGCGCGACGACATCGCCCTGCTGGCCCTCCGCGCCACCTGACATCGTCGAGGGAGGTGACCACGACCCTTTCTCAGCCGCGCGCGCTTCGCGCCCGGGCAGCCGCGACGAGGTGGCGCTCGGCATCTGGACCCGGTCCTACCCGGGGCAGCCGCATCACCAGCACCGCACCGGCTCCCCACCACACGATGAGGATGAGCCACTCGTAGGGCCAGACCAGGGCGGCCGGCATCCCCGGCATGAAGAGGAAGCCCAGTCCGAAGGTGAGAGCAGCGGCGGCCACTCCGACACCAGATCCGCCACTCACCCGGAACGGCCGCTCCATCTCAGGCTCGCGAGAACGAAGCACGACAAAGGTGATGGTCACGAAGAAGAAGGCGACGACGATCACGAACCCACCGGCATCGACCAACCAGACGAGCATCTGACGGCCGAACAGCGGTGCCAGGATCGAGAGCGCCCCGACGAAAAGGATCGCGTTGCTGGGCGTCCGGTAGGTCGGGTGCATCTTGCCGAACCAGCTCGGCACCATCCCGGAGCTCGCCATCGCGTACAGGAGTCGACTCGCGCCGATCATGAAGCCGTTCCAGCTGGTCAGGATGCCGGCGATACCGCCGATCACCAGCACGTCGCCCATGGTGTCGCTGCCCCAGAGAGCGGCCATCCCGTCAGCCGCGGAGAGCTCGGACTCGGCGAGCGCGTCCGAGGGCAGTGACGACCCGACGGTGAGCATGACCAGGACGTAGAAGGTGGCCGCGGCAAGGACCGAGATGACGACGAGCTTGCCGATCTGCTTGAACGGGAGGTTGATCTCCTCCGCCGACTGTGGGATCACGTCGAAGCCCACGAACAGGAACGGCACCGCGACCAGCACCGCGATGACTCCCCCGACGCCGTCGTTGAACAGAGGGCTCATGTTGTCGGTGTCCCCACCGATGAACGACCCGAACACCAGCAACGCACCCACCACGAGGAGGAAGGCCACCGCCAACGTCTGGAAGACGGCTGCTGGCCGAACCCCCACATAGTTCAGCGCCGTGATCACCAGGGCACCGACCACTCCGACCGCCACCCACGAGGCGTACACCTCGTAGTCCGCCACCGTCCACAGCTTCCCGACGAGCATGTCGGGCGCGAGGAACAGCACCGTCTGGGGCAGCGCCACCGCCTCGAACGCGACCACGGAGATGTAGCCGAGCACGAGGCTCCACGAGCACACGAACGCCGAGCGTGAGCCGAGCCCCCGCAGCACATAGTTGTGCTCGCCGCCGGCCTGGGGCATGGCCGCGACCAGTTCTGCGTAGGTGAGCCCGACCAACGCCATGATGACACCGCCCACGACGAAGGCGAGCGCCGATCCGAGAGTTCCTGCGTCCTGGAGGAAGCCGCCGGTGAGGACGATCCAGCCGAAGCCGATCATCGCCCCGAAGGCGACCGCCAGAACATCCCAGCGTCCAAGGACCCGGGCGAAATTGCTATCGGCGGAATCAGCATGGTCCACGCTCGCGACTCTAGCGACATGGATCAGGCATTGGTAGGCGTCTGGCGTGCGTGCAACCGATGGCTACTGACTCGCGACTCGTCGCCGCGATACGTTGGCGAACGCCCGAAGCAAGCACCGATCTCAGTGGGAAGGGAGGGGCCATGACAGACCAGGTGAGGACCGCCAGGGTCGCCGGCGCCTGGTACCTGGGCCTGGCCGTCACGGGGATCCTCGGGTTCTTGCTGGTCCGCCCCGCCATCTATGTCGAGGGAGACGCAGCAGCGACGTTGGCGAACCTGCAGGACAAGGAGGGCCTGGCCCATCTGGGAGTCATGCTGGAGATGGGCATCGTCGTCACCCAGGCTTTGGCGGCGATCTGGTTCTACAAGTTGTTCCGTGAGGTGCGCAATGCAGCCGGGGTCTCGGTCGCGGCGTTCGGACTCCTCAACGCGGTGGCCATCATGGCCAGTGCCGTCTTCCTGGCCACGGCCGTCACCGTCGCCCAGGACAGTTCGCTGGCACCAGCCGGCGACGCGGCCGCGACTGTCGGTGTGCTGTATCAGCTCAGCTCCGACGCCTGGGGTATCGGTGCCTTGTTCTTCGGCCTGTGGCTCATCCCGATGGGATGGACAGCGATCACCACGGAGCGCTTCCCCAGAGTGCTGGGCTGGATCCTGGTCATCGGCGGCGCCGGCTACCTGCTCAGCAGCATCGTCGACTACGGCTTCGCCAGCCGGTCGAGCCTGGTGGTCGAAGCACTGACCTTCCCGGCGTCGATCGGTGAGTTCTGGATGATCGGGTATCTCCTCCTCCGCGGCATCCGGCCAGAGGCGACTGCCCCCTGACCGCCCGGCAAGGCGAACACCCGCTGCGGACCGCGGTTCTTCGCAACCTGCTTCGCCGAGCAGCGGGAGCGGACAAGGCGCCGTTCTGCGTCGAGGTCGATCACAAGCACCGCGATGAGACTCGAGGACCGACCGCTCAGCACGTCACAACCAAAACCGCCTCTGATCTGCGTTTCCGCAGGTCAGAGGCGATTTCTCGGTCGGGCTGACAGGATTTGAACCTGCGACCCCTTGACCCCCAGTCAAGTGCGCTACCAAGCTGCGCCACAGCCCGAAACCACTCGCCCGGGATCGCCGGACGAGCGACCGAAACCCTACAACAGCGCCGGGGCGGGGTCGGAATCGGGATCGCCGGCGACTCAGCCCGCCTCGGCGCTGTCCTGGTCGACCTTGAGCGACGAGGTGTCCACGGCCACGAACGCCGAGGCGGGGATCTGCTTGAGGTCGGCGATCAGCCGGTCCGGCCAGCGACGGTTCCGCTCGCCCTGGAAGAACCACGGGCTGCCGTTGTCGGCCAGCACCAGGCCGTAGGTCTGCATCGCGCGAACCACCTCTCGCGCGTGTCCGCCCAGCCCGTCGGTGTCGAAGTCGGCCTTGAGCCGGAACCGGGCGCCCATCGGCGGGAACTTGTGGCTGTCCTTGGAACCGGCGTCGTGGCGGGCCGGCCACAGGTGCCAGCGGGACGTGACGTCGGTGGTGAACCGGATGGCGTGGTCGACCTCGCGCTCCCGGACCTCGCGCCACCTCAGTAGGCCGGGAAGGATGGGCAGCCCAGCGGCGTCGGCGGAGGTCCAGCCGTCGGGTCGTAGTGCGTTGTCATCGAGCGACCAGACGGCCCCCGATCCGGCACGCCACCGGCCGTCCTTCACCCGGGTGTTCCAGGTCTCGTAGAGCCGGCAGCTGCCGCGGTCGACGATGATCGCGTGCTTGTCGCCCGCCGAGCCTCGGCCACCCTCGATCAGCGTGTCCTTGCCGAAGGGGTAGCGGACCCGGTCGCTCTCGTCGGCGTACTGAAACCTGACCCTGACCCGCGGGTGGCCGTGCTTGACCACGGTGACCGGCAGGCCGTAGTCGGGGCCGTCCCCGTACGACGGGCCGAAGTCCGGGTGCAGCATGGACTCCGAGGACATCCTGGCGAGCCACTGCTTGCTGCGCCGGTGTCGAGGCAGGTCGGAGACGTCGGCGTGCCAGTAGTTGTCGTCGGGGAACACCTGGCACGGGACAGTGTCTCGGGCCGCGGCAGTCTCCTCCGTGCTCGAGACGGTGGCGGCGGTCGACCCGCCGCCTGCCAGCAGCATTGTCAGCAGGGTCCCGAGGAACAAGCGCATGCGACGACGCTAGCGCGAACCGAGTCGGCGAGTCGTCGGGTTGGTACCCGATGTTTCGGGTGCCAACGTGCGGTTTACCCGGTCGACCGGGGAAACCGCCACCCCCATCGTCAGTCCCGCCGAAGCACCACCCACGTGAACGGCTGGATCGAGTCCCAGGGGGTGTGGTGCTCGGCGCGGCGGGTGTCGACGCGGGTGAAGCCGTCACCGAAGACCGCCTCGAGCGCGTCGGCGTCGTAGCGCACCACCGGCAGGCCGGAGCAGGACTCGGGGCCGTCCTCGGCGAAGGTACCGACGACGAGGAGGCCACCGGGACGCAGCGCGGACCGCACCTGCGTGACGTACGCCGAGCGCTGCTCGTCCTGGACGAGGAAGTGGAAGACGGCCCGGTCGTGCCAGGCGTCGTACTGCTCGTCGAAGGTGTGGGTCAGCACGTCGGCCACGATCGTGGTGACCTTGTTGGCACGCTCGTCGAGCCGGACCGACGTCAGCGCCAGCGCGCTCATGGACAGGTCGAGCAGCGTGACGTGGTCGACCCCGGCGTCGAGCAGCACGTCCGGCAGCGTCGACGCCCCGGCGCCGACATCGATCACGTGGCCGGGGACGCCGTCGGCGAGCAGCAGCTCCGTCGACAGCGTCGGCACCTCCTCGTACCACGACACCTGGTCGCGGCCGGAGGCGTAGACCTGCTCCCAGTGGGCGGCCGACTGGACGCCCCGCGGGTCACGAGCCTGGTTCGAGTCGGTCATCAGCGCTTCCGCTTCTCCCGCGGCCGCTGCTGGAGCACGATCGGGGTGCCGGCGAACCCGAACTGCTCACGCAGCCGACGCTCGATGAAGCGCTCGTAGGACGCGTCGAGCTTGCCGCTGGTGAACAGCACGAACATCGGTGGCGCGGTGCTGGCCTGGGTGGCGAAGAGGACCTTGGGCTGCTTGCCGCTGCGCACCGGGTGGGGCTTCTCGGCGATCAGCCTGCCGAGGAACGCGTTGAGCGCGCCGGTCGAGATCCGGGTCTCCCAGCCCTCGATCGCCTTGTCGAGGGCCGGTACGAGCCGGTCGACGTGCCAACCGGTGCGGGCGGTGACGTTGATCCGCGGCGCCCACTGCACCTGCACCAGCTCCCGCTCGATCTCACGACCGAGGTAGTGGCGACGCTCCTCGTCGACGAGGTCCCACTTGTTGAACGCGATCACCAGTGCCCGACCGGCTTCACGGACCGTCTGCAGGATCCGGACGTCCTGCTCGGAGATCGGGAGCTGGGCGTCGAGCACCAGCACGGCGACCTCGGCGCGGTCGATCGCGGTCGACGTACGCAGCGAGGCGTAGTACTCGTGGCCGGAGGCCTCCTTGACGCGCTTGCGGATGCCGGCGGTGTCGATGAAGCGCCAGGTGCGGCCACCGAGCTCGACCAGCTCGTCGACCGGGTCGACGGTGGTGCCGGCGACGTCGTCGACGACGACCCGCTCGGAGCCGGCGAGCCGGTTGAGCAACGAGGACTTGCCGACGTTGGGCTTGCCGACGATCGCGATCCGGCGGGGGCCACCGATCTCCTGGTCGCGCTCGGGCGGCGGCTCCGGCAGCGCGGCCAGTACGGCGTCGAGCATGTCGCCCGAGCCACGGCCGTGCAGCGCCGAGACCGGCCACGGCTCCCCCAGTCCGAGGTTCCACAGCCCGTAGGCCTCGGCCTCGGTGCGGGCGTCGTCGACCTTGTTCGCTGCGAGCACGACCGGCTTGTTGGCGGCGCGGAGGATCTTCACGACCGCCTCGTCGGTGTCGGTGATCCCCACTGTCGCGTCCACCACGAAGAGCACCGCGTCGGCGAGGGACACCGCGACCTCGGCCTGGCCGGCGATCCGCTCGGCAAGGCCACGCGCGTCGGGGTCCCAGCCGCCGGTGTCGACGACGGTGAAGGCGCGACCGGCCCAGCTCGCGTCGTAGGAGACGCGGTCCCGGGTCACTCCGGGCACGTCCTCGACGACCGCCGCACGGCGGCCGATGATCCGGTTGACCAGCGTCGACTTCCCCACGTTGGGGCGCCCGACGATGGCCAGGATCGGCACCGGTCCGGTGGCCTCGCCGTCGCCTGCGCTCGTGTCGTCGGTCATGTCCTCGTTCACCTGGGCTCCTCGTCGACGAGCCCGGTCGCGGGGTCGTCCTCGGTCTGTCCTGCGGGCAGGGGGCCGGGCAGGTCGCGGCCGGTGATCTCCCGGGCCTCGTCCAGTGTCTCCAGCAACCGCTCCCGCAACAGCATCGACGCGTCCCTCACCATTCCCTGGGAGCGCGGCCAGGGCTGTGCGTCGAGCGTCACAGAGGGCCCGAACACGACGTCGATCCGGGCGCCGCGGGTCGGGGTGGAGTCGATCCCACCGCCGGGATCGCGGCTGCCCAGGAAGATCGCGGGCACCACCGGGGCACCGCTCACCAGCGCGAGGTAGGCCGCGCCGTGGTGGAACCGGTGCAGCTCGCCGTCACCGCGGGTGCCTTCGGGAAACACACCGACCGCTCCCCCGTCACGCAGCACCCGCAGCGCCGTCCGGATGGCGTGGGCATCGGCTGCGAACCGGTCGACCGGGATCTGGCCCGAGCGACGCAGGAACCTGCCCATCCGGCCACGGAACATCTCGTTCTTGGTCAGCGCGTGGACCGGACGGGGCGCGAAGACGGCCAGCAGCGGTCCGTCGAGGACGCTGATGTGGTTGGCCGCGAAGATGACCGGTCCCTGGGCCGGGACCCGGTCGGTGCCGTGCACGCGTACGTCGTACCTGCGCCGGAGGACACGCTGCGCGCTGGGCCGCAGCCGGTGGAGCATGAGTCGAGGCGGGTGGACCACGGCCGCGCTGCTGGGTGGCTCGTGGTGGTTCACGACCGCTCCCCGACCGCCTCGGCGAGCGCGACGACCCGGTCGACGACCTCGGCCAGGGTGTACGGCGTGGTGTCGAGGTGGATCGCGTCGTCGGCCATCGCCAACGGGGCGGTGGCGCGGCCGGAGTCGATCCGGTCGCGAGCCAGCAGCGACTCGCGGGTGCCGGACAGGTCGATGGACCCGGTCTCCGCTGCCCGGCGCTCGGCCCGGGAGGCCGGGTCGGCGGTGACGTAGAGCTTGAGCTCGGCCTGCGGCCAGACCACGGTGCCGATGTCACGGCCCTCGACCACGATCCCGCCCTCGCCGATCACGCCGCGCTGGAGCTCGAGCAGCCGGGTGCGCACCTCCGGCACCGCGCTGACGGGCGAGACCGCGGCGTTGACCTCGTCGCTGCGGATGGCCAGGCCGACGTCGACCCCGTCGACGACGATCGACGGGCCCCGCGGGTCGGTTCCCGAGAGGATCTCCGGTTCGTCGCACCGCTGCGCCACCGCCACCGGGTCGTGGACGTCGACGCCCTGCCGCAGCAGCCACCATGTCATGGCGCGGAACATGGCTCCGGTGTCGAGGTAACGCAGCCCGAGCTGTTCGGCGACCCCGCGCGAGGTGCTGGACTTGCCGGATCCGGACGTGCCGTCCACGGCGATGACGAGGCGGGAACGGTCGGACACGGCGGGAACTCTATCGGTGGGTGAGCCACTCGCGTGACTCGAGAGAGCCCAGCAGGTGCTCGGCCCGGGCCTCCTCCACGACCAGCTCCACCAGACCCACCGGACGACCCGGGTCGTGGTCGATCCGGATGTCCTCGATGTTGACCTCCGCCTCTCCCGCGTCGGCGAACAGTCGCGCCAGCTCACCCGGGTGGTCGGGCACGCTGACGAACACCGAGCGCATCGCGCGGACCGGGCCGCCGTGCTTGCCCGGGATGGCCAGGGTGCCGGCCACACCGCGGGCCAGCAGCTCGCCCAGGACGGTCCGGTCACCGTTGCTCACGGCCCGCTGCATCACGTCGAGCTCCTCGCGCACCTCGGCGAGCAGGCCGTGCAGCGCGGTCGCATTGAGGGTCACGATCTGCTCCCACAGCCCGGGGTCTCCCCCGGCGACCCGGGTGACGTCGCGGACCCCCTGCCCGGACAGCGCCAGGTGGGAGTCGGGGGCGCCGGCCAGCCGGCTGGCGACCAGCACCGCCAGCAGGTGGGGCAGGTGGGAGGTCCGGGCGACGGCGTGGTCGTGCTCGGACGGGCTCATCCGCACCGCCACCGCTCCGCACACCCCGGCCAGCGCCTCGACCAGCGCCACCGCGCCCGCCGGCGAGCCCGGGTGGGGCGTCACCGCCCACGGCCGGCCGTCGAAGAGCGCCGCGCTCGCGGCCAGCGGACCCGACCGCTCGCTGCCCGCCATGGGGTGGCCACCGACGTACCGTTCGGCCTGGTCGGGCGCCTCAGCGGCGACCTGGCGTTCCGGTTCCGACTTCACGCTACCCACGTCGGTCACCACCGCGTCCGTACGCCGCAGGGCCGCGACGATCTCGCGGCCGAGGTGGTCGGGTGGGACCGCCACCACGACCAGTTGCGGTCGGTCGCTCTCGCGCCGGGTCCGTCCCGCACCCAGCCCGGAGGCGGTGCGGAGGTTCTCGTCGGAGACGTCGTTGAGCACCACCTCGATGCCGGCGCGGGCGCAGGCCAGGCCGATCGAGGTGCCGAGCAGCCCGGCGCCCACGATCTCGACCGGCCCGGTCAGCAGCTGCTCACCCTCCTCAGTCATGGTCGGGCACTTCGCGGGTGCGGGTGAGGTCCTTGCGCAGCGCGGCCGCGCCGTGGAGGTAGCAGTGGGTGAGCTCGGCGCGTGGCAGGTCGGTCTCGACGTGGGCCATCATCCGCACCACCCGCGGCATCGACCCGGCGATCTCCAGCTCGCGGGCACAGATCAGCGGCACGTCGCCGAACCCGAGCTGCCGGGCGGCGTACGCCGGGAACTCCGAGACCAGGTCGGAGGTCGCGGTGAAGATCACCGAGATGAAGTCGTCGACCGCGAGCCCGTTGGCGCGCATCACGTCGAGCACCATCTCGGCGACCCGGTCGAGCATGTGCTCGCGGTCGTCGTTCTCGAGCTGGGTGGCGCCTCGCACGGCCCGGACTGACATGGGTCAAGGCTAGTGGTCGTGGTCGGTCACATCTCGGCGCGGTCCAGCAGGTCGCCGAGCTCGTCGAGCGTCAGGTCGCGCAGCGCGCCGGACCGGAGCTGGCCGATCAGGACCGGCCCGATGGCGGTGCGGGTGAGCTTGCGGACCGGGTGGCCGACGTGCTCGAGCAGCCGGCGCACGATCCGGTTGCGTCCCTCGTGGATGACCAGCTCCACGATCGTCTTGCCGGTGCCGTAGCTGACGATCTTGATCGAGGACACCTCGACCGGCCCGTCCTCGAGGGTCACACCGTCGCGCAGCTGCTGCAGGGTCGCCTTGGTCACCTCACCGTCGACCTCGGCGACGTAGGTCTTGTCGACCTCGAACGAGGGGTGCGCCACCCGGTTGGCGAAGTCGCCGTCGTTGGTCAGGAGCAGCAGCCCGGAGGTGTCGGTGTCGAGCCGACCGACGTGGAACAGCCGCTCGGGGCGGTCGGCGACGACGTCGGAGATGGTGCGCCGGCCCTCCGGATCCGACATCGTGGAGACGACGCCGCGGGGCTTGTTGAGCACCAGGTAGACGTGCGGCGAGATCGGGGGCAGCCGGCGACCCGACACCCGGATCACGGCCGTGTGGGGATCGACCTTCGTGCCGAGCCGGGTCACCACCTCGCCGTCGACGACGACCTCACCGGCGAGCATCAGCTCCTCGCACTTGCGGCGTGACGCGACCCCGGACTGCGCCAGCAGCTTCTGGAGCCGGATCAGGCCGTCGTCGTCGAGCGCGAGCCCGGTCACGGGGTCGGCTCGTCGACCACCGGGGCCGACGGCGGCGCCATTGCGACCGCCTCGGCGAGCTCGTCGTCGAAGTCGTCCATGTCGGGCAGGTACGGCGCCAGCTCGGGCAGGTCGTCGAGGCTGGTCACCCCGATCCGCTCCAGGAAGTAGCCGGTCGTCCGGTAGAGCGTCGCGCCGTGCTCGCCGTCGTGACCGGCCTCCTCGACCAGCCCCCGGCTGAGCAGCGTCCGCATCACCCCGTCGACGTTGACGCCGCGGATCGCGGACACCCGCGCCCGAGAGACCGGCTGCTTGTAGGCGACCACGGCGAGCGTCTCGAGCGCCGCCTGGGTGAGCCGCGCCTGCTGACCCTCGAGCACGAAGCTCTCCACGACCGGGGCGAACTCCTCGCGGGTGTAGTAGCGCCAGCCGCCCGCGACGTTGCGCAGCTCGAAGCCGCGGCCCTGCTCGTCGTACTCGGCCGCGAGCGAGGTCAAGGCGTCGTCGACGGCCACGACCGGATGACCGGCCGCGGCGGCGAGCGTCGCCGCGTCGAGCGGCTGGTCTGCCACCATCAGCAGCGCCTCCAGGGCGGGCCGCAGCTCGGCCACGGCCACGTCGAGCGTGTCGGCGCCGGTCTCACTCATGGGGCTCTCCGTCATCGGGGTTCTCCTGCTCCTCGGGCGGCGGACCGGCCTGGTCGGCCGGCGCGCCCTCGAACTCGTCGATCTGGAACTCGACCTCGGTGACGGGTTCCTCGCCGCCGGTCCACCGCACCGTGAGCTCGCCCAGCGGGGAGATCTGGTCGAACGCGACCGCGCCCTCGCGGAACAGCTCGAGCAACGAGAGGAACCTCGCGACGGTCGTGAGCGTGTCCGGCGAGTCGCCGCACAACGCCCGGAAGGTCATGGTGCCCGACCGCTGCAACCGCTCGGCCACCAGGGCGGCCTGCTCGCGCACCGAGACCTGCGCGGCGTGGATGTGGGTGAGCGACACCTCCAGCTCGGGCTTGGGCTCCAACGCCCGGGCGGCGAGCGCCGCGAACTGGTCGAGACCGATCCCGATCAGCACCTCCGGCAGCATCCCGGCGAACCGCTCCTCCAGGCCGACCGCCCGCGGGTGTCGCAGTGACTCCCCGGCGAGCCGGGTCTCCAGCACGCCGGCCACCAGCTTGAACGCCTTGTACTGGAGCAGGCGTGCGAAGAGCAGGTCGCGGGCCTCGAGCAGTGCGAGGTCCTCCTCGTCCTCGACGTCACCCTGCGGGAGCAGCCGAGCCGCCTTGAGGTCGAGCAGGGTCGCGGCCACCAGCAGGAACGACGTGGTCTGCTCGAGGTCCCAGACCTTGCCGATCGCCTTGACGTGCGCGATGAACTCGTCGGTGACCCGGGACAGCGCGACCTCGGTGATGTCGAGCTTGTGCTTGCTGATCAGGCTCAGCAACAGGTCGAAAGGGCCCTCGAAGTTGTCGAGGACGACCTCGAACGCCGCACTCTCCGCCGCCCCCTCGAGGGGAACCGGCGGATCCATCACCTCAGTCATCCGTCGATCAGGCGGCGGACCAGGGCGCTGTCGTCGCCGTGCTCCTCGTAGTCGGCCAGCACCATCGCCACCGCCTCGCGCACCAGCCGGCCCCGGTCGATGGCCATGCCCTGGTGGCGACGCAGCATCAGCCGCGCGTGTTCGAGGTCGAGCAGCTCGTCGGAGGTGACGTAGACGGTCATCTTCTCGTCGTGCCGCACCCGGCCGCTCGGCTTGCGGGGGCCGGTCTCCTCGACCTGCTCGGCCTGCTCCTCGTCCTGCTCCGGCGTGTCCGGGACCGCGCGCACGCGCGTCTGGTCGCCGGTCTTGCGGAACAGGTCGTCGGCGGCGGGGAGACTCACCCGTCGAGACACCGGAGCGCCACCTCCTTGGCGAGCTGGCGATAGGCGTCGGCACCGGTCGAGGCCGAGGCGTAGGTCGTGATCGGCTCACCGGCCACGGTGGAGTCGGAGAACTTCACGGTGCGGCGGATCACGGTGTGGAAGACCTTGTCGCCCCACGCCTGGACCAGTCGCTCGAGCACCTCCCGGCCGTGCAGGGTGCGCCCGTCGAACATGGTGCCGAGGACACCCTCGATCTCGAGCTTCGGGTTGAGCCGCTCGCGGACCTTGTCGATGGTGGTCTTGAGCAGCGCGACACCGCGCAGCGCGAAGTACTCGCACTCCAGCGGCACGATCACACCGTCGGAGGCGGTCAGCGCGTTGACCGTCAACAGGCCCAGCGACGGCTGGCAGTCGATCAGGATCACGTCGTACGTGGCGAGCGCCGGCGCGAGGATCCGGGCCAGGGTCTGCTCGCGGGCGACCTCGTGGACCAGCTGCACCTCGGCGGCGGAGAGGTCGATGTTGGAGGGCAGCAGGTCCATGCCGGCGACGCCGGTGGGTACGACGACGTCGTGGATGTCGATGTCCCGCTGCATCAGCAGGTTGTAGATGGTGAGCTCCATCTCGTGGGGATGGAGCCCCAGGCCCACCGAGAGCGATCCCTGCGGGTCGAAGTCGACCAGCAGCACCTTGCGGCCGAACTCGGCCAGCGCCGCCCCCAGGTTGATGGTGGTCGTGGTCTTGCCGACGCCGCCCTTCTGGTTGCACATCGAGATGACCCGCGCCGGGCCGTGCTCGGTGACCGGCTGGGGATCGGGGAAGTCCGGCATCGGCCGCCCGGTGGGACCGAGGACGACCGGGTCGGGCGCCGCGGCCGGAGTCGGCTCGGCGGGACGCTCGAAGGGAATGGGCTGGCTCACGTGGTCGTCTGCTCCGGGGGAAGGAAGGGATTCTGACGGGGCGGGCGGACGGACCAGCGGTGGCATCTCGGGGGCACTGCTCTCCTGGCGGCCGAACACCGATGCCAGGAAGGACCCTTCACCGCTCATCTGACGCTCCTAGTCAATTGTCGACTCGGCGACATGGGACCGAGCTCGTGGCGACGGTAGACCCCCGCGGAGCACCCGCTCAACCGACTCACCGAACCCACAGGCACATTCTGCGATCTGTTGAGGAGGGCACGCCCCAGTGCACAGGCGACAGCCGGGTTGTGCAGCAATCTGTGCACTTGGAAACGGCTTAGAGTGACCGCACTCTCGGAAAGGATCCTCCTCCATGATGCGCAGCCACCTGGTCGCGGCCCTCGTCCTCGCCGCTGCCCTCGCGACCGGTCTCCCGGCACCCGGGCCGAGCTCCCAGGCGGCGATTCCGCCGTTGCCCGGTCCCGGCCAGGCTGAGTCATCCGCGATCGCTGCCGGTGTCCGTGGGCAGGCCTGGATCGAGGTCCCGGGGGTCGACAGCGACCACGACGGGCGCGACGACCGGGTCCACGTCCGCTGGCGTCTCCCCGGCGACGCCTCGGCGCCGGTGCCGGTCGTGGTCGAGGCGAGCCCCTACTTCGCCGGTCTGCGCTCCCCGCGCTTCCACGACGTGGACGTGAAGGCCCTGCACGTGCCGGGGGCCGCCCCGGACTCGACGTACCGCGACTGGCTGCTCCCCCGCGGCTACGCCTACGTCACGGCCGAGTCCCTCGGCAGCGGTGGCTCGACCGGCTGCCCGTCGGCCGGTGGCGAGAACGAGACCGCGGGCATGGTGGCGGTGGTGCGGTGGCTGACCGGGGAGCTGACTGCTCAGGACGCGGACGGCGCTCCGGTGACCGCCACCTGGTCCACCGGCCGCGTCGGGATGATCGGCGTCTCCTACAACGGCACGCTCGCCAACGCGGTCGCCGCGACCGGCGTCGACGGGCTGGACGCCATCGTGCCGATCTCGGCGATCTCCTCCTGGTACGACTACTACCGCTCCCAGGGCATGGTCCGCGCGCCCGGCGGCTACCAGGGCGAGGACGCCGACGTGCTCGCGCGCGCTGTGCTGACGCGTCGGCACCCCAAGAAGTGTGCGGACGAGATGCGGACGCTGCGGCGGCAGCAGGCGCGCCGTACCGGCGACCTCACCCCGTTCTGGGAGGAGCGCGACTTCCGCGCCGACGCCGCCGGCGTCAGCGCCGGGGTGCTGACGCTCCACGGCATCCGCGACGACAACGTCTTCAGCGACCAGGCCGGCCGCTGGGCCGAGGCACTCGGCGACGCCGGTGCCCCGGTGCGGTCCTGGTGGCACGCCGGCCGTCACGGCGACTGGCTCGCGTGGGAGGACGACAGTGGCTGGCGGCCGATGGTCCTCGACTGGTTCGACCACTTCCTCCGTGACATCGACAACGGTGTGCTCGACACCCCTGCCAGCACCCTGGTGACGCGCCGTGGCGCCACGTCCACGACGCCCTCGTGGCCCGGTGGCTCCCCCGCCTCGCTGTACGCCGGACGCGTGACCAGCCACGACGGCCGACTCCGGCTCGCCCCCGGCCCGGCCGACGTGGGACGGATCGTCGACGACGCCCGGTTCAGCGCCCCCGAGCTCGCCACGGCCGCACCCCGACGACTCCGGGTGCTCTGGCGGACGCGACCGCTGGCCCGCGGCCTGGAGTTGTCGGGCCACGGCAGCGTCGAGGTGGACGTCTCGGTCGACGCCCCGGCCGCCAACCTCACCGTCGGCCTGGTCGTCCTGGGTGACCCTGCGGGACCTCGGACCGTCAGCTTCGGCTGGGCCGACCCGCAGAACCACGCGTCGTTGGCCGAGGGGGAGGCACTCGTGCCTGGCCGGCGCTACCGGCTCTCGGTCGACCTCGACCAGGTGCTGCTGCGACGCGTGGCTGCCGGGCGCCGACTGGGTCTCGTGGTGGCCTCCAGCGACCACCAGCACACGCTGCGACCACCGCGGGGCACCCGGCTGCGGATCCACACCGCGGGCACCCGGCTCGTGCTCCCGGTGGTCGGTGGCCAGGACGCCCTCGCCGCAGCACTCAGCCGGTCATAGGTGCGGGAATCGGCATCTCGACGTGGCTGCCGGCCCGCCGAGCGGGACTAGGGCAGGTCGAGGGCATCGACGTCGAGGCCCGCTGAGGTCAGGCCTGCTGCGGCGCCGTCCACCTGTACCGACCAGGTGCCGGCGACGTAGCGGAGCACGTCTTCGTCAGCGACGCGGCCACGGGTGGGTACCCGGGTGGTGGTCGCACTGAACGACACGGAGAACCTCCGAGACCGCTGGAGGTCGAGCCCGTCGATGTCCGCGCCCCGGCTCAACCCGTGGGCACTGGCGTCCCACACCCGGCGGAAACGACGCCCGTTCCAGCGGTAGACGTCGGCGTCATCGCCCCGCCCGCGGACGCCGGGTGGGCTGATCGAGGCCCTGGTCGAGAAGTAGAGGTTGCCGCGAGCGATCGACACGGCGTCCAGGCCGACCTGGCGGCGCCGGAGTCCGCTCGCAGTCCCGTCGAACCACCTGTGCCAGCCGGCACCGTCGAAGGCGACCACGTCCTCGTCCCGCACCAGGCCCAGGCCGGGAATCCTGACGTTGGTGGCGAAGGACACCGCGAACTCGTCCGCGGACTGGCGCGAGAAGCCGTCCACCTGGGCTCCGGCCGGGACCGAGTACGGAGCCGACCCAAGATCCAGGACGCGTTCGTGACTGCTGCCGTTCCAGGCGTAGAGGTCGGCGGGCTCCAGGACGCCCTCTCCTCCCGGCGGGGAGTCGGCCACGGTCGAGTACTCGAGCAGGGTTGGAACGGGTGTCGGTGGCGGCGGTGGCGGTGGCGTGGCCGCCTCGTAGGCGCCGAGCGCATCGACCGCTCCCACGCCGTAGTCGTCGTCCGGTCCGGTCGGCCCGCGGTCGAGCGCGGCGCCGAGCAGCAGGTCGCGTTGTTGGTCGGCGGTGAGGCCGGGCCTCGCCGAGAGCACCAGGGCCAGGGTGCCGGCCACGTGGGGAGCAGCCATCGACGTCCCGGTGAGGCTTTGGTACAGGCCGTACCGGTCGGCGGCCGTGATGTCTTGCCCCGGTGCCACCACGTCGGGGAAGGACGCGGTCCGTCCGCCACAGCCGGAAGGCCCGCGACTGCTCATCCCGAGCACGCCCCCCGAGGCGGCGAGCGCGCCGACGGCCAGGGACTCCGGGTAGTTGGCGGGGCTGGCACCGGTCCCGGCGGTCGGACCGAAGTTGCCGGCCGCGAAGACCGGCAGGATGCCGGCTGCGGCCAGTGCCTGCACGTCCGCCCTGAAGGTGAGGTCGCAACCGGGGGCTGAGCCGATGGACCACGAGTTGTTGACGACTTCCGGGGTGTCTGCCGTGGTGGGGTCCCCGTCAGGGTCCAGCACCCACTGGAACGCCTGGTGCACGGCCGTGGCGCTCGCCCTGCCTGCGTCGTCGAAGATGCGCGCCGCGATCCACGTGGCTCCCGGGGCCACTCCAACAGCTGTTCCGCCGGCGTCACCGCCGACGATCGCGCCCATCGTGGCCGTGCCGTGCCCGGCCAGGTCGACCGGGCCCGCGGTGTGTTGCCCGTAGGGGTCGAACCAGCTGTTGGCGCCACCACGCCAGCGTGGGGCGAGGTCCGGATGGCTGGCGTCCACCCCGGTGTCGAGGGTGGCGACGACCACTCCCTCTCCGCGATCGCCCCTCGCCCACACCTCGGGTGCCCGGATCGCGGTGAGGTTGGGTTCCGGCGCGGCCGCGGCCAGCTGGATGTCGATGGCGTCAGGGGTCACCGCCGCGACGTCCGTACGCGTGGCCAGCTGCTCGATCACCGCGGCGGTCGCGGTGACCGACACTGCGTTGACCACCCAGAGCCGTTGGATGTCGGTGACCTTGCCCTGATCGGCCCACGACTGGAGCCGGTGAGCGATCGGTTGTTGGTCCTGCTCGGCCAGCTCCTGCAGCGCAGCCACTACCGTCCGTGACCGACGTCGGCTCGGGACGGTCGCCACGTCGACGTCGGCCTGCCGGCGCATGGAGACGAGCACCGTGGTGGTCTCGCCGGGCGACAGCTCGGCCAGGACCGAGCGCAGTGCCGAGGTTGCGGCGCTTCCGCCGGTGCCGCCGGTGTCGCCGGTGTCGATGAAGGTCTCCGCGGCGCTTCCCCACGGCGGCACCACGATCAACGCCGCCGCGGTGGCCACCGCCCACCGCCCCCGATTCACGGCGCGCCCGCGCCCGCCCGCGCGTAGGTCGCACCTTGGTCGACGCCGGGGACGCTGACAGGTGGATCCGTCGGCCTGCCGGACCCACGCCGCCGACGCCGGAGCAGGAGCCACGCGGCCACCAGGCCTCCCACACCCAGGGCAACCAGTGCCGCCAGCCTCGTAGCGACGCGCTCCAGTGGGGTCGGCGCATCATCGGTGGAGGACGCGACCGTCCAGTTCAGCTCCGCGATGGCATCGTGGACGCCGGGGCGTCGGAGGGCAACCCACGCCTGCCAGTCCCCCGGAGTCGGCGACGGGGTCGCTCCCTCGAAGCGCCCCTCCTCGATCTTGCGCAGCTCGATCTTCCTCGTGCTCTTGTCCGGTCCTACCAGCAGTACGTCCGCGGCCACCACCGGTCCTGGCTGTGGTCGGGTGACACCGCGCGCACGCACGATGACCCGGCTGTCGCCCGCACCTGCAGTCACCTCCTCGAACGTCACGAAGAGGCCGTCGACGGTGGCGGTCTTGGGCGCGCTCACAGCGGAGGCCTCGATGCGGGTCCGCGCGCTGGGCGCCGACGTCATCACGGCCGCCAAGGCGAGCGCCACCGTCAGGATCGCCAGCTCGGACATCACCAGCCGGGGAAACCGTGCCCTGGGCACCGGCGTCCACTCGGCGTCGCGGCCCACCCGCACGGCGAGGTGCCCGGCGATCCGGGGGTTCACCACCAGGGTGGTCAGAGCTGCCACGGCCAGCACCGCCCCGAGGGCGATCGTCTTGCCGGTCACCGCCACGCCGTACAGGGTGCTCCGGAGCGCCGACAGCTCCGGCACCTGGCGTCCAGCCATGTAGAGGCCCGACGCCAGCAGCAGACCGGCGGAGACCGCAGCGATCGGGGTGAAGTCGTGCCAGGTGCTGAACAGCAGCCGACGCCGGCTGCCCGGGTCGCGGCGCATGGTGGGCAGCAGGCTCATGGCCAGGACCGCCAGGCTTCCCGCCCACGTGCCGGCCGTCAGCACGTGCACGGTCGTGGCCACGGTTGCCGTCGACGAGTCGCGGAGCAAGTCCGAGGCATGCCCCGTCATCGCGTCCGAGGCTGCCACGGCCAGCAGGGCCGCGGCAGCACCCCAGCGCGCTCGGTCACGGCGCGGAACGAGGCGATGAGCAGCAGGACCGCCGCGAGCAGCAACCCGAGACCGTGCACGATCCACAACCAACCCCACTGCGTGCCGACCAGGCTGTCCATCACCGAGCCCACCCAGGGCCCGAGATCACCCGGCCCGCGCGGCGTGCGCAGGAAAGGGGTGACGCTCGCCGACACCACCCCGACGAAGCCGGCGATCGCACCGATCCGTAGGGCTCGCACCCGAGCACCCGGCGCGACCGGGCCGGCTCTCCTCAGGATCCTGCCCGAGACCGTGACGGCGCCGAGCGCGACGATCAGGGCCACGAGGTCCACGATGCGGACCGAGAGCGTCGGCCATCCCGGCCAGTCCCGCACCCCCGGGGTGACGGCGTCCGGCCTGATACCGGCGCCGAAGAGTAGTGAGCCGCTGGTGGTGTGTCCGTCCTCGCGGGACAGCACCTGCCAGTCGAGGACGTAGATCGCGCGTGCCAGAGGGGGCGTCGCCAGCTGCACGAAGCCGTCGCTGCCGTCGGCTGAGGCGACGACTCCGATGTCCACAGCATCGCCGTCCACGGTGTGCATCTGGAAGGCGCTGGCCTGGGGGTAGATCCCTTCAGCGAAGAAGAGGCTCAGCTCGGTGCGTCCCTCCGCGACCAACCCGGCCGCCGGTGGGTCAGAGCGGACCAGCTCGCTGTGTGCCTGCGCCGGTACCGCGCCCAGCACCACCGTCGCCAGCAGGGTGAGCAGCCCCAGCGTGGCGGCCAGCAACCGCCGCCGGGCGGGCATCAGCCCTCCACCCGGACGTGCTCGATCCGGGAGTCCCCGACGATCAGCGTCACCTCAGATCCGGGGTGCAGAGCGTTGCCTGCGTTCGCGAGCAGGAAGAAGTACTGGCTACCCAGGTCGAGCTCGTCACGGTGGTGCGGCGGGGCCGACATCTGCAGCGTCGCTCCCGAGTCCTCGGCCACGATGATGGGGCGGGTCTCCGCGTCGCCGTGCATCACCTCATTGGCCTTGTCGGGATCCGTGACCTGCATCCGGAGCTGGATCAGTCCGCCAGCGGCGGTCACGGCCACCAGATTGAAGTCGACGCCGTGCTGTGCGGACATCTCAGCCCGGGTCACCGCGGTGGTGCCGTCCCGGATGTCCGCCTCCCCCGAGGTCGCGCTGAACACGGCCCCCCCGACGACGACCAGCGCCGCCAGGAGGACCCACCGCCGGCGCCGCGAACGAGGGGGTTGTTGGCTGGCGCCGACGGGGGTCTGTTCGAGGGTGGGGACGCTGTCCGCGTCGGGCACCGGTCCGGGGACCACCGCTCGCTCGTCAGGGGACATCGAGACCATCCACGTCGTGGCGCTTCCCGGCCATGCCGTGCGCCGTCCCGTCGAAGTAGATCGAGTACTCACCGAGGCTCCAGGCAACGACATCCTCGTCCTGCACCCTCCCCAGGCCCCGGATCCTGGTCGAGGCCGCGAAGGAGAGGTAGAAGTGCTCCCCGTCGACCTGGTCGTACCCGTCGACGTTCGCGGCGCCCGGCACCCCGTTGGTCGAGGCATCGAAGATCCGGGTGTAGCGCCGTCCGTCCCAGCGGTAGATGTCGGCATTGTCGGGCTTGCCCCGGACCCGTGGCGGCTTGACGTTGCCCCTCGTCGAGAAGAAGAGCTCGTCTCCGACGACACTGAGGGCGTCGATGTCCTCCTTCGGCGACCTCAACCCGTGGGAGGTCCCGTCGAAGAACACCGACCACGAACCGTCGTTCCAGAACACGACGTCCTCGTCCTGCACCGTGCCCAGGCCCGGCAGGCTCGTGTTCTTGTCGAAGGACAGGTAGAAGTGCGTCGGGTCGACCTGGCTCAGGCCGTCCACGTTCGCCGTGGCAGGCACCAGGTACGGAGCCGCCGTGAAGTCGGTCGTGACGGCGTAGTCGCTGCCGCTCCACTCATAGCCGTAGGAGTAGTTCCCTGACCCGTCGATGCCACGCGGGCTGGCCTTCCCGAGGGTGCTGAAGGCGAGCGGGCCGGTCACCTGCAGCGTCGTCGTGACGTCGGCGCTCCAGTTGCCGGCGACGTCGCGCACGCGGACGTGAACCTGATAGGCGCCGTCACCGAGCCCGACCACCGGCACCGTGGCCCCGACGGTGACGTCACCTGGGCCGGCGTCCGTGAGCGTCATCGGCGTCGCGTGGCCACGCCCCGGGTCGGTGCCCAGCCACCACTCCGCGCCGATGATCTCGGAGGCGTCACTGGCCGTGCCGGTCAGGTCCACCTCGGTGGCGCCGTTGGTCGGGCTGGGCGTTCCCGCAAGTCCCGCGATGGTCGGACTCGTCTTGTCCACCACCAGGTCGGCCTGGCCCATCGGTCCCCAGTTGCCCGCAGCATCGCGGGCGTGGACGTAGACCGTGTGGCTGCCTTCAGGCAGCTGGCGAACCGTCGACAACGGGATGTCGGCGTACCCACCTTCGGTCGTGAGCCTGAACTCCCCGTTGCTGGGCAGCAGCGGGATGCCGCTGCCGTCGGCGCCGATGGTGCCGATGAACGCCTCGGCCCGGGCGATCGGGCTGTTGACGTTCCCGGCGATCGGGTCGGTCATCGTGGTGGCCATCACTCGGACTGCGAGGACGGAGGAGTTGTAGGGCCGGTTTCCGTTGTTGGGCGTCGGCTCGACCGACACCCCGAGCGTCTGTGGTCCGGTCTCGTCCACGGCGAGGTTGGCCGAGATCGACGTCCCCCAGTTGCCGTCTGCGTCCTGGGAGTGGACGTAGACCGGGTGGTTGCCCTCGGGCAGGTCGTCGAGCCTGCCGGGCGGGATCGTGGCATCCACACTGGCGATGCTCGCCCCGGCGGGGCTGACGGTCATCTCGGTGCCGGTCCCTGCTGCGTCCTCCACGTCGATGAAGTACTCAGCAGCGAGGATGGCGGAGTTCCCTGCGTCGGTGTCGTTGGCGGTGGCCGAGAGCTTGACGCCCTTGGTGTTCGCGTTGTTGACGAGGCGCGGGGTGAGGACCGGGCTGATCGTGGTCGGCCCACCGGTGTCGGCCCCGTTGACCAGGACGGACGTGAACGGTCCCCAGTTGCCGAGCTCGTCCTGGCCGCGCACGTAGTAGATGTACTCAGCGGGCACGGCGGCCGGCGGGTCGGCGACGTCAGCGGTGACGCCCTCGGACACGGTGTCGAAAGTCGTGTCGGTCGCACTCATGGCGATGCCCGTCCCGGTGAGGTCGTCGAGGTAGTACTCCGCCGCCGTGACGACGGAACCACCGTGGTCACCGGTGTCGTCGACGGTGGCGGTGAGCGTCCCGTCCACGATCGTGGCTCCGCTCACGACCGGGCCCACCTGGTCATCGGTGGGCGTGACGCCGGCCACCGGGATCGAGGTGAGCATGCCGCCGACGCCGTTGGTGTTGCTGTTGTGGAGGCCGTTGCTCCCGTCGTACACGAACAGCTCGGTTCCGACGCCCTGCGACGCAGGCACGTCCACCAGGGCGTCCAGCGTCTGCCCGGGTCCCATGGTGTCGGCCACGAAGTGGTTCGGATGACGCAGCGGGGCGCCATCGATGGCGATGATCTCCTGGTCGGCGCCGAGGACGGCCATGGAGTGGTGCGACATGCCGGCGTTGACGTACCGGAGCAGCTGGGTGCTCCCGGGAACCGCCACGATGGGGTCGGTGTCGGGGTAGGCGAGTCCGTTGATCGTGAAGTAGCTGGGGTGGAAGTCGCGCATGTCGAACCCGGCCGGGCCGCCGGACGGGGCGTCCGCGTTGTTCAGTGCCGGGTCGATCTCGCCGAGCAGCAGCACCTGGTCGCTGTCGAAGGCGGTACCCGCGTCCGGGTAGGCCTGTCCGGACGCGGTCGGACTCACCACGAGGGCGCCGTAGAGGCCCATCGCCGGCTGGTACTGCGCGCCCGGGAGTGGCGCGGCCTCGTAGAGGAAGGTGCCGGGACGCTGCGCCGTGAAGGTGTACGTACGCTCGCCGCCGTTCGCGATGCCGGTGAGGTCGGGGACCATCGACTGGCCCTGGATCAGGAGACCGGTGGGCTCATCGAGCTGGTTGTGCAGGGTGATCGAGATCTCGTCACCCACGGTCGCGGTGAGCGTGGGGCCACCCGGCACGACGACGAGCGGTGTTTCGGTGTCATCGTCGTAGTACCACACCGTCACGTCCTCGCCGCCGGGCATCGTCGCGGTGCCGCTCACGGCCCAGAGGTCGTAGGGCACGGGAACCGCGTACGCCGGTGACGGGAGCCAACCCAGGCCGGCCACCACCACCGCAACGGCGGCGGCCATGGCGAGCCGTGCCCTGCGGGTGATCCGTCGTGTGTTCATGCTGCCCACCCCTCTCAACCGCAGTTGCTGTTGTCGGCGGGGTCGACCCGCAGGTACGTGATCGGGCCGGTCATGGTGGCCCCCCACGAGGTGATCTGATAGAGCGCGTGGTTGTGCGAGATGATGTAGAACTCGCCGCACTGGTTCAGCGTCGGTGTGCCCGGTGGCAGGTCCTTGGAGCTGCCGAGGTAGGGACTACCGCTGTAGAAGGTGCCGATCACCGTGTTCTTCAGGTCCGGTTCGGTCACGGGCACCGGGTTGTCGGGGCCGTAGTCGTTCTCGTCGTACCACCGGAAGAGCACGTCCCAGGTCTGGCCCGGCCCGATGTTGATCGAGAACTTCTCGAAGGAGAGGTCCTCTCCCCCGGCACCGGTGAGCGGATTCCCGTCGCGCCCGATCACGGCGCCGTTGTTGCCGTGGGGGTGGAACGGGTAGTCCTCGGACCCGACGTTGATGTAGCGGGCCAGGCCCGGTTGAGGGTGCGTCACCTCGTCGAACTCCTGGATCTGTGCCAGGGCGCCGTAGGGCTGGGACGGCAGCCAGGAGGCGCCGTTGTCGGCGAGGCTGTCGGGGAAGCCGCGACCGTTGATCAGCCAGTATCTCGGCTGGTACTTGGTGATCTTGAACGGCTTCCCCAGCTCGATCGCGCGGTGCTGGTACGGGTCGATCTCGGAGAGCAGCACCAAGAACTCCTCGCTCGGCGTGAAGCGGCTGTTCGCCTGGTCATAGGCGTGGTCGGCGCCCAGGCCGGGGCGGACCACCATGGCGCCGAAGAGCCCCATCCGCACCTGTGTCTCCGGATTCGTCCCGGACTGGTAGATGTACGTGCCCGGCTTGTCGGCCACGAAGCTGTAGGTGATGGTCCCTCCCAGGGGATCCGCGGTGTCGGTGAGGGAGGTGACTCGCCCACCTGTGCGTTCCGGCCGGGTCGGCAGACCGTCGGCCAGCACGTCGCTGTGGCCGGGGAAGTCGATCGAGACCGGTTCCGGGAGCGTGTTGTGGAGGATCACGGTCACCGTGTCCCCCGTGTCCACGCACAGCACCGGGCTCGGGTGCTGGAACCCGTCGAACCCGCTCGAGTAGCCCCACATGTAGGCGGTGTTCCCGTCGGGAAGTGAGATGTAGCCGGTTTTCGTGGTCAGGTTGAAGACCGGGTGCGCGGAGTCGCCGCCGACACCTTCGGTGCACACGATCCCCACCTGGTTGGGAGGGTCGGCGGCCTCGGCGTCCCCGGGCCGGGTGAGGGTCGCGGTGAGCGCCAGGGCGGCGGTGAGCAGGAGCGCGAGCGCGGCACGCCGACGGCGGTGGCTCAGGCCCGCGTACGTGATGGCAGTGGTTGACATGTCAGATCCCCGTCCCCCAGTGGTTCGGATGGGCCTGAGGGCCGACGGTCCCGGGCGGGTACACCCGGATCTCCGTGGTCTGGCCTCCGTATCCGCCTGGCGCGAGGTTCGCGGTGCGGACGTAGCTGCGGTTGTAGAGCAGGTAGGTGTCGTACGGGCCGGTGCCGGTGTGGGGCGGCGCCGAGAAGACCACGTCGTAGCTCTCGCCCGGCCCCATGTCGAGCGTGTCGGTCACGTACGAGGTGTCCGTACCGTCGCGCCCGCGCATGTGGGTGGCGTCGCGTCCGACGACGGTCAACGGGATCCCGGTCACGGTCATGGCCGCCTCCCGGAACCCCAGGTTGGCGAACCGGAGCGCGACGCGCTCCCCCGCGTTGCAGGTGACGAGCGAGGAGATCGGCTGGTACTGCAGCCGTTCGTGCCCGGGTGTTGCGATCAGGTCGCCGTCGTCGTCGGTCACCGGGTTGAACGGGTCGATCGATCCGTTCGGCGCGATGGTGTCCGGATAGACCCGACCGTTGAGCAGGCTGAAGTCGGCGCGATAGTCGGTCCACTCCGGCAGCTGGATGTGGGAGTCGGCCCAGTGCGACTCGGCCCAGACCTCCGACAGGAACATCGAGAACTCCCGGTCGAAGCCGGTGCTGCCGTCGCCGTCGTTGTAGAGGAACCGGGTGAACCCGTCGTGCTCCGTGCCGTCCTGGAGCGGACGGACGAACACCATGCCCGTCATTCCCATCTGCACGTGCTCCACGTCCTCGACGTGGCAGTGGTACATGTAGGTGCCGGGGTCTCGTGGGCGGTACACGTAGGTGAACTCCCGGCCGGCGGGCACGGACATGGAGCCGCTGGGTTCCCCGTCGAAGAACGGGATCACGTTTCGGAACCCGTGCCAGTGCAACGTGTGGGCGTCGAACAGATCCGGGCGCAGCTCAAGCCCCAGGTTGGTCAGCGTGACGGTGAAGTCACGGGGGTTGTCAGGGTCGTACTGCGGCACCCAGAACAGCGGGGCGGAGTGCTGCGCCTTGAACTTCTGGTTGGCACGTTGCTGCGGGGTGAGACCGGTGAGGTTGCGGAAGCCGAAGATGTAGGTGGTGAGCAGGCCCGGAGCCAGGTTGTCCGGGTGGAACGGCGGGATCTCCGGAGTCTTGGGCAGGAACATCCACCCATCCGTGCCTCCCAGATAGAGATCAGGGTCTCCAGGTGCCGAGGTGGCCTCCTCCGGGGCGAGCCACCCTCCTCCCCACACGACCGCGCCGGCCGCCAGCGCACTGCCGCCGGCCATCTGGAGGAAGCGCCTGCGCCCCAGAACCGCGTCCGCAGCGATGGACCGCCCCAGGACGGGACCTCGTGCTCCCGGTGTCGAGTACCTCATGGCGTGCCCACTTCCTCTCCTGAGTCGGGATCCAACGGCGGGATGTCGAAGGCGTTGACGTCGTCGCCCCCGCCGATCAGGTCCTGCAGTCCACCGTCGAAGTACATGGACCAGCCGGGGCCGTGCCGACGGACGACGTCCTCGTCATGGACCACCCCCAGCCCTGGCAGCTTCGTTCTCGCGCCGGAGAAGGAGACGTACAGGTCGCCCTTCCCGGCCCGGACCAGGCCGTCGACGGCCGCACGGACCGGAACTCCGGCCTTCGTCGCGTCCCAGGCCCGCCGGAACCGACGTCCGTTCCAGAGATAGACGTCCGCGTTGTCACCGGTGCCCCGGACCCCCGGTGGCCGGACGTTCCCGCGGGTCGTGAAGAAGACCTTCCTCCCGGCGACGGTCACGTCCCCGATGTCCAGGGCCCGTCCGGTGAGCCCGCGACGGGTCCCGTCGAAGAACAGCTCCCACTTCCCGTCGTCGTCCCAGTAGACGACGTCCTCGTCCTGGACGGTTCCGAGTCCGGGGACGACCGTGTTCCTGGAGAAGGACAGGTAGAAGTTTCCGCCGACGGCGAAGTCGATGCCATCCACCTTGACCGTGGCCGGGAGGTTGTACGGCGCCGCGGTGAGGTCGAGCTGCGGCCCGAACGCGGTGCCGTCCCATCCGTCGATGCTCACGGGTGAGCCGGCGACGCCCAGCCGGGACAGGAGCAGCGCTCCGAACGGCGGCAGCGTGGCCGCTACGGTCGGCGGCGGCGGCGAGGCGGTGTCGGCGAGCGACAGCGCGTCGATGTCTCGATCACCACCCGTCATGCCCTGTGCGCTCCCGTCGAAGGTGAGACTCCAGGTGGTGCCGGCGAGACGGACCACGTCCTCGTCATTGACGTTGCCGAGGACCGGGACAGCAGTCGTGTTGGAACTGAACGAGAGGTACATCTCGTCCGCGGAGATCCGGTCCAGCCCGTCGACGTTCGCGCCGCCCGGAAGGCCGGCGCTGTTGTTGCCGGCGGCGTCCCAGACCCGGGTGTAGGTCCCCGTGTTCGTCCCGGGCGTCGGACGCCAGCGGTAGATGTCCGCGTCGTCGCCGTTGCCGGTACCGGGCACGTTGGCGTTCCCGGCCGTGGAGAAGTAGATGTCGGGCCACGAGACGCTCAGGGCGTCGATGTCGTGGTTGTCGCTGGTCAGGCCGTGCGCCGTGCCGTCGAAGGCCAGCCTCCACGCTGCACCGTCCCAGTACACGACGTCCTCGTCCTGAACCTGGCCGAGGCCCGGCACCGACGTCGAGGTGCTGCTGAACGACATGTAGAAGCGCGTGGCGTCCACCCGCGAGAAGCCGTCGACGTTCGCGGCGTTCTGCAGGTTGTACGGCGACGCGGTCACGTCGACCTGGCGGCTGAAGGCCGCGCCGTCCCAGCGGTAGATGTCGGCGTCGTCGGCGGTGCCGGCGACGTCAGGCGGATTCGTGGTGCCCAGCGTGGAGAACAACAGCTCGGTGACGCCCGGCGTCTCCGGATCGACCGGGGTGCCGCCGAACTCGTCGGAACCGGCGTCGTACCCACCGAGTGCGGGGCGTCCCTCGTCGTCGATGTCGATCTTCGGCGCGGTGGCGCCACCGCCGCTCGCCGCGCCCAGGTTGCAGGCCGGCGTCAGGGGCACGGTGACGCAGTCCGCGAGGTGGTAGTCGCCCAGCTGGTCGCCGGGGGCCTGGAGCGCCACCAGGGTGGAGTCCACGAAGGCGGGGTTCTGTCGCCAGGTGGCGAACGCCACGGAGACGTCGTAGGTCGACACCACCTGGGGGTTCGCGTCCGAGTTCGTGGGATCCACCGTGTACGGGTGCTGGCCCGGGTCCTGCTGCACGACCGAGTGGGTGGGCGACAGCAGTGCCGAGCCCTCGAACATGCCCAGGTCCCAGTGCTCGACCGGGGTGCTGTCTCCGGGCAGGCCGATCCCGGTCACCGTGAGTCCGGCGCGGGTCGCCGCGCGGTTGTCCCAGAAGATGTTGTTCAGCAACCGTGGGTCACTGAACGTCGGCGCACCCTCGAGCAGCGTCGCCTGCAGCTGGTCGCTGTTGGGCGAGGTGGAGAGCCCCGCGGGCGCCGCAGACCCGTTGGAGGTGACCGCAGTGGCGGTGGTGAGGTTCTTCATCACCGTGTTGTTCACGATGTGCACGTTGGGCGCGTCGTTGAGACTGATCCCGCCCCCCTCGTGCGTCGAGACGTTGTTGACGATGGTGTTGTTGACGACGTTCATCCGATCGGCCCCGGCCATCAGGAACCGGATGCCGCCGCCGTCGTCGTTGGAGAGGTTGGCCTGGATCTGGTTGGCATAGATGTCGGTCGCGCCGGCGCCCTCGGAGAGCTGGTTGGGATCGGCCGGGAGTGCACCCGCGATCATGATCCCGGCGCCCTCGTCGACGGCCTCGTTGTAGTAGATCCGGTTGTGGTGGATCTTGCCGTTCGGGCTGCGTCCGTAGACGCTCACGCCGCCGCCGTACTCCAGCGAGAAGTTCCCGCAGATGTCGTTGTGGTCGATCTGGTAGCGGTCCGAGCCCGCGAACATGCCCACCGCGCCGGCCAGGTTGGTGCCGGCGTTGGCGACGATGCGGTTGTGGGCGATCCGGGCATCCTCGTTGTGCTGGTTCGTGTCCGCGCCCTGGAGGTCAGGGGTGCCGAACCGGATCGTGCCGTAGCCGCCGCCGTTGTTCTCCACCACGTTGTTGGTGATCTGGAGGTGCCGCGCGTAGGCGTTGGCGAAGATCGCGCCGCCCTGGGTGGTGATGTTGGCCGGCAGGCCGGTCGGCGCTCCCGAGATCTCGTTCACGTTCCCCGGGAAGCCCTGCTGGTTCCCGCCTCGGATGTCGAACCCGTCGATCGTCGCCGTGAACCCGCCGGTGAACTGCCGCGCCAATCCGCTGCCGTTCGCCTGGTTCTGCGAGGCCAGCACGTAGATCGCCTGACCGTCGTTGACGTCCTGGTTGCCGTCCCAGTCGAGCGAGCCCACCAGGTCGTACCAGGCGGTGCCCACTTCCGTGTCGCCGCTGAACGCGCCACCGTCGATGATGGAGCCCGGGACGAACGTGCTGCCCTGGAATCCTCCAGGTCCGACGCCCTGGAGCTTGACCGGTGAGGCCATCACCAGGTTCTCGTAGTAGGCCCCCCGCGGGTTCAGTTGCGGGTTGGACAGGTCCGGCGTCCCTGGGTAGACGACGACCAGGTCGTCCTGTGCCGTGTTGTGGGCCGCGTTCAGTGCGGCCTGGATGGTGGCGTAGTCGCGTCCCTGGCCGACCTCCCGCACCCGCGGGCGGTAGCCCGTCCCCAGAATGTGGAAGGTGAGGGCGTTGGTGGCTGAGGAGCCGTTGCTGCCAGTGATCGCGAGCTGGTGCGGGCCGGGCGGTGATCCCGCGGGCACGCTGACGTCGATGTGGGTGTTGCTCCAGTTCGAGGTGGGCAGGGCCACCCCGTCCAGGCTCACGGTCCCGGGGGTCGCGCCGAAGCCCGTGCCCTCGATCGAGAAGCTGCCGGTGCCGTCGACGTACGGTCGCGAGACCGCGAGCAGCTGGGGCGTGGCATCACCGATCGGACAGGTGACGAAGTCCTGCTGTCCCGTGCCGGGCCGCTCCAGGGTCATCCCGACCTGGGTCGGCGCCAGGTCCGTGGGGATCGTGACCCCCGGAATGGCCTCGAACTCGGTGCCGATCACCCGGAACCTGGGGTTGTAGTTGGGATTGAGGCGCCCGGGGACACCCGGGTCGTTGCCGACGAAGCGGTACATGCTCGCGCACACGCCCGCGGGCGTCGGGCAGCTGATGTGGTTCGTGGACGGCAGCAGCACGTCGTAGAAGCCGTTGTAGTCGGACTCGACCGTGGTCACCAAGCGGTTGGTGAAGTCGTAGATGCCCACGGGGACGAACGGCACCCCGGCCTTCTCGCCGTACGCCGTCGAGTTGATGTCGCCGGAGAAGTTGACGTCGTCGATGATCAGGCCTCGCAGCCGGCTGGGCAGAGGCACATCGGTGAAGACCTGGAACATCGGGACGATCGACTTGCCGTTGTTCAGCTCCACGAGCTTGGTCTGGCAGCCGGGCTTGGGGGTGCCCTCGTAGGGCGAGCCGTCCATCTCGAGGAACGGCACGTTCTCGACCGGGGTGGAGCCGGGCACGGTCACGCCCACCGGGACACCGTTGGCCCCGGTGCCGACGACCTCCGGGTAGCCGTCCTGCTTGTCGCCGGCCAGGTCGACGGTGTGCAGCGCTCCAGCGCACGCGGGCGGCGGCACCTGGGGCGTGATCTGGTTGCCATTGGCGACGTTGATGTCCTCTTCCTGCGTCACCTTGTAGAGCGGGTTGCCCGTCAGCCCGTCCTGCGGGATGCCCAGCCGAACCAGATAGTCGCCGGCCGGGAGGGTCTCGAAACCGTCGGGGGCGTCACACGTCGGGTTGGCCACGTCGCTCGCGTCCACCGTGCCGTTGAGGCACCCGTCGCCGAATCCGTAGTTGCCGTCGACGGTCGCGCCGAAGTTCGCGTCCGGGGATCCCTGGTCCGTGGGGTAGGTGCCGAACTGGAAGCTCTGGGAGAACGCCGGGATGCAGACGCCGTCGGTCTCCTGGTTGAGCACCAGAACGCCCTCGTCGACGCCATGCTGCAGGGGGTTCCCGTCCAGGTCCCGCGCGGTGCAACCCGTGGGCATCTCCCACTGCTCCGAGAGGTAGGTGTTGAGCAGGTCACCGGTCCGGTAGCTGCCGTCGGCCGCCAAGGCGTTGCCGGTCTGGGCGTCACACGGCGCGTCCGGCGCCGCGCTGCAGCTGACGGTGCTCCAGAGCTCGACCGGGATGTTGGGTACGCCAGGCTGCCAGTCCTCGGCAGCCGCGTAACGGGGGTCGAACTCGTTGCGGGTGGTGTCGTAGCTGATGGAGCCGACGATGCCGCCGTTCTGCGGGTCGACGCCGTTGGTCCCGCTCGCGTCGTAGGCGTGCACCCCCCAGTCCATGGTGCCGGTGAGTCCGATGATGTTGACCGAGCTCACGTCCACGCCCGCGCCCTTCACGGTGGTCGGTTCCGGCTGGTTGTCGGCCTGGTAGGTGACGCCTGTGGTGTAGAAGGAGTCGCTGTAGGCCTCCAGCACGGTCCATCCGAACTCACCGAGCGGGTAGGCGTCGAAGGTGTAGAACCCGTTCGCATCCGTGACGGCAGTGGTCACGCCTCGGTCCATGAGCGAGTTGTCCCGCTTGCGGTGAGTGATGACGAAGTTGGGGATGCCCTTCTCCCCCGGGTCGCGAACCCCGTTGCGGTTGGTGTCGTTGAAGACGTAGCCGGAGATCTCGGTCCACCAACCCGTCATCGGCAGCATGCCCAGGTCGACGGGCTCGTCCGGGCCGACCGTCACGTTCTGGAGCCCGATCAGGTGACGCTGGGACTCGTCCCACCACGTCAGCAGGTAGGTGCCCTCCGGGACTCCCGTGATGTCGAAGCGGCCGTCGGGGCCGGCCTGCCCGATCCACACCGCCTGGTCACCGTCCTCGAGATCCGCCAGGGACAGCCACGCGTCCTTGATCGGTCCGTCCAGCTTCGATCCGGTGAAGCCGTTGAACAGGTCGTAGTTGCCGCCCTTGGGGGGCACGTAGTGCAGGGTCTTCATGACCCGGCCGGAGATCACACCCCCGGATGCCGAGAGCGGCTGACCGTTCTTCAACGGCGCCACGAACCCGAACAGGGGCGGCGGGACGGCTTCGCCGGCCAGCGTGAACTCGGTGTCGAAACCGGTGGACCCCTCCATCACCCAGGTGTCCCAGTCCGAGTGCCCTTCCAGGGTCGTGGTCTGCAGCCAGTTCTCGTCGTCGGGTGGAGTGACGAACTGGGTGTAGCGGTTGGTGCCCATGTGTGGGTAGGTCACGACGCCGTCCGCGTCGCTGAGGCACTGGCCACCGATCTTGGAGACCGTAGGGAGCAGGTCATCGTCGAGGAAGAGTGGGTCGATCTCGTGCGTCACGAGGTTCTCGCCCTCGTACTCGGTGCACAGGGGGTTCCCGTAGACGTCCGTGGTGACCTCGCCGAGCAGGTCGTTGAGGTGTCCCTGGAAGCCCGGCAACGGGCGGTCCCCCGCGTCGTAGGCCCCGTTGGTCGGCGCGCGGTCCTCGAAGACCTGGCCCTTGATCGTGGAGTCGGGCAACGGCATCGGCTGCAGCTCGACGACCACAGGACCATCGATCGGCATGGTGAAGTGTTCCCCGTCCAGCTTGTACCCATCCGCCAGTACCGACACCAGGTAGTCACCGTCAGGGAGCTGCAGGCCGGCCAGGTCGTCCTGGTCGCCCTGGGCGACGATCGGGGCAGCGTCGGGTGCGGCATTGATCGACGTCCAGGGACAGGACTCCGGATAGCCGGGCTCGCCCGCCGGGGGGGTGTAGCTGGGCGAGCACGGGCCGGTCGCACTGCGAACACCGGTCCCGCCGGTCGTGTCCGCGTTGACGATGAACTGGAAGGCATTCACCGCTGCGCCCTTCTCGACGCCGGCGCCCTGGAAGGCGCGCGGCTCGGTGCGGGCGCTGACCACGTCCAGCGTGAAGTCGTTGGACACGGCCGCAGCTGCGGGGTTCGCCACGGGGTCGGCCGCGACGTAGGTGAGGCCGAGCACCCCCATCGCGAGAACCGTGGTCATCGCTGCTGCCAAGCGAGATCGCCCTGCCTGCACTATCCCCACCCCCAGGTGTCATGGACGTGTCGTCCGCGATCACCGTGCTCCCGGGGATCCACCGTCGGAAGATTTCTGACAGGTCTGTCACGCGTCGGTCATGAACCGAGACCGTCCCACCGCTCGGCAGCGTCAATGCTGCTGCGGCTGCTGCGCGTCAGTCGACGGTTGTGGCGCGTGGCAGAACGATGGCGAAGAAGGCGCCGCCGTCGGCGTTGTTCTGGGCGTGGACGTGCCCGCCCCAGGCGCCCGCGGTGGCGCGGGTCATGGCGAGACCGAGGCCGCTGCCCATCGGTCCGTTGGGAGGGAGGCGGTGCCAGAAACGTTCGAAGACGAGCTCCAGGTCGTCGGGCGGAATGCCCACGCCGTCGTCGCTCACCGTGATCGAGCAGGTCCGCGGGCCGACCCGACCGCAGATCTCGATCCGGCCTCCCTCAGCAGTGAAATGGACGGCGTTCTCGACGAGTGCGTCCACGGCCAGGTCCAGCCAGACCGGATCGGCCTCGACGGCGCCCCCGTCCTCGCACACCACGCTCCAGACCCGGCTCGAGTTGGCCGTCCATGCGCGACCCACCTGCTCGATGAATCCCGTCAGCTCCACCCGTTCGCTGGGGATCGCCTCTCCGGCGTCGAGCTGGGCAAGCGCCAGCAACCGCGAAGACAGGACAGCCATCCGATCCATCTGGGAGATCGCCACGTCGAGGTCCTCTGCCACCATGTCGTTCGGGGCCGCCTCGAGGGCCAGCTCCAGGTGTCCCCTGGCGATGGTCACCGGGGTGCGGATGGCATGGCTGGTGTCTCGGAAGAAGTTCCGCTCGCGCTCCAGCATGGCTTGCTGCACGGAAGCCATCTCCTGCAGCCGCTTCATGGCGGCGACGCGTCTCCTGGCATGCCAGGCCATCGCCGCGAGCAGGGCAGGCATCAGCAGGATCTCCGAGAGCTCCGCGCCCTCGATCTCCCCGTCGCGATAGTCGCCGATCATCAGTGCCCCGGTCACCACCACGATCGCGGTGACGACGGCGGCCGTGACCGGGATCGACCAGACCCGGTAGCCATAGACGAGCATCGTCATGAGGAACAGCAGGTGGTACGGGACGGTGCCCCAGTCGGGGTTGCGCCACATGAGCACCACCGTCAGCACGCCGAAGCCCGCCAGACCGAGGTCCAGCCCCCGCGCGAGAGAGATCCGTCCCCTCGCCGTCGGCCCGGTCACGCCCGAGTGGACGGTCGGCGGCTCAACCGGTCTGGAGCTGGTATCCAACATTGCGGACCGTCACGATCACGTCGCGCTGCAACTTGTGTCGCAGCCTGGCCACGCACACGTCGACCACGTTGGTCGTGGGATCGAACGCGTACCCCCACACATCGGCCAGGAGCTCTTCGCGCGAACACACGGAGTCAGCGCGTCGCATCAGGTACCGAAGCAGCAGGAACTCCCGCTGGGTGAGCGACTCCGAACGGCCGTCCACCTGCAACGAGCGGTTCAGGAGATCGAGCTCGATGGGCCCGGCCCGCAGCACGAGCTCTCCAGACGCTTCACGCTCCTCGAGGTCGCTCAACCGCCCGCGCACCCTGGCGAGCAGCTCCCGAATGGCGAACGGCTTGGCCAGGAAGTCGACGGCGCCCGCCTCGAGCACCTCGACCCGCGCGCTGACGTGCGCCTCCGCGGACAACACCAAGACCCTGACATCCGGCACGGCAGCCTTCAGCGCGCACAACACGTGTCGCCCGTCGACCCCTGGCATCAGGAGGTCAAGAATCACGAGGTCCGGCTTCTGGCCGAGTGCCAGGCCCAGGCCGATGGCGCCGTCCATGGCCGTCTTGACCTCGTGCCCGTCCGCCTCCAGCGCACGCTTCACGAATCTGACCAGATCGGGTTCGTCGTCGACCACGAGAATCTGCGCCATCATCCACCCCCCTGCAGATGGCCGGAAGTCCAGAACCCCAGGGCCTGGATCCCCGTCGAAGGACTCTACTGAGCGATCGCGGGTGGCGGACCCCCAATTTGGGGAGGGGTCCAGACCTTTCGGACCGTAGCCCTCACCTGGCGTGGTCAGCCCCCCAGTCGATGCAGGGCCGTGGCGGCCAGCACCAGCTCCCCCGCCTCATCCGAGGCGTCGCAGTCGACGATCCCCTCCATCAGCCAGTCACGGTGATCGGCCGGGTCGGCGAGGGTCTGTGCGACCTTCCTGATCCGAGCGAGGGTCCCTCTGGTGGCGCCCGCGGGTTCACCGCGCTCCTCCTCGCCGAGGTGGAGGTACGCCGGACCGCGCGCAGCCATGTCGGTGCCGATCGTGTCGTGCTCGGCGAAGTAGGCCTCCAGCGCCGTGTCCCACGCCGATCGGCCCATCACGACCTCGCGCGGCGGGTCGAGCCGGTCGGCGGCGTCGCGCTCGAGCCGCACCAGCCCGTCGAGGTCGTCGCGGGCGCACAGGACCACCCGCGCGAACAGGGCGTTGCGGATCATGACCGTGAAGGCCCGGTCCTGCTTGGAGATCGGCCGCGGCGGGGGCGGCGGCTCGTGGTGGGCGATGCCGCTCGGCACGTGGGCGGGGTCGGAGAGCGCCTCCCACTCGTCGAGCAGGGAGGAGTCGGTCTGTCGGATGGTCTCCCCCAACCACTCGACGATGTCGTCGAGCTCGGGCGTTCGGTGCGCCTCGGGCACGGTCTGCCGGATCGTCCGGTAGGCATCGGTCAGGTAGCGCAGCACCAGCCCCTCGGACCGGGCGAGCTGGTAGCGACCGACGAAGTCGGTGAAGCCCATCGCCTGCTCCCACATCTCCCGCAGCACCGACTTGGGCATCAGCGCGTCCGGCGGGAGCCAGCCGTGGGTCTGCCGGTAGATCTCGAACAGCGGCTCCAGCCAGTCGCCCAGGGGCTTGGGCCACGTGATCTCCTCGAGCAGAGCCATCCGCTCGTCGTACTCGATGCCATCGGCCTTCATCTCGCCGATCGCCTCGCCGCGCGCGGCGTGCTGCTGGGCGAACAGGATCTGCCGCGGCCCCTCCAGCACCGCCTCGACGACGGACACCACGTCGAGGGTGTAGGTCGGCGCCTCCGGGTCGAGCACGTCGAACGCCGCCAGCGCGAAGTGGGACAACGGTTGGTTGAGCGCGAAGTCGGCCGGCAGGTCGACCGTCATCACGTAGCGACGGCCGAACTCATCCGGTTCGTCGAGCCGGGTCAACGTTCCGGAGGTGACCAGCGAGCGGGCCAGCCGCAGCGCCCGGCGCACCAGCTTCACCTGCTGGCGACGCTCCTCGTGGTTGTCGGTGAGCAGCCGTCGCAGCACGGGGAACGCGTCCTCCTCGCGGGAGAGGACGTTGATGAGCATCGAGTTGTCGACCTTCATCCGCGAGGTCAGCGGCTCGGGCTCACCGTTGACCAGCTTGTCGAAGGTCTGCTCGGTCCACACGACCGTGCCGGGAGGCGGCTTGCTCAGCTGCGCCTTGGACTTCTTGTTGGTGCTGGCGGCGGCCTTCTTCTTGGCCTTCTCGTTCGCGATCACGTGCTCGGGTGCCTGCACGACGACGTAGCCGGCGGAGTCGAAGCCGGCCCGGCCGGCCCGGCCGGCGATCTGGCGGAACTCGCGCACCCGCAGCACCCGGGAGCGGGTGCCGTCGTACTTCGCCAGTCCGGTGAACAGCACGGTGCGGATCGGGACGTTGATCCCGACGCCGAGTGTGTCGGTGCCGCAGATGACCGTCAGCAACCCGGCCTGCGCCAGCTGCTCCACCACCCGCCGGTACTTCGGCAGCATCCCGGCGTGGTGGACCCCGATCCCGGCGCGCAGCAGCTTCGAGAGGGTCTTGCCGAACCCGGCCCCGAAGCGCACGGTGGCCATCCGCGCCGCGATCGCCTCCTTGTCGATCGTCGCGCCGGTGCCCGAGAACCGGGCCTTGGTGCCGCGCATCAGGGAGGTGGCGTGCTCGACGGCGGCGGCTTGCGTGAAGTGGACGACGTATGCCGGCGCCTGGCCGGTCTCCACCAGCTCGTCGAGGGTGTCGTCGAGGGTCTCGGTCGACCACGTGAAGCTCAGCGGGACCGGGCGCTCGGCCTGGTCGACCGTCGCGGTCTCGCGGCCGTTGCGCCGCGACAGGTCCTCGGCGATCGCCGAGACGTCCCCGAGCGTGGCCGACATCAGCACGAACTGCGCCTGCGGGAGCTCCAGCAGCGGCACCTGCCACGCCCAGCCGCGGTCGGGCTCGGCGTAGAAGTGGAACTCGTCCATGACCACGAGCCCGACATCGGCCGCGGTGCCCTCCCGCAGCGCGATGTTGGCCAGCACCTCGGCGGTGCAGCAGATGATCGGCGCGTCGGGGTTCACCGAGGCGTCACCGGTGAGCAGCCCGACGTCCTGGGCGCCGAAGACCTCGCAGAGCGCGAAGAACTTCTCGCTCACCAGCGCCTTGATCGGCGCGGTGTAGAAGCTGACCCGGTCGTCGGCCAGGGCCGCGAGGTGGGCCGCGACCGCCACCAGCGACTTCCCGGAGCCGGTCGGGGTCGCGAGCACGACGTTGCTGCCGGCCAGCAGCTCCAGGACCGCTTCCTCCTGGTGCGGGTAGAGCTCCAGCCCCTCACCCTCGACCCACTCCGTGAAGGCGTCGTAGGCACCGTCGGGCCCCGCGCCGGGGACAGGGCGGGGGGCGAGCGGCATGGCTCGATCCAATCACCCCGTCGAGCGCGGGCTACCCCCGCGCCCGCGGGTGAGCGGTGGCGAACACCTCGCGCAGGTTCTCCACGGTGACCAGCGTGTAGACCTGCGTCGTGGTCACCGACGCGTGGCCCAGCAGCTCCTGCACCACCCGGACGTCGGCCCCGCCGTCGAGCAGGTGGGTGGCGAACGAGTGCCGCAGGGTGTGGGGCGAGACGTCGCGGGTCACACCTGCCCGGTCGGCGGCCTTGGCCAGCACCGCCCAGGCGCTCTGCCGCGACAGCCGGCCTCCGCGCGAGTTGAGGAACAGCGCGCCGCCCGGCGTCTTCGCGGAGACCAGCTCGGGGCGGGCCCGGACCAGGTAGGCCTCGATCGGCCTCGGCGGCGTACGACCCGAACGGCACCAGCCGCTCCTTGGAGCCCTTGCCGCGCAACAGCACGGTGCGGTCGACGAGATCGACGTCGTCGACGTCGAGGCCGGTGCCCTCCGAGATCCGGGCGCCGGTGCCGTAGAGCACCTCAAGCATCGCGCGGTCTCGCATCGCCAGCACGGTCCCGTCTGCGCCCGACGCCTCGAGGATCGCCTCCACGTCGGCCAGCGGCAGCGCCTTGGGCAACCGCTTCGCCGGCGTGGGCGGCTTGACGCCCGTGGCGGGGTCCTGGCTCGCGAGCCCGTCGCTGAGGCAGAACTTGTGGAACCCGCGGACGGCGACCAGCGTGCGCGCCGCGGACGTCGCCGACAGCGCCGGGTGCTCGTCGTCGCCCTCGCGCAGCCGGACCAGGAAGCCGGAGACGGTCGCCTCGGCGATCGCGTCCATGGCCGTCACGCCCTCGCCGGCGAGGTGGTCCAGGTAGCGGCGCAGGTCGCGGCGGTACGACGAGAGCGTGTTCGCCGCGAGCCCGCGCTCGACCGACAGGTGGTCGAGGTAGGTGCGCATGGCGCGCACCAACCCCGGATCGGGACCTCCGCCCGATTCGCCGGTCGACCCGGCCTCAGGCAAGGACGCTGTCCAGGGACACCGCCTCGATGCCCACCGCCGCGCCGACCGGGGCGTTCGTCAACTGGCCGGCGTGGGTGTTGAGGCCCAGCGCGAGGCTGTCGTTGTCGCGGCACGCCTGCTGCCAGCCCTTGTCGGCCAGCGCGACGGTGTAGGGCAGCGTGGCGTTGGTCAGCGCGTAGGTCGAGGTGTTCGGCACCGCACCCGGCATGTTCGCCACGCAGTAGAACACCGAGTTGTGGACCTCGTAGGTCGGGTCGGCGTGGGTGGTGGCGTGGGTGTCCTCGAAGCAGCCGCCCTGGTCGACCGCGATGTCGACGAGCACCGAGCCCGGCTTCATCCGCGAGACCAGGTCGTTGCTGACCAGCTTGGGCGCCGCTGCGCCGGGGATCAGCACGGCACCGATGACCATGTCGGCCTCCAGCACCTGCTGCTCGATCGCCAGCTTCGACGAGGCCAGGCCGTGGACCCGGTTGTTGTAGCGCCAGAACGACATCCGCAGCTTGTCGAGGTCGTTGTCGAGCAGGGTCACGTCCGCACCCATGCCGAGCGCGATGTTGGCGGCGTTCTGGCCAGACACGCCGGCGCCGATGATGACGACCTTGGCGTTGGCGACCCCGCCGACACCGCCCATCAGCACGCCACGCCCGCCCTGGGCCTTCATCATCGAGTGGGCGCCGACCTGGGGTGCGAGGCAGCCGGCGACCTCGGACATCGGATAGAGCAGCGGCAGGGACCCCGAGGGCAACTGCACGGTCTCGTAGGCGATGGCGGTGACCTTGCTCGAGACCAGCTGCTCGGTCAACGGCTTGTCGGCGGCGAGGTGGAGGTAGGTGAACAAGGTCAGGCCCTCACGCAGCCGGTGGTACTCCTCGGCGACGGGCTCCTTGACCTTGAGCACCAGGTCGACGTCGCCCCACACGTCGTCGGCACTGTCGAGCATCTTCGCGCCGGCGGCGACGTACTCCTCGTCGGGGATCTGCGAGCCGAGGCCCGCGCCGGTCTGCACGACGACCTGGTGACCGTGCTGGGTGAGCTCGTGGACACCCACCGGGGTGAGCGCCACCCGGTACTCGTGATTCTTGACTTCCTTCGGAACGCCGACCTTCACGTGAACACTCCCTCGAGCCAGGTGATCGGCCTCACACTGTCGTGGGCCGGGCCCAAAACTACTCCCCGTGCGGCGACAGCTGCGCCTGACCCCGGGCGTGCGCGAGCAGCACCGCCAGCACCAGCGGCGCATCCCGGAGCCGGCCGTGGAGAGCGGCGTCGTACACGTCGGCGAACGGCGCCCAGAACAACGTCATGTCGGCCTCCTCGTGCTCGAGGTCGAAGTCGCTCCGGTCGGCCGGGGAGAGGTCACGGGCCACGAAGTAGTGCAGGAGCTCGGCGCTGATGCCGGGTGAGGAGTACGACGAGGCCAGATGCGTCCAGGAGTCGGCCCGCAGCCCGGCCTCCTCCCGCAGCTCGCGCCTCGCGACCTCCACCGGCTCCTCTCCCGGCGTGTCGCACAGGCCGGCGGGCAGCTCCACGAAGCGCCGGCCGGCGGGATGCCGGTACTGCGCGAGGCAGCAGACGCGCTCCTCGTCGTCGATCGCCAGCACGATGACCGCGCCCGGGTGCTCGAGCACCAGCCGACGGAAGTCCGGTCCGTCGGTGCCGGGGCGTCGGATCCGGTCCGCGCGCAGCGCCACCACCCAGTCGTCGCGGTGCAGGTCGGTGCTGGACGCGACCGGCCAGCTCTCCTCGGTGTCGGTCAGCGGTGTGGAGAAGTCCATGCGACAGGACGCTACGGTGGCGGCATGTACGCCGCCAGCCTGACCCGTACCGACGCCGAGCAGCGCGCCGCGCTGCTCACCGTCGACCACTACGACATCGCCGTGGACCTGCGCGGCCTCCTCGACGGGGAGGTGTGGCAGTCGACGTCGACCGTGAGCTTCAGGTGTCGTCAGCCGGGTGCCGACACGTTCGTCGACGTGGTCGCCGAGATCGTGTCCGCCACGCTCAACGGAGTCGAGATCGACCCCACGACCGCGGCCGAGGGCCGTCTGCCGCTGACGGACCTGCAGGCCGAGAACACCCTGGTCGTCACGTGTCGGCAGACCGACGTCACCAGCTCCGCCGGGATCCTGCGCACCGTCGATCCCACGAACGACGAGGTCTACGTCTGGACGTCCCTCGAGTGCGACGACGCCCGGCGGCTGTGGGCCTGCTTCGACCAGCCCGACCTCAAGGCACGCCACCGCTTCACCGTGACCTCCCCGGCCGCCTGGACGGTCCTGAGCAACATGCGGCCTGCCTCCGTGGGCGAGCCCGACGGCGACGCGCGGGTGTGGTCGTTCCCCGACACACCCCCGCTGTCGACGTACGTCGTGGTCGTCAACGCGGGTCCGTTCCACGAGATCCGGGAGACCCGGGGAGACCACGACCTCGGCCTCTACTGCCGGCAGTCCCTGGCCTCGAGCCTCGACCGCGATGCGTCGTGGCTGTTCGACCTCACCCAGAGCGGGCTGGCGTTCTTCGGTGAGAAGTTCGGGCAGCCCTTCCCGGAGGCCCACTACGACCAGGTGTTCGTCCCCAACATGGGCGGCGCCATGGAGAACTGGGGCTGCATTACGTGGGGCGACGGCTTCCTGTTCCGCACTCCCCCGACCCACGCCCAGCGGTCCGGCACCGCGATCACCCTGCTCCACGAGATGGCGCACATGTGGTTCGGCGACCTCGTGACCATGACCTGGTGGGACGACCTGTGGCTCAACGAGGCCTTCGCGTCGTGGGCCTCCACCTGGGCGGCGGCCGAGGCCACCGAGTTCACCGACGCCTGGGCGGAGTTCCTGGTCGGTCGCAAGCTGGACGCCTACCGCACCGACATGGGGCCGGCCAGCCACCCGATCCGCAACGACGTCGTCGACGTGGACGCGGCGATGGCCAACTTCGACTCGATCACCTACGCCAAGGGCCAGTCGGTGCTCCACCAGCTGATGGCCTTCATCGGCGAGGACGCCTTCACCCGCGGGCTGCAGGACTACTTCGCCACCCACGCGTGGGGCAACACCCGGCTCGCCGACCTGATGTCGGCGTTCTCGCGGGCTGCCGGTCGCGACCTCGACGGCTGGACCGTGGACTGGCTCGACAGCGCCGGCACCGACACGATCAGTGTCGACGGTGACACGGTCGTGGTCGAGGCCCCCGATGGTGGCGAGCCGCGACCCCACCGGGTCGAGGTCGGCTCCTACTCGGAGCACGGGGTGCTGCTGGCGCGTACGTCGCTCGAGACCTCGGGCCGCCGGTCACCGGTCGCCGGCCTGCCCGCCGATGCCCTGCACCTGCCCAACGACACCGACCTCACCTTCGCGGCGGTGCGGACCACCGACGACTCCGTACGACGACTGCTCGCCCTCGCCGGCGACCTGCCCGACGCGACGGCCCGAGCGGTGGCCGTCTCGACGGCCCTCGACATGCTCCGCAAGGGCGAGCTGTCGGCGTCGGAGATGCTCGACTGCGTGCTCGGGGTGGTGGCTGCCGAGAAGAACCCGGCCCTGATCGAGCCGTTCCTCATCCTGGCTCGCGACGCAGCCGAGATGTGGACCCCGTTCGATGAGGTCGAGCAGGCCGGGGCTCGGGTGTCCGAGCGCCGCGCTCACCCTGACCGAGAACGCCGATCTGCGACGCCCCGCGCTCCAGGTGCTCGCCAGCACGGCCACGGCCGAGCACGACGAGGTGCTCGACGCGGCCGCAGCCGACGACGTGGACCTCGCCTGGCGGATCGCCGTACGCCGGGCCGAGCTCGGTCGCTACGACGAACGGGTCGTCACCGACCTGCTGGCTCGGGATCCCGACCCTGATCGCGCATCGCGGGCGGTGGCGGTCAGCGCCGCGCGGCCCGAGGAGTCGGCCAAGGCCGAGGCCTGGCGACAGCTGTTCGAGGTGCGGTCCGTGCAGGCCGGCTCTCCCACGTTCCGCGTCGCCAAGGCGTTCTGGCGTCCAGGTCAGGCCGACCTGGTCCGACCCTGGGCCGACCGCTACCTCGCCGAGATGCAGGGCATCCGTGGCGGGCTGTTGTCGATTCTGTCGCTGGTCCGGTCGATGTATCCGCTGCTGGCCGACGAGAAGTTCGCCGACCGCTCCCGCGAGGTGGCACGCCAGCCCGACCTCGACCCGACCGTGCGCGGCGCCCTGCTCACCGGTGCCGACACCCTCACCCGGATGGTGCGCGCCCGGGGCTGACGTGTGGTCGGTCAGTCCTCGTCGGCCGGCACCCGGCGCAGGCCGGACTCGTCGATCGGGAACCGCTCGGACTTCTGCCGCTCGATCGCGGCGCCGATCAGGCCCATGAACAACGGGTGCGGCCGGGTCGGCCGGGACCGGAGCTCAGGGTGGGCCTGGGTCGCGACGTAGTAGGGGTGCACGTCTCGGGGAAGCTCGACGAACTCGACCAGCCCCAGATCGGGGTTGGTCCCGGAGACGACCAGCCCGGCCTCGGTGAGCTGGTCGCGGTACTGGTTGTTGACCTCGTAGCGGTGGCGGTGCCGTTCGTGCACGACGGCCTCGCCGTACGCCTCACGCACCACGCTGCCCTCGGCGAGGGTGGCCGGGTAGAGCCCGAGCCGCATCGTGCCGCCGAGGTCACCGGCACCGTCGACGAACGACTTCTGCTCCTCCATCGTCGCGATCACCGGTTCCGGCCCCTCCGGGTCGAACTCGGTCGACCCGGCCTTCTCCAGCCCGGCGACGTTGCGGGCGTACTCGATGACCATGCACTGCAGTCCGAGGCAGAGGCCGAGCGTCGGGATGCCGTTGGTCCGCGCGTACGCCAGCGCACCCAGCTTCCCCTCGATGCCGCGGATCCCGAAGCCACCGGGCACACAGACGGCATCGACGTCGTGGAGATGCCGGGACGCCCCCGCCGGGGTCTCGCAGTCGTCGGACGCGATCCAGCGCAGGTGCACCTTGGCCTCGTGCGCGAAACCTCCGGCGCGCAGGGCCTCGGCGACGGAGAGATAGGCATCGGGAAGATCGATGTACTTGCCGACCAGGCCGACGGTGACCTCTTCCTTGGGATGGTGCACCCGGCGCAGCAGGTCGTCCCACATGGTCCAGTCGACGTCACGGAACGGGAGGTCGAGGCGACGCACGAGGTAGGCGTCGAGGCCCTCGCGGTGCAGCACCTTGGGGATGTCGTAGATCGAGGGCGCGTCGGCGGCGGTCACCACCGCCTCCTCGTCGACGTCGCACATCAGCGAGATCTTCCGCTTGATGCTGTCGGGCAGCTCGCGGTCGGCGCGGCACACGATGGCGTCGGGCTGGATGCCGATGGAGCGGAGCGCGGCCACGGAGTGCTGGGTCGGCTTGGTCTTCAGCTCGCCGGAGGGGCCGAGGTAGGGCACCAGCGAGACGTGGATGAAGAAGCAGTTGTCGCGACCGATGTCGTGACGGGTCTGCCGGGCGGCCTCGAGGAACGGCAGCGACTCGATGTCGCCGACGGTGCCGCCGATCTCGGTGATGACGACGTCGACGCCCGGCTGGCCAGGGGCGGGCACGCCCATCGCGAGGATCCGCTCCTTGATCTCGTTGGTGATGTGCGGGATCACCTGCACCGTGTCACCGAGGTAGTCGCCGCGGCGCTCCTTGGCGATCACCGTCGAGTAGACCTGCCCGGTCGTCACGTTGGCGATCTGGCCGAGGTCGGTGTCGAGGAACCGCTCGTAGTGACCGATGTCGAGATCGGTCTCGGCTCCGTCGTTGGTGACGAACACCTCGCCGTGCTGGAACGGGTTCATCGTCCCGGGATCGACGTTGAGGTAGGGGTCCAGCTTCTGCATGGTCACCCGCAGACCGCGCGCCTTCAGCAGGCTTCCCAGGCTCGAGGCCGTGAGTCCCTTCCCGAGAGAGGAGGCGACGCCTCCGGTGACGAATACGTGCTTGACCGGACTCGCGTGCTTCACGGAGTTCGAGCCTACCCGAGTGGGAGGACGCCGTCGGCACCCGACGCCCCGTAGGAGCCGCCGGGTTCTTCTTCGGCACGGGCCAGGGCCAGTACCGCGGCCAGGCGACCGGTCGCTCCGGTGACCCCGTCGACGGTCGTGACCGTGCCGAGATCCTCGAGGGCGGTCAGGTCGCTGTCTCGTCCCGGAGCCGCCGCCACGACACCGGAGGCCCGCGCCGCCAGGCCGGTCACGAGCCCTTCGACGATGTTGTCGTCGAGGTCGTCGCCGAGCACGAGGAGCACCAGCTCGGCCCGTTTGGGTTCGCCGGCGTCGTGACTCAGCAGGCTGGCCGCGCCGATGCTCTGCCGGATGGTGAGCGCGTCAGGACCGGGCACCGCGCCGGCCGGGTCGCGGGTGGCGATGGCCGTGCCGAGCAGCTGGCCCATGCGTTCGTACGCCGCCACGTCTGCGTCTGCTCCGTGGCCGTCCAGCTGCTCGAGGAGCTGGCTGCCGAGCGTGTCGACCAGGGCCTTCTCCCCGGCGCCGACCAGCCCCTCGCCGGCCGTCCACCGGGCGGTGACCGAGCCGTTGGCGGCCTCGATCCCCTCCTGCAGCGCGTCCAGCGTGTCCTGGTCGACGCCGGGCGAGGCGAGCAGTGCGACGGTGCGTCCTTCGAGTCGCGTGCCGTAGACAGCGGGCGCCACGACCGTGGCCACGTCGTCGGCGGTGGGCCCGGGGTCCGGCTTCTCGCGGGCCGGTGCCGGCTCGGCGCTGGACGGCAACAGCGACTCGTGGCTCAGCGGGCCGCTGCCCAGCGCGATGCCGGTGGCCAGCGCCATCACCAGCGCGACCGCACCGACCAGGTGTCGTCGTACCAGCGTCACGAGAACCACCCCGTGTCTCTCAGTGCGGTCCGCAGCCATGTCCACAGCTCGTCGGCCCACTCGGCGCCGGCCGGTGTCGTGGCGATGGCAGCACCGAGTGCCACCAGGCCGAGCAGGAGGGCGAGGAACAGGTGGTGGGGTCGCAACCGGCCGGAGTAGAGCGTGGGCACCGAGGCGGCGTCGACGAGGCGCTGGCCGACGAGGAGTCGCGTGAGGTAGGTGCTTGCCAGGCCGTGGCGCTGCCGATCGAGGAACTGGTCGAGGGTGGCGTGCGTCCCGACGCCGACGATGACCGACGCGTCGCCGGCGTGGGCCAGCAGCAGGGCCACGTCCTCGGTCGCGGCAGAGGTCTCGACCCTGCTCGACCGCACACCCAGCCGCTCGAGCTGGTCGATGGGGCGCCGGTTGCCACGGTCGACACGCACCACCACGTCGCGAGCGGCACGCAAGGCGGCGGCCGAGGGCGGATCCCCGTCACCCGGGCCGGCACCGATCACCACCACGTCGGGTGTGAGACCGGCCCGGAGCAGCACGTCGGCTCCCCCGTCGACGCCGATCAGGACCGGGCGCCGTTCCTTGAGGAACGCCCGGATCAGGCGCAGTCCGGCGCGCGGGTCGTCCCCGTCGACGACGACCACGGCAGCGCGGCCCGACAACCGGGTGCCGAGCGTCGGCAGTCCCTGCCCGTGCAGCAACAGGTCCGCCTCACGCTTCAGGAACTCCGTGCTGTTGTGGGTGAACGTCTCCAGCTGGGGACCGAGCCCGCTGCGGGCGAGGTCCATCTGCTCGCCGAGCACGTCGAGGTCGACCTCACGGCCGAGGGCAACGGGCTCGTTGTCGACGTAGACGACCTCGTCGTGGATCCGGATCCGGGCGCCGTCACCGATCCGGTCGGCACCCTCGACCTGCTCGACGAGCAGGATCCCGGCGCCGGCGAGCAGCACCGGGCCGAGGGCGGGATAGCGGCCGGAGAGGAACGGCGAGAGGTTGAGGACCGCGGTGACGCCGGCGTCGATCAGGGCCTGCGCGGTGGCGCGGTCGAGGTCGAGCTGGTCGAGGATCGCGACGTCGCCGGGGCGTAGCCGGGGCAGGAGCACCTTGGTGCGCCGGTCGACCCTCGCCGTCCCCATCAGACCGGGCTGCTTGACGGTGGATTTGCTGCGGACTGGCACTGCCACATGGTGTCAGCCGGTGCTCACCGGCCGCGGTATCCACGGGGGCTCGGCGCGTCAGCGTCCGGCGCGCGCCGGCTCGGCCGCGTCGAGCAGCTCCCGGGCGTGGGCCAGCGCGTTGTCGGAGTCACTCAGTCCGGCCATCATCCGCGACAGCTCCCGCTCGCGAGCGGCGTCGTCGAGCACGGTCAGCCCCGAGCTGGTCACGGTGCCGTCACTGGTCTTGGCGACCACGACGTGGCGGTCGGCGTAGGCAGCGACCTGGGGCAGGTGGGTGACGACGAGCACCTGCGCGCTCCGGGCCAGCCGCGCCAACCGGCGGCCCACCTCGACGGCGGCGGCACCGCCCACGCCGGCGTCGACCTCGTCGAACACGAGCGTCGGCACCGTGCCGGTGGCGGCGAGCGTCACCTCGAGTGCCAGCATCACCCGGGACAGCTCACCGCCCGAGGCACCCTTGTGGAGCGGCCTGGCCCCGGCGCCGACATTGGCGGCGAGCTGCAGCTCGACCTCGTCGCGCCCGGAGGAACCGAACTGGTCACGCTGGGTGACGGCGACGTCGAGCCGGGCATGGGGCATCGCCAGGTCGGCCAGCTCGCCGGTCACGGCGTCCGCCAGCCGCTCGGCGGCCTCCCGACGGGCCGCGGTCAACGTCTCGGCCACGTCGGTGAGCTCGAGGTGGAGCCGGTCGCGCTCGGCTCGTAGCTGCTCGATCCGCTCGTCGGTGCCGTCGAGGTCGAGCAGCCGGGTTGACGAACGCTCCTGCCAGGTCAGCACCTCGTCGATGGTCTCGCCGTACTTGCGGGTCAGCGCGGTCAGCGCGGCCCGTCGCTCCGAGACCGCCGCCAGCCGGTTCGGGTCGATCTCGACCGAGGACGCGTACGACGCCACGTCGGCCGCCAGGTCCGCCAGGACGTAGCTGAGCTCGGCCGCTCGGTCGGCGAGTGCGGCGGCCTCGGGGTCGTGGTCACGCACGCTCTCCAGGGCCGTCCGGGCACCGGAGACGGCACCCAGCGCATCGGGCTGGTCGTCGTCGCCCGACAGCGCGGAACGGGCCGTCTCGGCGGCGAGCCGCAGCGTGTCGGCATGGCCGAGGCGAGACTCCTCGGCCGCCAGTTCGGTGTCCTCGCCCGGCGCTGGCGAGACGGCCTCGATCTCACTGACGCCGAACCGCAGGAGGTCGGCCTCCCTGGCCCGGTCGCGGGCGTGGGTGGTGACGTCGTCGAGCTCACGCTCAGTGGTCCGCAGCTGCTCGTAGAGGCCCCGGTAGCGCGCCAGCGGCTCTGTCACCGCGACCCCGCCGAAGGCGTCCAGGGCGTCGCGCTGGGCACGTGGCTGGAGCAACCGGTGCTGGTCGGACTGCCCGTGCACCGCCACCAGGGGCGCCGCGAGCTCGGCCAGCCGGCTCACCGGGACCGACGCGCCGCCCACGAACGCCCGGGAGCGCCCCTCGGCGCTGACCGTCCGCCCGAGGACCACGCGCTGCTCCTCGACCTCTCCCCCGGCCTCGTCGACCGCAGCCGCGAAGTCGTGGAGTGAATCGACGGCGACGGTGCCCTCCACACGTGCGGTCCTGGCGCCGGTGCGGACGGCGCCGCTGTCGGCGCGGCCGCCGAGCAGCAGCCCGAGCGCGGTGACGATCATGGTCTTGCCGGCGCCGGTCTCACCGGTGATGACGGTCAGCCCGGGGCCGAGCTCGAGCACGGAGGAGTCGATGACTCCCAGCGAGCCGATCCGGATCTCCTCAAGCATCGCCGCCCCCGGCCCGCCGGCGTCGCGCACCTGCCCCGCGCCACCCCTCGACGGGCAGGTCGAACTTGGCCACGAGCCGGTCGGTGAAGGGGGCGTCGTGGAGCCGCACCAGCCGCACCGGCCGGGTCCCGCTGCGCACCTCGATCCGGGCGCCGGGCGGCAGGTCGACCGTGCGGCGGCCGTCGCACCACAGCACCCCACCACCGTCGCTGCGGGTCAGCACCTCGATCGCGACCACCGAGGTCGGCGCGACCACGAGCGGACGGGCGAACAGGGCGTGGGCGCTGAGCGGCACGACGCAGAACGCCTCCACCCCCGGCCACACCACGGGGCCGCCGGCGCTGAAGCTGTAGGCGGTCGAGCCGGTCGGTGTCGCGCACACGACGCCGTCGCAGCCCCACCTCGAGAGCGGCCGGTCGTCGATCTCGAGGACGACCTCGAGCATGCGTTCGCGGGCCGCCTTCTCGACGCTGGCCTCGTTGAGCGCGAAGGTCCTGGTGAGCAGCTCGCCGTCACGGTGGACGGTGACGTCGAGGGTGAGCCGGTCGTCGGTGGTGTAGCGGCGGTCGACGATGGCCTGGATGGTGGTGTCGACGTCGTCGATCTCCGCCTCGGCCAGGAACCCGACGTGACCCAGGTTCACCCCCAGCACGGGGGTGCCGCTGTCGACGGTGATCTCGGCTGCGCGCAGGATCGTGCCGTCGCCCCCGATCACGACGGCGATCTCGCACCCGTGGTCGGCGTCGGCCTCTCCCGTGGCGATCTCCACGCGCAGGTCGGCGTCGCCCTCGGACAGCTGCAGGTCTCGGGCCTCATTCGGCAGGAGCCGGACCACCAGACCGTGACCACTGAGCGACCTGACGAACTCGCGGGCGACGTCGCGGGACTCCTCGCGCCCGGTGTGGGCGAGCAGCAACACGCGGCGGGTGGGAGTCACGGCGTTGCTCACGGGTCCACCTTCTCACCCGGCGCCGACGGTCCGGCGCCGGACCGCACGCCTGCCCGGACGACGGTGTCGCGGTCGTCCGGGTCCAGCGTCGCCGGTCCGCGGCGCAGCCACAGGAAGAACTCGACGTTGCCGGAGGGGCCCGGCAACGGGCTCGACGTCACCTGGCGCGCACCCCAGCCCCGAGCCGCCGCGGCGTCGGCGACGGCGGCGACGGCGGCGACCCAGAGCTCAGGGTCGCGGACCACACCGCCCTTGCCGACCCGGTCCTTGCCGACCTCGAACTGTGGCTTCACCATCAGCGCCAGGTCCCCGTCGGCGGTCGTGACGCCGAGCAGGGCGTCGAGGACCAGGGTGAGCGAGATGAACGACAGGTCGCCGACGACGAGGTCGACGGGGTCCCCGATCAGGTCGAGGCTGAGTTCACGGATGTTGGTGCGGTCGTGGACGACGACGCGGTCATCGCTCTGCAGCGACCACGCCAGCTGTCCGTACCCCACGTCGACCGCCACCACCTCCCGTGCCCCGGCCCGGAGCAGGACGTCGGTGAACCCACCGGTCGACGCGCCGGCGTCGAGACAGCGACGTCCCTCGACGAGCAGACCCTCCGCTCCGAAGGCAGCCAGGGCCCCGGCCAGCTTGTGCCCACCACGCGAGACGTAGTCGGGACGGTCCGGGTGGGGGGTGACCACGAGTGCCACGTCGGTCGTGACTCCGGTCGCGGGCTTGGTGGCCCGGGCACCGGAGACGGTCACCCTCCCGTCCGCGATCAGCTCGCTGGCGTGCTCGCGGGACCGGGCGAGTCCGCGCCGGACCAGCTCGGCGTCCAGCCGGAGGCGGCGCGGCGGCACAGTGGTCGGATCCGTCGTCAGGCCGGGCCGTCGAGCGCCCGGCGCAGCTGCTCGTGCGCCTTCTCGAACACCGCGGGGTGCTCGGCCACGTCGGTCTGGTCCACACCGGCCACGGACTCGAGCACCGCATCGACCTCGGGCACCCCGGTCATGACCGGCTCGGAGTCGGCGGGAACTGGGTCGGGAACTGGGTCGGGATCGGGTGCGAACGACGGGGCCTCGGTCATGGGGCGAGGCTACCCGGCTGACCCGGCCACCGGCGGCACCAGACCCGCGGTGTCCGCCACGTCCCCGTGCTCGTCGAGATACTGCCACCCGGCCACCGCCACGACCCGCCACCAGTCCCCCGGCTCACCGCTGCCGGTGACCCGGAGCGAGCCGTCGACCGTGGCCGACCATCCGCCCAGCTCCCACGCCCCGCCTGTGGTGCGCTGCGGCGCCTCGTGGGTGACGAACAGGCCCGCCAGGTCGGGTGAGAGGTACGTCGGCCGCTCCTCGGCCCTGGCCGCCATCAGCTCCGCCAGGCCGGTCACGCCGGTGAGGACCAGCAACGAGTCGACCTTCGCGCGGTGAGCGCCGGCGATGTCGGTGTCGAGACGGTCACCGATCATCAGCGGCCGCTCACCGCCGACCCGCCGCACGGTCTCGTCGAGCAGCGGACGCTCGGGCTTGCCCGCCACGACCGGCAGGACGTTCGCAAAGCCGGACAGCATCCGCACCAGGACGCCGTGCCCCGGGGCGATCCCGTCCGGGGTGGGCAGGGTCAGGTCGGTGTTGCTGGCGACCCACGGGAGTCCGTCGCGCACCCGCACCGCTGCCCGCATGATGTCGCGCCACGGGACGTCTGGCCCGTAGCCGCTCACCACGGCGACCGCCTGCTCATCCTCGACCCCGGTCGCGACCAGGCCCGCTTCCGCCACCGCCGCCTCGAGGCCCGCCGCTCCCAGCACCGCGATGACCGCCCGCTCGCCGAACCGCTCCAGCAGGAGGTGGGCTGCCGCCTGGGCCGACGTCACCACGTCGTGGCTCGAGGCGTCGATCCCGAGGCGCCGCAGCTTGGCCGCGACGGATTCCGGAGCGCGGGACGCATTGTTGGTGATGAACGCCAGGTGGGCGCCGGCTGCGCGGGCGCGAGTGAGGTGTTCCGGTGCGCCGGTCACGGCATCGTCACCGATGTAGACGACCCCGTCGAGGTCGAACATCGCGAGGTCGTAGGTCTCGACGAGCGGTCGAGCTGACGCTGCCAGCAAGGGCCACCTCCGGATCGGGTCGCTGATCCGGCACCCTACGATGACCCGATGCACACCGGCGCGGGAACTCCCTCCGCCGCCGCCGGACCGTTTCGGTTAGGACCGTTCCGCGGCATCGTGCTGTCGCCTCACCGTGTGGGAGATCCGGCGTCGGCCCGGGCGTTCGCCCGGCCCTACCGGGACGTGTCCAAGCGGCTGTCTCGCTGGGAGCGGCAGGGGAACCTGACCCGCGACGCGGAACCCGCCCTCTACCTCCACGAGTACACCTCGGGAGGTCTGACGGTTCGCGGGCTCGTCGGCGCCCTGGACGTCTCGCGGCGGTCCTCTGACCCGCGCGACCGGGTCGTGCTGCCCCATGAGGGGGTGCACGACGCCCAGGCGCAGGAGCTGGCGACCCGGATGGGTGAGATGGAGCTGAACCCGGCGCCGATCCTGCTCGTCCACCGGGGTCCCCCGCGGGTTCGCGCGCTCGTCCACGACGTGATGGCCGCTGTCCCCGACCAGGAGTTCCTCGACCACAGCGACCGGCACAACCGGCTGTGGGCTATCCGCGAACCTGGGCTGCTGGCCGAGCTGGCCGAACACCTGGCGAACGCACGGCCGCTGGTCGCGGACGGCCACCACCGCTACGCGGCCTACCTGCGCCTGCAGGAACAACGACCGGGGACCAGTGCGGACGCCGGGCTGGCGATGCTGGTCGACCAGGACGACTCCCCGCTGTTCCTCGGAGCCATCCACCGCACCCTGGCCCAGACCCGGCTCTCCGACCTCGAGGCGGCGGCCACCGGGCTCGCCGAGTTCGTCCCCGCGAGCGAGGCCGCCGCCACAGCGGCCCTCGGACCGACCACACTGGTCGCCACCGACGGCCGGAAGTGGGCGCGGCTCGAGCTGCACCTCACCGGGCAGCGCGCGGCCGTGGAGGTGCTCCACGACGAGCTGCTACCCCGGATCCCCGGCAAGCCGCGTCAGGTGGCCTACCACCACTCTGTCGAGGACACCCTGGAGCGGCTCGCCCCACGCCGCCGGGTCGCGGTGCTGATGCCGGCGCCCGACTTCGACCTGGTCGACCAGATCGTCTCGAGCGACCGGCTGCTCCCGGAGAAGGCCACCTCGTTCCAGCCCAAGCCGAGTGTGGGCGTGCTCATGCGGTCGCTGCTCGACGGATGATCCGTGCGCGGGAGGTCTCCACCTCCACGCGTGACACCGTGGTCGCCCCGGCCCGGTAGAACCGCCGCCGCAGACTGCCCGACACCTCGACCGTGTCGCCGTCTCCCCAGCGCGACACCGAGCGCCGGCTCCGGGCCGACCACGCGACGCACTCCAGGGCATCGATGCTCTGGCGACCCCGTGGTCGGTCCCGGGCGACCACCACCCGGAACGACACCAACCGGTCGCCGCTGGGGAGGACTCGTTCCTCCGGTTGACCCGACACCCGGCCGATCAACCGGACCTCGTTGGCCGGTCCGGCCTCGGATGCGTCTTTCATCGTCGTCATCTCTCATCACCTCGGAAACGAGCATCGAGGCAGGGGCCGACAGCGACGCCGCGGCTCGGCCGGCCCGGTGGAGAACATGCACGCAGGGGCAACCTGTGGACGACAACTGGTCCGATCAATTCGCCGAATAGATGTCCAGAAATGAATCGAGGGCCACCCTTGCGGGTGGCCCTCGACCAAAGGATGTCCGGCGGCGTCCTACTCTCCCACAGCCTCTCGGGTGCAGTACCATCGGCGCTGAACGGCTTAACTTCCGGGTTCGGTATGGGTCCGGGTGTTTCCCGTTCGCTATGGCCGCCGTAACTCTGTCAACCATTGTTCACCTGTCCCCACGTGGTGGGGGTGTGGGTGTGTTGGTTGGGATCTGTTTAGTGGACGCGTTGGCATTCTTTGCTTGGTGTGTGCTTGTCACCCGGTTTCACCGTGCCACGACCCTGTTGTGGGTGTGGTGTGGTGTGGGTGGGGCAAGCCCTCGGCCTATTAGTACCGGTCGGCTGGGCATTGCTGCTGTACACCTCCGGCCTATCAACCCACTGTTCTGGTGGGGGCCTTACCCCCTCGAGGGGGTGGGAAACCTCATCTTGAAACGTGCTTCCCGCTTAGATGCATTCAGCGGTTATCACTTCCGAACGTAGCTAACCAGCGGTGCCCCTGGCGGGACAACTGGCACACCAGAGGTTCGTCCATCCCGGTCCTCTCGTACTAGGGACAGCCTTTCTCAAGTTTCCTGCGCGCGCGGCGGATAGGGACCGAACTGTCTCACGACGTTCTAAACCCAGCTCGCGTGCCGCTTTAATGGGCGAACAGCCCAACCCTTGGGACCTACTCCAGCCCCAGGATGCGACGAGCCGACATCGAGGTGCCAAACCATCCCGTCGATATGGACTCTTGGGGAAGATCAGCCTGTTATCCCCGGGGTACCTTTTATCCGTTGAGCGACGCCGCTTCCACATGCTGGCGCCGGATCACTAGTTCCGACTTTCGTCCCTGCTCGACATGTCTGTCTCACAGTCAAGCTCCCTTGTGCACTTACACTCGCCACCTGATTGCCAACCAGGCTGAGGGAACCTTTGAGCGCCTCCGTTACTCTTTAGGAGGCAACCGCCCCAGTTAAACTACCCATCAGGCACTGTCCCTGATCCGGATTACGGACCTAGGTTAGACATCTAGTACGACCAGAGTGGTATTTCAACGTTGACTCCACACTCACTGGCGTGAATGCTTCACAGTCTCCCACCTATCCTACACAAGCCGAACCAAACACCAATACCAAACTATAGTAAAGGTCCCGGGGTCTTTCCGTCCTGCCGCGCGTAACGAGCATCTTTACTCGTAGTGCAATTTCGCCGAGTCCATGGTTGAGACAGCGCCCAAGTCGTTACTCCATTCGTGCAGGTCGGAACTTACCCGACAAGGAATTTCGCTACCTTAGGATGGTTATAGTTACCACCGCCGTTTACTGGGGCTTAAATTCTGAGCTTCACCCCCGAAGGGGTTGACCCGTCCTCTTAACCTTCCAGCACCGGGCAGGAGTCAGTCCGTATACATCGTCTTACAACTTCGCACGGACC
>CAWAIJ010000020.1:410000-487720 GCA_963782075.1 uncultured Actinomycetota bacterium
GTCGAGCCCGGCACGGTGCTGCTCCGCGACCTCGGTGAGCTCGGTCAGCTGCTCGCGTACCCGGATCGGCGCGGTGCCGCCCCGGCCACGGCGGGAGGCGACAGAGCCCTCGGCGGTGAGGACGTCGCGGACGCCGGGTGAGAGGTGGGGCGAGATCTCGGCGAACTGCTCGTCGGTCAGGTCGGCCAGCTCGATGCCGAGCTCCTCGCACCGACGTACGCAGGCGCCCGCGACCTCGTGGGCGACCCGGAACGGCACGCCCTCCCGGACCAGCCACTCGGCGACGTCGGTGGCCAGGGAGAAGCCTTGGGGGGCCAGCTCGGCCATCCGCCCGGTGTTGAAGGTCAACGTGGCGACCATGCCGGTGACCGCCGGCAACAGGACCTCGAGGGTGTCGACGGAGTCGAAGACCGGCTCCTTGTCCTCCTGCAGGTCACGGTTGTAGGCCAGCGGGAGTGCCTTGAGCGTGGCCAGCAGACCGGTGAGGTTGCCGATCAGCCGTCCGGCCTTGCCGCGAGCCAGCTCGGCGATGTCGGGGTTCTTCTTCTGCGGCATGATGCTCGACCCCGTCGACCAGGAGTCGTGGAGCTGCACGAAGTCGAACTCCCGCGTCGACCAGAGGATGACCTCCTCAGCCAGCCGGCTGACGTCCACCCCGACCTGGGCGGTGACGTAGGCGAGCTCTGCGACGAAGTCGCGCGAGGCGGTGCCGTCGATCGAGTTGGCGGCCGAGCCCGCGAACCCGAGCTCGGAGGCCACCAACCCGGGATCGAGGTCGAGGCTGGATCCGGCGAGCGCGCCGGAGCCGTACGGCGACTCAGCGGCCGTGCGGCTGCGCCAGTCCTCGATCCGTTGCACGTCGCGCACCAGCGGCCAGGCATGTGCCAGCAGGTGGTGGGCCAGCAGCACCGGCTGCGCGTGCTGGAGGTGGGTGCGGCCCGGCATGATCACGTCCAGGTGCGCCCGCGCCTGCTCGGCGAGCGCGTCGACCAGGTCCAGCACCAGCCGCTGGACGACCCGCGAGTGGTCGAGCAGGAACGCCCGGAACAACGTGGCGATCTGGTCGTTGCGGCTGCGTCCGGCGCGCAGCCGGCCACCGATGTCGGCCCCGATCTCCTCGAGGAGCAGCCGCTCCAGGGCGCCGTGCACGTCCTCGTCCGACGGCGCCGGGTGCAGCTCGCCGTCGGCGTAGCGCTGGGCCAGGACGTCGAGACCACGGTGGATCTCGGCCTCGTCGTCGGGCGTGAGGTAGCCCCCCGCACCGAGTGCCAGGGCATGGGCGTGGGACCCCGCGAGGTCGTAGGGCGCGAGCCGCCAGTCGAAGTGGGTCGAGCGCGAGAGCGCCTCCAGCTCCGGCGACGGGTCCGCCGGCGAACCGGCCACCCCACAGCTTGCCCTCGTTGGTCCCCATCAGTCGGTCCCGAACTCCATGGCGGCGTGGTCGAGGGCCTCGTCGCTCGCATCGCCCTCGGCGGCCGGGTTCTGCGCGATCCGCGCGTAGCCGCCGGGCTCGAGCTCGCCGTACAAGGTGCCGTTCTCGACCAGCACCTGTCCCTCGTCGAGCGGTTGCTGCGCGTACGCCTCGAGCTTGTCACGCGAGTCGGCGATGTCGAGGTTGCGCATCGTGAGCTGACCGATCCGGTCGGTCGGTCCGAAGGCCGCGTTGGCGGTGCGCTCCATCGACAGCTTGTCGGGGTGGTAGGAGAAGTGGTCGCCGGCGGTGCGCAGGATCGTGTAGTCCTCGCCGCGGCGGAGCCGGACGGTCACCTCGCCCGAGACCAGGGAGGCGATCCACCGCTGGATCGACTCCCGCTGCATCAGCGCCTGCGGGTCGAGCCACCGACCCTGGTAGAGCAGGACGCCGAGCCGGCGGCCCTCCGCGTGGTAGTTGGCGAGCGTGTCCTCGTTGTGGACCGCGTTGAGCAACCGTTCATAGGCGATCCACAGCAGCGCCATCCCGGGCGCCTCGTAGATGCCGCGCGACTTGGCCTCGATGATCCGGTTCTCGATCTGGTCCGACATCCCCAGTCCGTGCCGGCCGCCGATGGTGTTGGCCTCGTGGACCAGCGCGACCGGGTCGTCGAAGTGGACCCCGTTGACGGCCACCGGGCGACCCCGGGCGAACCGGATCGTGACGTCCTCGGTCTCGATCGGGACCGACGGGTCCCAGAACTTCACCCCCATGATCGGCTCGACGGTCTCGAGGGAGACGTCGAGGTGCTCCAGGGTCTTGGCCTCGTGGGTGGCCCCCCAGATGTTGGCGTCGGTCGAGTACGCCTTCTCCTGGCTGTCGCGGTAGGGCAGGTCGCGCTCGGTCAGCCACTGGCTCATCTCGGAACGGCCACCGAGCTCGTGGACGAAGTCGGCGTCGAGCCACGGCTTGTAGATGCGCAGGTCGGGGTTGGCCAGCAGTCCGTAGCGGTAGAACCGCTCGATGTCGTTGCCCTTGAACGTGGAGCCGTCACCCCAGATGTTGACGCCGTCCTCGTGCATCGCACGGACCAGCATGGTGCCGGTGACGGCACGGCCGATCGGCGTGGTGTTGAAGTAGGAGCGCCCGCCGGAGCGGATGTGGAACGCACCGCAGGCCAGTGCGGCGAGGCCCTCGGCCACCAGCTGCGGCTTGCAGTCGACCGAGCGGGCCAGCTCGGCGCCGTACTCGAGGGCGCGGCCGGGGACGCCGTCGATGTCCCGTTCGTCGTACTGGCCGATGTCGGCGGTGTAGGTGCACGGGATCGCGCCCTTCTCACGCATCCAGGCGACCGCGACGGAGGTGTCGAGGCCGCCGGAGAAGGCGATGCCGACACGTTCGCCGACGGGGAGGGAGACGAGGACCTTGCTCACGTGGGAGTTCCTTACGCTGAAGCTTGCTCTGGGTTCGTGGTCGGTACGGCGGGGCGACCCGTCAACCGGCGTGGTCGCCGGCGAGGGTCAGGAATCGTCGGACCAGCGCCTCGCCACCCGTGGGGTCGCGCCCGATGACCAGCAGCGTGTCGTCGCCGGCGATGGTGCCGAGGATGTCGGGGAGCTCGGCCTTGTCGAAGGCGCTGGCCAGGAACTGGGCGGCACCCGGCGGGGTGCGGAGGACGACCAGGTTGGCGCTGGCCTCGGCACTGACCAGCAGCTCGTTGCAGAGCCGCGAGAGCCGGGAGGTGGCGGCCGCGCTGGCACCGGGTGCGGAGGGGCGCCGGTCCCCGCCCTCCCCCGGGACGGCGTAGACGAGCGCGCCGGACAGGCCGCGGACCTTGACGGCGTCGAGCTCGACGAGGTCGCGGCTCAGCGTGGCCTGCGTGACGTGGAGGCCACTGGCGGCGAGCAGGTCGGCCAGCTCGGTCTGTGACCGGACCTCCTGGTGGCTCACCAGCTCCACGATCCGCTGGTGGCGGGCGTTCTTGGTGGTCGGGCGCAGCGCCGCGTCAGACATCGCGCGCTCCGAACAGCCAGGTGAGGATCGCCTTCTGGACGTGGCGCCGGTTCTCGGCCTCGTCCCAGACCACGCTGCGAGGACCGTCGATCACCTCGGCGTCGACCTCCTTGCCGCGGTAGGCCGGGAGGCAGTGGAGCAGGATCGCGTCCTCGCGGGCATGGGCGAACAGCTCGGCGGTGACGGAGTAGGGGCTGAAGACCTCGAGCCGGTCCGCGGTCTCGTCCTCCTTGCCCATCGAGATCCAGGTGTCGGTGACGACCACGTCGACGTCGGTCACTGCCGTGACCGGGTCGTGCTCGAGGCCCACGGAGCCACCCGTCGTCTCGGCGATCGCGGCCGCGCGGTCGATCATGGCCTGGTCGGGCGTGTAGCCCTCGGGCGCGCTGATCCGCACGTGCATGCCGGCGGTCGCGCCCGCCAGCAGCCAGGAGTTGCCCATGTTGCAGGCGCCGTCGCCGAGGAAGGCGACCCGCTGACCTGCGAGGCTCCCCCGGTGCTCCTGCACGGTCAGCAGGTCGGCGAGCAGCTGGCAGGGGTGGTAGTCGTCGGTCAGCGCGTTGACGACCGGCACCCCGGCGTACGCGGCCATCTCGGCGATCCGGTCCTGCCCGTAGGTGCGCCACACGACGATCGAGGCCTGGCGGCCCAGCACGCGGGCCACGTCGGCGATCGACTCGCGCACACCGATCCCGGCGAGCTGGCCGTCGACCAGCAACGGGCTGCCGCCGAGCTCGGCGATGCCGGCGGCGAAGGAGGCCTGGGTGCGCAGCGTCTGCTTGTCGAAGATCATCGCCACCGTGTGCGGGCCGGCCAGCGGCTTCGCGTCGTACGGCGCCTGCTTCATCGCCGCGGCCAGCGCGAGCACCTCCGCCTGCTCGGCGGCGGTCAGGTCGTCGTCGGCCAGGAAGTGGCGCGTCACGAGCCGCCACCCAGGACGGTGTCGAGGATGCCGGGCCAGGCCGCGAGGAACCCGGCTGCGTCGTCGTCGGTGAGCACCAGCGGCGGCGCCAACCGGACCGTGCCGGGTCCGGTCGCGTTGATGATGAATCCGGCGTCCTGGGCCGCGCCCACCACGTCTGCGGCCAGCTCCTGGGCGAGCGTGATCCCGATCAGCAGGCCCTCGCCGCGGACGTCGGTGACACGGGGGTCGGCGGCCAGGCCGTCGCGCAGCTTCTGACCCAGCGTGGTGACGTGGTCGAGCAGCGAGTCACGCTCGATGGTGTCGAGCACGGCCAGGGCCGCGGCGCAGGCCACCGGGTTGCCGCCGAAGGTGGTGCCGTGGTTGCCCGGCTGGAAGAGGTCGGCCGCGTCGCCCAACCCGAGGCAGGCCCCGATCGGGAGGCCGCCACCGAGTCCCTTGGCGAGGGTGATCACGTCGGCGCCGATCGCGGGGTCGTGCGCCAGCCACCGGCCGGTGCGGCCGATGCCGCTCTGGACCTCGTCGAGCCACAGCAGGGCGCCGTGCTCGCGGGTGATCGCTCGCGCCGCGGCGAGGTAGCCGTCAGGGGCCATCACGACGCCGGCCTCGCCCTGGATCGGCTCGAGGACCACGGCGGCGGTCTGGTCGTCGACGGCAGCGCGGAGTGCCTCGACGTCACCGTAGGGAACCCAGGTGACGTCGCCGGGCAGCGGCTCGAAGGGTTCGCGGTAGGCGGCCTTGGCGGTCAGGGCGAGCGACCCCATGGTGCGGCCGTGGAACGCGCCCTCGGCGGCGACCAGCCGGGTGCGCCCGGTGCGGCGGGTGAGCTTGAGGGCGGCTTCGTTGGCCTCGGCGCCGGAGTTGGCGAAGAACACCTTGCCGTCGGCCGGGACCAGGGCGAGCAGCCGCTCGGCGAGCTCGACCTGCGGCTCGGTGGTGAAGAAGTTCGAGACGTGGCCCAGCGTGGACAGCTGGTGGCTCACGGCCTCGACCAGCGCCGGGTGGGCGTGGCCGAGCGCGTTGACGGCGATGCCGCCGAGGAGGTCGACGTACTCCCTCCCGTCGGCGTCCCAGACATGAGCACCGGCGCCGCGGGTGAGCACCAGCTTCGGCGGGCCGAAGGTGTTCATCAGCGACGCGGTGTAGCGCTGCGTCCAGGTCGTCTGCTCAGTCATCCGTGTGCCTTCCTCATCCGGGTGGCGACCCCAGGCAGCACCTGGGTGCCGATCCCTTCGTCGGTGAACAGCTCCAGCAGCACCGCGTGGGGCTCACGCCCATCCACGACGGTGGCCTTGGCAACGCCACCGGTCACGGCCTGCAAGCACGCCTGCATCTTCGGCACCATCCCGCTGGCCAGGGACGGCATCAGCTCGGCCAGCGATTCCGGACTGATCTCCTGGATCACGTCGTCGCTGTCGGGCCAGTCGCGGTAGAGGCCTTCGACGTCGGTCAGCACCAGCAGCTTCTCCGCGCCCAGGGCGATCGCCAGCGCCGCGGCGGCCGTGTCGGCGTTCACGTTGTGGACCAGCCCGTCGATGTCGGGCGCCACGCTGGAGATCACCGGGATCCGGCCCGCCTCCACCAGGTCGAGCACCGACTCCGGGCGGACCGAGGCGACCTCGCCCACCAGGCCCAGATCGACCTCCTCGCCGTCCACGATGGTGTTGGTCGGCATGGCGGTGAAGAGCCCGGCGTCCTCGCCGGAGAGACCGACCGCCAGTGGTCCGTGGTCGTTGATCAGGCCCACCAGCTCGCGCTGGACCTGGCCCACGAGCACCATCCGGACCACGTCCATCGCCTCCGGAGTGGTCACACGCAGACCACCCCGGAACTCCGACTCGATCCCGAGCCGGTCGAGCATCGCGGAGATCTGCGGTCCGCCGCCGTGGACGACGACCGGCTTGAAGCCGGCGAAGCGAAGGAACGCGATGTCCTCGGCGAACGCCTTCTTCAAGGTGTTGTTGGTCATCGCGTTGCCGCCGTACTTCACCACCACGATCTTCCCGTGGTAGCGCATCAGCCACGGCAGGGCGCCGGCGAGGACACCCGCCTTGGCGGCGGCGTTGGCGTGGACGACAAGGGCGTCGGTGGCAGGGCTCATGAGCTGTAGGCGCTGTTCTCGTGTACGTAGGCGTGGGTGAGGTCGTTGGTCCAGACGGTGGCCCGGGCGGCCCCCGCCTTCAAGTCGATCGTGACCGACACGTCGCGGCCGGTGAGGTCGACGCCCGCCGGATCGTCGGCCGGAGTCGAGCTGCGACAGACCCAGACGCCGTTCATGGCGACGTCGAGATCACTGGGGTCGAAGGCCGCGTCGGTGGTGCCGATCGAAGCGAGCACACGCCCCCAGTTCGGGTCCCGACCGAACACCGCAGCCTTGAAGAGGTTGCTGCGGGCCACGCTGCGGCCGACCGCGACCGCGTCGTCCTCGCTCGCGGCATTGAGGGTGGTGATGGCGATCTCGTGGTCGGCGCCCTCCGCGTCGGCGAGCAGCTGCATCGCCAGGTCTGTGCAGGCACGGGTGAGGGCCGCAGTGAAGTCGTCGGCGGTCGGCGTGATGCCGCTCGCACCGCTGGCCATGACCGTGACCGTGTCGTTGGTCGACATGCAGCCGTCGGAGTCGAGCCGGTCGAAGCTGACCCGGGTCGCCGCGCGCAACGCCGTGTCGAGCTCGGCAGCGGGGACGACGGCATCGGTCGTGAGGACCACCAACATCGTCGCGAGCTGCGGCGCGAGCATGCCGGCACCCTTGGCCATGCCGGCCACGGTCCAGCCGGCACCCTCGACCACGACCTGCTTGCTGACGGAGTCGGTGGTCATGATCGCCGCGGCCGCGTCGGATCCGCCGCTGGCGTCGAGTGAGGCGTGGGCGGCGTCGACACCGGCCAGCACCTGGTCGCGGTCATTGACCAGCCCGATCAGACCGGTCGAGCAGACGACCACGTCGACGGCCCCGATGCCGAGGTGGCCGGCCACGCGCTCGGCGACCGCGTGGGTGGTCTGGAATCCGTCCGGGCCGGTGTAGCAGTTGGCACCGCCGGAGTTGAGCACGACCGCGCGAACCGTCCCGTCGAGCACGACCTTTTCGCTCCACAGCACCGGGTTGGCCTTGCAGCGGTTGGCGGTGAACACGCTGGCGGAGTCGTGGCGGGGGCCGTCGTTGACGACCAGCGCGACGTCCTTCGCACCGGTCGACTTCAGGCCGGCGGCGACGCCGGCGGCGCGGAACCCCTGCGGAGCGGTCACGGTCATGGGGTGGTCTCCTCGGGAACGGTGATGGTGACGCCTTCCTGCTGCCACAGCTCCTGCACCCGGTTGGTGTCAGCCCGATGGACGAGCAGCCAGCCGCGGTCGAAGGTGGTGTACGGGAGCAGTGAGATCCCGAGCCGACCCGGACTCGTGCCGAGCAGCGCCAGGAGCCCCGGCTCCGAAGGGTCGAGGTCGTGGGCCAGCTCGAAGGCGGTGAACGGTCCGTGGGCGTCGATCTCCGGCGGCACCGACGACGCTCGGCACACCACGACGGTGCCGCGCGAAGTCCGGATCGTCGCGACGAAGACCCCCTCGTCCGCCCAATCAGGCACCGGGGAACCCGGCGGCAACGTCGCCATGGCCAGCGCCTGGGAGTGCCGGATCAGGGAGACGCGACCGCTCACGGGGCCAGCCCCACGGTCGAGAGCCCGGCGGTCTCGTCGAGACCGAGCGCGAGGTTGAGGCACTGCACGGCAGCGCCGCCGGTGCCCTTGGCGAGGTTGTCCACGACGCCGACCGCGACGAGCCGACGGGCGGCCCGGTCGACGGCGACCTGGAGCTGCACGGCGTTGGAGCCGATGACCGACTGGGTCTGCGGCCACTGGCCGGCCGGCAGGACCCGGACGAACGGCTCGTCGGCGTACGCCGACGCGTAGGCCTCGTGGGCATCGACGGCGGAGACGTCGCCCGCGAGGGGCGCCGAGCAGGTCGCGAGTATGCCGCGCGACATCGGGACCAGGGTCGGGGTGAAGCTCACACGCACGTCAGCGCCGGCGACGCGAGACAGGTTCTGGATGATCTCGGGCGTGTGGCGATGGTCGCCGCCGACCCCGTAGGCGCTGGCGTTGCCCATCACCTCGCTTCCCAGCAGGTGGGCCTTGGCGGCCTTGCCGGCACCGCTGGTGCCGGACGCGGCGACGACCACGATCTCGGGCTCCACCAGCCCGGCGGCCAGGGCGGGCACCATGGTCAGGGTCGAGATGGTCGGGTAACAGCCCGGGACCGCGATCCGGCGGGCGCCGGCCAGCAACGCTCGCTGGCCCGGGAGCTCGGGCAGCCCGTAGGGCCAGGAGCCGGCGTGGTCGCCGCCGTAGAACTGCTCCCACAGCGCAGCGTCCTCGAGCCGGAAGTCGGCCCCGCAGTCGATGACGACGGTGTCGTCGTCGAGCGAGGCGGCGAGCGGGCCGGACTGCCCGTGCGGGAGACCGAGCACCACGACGTCGTGGCCGGCCAGGGTCTCGGGGGTCGTGGGCTCGAGCACCCGGTCCGCGAGCGGCAGCAGGTGCGGCTGGAGCGAACCCAGGCTCTGTCCCGCGTTCGACCCACCGGTCAAGGCGCCGATCTCGGCGTCCGGATGACCGAGCAGCAGCCGCAGCACCTCTCCTCCGGCGTAGCCACTGGCTCCGGCAACTGCCACGCTGAACGTCATATGCATGACTATACACCCGACCGCATGTTCAGCGGAACCGGTGTCGGGGGACTCAGATCCGCTGTGACGCTCCGCAGGCCGTCGCCGCAGCCGCCACGGCGGCGTCACGTGCCGCCGCGGCCTCACCCTCGTGCAGGGTCCGGTCGGGGGCGCGGAAGCGGAGCGCGAACCCCAACGACTTCTTGCCCTCGCCGATCTGGTCGCCGGTGTAGACGTCGAAGAGGCGCACCGACTCGAGCAGCTCACCCGCACCCTCGCGGAGCGCGGCCTCGACCTCGGCGACCGTGACGGATGCGTCGACCACGAGGGCCACGTCCTCCTTGGCCACCGGATAGTTGGAGAAGCTCGGCGCCTGCCGGGTCTCGGGGGCCAGGGCGATCAGCCGGTCGAGGTCGACCTCGGCGGCCACGGTGCGCGCCGGCACGCCGTACGCGGTGCAGACCTTGGGGTGCAGCTCCCCGGCCCAGCCGAGCACGGTGTCCCCGGCGACGATCTCGGCGCAACGTCCGGGGTGCCACGGGGCCCGCGACGCGGCACGGACCGCGACCTCGACGCCCACCGCATCGGCGACCTCGCGCACGGCGGCGAGCGCGTCGGTCCAGTCGTAGGCGCTGCCACTCCCCCACCACCCGGAGCGGGTGCGCTCGCCGACGGCGATGACACCGAGGTGGAGCGGCTGGTCGGGGACGGCCTTGGTGAGGTCGTCGAGCTCGCCGTCGGTCGGGCGGCGGTCGACCGGCAGGATCGTGGTCCCGCCGCCCGCGTGGGGCAGCGTGACGGTAGCCAGCTCGAACAGCGCGAGGTCGCCTGCACCGCGGCCGGCATTGCGGGCCACGGCCTTGAGCAGTCCCGGCAGCAGCGTCGTGGTCATCGACGGCTCCTCCGAGGAGAGCGGGTTGGCCAGGGAGAGGACGGAGCGGCGCTCGTCGTCGGCCCCGAGCCCGAGTGCGTCGAGGTCCTTGGCGCCGATGAACGGGAAGCTGATCACCTCGACGAGTCCGGCACCGGCCAGCGTGCGGCCGATCCGGCGCCGGAGTCGCTGGCGCGGGGTCAGACCCCGACCCGACGGAGCGGGCGGCAGCACGGACGGGACGTGGGCGTAGCCGACGATCCGGGCGACCTCCTCGACCAGGTCGTGGGGTTCACCCAGGTCGGGCCGCCAGGGCGGCACCGTGGCGGTGAGGCGGTCACCGTCGAGGGTGACCGAGCAGCCGACGGCCTCGAGGTTGCGGACCGTGGTGTCGGCCGAGATCTCCATGCCGGTGATCCGCGCCGGGAGGTCGACCGCGATCGAGATCGTGGCGGGGGCCGGCGGCACACCGACCACGGTGACCCCGGGCTCGACGGTGCCGCCGCCGTACGTCGTCAGCAGCTCGACGACACGGTCGGCCGCTGCCTCACAGATCGTGGGGTCGACGCCGCGCTCGTTGCGCTTGCCGGCCTCGGAGCCGATCTTGTGGCGCTTGCCGGTGCGGAACATCGAGACCGCATCCCAGTGGGCGGCCTCGATCAGCACGTGGGTGGTGCTCTCCGACATCTCGGTGGCCTCGCCGCCCATGACACCGCCGAGACCGATGATGCCGGAGTCGTCGGTCACGACCAGGTCGGCCGTCGACAGGGCGCGGTCGGTGCCGTCCAGGGTGGTCAGCCGCTCGCCCTCGCGGGCGCGGCGTACGCCGATCGCACCCTGCACCTTGTCGGCGTCGTAGCCGTGGATCGGCCGGCCGGTCTCGAGCATGACGTAGTTGGTCACGTCGACGGCGAGCGAGATCGGGCGCATGCCGGCCTGCCGGATGCGACGCGCCAGCCAGTCGGGCGTGGCCGCGGTCGGGTCGAAGCCGACGACGGTCCGCGCCACGAAGACCGGGCAGCCCGCCGGGTCGTCGACCACGACGCGATGGCCCGCTGCGTCACCAGCCGGGACGTCACGAAGCACCGGGTCGCGGAAATCGGCGTCGAGGGCGAGCGCGGCCTCGCGGGCGACGCCGCGCAGCGAGAGCGCGTAAGCCCGATCGGGGTTGATCTCGAACTCGATGACGGTCTCGTCGAGCCCGAGCACCGGCCGGGCATCCTCGCCGGGCTCGCCGGCGTCGGCCGGCAGCACGATGATGCCGTCGTGCTCCTCGCCCAGGGCCAGCTCTTGCGAGGAGCAGATCATCCCGGCCGAGACGTGGCCGTAGGTCTTGCGGGCAGAGATCTCGAAGTTGCCGGGCAGCACGCCACCGGGCAGCACCACGACGACCAGGTCGCCCGGTGCGAAGTTGTGCGCGCCGCAGACGATGCCCTGCGGGTCACCGGTCCCGTTGGCGTCGGCGACGTCAACGGTGCACCAGTTGATGGTCTTGCCGTTCTTCTGCGGCTCGGGCTCCATCGTCAGCACCCGGCCGATCACGAGTGGGCCGGTGATGTCGTCGCCGGGACGCTCGATCGCCTCGACGCGCAGACCGAGGTCGGTCAGCGCATCGGCGAACTTCTCCAGGTCGAGGTCGTCGGGGAGGTCGACGTAGTCGCGGATCCACGAGACGGGGGCACGCACGGGGTCAGAGCTCCGTTCCGAAGGAGGACGAGAAGCGGACGTCGCCCTCGAAGAAGTCGCGCAGGTCGGCGGCACCGGTGGCGAACATGAGGGTCCGGTCGATGCCCATGCCGAAAGCGAAACCGGTGTAGCGCTGGCTGTCGATCCCGCAGGCGGTCAGCACACGCGGGTTGACGATGCCGCAGCCGCCCCACTCGATCCATCCCTCGCCACGGCAGGTGCGGCACGCGGCGGAGTTGATGCCGCGACACACGAAGCACCGCAGGTCGACCTCGGCGGAGGGCTCGGTGAACGGGAAGTACGACGGGCGGAACCGGGTCGCGATGCCGTCGCCGAACATCCGCGACGCGAAGTGGTCGAGCGAGCCCTTGAGGTGGGCCATGGTGATGCCCTCGTCGATGACGAGGCCCTCGACCTGGTGGAACATCGGGCTGTGGGTCGCGTCGTACTCGTCGGTGCGGAAGACCCGGCCCGGGCACACCACGTAGATCGGCGGCGTGCGGGTCAGCATGGTCCGCGCCTGCACCGGCGAGGTGTGGGTGCGCAGGACCAGGTGGTGCTCGGCCGGCTCGGTCCAGAAGGTGTCCTGCATGGTGCGCGCAGGGTGGTCGGCGCCGAGGTTGAGGGCGTCGAAGTTGAGCCACTCGGCCTCCACGATCGGGCCCTCCGCGACCTCCCAGCCCATGGCGACGAAGATGTCCTCGATCTGCTCGGCGCCGGTGGTCAGCGGGTGCCGGCTGCCGCGAGGCGCGCGGTCGACGGGCAGCGTGACGTCGACGGCCTCCTCGACCAGCATCCGCTCCTCGTGCTCGGCCTCCAGCACCTCGGTGCGGGCGGCCAGTGCCGCGGTGACGGCACCGCGGGCCTGGCCCACGCGCTGCCCGGCCTCCTTGCGCGCCTGGGGCGGGAGCGCCCCGATCTCGCGGTTGGCCAGCGCCAGCGGAGAGCGGTCCCCGGCGTGGTCGAGCCGGACCTGCTTGAGCTCGGCGAGGTCCCCGGCGGCGGCGATCGCGGCGAGCGCGGCGTCGCGCATGGCGACCACGTGCTCGGCGTCGAGCGGTGTGACCTGCACGGGGTCGTAGTCGGTGTTGGGTCCGGACATGGGGGTGAGTCTAGGAAGCACCTCGCGTCCCCGGCGAACCGGTCGTCTGCAGGTACGCTCCGGCGGGTGTTCGCAGGACGGTTCCTCGCCCAGCTGCTGCGCTTCGGCTGGCTCGAGGCGCGGTCCTGCGTGTTCGCCGCCGGGGTCTTCGCCGGGCTGGCGATCGCGTGGCTGGTCCCGCTGCCGGTGGACGACTACGACTTCCTGCTCGGCTGGTGCATCGCGCTGACGCTCGGCTTCTGGGCCCTCGGCCTGGAGACGTGGCGCGAGGTGCTGGTGATCGTCGGGTTCCACCTGCTCGGCCTCGGGCTCGAGGTCTTCAAGGTCGCACAGGGGTCGTGGAGCTACCCCGGGGACGGCGGGTTCCGCGTGGGCGGCGTACCGCTCTTCTCCGGCTTCATGTACGCCGCCGTCGGCTCCTACATCTGCCAGGCGTGGCGCAACTTCGACCTCCGCGTCTCCCACTACCCGCCGGTCGCCACCACCGTGGTCGCGGTCGCGGTCTACGCCAACTTCTTCACGCATCACTACTGGTGGGACGCCCGGTTGGTGCTCGCACTGGCGATGCTCCTGGTGCTGTGGCGGTGCCGGGTGCACTTCACGGTCGGCTCGGCGCGCTACCGGATGCCGCTGGCCCTCTCGTTCCTGCTGATCGGTCTGTTCCTCTGGCTGGCCGAGAACGCCGCCACCTTCCTCGACGCCTGGAAGTACCCCGGTCAGGTCGACGTCTGGGAGGCGGTGCACACCTCGAAGGTCGGCTCCTGGGCGCTCCTGGTGTCGATGAGCTTCGTGCTGGTGGCGACGGTGAAGTCCCGGGAGGGCTCGCTCTACCACGTGCCGGGACGCGCGGACGTGCCTCCCGTCACGAGTGACTGAGCCCCGATTCAGGCGGGCGGTGTGGCGGCCGGCCAGTCCACCCGGATCCGGGCACCGCCGCCCTCGGCGTCACCGATCGTGACCGAGCCGCCGTGGGCCCGGGTGAGACCGTGGACCAGGTAGAGCCCGAGTCCCGAGCCGCCGCGCGCCCCGTTGGTCCAGAACTTGGTGAACACCCGGCGTCGCATGTCCTCGGGGATGCCGGAACCCTCGTCCTCGACCGTGAGGCGTACGCCGGCATGCTCGGCGTCCGGGCCGAGCGGGTGCAGGCTGACCCGGACCGCCCCGGACCCGTGCCGGACGGCGTTCTCGACCAGGTTGGTGACCACCTGGGTGAACTTGTCGGGGTCGGCGGCGATCCGCGGCAGGTCGGACCCGGCGGCGAACTCCAACGGTCGGGCGGTGCCGGCCCGGACCGATTCCACGACCCTGCCCACCAGCACGTCCGCGTCACTGGGTCGCGGGTGCAGTGAGAGCCGACCGGTGTCGATCCGGGCGACATCGAGCAGCTCGGCGATCAACCGGCTGAGCCGATCGGCGTCGGAGTGGACCGTGGTCAGCATCAGCTTCTTCTGCTCATCGGTGAGTCGGTCCCAGCGGTTGAGCAGCGCCTGCACGAACCCCTTGACCCCGGTCAGCGGGGAGCGAAGCTCGTGGGCGACGGTGGCCACGAGGTCGGACCGCTCCCGGTCGAGGCGCTCACGGCCGCGGCCGCTGCGCAGCACCACCGCGACGCGCTCCACCGGTCCCCCGCTGCTGTCGCGGCTGATGCGGGCGCTGGTGAGAACCTCGGTGCCGTTCGGGAGCAACCAGACCTGCTCGGGCACGCCGGTCCGGATCCCCAGGCCGTCGTAGGGCCGGTTCTCACCGCACCAGTCGCGGCCCACGTGATCGGTCAGCGCCAGCACCTCGCCCAGCGGCTGCCCGACGGCCGCGCCGGGATCGACCGCGAGCATGCGGCAGGCGGTGGCCGAGACCAGCTCGACCCGGCCGTTCGCATCGGCCAGCACGACACCGTCGGGCAGCACGTCGGCCAGCGACTGCGGAGTCCACGGAGCGCCCACGGGGACATCCTGTCTCATCAGCGCCGCTAGCGGCGGGCGCGCGCGGTGGCGTAGAGGCAGACTGCCGCCGCGGTCGCCAGGTTGAGGCTCTCGGCTCGGCCCGGGATCGGGATCCGCACCCGGTGGTCGGCCAGCGCCGCCGTCTCGGGCGGTAGCCCCCACGCCTCGTTGCCGAGCAACCAGGCGACCGGACCGCGGAGCAGCTCGTCGGCGTCGAACAGATCGACCTCGCCGGCGCCGTCGGCGGCGAGCACGACCAGTCCGGCCTCGCGGGCAGTGGCCACGGCTGCGGAGGTGTCCGGGGCAAGCGCGTGGGGCAGGTGGAACAGGCTGCCCACGCTGGCGCGTACGGCCTTGGCGTTGTAGGGGTCGACGGAGTGACCGGCGAGGATGACGCCGTCGGCGGCGACCGCGTCGGCGGTGCGGATCACGGTCCCGGCGTTGCCGGGGTCGCGCACGTCCGCGCAGACGACCACCAGCGACGCGTCGCGGACCACGTCGCCGGGGTCGGTGTCGAGGAACCGGCACACGGCCACCACCCCGGCCGGGGTCACGCTGTCGCTGAGCGAGCTCATCGCCCGGTCGTCGACGGGCGTCCACGAGACGCCGGTGGCCAGGGCGCCTTCACGCAACGAGTCGAGGTCCGCGGTCTCCGTGGCGAACACCTCGACCGCGCAGCCGGGCACGGACAGGGCGCCCTCGACGGCCTTGGGACCGTCGGCAAGGAACAGCCGCCGCTCGGCGCGAGCCGGGCGGCGGCTGAGCTTGCGTGCCTCCTTGACGCGGGTGTTCCCCGCCGTCAGTGGCTGCACCGGGGTCAGGAGGCCTTCGGCGCGTTGACGTCCTCGGGGAGAGCAGCCTTGGCGGACTCGACCAGCGTGGTGAACGTGGCGATGTCGTTGACGGCCAGCTCGGCGAGGATCTTGCGGTCCACCTCGATACCGGCCAGGTGCAGTCCCTGGATGAAGCGGTTGTAGGTCATGCCCTGGGCGCGGGCAGCCGCGTTGATCCGCTGGATCCACAGGCGACGGAAGTTGCCCTTGTTCTTGCGCCGGTCGTTGTAGCTGTAGACCAGCGAGTGGGTGACCTGCTCCTTGGCCTTGCGGTAGAGCCTCGAGCGCTGGCCGCGGTACCCCGCGGCGCGCTCGAGTGTGGTCCTGCGCTTCTTGTGGGCGTTCACTGCCCGCTTGACGCGTGCCATGTCGTTACTCCTTGCTCAAAGTCTTCGTGGTCGTGCTCGACCACCGATGGGGTGGACGGGTCAGCGACCCAGCAGCTTCCGGGCGCGCTTGACGTCGGCCTTCGCAACCTCGGTGGTGCCGGAGAGGCGGCGCGTCACGTTGGACGGCTTCTTCTCGAGGTTGTGGCGCATGCCCGCCTTCTGGCGGAGGATCTTGCCCGAGCCGGTCACTCGGAAGCGCTTGCTGGCACCGGAGTGCGTCTTGTTCTTCGGCATCGAATCTCTTTCTTCGTCGTACGGCGTCCCCGGTGATCCCGGGCGACCGTGGGGCAGGTCTTCAGGCCTCGATCTCGGGATCGAGGTTCTCGGAGCGGCCACGCTCCTTCTTCTGGGCGACCGGTCCGGCGGCATGAGCGGCGTCGCGCTCTGCCTGCTCCTCGGCCTCGGCAGCAGCCCGCTCGGCGGCGCGCGACTCCTTCTGGGCCTCGTGGTCGGCCCTGGCCTCGGCCTTCTTGCGGTGGGGACCCAGCACCATGACCATGTTGCGGCCGTCCTGCTTGGGCGAGGACTCCACGAAACCGAGCTCGTCGACGTCCTCGGCGAGGCGCTGGAGCAGCCGGAACCCGAGCTCGGGACGGTGCTGCTCGCGACCGCGGAACATGATCGTGATCTTGACCTTGTCGCCCGCCTTGAGGAAGCGCACCACGTGACCCTTCTTGGTCTCGTAGTCGTGCGCGTCGATCTTCGGGCGGAGCTTCATCTCCTTGATGATGACGTTGGTCTGGTTCCGACGAGCCTCACGGGCCTTCTGGGCGTTCTCGTACTTGAACTTCCCGTAGTCCATGAGCTTGCAGACCGGGGGTCGGCCCATCGGCGCGATCTCGACCAGGTCGAGGTCGGCCTCCTGGGCCAGCTTGAGGGCCTGGTCGGTCGGAACGATTCCCACGGTCTCGCCGTTGGGTCCCACGAGCCGGACCTCGGGTACCCGGATCCGCTCGTTGATACGTAGCTCGGTGCTGATGTGTCCTCCAGTGGTTCTCGCGGCCGGAAGATTCCCCGCGGTCCCGGCTCGTACCGACGCCGAAATCGAAAAGAGGCTCCCGCTGGTCACAAGCGGAAGCCAGTCGCGACACGTCGCCCGGATTCTGGGAAACGCATCACCCGGTACGCCGTACCTTCGTACGTCGTACCTCGACCGGACCCGACGACCTCGACGGTCGGTGCGGGTGGGAGACGTGTTGCTGCTGGTCCCCGCTTGTGAGATCGGTCCTGCCACTGGTGTGACGAGACTGATCGGTCAAGTCGGAACCTTACCGGTTCAGTCCGATGCGGGTCGAATCCAGGCTGAGCGGTCCCCCACCCGCGTCAGGCGCCATCGACCCGCCAGACCACGCAGGTCCTCACCCTCGATCGGGAACGGCACGGGACCGGCGACATCGACCACCAGCGCGTCGGCCTGCTCCTGCAGCGTCGCCTGGGCGGCAGTCGCAGTGGTGACGGGCACCGGTCGGGCCTCCGGGCTCCAGGCCTGCAGCGCCTCGGCACTGGTGAACACCAGCATGCCGCGGCGGCCGTCGGGGCGGGTGAGCAGCACGGCGGCCATGTCGCTGGTCTTGTCGTGGGCACTCCCCTCGGTGTCCACCACGGCCACGACCGGCACCAGCACCCGGCTTGCCTGGAGCGCCGCCAGGGCATCGACGTACGGGCCCGTCCCCGACGCGTACGCGGACAACGCCGCCGTGACCGCTGGGTCGGCGGTGCCGTCGTCGTCGCGGAACCCGGGATCGGGGATGGATCTCGACACCCGTCGATCCTGCCACCCGGTGGGCGGCACGAGTGGGACGGGTGTGCCAAGGTTGAGGTGTGGACGAGGTGACCTGGGCAGCACTCACGGCGGTGCTCACCGCCCTCAGTTCCGCCTGGACCTGGTACGCCTTCCGCCATCGTGGTGTCGCCTCGGGACTGCGTGGCGCCGGCGTCACCCTGCTGTTCCCAGCCGCGTACCTGACCGGCACCCTCGAGATGTTCACCGAGATCGGGACATCGGTCCTCGACTGGTCCACCGGACTGGTCCTGAACCCGATGGTGTGGGCAGGCATCGTGCTGGCCGGGCTCTCGGTGCTGCTCTTCGGCTCGTCGGCGATGCTGCGTGCACGCGGCCTGGGCGAGAAGCCCGGTGGCTCTCCGGGGAAGCAGCCGAAGCAGGCCTCCCCACCCCGGGACCGGGCGGCGCTGCCGCCGGCATCGGGTCAGGGCGAGCCCCTGATCACCGGCTCCGACGACGCGGACCTCGCCGACATCGAGGCGATCCTCAAACGACGCGGGATCACCTGATGCCACCGGCCCCCGCCGGGCGGCGCGAGCTCGCCCGGCGGCTCAACGCGGCCGTCGCGGCCGAGCACGGCGCCGGGCTGCCCCTTCCCACCCCGCTGATGGCCGTCGACCTCGATGCCTTCGACCTCAACGCGGCCGATCTGGTGCGGCGGGCTGCCGGGAAGCCGGTGCGCGTCGCGTCGAAGTCGGTGCGAGTACCCCACCTCCTGGAACGGGCCCTGCGCCACGACGGCATCGACGGCGTCCTGTGCTTCACGCTGCGTGAGGCCCTGTGGCTCCACGAGCGCGGCGTCAGCGGCGACCTCCTCGTGGCCTACCCGAGCGTCGATCGCACGGCGCTGGCGCGGTTGGTGGCCTCACCGGGATCCGCCGCCGCGATCACGGTGATGATCGACGACATCGCCCACCTCGAGATCATCGACTCGGTGCGCCACTCGCTGGCGGTGCCGATCCGGGTGGCCATCGACATCGACGCCGGACTGCGGGTCGGTGGTCAGCACGTGGGTCCCAAACGGTCCCCGCTCCATGACCCGCAGCAGGTGGCGGCGCTCGCCCGGCAGGTCGTCGAACGGCGCGGGTTCCGGCTGGTCGGCGTGATGACCTACGAGGGGCAGGTCGCCGGCCTCCCCGACGTCGTCCCGACCCAGCGCGCCCGGTCGATGATCGTGCGCGGGCTGAAGCAGGCCTCGCAGACCCAGGTGGCGGTACGACGGCAGCAGGTCGCCGACGCGCTCAGCGGGATCGTCGAGCTGGAGTTCTGGAACGCGGGCGGTTCGGGGTCGGTCGAGTCGACCGCACAGGACCCGGTCGTGACCGAGGTCGCCGCGGGGTCCGGGCTGCTGGTGCCGACGCTGTTCGACCACTACCAGTCCTTCGAGCCGCGACCCGCCGCCTTCTTCGCGCTCCCGGTCACCCGGCGGCCCTCGGCCGGCATCGCCACCGTGCACGGGGGCGGGTTCGTGGCCTCGGGGGCGTCCGGACGCGACCGGCTGCCGACGCCGTGGGTCCCCGAGGGCCTGCACCTGACCGCTCTGGAAGGAGCCGGAGAGGTGCAGACCCCGCTCACCGGGCCGCTGGCGAGTCGGCTGCGCGTGGGCGACCTGGTGTGGTTCCGCCACGCCAAGGCCGGCGAGCTGTTCGAGCACACCAACGACGTCCGGCTGCTGGCCGGTGACGCCTTCGTCGACACGGTCCAGACCTACCGCGGGTTGGGCCTGGCCTTCTGAGCCCTCGCTGTCGGGGGGTCAGGCGCGGAACGTGCGGATGCACACCCGACCGGAGTAGGACGTCTTGAAGGTGTCGTTCCCCTTGATCTTGACCCGGTAGCAGACCACGCCCTGCCGCTTGAGGGCGTGGATGCGCTCGCGGTAGGTGCTGGCGTCGGTGGTCTTGAACTTGCGGACGTTGTCCCAGCTCTTCTCGCTCTTCAGCTTGCGCTGCATGACGGCGAAGCGCTCCTTGTAGTCCGGCGTCACCTTCCCCTTGGCGAAGAAGACACCGTCTCGGGGTTCGACGCCCTTGATCTTGATCGTGCGCTCGGGCTTGGCCTCTCCGGCTGCCGGCTCGGCGTTCGCCGTGCCCACGGCTGCCAGTGGCGCGGTCGCGACCAGGGCGGCGGCGACGGCGACGAGACGCATGCGGTTGAACATGTGACAGTTCCCTCCTGAGGATGACGGCTGAATCCAACTGCGGTAACCCTGCCCCAGCCGGGTGACCGGCAAACGCGGTTTCCTCACATTGGTGCCTATCGTGTGGGCCGTGAGTCAGCCCGCAGAGACCGTGCTCAGGCTTGCCCGTTCCCGGCCGGCGACGCTCGGGACCGGGCGCCTGATCTGCATCGACGGCCCCGCCGGCTCGGGCAAGACCACCCTGGCGAACCAGATCCACGCGTCCGAGCCGACGGTGACGGTGATCCACGCCGACGAGCTGCTGGAGGGGTGGGGTGGGCTCCCCGGACTCGCCGCCACGATCGACGGGTTCCTGCGCGACCTGGCCGCGGGCCGGCCCGGTCGCTGGCGTCGGTGGGACTGGATCGCCGACGGCTGGGCGGAGTGGCACCAGGTGCCACCCGGTGGGCTGCTGGTCCTCGAGGGCGTCGGCACCGGAGCTGCGGCGTACGCCGACCTGGTGACGGTGCTGGTGTGGGTCGAGGTGGATCGCGACCTGCGGCTGGAACGGGGCCTGGCGCGCGACGGTGAGGAACTGCGCGAACAGTGGCTCCGGTGGCGCGAGCAGGAGGACCTGCTCTTCGCCGCGGACCGGACCGCGGAGCGGGCGGACGTTCGGGTCGACGGCCGCAGTTGACGGCAGGGAGGTGACTCAGTCGGGTCGGTTGATGAGCAGGCGCAGCTCGGCGACCGCCCGCCGGGCGCGGCCACCGTCGGAGCCCTGGATCCCCATCGCCGGTTGGCTGGTGCCGTCGGAGAGGTCGAGCACCGCCCACGGGGCGCCGGGAGGCAGGTGGACCGCGAGCACCTCTGCCCAGACGTAGGAGCGACGCTTGAAACCGTTGACGACGACCAGCTGGTCGATCTCGGCGACGACCCGGGACCGCGCCATCGCGAAGCCGGCCGAGAAGAACAGCAGCCCCACGAACACGAGGGTGCCGCGCTGGAACGGGGTGAACTTCGCGCGGGTCTCCTCATCGAGGGCGAACCAGGCGAACCCGCACACCGCGAGCAGCATGGCGCCGAACACGATGCCGGCCATCCGGACACCGAGCGGACGCCAGGTGTGCGGCAGGGCCGGCTCAGAGACGGCAGGCATGGATGTCGGTGAGCAGGATGCCGCGGGCGCCGAGGTCGTAGAGCTCGTCCATCAGCCGCTGGGCGCCGACCCGCGGCACCATCGCGCGCACCGCGACCCAGCCCTCGCGATGCAGCGGCGCCACGGTCGGGCTCTCGATCCCGGGCGTCAGCGCGACCGCGTCCGTGACGTGCTCCTCGAGGATGTCGTAGTCCATCATCACGTAGCTCCGGGCGACCATGACCCCGTCGAGGCGGCGGCGGAAGATCTCGAAACCCGCCGGGGTCTCGCTGCCCCGGGTGATCAGCACCGCCTCGGACTCGAGGATCACCTCGCCGAAGGTCTCCAGGCCGGCGGCCTTGAGGGTGCTGCCGGTCTCGACGACGTCGGCAATGACGTCGGCGACGCCGAGCTGGATGCTGGTCTCGACGGCACCGTCGAGCCGGGTCACCGACGCCTCGATGCCCTCGCGCTCCAGGAAGTCGGTCACGATCCCGACGTACGACGTGGCGATGCGCTGTCCGGCCAGGTCGGCGAGCTCGTGGAACCGGCCGGGAGGACCCGCGAACCGGAACCGGCTGCCGCCGAAGCCGAGCCCCATGGCCTCCTCGGCCTTGGCGCCCGAGTCGCGCAACAGGTCACGACCGGTGATGCCGACGTCGAGGGTGCCCTCGCCGACGTAGAGCGCGATGTCGCGCGGGCGCAGGTAGAAGAACTCCACGCCGTTCTCGGCGTCGAGGAGCCGCAGCTCCTTCGCGTCGTGGCGCTGCCGGTAACCGGACTCGCGCAGGATCTCCTGCGCGGACTGGGACAGGGCGCCCTTGTTGGGTATGGCGACCCGCAGCAGCCGGTCGGCTGCTCCGTTCGTCGCGCTCGGTGGGGTCATCTGGGGCCTCAGAGGTGGGTGTAGACGTCGTCGAGGGTCAGGTCGCAGGCCAACATGAGGACCTGCGCGTGGTAGAGCAGCTGGCTGATCTCCTCCGCCGCGCGCTCCTTCGACTCATGCTCCGCGGCCATCCAGGACTCGGCGGCCTCCTCGACCAGCTTCTTGCCGATGGCATGGACGCCGGCGTCGAGCTGCTGCACGGTGCCCGAGCCGGCAGGCCGGGTGGCGGCCTTGTCGCTCAGCTCGGACCAGAGCTCGTCGAACGTCTTCACACCGAGGAAGCCTAGACGTAGCCCCGGCGGACCGATCGGAGTGTCTGGGCGGTGGTCAGGGCAGCGGCTGCGGCCTCGTACCCCTTGTCCTCGTGGGAGCCGGTCAGGCCGGCCCGGTCGAGCGCCTGCTCCTCGGTGTCGCACGTCAGGACGCCGAAGCCGACCGCGGTCTGCCGGTCCAGCGCGACCCGGTTGAGACCGTCGGTCGCGGCCGAGCACACGAACTCGAAGTGGGGGGTGCCGCCGCGGATCACGACGCCGAGCGCCACGACCGCGTCGTACCCCTGCGCGGCGACGGCATCGGCCACCACCGGCAGCTCGAAGGTGCCCGGCACCCGCACCAGCTCCGGCGCCTCGACCTGGAAGTCACGACAGGCCCGCTGGGCGCCGTCGATCAGGCCGTTCATCACGGTCTCGTGCCACCTGGCGGCCACGATCGCCACGCGCAGGTCGTGGCAGTCGAGGGGTTGCTGGTCGGGTGCTCCGGCGCCGCTCACGGTGCTCCTCTCAGATCGGGCAGGTCATGGCCCATCCGGTCGCGCTTGGTGCGCAGGTAGGCCAGGTTGTGGTCATTCGGGCGGGGCGTCAACGGCACCCGCTCGGCCACCGGCACACCGTAGTCCTCGAGGCTGGTGGTCTTGTCGGGGTTGTTGGTGAGCAACCGCACGGTGGCGACGCCGAGGTCGCGCAGGATCTGGGTCGCGGCCCCGTAGTGGCGCGCGTCGGCCGGCAGCCCGAGGTCGAGGTTGGCGTCCACGGTGTCGCGGCCGCCGTCCTGCAGCGCATAGGCCTGCAGCTTCGCGACCAGCCCGATGCCGCGCCCCTCATGACCGCGCAGGTAGACCACGATGCCGCGTCCCTCCGCGACGATCCGCTCCAGCGCCTCGTCGAGCTGCGGACCGCAGTCGCACCGGTGGCTGCCGAACACGTCGCCGGTCAGGCACTCGGAGTGGACCCGGACCAGCACCGGCTCACCGGCCGCGTTGGCCGCCGCCACGTCACCGTGGACCAGCGCGAGGTGCTCACCGTCGTCCACCAGGTTGCGGTAGCCGTGGGCGACGAACTCGCCGTGGCGGGTGGGCAGCACCGTCTCGGTCACGCGCTCGACGAGCATCTCGTGGCGGTGCCGGTAGGTCACCAGGTCGTCGATCGAGATCATCGTCAGACCGTGCTCGTCGGCGAACGCCCGCAGCTCGGGCCCGCGCTTCATGGTGCCGTCGTCGTTGACGACCTCGACCAGGACTCCGGCCGGCGTCAGGCCGGCCATCCGGGCCAGGTCGACCGCCGCCTCGGTGTGGCCGCGACGGACCAGCACGCCGCCCTCGCGGTAGCGCAGCGGGAAGACGTGCCCGGGACGGGTGACCTCCCACGGCTCGGTCGCCGAGTCGGCGAGGACCCGCGCGGTGTGGGCCCGGTCGGCGGCCGAGATGCCGGTGGAGACACCGTCGCGCGCATCGACCGAGATCGTGTACGCCGTCCGGAGCTTGTCCTTGTTGTGCGGGGTCATCAACGGGATCTCGAGCCGGTCGAGCATGTCGGCGGGCATCGGCACGCAGATCACCCCGCTCGAGTGCCGGATGGTGAACGCCATCAGCTCCGGAGTCGCCCGGCTGGCGGCGAAGATGAGATCGCCCTCGTTCTCCCGGTCCTCGTCGTCGACGACCACCACTGCCTTGCCGGCGGCGATGTCGGCGATCGCCCGCTCCACCGGATCGAGTCGGATCGTCATGCCGACACCTCTTCCACGTCACGGCGCGGGGTGTCGTCGTGGGCGTTGCGCTCGGCGCGCGTCCACGCGATGAAACCGACCACGCAGAACCCGCCGTAGACGACGTACATCCCCGCCGTCGGATAGAAGCCGGCGTTGATCAGCGTGGTCACACCGACGATGTCGACCAGGATCCAGACCAGCCAGAACTCCACCCAGCCGCGGGCCATCCCATAGGTCGCCAGCATCGAGCCGGCCAGGATCCAGGCCTCGGTCGTCGGTCCCCAGGAGCCGATCTGGAGCAGCAGGGCATAGGCCGCGGCGTACCCCGCCCCCGCCAGCACGACCAGCATCACCCGCTCGCGGGCGGTGGCCCACCGCACGGTGATGGCGCCACCGTCGGCGGCGCCGCCCTCCGCGCGGGAGCGACTCCACCTCCACCAGCCGTAGAGGGACACGGCGATGAAGAAGACCTGTCGGCCGGCCTGGCCCCACAACGGGTCGGCCGTCGCGCCGCTGATCTCACCGGTGACGAACACCGTGAACAGCAAGACGTTGCCGACCACGCCCACCGGCCAGGCCCAGACCAGGCGGCGCATGCCGAAGATGGCGCTGGCCAGTCCGAACAGGTTGCCGACCACCTCGCGGACGAGCAGCTCGCCGCCGGCGACGTGGAAGGTGCCGTGAAGCAGCCAGTCGATCATGGCCATTCTCCTTCGGTTGAGTCTCCGGGAGTGGGTGCTGTGTAGGCACGGACCAGCTTGGCCACGTGCTTGGCGATGACATCGACCTCGAGGTTGACCCGATCCCCCGGCGCCCGGGCTCCGAGCGTGGTCCGCGTCAGGGTCTCCGGGATGAGGCTGACCGTGAAACGGTCCTCGTCGGCCTCGACGACCGTGAGGCTGACGCCGTCGACGGCGATCGAGCCCTTGTCGACGAGGTACGGCGCGAGGTGGGTCGGCAGCGCGATGGTGACGAGGTCCCAGTGCTCACTGTGGTTGCGGGAGAGGATCTCGCCGACGCCGTCGACGTGTCCCTGGACCAGGTGGCCGCCCAAGCGGGTGGCGAGCGTGGCCGCGCGCTCGAGGTTGACCCGGTCACCGGGCGTCGCGTCGCGCAGCGAGGTCTTGTCCAGGGTCTCCTGCATGACGTCGGCCGTCCACACGCCGTCCTGCACCGCGGTGACGGTCAGGCAGCAGCCGTTGACGGAGATCGAGTCGCCCAAGGCGACGTCCTCGAGCACGCGATGGGCTCGGATCGAGAGCCGAACGGCGTCTCCCTGGTCGTGGATCGCGGCGACTGCGCCGAGCTCCTCGACAATGCCGGTGAACATCAGACACGTCTCCTCATGGTCAGGCGGATGTTGGTGTCCTCGCCGAACCCGTCGGCGGACCCCGAGCCCTGGAGCACCCGGACGTCGTCGACGTGGAAGTGCACGGCGTCGCCGATGGTGGCGATGCCGAGGTCGGCGACGGCGCTCGTGCCCGCACCGAGCAGCATCGGCGCGACGTACGCGACGACCTCGTCGACCAGCCCCGCGTCCAGGAAGGCCGCGGCCAGGGTCGGTCCCCCCTCGAGGAAGACGTGCTGGCGGTCCCGGGCGAACAACGTCGCGAGTGCCTCGTGGGGATCGCGAGTGCGCAGGTGCACGGTCTCGGCGCGGTCGTTGAGGACCCGGCGGTTCTCGGCCAGGTCCCGCTCCCCCATCACCACGCGCAGCGGCTGGTGGGGCAGCGGCTGGTCGAGCTCGTCGCGCACGGTCAGCTCGGGGTCGTCGACCTCCACGGTGTTGGTCCCGACAAGGACCACGTCGCAGTCGCTCCGCAGCCGGTGGGTGTCGCGGCGGGCGGCCAGGCTCGAGACCCACCGGCTGGTCCCATCGGCGGCAGCGCTTCGGCCGTCGAGGGTGGTGGCGAACTTCCAGGTCACGAACGGGCGACCGTGTTCGACGGCGAAGGTCCACGCCCGATTGAGGGCGCGCGCCTCGTCGGCGAGGAGACCCGCCTCGACCTCGATCCCGGCGGCGCGCAGGGTCTCGGCGCCACCCCGGGCGACGGGGTTGGTGTCGGACTGGGCGAACACCACGCGTCGTACGCCGGCGGCGACCAGCGCCTCCGCGCACGGCCCGCTGCGTGGGCTGGTGTGGTTGCACGGTTCGAGCGTGACCACGGCCGTGGTGCCGCGGGCGAGGTCGCCGGCCGCCGCCAGGGCCGCGGCCTCGGCATGCGGTGACCCGGCCCCTCGGTGGAATCCCTCGGCGATCTCGGCTCCGTCGTCGCCGAGGAGCACGCAGCCGACACGGGGGTTCGGTCCCGTCGGGACACCCGGGGTCGCGGCCAGCTCGAGGGCGCGCCGCATCGCCGCGTGCTCGGCGTGGGAGTTCGTCATCGCCTCGTCCTCGGTCCGGGGCTCGCGGACCCGAGGGGGCACATCGGTCGACGGACACCCAGGGTGGTCCTGGGCGTACGTCGCTTGCGTGCTGCTTCTCATCCGGACTTTGACCGTCGGTCCAGGAGTTCCACCTGGTCAACCGGTCACTGGTGGTGACCGGGTCGCGGACTATGACCGCCGGTGCGGAGTTTCACCGCCCCCAGAGCACGCGAGCGCTGTGGTTCCAGTCGCTCTTGCGGGGTCCATGCTGCCACATCGCTGGCGCCGAGGTGGCGTGAGATGGGCCACCTGACGTGCTTCACTCGGCGGATGGACGGGATCCGGCTGCGGCACGCAGGCGTGGCTGACGCGGAGCCCGTCGCTCATGTTCACCGGCTCTCACGAGCGTGGTACTACGGCACCGAGGCCGATCCCGACGACGGACGGGAGGTCATGTGGTCCCGGCTCATGGCAGAACCCGAGCGTGTCTTCCTGCTCGCCGAGGCGGCCGTGGGAGCCATCGGGTTCGTCTCCTGGACCCGCGCGGCCAAGCCGATCCCGGCGCTGGAGCTGACCTCGCTGTACGTCCTGCCCGAGCACGCCGGCACCGGCGTGGGCTCGCGGCTGTATGAACACTTCGAGTGCGAGCGCCGCGACGACGAGGCCGGGGTGCTCGAGGTCTGGGAGGGCAACGCTCGGGCGATCGCGTTCTACGTCCGGCGTGGGTGGAGCCCGACGCCGGAGCGGCGACCCGGCCCCGAGAACGTCGATTTCGTGAGCTATCGGCTCGCCGCGAGGCAGGCCCCCGGCTGACCCCCCTTCGTCTCCGTTGTTGGTGCGCTTGATCAACCACCCGTCTTGATCGAGCGCACCAACAACCGAAAGGGAGCCCCCCTCGACCCGCCTCCGCGCGGCAACGTGTGTGTGGAACAGACTGAACCCATGGGTAGACCCGAAGCCGTCGACGCTGCCCGTGCTCTCGTTGACGAGCGCTACCCCCACGCGCGTCAGGCTTGGCTGTCGGGCTCCGTCGTGTCGGGTCATGCGACAGAGACGTCCGACCTCGACATCACGGTGCTGATGAGCGACGTGGAACCGCACCGCGAGTCGTTGCTGTATCGAGAGTGGCCAGTGGAGCTCTTCGTGCACACCGAGTCGTCAGTTCGGCAGTTCGTTGCCAGGGACCTGGCTCGTCGTCGACCCACGATGGCACGTCTGGTCTCGAGCGGCATCCCTTTGCTGCTCGGCATCGGTGGGGACGAGTTGCAGCACGAGTGCGCAGCTGCCGTTGCCGCTGGTCCTGGCCCACTGGACGAGGCCGGCCTCGCCTTGGCGAGGTACGTGCTGACAGACCAGCTCGACGACCTCATCGGCGGCGCAGCTGCCGGAGTCCTGGACGCAGTCGCCATCGAAGTCTGGCGAGGCACCGCTGAGCTTGTGTTGGCAACAGCGGAGTGGTGGAGCGGATCGGGCAAGTGGCTGATGCGCGAGCTGGCTGCGGTGGACGAGGCGACGGGAAGCGACTTCGCCATGCGGCTCCACGACGGCCTGCACGGCGCACTGCGGGGCGAACCTGCCCTGCTGGTCGACACAGCGGAACAGGCACTCGCGCAGGTGGGCGGACGACTGTGGTCGGGCTTCCGCATGGCGGCGGAGATCCCCGGCCGCCACTGACAGCCAAGCCTGTGGAGAACTCTCCCCGAACTCCGCCACGCGTGCTGGACTCGGGTGATGCCGAGGTTGATCGACACCGCGTCGCGCACCGGGACGCTGGTGGCGTCCGTCAACCACCTGCTGGCCGAGGGCGGGCCGCGAGCAGTCTCGCTGCGAGCGATCGCCTCGGTCAGCCGGGTGAGTGGGTCCTCGATCCTGCACCACTTCGGCACCGTGGAGCACCTGCTCCGGGTGACTCGAGCTCACCATCCGCGAGGCGCGCTACGCCGAGCGGGCCCTGCTCGCGCGACGGACGGACTTCCAACTCGCCCGCGATGAGCTCGACTCAGTAGTGGCGTTGATCGACGGCCTCACGGTCGCGACCTGTCGCCCCGTCGAGCCGATGCCCCCGGAGCGGGCCGCGAGGCTGCTCAGCCGGCAGCTGACGACGCGGCTTCCCGCAGCCGGGTGACCATCGCGTCGGGGTCGTCGGCGGAGTAGACGGCCGAACCGGCCACGAACACGTCGGCGCCGGCCTCGGCACAGCGTTCGATGGTGTCGAGGGAGATGCCACCGTCGACCTGGAGCCAGGTCTCCACGCCGTGCTTGCGCATCAGCTCGCGCGTCCGGCGGATCTTGGGGACCACCAGGTCGAGGAACTTCTGGCCGCCGAAGCCGGGCTCCACGGTCATCAGCAGCACCATGTCGAGGTCGGCCAGCAGGTCTTCGTAGGGCTCGATCGGGGTGGCCGGCTTGAGCGCCATGCTGGCGCGGGCCCCGTGGGAGCGCAGCTCGCGAGCCAGCCGCACCGGCGCTGCGGCGGCCTCGACGTGGAAGGTGACCGAGGAACAACCGGCCTCCACGTAGGCCAGCGCTTCACGGTCCGGGTTCTCGATCATCAGGTGGGCGTCGAGCGGTACGTCGGTCGCCTTCGCGAGTGCCTCGACCATGGTCGGGCCGAAGGTCAGGTTGGGCACGAAGTGGTTGTCCATGACGTCGAGGTGCACCCAGTCGGCGCTGGGGATCCGCGCGACCTCCGCGCCCAGCGCGGCGAAGTCGGCGTTGAGGATGCTTGGCGTGATCTGGATACCCACGTCCGCATCCTAGGCATGTCGGGGCCGGGGCGATCAGTCGAGCAGGCTGGTGTCGTGGGTCGACGTGAGGTCTCCGCCGGTGTCTCCGGTGTTCACGACTCCGGCAGGCTCGATCAGCACGACGCTCACATCCCCCTCGGCGACCGGGCAGTGCTCGACACCGCGCGGTACGACGTACAGCTGCCCGGGACGCAGCGTCACGTCACCGTCGCGGAGCTGGATCGTCAGGAAGCCCTCCACGACCAGGAACAGCTCGTCGGTGTCGTCGTGGGTGTGCCAGACGAACTCACCCTTCAGCTTGACGACCTTGATCTCGTAGTCGTTGAGCGTTGCCACCACCTTCGGTGACCAGTGCTCCGAGAACAGCGAGAGCTTCTCGGCAAGGTCGACGGGTCGGTTCACGACTCCTCCTCCGGATCAGCGGGCGGCTCGGCACCCGCGGCCTCATCGCGATCTGCCCAGGCGAGCAGCGGCGCGATGTCGAACACGTCGCCGTCGATTCCTGCATGAAGGTCGCCGAGCTCAGCAAACCGCTGCGGCACGGTGAAGATCGTGAAGTCGCGTGGGTCGCAGGCGTCGACCTCGTCCCACCGGACCGGGGTGCTGACCCGGGCGTCGGGGACGCCACGGACGGAGTACGCCGCGGCGATGGTGTGATCGCGCGCATTCTGGTTGTAGTCGACGAACAGGTGGTGCGGATCGCGGTCCTTGCGCCACCACGCGGTGGTGACGTCGTCGGGGGCGCGCCGCTCGATCTCGCGGGCGAAGGCGAGTGCGGCGCGCCGTACCTGCTTGTGACCGTGGTCGGGAGGGATCCGCACGTAGATGTGTAGGCCGGTGCCGCCGCTGGTCTTCGGGTAGCCCACCGCACCGAGCTCGTCGAGCACCTCGTGCACGACAGCCGCGACCCGCTGCACCTGCGCGAAATCCGACAGCGGACCGGGGTCCAGGTCGATCCGCCACTCGTCGGGCGACTCCGGGTCGTCGCGTCGGCTGTTCCAGGGATGGAACTCGACCGTGGACATCTGCACCGCCCAGATCACCGCGCCGAGCTCGGTCACGCACAGCTCGTCGGCGTCCCTCCCCCAGCGGGGGAAGTGCAGCCGGACCGTCTCGATCCACGGCGGCGCGCCCGCGGGGAGCCGCTTCTGGTGGACCTTGTCGCCGGCCAACCCCTTGGGGAACCGGTGCAGCATGCACGGCCGCTCGAAGAGGGCGTTGACGATGCCCTCACCGACGGAGAGGTAGTACTCGACCAGGTCGAGCTTCGTCGCGCCGGGCTGGCCGCCGGTCGCGGGAAAGTAGACGCGGTCGGGATTGGTCACCTTGACCACGCGGTCGTCCACCTCGATCTCGGTGAACGGGGACGCCATGGCTGCCACGATAGTCGGGCAGGTCAGCGAGCAGCTTTCCCCTCGACGAGAACCCTCACGGTCGGTGACCAGTGGGCGCCGGCGTAGCTGCGCTCGGCGAAGAACCAGCGGTAGTCGGTGGTCACGTCGGGCGCGACCGACGTGGAGACGACACCGTCGGGTCCGGCCACGACCGCACCGGTCACCGGCCGGAATGCCTCGGCTCCCGCGGCGCGCGCCTCCAGCACCAGCGCCGAGCCCATGGACCCTCCGGTGCCGTTGAGGGACCTGGCGCTCAGGGTGACCTCGTCACCGGGAGCGATCCGGTTCCGGGACGCGGAGATGGACGTCGAGACCGACCAGCCCTCGAGGTCGTAGGTCGTCACCGCTCCGGGCGCCCCGATGCGCAACGCGTCGACGTCGAAGGATCGGCCATCGCAGCCCAGCCCGGCCATGAGGTAACCGGGGCCGTCGCCGTGGGCGGCGGCGAAGTCGTCGATGCCGGCAGCCCCTGCCCGCTCCTTGACGGTGCCGGTGGCGGCCTCGAGGCGGGTCCAGTCGTACGACGCCGCAGCCGCGTCGATCTGCTGCCATCCGTCGACCGCTGTGGTGAGGTCTGCGCGGCCGGCCCACACCTCGCCGGGCAGCAGGCCGGGAGCGACGTACCAGACGTAGGCGACCCCGCGGCTGCCCGCAGCGGCACGCACAGCCATGGCTGAGGTGGCGGTGGCGACCGAGTCGACCCGGCTCACCGAACCGGCAGCAGTCCCGGCGCCGGGCAGGGCCAGGCCGGTCGCGCCGCTGCCGAGCGGGGCGTTGCCATCACGCGTGACCCGCACGTCCGGACCGCGCGTGTCCGCGTGGAAGAGGTCGACGCAGCCGAAGTAGGTGAGGTAGGTGCTGGCGGTCGGGAAAGCAGTTCCGGGCACCACCACGGTCTGGTCGGCATGGGCGGCCGACAGCGGCAGGCCCAGCACGGACCCGACGGCCACCGTGGCAGCGAGCGCGAAGCGACGCACGTAGAACTCCCTCCCCCTGCGCCCCATTATGCGGGGTCGCGCGGCATATTCCACCCCACGAACCTGAGAGAAACCCTGTGGTCGGGCGACAAGAGGGCCACGGTTCTCCCTCGACAGGTCAACTGCGCCGCAACACCGCGAGAAACATCGCGTCCGTCAGGTGCCGGTGAGGCCACAGCTGGCTGGTCCCGGGCACCGGGCCGGCGGCGTCCGGAAGGCCCGGTTCGATCGCCTCCAGCACCACGTCGTCGCGCGCGGCCAGCACGTCCTCCACCACGCCGGCGGTCTCGGCAAGGACCGGCGAGCAGGTCGCGTAGACCACCACTCCTCCGGGCCGGACCAGGTCCAGCGCCGACTCCAGCAGCCCGCGCTGCAGCGGCACCAGCTCGGCGAGGTCGGTGGGCTGCTTGCGCCAGCGGGCCTCGGGCCGTCGCCGCAACGCACCGAGACCGGAGCACGGCGCGTCCACGAGCACTCGGTCGAAGGAGCCGGCAGACCACGGAGCCCGTCGCCCGTCGGCCGTCGTGACCTCGACCCCCTCGGCACCGGCGAGCGCCCGACGGACCAGCTCGGCGCGGTGCTCCTGTGGTTCGTTCGCAATCAGCCGGGCGCCACGCTGAATCGCCAGGCCTGCCAACAGCGCCGCCTTCCCGCCCGGGCCGGCACACAGGTCGAGCCAGCGGAGGTCCTCACCGTCCAGCGGGGCAGCTGCCAGGGCCAGCGCGACCAGCTGCGAGCCCTCGTCCTGGACACCGGCCCGTCCTTCGGCCACCGCGGGCACGGCACCGGGATCGCCACCAGCCAGCCTGACGCCGTACGGCGAGAGGGTGGTCGGAACGCCCGGGAGCTCGTCGCGCACGGACCGACCGGGGCGGGCGACGAGCACGACGGCCGGCGACTCGTTGTCGGCCTCGAGCAGAGTCGGGAGCTCGTCGGCGCGGTCGCCCAGGGAGCGGGCCAGCTCCTCGACGACCCAGCGCGGGTGACTGTGGGCGACCGCGAGGTGGCCGACCGGGTCGGTGGCGGCGTCGGGCGCGACCCGCTCGATCCAGGTCTCGAGGTCGTGGGCGGCGACCTTGCGCAGGACGGCGTTGACCAGCCCGACTGTGGGCGCACCGGACCGGGCGCGGGCCAGGTCGACAGTGGTGGAGACCGCCGCGTGGTCACCGACCCGCATCCCGAGCAGCTGGTGGACCCCGATCCTCAGCACGTCCCGGATCCGCGGCTTGACCTTGCCGCGGGTGAGGCAGGCGTCGATGACCGCGTCGTAGGTGCCCTGCCGACGCAACGTGCCCGACGCGAGCTCGGTCGCGAACGCGGCGTCGCGCCCGACCAGCCCGTGGTCGCGGATCGCCTGCTGGAGCACCAGGTTGGCGTAGGCGTCTTCGGTGCGCACGGCTCGTACGACGTCGTAGGCCGCGAGCCGGGCTGGGTCAGCCATCGGCGAGGTGCTGCTTGACGAGTCGCTTCGGGGCGCGGCGGGCCCAGGCGTCGGTGATGATCTCGCGCAGCTCGTCGACATCGAGCTCGCCGAGCCGGGACAGCTGGACGAGCACGGCATCACGGCTGCGGAAGTGGTCGATGGTGAAGAACGGCAGGTCGGGGTCGTCGACCAGCGCCTGCTTCTCCGCGGCCGTCGGGGTCGTGATGACGATCAGGTCGTCGTACATCTCCCCGGTCTCGGGGTCGACCGCGGTCTGGTGGGGCATCCGGTAGAGCAGGAAGCCCTTGCCCTTCTCGCCGCGCGGGACCTTCCACGTGGGCCGGTCGCCCCACGAGATGCCGAGCTCGGTCTCGGGCAACGACGCGCAGATCGCGTCGATGTCCTCAGGAGTCGCCGGCCTGCCCATGGCGTCAGGCTAGCCGGGCGTCGGGCTCCACCCGTCCGCCGCGGGCCCAGTCGGCGGCAGCCATCTCCTTCTTCCCGAAGGCCTTCACCAGGTCCAGCCGCACCGGCGTGGTGCCGGTGCCGACGTGGACGGCGTTCCTGGAGACCGCCATCCGGCCCGGCGGTAGCGGCTCGTGGTCGGCGTCGGGCGTCACCGGACCGACCTTGAAGCGCTCGCCGTCGTACGTCGTCCAGGCGCCGGGCCCGGGGGTGCAGGCCCGGATCCGGCGGTCCACGGCCGCCGCGGTCTCGGTCCAGTCGATGCGGGCGTCCTCGACACTGATCTTGGGCGCCAGGCTGACCCCGTCGGTCGGTTGCTCGCGGGCCTCGATGCTGCCGTCCTCGATCCCGTCGAGCGTGACGCACAGCAGCCCGGCGCCGCCCTCGGCGAGCCGGCCGAGGAGATCGCCGGCCGTGTCGTCGGGACGGATCCGCTCGGTCATCACGCCGAAGGTCGGGCCGGCGTCCATCGCCTTCACGATCCGGAACGTGGTGGCCCCGGTGACCTCGTCGCCGGCCCAGATCGCGTGCTGGACCGGGGCCGCTCCGCGCCACGAGGGGAGCACCGAGAAGTGCAGGTTGACCCAACCGTGCGGCGGGATGTCGAGGGCGCTCTGCGGGAGGAGGGCGCCGTAGGCGACGACCGGGCAGCAGTCCGGGGCGAGCTCCCGCAGCGCCGCCTGGAAGTCGGGGTCGCGCGGATGCTCGGGCTTGAGCACCGGCAGCCCGAGCTCCTCGGCACGCAGCGCGACCGGGCTGGCCACGAGCTTGCGGCCCCGACCGGCCGGGGCGTCGGGACGGGTGATGACACCGACCAGCTCGTGGCTGCTGGCCGCGAGCGCGTCGAGAGAGGGAACGGCCACCTCGGGGGTGCCGGCGAAGACGAGGCGCATCAGAACTGCAGTCCGTGCGTGGCGTGCGGGCTGACCTTGACCGAAGGCTTCTCGAGGCCGAACCACTCGGCGTCACGGATCTCGCGCATCGCGGCCTTGCGGGCCTCGGCGTCGAGCCGGTCGATGAACAGCACCCCGTCGAGGTGGTCGGTCTCGTGCTGGATGGCTCGGGCGAGCAGGTCGCTGCCGTGGATGGTCAGCGGCTCGCCGTACATGTCGAAGCCGTTGGCGACGACCGAGAGGGCGCGCAGGCAGTCGAAGGTCAGCTCGGGGAGCGAGAGACAGCCCTCAGCACCCTCCTGCTGCTCCTCGGAGAGCTCGAGGGTGGGGTTGACGAGATGGCCGAGCTCACCGTCGACGTACCAGGTGAAGACCCGGAGACCCACCCCGATCTGGGGCGCGGCGAGGCCGACACCCGGGGCGGCGAGCATGGTGTCGCTGAGGTCGGAGACCAGCTTGCGGAGCTCGACGTCGAAGTCGACGACGGGGGCTGCGCGGCGCCGCAGCACCGGGTCGCCGAAGAGTCGGATGGGTTGGATGGCCACGGGGAGGGAGTCTAGATGGCCCGCGTGACGCCCTAACCCTCAGCCGAGGTCGACCGGGTCGACCTGGATCCGAACCGGGTCGAGCTTGCGGGCGGAGCGGACCCGCTGCACCTCGCCGAGCGCGCTCGACAGTGCCGCGCCGTGGGCTCTGGGCACCCGGAGCACGACCCGTGACTGGTCGCCGTCCGGGACGGGGCCGAGCACCTCGGTGCCCTCGGGAAGGTCGAGCAGGGTGACGACGTCGTCGACCGCCCCGGGGTCGCCGGTCACGGTCGCGAGCCGGGACGCCGGTGGGAGGTGGGCCGCGGCGCGTTGCGCGGCTTCACGGTCGGCGAAGCCGGCGGGGTCCCAGCGCACGAGTGCCTGGAGGGCGGCCTGCTCGGGGGCGCCGACCGCGACCACCCGTCCTCCGGCGCGCACCAGGGCGGCCGCGTTGAACCAGCGGCGCAGCGCCTCCTCCTCGGCGCGCAGGTCGACGCGACCCAGGGGCAGCCAGGTGTCGAGGAGTACGACGGCCGCATAGCCCCCGCCGGTGACGACCGGCTCGGCACCGGGTGTCGCCACCACGATCGCGGGGGTCGCGGGCGCCTCCGCGCGGATCTGGGAGCCGCCGGAGGTGAGCACCGGGAAGCCGGGGAAGGTCCGGCCGAGCTCCTCGGCGGTGCGGGACTCCCCCACCACCGGCGCCCGCAGCCCGCGGTGGCCGCACTCCGGGCACGACCAGTCGGCGGCCTGCTCGCCGCACCAGCGGCAGAACGGCGGGTCGGCGGGGCCGGCGAGCTGGAGCGGACCCGTGCAGTGGGTGCAGCGGGCTGGGGTGCGGCACCGCTCGCAGGCCAGGCTCGGCGCATAGCCCGACCGGGGGGTCTGCACCAGCACGGGTCCGTCGACCAGGCCGGCGCGGACAGCGTCGTACGCGGCGCGCGGGAGGCGGGCGCCGTGCTCGCGCTCGCCAGACTCGGCGATGGTGACCGTGGCGCGGGCGCGGAGCACGTCGCGGGGCGCCGCGATCTCGTGGGCCCAGCCGGAACGGACCAGCTGTTGCGCCTCGACCGATCGAGCGAAGCCGGCGAGGAGCAGCGCCGTCTGCTGTTGCTCGGCGCGCAGCAGGAGGACCTCGCGGGTGTGGGGGTAGGGAGCGCGGGGCTCGGCGTGGAGGTCGTCGCCGTCGTCCCAGAGCACCAGCAGGCCGAGGTCGTGGACGGGGGCGAACGCGGCGGCACGGGTGCCGAGCACGATCCGGCGTCGGCCGCGTGAGACGGCCAGGAAGTCGCGGTAGCGGGCGGCCGGGCCCGCCTCGGCGCGCAGGGTGACGTGGTGGCCCTCGCCGAGCACGTCGATGAGGGCAGCATCGACCCGGGCGAGGTCGCGGTGGTCGGGGACGACCAGCAGCGCGCCGCGGCCGGAGGCATGGACGTGAGCGGCAGCCTGGGCCAGCGCGGTCGGCCAGTCGGTGGCCGGCGCGGCGGACCAGACCGCCCTCGGAGATCCACCGGCGGCGAGGTGGGCCAGGAAGGCTGCGGCCGGCTCGTGGCCGGCCCACGCGGCGGCCGCGGCCTCCGCGTCGATCTCGACCGGCCCGTCCAGGTCTGGCGACGGCTTGCCCTCAGTGGTGGCATGGCGCGGCGGCACGGCCAACCGCAGCACGTCGGCCCGGCTCCCGGCGTACCGCTCGGCGACGGAGGCGGCCAAGGCGGCGACCTCGGGCGACAGCACCGGCTCGGCACTCACCACGCGGCGCAGCGGCGCGAGCCGGCCGGCGTGGTCGGACTCGGCGACCCGCTCGACGACGTAGCCGTCGACGTCCTGGCCGGCGAAGCGGACCTTCACCCGGGCCCCCGGCACCGCGGTCTCCGCGTCCTTGAGGGGGACGAGGTAGTCGAAGGGGCGGTCGAGGTGGGCCAGCGGCAGGTCGACCAGCACCCGGGCGACCGGATCGCTGGCCGCCGGCTCGACGTCTACGGACTTGCGGGCCCGGGTGGCGGCGGCCTTGGCCTTCGAGTCGGCGACCGCGGCCCGGAGTCCGGGCAGCATGTCGGGCTCCCTCTCCGTGCCGGTCATGGGTGTTGTCTACCAGCGAGCGGTGACGGACGGGCTTCGCGGGCGAGCCCATGACTTCGAGGCCATTGGTTTGCCCCCAAAGCCACTGGTTCCCCGCCTGAGCGGGGAAACCACGAACGCCTCAGACGCCCGCAGCGAGCTTCAGGTCGGCGACGCGGTCGGTGCGCTCCCAGGTGAACTCGGGGAGCTCGCGGCCGAAGTGCCCGTACGCCGAGGTCTCGGCGTAGATCGGACGCAGCAGGTCGAGGTCGCGGATGATCGCGGCCGGGCGGAGGTCGAAGACCTTGAGCACGGCCTGCTGGATGTCCTCGTCAGCGATGACGCCGGTGCCGAAGGTCTGGATGAAGACGCCCACCGGGGCGGCCTTGCCGATGGCGTAGGCGACCTGCGCCTCGCACCGACGCGCCAGGCCGGCGGCGACGACGGTCTTGGCGACCCAGCGCATGGCATAGGCAGCGGAGCGGTCGACCTTGGAGGGATCCTTGCCGGAGAACGCCCCGCCACCGTGGCGGGCCATGCCGCCGTAGGTGTCGACGATGATCTTGCGGCCGGTCACGCCGGCATCGCCCATCGGACCGCCGACCACGAACTTGCCGGTCGGGTTGACCAGCATCCGGTAGCCCTCCGACGGGATGTCGAAGCCCTCGAGCACCGTGTCGATGACGTGCTTCTTGATGTCGCCCTCGAGGGTGGGGTGGTCGATCTCCTCCGCGTGCTGCGTGGAGAGGACGACCGTGTCGATGCGCACCGGCCGGTCGTCGGAGTCGTACTCGATGGTGACCTGGGTCTTGCCGTCGGGACGCAGGTAGCCGAGCGTGCCGTCCTTGCGCACCTCGGTCAGCCGCTGGGCGAGCCGCTGGGCGATCATGATCGGCAGCGGCATCAGCTCGGGAGTGTCGTCGCAGGCGTAGCCGAACATCAGGCCCTGGTCGCCGGCGCCGCGCTTGTCGAGGTCGTCCTCGGAGGAGCCGACCCGGGACTCGTGGCCGTCGTCGACGCCCTGGGCGATGTCGACGGACTGACCGCCGATGGCGACCTGGACGCCGCAGGAGGCGCCGTCGAAGCCCTTGAGCGAGGAGTCGTAGCCGATCTCGAGGATGGCCTTGCGGGCCAGCTCGGCGACCGGCGCGTACGCGTTGGTCCGCACCTCACCCGCGACGACGACCAGCCCGGTCGTCAGCAGCGTCTCCACCGCCGTGCGCAGGTTCTCCTTGTCGGAGTCGTGCTCCATGAGGTAGTCGAGGACGGTGTCGCTGATCTTGTCGGCGATCTTGTCGGGATGACCTTCGGTCACCGACTCCGACGTGAAGAGACGTCCAGCCACGTTGGGAACTCACTCTCTCAGGTACCAGGTTGGTCGTTCGGACCACCCTATCCGGGCGGCCAGCATGCGATACGGCGGTCTCAGGCGCCGAGTCGACGCAGGACCTCGTCCCACACCACCCGGGCCAGCGCGGCCTTCGAGCCATGGGGTACGTCGACGGTCGCGCCGTCGGCGCCGAGGATGACGGCCTGGTTGTCGGGGCTGCCGAAGACCGCTCCCCCGCTGACGTCGTTGACGACCAGCAGGTCACACCCCTTGCGCGCCAGCTTGCCGCGGGCGTGGTCGAGCACCGTCCCGGTCTCGTCGCCGGTCTCGGCGGCGAAGCCGACGATCACCGCGCCGGGACGCGGACGGTCGTGGGAGATCTCCGCGAGGATGTCGGGGTTCTGGACGAGCTCGATCGGCAGGGCCGAGCCGTCGTCGGCCTTCTTGATCTTGGCGTCGCTGACCGCGAGCGGCCGGAAGTCGGCGGGAGCGGCGGCCATCACCACCGCGTCGGCGGTGGCAGCGGCGCTCACCACCGCGTCGCGGAGCTGGCCGGTGGTCTCGACCCGGACGACCTTGACCCCGGCCGGGTCGGGCAGCGTCACGTTGGCACTGACGAGGGTGACCTCGGCGCCCCGCGCGGCAGCCGCCCGCGCCAGCGCGTAGCCCTGCAGCCCCGAGGACCGGTTGCCGAGGAACCGGACCGGGTCGAGCGGCTCTCGGGTGCCACCTGCCGACACCACGAGATGACGGCCCCTCAGGTCGGGAGCGGCGACACCCTGTTCGAGCACCTCGACACAGAGGTCGAAGATCTCGTCCGGCTCGGGCAGCCGGCCCTTGCCGGTGTCGGCGCCGGTGAGCCGGCCCTCGGCGGGCTCGAGCACGATCGCGCCGCGTCCGCGCAGGGTGGCGACGTTGGCGACGGTCGCGGGGTGCTCCCACATCTCGGTGTGCATCGCGGGAGCGAACACCACGGGGCAGCGAGCGGTCAGCAGCGTGTTGGTGAGCAGGTCGTCGGCCAGCCCGTGGGCCGCCTTCGCCAGCAGGTCCGCGGTCGCGGGGGCGACGACGACCAGGTCTGCCGACTGGCCGATCCGGACGTGGGGCACCTGGTGGACGTCGTCCCACACGCTGGTGTGGACCGGCTTGCCCGAGAGTGCGGCCCAGGTCGCCTCGCCGACGAAGGACAGTGCGGCCGCGGTCGGCACGACAGTGACGTCGTGGCCGGACTCGGTGAAGCGACGCAGCAGCTCGCACGACTTGTACGCCGCGATGCCGCCCGAGACGCCGAGGACGAGGCGAGGCCGCTCCCCCGTCGGGGAAACGGCCTCGGGCGCGTCGCGGCTGGTCAGGGCTACTCGCCCTGGGTGAGGGACGCCTCGAGGGACGCGGCCTTGCGGGCCTCTTCCTCCGCGGCCAGCTCGGCCGGGTCGACGTCCTCGCAGGTCAGCAGGTCCTCGCTGATCTCGCGCAGCGCGATCGAGAGCGGCTTCTCCTGCACGTGGGTGTCCACGAGCGGGCCGACGTACTCGAGCAGGCCTTCGCCGAGCTGGGAGTAGTAGGCGTTGATCTGGCGGGCGCGCTTGGCGCTGTAGAGCACCAGCTTGTACTTGCTGTCAGTCTTGGTGAGCAGCTCGTCGATCGGGGGGTTGGTGACACCCTCGGCGGCGATGTTGGGTCCAGACACGCGTGAAGCCTCACAGTTGGCATGGGGGATCAGGAATCGGTGGACTCCTGCTGATCTACCATCAAGGCTACCAACTCCTCGGCCGCAGCGTGAACTTCGCGGTTGACGATGGTCACGTCGAACTCCTCCTCCGCCGCCAGTTCCTCGAGCGCGGTCTCCAACCGACGGGCCTGTTCGGCCTCGGATTCGGTGCCGCGGCCGGTGAGCCGGCGCACCAGTTCCTCCCAGGAGGGGGGCTTCAGGAACACGAACAGCGCCCCCGGCATCGACTCACGCACCTGCCGGGCGCCCTGGAGGTCGATCTCCAGCAGCGCCGGCCGACCCTGCTCCAGCATCGTCTCCACCGCACGTCGCGGCGTGCCGTAGCGGGCGGCCTGGTGGACCACGGCCCACTCCAGCATCTCGCCCTCGGCGACCAGGTGGGAGAACTCGTCCTCGGAGACGAACCAGTAGTGGACGCCGTCCTCCTCCCCCGGACGCGGTGGCCGCGTCGTGGCGGAGACGGAGATCCAGACCTCGGGGTGGTGCTCGCGGATCTCGGCGGCGACCGTGCCCTTGCCCACCGCGGTGGGTCCGGCCAGGACGACCAGTCGCGATCGGCGTACGGGGGCGCTCGTCATCGGCCCGGCGGATCGACGAGGGTCACGCGTCGGAGTCCTGCGGGCCGAACTCCCGGTGCAGCGACGCGACCTGCTTGGACCCGAGGCCGCGCACGCGGCGACTCTCGGCGATGCCGAGGCGCTCCATCAGCTGCCGGGCGCGCACCTTGCCCAGCCCGGGCATCGCCTGGAGCAGGTCGATGACGCGCATCTTGCCGATGACCTCGTTGGTCTCACCCTCACGGAGCACGTCGACGATGGAGGCGCCCGCGTGCTTGAGCCGGTTCTTCACCTCGGCGCGTTCCCGTCGGGAGGCGGCGGCCTTCTCGAGCGCCGCGGAGCGCTGTTCAGGGGTGAGAGGAGGCAGTGCCACGAGTGCGGGTTTCCTTCGTCGAGACGCGCAGGGAGAGGACAGCGGCCAATCTAGTCAGGTCGGTTCCGCTGCGGCAATCGACCCGGCCCGTGCGGGCACTTCCACGCCTCACTGGTAGGGGCGTCACTGGTAGAGCGGCGTCTTGCACACGTCCTTGGCCTGCTGCTTCACACCTTCGAACGCTTCCGACACCTCGGGACGGACCAGCTCGTCGGCGGCGCGGGCGATGGCCGCCTGCTGCTCGTCGGTGACGCCGTCCGGGGGCTTGCTCGCGTCGTACGACGAGGCGTCGACCCCCGCCTCGTCGAGCGCCTCCTGGAGTCCCTCCAGCGCGCCGAGGAAGACGGTCCAGTCGTCATCGATGTCGCGGGGTGCTGACTCGGCGAGCTCGCGGAACTGCGGCAGGGCCCCGAGCAGCGCGTCGGGCGACTCCTGCGCGAGCGCTTCGGTGAGCGCGAACTGCTGCTCCTCGACGACCTCGCAGTAGTCGGCCCGGACGTCCTCGGGGCTGTTGCTGCAGGCTGTCAGCGCGCCGAGGAGCAGTACGCCGGTCAGCAGTCGTCTCATGCCAGGGCCTCGGCGAGCTCGTCGTTGGCACGGCGGCACGCGTCGGTCATCGCGCCGCGCTCGGGGCCCAGCCGGAGCACGCCGCGCGAGGAGCTGGCGAGCACGTGGGGTGCGGACCTGCCGAAGATCCGCCGGATGTCGCCCGGTCCCCCGCCCTGCTCGCCGAAGCCGGGCGCCAGCAACGGTCCGTTGATCGCGAGGTCCTCGGCGGACTGTCCGATCGTGGCGCCGACGACCGCCCCGAACGAGCCGAGCGGGTCGGCGGCGCCGTTGAGGTCGCGCAGCCTGCGGAGCACGCCACCGGCGACCGTGCCGCCGTCGGCGGCGGTCGCGTGCTGCACGTCGGGACCCTCCTTGTTGGACGTCAGTGCCAGCACGAAGACGCCGGCACCGTGGCGGCGAGCGGTCTCGATCATGGGGTCGAGCGAGCCGAACCCGAGGAACGGGCTGGCCGTGATCGCGTCGGAGGCCAGCGGCGAGTCGGGGTCCAGGTAGGCGTCGGCGTAGGCCTGCGAGGTCGAGCCGATGTCGCCGCGCTTCACGTCGAGCAGCACCAGCGCTCCGGCGGCCCGCGAGTCGGCGATGACGCGTTCGAGCACCGCGATGCCGCGGCTGCCGAACCGCTCGTAGAAGGCCGACTGCGGCTTGACCACCGAGACGTGGGGCGCCACGGCCTCGACCACGGACAGTGCGAAGGTCTCCAGGCCGGCCGCGTCGTCGTTGAGGCCCCAGTCGGTGAGCAGCGAGCCGTGCGGGTCGATGCCGACACAGAACTGGCCCCGCTCGACCATCGCGGCGTGGACGCGCTCTCCGAACGTCATGTCAGATCCTCTCCTGGATCGGCGAGGCCGGTCACGAGCCGGCCGGCTGTGGTGGGGTCGTGCAGGAGCGCGCTGCCGACCTGCACGGCCACGGCCCCGAGGTCGAGCGCGGCGCGGGCGTCGGCGACGGTCATGATGCCCCCGCTGGCGATGACGGTGGCCTCGGGCGCACCGTCGAGCACCTCGGTGAGGCAGCGCAGCGCGAGCGGCCGGATCGCGGGACCGCTGAGCCCGGCGGGCCGTCCGTCGGGCATGGCGGCCGGCAGCGCGTTGCCGACCACCACCGCGTCCGCGCCGGCCTCCAGCACTGCCCGGGCGCTCTCGGCGACCCGGACCAGGTCGGAGCGGAGCTTGGCCAGCACCGGCAAGCCGCGCGGCAGGTCGCGGTGGACGGCGGCGATCACCGACGCGGCGTGGAAGGCCTCTCGCACGTCGAAGACGCCGTTGCCGCTGGCATCGGGTGCGGAGAGATTGACCTCGATCCCGGCGAGACCGGGCGCCCGGCCGAGCCGACGTGCGAGCTCGGCGTACTCCCCCAACGACCGGCCGACCATCGACACGAAGACCTGGGCGCCCTGCCGGACCAGCCACGGCAGCTCCAGGGCCAGGAACTGGTCGACGCCGGGGTTCTGGAGGTCGACCGCGTGGACCAGCCCGGACGGCGTCTCGAGGATTCGGGGATGGGTGCCGCCGGACCGGGGCGCCAGGGTGATCGACCGGGTGACGAAACCGCCGAGACCCGACAGGTCGGTGAAGGCGGCGAGCTCGCGACCGGTGCCACCGCAGCCGGCGGCGACCATGACCGGGGACGTCAGCGGGAGGCTCATCGGAGTGCCTCGAGCTGGTCCCAGACGACCCGGTCGCCCCGGAACACCGGCCCGTCGAAGCAGGCGCGGACCAGCCGGGCGTTGCCGCCCTCGCCGGCCACGGGTACGGCGCAGCCCTGGCACAGTCCGGTGGCGCAGGTGAGCGGCCGCTCGAGGGCGATCTGGCTCCACGCACCGATGTTCTCGGCCGCGGCGGCGACCGCATGGAGGGTCGGGGCGGGCCCAGCGGCGTAGACGACCGCGGCCTGGGCCCGGGACAGCACCTCGCTGATGACGTCGGCCACCGCTCCCCGCTGGCCGACCGACCCGTCGGCGGTGACGACGGTGACGGCGCGCGCCGACCGGCGAGCCTCCAGCGCCGAGAGCAGGTGGGCCTCGTCGGCGCCCGCGACCACCAAGGTGATGGAGCAGTTCCGCTCGCGGAGCCGCTCGGCGAGCGGGAACATCGGCGCCGCCGCATATCCTTCGCCGACCAGCACGCAGCTGACGGGCTCCTGCGGCAGCGAGAACGCGCGACCGAGCGGCCCGGTCAGCTCCAGCTTGGTGCCGGGCGGCTGGTGCACCAGCCAGGTGGTGCCCGGCCCGCGTTCCTCGACGACCAGCTCGAGGGTCGCGCCGTAGCCGCCGGTCGGCTTGACCCGGTGGATCCAGAACGCGCGCCGGGCCAACCGCTCCGCGCCGGTCGAGACCGCGAGGAAGGTGCCGGGCCGGAAGCGCTCGGCGATACCCGGCGCAACGACCGTCAGGTGGTGGTGGGCGCCGATCCGACGGCTGGCCAGCAGCTCGCCGGTGACGTGGAGCGGGCTCCGGTCCGGTGAGCTCATGCGACCCCGCGGAGGATCCGGCGCGGCCAGAGCGGTCCCTCGTAGATCAGTGCGCTGTAGCCCTGGAGCAGGGTCGCCCCGGCGGCGAGGCGCGCCTGTGCGTCCTCGACGGTGGTGATGCCGCCGACACCGATCAGGGTGAGATCGGGGCCGACCCGGTCGCGCAGCAGCCGCATCACGGCCTCCGCCCGGACGGTCAGCGGCCGACCGGAGAGCCCGCCCGCGCCGATCGCCTCGACGTCGGCCGGGCTGCTCGCCAGGCCCTCCCTCGAGATGGTGGTGTTGGTCGCGATGATCCCGTCGAGGCCGAGGTCGAGCGCGAGGTCGGCGACGGCGAGCACGTCCGCATCGGCGAGGTCGGGCGCGATCTTGACCAGCAACGGCACCCGCTGGTGGGTCGCCACCCGGTCGGCCTCGGCGCGCACCGCGGCCAGCAGCGGCCCGAGGCGTTCCACCGACTGGAGCGACCTGAGTCCCGGCGTGTTGGGCGAGGAGACGTTGACGACCAGGTAGTCGGCGTACGGCGCGAGCAGCCGGGTGCTCCGCACGTAGTCGGCCTCGACAGCCGCCTGGTCGTCCTCGGGCACGACCTTGGTCTTGCCGATGTTGACGCCGAGCACCGGCCGATCCGCACGCGCGTGCCGTCGCCAGCTCGCGAGCCGCACGGCGACCGTCTCCGCGCCGTCGTTGTTGAACCCCATCCGGTTGACGACCGCTCCGTCGGCCGGCAGCCGGAACAGCCGCGGCTTCGGGTTGCCGGGTTGGGCCCGCCCGGTCACGGTGCCGATCTCGACATGGCCGAAGCCGAGCGCGGCGAGGCCGTCGACGCCGATCGCGTTCTTGTCGAAGCCGGCGGCGAGTCCGAGGACGTTCGGGAAGGTCAGCCCCATCGCCGCGACGGGTCGCGACGGCCTCGACCGCCGTCGGTCGAGCTTGCCGAGACCTCGCACGGCCGGGGAGCCCGCGCGAATCATCCCGAAGCCGAGGTGGTGGGCCCGCTCCGGGTCGACGCGGGCGAGCCCGTGGCGGAAGAGGACGTCGTACGCCGTCACTTGCGGGCCCACTCCTGCAGCGAGCACACCCCGATGTCCCCGGCGCGCATCGCCTCGATGCCCTGTACCGCGGCTCCCAGCCCCTGCACCGTGGTGATGCACGGGATGTTGGCGTTGACGGCGGCGGTACGGATCTCGTAGCCGTCGGTGCGGGCCGATCCGCCACCGGCACCGTGCGGCGTGTTGACGATGAGGTCGATCTCGCCGTCGTCGATCAGCTGCACCGTGGTCGGTTCACCGGCGGGACCGGTGCCCTCGAAGTGCTTGCGGACGATGCGGGCGTCGATCCCGTTGCGACGCAGCACCTCGGCGGTGCCCTGGGTCGCGAGGATCTCGAAGCCGAGGTCGGCCAGCCGCTTGAGCGGGAAGATCATGGTCCGCTTGTCGCGGTTGGCCACGCTCGCGAACACGCGACCCGACGTCGGCAGCGGCCCGTAGGCGGCGGCCTGCGACTTGGCGAACGCGCGACCGAAGTCGGCGTCGAAGCCCATGACCTCGCCGGTCGACCGCATCTCCGGCCCGAGCACGGTGTCGACGGTCTGCCCGTCGGGGGTGCGGAAGCGGTTGAACGGCATCACCGCCTCCTTCACCGCGATCGGGGCGTCGATCGGCAGGTCGCCGCCGTCGCCCCGGGCCGCCAGCAGCCCCTCGGCGCGCAAGGAGGCGATCGACTCGCCCAGCATCACCCGGGCCGCGGCCTTGGCCAGCGGCACCGCCGTCGCCTTCGACACGAACGGCACGGTCCGGGACGCGCGCGGGTTGGCCTCGAGCACGTAGAGCACGTCGGAGCCGAGCGCGAACTGGATGTTGATCAGCCCGCGTACGCCGACCCCGTGCGCGATCGCCTCGGTGGCCTCCCGGATCCGGCGGATCTCGGAGTCACCCAGGGTGATCGGCGGCAGCGCGCACGACGAGTCGCCGGAGTGGATGCCGGCCTCCTCGATGTGCTCCATCACGCCGCCCAGGTACAGGGTCTCGCCGTCGTAGAGGGCGTCGACGTCGATCTCGACCGCGTCGTCGATGAAGCGGTCGACCAGCACGGGATGCTCGGGGCTGATCGCGGTCGCCCGGGCGATGTAGCCCTCCAGCGTCTCGTCGTCGTAGACGATCTCCATGCCACGGCCGCCCAGCACGAACGACGGGCGCACCAGCACCGGGTAGGCGATCTCGTGGGCGATCGCCTGCGCCTCCTCGAAGGAGGACGCCATCCCGTGCTTGGGCGCCGGCAGACCGGCGTCGGCGAGCACCCGGCCGAAGGCGCCGCGCTCCTCTGCCAGGTGGATCGCCTCGGGCGTCGTCCCGACGATCGGGACCCCGGCGTCGGCCAACCCCTGCGCGAGACCGAGCGGCGTCTGGCCGCCGAGCTGGCAGATGACGCCCGCGATCGGGCCCGCCAGCTGCTCGGCGTGGACGATCTCGAGCACGTCCTCCAGCGTGAGCGGCTCGAAGTAGAGCCGGTCGGAGGTGTCGTAGTCGGTCGAGACGGTCTCGGGGTTGCAGTTGACCATGATCGTCTCGTAGCCGACCTCCGACAGCGCCTGACAGGCGTGCACGCACGAGTAGTCGAACTCGATGCCCTGGCCGATCCGGTTGGGCCCGGAACCGAGGATGATGACCGCCGCCTTGCCCTCCGGGCGGGGTTGCACCTCGGTCTCCTCGTCGTAGGAGGAGTAGTGGTACGGCGTGGCCGCGGCGAACTCGGCGGCGCAGGTGTCGACGGTCTTGTAGACCGGGCGGATGCCCAGCGCGTGGCGCACCCCGCGCACGACCGGCTCGGCGAGGTTGCGCATCCGGCCGAGCTGGACGTCGGAGAAGCCGTGCCGCTTGGCGCGCCGCAGCAACCCCGGTGTCAGCTCGGGGGCCTCGATCAGCTCCTGCGCGATCTCGTTGATCAGAGCCAGCTGGTCGACGAACCACGGGTCGATGCCGGTGGCGTCGTGGACGTCGTCGGGGGTCGCACCGGCACGGATCGCGTCCATCACCACGCGCAGCCGACCGTCGTGCGGGACCGCCGCGTCGGCCAGCAGCCGGTCGCGGTCGAGGTCGACGTGGCGGTGGCTCCAGTCGAAGACGGCGTCCGGGCTCTCCAGCGACCGCAGCGCCTTCTGCAGCGACTCGGTGAAGTTGCGGCCGATCGCCATCGCCTCACCGACCGACTTCATGTGGGTCGTCAGCACCGGATCGGCCCCGGGGAACTTCTCGAACGCGAAGCGGGGCACCTTCACCACGACGTAGTCGAGCGTCGGCTCGAAGCTGGCCGGCGTGCTCTGACCGTCCGCGCGGACGGTGATGTCGTTGGGGATCTCGTCGAGGGTGTAGCCGATCGCGACCTTGGCGGCGATCTTGGCGATCGGGTAGCCGGTCGCCTTCGACGCCAGCGCGCTCGAGCGCGAGACCCGGGGGTTCATCTCGATGACGACGATCCGGCCGTCGTCGGGGTTGACCGCGAACTGGATGTTGCAGCCGCCGGTGTCGACCCCGACCGAGCGGATGATCCCGATCGAGAGGTCGCGCAGCTCCTGGTACTCGCGGTCGGTCAGCGTCATCGCCGGCGCGACCGTGATGGAGTCGCCGGTGTGGACGCCCATCGGGTCGAGGTTCTCGATGCTGCAGACGATCACGACGTTGTCGGCCGTGTCGCGCATGACCTCCAGCTCGTACTCCTTCCAGCCGAGGATCGACTCCTCCAGGAGCACCTCGCTGGTCGGCGACGCCGCGAGCCCGCCGCCGCCGATGCGACGCAGGTCCTTCTCGTCGTACGCCATGCCGGAGCCGGAGCCGCCCATCGTGAACGACGGTCGTACGACGACCGGGTAGCCGAGCTCGTCGGCGCCTGCCATCAGGTCGTCGACGGTGTGGCAGATGACCGAGCGGGACACCTGTCCCCCGAGCTCCTCGACGATCCGCTTGAACGACTGCCGGTTCTCGCCGCGGTCGATCGCCTCGATGCTGGCGCCGATCAGCTCGACGCCGTACTTCTCGAGGACGCCGTTCTCGGCGAGTGAGACCGCGGTGTTGAGCGCGGTCTGGCCACCGAGTGTGGCGAGCAGCGCGTCGGGGCGCTCCTTGGCGATGACCTTCTCGACGAACTCCGGGGTGATCGGCTCGACGTAGGTCGCGTCGGCGAACTCGGGGTCGGTCATGATCGTGGCCGGGTTGGAGTTCACGAGGATGACTCGCAGCCCCTCGGCCCGCAGCACCCGGCAGGCCTGGGTGCCGGAGTAGTCGAACTCGCAGGCCTGGCCGATCACGATCGGTCCGGACCCGATGACCATCACGGAGTGGATGTCGGTGCGCTTGGGCATCAGGACCCCCTCCGCTCGGTCATCAGTTGGCAGAACCGGTCGAAGAGGTATCCCGCGTCGTGCGGTCCGGCGGCGGCCTCGGGGTGGTACTGGACGCTGAAGGCGCGCAGGTTGCCGTCAGCGTCACGCAGCTCCAGGCCCTCGACCACGTTGTCGTTGAGGCACACGTGCGACACGGTCGCCTCGCCGTACGGCGTGGTGGCGGCCCCGTCGAGCGGAGCATCGACGGCGAACCCGTGGTTGTGGGCGGTCACCTCGACCTTGCCGGTGGTGCGGTCCATGACCGGCTGGTTGATGCCACGGTGGCCGTAGGTCAGCTTGTAGGTGCCGAACCCGAGTGCTCGTCCGAAGAGCTGGTTGCCGAAGCAGATCCCGAAGTAGGGGATGCCACGCTCGAGCACGCCGGTCAGGGTGGCGAGGTCGGCGGTGGCGGGGTCACCGGGGCCGTTGGAGTAGAAGACACCGTCGGGCTGCGTGGCGAGCACGTCGTCGACGGTCGCGGTGCTGGGGAGCACATGGACCTCGACCCCGCGCTCGGCCATCCGCACCGGCGTCATCCCCTTGATCCCGAGGTCGAGGGCGGCCACGGTGAACCGCTTCTCCCCGACGGCGGGCACGACGTACGCCTCGGGCGTGGTCACCTCGCCGGCGAGGTCGGCACCGGCCATCGGCGGCTGCTGCCGCACCCGGTCGAGCAGCGCCGTCGCATCGGTCGCCGTGGTGGAGATGCCGACCCGCATCGCGCCACGTTCGCGCAGGTGCCGGGTCAGGGCGCGGGTGTCGACGCCGGAGATGCCGACGACGCCCTGCTCGCGGAGCGCGTCGTCGAGGCTGCGGCGGGAACGCCAGTTGGACGGGATCCGGGCGGGATCGCGCACGACGTAGCCGCTCACCCAGATCCGACGGGACTCGGCGTCCTCGTCGTTCATGCCGGTGTTGCCGACGTGGGGCGCGGTCATCACGACCACCTGGCGGTGGTAGCTGGGGTCGGTGAGCGTCTCCTGGTAGCCGGTCATGCCGGTCGAGAACACGGCTTCGCCGAAGGTCTCGCCCTCGGCTCCGTAGGAGTCACCGTGGAAGGTGCGGCCGTCCTCGAGGACGAGCATCGCGGGGTTGGGCGGCGCAGGCAGAGTCAACTGCGTCGTACCTCCTTCTCCGCCTCACGGGACGGATCGTTAAAGGATGTTCGAGCGGCCCGAGCCTAGCAGCGCCGTTGTGCGTGAACTCACCCGTCTCGTGGCGTGCCGGGCACCGAACGTCAGTCATACTGAAAGTACGTACCGTCAGTATCTTGACCGCGAGAATCCTGGGAAGGAACCCCCGTGTCGCAGCACCACCACGTCCGTCGCACCCGTCGCCTCCGCACCCCCTGGTTGACGGGCGCTCTGGCCGGAGCACTGGTCGGCGGAGCGCTCGCGGCTCTCGTGGTCGCCGGCTCGCCCGCCCAGGCAGGGCTGGTCACGATCCCGGTGGCCTGCTCCTCCGACAAGGTCGTGCTCGACATCGACGACGCCGACTACGAGCTGCGCGGGACCTGCGGCGTCGTGGAGATCACCGCCAGCGGCACCCACGTCACGATGCCGGCCGCCCAGCGTCTGGTCGTGCGGGGCACGGGCAACGTGGTCGTGGCCAAGCCGATCGACACCCTCGTGGTCACGGGGCACGGCAACGAGGTGGCGCTGCCGTCGTCCCGCGCCGTGCGACTGACCTCGCCGGGTTCGGTCGTGACCGCCGAGGGCCTGCTCGAGGACGTGAGGCTCGGCCGCAGGCACGGCACCGTGACTGCCGACCGGATCAGCGACCTGCGCGTCGCCGGGCGCGGGCACGACGTCCGGGCCCGTCGCGGGTACGACGCCGCCATCCCCGGCAACCACAACGACGTCCACTTCCGCCGGCTGGGCGCAGTCGTGCTGCGCGGCGACCACAACGCGGTCACGGTCACCCGCGGCTCGACCGAGGTCCGCAACCCCGGCTCCGACAACCGGATCCGGGTCAACCGCCGGGGCTGAGCGGCTACCAGAGGGTGCGAAGCCCCGGGAGCGCCGCAAAGGCGGGATCCCGGGTGATCAGGGTCCAGCCCTCGACCATCGCCACCGCGGCCAGCATCCGGTCGAACGGATCGCGGTGGGTCCAGTCGAGCCCGCCTGCGACGAGAGCGTGATCGTCCGAGATCGGCACGGGACGCAGGTCGAGCCGCCGCAGGTGGCGCGCGTAGTTGGTGACGAGGACCTCCGCATGGGGCAGCCGGCCCAGCCGCCGCTTGGTCGCGATCTCCCAGGTCGACGCGGCCGAGACGTGGAGCTCCTGCTCAGGGTCCTCGACGATCTCGCGAGCCGCGGATCCCAGTTGCTCGGGATCCCCGACCATCCACAGCAGGACGTGGGTGTCGAGCAGGTGGCTCACTGGCCCGCCTCCCAGGCGGCGACCTCCTCCTCCGGCAACTCGTCGAAGAAGCTGTCGGCGAGCCTGAGATCGAGGAAGCCGAGATCCCGCTTGGGTCGCTCCCCCATCGGGACCAGCCGAGCCACTTCGCGGTCGCCCCGGGCGATCACGAACTGCTCGCCGCGCTCCACCGCGGCGAGCAAAGCCGACAGGTGGGTCTTGGCGTACTGCACCTTCACGACGTCCATGCACCCAGTCTAGGTTGGTCAACCATGGTTGACCAACCCGCCTTGACCGCGTACCGACGAACGTGCACAGCTCGCACGTTCGCCTCAGGCCGAGCGTGAGCAGGTGGTGGGTTCAACGCCTATGCACGTCGGTCGGTACGTGCCGGCTGGCCACGTCGACACTCTGGTCCGGGTCAACCGCCGGGGCTGAACCAGACGTCCCGCAGCCGGTCCGGGGCCACGACCTCGTCGCCGAGCGACCACTCGGCGACCCGGGACACGTGGTCCGCGGGGACGCCCGCTGCCGCACCGTCCGCCGGAACGTCGTACGTCGTGTGGCCGTCGCGCGGCAGGAGCACGGTCAGGCCCCGAGCCATCGCGCCCCGGGCGGTCGCGGCCACGCACATCTCCGACTGGATGCCGACCAGGCACGGCCGGGTCACGCCGGCGTCGCGGAGGATCGCCTCCAGGTCGGTGCCGTCGAAGCCGTCGTCCCGCGCCTTGCTGATGACGCGTTCGCCCCCCGCGACCGGCAACACCAGCTCCCAGCCGACCGAGCCGCGCGGGATGAGCGAACCGGGCCAGGCGCCGTCGTCTTGCAGGTGGATCACCGGCACTCCCGCCCTACGAGCCGACTCGAGAGCCGCCGTCCAGCGGTCTACGTAGGCGTCGGCCTCGGCGACGGCATGGTCGCCGGATACCAGCGCCCGCTGCACGTCGACCACGACGAGAGCATCCGCCCTCAGGTCAGTGTCGCTCATGCCGACGAGTCTGCCGGAGGACGCCAGTCCAATCCCATGAGCGCACCGCACCGAATGCCTGGTGACCGCACGAGGAGGTGAGGACGATGACCACCGAACGTCACGCGTGGGCCAGTCTTCACCGACTCGAGCCCGACGAGGACCGCCGTGCCGATACCTGCGCCTGCGGTCAGGAGCTCGACACCTGCACCCGTCGCCACTGCCCGCGGTGCGGATCAACCCTCGCTCCCCGCGCCGCCTGACGACCTGCACCTAGGCTCGCCGCATGGCTCACGGCACCCACGACCACGGCAACGATCCCCGCAACGACGAGATCCTGATCTGGGTCAACGGCGACCTGAAGCCCCGGGCGGAAGCCGTGGTCTCCGTGTTCGACTCCGGGTTCGTCCTCGGAGACGGGGTCTGGGAGGGGCTGCGGGTCCACCACGGCCATCCCGCCTTCCTCGAGCTCCACCTCGACCGGCTCTTCCAGGGAGCCCAGGCGCTGATGCTCGACATCGGGATGACCCGCGACGAACTCGCTCGCGCGCTGTACGCCACGCTCGCCGCCAACGACATGTACGACGGCGTCCACATCCGGCTGATGGTCACCCGCGGTGTGAAGTCGACGCCCTACCAGGATCCCCGGGTCACGATCGGGCCGGCGACGGTCGTCATCATCGCCGAGCACAAGGAACCGATGCCCGCCACGGTGACCGACGGCATCACCCTCTTCACCACCCACGTGCGACGGGCCACGCCCGACACCCTCGACCCGAAGCTGAACGCCCACAGCAAGCTCAACGACATCACGGCCTGCATCCAGGCCTACACCGCCGGCGCCGACGAGGCACTGATGCTCGACCCCCACGGCTTCGTCGCGACCTGCAACTCGACCCACTTCTTCATCGTCACCCCCGACGACGAGGTGTGGACCTCCGACGGTCGGTTCTGTCTCGGGGGCATCACCCGTGGCAACGTGCTGCGGGTCTGCCGCGACGCCGGGATCGCCGCCCGTGAGACCACCTTCAGCCTGACCGAGGTCTACTCCGCCAGCGAAGCATTCGTCACGGGCACCTTCGCCGGCGTCGTCCCGGTCCGGACCATCGACGGGCGCACCATCGGCACCGGCGCTCGCGGCCCGGTCGTCGAGCGGCTCCAGGGCCTGTACGCCGAGCACGTGGAGGCCGACGTCGCCGGACGGTCCGCGCCGTGACCGACACGGTCCGCGTCGCGATGTGGTCGGGCCCCCGCAACATCTCGACCGCGATGATGCGCGCCTGGGAGAACCGGCCCGACACGGTGGTGGTCGACGAACCGTTCTACGCGGCGTTCCTGGCGCGCACCGGGCTCGACCACCCGGCCCGCGACGAGGTCATCTCCTCGCAGCCGACCGATGTCGACGAGGTCGTCGACGGCCTGCGGACACCACTGCCCGAGGGCGTGACCGTCCACTACGCCAAGCACATGACCCACCACCTGGCCCCGGGGCAGGACCTCGGCTGGGCGCGCGACTTCCGCAACGTGCTGCTGATCCGCGACCCGGCCGAGGTCGTGGCGTCGTACGTGAAGTCTCGCGACACCTGCGAGCCCGACGACATCGGCCTGCTCCAGCAGGTCACCCTGCTCGACCAGCTCGAGTCGTCCGGGGAGCAGCCGCCGGTGATCGATGCCGCCGACTTCCTGCGCGACCCGGAGACCCACCTGCGGTGGCTGTGCGAGTGGCTCGCGATCCCGTTCACCGACGCGATGCTCACCTGGCCGTCCGGCCCGCGTGACACCGACGGCGTCTGGGCGCCGCACTGGTACGACGCGGTGCGGGCCTCGACCGGCTTCGCGCCGTATCGCCCGCGCACGGTCGATCTCGACTCCCATGACGCAGCCGTGGCCGAGGCCTGCCGCCCGGCGTACGAGCGGCTGGCCTCGCTGCGACTACGGCTCAGCTGAAGAAGATCTGGCGTTCCGCGAAGCGGTCCCGAACGGCCTGGGCCGCAGCAGGACCGTCTTCGGCCAGCGCCCGGTCGTAGGTCGCCTTGGCCGCGTCCTGGAACGAGGTGTCGGGGGCGAAGTCGAACTGCGCGGCGATCAGGGTCCGGTCCCACGCTCTCGGTGTCCAGCCCCAGGTCCACGTAGTCGGCCCGGATGTCCCAGAGCGCAGCGCTCCAGATCATGCCGTCGAAGTGGACCTGGTGCTGGCGGTCGTCGAGGGTGAAGGCCTGGTCGATCCGGCGCAGGCACTTCGCGGTCGGGCTCTGGCTGTACTCGGTGGCGTCCCAGTCGGCCACGCAGGCCGCTGCCTCCCAGCCCCGCTCAAGCTCGCCAGGGGTCTCGGTCCGCACCGGCCAGCCGTTCTCCGCTGCCGCGTCGAGTCCGACGGTCACGGCGAGGTAGTCGCCGAAGCCCTCCCCGATCGCGCCGGCGTCGAGGCTGGTGCCGTAACCCGGCACCTGGTCGGCGTGGATCGCGTGGCCGTACTCGTGGACGATCACCTCGGCGTCCTCGGCGTCGTCGACGCCGCCCTTGCCGAAGCGGAGCCGGAACGGCTTGGTGGTCTGGTAGCTGTTGTCCCCGCCGTACTGGTTGATCTTGACCGCGATCTGCTCGTCCATGACGCCCGGCAGGGTCGACCCGAAGCCGAGCGATTGCACGTAGTCCTGCGCCCTCGTGATCCAGTAGTAGGCCATCACCTGCTCGAACTGGCCCTGGCTGCGGTTGTAGTTGAAGGCGCCGGTGCTGGAGAACGCCAGCGGGCCCGTCGACGACTCGATGGTGACCCAGTCGCCGGACAGGTTGCCGGAGCCGTCGAGGCGGGTGAGCGTCACGCCGGCGTAGTCGGTGGGTAGCACGGCCGAGGCGGAGTCCTTCTGGTCGGTGAGCGTCTGGTCTCCCGAGGACTGCACCGGGTTGACCATGAACACCGTGGCAGTGGCGGTCGTGTGACCGGGCACGTGCTTCTTCGCGACGGAGGCCGGGCCTGTCAGGGCGCTCCCCGCAACGAGGGTCGAGACGGCGGCCAGGGCCAGCAGGGAGCGGGTGCGCATGGCGATCCTTCCGGTTCAGCAGAGCTTTCCGTCAAGGACGGTAGCGCGGCCACGCAGGAATGTCGCGACCACACGCCCGGGCAGCTCGCGGCCGGCGTACGGCGTGTTCCGCGAGAGGGAGGCCGACTCCGTGGCGTCGATGACCCGGCGGACCGAGGGGTCGTAGAGCACCACGTGAGCCGGTGATCCCACCGCGATCGGCTGTCCGTGCTCGGAGACGCGCCCGATCCGCGCCGGCGCGTAGGAGAGCCGCTCGGCGACGCCGGCCCAGTCCAGCAGGCCGGCGTCGACCATCGTCTCCTGCACGATCGAGAGCGCGGTCTCGAGGCCGAGCATGCCGAACGCGGCGGCCGCCCACTCGCAGTCCTTGTCCTCGTGGGGGTGCGGCGCGTGGTCGGTGGCGACGATGTCGATGGTGCCGTCGGCCAGCCCCGCTCGCAGCGCCTCGACGTCGGCGGCGCCGCGCAGCGGCGGGTTCACCTTGAAGATCGGGTCGTACGTCGACGCCAGGTCGTCGGTCAGCAGCAGGTGGTGGGGGCAGACCTCGGCGGTGACGTTCCAGCCCTTCTCCTTGGCCTGGCGAACGATCTCGACCGAGCCGGCGGTGGACACGTGGCACACGTGGAGCCGGGAGCCGACGTGGGCAGCCAGCAGGCAGTCGCGGGCGATGATCGCCTCCTCGGCGACCGCCGGCCACCCGGCCAGGCCGAGTCGGCCGGACAGCTCACCCTCGTTCATCTGTGCGCCCTCGGTCAGTCGGGGCTCCTGCGCGTGCTGGGCGACGACGCCGTCGAACGCCTTGACGTACTCCAGTGCCCGGCGCATCAGCACCGCGTCACTGACGCACTTGCCGTCGTCGGAGAACACCCGGACCCGGGCGGCCGAGTCGGCCATCGCGCCGAGCTCGGCGAGCTGCGTGCCACCGAGGCCGACCGTGACCGCACCGACCGGGTAGACGTCGCAGAAGCCGGCTTCGCGACCGAGGCGCCACACCTGCTCGACCACGCCTGCCGTGTCGGCGACCGGCTCGGTGTTGGCCATGGCGTGGACGGCGGTGAAGCCGCCCATCGCGGCGGCCCGGGTGCCGGTGAGCACGGTCTCGGCGTCCTCACGGCCCGGCTCGCGCAGGTGGGTGTGGAGGTCGACCAGACCGGGCAGTGCGATCAGCCCGGTCGCGTCGACGATCTCGATGCCGGTGGTTGAGGTGTGAGCGGAGCGAGCCTCGAAACCCCCGGAATCCCCGATCTCGGCGATGACCCCGTCGCGCAGCAGCAGGTCGGTGGGCTCGCCCCCCAGGATCGAGGCGTTCTTGATGAGGTAGGTGGTCACGCGTCGTCTCCCATGTCGTCGGTCGAGCTGGTCGGTGCGTCGCTGCCGCTGAGCAGGAGGTAGAGCACGGCCATGCGGACCGCGACACCGTTGGTGACCTGCTCGACGATGACCGAGCGGGCCGAGTCGGCGACGTCGGCGGTGATCTCCATGCCGCGGACCATCGGTCCTGGGTGCATCACGATCGTGTGGTCCTGGAGGGTCGCCATCCGGCGCCCGTCGAGGCCGTAACGGCGCGAGTACTCGCGCGCGGTCGGGAAGAACCCCCCGCTCATTCGCTCCGCCTGGACTCTCAGCATCATCACCACGTCGGTCTTGGGCAGCACGGCGTCGAGGTCGTACGACGTCTCCACACCCCACGTGTCGACGCCGACCGGGAACAGCGTCGGGGGCGCCACGAGCGTGACCTCGGCGCCCAGCGTCTGGAGCAGAAGTGCGTTCGAGCGGGCGACCCGCGAGTGGAGCACGTCGCCGACGAGCGCCACGCGGCGTCCGTCCAGCGATCCAAGGTGCCGCCACATCGTGAACGCGTCGAGCAGCGCCTGGGTCGGGTGCTCGTGGGTGCCGTCGCCGGCGTTGACCACGCTGGAGTTGACCCAGCCCGAGTGGGCCAGCCGGTAGGGCGCGCCGGAAGCGCCGTGCCGCACCACGACCGCGTCGGCGCCCATCGCCTCGAGGGTCAGCGCGGTGTCCTTGAGCGACTCGCCCTTCGAGATCGACGACCCCTTGGCCGCGAAGTTGATGACGTCGGCCGAGAGTCGCTTCGCGGCCGCCTCGAACGAGATCCGGGTACGGGTGGAGTCCTCGAAGAACAGGTTGACGACGGTCCGACCACGCAGCGCCGGGAGCTTCTTGATCGGCCGGTCGGCCAGCGCCCTCATCTCCGCCGCGGTGCTCAACACCAGCTCGGCGTCGTCGCGGGTCAGGTCGGCCGCGGACAACAGGTGGCGCTTCATGCGTCGCTCCCTTCGAGCCGGCCCTCGATCGTCACGGCGTCCTCGCCGTCGATCTCGGCGACCGTGACGCGGACCCGCTCGACGAGCGAGGTGGGCAGGTTCTTGCCCACGAAGTCGGCCCGGATCGGCAGCTCCCGGTGGCCGCGGTCGACCAGGACAGCCAGCCGTACGGCGGCCGGTCGACCGATCTCGGTGAGCGCGTCGAGCGCTGCCCGGATGGTGCGGCCGGAGAAGAGCACGTCGTCGATGAGGACGACCGTGGCGCCGTCGACCCCGCCGGGCGGGATCTCGGTGTGGAGCAGCGCGCGCACCGGGCCGCGGCGCAGGTCGTCGCGGTACATGGTCACGTCGAGTGACCCGACCGGCACCTCCACGCCCTCGACCGCGCCGATCTTCGCGCCGATCCGCTCGGCCAGCGGCACACCACGGCTGGGGATGCCGAGCAGCACCAGGCCGTGCGGACCCTTGTTGCGCTCGAGGATCTCGTGGGAGATCCGGGTGAGGGCCCGGGAGACGTCACGGGCATCGAGGACGGTCCGGCCCGGGTCGGGGACGGCCTCGGTCTGAGGGGCAGGCATGCGCGCCGCTGACCTCCTTCTCCGCCTCACAGGACGGCTCGTTAAAGGATGTCGATCGTCGGTCACTGTAGCCGACCGCGGCGTGTGTGGCGCGCCTGATCCGCGGCCCGGCTCGGTAACGGACCGTGGGTGTCGCTCCTGCGCCGTTGTGACGGCGCAGGAGCGCCCACAGGTCCGTTACCCAGATCGTCAGCGCCCGGAGACCCGGCGTACGGCGATCAGAGCAGCTCGGACATCCCGGCGCAGGCCTTGAGCCAGGCCGAGCGCGTGCCCTCGCTCAGCATCGCGTAGGGGACGACCGAGCCGGAGACCAGCACCGGGTCGTAGGGCACCCGGTAGACGGCCTTGGTCCGCTGCTCGTAGACCTGCACCAGGTCGTGGGCCAGCTGCTCGTCGACGTGGGAGGACGGGTCGGAGAGCACGGTGATCGACTTGTGCTTGAGATCCTGGTAGCCGGCGTCCTGCAGGGCGTCGAGCATCCACAGCCCGGAGTAGCCGGTGTCCTCACGCACGGTGGAGGTGACGACCAATAGGTCGGCGGTCTGCGCAGCGGCCAGCCAGTTCTCGGCGCGCAGGTTGTTCCCGGTGTCGATCAGGATCAGGCGGTAGAAGCGCTCGAGCAGCTGGTGGACCGCGGTGAAGTCCTCGGCCCGGATCATGCCGGTCACGTCGGGGCGCTCGTCGGAGGCGAGGATGTCGAAGTGCGCGTCACCTTGCGACCGCACGAACGCACCCAGGTCGCCGATCCGCGCCTGGTAGACGTCGCTGAAGCGTTCGAGGTCCTCCAGCAGCTCGCGCGTCGTGTTGCGGTGGCTGCTCCGGTGGCCCCGGATGCCGAGCGTGCCGCGGGTCTCGTTGTTGTCCCACGCCACCACTCCGCCACCGCGCACGGTGCCGAAGGTGTAGCCGGCGGCGAGCACGCCGGTGGTCTTCGCGGCACCGCCCTTGGGGTTGAGGAACGCCACGCTGCGCGGGCCGTCGAAGTCACGCTGGATGGCGCGGCGGTCGTGCTCGTACTGCCTCTCGGCCGGCCCCATCTTCGGGGCGATCGCTCCTCCGCTCCACGTGCGCACCTTGCCTCGCCACCCCCAGGTCGCGGGACCGAGCTCGACCTGACCGGAGCGGCGGTCCAGGAAGTCGGTGGCCGACATGAAGCGCGGTACGGCCGAGTCGGCCTCGGACTCAGGCTCGGGCGAAGCAGGTGGCGCCGCCGGTGGGGCCGAGGGCGAGGCCTGCGGTGGCGGCGTGACCCACCCCTGACCTGGTGCCGCGGAGGGGTGGCTCGCCGGGGGTCCGGAGGTCGGCGGCGGCACCCATCCCGGCGGCGGACCCGGTGGGAAGGCCGGAGCGGGAGGCGCCTGACCGGGCATCGGGCCGGTCAGCGGGTCACCGTGTGGTGGCGCGGCCGCAGCCGGCGCGGGGGTGGGCGTCGGGGTGTTCATCCGCGACTGTTCGTACGCCGCGAGCTCGTCGACGCCGTACAACCGCTCGCTCGTGTCGGGCTCGAGTCCCTGCCAGCCGACCGGTCCGTCCGAGACGGGCTCCTCGGCTCGGTGAGCGGGGGGCTCCTCGCGCTGCTGCGTGCCGCGGGGGTGGTCATCAGACATGGGGGGTCCTCCAATGGTTCCGGGGTAGGGCCACTCTCCCATCCTGACCTGGTGCGGCACTTCTCAAACCTGCCCGAGCCCGTTCCTCACAGCAGCGAGGTGACCGCCACGTCGATCGCGCGGTGGAACGTGGGATAGGCGTAGTGCATCGAGGCGAGCTGCTCCAGGGGCACCTGGGCGTGCACCGCGAGCGCCAGCAGCCCCAGCACCTCTCCCCCGGAAGGTCCTGCTGCGGTCGCACCGACGAGGACGCCACGGTCGGCATCGGCGACCAGCTTGATCAGGCCGTCGTTGCCGAGGTCGTGGATCCAGCCCCGGCTGGACTCGGCGAGGTCGGCGTGGCCCACCCGGACCTCGATCCCCTCGTCGCGGGCCTGCTGTTCGGTCATCCCGACCGAGCCCACCTCCGGGTCGGTGAAGGTGACCCGGCTGACCGCCCGGTAGTCGGCGGTGAAGCCGTCGTGCCCGAGCAGGTCGCGCACGGCGATCTCGCCCTGGTACATCGAGACGTGGGTGAAGGCGCCGTGGCCGGTGATGTCGCCGACGGCCCACAGTCGCTCGCCGGCCCGCATCCGTTCGTCGGTCTCGACGGCGCGGCCCTCGGGATCGAGCCCGACGGTGTCGAGTCCGATCCCGCCGAGGTTGGGCGAGCGCCCGGCCGCGACCAGCAGCTGGTCGGCCACGAACTCGCCGCGGTCGGTGGTGATCGTGAAGACGCCGTCGTGGTCGACCCGCTCGACCGTGAGCCCGGTCTCGACGCGGATGCCCTCGTCTCGGAACACCTTCGTCAGCAGCGCGCTGGACTCCGGCTCCTCCGGCGCGAGGATCCGGTCGGCCACCTCGAGCACGGTGACGTCGGAGCCGAACCGTGAGAACGCCTGCGCGAGCTCGCAGCCGATGGCGCCGCCACCGATCACGACGAGCGAGTGCGGCAGCTCGGTGACCTTCACGATCTCGCGGTTGGTCCAGTACGGCGTGGCGTCGAGACCGTCGATCGGCGGGGTCGCCGGCGAGGTCCCCACCCCGAGCACCACGCCGCGGGCGGCGCGATAGGTGTCCTCCCCGACCCGGACCGACGCGGTCCCGTCCAGCCGCCCGCTCCCCCGCACGATCCGGACGCCGGCCTCCTCGAGCCGTTCGACGTGGGAGTCGTCCTGCCAGTGGTTCGTCGCCTGCTTGTCGATGCGACGGGCGACCTTCGTCCAGTCGGCGCTGACGTCGGCGGTGCCGGCGAGCTGGTCGACCCGACGCGCCTCGCCGAGCGCGTCGGCGGCGCGGACCATCATCTTCGACGGGATGCAGCCGTAGAACGGACACTCACCGCCGACCAGGTCGCGGTCGATGCCGACCACGTCGAGCCCTGCTTCGGCCAGCTTCTGCGCGGCGTACTCCCCGCCAGGCCCCAGCCCGAGCACCACCACGTCCACGTCGTAGGTCGTCATGGGGCCCAGCATGCCCGACGAAGGGTCACTGGCCGGGTCGCTCGCCGGTCCCCTCAGCGGTCGAGGTGGCGGGCCCGGGCGAAGGCGAACAGCCCGTAACAGGCGATCCCGGCCGCGACCAGCGTCAGCAGGACCTGTCCGAAGGGCTGCTGGACGATCTCCTGGAGGGCCTGGTCGAGGCCGGCCGACTTCTTCGGGTCGTGGGTGGCCGCGGCGTAGATGAACAGGCCTCCGATCACCCCGATCGCGATCCCCTTGGCGACGAACCCCGCCTTGCCCAGCCACCGGTAGGCCTTGCTGATCTCCGCGCTCTGCGGTCGCCCGTCGAGCTTCTCGAGGAACTTCTCGGTCCAGCCCTGGTAGACGTAGTACGCGCCGTAGGCCAGGACGCCGAGCCCCACCGCACCCACCAGCAGCTGGCCGGCGGTCGCCTTCATCAGGTCGGCGGTCATGCTGTCGGTGCCGCCGCCCCCACCGCCGGACTGCCCGGTGGCGACCTGGAGGGCCGAGAACGCGAGAGCGGCGTAGAGCACGCCCTTGAAGAGCTGCTGCACGATCTCCTTGACCCGGTCGCTCCCGTCATCGGTGCGGTAGGACTGCCACACCTCGAGCAACCGCCAGATCACCAGGGCCACCATGCCGAGCGCCACCACCCAGATCAGCACTCCGCCGAGAGGTTGCTTCGCGAGGTACTCCAGCGCACCGGTGCCCGACGCCTGCTTCGCCTTCTCACCGAAAGCGATCTGGAGCGCCAGCCACCCGATCAGGATGTGGATGATGCCGTAGGCGACCAGGCCGCCGCGGATCACGTGCTCGAGGACATCGCTGTTGTCCGCCCGGTCGGCGGCGCGCTTCACGTCGTTCATGAGGCATGACCCTAGGGCCAGAACGGCCCCGCCGCCTCACCCGTCGAGGGTGTCCTTCTCACGCAGCAGGGCGCCGAGCACTCCGTTGACGAACTGGGGTGACTCATCGGTCGACAGGTCGCGGACGAGCGCCATCGCCTCGGTCACGGCCACGGCGTCCGGGACGTCGTCGACGTGGAGCATCTCGAACAGGCCGATCCGCAGCACGTTGCGGTCGACGGCTGGCATCCGGTCGAGGGTCCAGCCGGTGGAGTACGTCGAGAGCAGCTCGTCGATCCGGGCGCTGTGCTCGCACACACCGCGCACCAGGAACGACGTGTAGTCGTTGGTCGGGCCTTCGCCGTCCGCGATCGCGCGGTCCAGCGCCACGACCGGGTCCTCGCGTCGCAGCTCGGACGCGAACAGGACGTCGAGGGCGCGCTTGCGGGCCTTGCTCCTCGCCGACATCAGAGGGAGGTCACGACTTCACGCGACCGAGGTACGACGAGTCGCGGGTGTCGACCTTGACCCGCTCGCCCTGGTTGATGAACAGCGGGACCTGGATCTCGTGGCCGGTCTCGACGGTCGCGGGCTTGGTGCGGCCGGTGGCGCTGTCGCCCACCACGCCGGGCTCGGTGTAGGTGACCTCGAGCTCCACCGAGGCGGGCATCTCGATGTAGAGGACCCGGCCCTCGTTGGTGGCGACGACCGCCTCGCCGTTCTCGAGCAGGAAGTTCTTGGCGTCCCCGATGAGGTCGGGGTCGATCTCGAGCTGCTCGAAGGTCCCGGTGTCCATGAACACGTAGGAGCTGCCGTCGTTGTAGAGGTAGGACATGGTCCGCTTGTCGACGCTCGCGACCTCGACCTTCACGTCGGCGTTGAACGTCTTGTCGACGGTCTTGCCGGACTCGACGGCCCGCAGCTTGGTGCGGACCACCGCCCCGCCCTTGCCGGGCTTGTGGTGCTGGAACCACATGACCTGCCAGAGCTGGCCGTCCAGCTTGAGCACCATGCCGTTCTTGAGATCGTTAGTCGTCGCCATGGCCGGGAGGATATCGGGGGTGGGCGCGCCACTCCTATTCGGAGAAGGCCCACAGCACCTCGACCTTGACGGTCAGGTCTTCCTTGCCGGCCTTGATCGGGACCGCTTTCCCGGCGTCGTAGGAGGCCCGCGCGTAGTTCAGCGTCACCCGGTCACGTGAGCTCCCGCTGCCGGGCGTCACCTCGCGCAGCCCGAGCACGTCGCCGAGCGACTGCCCCGTCGCCGCGGCGTACTGCTCGGCCTTGGCGGTGGCCGCCTCGACCGCCGCGTCCCGCGCCTTCGCCAGCGCCGCCTCGGGGTCGGAGATGCCGAGCCGGAGGTCGGTGGCGCGTACGCCGTTGCCGCCGGACTCGATGGCCGCGCTGACGGCCTTCCCGCCCTGCGCCAGCTCGCGCACGGTGACCCGCGCCTTCTGCGTCACGCGGTACCCGGTCAGGACCGGCGCGCTGTAGGCCGGGTAGTCGTACTCGGGATGCATCTGGAGGCCGGTCGTCTGCACGTCGCCCTCCCTGACGCCGAACGCCTTGAGTCGCGCCAGCACTCGATCCATCGTGGCGCTGGAGCTCGCCAGCGCCTGGTCGAGCCCGGGCTGCTTGCTGGTCGCCGACAGGGTGAACGTCAGCTGGTCGGGGACGACGGTCGCCTCACCGGCGCCCACCATGCGCAGGGTGCGGGCATCGGACGTCGTGGCCGCGGCAGGCGTCTCGCCGGCCGCTGCCTGGGCCGGGCTCCCGCCCGTTCCTCCGGCGCCTCCCAGCAGATAGGCCGTCACCAGTGCCAGCAGCACCAGTCCGGAGACCAACAGACCCTTCACGCTCACCGTCACCGTCGAGTTCATGCAGGTCGGACGAGACGCGGGACGTGACGGTTCCCCACCGCTGGTCCCACGCGGCTGGTTTCGGGGCGGGATCGCGGGGGTACCTTGCCACCATGGACGACAACGAGGTTGCGGCTCGGCAACACCTCGAGGAGCTCGAGCGGGACCTGGCCGAACAGCCCCCCGTGCCGGTGCCCCTCTGGCACAGCTCCGTGTGGATCTTGACGTGGCTCACCTTCACCACGAGCACCGTCCTCCTGGGTGGATCGGACTGGATCTTCCTCGTCTACGCCGCCACTCTGGCGATCTTCGTCGCCCTCTACTACCTGCAACCGCCTCGCGCAGGCGGCCGGCTTCCTCGGAGGCGGACTCCGATGACCTCCCATGAGAAGCAGGCGGTCGTCCTCGTGTCGCTGGCGGGGATCGGCTTGTTCGCGATCAGCGTGAAATTTGCGACACCGTGGCCGCTGGTGGCGTTCAACGTGGCGGCGGCGATCGCCATGCTCGTCGAGGCACGCCGGTCCGCCGTCCTTGACGGCACCCCGCAGCGGTAACCGGGCCAGCGGTGAGTGCCGCACCGTTTCCCGTGCCGGAACGGTGCCGAGTTCACCGCTGCGCCCATCAGGAGGACGCGATCCGCTCCAACGCCTGCCGGTAGCCGTCGATGCCGAGCCCCGCGATCACCTCGACGGCGTACGCCGAGACGACCGAGTGGTGGCGGAACTCTTCGGGGCGCTGCTTCGGGTCGGAGATGTGGACCTCGACCAGTGGTGCGGTCAGCTGGGCGCAGGCGTCGAGGAGGGCGTAGGAGTAGTGGGTCCACGCGGCGGCGTTGAGCACCACCGGGACCGCGTCGTCGGCAGCCGCGTTGAGCCAGTCGAGCAGCTCGCCCTCGTGGTTGGTCTGCCGGGTCTCGACCTCCAGACCGAGGTCGCGCCCCCAGCCGGCGCACAGGTCGACCAGCTCGGCGTACGTCGTGTCGCCGTAGATCTCCGGCTGCCGACGACCCAACCGGCCCAGGTTGGGTCCGTTGAGGACCAGGACCCTCATCGGGTGCCTCCCACCCGTGCGTACGCCGCCCGCAGGTCGGCCTCGGCCGGCCCCTCGAGCACGACCGGTTCGCCGAGAGCGCGCAGCACGATGAAGCGCAGCACGTCACCGCGGGACTTCTTGTCGACCTTCATGGTCGCGTGGAGGTCGTCGAAGGCGGCGCCGTCATAGGTCGTCGGCAGCCCCACCCGGGCGAAGACGTCGCGGTGACGGGCGACCGTGGCGTCGTCGAGCACACCCGCGCGTCCGGCCAGCTCGGCCGCGTAGACACAACCGATGGCCACCGCGTCGCCGTGTCGCATCGCGTAGGCCTCGGCGCGCTCGATCGCGTGGGCGAGGGTGTGGCCGTAGTTGAGGACCTCGCGGCCCGGATGACCGTCGGCGCCACCGGCCTCCTTGAGGTCGGCCACCACGACGTCGATCTTGACCCGGATCGCGCGCTCGACCAGCTCACGCAGCACCTCGGAGTCCGGGGTCAGCGCGGCCGGGTCGGTGGCCTCGACCAGGTCGAGGATCGCCGGATCGGCGATGAAGCCGCACTTCACGACCTCGGCCAGCCCGGCGGCCAGGTCCTCTCGCGGCAGCGTGCCGAGGGTGGCGAGGTCGCAGAGAACCCCGGCCGGCTCGTGGAAGGAGCCCACCAGGTTCTTGCCGGCCTGGGTGTTGATGCCGGTCTTGCCGCCGACCGCGGCGTCGACCATGCCGAGGAGTGTGGTCGGGACATGGACCACGCGCACTCCGCGCAGCCAGGTCGCGGCGACGAAGCCGGCCAGGTCGGTGACCGCTCCCCCGCCGAACGACACGACCGCGTCGGACCGGGTGAAGCCGCGCTCGCCGAGCGCTTCCCAGCAGTCGTTGGCGACCGAGGCGTTCTTGGCGGCCTCACCGTCTGGCAACCCGAGCGCGAGCACGTCGGCGTGCGGCACCAGGCTGTCGACGAGCGGCTGCGCCAGCTCGGCGAGCTGGTCGGCGTAGAGCACGGCGACGCGGCGGACGTCGGGTCCGAGGATCCCCGGCAGGCGGTCGAGGAGGTGGCGACCGATCACGACGTCGTACGGCGAGGCACCACCGACGTGGAGCACGGTGTCGTCACTCATCGAGCAGCTTCCTCACCTCGGTGGCCACCTCGTCGGGGGTGCGGCCGTCGGTCTCGACCACGTGGGTGGCGACCGACTCGTAGACCGGTGTGCGCTCGTCGAGCAATGCCTTGATCCGGGCGCGGACGTTGCCGAGCAGCAGGGGTCGCCCCACGCCGAGCCCGACCCGCTTCACGGCGTCGGAGAGACCGACCCGGAGGAACACGACCTGGTGGCCGGCCAACAGCTCGCGTGTGTGCGGGTCGAGGACGGCACCGCCCCCGAGCGCCAGCACGCCCTCGTGAGTCGCGAGTGCCTCGGTGACCGCTCGCGCCTCCAGCACCCGGAAGTGGTCCTCCCCGTCGTCGACGAAGATGTCGGAGATGCTGCGCCCTTCCGTGGCCTCGATGTCGTCGTCGGTGTCACGGACCGGCAGGCCCCACGCCTCGGCGAGCAGGGCGGCGACGGTGGTCTTGCCGGCGCCCATCGGGCCGACCAGGACGACCCGGGGACTCACTTGAATCTCAGGGTGTCGAGGTAGCTCTCGGCGTTGCGCCGGGTCTCCGAGACCGAGTCGCCGCCGAACTTCTCCAGCACCGCATCAGCCAGCACCAGCGCGACCATGGCCTCTGCGACGATGCCCGCGGCCGGTACGGCGCACACGTCGGACCGCTGGTGGTGGGCAGTGGTCGCCTCACCGGTGGCCACGTCGACGGTGCGCAGCGCACGCGGCACGGTCGCGATCGGCTTCATCGCGGCCCGGACCCGCAGCACCTCACCGGTGGACATGCCGCCCTCGGTGCCGCCCGAGCGCCCCGTCGTACGCCGGAGGCCGTCGTCGGTCGACACGATCTCGTCGTGGGCGCGGGAGCCCGGCGTCGCGGCGATCTCGAAGCCGTCACCGACCTCGACGCCCTTGATGGCCTGGATGCCCATCAGCGCGCCGGCCAGCCGGGAGTCGAGACGGCGGTCCCAGTGGACGTGGGAGCCGAGACCCGGCGGCAGTCCGTGGACCACGACCTCCACGACCCCGCCGAGGGTGTCGCCGTCCTGGTGGGCCTGGTCGATGGTCTCGACCATCTTCGCGCTGGTGTCGGCGTCGAGGCAGCGGACCGGGTCCTCGTCGAGGCGGGTCACGTCGTCGGGCTCGGGAACCACACCCCCGGGGACGCGGACGCCGCCGAGCTCGATCACGTGGGAGACGACGCGGGCGCCGACCGTCTGCTCGAGGAAGTGGGTCGCCACCCGCCCGAGCGCGACCCGGGCCGCGGTCTCGCGGGCGCTGGCGCGCTCGAGGATCGGGCGGGCCTCGTCGAAGCCGTACTTCTGCATGCCGACCAGATCGGCGTGGCCCGGCCGTGGCCGGGTCAGTGCGGCGTTGCGCGCGAGCGCCCCGAGCTCGACGGGGTCGACCGGGTCGGCCGACATCACCTTCTCCCACTTGGGCCACTCGGTGTTGCCGACCTGGATCGCCACCGGTCCGCCCTGGGTCAGCCCGTGCCGGACGCCGCCGATCAGCGTCACCTCGTCCTGCTCGAACTTCATCCGGGCCCCTCGGCCGTAGCCGAGCCGCCGCCGTGCGAGGGCGTCGACGATGTCCTCGGACGTCACCCGGACGTGCGAGGGCAGCCCCTCGAGGATCGCGACCAGGGAGGGGCCGTGGGACTCACCCGCAGTCAGCCAGCGCAGCATGGGCTCAGTGTTTCACGCCCTCGCCGGCGGCCGACGGGGGTCAGGCGCGGACGAGATACGCGGCTGCCGCGGGACCGACGAGCAGCCCGACCAGAGCGCCGACCAGCATGAACGGGCCGAACGGGAAAGCGGTCTTGAGCAGGGCGCGGTCCCACTTGACCAGCGCGAGGAGCAGCCCGGGCAGCCCGAACACCAGGAACCCGGCGTACATGCCGACGGCGAACTCCCCCCAGCCGACGTGGCCGAGCGAGAACCCGAGCAGCGCCGCCAGCCGGACGTCACCGAAACCCATCCCGGCGGAGTGGATGAACCACATCAGCCAGTAGACCGAGCGGGCCACGACGAGCCCGATCACAGCCCGGACCAGGTCGCCGTGGTCTCCGGAGATGCCCCAACCGACCAGAGCGACGACCAGGACGTACGCCGTCGCGGGCAGCACGATCCGTGAGGGCAGCAGCCGGGTGTGCCAGTCGACGACGGCCAGCGCCACGCAGACCGGGACCAGCGGGACCAGCGCGACCAGCCACCAGTCGCGGCCCACCACCGCGCCCACGATCGCACCGACCACGACCGCGGCGAGGGCGGACCGCCACAGCAGGCCGGGCCGCGAGCCGACGTCGACGTACGGCGGCTTGGGGTCCTCGCCGGGCGCCGCTTCGCTGCTCTCGGGTTCGGGGAGCGCCCGGATCACCCGCGGCACCAGCAGCCCACCGAGGCCGGCCAGCGTGGCGCAGCCAAGCATCACGACCGGCTCCATGGGCGACAAGGTAACGCTCGGGCGGGGTGGGTCCGGGGACCAGACCTCGCTGGCGAGTCTGTGACTTCGCGGCCGATGCTTGCCCCGCGAGGTCACTGGTTCCCCGCTCAGGCGGGGAAACCGCGCCCCACCAGTGCAGCCTCGCCGGCCGCACGCATCACGGCGAGCGGCGCCACCTGGCCGGTGAACAGCTCGAACTGGAGGGCCGCCTGGTGGACCAGGAGATCCAGCCCGGTCACGAGCACCCGGTCGGAGGCGGAGGCCGCCAACGGAGTGGGCCACGGGTCGTAGACGACGTCGAAGACCACGGGGACCTCGCCACAGCGGGCGACCAGCTCGGGCGTCTGCGCAGCGACCGGGATGGTGGACACCACGACATCCCCCACCACCGGATCGGAGTCGATGGCACCGACCCGGACCGCCGGCCGGGCCGGGTGGGCGTCGAGCGCGGCGAGCGTGTCGACGGCGCGGGCCGGCGAACGCACCAGCAGCGTCAGGGAGCCGACCCCGAGGTCGCACAGGGCGAGTGCGGTCGAGGCGGCGGTGGCCCCGCCACCGAGGATCGTGCCGACCACCAGGGGCTGGTGGACGCGTTCGGCCAGCGCCGCGGCCGCGCCGGGAACATCGGTGTTGTCGGCCACCCGACTGGCCGTCTCGAGCACCAGCGTGTTGGCCACCCCCGCCTGCCGGGCCCGGTCGGTCACCACGTCGGCCAGCGCGAGCGCCTCGCGCTTGAGCGGCATCGTCAGCGAGAGCCCGCGCCAGTCCGGGTCGAGACCCGCCACGAAGCGCCCCAGGTCCCCGGCCTCGACCCGATGGGCGTCGTAGGACCAGTCGAGCCCCACCTCGGCGTACGCCGCCCGGTGGAGGACGGGTGAGAGCGAGTGGGCGACCGGGTCCCCGAGAACGGCGCAGTGCCTCAACTCAACAGGCGCCTTCGGACTCGGTGGCGCAGTAGTCGCGCAACTCGTTCTTGTACGTCAGGAACTCGTCGTAGGTCTCGGCGAACTTGGTCTCTCCCGTGCGGAGGTTGACCGTCACGTAGTAGTACCAGTCCCCCGCGCTCGGCTGCGCCGCCGCCATGATGGCAGCGTCACCGGGCGCCTCGATGGGTCCCGGCGGCAGGCCCGGGGTCAGGTAGGTGTTGTACGGCGAGTCGATCTCGAGGTCCTCGGTCGTCGGTACCGCACCCAGCTCCTGGTCGGCGGCGAAGTTCACCGTCGCGTCGATCTGCAGCAGCCCGTTGGTCTCGTCGCCGGTCAACCGGTTGTAGATGACCCGCGCCACCTTCCCGCGGTCCTGCTGACGTGCGGCCTCGGCCTCCACGAGGCTCGCCACGGTCATCAGCTCGTGGGGTGTGTACCCGAGCTCGGCCGCCGCATCCTCCAGGCCGGCCTCGTCGGCGGCCTGCTTCCAGCGGTCGACCATGGCCACCAGGATCGACCTCGCGGTCGCATCCGGTCCGAAGTCATAGGTCGAGGGGAAGAGGTAGCCCTCCGGGTTGCCTTCGGCGTAGTCGGGCAGTCCGAGGCGTCCAGGCTGGTCCAGGACCCGCTCGAACTGGGCGCGGCCGAAGTCGGTGTTCTTCGCGAGCACGTCGACGATGTCGACGACCCGGAGGCCCTCGGGGACGGTGACGGTGTCGCTCAGGATGTTCTCCGGGTCGAGCAGGATGTCGAGCGCGTCGGCCGCCGCCATCTCCTTCTTGAACTCGTAGAAGCCGACCTGGATCCCCGAGGAGTCCGGGTCGGCGTTGGCGGCGTTGATGAAGGCCTGGACCGACGCGACGACGCCTTCGTCCTTCAGCCCGCGCCCCATCGCGGCGATGCTGTCACCGGACTCGACCTGGAAGGTCACGTTCCCCTTGCCCGGGCCGGGGTAGTCGGCCGGGTCGGCGAACTGGTCACGCACGAACTGGACGCCCTTGGTGACGCCGAAGTAGAACCCACCGACCAGGATGGCGAGCGCCACCAGGACCGCGAGGCAGCCGGGGACACTCCGGCCCTTCTTCCGCCGTCCGCCCACATTCAGAGGCGGCTCCTCGGCGGGGGCGTCGGGCGCGGCCGGCTGGTCGTAGTCGCTCATTTTCGGGGTCCCTGTGCCAAGCGGAACGACGTGAGCATTGGGATGGGGTGAGTCATACATCTCCCTCGAGGGGCTCGCCCGGGGGCGCACCCGTGGCGCGTTCGCTGTCCAGTGCGTGCTGCAGGATCATCACGGCCGCCGCCATGTCCACGACGGCCCGCCGCTGTTGACCCTTCTTCCCCCGGTCGCGCAGCATAGCCTCCGCCGACACGGTGGTCAGGCGCTCATCGACGAGTCGGACCGGCACCGGCGTCACCCGGGCGGCCAGGCGCACCGCGAACTCGCGGGCCTTCTCCGCCGCCGGACCCTCACCGCCGGCGAGCGAACGGGGCAGCCCGACCACGACCTCGACCGCCTCGTGCTCCACGACGAGTGCCGCGATCCGCTTGAGATCGCCCTGGCCGCGACGCACCGTCTCGACCGGGGTCGCCAGGAACCCGGTCGGATCACTGCGGGCGACGCCGATCCGGGCATCGCCCGGGTCGAGTCCCAGCCGTACGCCGAACCGCATCAGCCGTCGCTCTTCACGACCCGACCACGCGGCCGACCTCGGTCGCCACCAGCGCCAGCGCCTCGTCGATGCCCGAGGTGTCGCTGCCGCCGCCCTGGGCGACGTCGTCCTTGCCGCCACCGCGACCGCCCACCAGCGGGCCGAGGGCGCCGACCAGCGCGTTGGCGCTGAGGCCGCGGTCGCGGGCGGCGTCGTTGACGGCCGCGACGACCGCCACCTTGCCGTCGCCGTCGCCGATCACGACGACCACACCGGGTTCACCGCCCGGGAGTCGGCCGCGGACGTCCAGCGCGAGCTGCCGCACGTCACCGCCAGCGGCGCCGGGCGCGCGATGGGCCACGACCTTGACCGGACCGACCTGCTGCGCGGCCGCGGCGAGCTCGGCGCCCGCGTTCAGCAGCTGGCCGACCCGGACCTTCTCGATCTCCTTCTCGGCGGCCCGCAGCTTCTCGACGATGTCGTTGACGCGCTCGGGCAACTGCTCGGGGCGCACCTTCAGCGCCTCGGACAGCTGCGCCACCAGGACGTGCTCGCGGGCGAGGAACCGGTAGGCGTCGCCGCCGACCAGCGCCTCGACCCGGCGTACGCCGGAGCCGATGGAGGACTCGCCGAGCAGCTTGATGACACCGAGCTGACCGGAGCGGCCGGCGTGCGTGCCGCCGCACAGCTCGCGGGCCCAGTCGCCGACGGAGATGACCCGGACCTCGTCGCCGTACTTCTCACCGAACAGGGCCATCGCGCCGGACTTCACGGCCTGGTCCTGGGTCATCGTCTCGGCGTGGACCGCCAGATCGGCCAGGACCAGGTCGTTGACCCGCGCCTCGACGTCCTCCATCACCGACACCGGAACCGAGCCGGTCGCGGAGAAGTCGAAACGGAACCGACCGGGCGAGTTCTCCGACCCCGCCTGGGTCGCGGTGTCGCCGAGCGCCTCGCGGAACGCCTTGTGCACCATGTGGGTCGCGGTGTGGGAGCGCGAGATGGAACGGCGGCGCTCGACGTCGACCAGGGCCTGCGCCCCGACGCCGAGGCTCACCTCGCCGGAGAGCACCGTCGCCTGGTGGACGATCAGGCCGGTGATCGGCGACTGCACGTCGCGGACCTCCAGCCGGGCGCCGTTGGCGAGCTCGATGAGGCCCTGGTCGGCGAGCTGGCCGCCGCCCTCGGCGTAGAACGGGGTGCGGTCGAGGACCAGCTCGATGTCGTCGCCCTCGCGAGCGGACTCGACGACGCCGCCGCTGGTGACGATGCCGCGCACCGACGCCTCGGTGACGATCTCGGAGTAGCCGGTGAACTCGACGCCACGGCCGAGGGTGTCGGCGACGGCACGGTAGGCCGAGGCGTCGCGGTGCTGGCCCTTCTTGGAGCGCGCGTCGGCCTTGGCGCGGTCACGCTGCTCGGCCATCAGCCGCCGGAAGCCGTCCTCGTCGACGGAGAGTCCCTGCTCGGAGGCCATCTCGAGAGTGAGGTCGATCGGGAAGCCGTAGGTGTCGTGCAGGGCGAAGGCCTTCGACCCGGACAGCTGCTGACCGCCGCCCTGCTTCACCTCGGTGGTGGCGAGGTCGAAGATCGCGGTGCCGGCCCGCAGGGTCTGGCGGAACGCGTCCTCCTCGCCGTACGCGATCGTCGAGATCCGGTCCCAGTCGCGGTGGAGCTCGGTGTAGGTCTCCCCCATCTTGTCGCGGGAGACCGGCATCAGCTCCGGGAGCGCCCGGTCCTCGAACCCGAGCAGCCGCATCGAGCGGACCGCGCGGCGCAGGAGTCGCCGCAGCACGTAGCCACGCCCCTCGTTGCCGGGCGTGACGCCGTCGCTGATGAGCATCATCGAGGAGCGGACGTGGTCGGCCACGACGCGGAACAGCACGTCGTCTCGCCGACCTGACTCCGTGTCCTCGCCGTAGCGGTGGCCGGAGAGCTCCATCGCCCTCTCGATCACGGGGAACATGACGTCGATCTCGTACATGTTCTGCTTGTCCTGGAGCAGGAACGCGACGCGTTCGAGTCCCATGCCGGTGTCGATGTTCTTCTGCGGCAGCGAGCCGGCGATGTCGAAGTCCTCCTTGGACCGGACCGCGGACAGCTCGTCCTGCATGAAGACCAGGTTCCAGAACTCCAGGTAGCGGTCCTCGGCGGAGAAGTCGCCGTCGGCGCCGTACTCAGGCCCGCGGTCGATCAGGATCTCCGAACAGGGCCCACCCGGACCGGGAACACCCATCGACCAGTAGTTCTCGGACTTCCCGAGCCGCACGATCCGGTCGTCGGGCAGGCCGGTGACCTTGCGCCACAGCTCGACGGCCTCGGCGTCGTCGTCGTAGACGGTCGGCCAGAGCTTGTCCTCGGCGAACCCGAAGCCGCCGTCGGCGATCGACTTGGTGACCAGGTCCCAGCCGAGCTCGATCGCGCCTTCCTTGAAGTAGTCCCCGAAGGAGAAGTTCCCGCACATCTCGAAGAAGGTGCCGTGACGCGTGGTCTTGCCGACCTCTTCGATGTCCGGCGTGCGGACGCACTTCTGGACGCTCACGGCGCGGTCGTAGGGAGGCGTCTCCTGGCCGAGGAAGAAGGGCTTGAACGGCACCATGCCGGCGTTGACGAACAGCAGGTTGGGGTCGTCGGCCAGCACTGACGCCGACGGTACGGGCGTGTGCCCGGCCCGCTCGAAATGGGCCACGAACCGGCGGCGGATCTCCGCGGTGTCCATCAGGTGGGGCCTTCCTTGCTGTGCTGGGGCCGGTACTGGGTCCGGTGTTGGGGGGTGGGTAGCTCTGGTCGTCCATGAGGCAGCACGCCGAACCGCTCGCGCAACTCGGTTTCCCGCTCGGCCGTGCCCTGGGCGACCTCGTCGCGGAACAGCCTGGCCCCCAGGGTGAGGGCCTCGACCCGATCCCGCAGGCCGTCGGCGGTGAAGGTCTCTGCGGCTCGCCGGCCACGGACCATGCCGTAGACACCGGCTCCTGCGCCCGCCACGAACCAGAGAGTCCGCCTCATGCGGTGTCCCGCAGATCTGCATCGGTCAGCTCGTCGCGGCGGCGCGCCTGCCAGTCGCGGTAGGCCTCCCGCTGCTCGGCACGGCGCTGCTTGCGCGCCCGCTTGACCTCGCGCTTCATCTCGAAGCGGATCCGGTTGCGGGACTCGGCCGACATGGCGCGTCGTACTCCGTGACCCAGCGAACCCAGTCGGATCACGCTCTCGCGCAGCAGCAGGTCGGCGAACACGGCGCGCTCGACCTGGGCCGGTGGACCGTCGTCGGCCTCGGGCTCGCCGAGGCCGGTGATCCGGTACTCGTGGAGTTCGGCGCGCTCCGGCGGGATCGGCGTACGCCGCTCCTGCTCGAGCCGATCGAGTCGTTCTCGCAGCGCCGCAGCCTCGTCCCGGGCGCTCCCGATCTCGCGTGACGTGCGGGCCCGGAGCCGCGCGAGGGCGACCAGCAGCCCCACCGCGATCACGAGGGCCACCACCGCCAGACCCGCGAGGGCGAGCCACTGCCATGTCATGGTGTCCGACCCTATCGCCGCCGCTGTGGCCGGCACCGCGGAGGTTGCGGCAGTGCCGAAGATTTCCGGCTCACAGGCAACCAGGTTCGGGTCCAGGTCGTCCATCATGGTGAGACGCCCTCAAGGAGATCTGCCATGCCTGCTCGTCCCCGCCGCCGTCGGCTCCCCATCCTGCTCGCGGTCGCCCTCCTCGGGTCGCTCGGCCTCGGCCTGGCGCCCGCCGGCACGGCAGCGAGTCCCGTGCCTGCCGACCCGAGCGCGGAGGCGGCGACCTCCGACGCCCCCGGACGCTGGCAGGTGACCCGGACCGGGCCCGAGACCTACCAGGTCAGTTGGCGCTCGCCCCGGCGGCTGCCGGTCACCTCCGACCGACCCACGATCGTCGCGGACGGCGTCGCGCTCGGCGTACCGCTCCTGCGTGCCGACGGCCGGACCGTGGTCACCACGGTCGTCGCGCCGGAGCGGCCCGACCCCGCGGACCTCGACGTGCTGCTGTCCGGCGACCGGCTCGACCACCCCGGGGTCGACGGGACCGACGCGGCCACCGACACCGTCGATCTCCCGAGCACGCCCCGGCTGGCCGACGACCCGGCCGAACCCGGACCCCACGCCGTGGTGAGCAGCGACTACGAGCTCGACAGCGTGAAGCTGCCGCGGATGCGGCAGCCGATCGAGATGGTCGGCCACGTGGTCGAGCCTGCTCCGGGTGCCACCACCGGTCCCCGGCCCCTGGTCGTCTTCCTGCACGGCCGGCACTCCTACTGCTACGACCCCGCCGGCGACGGCGGCGGCTTCGAGTGGCCGTGCCAGCCTCCGGAGCAGGAGATCCCCAGCCACCTCGGCTACGACTACATCCAGCAGGTGCTCGCCTCGCAGGGCTACGCGACGGTGTCGATCCGCGTCAACGGCATCAACGCCCAGGACTTCCGGCTCCCCGACGGCGGCGCCGACGCACGCGCCCAGATCGTGCAGCGCCACCTCGACCACTGGACCACCATCGCCGGTGAGCACGAGGTCGACCTGTCGCGGGTCGTGCTGGTCGGGCACAGCCGCGGCGGCGAGGGCGTCAACCGCGCGTCGATCCAGATCCCGCTCGACGCTCCCTACCGGGTGGTGGGCCAGGTGCTGCTCGCGCCGACCGACTTCGGCACCCAGACCGCGCCGTACGTCCCGACCGTGACCGTGCTCCCCTACTGCGACGGCGATGTCTCCGACCTCCAGGGTCAGCGCTTCACCGACAGTGCCCGCGACCTGACCGGCGACGACACCTCGCTGAAGAGCTCGGTGATGGTGCTCGGCGCCAACCACAACTTCTTCAACACCGAGTGGACCCCCGGCATCGCCCAGGCCCCTGCCTGGGACGACTGGTTCAGCCGTCGGGGCATCTGCGGCTCCACGTCACCGACCCGGTTGAGCGCGGCCGATCAACGGGCGGTCGGGGTGGCGTACGTCGCCGGTGCGGTGCGACTGTTCGCCGGCGACGCCCAGGAGTTCCTCCCACTGTTCGACGGGTCGGTCGTCCACCCGGCGTCGATCGGCGCCGCCGACGTCCGCTCCCACGCGATCGGCGGCGGACGCGACCTGCGACGGCCGGCCGTCGACAGCGGGCTCTCGCTCGCCTCCGGCGCCGACACCTCGTTCTGCCAGGGAATCTTCAAGCCGGGGTCGATCGCAGCCTGCGGCCGCGAGGACGACCTGTGGGGTCAGGTGCCTCACTGGTACGACGCCGGCGAGTTCGCCCCACCCAGGCGCGAGCTCGAGCTGGCGTGGACCGAGGCCGGCGACTCCGGCGGGCTGGTCTTCGACCAGCCGCTGGACCTGTCCGCCGACCGGCTGGAGCTGCGCACCATCGTCGACCCGGCGCTGGGCGACGTCCGGATCCGGTTGCGGCTGACCGACGCCAGCGGCGCCTCGGCGGTCATCACGCCCGAGGGCGACGGGATCGTCCGCGCGCTGCCGGTCGACCGTCATGTCGGCAAGCGCTGGGCGCAGGCCGTGATCGCGGACCCGGGTGCGGCCGACGGCATCGACCTGACCCAGGTGGTCCGGCTCGACGTGATCGGCGACAGCTCGGACGGTCGGCTGTGGGTGCTCGACGTGGCCGCGGGGCCGGACGTGCTGGCGGCAGTGCCGGAACGCCGACTGCCCCTGGTGAGCCTCGGCTCGCTCCGAGTCCCCGAGGGCGACGCGCGAGGCACCTCGACGGCACGGCTGCCGTTCACGATCACCGGCCAGGTGACGCGTCCGGCGCAGCTCGTGGTCGGCATCGTGGACCAGACCCAGCGGCGAGGGCGCACCCGGCTCCGGGTCGACCTGGCACCCGGCCAGACCGAGGGCTCGATCCGCTACGAGTACTCCGGCAACACGGTCGCCGACTACCCCCGTCGTCTCACGAGCTACGCCGCGTTCGCCGTGGACGGTGTGATGACCGACCGGTACGACGGCCAGGTGCAGCTCATCGACGACGACCCGGCGCCCCGGCTGCGGGTGCGCACCGCCCGACGGGTGCGGGAGGGGTCGGCCGTCCGGGTCCGCATCGAGCTGACCCAGGAGGCCGGCTACGAGTCCTGGTTCGGCGTACAGGTGGTGCGGGGCACGGGCCCCGGACGCCGGCTCCGGGTCGGTGACGTCCCGAAGCAGTGGATCAAGAAGCACTACGGCCGCCACCAGGATCCCGACCGACCGCTTCACCGTGCCGGCATCGGTCTCTACGGCAGCCTGCCACCCGGGGTGCGCACGGAGGTCGTGACGATCCCGATCCGCGACGACGGGGTCCGCGAGGGTGCGGAGCGCCTGACGCTGAGGACGATGTGGGGCCGGCAGCGGGTGGTGCGCACGGTGCGCGTCGTGGACTGAGGGCAGCCTCAGGAGTAGCGGTGGCTCTTGGCCGCGTGTCCGTGTTCGCGGGTGCAGGTGCGCCCGTTCATCGACCGATGGCCGCACGACGTGTCCGTCGGTTGCGCGGTCGGGGTCGGACTCGGCGCTGCCGGGCGCGACTTGCCCGGTGGCGCGGTCGGTGCGGGGCTTCCAGTCGCCGCAGTCTTCGCCCTGCGAGCCATGGCCTGCTCGTGACCGGCTTCGCGCATCGCGCGCAGGGCATCCATCTTGCTCATCGGCGCTTCACCCGGCCGACTCTAGGCGGGAGGGCTGACAGACCCCGGTAGGCGCGCGTGCCCGCCGGTGGTTGAGGTGCGAGCGCAGCGAGCCTCGAAACCCCCGGCCCCACCCGCCGGTGGTTGAGGTGCGAGCGCAGCGAGCCTCGAAACCCCCGGCTGGCAGGGCTTGGGTCGTGATTCCGTGCCACCTGGTGGCACGGAATCACGTGTTAACGCGCGGCCAGGTGCTGTCGATCACCGCTCCCGGGCAGTCACGGGCCACTCGGAGCACCGCGTGGACCGCCGCTCGTCCCAATCGCTGCGACGCACCGACGTCGGGAGGCGCGCCGAGCACGTCCATCAGCGACTCCTTGACCTCATCCTTGCCGAGGTAGGGCAGCGCCAGCTCGCCGGCCAGGGCCCGTGCCAGGGTGGTCTTGCCGGAGGCGGGCCAGCCGCCCACAAGCACGAACATCCCTCCCCCGATCACTCCCCGCGGATCAGCTTGCGGATCTTGGCCCACCGCTCGGCGACGGCGGCCTCGGCACCCAGCGTGGTCGGCTGGTAGTACGCCGCGTCCGCGATCACGTCCGGGGCGTACTGCTGCTCGGCGACGCCGTACGGCGCGTCGTGGCTGTAGACGTAGCCCTGGCCGTGACCGAGCTGCCCGGCGCCGCCGTAGTGAGCGTCGCGCAGGTGGGGCGGGACGTTGCCGATCTTGCCGGCCTGCACGTCGGCCTGTGCGGCGCCGATCGCGGTGGTGACCGCATTCGACTTCGGCGCCACCGCGAGCGCGATCACCGCCTGCGCGAGGTTGAGCCGGGCCTCGGGCATGCCGATCAGCTGTACCGCCTGCGCTGCGGCCACGGCAGTGGTGAGCGCGGTCGGGTCGGCCAGGCCGATGTCCTCGCTGGCCAAGATCACCAGTCGCCGGGCCACGAAGCGCGGATCCTCCCCCGCCTCGAACATCCGGGCCAGGTAGTGGAGCGCCGCG